>CALODB010000013.1:0-557663 GCA_942492085.1 uncultured Desulfovibrionaceae bacterium | reverse complement strand
GATAGTCAGGTAGCAGGGCGGCGTTACCGCCACCCCGCCCCTTAAGAACCGTGCTTGCGACTTTCACCGCACACGGCTCAAGCCTTGAGAAGGCGCCGTGAAGCACCCAGCGGTCAACGGGGTTGTGACGGAGACGCATCACAGAACAAGCCATGAGGGTGGAACCGCAGGCGTCGACTTCCCCTGACGACGCTGTCGCGCGGCAAAGTAGCCGGCGTGCTTGGGGTCATAGGGATTGGCATCGCCGCGGACCTTGACATGACGCTGAATCGGAATGCTCGGCATCCGAAAGAGCGTGACCGATCCGTCCGTGAACACCCAGTCGCGACCCTCTTTGCGGGGAAAATACCGATCCTTGACCCACTGAGGACTGCGTTGGGGATGTCGTCGTCTCGCCCATTTCCATGTCATGCGCCAGATCGCATAGTCGATGTCGCTGAACACTTCCTTGCTCACGACATGGCGGTAATAGTTGGCCCAGCCCCGAATCACCGGGTTGAGGTGGCGGATCAGATCTCTCTGGGTGTGGCTTGTGGCCTCCTTGAAGATCTCCCGGACTTTTTCCTTTACCGCTGCAATACTGGATCCAGCCGGTTTGACGAGCAGCTTCCCTTTGTATTTACGGACATTGAAGCCAAGAAAGTCGAAACCCTGGTCGATATGTACGATTCGGGTCTTTTCCTCGGCCAGCTCCAGCCCGCGTTCTGCGAGGAACTGCGCCACCAATGGTTTGACTTCGTCCTCGAGCAGCGTCCGTGAGGCTCCTGTGATCACGAAGTCATCAGCGTAGCGAACCAAGTTGACTTTGTGGCGGCCCTTAAAGCGCACTTTCAGCCGCTCTTCCAGACCATCCAAGGCCATATTGGCCGCCGTCGGGGAGACGATACCTCCTTGCGGCGTCCCCTCGGCTGTTGGGTGGAAACGTTCCTGTTCCAAATAACCGGCGTTGAGCCAAGCCCTTAATCTTCCTTGGTGAGTCGGGATGTGACCGACCAGCCAATCCTGATCGAGATGATCGAAGCAGCCCCGGATATCGCCCTCCAGAATCCACTCGGCGCTGATTCGCCGGGAGAGTAACTGGAAGCAGCTTTGGATTGCGTCCTGCGTTGAGCGCCCCTTGCGAAATCCGTGGGAGCACTTGTCCGCCAGCGTTTCCGATACTGGGTCCAAAGCAAGCAAATCCAGGGCCTGCTCGGCCCTGTCCGCTTGGGAAGGGATGCCGAGCGGTCGGCGTTTTCCGTTCTTCTTGGGGATGTAGATCCGTCTCAGTGGCTTTGGTTTGTAGTCCTTCGCATTCAACTGTTGGGCGAGTTGCCACTTCTGTGCGGGAGTCTTCAGCACGAAGCCGTCGACTCCCGCCGTACGTTTGCCCCGATTGGAGCTGACTCGTTGCACCGCCAAGAGCTTGGCGAAGAACGAGTTGGCGAGCAGGCGTTGCAGACACCGCACGCGGTGCCACTTGCCTGCCCTGACCGCCTTCACGATACGGGCTTGTAATCGGCTGACATGACGGCGTATCGTGCCCCAATCGATCGAGGACCATTGTGCCGCCACGCCCTGCGGGCCTTCAATGACGCCAGAGGCGTTCATCGTCAAAGTAACCTCACGGGTTGAGCCTTTTCGCACCTTTCTCGTGATTCAAGACCAGTCGGAAGTCAGCCCCCTTATCGGGTAGGGCAAAGCTCGAACCCCTATCCGGTCGATTACAGACCGGCCTTCGCTTTCTCCGACCTCCCATACCCACTCGTCCTCCGGCAAGCCCTTGCGGGCCACCTCCCACTATCCGTATGGGAACGGTTGGGCTTACCACGTTCCGCACGCGTACTATTCCAGAAGGACTTAGGTCCCGCCTTTCCGCCGGCAGTGCAACGTCCGCGTGGGGAGAAACACGGGCTCCCCATCCTGACTGCATACCTTTTGGTCCATGCCTGTCAGCCTCTTTGGCATGTCTAAATTAACGACGGCTCAACAGCGATTCAGCTACCTTGACCATATCCTCCAACCCCAGCTCCCGACCGCCATGAGGCTGGCAGTCGCAACGTCCCCTTGCAGTTCGGCTGCCCGTCGATAAGACGGAGGCTACCGTGTCCCGGGCGCTTCGCACCCCGGGGTTGCCCCCGACGCACGGCCCGGTAGGGTGCCGGTGGCAGAACACCGGATCTTCCCTGATAAGTACTCGTGCAACCTCGTGTCGCACCGAAACCGCTCACTGGGCCATCGATCGGGCCCTCTCGGCTTGAGCGTGAAACTGCACAGTCAGAACCGGGGTGTGACGAATCCCGCCTGAACGAAGTGTTGGTCGAAGGCGAGCGCGGTCTTCAAGTCCATGCGGCGCATGACGACGAAGGAGACGCAGTCGACCAGGCCCCATTGCTTGTCGGTGTGGCGCCGGTACAGATCGAACGCCGACTCGAACAGCTCGGGCGTTAGGTTCACCGCGGTCACGCCTGGCGATTCGCGCAGATCCTCGATGATCTGTACGGCAGCGTCACGATCCATCCTCGACAGGGCGTTGCCGATCTCCAGCAGCACGGCGTCGGTGACGACGATTGGCTGGCCATCGAATTTTTGCGAGAGTGCGACCGCTTCGGCGTGATGCTGATCGTTCTCGTTGACCAGGGCGAGGATGTAGCCGGTGTCGACGAAAACAGACTCAGGCATCCCTTTCGCCGACGACGTAGGCGTCATGATTGGTCGAAAGATCCGTTGGCCCCTGGGTTTTCACCCGTCGCAGCCGCGCAAAGATCGTCTCCTCCGCATCGGTGGCTTGGGGCTCGGCATCGACCAGGACGACGCGCACCTTCTTGCCATCCAAAACGCGGCGATGTTCCGGCGGAATGTCGAGAACGCCATCGTGGGCAACAGCCTGAAATTCGATTGCATTCATCGTTCTGGATAACCTGTTCTTCAGAGAGTCTCTCGAGGCTTGAGGGCAGATCCCCCAGGCCTCTCTAGCTGCGTGCGGTGTCGAGCTTCGGATCGTGGCGGATACGTTTGACGATGTCCCCGACCACACCGCGCCCGATCTTGGCACCGATGCTCCGATGAATCTCGCGCACGCTTAGATCCGTCGTTTTCGCCAGTTCTTCGACCTCTGCCACGACCGTCGCCGGCGTTCGCGGTCGCCCCAGGTGCTTCCCTCGCGCCTTCGCCGCCTTCATCCCGGCCGTGACCCGCTCGCTGATCAAGGACGATTCCAGCTCTGCCATGGCGCCGATGAGCGTGAACATGGCCTTGCCCATGGGCGAGGTGGTGTCGATCTGGTCCTGGATGCTCACGAAGCGGATCCCCAGGTGATCGAACTCCTCCAGCGCCGTGAGCAGGTGTTTGGTGGAGCGGGCGAAGCGGTCGAATTTCCACACCAGGACGCAATCGAACGCGTGATCGCGCGCAGCCTGCATCAGTGCGTCGAGCTGCGGGCGTCCCTGCTTGCGCCCGGACACCGCCACATCGAGAAACTCCCGCACGATCTCAAGCCCGGCTCGCGCGGCGTAGGCCCGCAAGCCATCGAACTGCAGATCCGGTTTCTGATCCGCCGTGGAGACACGCAGGTAGAGGGCGGTGCGGTTCTTCGGGGCATTTTCTGTGGATCGTACGTCCGAGAATGTATACCTTTTCGGCCAGCCAAATTCGGCCACGCCGGTCCATGGTAAATCAAGCACTTTCTGGCCGTCGGGGCAAACCCTTTTTCGGACACCTCGCGAGCCCTTGCCATGGCCTCCATCGACCGGACCGCGTACCCCCGCTTTCGCGGGCAGCTCAGCGATGGCGAGCTTGCGGCAAACTTCACCCTGAGTGAGGACGAGGAGGCCTTCGTCCGCCGACACGCCCACGGCGAGGTCGGCCGGTTGTCGATGGCGGTCAGCCTGAAGACGCGCCGGCATCTGGGCTATTTCCCTGCACTCGAAGAGGTTCCTGATCAGATCCGTCAGCACGTCGCCAACGTGCTCGGATTCGATGACGAGACGGCGCTGGTCGATGGTGTCGCTCGGCCGGCGACGGTGCACCGGTACCGGGAAGCGATTCGCAAGCACCTCGGCAGCCGTCCTTTCTCCCACGGCGGCCGCGAGGTCGTGATCAGGACGGTCCATCGTGCCGCCCAGGTCATGAGCGACCCGGCGGACCTGATCAGCGCGTCGGTCGAGGCCCTGGTCAAGGAGGGAATCGAGCTTCCCGCGTTCAGCAACCTGGATCGCCTGATCGGCAATCTGCGCCAATCGATCCACGAGGAGATCTACCGGAAGATCGATGCCGCTTTGAGCGAGGCTCAGCGCCAAGTCCTCGATGCGATGCTGGAGCAGCCAGTCGGACATCAGCTGAACGCCTTCTCGCGGCTCAAGGAGACCCCGGGGCCACCAAACCTGAAGCACCTGCGCCTGTGGATCGACCGGCTCGCCGAGCTGGATGCCGTTCTCGATCCCCGGCCGCTCCTGGAGAGCATTCCGCACACCAAGATCCGGCAGTTCGCCGCCGAGGCCAAGGCCCTGGAGACCGGCGACCTACGTGATGTCTGCCAGCCGGGGCGGCGACACACTTTGCTGCTGAGCCTGCTTCACCAGACCCAGACCGAGACCCGCGATCAGCTCGTCGAGATGTTCATCCGCAGGATGCGGCGCACTCGGAATCGGGCCGTCGAGCGGCTGCACACGCTGCAGAAGAACCAGCGCGCGATCGAGGAAGAGCTCCTCGCGGTCTTCGGCCAGGTCCTGCGACATGCCGGTGCTGCGGACGCGGACGAGGAACTCGGCCGCAATCTGCGCCAGGTGCTCCTCGAACAGGGCGGCGTCGAGGCCCTCGGCGCCCAGTACCACGCGGTGACCGCCTACCACAACGACAACTACCTGCCGTTGCTGTGGCCGATCCACAGTGGCAACCGGAGTACGCTGTTCCGCTTGCTCGATCTGCTGACGCTGGAGTCGTCGAACGCGGACACGCGCCTGCTGGACGCCCTGGATATCGTCCGCCAGCACCAGCGCAGCCGCCGCAAGGTCCTGGACGTCACACTGGATCTTGGCTTCGCCTCGCAACGCTGGCAAGCCTTCGTCCAACAGCGGCAGGACGGCGCGGTCCTGCTCGACCGCCATGCCTTGGAGCTTTGCGTGTTCATGTACCTGGCCGAGGCGCTGCAAAGCGGCGACCTGTATGTGATCGGCTCCGGGGCCTACGACGACTACCGCGCTCAGCTGCTGCCGTGGGACGAGTGCGACCGCAGGCTCGACGACTACGGCGCCGCGGTGAAGCTGCCGACGGAGGCCAGCGGGTTCGTCTCCGAGCTGCGAGACAAGCTGGAAGAGCTGGCCAGGACCGTGGACGCCGGCTTCCCGGACAACAGCGCGTTGCGGATCGATCCGGATGGGACGCCGCATCTGATCCGCCAGGCCGCTCAACCTCTGCCTCAAGGGCTCCAAGCCTTCGAGCAAGCGATCCGGGAACGGATGCCAGAGCGGCATCTGCTCGATGTCCTCAAGCACGTCCAACACTGGTCGTCGTTCACGCGCCACTTCGGCCCATTGTCTGGCTCGGATCCCAAGCTGGAGGACGCGACCAAGCGGTATCTGTTCACGGTCTTCGGGATCGGCTGCAACCTCGGCGTGAACCAGACCGCGCGCCACGCACCGGACAGCATCAACCGGCACTCGCTGCGCCGGATCAACGCCCAGCATGTCACCGTCGACAAGCTCGAAGCCGCATCCGCCGACATCACCCGCGAGTATGCCCGGTTCGAGCTGCCCAAGCTCTGGGGCAAGCCGAACGTGGCGATCGCCGACGGGACCCACATGGAGCTGCGCGAGAACAACCTCCTCGGCGAGCAGCACATCCGTTATGGCCGCTACGGCGGCATCGCCTACCATCACATTTCGGCGACCTACATCGCGCTGTTCAGCAACTTCATCGCCTGCGGGGTCTGGGAGGCGGTCTACATCCTCGACGGGCTGCTTCAGAATCGCTCGGAGTTCGAGGTCGACACCGTCCACGCCGACACCCATGGCCAGAGCGAGCCGGTTTTCGGCCTGGCATACCTGCTCGGCATCGAGCTGCTGCCGCGCATGCGGACCTGGAACGACGCCGAGTTCTACCGGCCTGACGCCGCATCGAAGTACGATCACATCGACGCGCTCTTCACCAAGACCGTCGACTGGCGGATCATCGAGGCGCACTGGCAGGACATGATGCAGGTGGTCCTGTCGATCCAGGCCGGCAAGGTGCTGCCCTCGATGCTGCTGCGCAAGCTCGGCAGCCGCAGCCGGAAGAACCGGCTCTACCAGGCCTTCCGCGAGCTGGGGCGTGTGGTGCGGACCTTGTTCCTGCTGCGCTTCGTGTCCGAGGCCGAGCTGCGCCAGAGCATCCGCGCCGAGACCACCAAGATCGAGTCCTACAACGACTTCCTGGACTGGATCGGCTTCGGTGGCCCGGTGATCAAGAGCGGCGACCCGGTGGAGCAGCTCAAGCAGGTGAAGTACATGGACCTGGTCGCCAACGCCGTGATGCTGCACAACGTCGTCGACCTGACGGACGTGCTCGCCGGCATGGCCGCAGAGGGGTTGCCGGTGACCCGAGAGCTTGTAGCGAGAACTGCTCCCACCATACGCGACCACCTTCGGCGCTTCGGGAACTACGACGTCGACATGGAGGTTCTGCCGCCGCCGCTCCGTCCGAGACCGCTGCCATTCCCTGATGACGGCCCGAAGTGATAAAAAATTACACGTATCCCGAGCCAACCAGTACACCGCCCGCTACGAGATCGACTTGGCCCGACCGGGCAACGGCGCCAACGGGCTGATACTTGTCCAAACCAAGCACACCTATCTGGAGCGCCAATGTCGGTGCGGACATTGGACGCGCGCACAGCCCGGGCGTTGCAGCACAGAGGAAGGCTGGCGTGTCGAGCTGACCGAGTGGCACTTGGCCGGCCCCCTGTTGGTTGCCTTTATTTGCGCCTTGGCGTTGCGTCAGCGTCTGTCGCGGGCACGCATCCGGGAGTTTCTCCACGACTGGTTGGGCCTGGAGCTCGGTGTGGCAACGATCAATCAATGCATCCACGAGGCCGGGCGTGCCGTCGAGCCGGTGGTGGAGCAAGAGATTCGTAGCGCGATGCGCGACGTCGAGCTGGTCTATGCCGACGAGACGAGTTGGAAAGAGCACGGGCAGTTGTTGTGGCTGTGGGTCTTTACCTGCGCCACCATGACGTTTTTCATCGTCGGTAAACGCAGCCGCGAGCTGGTGCAGCGCGTGCTCGGCGAATCCTTCGAGCACTGGCTGATGAGCGACGGGTACGGGGTCTACCGCGCGTACACCAGGCGCTTGCGCTGCCTGGCTCACATCGTGCGCAAAGCCAACGGCTTGGGGCAAAGCCTGGATCGAGACGCTCGGCCGCTTCGGCGTAGAACATGTTCTGAAGGTGCTCGAGACGGTCATGGATGCCCCGTTTACAAAGCCCGTGGATCGCCACCGGACATTCCGTTGCGAGAAACGCATGCCCGCGCTTGCTCGCCAGTTTTTTCACCGCTTGCCTCGACAATGCCGACCCCAAGCATGAGAAGACGCGTGCGCTTGCGCGCGAATTGCTCAATGACTGGGACACCTTCTGGGTTGTGCTCGATCACCCGGAACTACCCCTGACCAACAACGCGGCCGAACGCGCACTGCGACACTGGGTGATCGCTCGGCGCATCAGCCATGGTACCCGCACGGCCGAGGGCACCCACGCCTTCAGCCTGTTGGCCAGCGTCATCGAGACCTGCCGCCAGCGGGCCGTTTCACCTTGGCCATACCTCGCCGAGGTTGTCACTCAGCGGCGTAAAGATCTACCGGCTCCCGCACTGCCACTACCTGCGAACTAGCAGTCGTATTGCGCCGTCGGTGCGCAGATACCATGGGGAGCTGAATGGTTACGATTGAGGACGGCCCCGATGGTGAACGAATCAACCGTATCGACTATGAGATCTGCGCTTTGCAGGTGCTGCGCGAGCGCTTGAGGTGCAAGGAAATCTGGGTCGAAGGCGCCGACCGCTACCGCAATCCAGACGAGGATCTCCCCGTCGACTTCGATGCAAATCGCGAACGCTACTATCGTGATCTGCAGCATCCCAGGGATCCCGATCAGTTCATCATCGAGACCCTGCAACAGACGATGCGCGACGCCCTCGGCGAGTTGGACACCAACCTGCCCCGGAATCCGAAGGTTCGACTCCGCGCAACGGGGAAAAAGCGTATCGTCCTCTCGTCCCTGGACCCGCAACCGGAGCCATCGCAGCTGCGGCGGCTGAAAACCGAGGTCGGCCGCCGCTGGCCGATGACCAGCCTGCTGGATGTGCTCAAGGAGACCGACTTGCGCGTCGGCATCACCGACTCGTTCAAGACCCTGGCCAGCCGCGAGGTCATCGATCGCGAGACGTTACAGCAGCGCCTCCTGCTGTGCCTGTACGGATTGGGTACCAACGCCGGGCTCAAGCGCATGGCCGCGAGCAATCGGGAGGTCAGCTACTCCGACCTGCATTATGTGCGCCGGCGCTTCATCGAGAAATCCGCGTTGCGCGAGGCGATCCGCCGGGTCGTCAACGCCACCTTCGCAGCGCGCCTGGATCACATCTGGGGCGAAGGGACAACGGCCTGTGCCTCCGACAGCAAGAAGTTCGGCGCCTGGGACCAGAACCTGATGACCGAGTGGCATATCCGTTACGGTGGCCGCGGGGTCATGATCTACTGGCACGTCGAGCGCCGGGCGGCGTGCATCTACTCCCAGCTCAAGCGCTGCTCGTCGTCGGAAGTGGCGGCCATGATCGAGGGGGTTCTGCGCCACTGCACGGACCTGGAGGTGCAGAAGAACTACGTCGACAGTCACGGACAGAGCGATGTGGCCTTCGCCTTCTGTCGTCTGCTCGGGTTCGAGCTGATGCCACGGCTCAAGGGCATTGCCTCGCAGAGGCTCAACCGCCCCGAAGCGGGCCGTCCGGACGACTATCCGAATCTGCAGGCGATCCTCACACGGCCGATCAACTGGGATCTGATCCGCAAGCACTACGACGAGATGATCAAGTACGCCACGGCGCTGCGTCTGGGCACGGCCCAACCCGAGGACATCCTGCGCCGGTTCACCCGCAACAACCTGCACCACCCCACCTATCAAGCTCTGGATGAGCTGGGGCGGGCCGTGAAGACCATTTTCCTGTGCCGCTACCTCAACGACGAAGGCCTCCGCCGCGAGATACAGGAGGGGCTCAACGTCGTTGAAAACTGGAACGGCGCCAACAGCTTCATCTTCTACGGCAAGAGCGGGGAGATCGCCACCAACCGCCTCGACGACCAAGAGGTCTCCGTCCTTGCCCTGCACCTGCTGCAGGCGAACCTGGTCTACGTCAATACCCTCATGTTCCAGCAGATCCTGGAAGAACCCGACTGGCTGGAACGGATGATGCCGGAAGACCTGCGGGCGATGACACCGCTGATCTACCATCACGTCAATCCCTATGGCACCTTCGAGCTCGACATGACGAAACGGTTGCCCATCGACATTCGAGAAATCCTATGACACTCTTTACGAAAGAGGCATTTTGTTCAGAGTTTGCACGGTGACGGTGATAGGAACCAGCGGGTTACAGCTGCCAAGTCAAGCTGGCCAATCGGCGTAAAGTAAAGAGTGACCCTGGATGTCTGCTTCCGAAGCCGTCGATCTGCATGAAAAGGCCAAGAACTTCCTCACCGAAGCGGAAGTGGACCGTTTTCTCCAGGCGGCCAAGTCCGGCCGGCACGGCATCCGGGATCATCTGATGATGCTGTTGATGTATCGGCACGGCCTGCGGGAGACGGAGCTTTGCCGGCTGACCGTCTCCGCGTTGGACCTGGAGACCGCGCGCATCTGGATCGACCGCCTCAAGGGCAGCCTCTCGACGCATCATCCGATCGAAGGTGACGAGCTGCGGGCGATTCGGCGCTACCTGCGGATAAAGGATTCCCGGTTGCCCTGGTTATTCGTCACCGAACGCGGTGGTCAGTTCACCCGCCAGGGCGTCTACTACCTGGTCCGGCGCATCAGCGAGCGCGCCGATCTGGGCAAGGTCCATCCCCACATGCTCCGCCACGCCTGCGGGTACGCGCTGGCGAACAAGGGGCATGATCTGCGCACCATCCAGGATTACCTGGGGCATCGGGACCCGAAGCACACCGCCATCTACACCCGCACGGCGGCGAAGCGGTTTGAAAATCTGTGGCGCTGAGACTCATGAGCGAAACCGGAAAACCAGCTGCACAGACCCTGTTCGAGACCGGGACGCTCGTGCTCTTTCGTGTTGTCGACACCCACACGGAACTCAGCCCGGACAAGGAGAATGTCTTTGTCCGTGCAGACCTGCTTTTCGAAGATGACGATGAAGACACCGATCCCGGAGAGATCGTCGAATGGGCCGCCTTCGGTTTTCTGTTCACCTTGGCGGTGCTCTCGTTTCACGACGCAAGACCCCGCGGCATATCCGAGCTGGACTACCAACCGAACGACGCGTTTACGGTTGCCGACTTCTTCGACTGCCTCTCTTTTAAACATGGCGAGTTGCGCCTGCGGACCGACTATATTCGTGGACGCAGCATGAAGACGGAGGTGACGATTCGCCCGGACGGATCCGTTACGCTGACGACCTGGGGCAGAGGCCAGAGCGCCTTGCGTTGGCTAGACGATCTTCAAGGCAAGAAACGGATTGCTGCGGTCCCCGTGCCTGACTGATCTGCCGATAATGCCGCAGATGCATTAGTGATGACTTATATGGCGGACTTGCATCCCTATCTGGTGATTTTTATCGGCCAGGACAGCGGCAAACGCCATAAGCTCAGACTCGGCAGTATGACCATTGGCCGATCGCGCACGGCGGATATCAGCATCGAGGATGACTGGGCTTCCCGGATCCATTGCGTTATTCACTGGCTGGATGATGTCTTTGAAATCGAAGACCGGGATTCGACGAATGGAACCTATGTCAATACCCATAAAATCAAACGGATCCAGGTGCCACCGGGCGTTCCCATTCAGGTCGGTCACTCGCTGCTGAAAATTGAGTTCAAGGATCAAGCTGAAATCGAGTTGGAGAATAATCTTCATCGCAGTGCCTCCATTGACGGTTTAACCGGAATTTTCAACCGCCAGCATTTCATGAAGCGGGCCGCCGAAGAAGTGGCTTTTGCCCGTCGACATCAGTGTTTGCTGGGTGTTATTATGATTGATATTGACCATTTTAAACGCATTAATGATACCTACGGTCATCAAATGGGGGATTTCGTTCTGAACCAATTTGCGAGCATTATTAATTCCAGCAAGCGGCCCGAGGATGTTTTTGCACGATATGGCGGCGAGGAATTCATTATCCTGCCGCGCGGGGAGCTAAGCCGGCAAGGGATGCGCCTTCACTGCGAGCGGCTGCGGCAAATAGTTGAGGCCGCTGATTTCGTATTCGGTGAAACCCATGTGCGAATAACAATTTCACTTGGTTTCCACCTGGCAATGGTGCCCAGTGGTGATCGTGAGATTTCTTTTGACGATTGGATCGCCAAAGCCGATGAGGCGCTTTATCGCGCCAAGGATCTGGGACGCAACCGGACGGAGAATCTGGATTGATTTTATAACCCTTAGTACTCTTTCACAA
Source organism: uncultured Desulfovibrionaceae bacterium (assembly GCA_942492085.1). Taxonomy (GTDB): domain Bacteria; phylum Desulfobacterota; class Desulfovibrionia; order Desulfovibrionales; family Desulfovibrionaceae; genus Halodesulfovibrio. The sequence continues at coordinate 546,036 of CALODB010000013.1, read as the reverse complement.
AACCGAAAATGGCGAAGATGCACAATCTTCGCCATTTTTATTGGCGCATCAAGGTTTACCCCAACTAAGGGGTTTAATCCTAGTGCAATTTATAATTTGCTATATTAGCTTGTTGCATATTCGGTGAAGGTGCAATCCGTGTTCGATAAAATTGAGGAGGAGCAATGAAATCATTTGCCGCTAAGGCCTACGATCTTTTACGCAAAGTACCTGAGGGCCGGGTGACAACTTATAAAGAAATCGCCCATGCTCTGGGAACCAAAGCTTACCGGGGAGTTGGCCAGGCCATGAAAAAAAATCCATATGCACCCGAGGTTCCATGACACCGGGTTGTTGCCACATCCGGTCGGATTGGGGGGTTTGAAGGGCATACGTCGGGGAGCTCCATTCAGAGAAAAATAAAAATGCTCAAGGCTGAAGGGATTGAAATAAATGACGGTAAAGATAAAAATTTTGACAAGATTCTCTTTCGGTTTTAAGTCCATCTGAGTTGTGCTAGTTGTTGCTGCAAACGGCAAAGGAACCTGGAATTCTAACGGATTTGCCTTATAAATGGAGATGTTCGGTCTACGAAGAAGTGACTTGGGATTCTTTGAAATAGATTTCAACTAGTGGGAGCTTTGTGGGTGGCTTTCTACAGGATAGAATATTTGGCAACTTTTCACCAACGTCCCTATTTTTTCTGAAGCTTAAGGGCTTGCTTTAATATGCAATTTCTGACAATGTTGCCTGTCCCGGTTGGCCTAAACAACAACTTGTCAGGGAGGCAAACACCATGATGATCGAGGGCATTGATCTGACGCTTGGGGTTGAAGAGGAATATCAAATTATAAACCCCGCGACCAGGGACTTGGACTCATATGTTCGGCAGCTCCTGGAAGATGGTGGTCAGTTCACGCCTGACAGCTCAGTGAGGCCCGAGTTGATGCAGAGTCAGATAGAGGCCGGCAGCTCGGTTTGCTCCAGTGTGCCTGAAGTCCGCTCGGAGATTATCCGCATGCGCTGCCAGGTCCGCAAATTGGCGGCCGAGCACGGTATGGCCATCGCCTCTGCCGGCACGCATCCTTTTGCCGACTGGAGCAAGCAGACTTTCACCGCCGGGGAACGTTATGCGCGCTTTCTTAATGACATGGCGGGAGTGGCCAACCAGCTGCTGACCTTCGGCCTGCACGTGCATGTCGGTTTTGGCCAGGGTCCGGAACACCGGGATCTGATGATTGAGATCGGCTCCCAGCTGCGCTATTTTCTGCCTCATATCCTGGCCGTCTCCACCTCCAGCCCCTTTTGGCAGGGCCGTAACACGGGGCTCAAATCCTATCGCAACGTGATTCTGGAGATGGTGCCCCGCACTGGAATCCCCGGATCGTTCCATTCCTTCAGCGAATATCAGGCCTTTGTCGACCTCCTGGGCCAGGTGGGGATCTTAACCGGTGCGGACGGCCGCCCGGACGCAACCATGATCTGGTGGGATCTGCGCTTCAATCCCAAATTCGGCACTTTGGAGGTGCGAATTCCAGATGCCTGCACGCTGGTGGACGAAGCCGTCTGTGCGGTGGCTCTGGTGCAGATAATGGTAGTGCGGCTCCTCAAATTGCACCGCCGCAACCAGAGCTGGCGGGCCTACCGCAGGCATCACATAGTCGAGAACAAGTGGCGGGCCATGCGCTACGGTCTCCAGGACAGGCTCATCGATTTCGGAAAAAAGGCCCTGGTCCCGGCTCAAGAGCTGATGACCAGAGGTTTGGAAAAAGACCTCGAGAACGCGGCCGAACTGGGTAGTCTCGAAGACGTGGTCTACCTGCGGACCATCCTGGAAAACGGTACCAGCGCCGATCGGCAATTAGCGGCATATACGCGGGCCAGGGATGAGGGGGCCGACGATAAGGAAGCGTTGCAGGCGGTGGTAGACCACCTTTGCCGGGAGACGGTGTTGGGTGTTCAGTAATAAACCCCTTTTTTGCGTCGAAATGGCTGGGGGACCAGGATTCGAACCTGGGTTAACGGGGCCAGAACCCGTCGTCCTGCCGCTAGACGATCCCCCAGCATTTTGTAAACGTACCGAATCAAATACAAAATAATTATTAGTGAGTCAAGGGAAATTTTGGAGGTCATTAAAAATAGTAGCTGTAATGGAGTTAAGAAGGTGGGAGAGGAGATCGTTATAAACTGCGGAACATCAAGATAAGAAGTAATAAGAAGGTAAGAAGATCAGAGGGTTGGAAGGTAAGAAGATCTGGAAGGATCGAAAAGGGTAAGAAGTTAAGAAGGTTAGAAAATCAGGCAATTATCAAAAAAATGCTTCAGACCCTTACAAAGTTCCTGTGGTTGCTAAAAACAGAATCGGACCATTTTCAGCTCACGACCCCATGTTTCCGCATTGTGAATTCAGCATTGCGATGCATTGCCTTCACATCCGATATTTCCTCATACTCGCTGTCGAGATGCAGATCAAAGGTAGCCTGATTTATATATTCGCAGGCGAGACTGAACTCCAACCAGCATTGTGTCTCTGACGCTCCTGCATTGAATCGGTGATTTTGTTTTTGAATACAGCAATATAGCGCCTTTTTCTCCAGGCTTCAGCAAGGTTGGCGCAGACAGATCGAGATGCCCTTCTTAATTGATCCACCATGGAATATCGCTCCTCAGCAGGAAAGCCCTTCGTAAGCTGAAATAGCGTCATCGCAGCCCTAAAAGCCCGTCGATACACTTCAAGATCACGAAAGTGCTTGATATCCCTTTTTATCCAAAATCGCCTTTCCTTCTCTCTTTCTCGCTCTAATTCTGTTACTCTTCTAACCTTCTGATCTTCCCACCTTCTCCTTTCTACCCTTCTCACCTTCTTACCTTCTATCTTTTCACCTCTCAGCTTCTCATGATCCTAACTTTATCGGCACGCCACTCGTTTCTCAATAAAGCTGATGGCCTTTTCAAGACGCGGGATCACGCGCTCAGGCCCTAAAATGGTGATGATTTCAAAAATGCCCGGGCTGGCGGTTTTACCCGTCAGAGCGACGCGCACCGGCTGGGCGATTTTGCCCAGCTTCAGGCCGGTTTGATCCATCACGGCCCTAAAGATGTCCTCCAGGTGTTTTTGGCTGAAATCGGCTGCTGCCTTCAGTTTTTCAGCCAGCAGTTGCAGGGGTTCCAGGGCCGCTGCTTTCAGAAATTTGCGGGCTGCTTTTTCCTCAAAAATGATGTCATCAAGATAATAAAACAGGGCGGCATCCGCCATATCGGCCAGGGTCTTGCTGCGGGGTTGCAGGGTTTCGATAACGCTCGCTGCATAGTCACCGGTTTCGATTTCGATCCCGCGGTCTTTTAAAAACGGTTTCAAGGGGCCCACCAGGTCCGATGCGGCCGATGCCTGGATATGATCGGCATTGATGGCCTGCAGTTTCTCGATATCGAATATGCCGGCCGAGCGGCCGATATGTTCAATGTCAAATACCTTGATCAACTCATCTCGGGTAAAAAATTCCTGGTCGCCATGCGACCAACCCAACCGCACCAGGTAGTTGAGCAGGGCTTGGGGCAAATAACCCATATCCCGGTAGGCCGTGACGGACATGGCGCCATGGCGTTTGCTCAAGCGGGCCCGGTCGTTGCCCAGCACCATGGGAACATGGCCGAAGGTCGGCAAGGGGCTTTCCAGGGCATGGTAAAGCAGAATCTGCTTGGGGGTGTTCATCACATGATCATCGCCCCGAATAATCGTGTTGATGTTCATGGTAATATCATCGATCACCACGACAAAATTATAAGTGGGCGTTCCGTCGCTGCGACAGACGACAAAATCGTCCAGTTCGTCGTTTTGAAATACGATGTTGCCCTTGATCACATCTTCGACAACCGTGGTCCCGCTAAGCGGTGCCTTAAAGCGCACCACGGCATTGTCCGTTTTAGGCAGCCCTTTTGCACGGCAGGTGCCGTCATAGCGCGGTTTGCCCCCGCTTGCCATGGCTGCCTGCCGCATGGCATCGATTTGTTGCGGGGAACAGGTGCAATAATAGGCCTGACCGGAATCAACTAATTTTTGAATATATTCGCGGTAAATTTCAAAGCGCTGGGTTTGAAAATACGGTCCTTCGTCCCAATCGATTCCGAGCCACTGGAGGGCCTCAAAAATGGCATCCACCGATGCCTGGGTCGAGCGTTTGATATCTGTGTCTTCAATGCGCAGGACAAATTTGCCGTTCATGTGCCGGGCATACAACCAGTTGAATATTGCCGTGCGAGCACCACCGACATGCAGATATCCGGTCGGACTCGGTGGAAACCGTGTGATGATTTTTTCCATATCTTTACCTGTTCATTCGTTTTTTATATTGTTGAAATAATCAGAAAATATTCGATAATAAACTGAAATAAAATATATTATTCGTATTATTCATTTACTGCAATTAGCTTGTTTGAGTAAAAAGTTAGTAAAGCTGATTTTTCAAGAATCCACACCCGGTGTTGCCGATACCATTAAATTATTCCATAAAATCTTGCACTTATTCGATATATCCGAAACCGCCGCAGCATTGCATTAATTAGATTTGACAAATGATATTAATTGGTTATATTATAGAGCTTAACAGCCATCGGGACCTTTCCTATAGCATAGAAGGCAGTCCAGTACAAGCAAACAATTTCAATTGATCGCATGAAAAGGCTTGACATTCAGCTGAATTTAAATTACTAGAACGCCACCTGCAAATTCGAGTACTTGTTTTTTAAATTTTTTATAAATATTAAATAGTTAGGAGATTACTTATGGCTGTACCGAAACGAAAAACTTCAAAATCAAAGCGCGCCAAACGAAGAACACACCAAAAAACATCAGCGCCGAATCTATCAACGTGCCCTGATTGCGGTGAAGCCACGCTGCCGCATCATGCCTGTCCCAGTTGCGGTTCTTACAAAGGCCGCACCGTCATTTCAACAGATGAGGATTAAATTACACGCTCAGATGCTGATACTTCAAGCATTGAGTCGATAATCATGCGAATACGTTCCAATCGAATTCGGATATCGTTAAATGGTTCATTTGTAAAACCGGAAAATAGTTGAAGGTTCTCATCACCCCCTACTATTGCGCCGTTTAACGAATCCTCAAATCTGCGAATCAAACATGGCACGAATTGAATAGTTTCCGTATTACCTGATTAAATCGCCCCAAATAATAGCAACAACCGGTTTTGATAAAACATCTTGATCCATTTGAAAAGGAATTAAATAGATGGCTGCAGATGACACCTCCCAAGCAAAACAGCTGACGGGCCTGGACCTTGAATCCAGACAGATGGTACTGGATACCATCGGACAGCTGAAAAAAAGGCTTTTGACCAAAGAAAAAATATTTGAATATGATCAGAAAGAAATTTTTCCGGAGGATACCATTCGGGAAATGCTGGGACCCGAAATCGGGCTGCAGCTTTTGATGATTCCGGAAATATATGGCGGCATGGGGGGAGGCGCGCGGGACAGTTGTGCCGTGACCCGGGAAATGGCTAAAATTTGTCTGGGAATTACGACGGCCTTTTTTGCGATTCAACTCGGGGCGGACCCGATTATTGTTGGGGGCACAGCGGAACAGAAAGAGAAATGGCTCGGTCAGATAGCTGAAGGCAAAGCGCTGGTGGCATATGCCGTAACGGAGCCGGATGTCGGCAGCAATGTTGTGGCCATCAAAACCAAGGCCGATCCGGTGACCACTGATACGGGCGAGATCATCGGCTATAATATCAACGGCAGCAAACAGTTTATTTCCACCGGGCTGTATGCCGATTTTATTACGGTACTGGCCAATACACCCGAAGGGGCAACTTTTTTCGTAATGGAGAAAGGCACCGCGGGGTATGTCGCCGGCAAAGGCGAAGAAAAACATGGCATCCGGGCCTCCAATACATCACCGCTAACCTTTACCGATGTCTTCGTGCCGCTGGAAAATCTTATCGGGGGCATCCCCGGACACGGCATTAAACAGGCCAGCAAAGTTTTCGGTTACACGCGGCTGATGGTAGCGGCCATGGCACTGGGCGGCGCGGAAGCGGCGCTTGAGATTGCCATCCCCTATGCCAAGGAACGCATCCAGTTTAAAACCCCATTGTCGGAAAAGCAGGGATATACTCACAAACTGATTATACCGAATGTCGTGCGGCTGGCGGCCGCCGATGCATTTATTGCAGAGGTCGCTGAAAGACTGGATTCCGGCGGACACGACCTCGAGGTCGAAGGCTCGATTGCCAAACTGTATGCCAGCGAGGCGGCCAACAAAGCCGCCGAAGATGCCATCCAGGCCCTGGGCGGTTATGGCTACATCACCGAGTACGCGGTTGAAAAGATCAAAAGAGATGTCCGCATCACCTGCATTTACGAAGGCACCAGTGAGATCCAGCAAATCCTTATCAGTACCATGCGCTGGAAAATAACCCGTAAATCAAAAGGCGGGTTTTACCAGGCCATCCACGATGAGATGCAGCAGCTGCACAACAGCGCTGCCGATTTGGGCTGCCGGACGTACGCGCTTGCGGCCAGTGCCCTGAACCAGGCCATCACCCTGGCCAACGATCACCGGTTGACCCGACAGCAGTATGTTATGTTTGCGCTGGCCGATATGGCGGTGCATGTAGAGATTGGCGCCAGCCTGGCGCGCAAGGCCGCCGGGTGTGCCCAACGCGGCGATTCCGAGACCGGAAAAATGAAAATCATTGCCAGGTTGTTTGCCGCTGAAGTTTCCCGGATTGTCTGCCAGAATATCCTGCAGATTGTAATGGGTTGCGGTCAGTTTGACGAAAAGGCCACGGCCGAATTCATGGCGAATGTGGCCTATAGTGAGCTGACGGCCGGCCTGCACAACATGATTCCGGATATGGATCAGCTCGCCGATATCGTATTTGAGAGGTAATCATGGCAGATGAAGTCAAGAAACGTACTATTTTAATTACGGGCGGTTCCCGGGGCATCGGCCGGGGTATCTGCAGGGCGTTTGCCCGGGCGGACCACCGGATATATTTTAACTACTCATCAGCGGCTGACGCCGCGGCGCAAACCGAGCAGCTGGTGGCCGATGCCGGCGGCAGGGCCACCGGCATTCAGGTGAATGTTGCCGCCGAAAAAGAGGTCGCCGAATTTGTCCGCCGGGTGCTGGATGAAACCGGTCGCATCGATGTCCTGGTCAACAATGCCGGCATCACCCGCGACGGTCTGATTGTCCGCATGAAGGAAGCCGATTGGGATGATGTGCTCAATATCAATTTAAAGGGAACGTTTAACTGCATTAAAGCGGTAACCAAAACCATGATGAAGCAGCGTGCGGGCCGCATCATTAACGTGTCCTCGGTGGTGGGGGTCAGCGGTAATCCGGGGCAGGCGAACTATGTCGCTTCAAAAGCCGGTATCATCGGTCTGACCAAGGGCGTTGCCAAGGAGCTGGCCTCACGCGGCATTACGGCCAATGTCGTCGCACCGGGCTATGTTGACACGGATATGACCACTTCGCTTTCCGACAAAGCCAAGGAGATGATGATCAGCCAGATCCCGCTGGGACGGGTCGGTACCGCGCAAGATATTGCCGCCGCCGTCGTTTTTCTGGCTTCCGATCAGGCCGCTTATATTACCGGTCAGGTTTTGCATGTCAATGGCGGCATGTACATGTAAAACTGGCTTCAGATCTGACATCTTTTAGCCGAATTCTGCGTTGCGAGTCGTCGAAAATCGCTCACGTACGGTTGTACGCTGCGCGTTTTTCTCCACCTCGCGCCTTACCTTCAACTAAAATCTCTCAGTTCTGAAGCCAGTTTGCAGATTTGTAAACCATGCAACGCGTGCTAAGGTTTTATATGCCATTTGTAGGTTGTTAGTTGAAGTTTTATTTTGTAAAAAGTTACTTTGAACCATGAACCATAAGAATTGTTTCCGGTGATTCCGGAAGAGGAGGTAAGTCAAATGTCGGTAGAAGATAAAGTCAAAAAAATTATTGCAGAAAAATTAAGCGTTGATTTGGCGGAAGTTGTTCCTGAAGCTTCTTTTGTAGATGATCTGGGTGCGGACTCTCTGGATCTGGTTGAATTAATTATGTCGATGGAAGAAGAATTTGACGTTGAAATATCCGACGAAGACGCCGAAAAAATCGCCACGGTCAAAGACGCCATCGCTTACGTTCATACCCAATAGACAGATCGTAATCCGAGACAATTTTGATGTGATGGTGGCCATGGCGTATTGATCACCGTCCTTGCTGCTCTTTGTCCATTTGAATGCCGGCTGCCGGCCACTGGTTACTGATCTGTTATTTGTCAGTCGGCAGTGGCCGGTTGCAGATTAAACGATTCGCCCGGCATTGGTTTTTACTAGTTAACCCGTGCTGAAAACTAGCATATTGAGGGGGGACATTTGAATAAGCGGGTAGTCATAACAGGTTTGGGGCTTGTTACCCCCGTGGGTATCGGTGTTGAGCAAACGTGGAAATCGCTGTGCGCCGGCAAATCCGGTGTCGGCGAAATAACCCGCTTTGATACTGCCGGCTATCAAACCAAGATTGCCGCAGAAGTCAAGGATTTCAACCCGCAAGATTTCATGCCCAAAAAGGATGCCAATCGGGTTGAACCCTTTATTGCGTTTGCTCTGGCGGCAACCCGGATGGCCATCGAAGATTCCGGGCTTGTGATTGACAGCGCCAATGAGTCCAGGGTGGGTGTTATTACCGGATGTGGACTGGGCGGTTTAAGATTTATGGAAGATACCGTTCAACGCGTTTCCAACCTGGGACCCAAGCGAGTCAGCCCGTTTTTTATTCCCATGATGATCGGCAACATGGCTCCCGGGATGATATCCATTCATTTTGGCGCCAAGGGACCGAATTCTTCACTTGCGACGGCCTGTGCGGCCGGTACCCATGCGGTGGGCAATTCCTTTAGACTCATTCAAAGCGGAACCGCGGATGCCATGATCACCGGCGGCACCGAAGCGGTAATAAGTCCTTCATGCATCGCCGGTTTCAACTCCATGAAAGCGCTTTCAACCCGCAACGACGAGCCCACCAAAGCATCCCGTCCGTTTGACCGCGACCGGGACGGTTTTGTGGTTGGCGAGGGCGGTGGTATCTTAATTATCGAGGCCCTGGATCATGCGCTTGACCGGGGTGCCCGCATCTATGCCGAGATTACCGGCTATGGCATGACCGGCGACGGCTACCACATGACTTCCCCGCCGCCGGATGGCAACGGAGCCGTGCGCTGTATGCAAGCCGCCATCGAGGATGCCCAACTCGCGCATAACCAGATTGACTACATCAATGCCCATGGAACCTCCACGGAGCTCAACGACTTATATGAAAGCCGTGCGATTAAAACGGTTTTCAAAGAGCATGCCGGCTCGTTGGCGGTGAGTTCCACCAAATCAATGACCGGTCATTTGCTGGGGGGCGCCGGCGGGGTCGAGACCGTATTTACCGCACTGACTGTGGCCAATGACCTAATCCCTCCCACCATCAATTATGAGAATCAGGCCGAGGAGTGTGATCTGGATTATGTGCCCAACACGGTCCGTCAGGCCACCGTTGAAAATGCCATGACCAATTCCTTTGGCTTCGGTGGGACGAACGGCACGCTGATTCTGTCAAAATACAAAGCTTGAAGAAATTCGACGGCCCTTTGGCGAACCCTATTGTTTTGAAACAAATAAAGTCCGATAAGCGGGAGAACCTTCATGAAATGTCCATTTTGTGGCGAAATTGACAACAAAGTTATCGATTCCAGGTTGAGCAAAGATGCAAGTGTGATTCGGCGGCGCAGGGAATGTATCGACTGCAGTCGACGCTTCACCACCTATGAGCACATTGAAGAGATTCCCATTATGATAATCAAAAAAGATGGGCGCCGCGAAGTCTTTAACCGGGAAAAAGTGCGCAGCGGCATCCAAAAAGCGTGCGAGAAACGCAACATCAGTATGAATGCCATCGAGGAGTTCATCGATGATCTGGAACGTGATTTGCGCGAGATGGGCGAGAAAGAGTTGCCGGCCTCCGTTGTCGGGGAAAAGACCATGGTAAAGCTCCACGAATTGGATGACGTCGCCTATGTGCGCTTTGCATCGGTTTATCGGGAATTTAAAGATGTAAATGATTTTGTTTCCGAACTCAAAAGCTTATTAAGCAACAACGGGAAGGCGGAAGACAGATGAAAAGGAATTAAGTCGGAATGGAAGTCGGAAAAAAAGATTGCGAATAGTCAAAATGTTGATTCCTCCCCCCGCATCTTTGCCGCGGCATAGTCCCGTCCTATCGGACGACGACGGGTCACACTTCCGACTTCCAATATCTGTCCCCTGACTTCGAACTTCTATTTTCTGTTAACCGACCTTTCATTTCTGAGTGACAATGGACGATCAATATTTCATGCAAATGGCTTTGGACCTGGCGATTAAAGGTGAAGGATTTACTTCGCCGAATCCCATGGTGGGAGCCGTGGTGGTAAAAGACGGCCGGGTGGTGGGAGGCGGATACCACCAAATGGTGGGCGGACCCCACGCCGAGGTCAACGCAATTGATGCGGCCGGCAAACTGGCAGACGGGGCCACCCTGTACGTTACCCTTGAGCCCTGTAACCACACCGGCCGCACGCCCCCCTGTACCCGGAAGATAGTTGAGGCCGGTATTAAGCGGGTTGTGGTTGCCATGATCGATCCGAATAAGGATGTGGCCGGTGGCGGGGCTGATTATTTAGAACAGCAGGGAATCCGGATTACAACCGGGGTTTGCCGGGAGCAAGCCCGGAAACTGATTGAGGGCTTTGTTAAGTTCGTTCGCACCCGGCGGCCCTTTGTGATTGCCAAATGTGCGGCAACCCTCGATGGCCGGATCGCTACCCGCAGCGGAGATTCCAAGTGGGTCACCGGTGAAAAATCACGGCAGTTCGTTCATCGTCTGCGACATGCCGCGGATGCGATACTGGTTGGTATCAATACCGTCCGTGCCGACGATCCCAGTCTAACGGCCCGCCTGCCTGACGGCCAGGGCAAAGACCCGGTGAGGATTATACTGGATACCCATCTTGCCATATCACCGGCAGCCGGATTATTGCGGCAAGCGTCCGCCGCAGAAACGATTTTGGTGGTCGGCCAAGGCGTGGTGGCGCAGGACAAGCAAAGGGCTTTTGAAAAAGATGGCATCCGCGTGATTCAATCCAAGCTTAAAAATGAATTAATTGATATGGATGCCTTAATGGATCAGCTGGGTGCCATGGGGCTTACCAGTCTTTTAATTGAAGGCGGCAGCCGGGTCCTGACCTCGGCCTTTAGCGCCGGTATTGTGGACAAGGTGTTTTTTTTCTACGCGCCTAAGATTCTGGGCGGTGATGACGGTATCCCCATTTGCAGCGGACCGGGTCCGGATTTGATGAGCCAAAGCATCCCGGTAAACAAAATCAATATTCGGCGCTTTGGTGACGATGTCATGATCGAAGGATATATTGGTTAGGGCCGGAGGAGTGAAAATTGTTTATTTTCAGAAAGGTTTTTCTGCCCATGTTTGTTCCTCTATAAATTGTGTGTAATTTTAGATTTTGGATTTTAGATTTAAGGAATTCTGTCCATTAATTGATAGAGCGTAGCGATTCCATCAATCCGAAATCCGCAATTATAACTCGTGAAGTCGAGGAATAAAACGGGATAAATTGTAAATGCAGATGTTGCATATATTCACCATCCTAGGTCAGAGCTATCCGTTATCCGTTATCCGTTATCCGTTGCTGTTTGCCAGTTGTAAATTCCGGATTAATTGTTATATTCATCTGGTTTGAGAATGGACTAAATAAAAACGGACATATCCATGTTTACAGGAATCATCGAGGGGCTGGGCAACATTGCCGCCATCCGTTCCTCAGGCCAAGGGGATCGGCTGACCATTGAAGCGGATTTTTCGCTGGATCAGACCAAAATCGGCGACAGTATATCCGTCAGTGGGGCCTGTCTGACTGCTGTAAAAATTGAGGATCGACGTTTTGAGGTAGACGTATCACCTGAAACCCTTAAAACGACAATATTTAATCAGGCCAAAGTCGGAGATCGCGTCAATTTGGAACGGGCCATGCGGTTTTCGGATCGCATTGACGGGCATTTGGTTTCCGGGCATATTGACGGAACGGGCATCGTCAAACAGCGGGAAATGCTGGGAAATGCCATCAATGTTAGGATAGAGGTGGGCGAGTCGCTGACACGGTATATGATCGCCAAGGGCTCGGTTGCCGTGGACGGCATCAGTTTGACGATCAACAGCTGCGATGCCGGCAGTTTCTCGATCAGCATCATTCCGTATACGTCCAAATTAACGACCATCGGAATTAAAAAGCGGGGCGATCGGGTTAATATCGAAACCGACATGATCGGCAAATATGTCGAACGATTTTTAACCGCTGATTCACCAACAGGCAAAGATCAAATCGCCAAACGATCAACGGTTGACCAGGCGTACCTCATCAAAACCGGTTTTATCGATTGATTACGGTACCCTTTAAAAATGCGGATTCAGGTGGGGATCAACCATATTTGGCCTTTGAAATATGATGCAAATATGTTTATGATACCCCGGGCGGATTAATTTTTTGACATACGACATATTTTTATCCATCGCGCAATCGTCTAAAGTTATTGATCGCGCAAATAACACTTGGAGTTAAAAAGGAAAAATGCCACAAATTTCTATTGAAGAGGCCCTTATAGAGATTAGAGAAGGGCGCATGGTCATCCTGGTGGATGATGAAGATCGGGAAAATGAGGGTGACCTTTGTATGGCAGCGGAGAAGGTGACCCCCGAGGCAATTAATTTCATGGCCAGATACGGCCGTGGTCTGATCTGTCTGCCCATGACCGCCGAGAAAATCGATTCGCTGGATATCCCGCTGATGGTTGACCATAACACATCGCCTTATGGAACCGGTTTTACCGTTTCGATTGAATCCAGGTGCGGTGTGACCACCGGCATTTCGGCTGCCGATCGGGCCACCACGGTGTTGACTGCTGTCGCGGATGATGCCAAACCTCGTGATCTGGTAAGACCCGGGCACATCTTTCCCCTCAGAGCCCGGGACGGAGGGGTGATGGTCAGAGCCGGGCAGACGGAAGGCTCCGTCGATATGGCCCGCCTGGCAGGTATGAAACCGGCCGGGGTTATCTGCGAGGTTATGGATGATGACGGCACCATGGCCAGGATGCCATCCCTTGAAAAATTCAGTGAAGAACACGGCATCGGCATTTGTACCATCGCAGATTTAATTGAATATCGGATGCGTACGGAATCTTTTGTGCGACGATCTGCAGAAACAATGATCCCGACCACGGTGGCCGGTGAATTTAGGGCTGTGGTCTACGAAAATGATGTGGATAATTTATTGCACATTGCGATGGTCAAAGGCGAAATCGATCCAGATAAACCCGTCCTTGTGCGAGTCCATTCCGAGTGCCTGACCGGTGATATTTTTGGTTCTATGCGATGTGATTGCGGCCCCCAGTTGCACAAGGCGATGCTCAAAATGCAAGAGGAAGGGTGCGGTGTCCTGCTGTATATCCGGCAGGAAGGCCGCGGCATTGGTCTGGTCAATAAAATCAAAGCCTATGCTTTGCAGGACGAGGGATTTGATACGGTTGAAGCCAACGAAAAATTGGGTTTCAAGCCGGATATGCGCAATTATGGTATCGGCGCTCAAATTCTGGTTGATCTCGGTGTCCGGGAAATGCGGCTCATGACCAACAATCCCAAAAAAATGGTTGGCCTGGACGGATACGGTCTCAAGATTGTCGAACAGGTGCCTATCGAGATATCCCCCAATCAATACAATAAGTGTTATCTGGAATGTAAGAAGTTGAAAATGGGGCATCTGCTCAATGTCGATGCCAATCCCTGATAAAAAGTTGAATTAGTTGAATAGGAAATTGCTCCGTCATTTAAACTGATCGATAGAATACCTTTTTATTATTCATCAACCAGTTAACCGATAAAGAAAGGAAAGCTCATGCCGAAATTCCATGAGGCGAAACTCATTGCCGAGGGTAAGAAGTTCGCACTGGTTGTCAGCCGCTTTAACGATTTTATTACTGATAAGCTATTAAGCGGGGCGATCGATGCCCTGATTCGCAGCGGCACCTCCGATGAAGATATCGAAGTCGTTAAGGTGCCGGGCGCATTTGAAATTCCGCTGCTGGCGCAGAAAATGGCAAAAACAAAGCGTTTCGATGCCGTGATTTGCCTGGGTGCCGTTATTCGAGGATCCACGCCGCATTTTGATTATGTCAGTGCCGAGGTGTCGAAAGGGGTTGCAGCGGTCAGCATGGAATCTGAAATCCCGGTGATTTTCGGTGTCATTACCGTTGACTCCATCGAGCAGGCGATCGAACGTGCGGGCACCAAGGCCGGCAATAAAGGCTGGAGTGCGGCCATTGCGGCCGTGGAGATGGCTAACTTATTTGAAATTATTGATTAGATTCGATCATGGGTACTCGTCGCCAGGCGCGGGAGCTCGCCATGCAGGCGCTCTTTTACATGGATATGCAGGACAATGTATCGTTGCAGATGCTGGAGTCCTTCTGTGATAACTTTCGTCCGCCTAAAAAGGTCAACCCCTTTTTTTTAACACTGGTTAACGGGGTATTAGGCGCTATAAATGACATCGACACCCTGATTGAGCAGTTTTCCAAAAATTGGAAAATCCATCGTATGTCCTGCGTGGATCGCAACGTGATGCGGATTGCGGTTTACGAACTGCTGTACTGTGAGGATATCCCACCGAAGGTATCCATCAACGAAGCCGTTGATGTCGGGAAAAAATTCGGCACTGACGAATCCGGAGCCTTTATCAACGGGATCATGGACAGTATCCGGGATGCTCTGGTCAATGAGGGTAAACTGAAAAAGAATGCGACCCATGCCGATGATGAGGTGACATAGATATTGGATATTGGGCACTGGGTATTGGGCATTGGGTACTGGATGTTCGATGCTGGATGCTGGATACTGGATGCTCGATACTGGATACTGGATGGTGGATACTGGATGCTGAATGGACGGTGGGAGACTCGATGCTGATGTGGTTGGCTGGATGCGGAAGGTGATGTTAAAGATTTAGGGGTGGAAGCGCTAAGGATGAGAACACGATGTGGCTGCAGATTGTTGCGATTGTGGTCTATTGAATCAGCCAACCATTTTGTATCCTATTTTCCGTTTTCTGTCCTCTGACTTCTGTCCTCTGTTTTCTGTGAGGAAATTTAAGGAGAAAAACGTGATTATCAAGACACTGGCTGTTGGGCCGATTATGGCAAATTGCTTTATTGTGGGATGTGAAGAGACGCTGGAGGCCGCGGTCATCGATCCGGGTGACGAACCTGATCGGATTCTACGGGCCCTGGCCGAATCCAACCTGACCGCAAAACTTATCATTAATACCCATGGGCATTTTGACCATGTCGGTGCCAATAAACGGCTCAAAGAGGTTACCGGCGCACCGATACTCATCCATCCTCTCGATGCGCCGATGCTCAATCAACTTGCCGACAGTGCTGCAGCCTGGGGCATGGCAGCCGATAATTCACCGCCACCGGACCGGGAACTCCAGGACGGCGATGAAGTTACCTTCGGCCGGGTTGCTTTAAAGGTGCTTCACACTCCCGGACACACTCCGGGCGGAATATCGCTACATACGGCGCAGGAGGTTTTTGTTGGTGATACATTATTTGCGGGATCAATCGGCCGTACTGATTTTCCGGGCGGCAGCTTCGAAACCCTCAAGGAGAGTATTCAGCAAAAATTGTTTACGCTGAGTGATAATCTTAAAGTTTATCCGGGCCATAATCAGCCGACGACCATTGGGGTGGAAAAGCGAACCAATCCGTTTGTGGGCGAACAAGCCTCGTATTAGGCCGGCACAGGCAGATGGGTTGCTCGTGTTGCGTTGGGCACTTTAGGGCTTTTATCTGCCGAGGGGCTGTAAATAACTCATGGTTTCAGGTGTCAGGTGTCAGTGTTCAGCACCGCCTCTGGCCGCGAGCGCAGTCAAATCAAAGAGAAACTAATGAACGTCAACCTTCAGCGGACGTCAAGCATCGAAGCGACTGCATTTATTAAAAACCAATAGGTCCCAGTCAAAATCTGAAGCCGTTTCAAAGATTGCGGGCCGTTGATCGAATAAAGATTCAGCCTGTCGTGACTTTTGATGTCGAACGGTCATTTTAAAATGTTCCGATCGCGACAGCCACAATTCGCCTCCTTAGCACTTCGGTTTCCTGGCACCCGAAACCTGACACCTGAAACCTATAGACTGTGCCATTCGTCAATATCACAGCCGCGCCTGCACCTCGCCGTATTCAATCCCCTGCCGTTTTAAGATGTCGTAATAAATCATAATTTGCTTGATATAGATCACCGGTTCGGTGCCCCGGCAATAGCCGTATTTGGCATCTTTATAGTATTTGCGATATCGCAATAACGGCAACGTCTGGGCTAACGAATCCCATGAATCGGGGTCGAGGTTTTTTTTGACTGCCAGGTTGCGGGCATCCTGAATATGCCCCTGACCGACATTGTAGGCGGCCAGGGCGATCAGCAGCCGGTTGGTAGCGTCTGCTTGGTCGAAACGGTCATAAAGTTTTTTTAAATACCGCACCCCACCATTAATATTTTCCACCGGATTATAAATGTCGTTGATATCCAGGCTGCTGGCTGTGCTGGGAAGCAGCTGCATTAAGCCCCGTGCGCCGGCCCGACTCTTGGCCCGCGGGTTTAAATGGGATTCCTGGTAAATCTGTGCCGCTATTAAACGCCAGTCGAAACCGTATTTTTTGGCCGCGGCTTTTATAAACGGACTATAGCGGGATAGCTTCTTTTTCGTGTTGCGATGAAAGACTTTCAGATCGACGTAATCAAAGCTGGTTATATCGCCATAATATTTATTATAAATTTCATCGAACTTGCCGGTTTCTTTAATGGCATTAAAAAAAGAATTGATTTTAGCTCTAAGCTGGCGGGCCTCCGGATGCACTGCCCAGCCAAGATGCCGCAGATCACTGATCGGATGGGCCATGATCGCGCCGGGATAATGGCGTCGGCTGAGCAGGGCGATATTGCTGTCGGCAACGGTGAGTTCGATTTCACCTTCGGCGACCTGCTGAATCAACTCTTCCGTGGGCATATCATTGTGCAGCTCGATGGTTAACTCCACCCCCTGCTGCTGGAGTTCCTCGAGCCGCTCCTGGTAAGCAGTCGCCTCGCGAACATGGATTTTTTTACCGGAAAGTCCTGCCAGATTCTTTATTTTCGAACTGTTGCGGTGAGCGATGAGATGCTGTTGAATGTCCATATAACCGTTTGAAAATGATACTTGAGCTTGCCTTCTGGGGGTAATGGTCATGCCCGCTGCGATTAAGGCCCCGGCACCATCGTTTAACAGCGGAATCATTGTCTCCCAGCTCTCGGCGATATTTACTTTCAGTTCGACCCCCAGATAGCCGGCAAATTCCCGGGCCAGTTCATACTCAAAGCCCATGGGTTCATCTCGATAAAGATAGTAACAGTGCGGCGTATTGCGGGTTATTATCGTAATCTGACCGGCCTTGTTTATTTTGTGAAGGGTAACAAATTTGTATTCCTCGACAATCGGATTAAACACGTAAATAATCGCAATGACCCACAGCACAACAATAACAAATTGTATGGCACGCCGTTCACGGAAAATTTTATAGATTGCTGATGAGTCATTAATTAATCCGCCCTGAAAAATAGCCTTTTCAGGTTATAGATTGTTTTTTGGAATTGAAAAAAGAGCTTGCTGAACTATGGCGCCGGCGGATTAATTACTATATGCTTCGCATAATTTTTTATTTCTATTCCGGCATCCGTCGGCGATTTATTCGAGACCATTTCCGGGAAAACACTGAAAATTTTGCTCTCTGCTTTTATTTCCGCATTCCGGATATTCCGGTTCCGGAAAAGAATCCTTCTTAAAAGGCTCCCAGCTGGCAGGGTTTGATTTTGATGCCGAGAGATTCGCAGGCGCCGCTGACAGCCATTTTCGGTACCTTGAAGCGCTTTGCAATTTTCCACGCATCGCTGCAGGCAAGCTTTCCGTCATTCAGAGCGTTTTGAATAGCCGCTTCCATTTGCCGGTTTTCGGGTGTCCGGGCCCTAACCGTTTTCTTATCAGGTTGATAGCCGAATAATCCCAACTGGCATTTACTCAATCTTAGCTCCAATAGATCCACGGTCTTGCCGATTTCGGCCGGCGACACCCCAAGCTCTTTTGCTATTTTAAAGGCGACCGCACAGGCCAAATCCCCTTTTGCGGCATTTTTTATGACTTTATCTTTGACGATCGGGTCCGCCTGGGCATCCGGCCCGTGTTTTTCTGAAAATTTTTGTCCTTTTTCAAGCGTCATTGACTATATCTCCTTTTTTATATTGACAAAAATAAATTGAATCAAAATATAATTGTATCCGGTCTTGAATTAAAATTGCTTGTTTGGTAATTTTATAATTTTTGAAGTATAAAATTCTTGTTAACTATATCACAGTTTCACTTTTATTTGCAATTGGGCGCACCCAGACCCAAGGTATCATTTTTGATATGTCTCAAACCCTTAGTCGTAAAAAAACTCGTCAAATCATGGTCGGCGATGTCCCCGTCGGGAATATGGCCCCTATTTCCGTCCAATCGATGACGAATACGCCAACCACTGATGTCAATGCCACAGTATCCCAAATTGAGCGATTGCAAGATGCCGGTTGTGAAATCGTCCGGCTGGCCGTACCGGATGCCGACGCTGCCCAGGCCATTGCCCTCATCAAACCAAAGATTTCCATTCCCCTTATCGCGGATATTCATTTTGACTTCCGATTGGCCATTGCCGCTGCCCGGGCCGGTGCCGATGCGCTCAGGATAAATCCGGGCAATATCGGCAGTGCCGCGAAAGTCAAAGCCGTGGTGGATTGTGCCAAAGATGCCGGAATCTCGATTCGCATCGGCGTCAATGCCGGTTCTCTTGAAAAAGACATCCTTAAAAAATATAATGGCGTCACGGCCCAGGCCATGGTTGATAGTGCCCTGCGCAACATCGAATTGCTGAAATCTCTTGACTTTCACCAGATAAAAGTTTCTTTAAAAGCATCGGATGTGCCGCGCACGGTCGAAGCCTACCGATTGATGTCTGCCGAAACCGATTTGCCCTTGCACGTCGGGGTGACCGAAGCCGGTTCCCTGTATTCCGGAATCGTCAAGTCCGCCCTGGGTATCGGAACGTTACTGGCCGAGGGTATCGGGGATACGATTCGGGTCTCGTTGACCCGGGACCCGGTTGAAGAAGTGCGGGTCGGCTATGAAATTCTCAAAGCTTTGGGCATCCGGCAGCGTGGACCGGAGATCATTTCCTGCCCCACCTGTGGGCGCTGCAACATTGAACTCTTCGGTATTGTCGAACAGGTCGAAAAAGCCCTGATGTCAACGGTCTCGCCGATTAAAATTGCAATTATGGGGTGTGTCGTAAACGGTCCCGGAGAGGCCCGGGAAGCCGATATCGGTATTGCGGGAGGAGATGGAACCGGCATTTTATTCCGCAAGGGTAAGGTCGTCAAAAAATTCCCCCAGGAAAAGCTGGTTGAGGTGTTGATGGCCGAAGTGGCCCAATTCGAACGAAATAATCGCGGATAATGCGAATTAGGTTGAAAAATTGTAACGGTTATACCAACCGCGGAGCTCGCTGAGCACGCGGAGATGATTGATGTTTTTCTCTGCGTTCTCCGCAATCTCCGCGGTGAATAATTTATAATCTTTATTCAATGGAAAGGAACCCAATGGGGAGCAACGTAAAGACTGCAATAACACCGACAAGAGCAGAGGATTATCCGGAATGGTATCAACAGGTGATTAAAGCATCCGACCTGGCGGAACGATCACCGGTCAGAGGATGCATGGTCATTAAGCCCTGGGGATATGCGCTTTGGGAAAATATCGTTCGCGTAATGGATGACATGTTCAAGGCGACCGGTGTCAAAAATGCCTATTTCCCATTATTTATTCCCTTAAGTTTTCTGGAAAAAGAAGCCGAGCATGTTGAAGGGTTTGCCAAAGAGTGCGCGGTGGTCACCCATCACCGCTTAGAAAAAGGTGCTGACGGCGCCTTGGTGCCGGCCGGCGCCTTGACGGAACCGCTGGTGGTTCGACCGACGTCAGAAACGATCATCGGGGATTCTTTTTCCAAATGGGTCAGCAGTTATCGGGATCTGCCCATTTTGATCAACCAGTGGGCCAACGTGGTTCGCTGGGAGATGCGAACCCGGATCTTTCTAAGGACCAGTGAATTTTTATGGCAAGAGGGCCACACCGCCCATTCCACCAAAGAAGAGGCAATTGAACGTACCAAACTTATGCTGGATGTCTATGCCCGGATGGCCGAAGAGCATTTGGCGATGCCCGTTATCAGAGGCGCCAAAAGTGCGGCCGAGCGTTTTCCCGGGGCCGTGGACACGCTGTGCATAGAATCCATGATGCAGGATTGCAAAGCCCTGCAAGCCGGCACGTCTCATTTTTTGGGTCAAAATTTTGCCAAAGCATCCGATATTAAATTTCAAACCGCGGACGAAACCGAAGAATATGTGTGGACCACTTCCTGGGGCGCTTCCACCCGTCTGATCGGGGGGGTGATCATGACTCATGGCGATGATGACGGCATCATTTTGCCGCCGAAGGTGGCGTCGGCCCATCTTGTGTTATTGCCGATAATCAGGAAAGCCGCTGACCGGGAACCGGTGATGGCCTACACCGAAAAACTGGCCAATCAGCTGCGGGATAAATATTATCATCATCGTAAATTAGTGGTGGAAATCGACGATCGCGATATCGGAGGCGCTCGTGGCTGGGATTGGATTAAAAAAGGGATACCGTTGCGGGTTGAAATCGGTCCCCGCGATATTGCGCAAAATTCAGTCTTTGTTGCACGGCGCGACAAAGCGCATACTGAAAAGACCGCCATCAAAACAGAGCAGTTCGTGGCGGAAATTACGAATCTGTTGGATGAAATTCAGGACAATCTTTATCAGCAGGCTGAAACCTTTCGTCAAGATCACACGGTGACCCTCGAGGACAAAAATTCGTTTTACGAATATTTTACACCGCAAAATCTGGCGAAACCTGAAATCCATGGCGGTTTTGCCGTATCTTCCTGGTGCGGTGAGCCGGCCTGCGAGCTAAAAATAAAAGAGGATCTGGCGGTGACCATCCGCTGTATCCCCTTTGAGCAGGAAAGTAACCCCGGCACTTGTATCTGCTGCGGCAAACCCGGCACCAGCCAGGTGATTTTTGCAAAAGCGTATTAATGTCGATCCAGTATCAAGCATCGAGTATCAAGCATCGAGCATCAAGGGTGACCCGATTTGATCCGAGTTAATGATATCATAGACAAAATCAGTGAATACCATCCGGAAGCGGATCTGGGTATAATTGAGCGGGCTTATATTTATTCGGCCAGGGTGCATGAGGGGCAGGTTCGTCTGTCAGGTGAGCCCTATCTTACCCATCCGCTGGAGGTGGCCGGCATACTGACCGATATGAAACTGGATGTCATCAGTGTTGTGGCCGGTTTCCTGCACGATGTGATCGAAGACACCCATGCCGTTGCCGGAAGATATAGAAGAGCTGTTCGGTCCTGAAGTGCGTCACATTGTTTCCGGTGTCACCAAACTCAGCAGTCTGTCTTTTCACAGTTCCCGGGCGCGTCAGGCCGAAAGTCTGCGCAAGATGTTTCTGGCAATGGCGGATGATATCCGGGTCATTCTGATCAAACTGGCCGACAGGCTCCACAATATGCGTACCCTGCAGTTCCACAAGGCCAGCAAAAGAAAAGCGATTGCCAAAGAAACCCTTGATATCTACGCCCCCATCGCCGCCCGTCTCGGAATATACTGGATTAAAAATGAGCTTGAAGAATCCTCCTTTAAGTTTCTCCAACCGGACGAATATAACCGGATTCAAACACTTGTGGCCAAATCCAGAACAGAGCGCGAAAAGTATATGCAAACCGTCAAAGACTTCATCCAGAAAAAAATGGATGATGCCAATTTGATGTGCGAGGTTTTAGGGCGCAACAAAAATTATTTCAGCATATTCAATAAGATGATATCGCAAAACCTGCCTTTTGAAGAAATTTACGATATTATTGCCTTCCGCATTGTTTTGGAGTCTATTTCCCAGTGTTATGAAGCTCTGGGGCTAATCCACTCCATGTGGAAACCGATCGATCATAAATTTAAGGATTATGTGGCACGACCCAAGCCCAATATGTATCAGTCTTTGCACACGACGGTTGTCGGACCTTTTGGTGAGCGTATTGAAATCCAAATTCGAACCCGGGATATGGATCGTGTTGCCAAATCCGGCATCGCCGCGCATTGGAGTTATAAAGAAGGTAAACGAATTGATGAAAATATCAGTGAAAAATTTGCCTGGATCCAGGATCTCGTGGAAAATCAGGAAAACTTCCTGGATCCCGGCGAGTTTCTCGAAAATGTTCGCATTGATCTCTTTCAGGATGAGGTTTACGTGTTTACGCCGCGAGGTGAAATTAAAACGTTGCCGTATGGGGCGACGACGGTTGATTTTGCTTACATGATCCACACCGAAGTCGGCAATCAATGTACCGGTGCCAAAGTCAACGGTCAGCTGGTCCCTCTGGCCTATGAATTGAAGACCGGGGATATCGTTGAAATAACCACCGCCAAGAATCATCATCCCAGTAAAGATTGGCTTAAATATGTCAAGACCGTCAAAGCACGTTCAAAGATACGATACTGGATCAAGACCCAGGAAAAAGAACGCAGTATGAGCCTGGGGCGGGAAATGCTGGAAAAAGCGTTTCGCAAGGAAAAGCTCAACTTTAATGCCCTGTTTAAAACCGATCAAATGGCAAAGGTCGGTGCCAGTTTTGGGTTTAAAGCAGTTGATGATTTAGTGGCCAACGTGGGTTATGGAAAAATCACCCCCCTGCAGATCGTCCGTAAAATTGCCCCCAAACAGGAGCCGGAAGCAGATCATGAGTCGATTTTTAACAAAATCGTCGATCGCGTGGTTCGCAAAAAAAGACTTAAAGACGGGGTGCTCGTCAAGGGAGTGGATGATATCCTGATCCGGTTCGGTAAATGCTGCCAGCCGGTCCCCGGTGATCCGATTATCGGCTATATCACGCGGGGATATGGTGTGACCGTGCATCGAACCAATTGTGTCAATGCCTTGCGCATGACTCCCGAACGTCAAATTGAGGTCGAATGGAATCAGGAAACCAGCGAAACCTATCCGGTAAAAATCCAAATTGTTTCACATGATCGGGTCGGGCTGCTGGCTGATGTGGTCGGCAATATCAGTAAATTTGGCGCCAATATCCTCAATGCGAGTTCAGAAACCCGTGAGAACAAGATGGTCGACAGCTATTTTACGATTGGCGTTGAGGATACCAGCCATTTGGAAAGGATTTTGTCGGCGGTCAGAAAGGTTAAACTCGTGCAGGATGTCAAAAGGGTGGGGTAAGGAGTTGGAATTGAAGATTGAAGATTGAATATTTGAGGTATTCTATCGATCTAAATTGAGCTATTTGCTTTATATGATCAGTCCGATTGATTAGATAGATTAATCATATTGAGGCTTTCTTAAATCAGACAATAACCTTAAATATTCAATCTTTCAATTCAATCTTCAATATTTATGGCGCTTTAACCACAGACCCCGACTTGATGCAGTTGGTGCAGACAACCATTTTCTTAACGCTGCCATTGGAAATCGTCCGTACCCTTTGCAAATTCGGATTGAATCTGCGCTTGGTTAGATTGTGAGCGTGGCTGACGTTGTTGCCCACCATCGGTTTTTTGCCGCATATTTCACACATTCTGGACATGTTATTCTCCCCTTGTTCTACCTAATATTGAATTGTTAAATTTAAAAAGTAATCCGTTAAAAATCTGACTTTGTACACTAATACCTGGCAAGTGTAAAGAGTTTTTTTTAGTTTTCCATGGTTTCTTCGGCTATCGAGGCTTCGCATTCAGCGATAAATTGCAGCGCTTTCTGGTGGTACCCGACGTCAGGGTAATTGGAAAGCACCGCCATAAATCGTTGCAGGGCGGCCGAGTAGTGTTTGGATTTAAAATAAAAAACACCGACGTAGTAATCATTTCCAGCTAAGCTTTTTAAACATTTAGGAATATGCTCATTTCCGCTGCGGGCATATTGATCGTCGGGAAACTGTTTGTTCAGCTGCTGAAATGTCTCAAGCGCTTTGCGGGCCGGTGTCTGATCCCGATCAATGGTATCGATTTGATCGTAATAGCAAATTCCGATTTGATAGATTACATAGGGTATCGCCTCGTTGCGGGGATGCAGCTTTTCGAATTCTTCGTAGGCGAAGATCGCTTCATCATATTGCTTCAGATGAAAATGGGCGTCTGCAATTTTCAGTTCAGCCAAAATGGCGTATTTGGAAAACGGGTACCAGTCCTTTAGCTTCTGGAAGTATTCAATGGCCTCTTTATAGTCGCCATCTTCGTAGGCATCCATGCCATCCCATGCCAGTTCCTGGGCAGTTCCGGTTTCCTCCTTACCGATAATTGCATTCCAGGACTCTTTGAGCGCGGTGCAACCGGAACCGAAAAGCAAAATAATGACTCCAACAACTATGAGGCGTTTCATTTCTTTGCCCTAGAACATATGTATGGCAACCGCCTGAAGCGGAATACCCGTGTCGACAAGGAACCATGCTCTGCAATCTAAATTTAGTTGGATTTAATTACAGCAATTTGTTGATGGCTTCTTCCAGTTTTGATTTGGCAACCATGCCGGTGATTTGTTCGACAACATCACCTTCCTTAAAGAAGATGAGGGTCGGTATGGCTTTGATTCCGAATTTTCCGGGTGTTACGGGACTATTGTCAACATTGCACTTGGCAAATTTAATTTGATCACCAAATGTATTGGCGAGATCTTGTACTACCGGTCCAATGGCTTTGCAGGGACCGCACCAGGGTGCCCAGAAATCGACCAGCACCGGTTTATCGGATTGTAAAACTTCAGATTCAAAATTACCGTCATCTATCTCCATGATTCCTTCTGCCATAACCTTTACGTCCTTTCCTTGGGAAAATGATAAGAAAGGCTCATTATAGTTATGGCAGTGTCTATTGTCAACCATAGTCCAAACGATTTTAGGTATTGATTTGTCCTGTTATTTCTGGCATTTTTTCATTGTTTTATCCTAACTTTGTGCCGGATAAACTGCCCTCTGGGCCTCGCAGGGAGGAATTCAATTGACTAAAAAAATCCGAATAGGAGCTCTAATTTCCGGGGGCGGTACGAATCTGCAGGCGATAGTCGATGCCTGCCGCAACGGCAGGATCAATGGCCGAATGGTTTATGTCGGTTCGGATAATCCGGATGCCGATGGGCTTGCAAGAGCCCGCCAGGACAATATTCCGACTTTTGTGGTCGACTATAATTCAATTGTTCGGGCAGCAAAAGCAGGAACCTTGATAAGGTGAAACTGCCGGACGATTTTGATTATACGGATATCCGAGCCAAACAAAATTTTTTTGGTGACCGCGATGATCCTGCCAGAATAAATTTATTTTTGACAAGCCGTGCCATCGCCGAAGCCGGACTGCTGGAGGCCATGGCGCCTTATCCTTTCGATCTTTTAGTGCTGGCCGGTTTTATGCGTAATTTAACCCCTTATTTTATCGACCGGGTCAATACGGAGCGTAGCCGACCGCGAATTATGAATATTCATCCAGCCCTGCTCCCGGCATTTGCCGGAATCGACGGATATGGTGATACCTTCCGCTATGGATGCAAGGTTGGTGGTTGCACGGTCCACTTCATCGACTACGGCGAAGATACCGGGCCGATTATCGGTCAGCGCGCATTTCAAATCCAGCCCGAAGATACCCTCGATACAATTCGCAAAAAAGGCCTGGTACTTGAATGGGAGCTTTACCCGGCCTGCATTCAGCTGTTTGCCCAGGGGCGCATCCGGGTGGTCCGCCAGGATTTCGATTTGGGCCAGGTACAAGAAGGTGATGCGAAGGATTGTGATGATTAACTAAAGGTACGACCTGGCTCCCAGGTAGCGGGATTTGTAATATCTGCTTGATAGAGACGACAGGCGTATCTTCCGTCCTCTGCCGGGCGCATGCAAAAAATTGCCGTTTCCGGCATAAATTCCGACATGCGATACCCTTCGGCCGCCGGAAGTCGCGAAGAAAACCAGATCGCCTTTGGCCAGCTGACTGCGCCTGATCGGTGTTCCGGCCTGCCACTGCTGACCTGACGCGCGCGGCAGGTCAAGACCGTTCAATCGGTAAACCACCATCGTCAGCCCGCTGCAATCAAAACCGGTACGCGCTGATTCTCCGCCCCATCGATAAGGGATCCCGATATACTGTTGCGCGGTTCTAACGATTTCGTTTCTGAGATGTTCATTGTCACCCGTTTGCCGGGAACGTGCAGCGTAATCTTTGGGGTCAACAATATAATATTCCTCAATCATTCCCGTGGATATTAATTTCTCAGCCCGGTTGCGAGCATCCTTGCGAGCAGCGTAATTACCGAAACGTACTTTATACAGTCCCGTTTCATGACGAAAATGGTAGGCCTTGATTCCCTGTGCCTGCAGCTTTTCAGTGAACCGCACGGCGTTGTCCAGACTGGAAAAGGCACCGACTTGAATGGCGTAGCGCATGGCAGGCAGATGTTTTTGCGCGGCCGGTTCCAATTCATACTGCAATTGGGTTGATCGTCCCCCGCAGCCCCAGCAGGTGAACACCAACATTAAGGCAACTGAGATCAGCCGCGGGGGCCGACAGAATTTCAGCGGGGTATATGGGATCATCTTGTGACTAAGGCGATACACCGATCAACAATTTCAAAATCACCGGAAAGGCGACAAAGGTGCCGATCATACTGCCGAGGTTGGTAAATACCACTACCAGAAGAATTCGGGTCACCTTGTTGCGCCAGAACCCGCGCACCGACAGGATATCATCGGGAAGTGTTTCCAGGTCTTTTACTTTGGGCTTACGCGAAAAAGCCTCGACCAGCCCCGAGACCCAGCCGGCGGCGATCATCGGGTTTAATGAGGTTAGCGGCGCCGCCAGCATCGAAGAAATAATGGTGGCTGGATGGGCCAGGGCGATGATGGCCCCCAACCCGGCCAGGATCCCGTTGGCGGCTACCCACCAGATCAGCATATCCCTGCCGGCCTTTGCCCCGCCGTAAAAAAACCGGCAATAAACATGGCCATGATGGCACCCGGAATGAGCCACTTCAAAATGCCGGTCGCCTTTTTTTTGGGTGGCAGCTGTTCGAGAGCCTGAATATCGATATCCTTGTTCCAGTATTTTTTAATGCCGGGAACATGGCCGGCACCCACCACAGCCACGATTTTATTTCCGGGAGCATTTCTTATTTTGTCTGCCAGGTATTGGTCGCGTTCATCGATCAGGATATTTTTTAATACCGGTAATGATTTTCCCACCTCGGCCAGAAGGGATTCTAACACATCTTCCTGCTTCATCTTTTCGATATCTTCTTCACTGATGTCTTCAACTTCCCCCAGAGACAGGACCAGTTGGAACATGAGCTTGATTTTGCCCCATAATCCCATCGCCCGCCAGGTGCGGGAGAGGGTGGTGCGAATGTCCCGATCCGCCAGATGAATTTCAGCGCCGACCGCCTCTGCGGTTTCTATTGCTTGGATCATTTCGGCGCCGGGATTGATATCAAATTTTTTAGCAATTCGTTTCTGAAACGATGCCAGCAGAAGATTGGAAAGCAGCAGAAACGTTTTTTTTTCTCTAATGACTTTAACAATATCCGTTTGCTGCCAGCGCTCTTTCTGGCGAATTGACTGATATCTTGATGGACACAATTCAACACAAACCGTATCGGGTTTTTCTTGCTGGATGGCATCTTGGACCTCTTGGGCACTTTCCCTGGAGACATGGGCGGTGCCGACCAGAATGACCTTTTTATCGCCATATTCGAGATAATGCAGGGTGTCGGATTTTTGGGTTAGTGACATAAAGTAATATTTTTCCTTTATTTTTTGAATACTAAACTATATTACATAAGGTATCGTTAGGCAAGATGAAACCGGGAGAACCAGAGTGAGGTCAAAGTAAATTCTAAGACACTTGCATTAGTAGAGTTTTACAGTACAACAAAATCTCAAATCTCAAGCACCAAATTACAAATAAATCTCAAATCTCAATATTCAATGACCAAACCATGCGCCAAAATTAAAGCGCGCAACGACGTAAAATCTGGTGAGCCGGAGATGATGCTATTGGCCGCAATGGCAGCCGGATCCTTTGTTTAGATATTTGAATTTTGATCATTGGGATTTGTTTGAGATTTGGTATTTGGTGCTTGGAATTTTCATATTTTTGTTAAGCGGGTAATTGTTTCAATATTAGTCAATTATCTCCTTGAATGACGGAATCCTGCGGGGGGCAATAATGCTAATTTATGATGAAATTTATTCCTGGGAGGGCTTTGGCGGTGTAATGCGCCTGGCCAGCGGCAAGTGTCGGCTGCGGATATTTGACCTTAAAAAGGGTGATCGGCAGGGGCTGGCCCATTTAAGGCCGATGATCATTATTGCCTCGGATGTTGCCGGCAGCCGGATGTCCGTGCGCAGCTGCTGCGGTCATATTGCCACCGGTGTTGCCAGAGAATTCAATATCAAACCGGATCGGATGATGTTTATCGAGTATTATCCCCGGACGATCTACGGTGAGCAGCAAGACCGTGTGATTGCAGAAAAATACGACCTGGTTGATTTTAAATGGCACGAGGACAAAGCGATTCAACCCAAATGGCGGACCTTAAAGCCGCCCATGTCGGAGGTCGTCAAGGAACTAATAAAAAATAGCTCAAAGCTCAAAGCTGAAAGCTGAAATAGCTCTAAGCAAAAAGCTCAAAGCTCAAAGTTCAATTGATAACAGGAGTAGCTATTCTCTTTAATCCGCTGTGTAAAATAGTATATGCCGGATTAAATATTCTTTATAAAAGGAAGGGTGCCGACATTTCAAAAGTCCGGTGACCCAATTGAAGAACGAGAAGCTCATAATTTAGACATTTTATTTCCTTGGACTTTGAGCTTTGAGCCTTCAGCTTTGAGCTTCCTTTTATTTCCTTGGACTTTGAGCTTTGAGCCTTCAGTTTTGAGCTATTTTCATTAGCTCATCGGGAAAACGGCGAATATGACCATGCTCCAGACTGAATGGGATATGATGACGGGTGCCAGGTTTTTATAGTATAAATACATGGCACCCCAGAACGCACCCGCCACAAAAGCGGCCCCAATAAGCATAAAATTAAACGACCAGATGTGAACTGCGGCATAGATGACAGTTGCCAGAAGCCATCCCTGCCACCGACCAAAACGGACCATCAGGTTTTTTTGCAGATAGCCGCGCCAGTAAAGTTCCTCCGCTGGGCCGGTTATAAAAAAAAGCAGCAGCGCAATGGCCCACATCGATGTTCCGGCCCCTTTATTGTAAATTCCTCCGATTTGCTGACCGGCAAATGGCAGTATCACGGCCGAAACGGCTTTACCGGTCCAAAAGATCAAATACAGTGCTGCCGCTGATATTAGACCTAATAAAATGGCGCGGCCGTTGAATTTAAGATGCTCTTTGGGGTTGGGCTGCAGCCAGAATGACAATAAAGCCAGGCTGGCTGCTGAAAAGGATATCTTTATCCAGAATATGGACCAGGTGAGATAAAATGTAACGAACCATAGCACCGATGCCAGCAAGACCGTTGCTATCAGCGGGACCGGTCGAAACTCTTGGCGCTTCAAAATACACCCTCCAGAACCAGCGATATGACCAGCAATACCCCGAATGCGGTGTCCAGCTGGGCGGTGCGTGCATCGGCATCTGCCGGTATCTGCTTCAGCATTAGGCGCAGCAGTTTCAGAGCCAGCGGCAATGACAGTAAAACAATCAAAGACCACAAATAGAGCGGTCCAAAAATTGACATCAAGATGATTGCCAGATAAGCCAGCACCACCAGCGAAAAGTATAGCATAAGGCCCTGGCGCTGCCCTAAAACAATGGCCAAGGTCAGTATGCCTTTATCACGATCATGCTTGATGTCGCGAATATTATTGGCCAGTAACACCAGGGCCACCAGGGC
Source organism: uncultured Desulfovibrionaceae bacterium (assembly GCA_942492085.1). Taxonomy (GTDB): domain Bacteria; phylum Desulfobacterota; class Desulfovibrionia; order Desulfovibrionales; family Desulfovibrionaceae; genus Halodesulfovibrio. The sequence continues at coordinate 515,833 of CALODB010000013.1, read as the reverse complement.
ACCAAAGGGAAGGGAGATCCAAAAGGCATTGCTGCTGAATGCCTGACGCTGCACAAAATAGGCGCCCGCCACCATTAGCGGTCCCCACATTAAAAATACTGAAATTTCTCCCAAGGCACTGTATTTATATTTTAGGGGAGGCGCCGTGTAGGTTAAGCTGGCAAATGCCCCGCTCAAACCGATCCACATCAGCGCCCAGCCCCGGGTGGCCGCCAGATATATTCCGATTAGAATGGACAGGCCATAGAGAATATACGCGGCGACTTTCACATGGCCGGCGGCCAGCTTGCCCTCGACCAGCGGGTGCGGACGATACTGCGCGGTGGATACTTCCTGGGTGTCGACGCCGCTTTTCACATCATAGTAATCGTTGATCAAATTCGTGGCCGCATGCAAGAGAACCGTTGCCAGCAGGGTCATCAGATATAAGGTCCAGGAAAAGCTGCCATCGATAGCTCCCAGGGCACTGCCGACGCTGACGGATATAGCCGTCATGGTAAACGACCAGGGGCGGCTGGCAAGAAACCAGTTGCGATAAATGTTCATCGGTTGATAATTGACTCCTTATTAATCCGCATTAATCCGCCCTGAAAAGTTGGATATTCAGGGTTATAAAATATTTTTATTATAAATCGGAGGAAACTATTAGCCTGAAGTCCCGGCGGATTAATGTTTTATGCTGCGCATTTTATGTTGATTTATATTTAGCCCCACCGGTTTTCTTTTTTTTATCAGGGCGGAGTCATTAACGTCTGGCCCAATCTTGTTGGAAAATAGAATTTGCCGGGTGGGATGTCAAGGGGAAAGGTGGTGGAAGTCGGAAGTCGGAATGATTTGAAGTGGGAAGTCGGAATGCGGAAGTGGGAAATTGGAAGTGGGAAGTCGGAATGCGGAGGTGGGAAATTGGAAGTGGGAATGGTTTGAAGTGGGAAGTCGGAATGCGGAAGTGGGAAATTGGAAGTGGGAAGTCGGAATGCGGAGGTGGGAAGTTGGAGTGGGAAGGTGAACGAGGTGCGGAAGAATTTTGATTATCGGAAAGACCACGATGAGGAAGGATATTGATTATCGAAGTAAGGTATTCTGTCAATTTTAATGGTTCAAGCAGGAAAACCGTATTATAAAAAAAACAGACAATTTGCCCTATTTAAATCCGCAATCCGCAATCTGCAATCCGCAATCATTGCTGCTTTTATTGGGTTGCGGCAGCGGCTTCTCTTGCTTTTTGGGCGGCTCCTTCAGCCTGCTCGACTTCGGCCTGGGCTTCGGCTTGGGTGGCTTCGGTTTCAATTTTTATCCGTTCAATCCGTTTTCTGAACTTTCTCCTTTTCCAGCTTCTGTTGCTGAGTCTTCTGACATATTCCTGATTTTCCTGGGTTTCCTCCCGGGCATTCTCCACCGCCTCCTGGGCCTGTTTCTCAGCCTGCCTGGCCGCCACTTCCGCGCGCTGGGCGACATCTATTTTATCCTGTCGTTCATTGCTTTGGCGCAGCTTTTCTATTTCGCGTTCTATGGCGTCCTGTTCCTGCGGTGTTTTTTCTTTATATTTGGTGACATCTTCCACTATGACTTGTTGCGGTGGCGGCTGATCGGTTATATGCATCACCCCGTTTTCATCGGTCCAGGTATAGATCTGTTGGGCATAAAGGTGGGGAGCAGCGGATATGGCTATCAGAAAAACGATGGATAAAATTGTAAATTTCACTTTGGCACCCTTGAGCGAATGGAATAACGACCGGGTTAACGACAGTATCTTAATTATATTGATATATTATAATACTGTCAAATATCGCGGATGCGGGATGCGGGTTGCGAGGTGCGGGGTGCGGGTTGCGGGGTTGCGGGTTGCGTGTGGGGTTACGGGGTGCGGGGTGCGTGTTGCGAGATGCGGGTTACGGGGTGCGGGATGCGTGTTGCGAGATGCGGGTTACGGGGTGCGGGATGCGTGTTGCGGGGTGCGAGATTTGGCATTTCCAAATCCGGTTTCGCTTCTAATTTTTTGTTATTTTTGAATTCGAGTACATTCCCCCTTCAAGTCCTTGTTTTTTTTCCGACTTTGCCTCGCCTGAGCTCGTCGAAGACCGCATTCCCACTTCCAAAATCAAATTACCTTCTCACCTTCCCACCTTCTCACCTTCTGTCCTCTGCCCTTTGCGCTGTGCCTTCAGCCTCTTTCCGTTGCGGTCCAGAACTTATTCAGTTCCGCCGCCGCCTGCCGGTGATCCCGTATTCTGGTGGTTTCCCATTGTTGGCCTAAAAGCGATCGATAGCGGTAGGTGGCATAGCGCTGGTCGATTAAAAGAACAACCCCCCGGTCAGTTTCACTGCGAATCACCCGCCCGGCTGCCTGCAGGACCCGGTTGATACCCGGATACTGGTAGGCAAACTCGAAGCCCGCCTTGAGCGTGTCGGCAAAATATTGCCGAATCAATTCCCTTTCCAGGCAAATGCCGGGCAGTCCGACGCCCACCACAACGGCTCCTGACAGCCGCTCACCCACCAGATCGATGCCCTCACCGAATATGCCGCCCATCACGGCAAATCCCACCAGAGGTTTAGAATTATCCTTTTTAAACTGCTGCAGAAACGCGTCTCTTTCACTTTCGCTCATTGAAGGAGTTTGCAGTAGATGATCGCATTCAGTACAGTCGACTTTAAAAATTTCATAAACCAACTGCAGGTATTCATAGGACGGGAAAAAGACCAGATAATTGCCTTTTTTCTGATTGATGAAGGTGCTGATCGCATGTGAGATCTGATTTTTGGTGGTTTCCCGTTGTCGATATAACGTGGAGACCCTGTCGGATATTAAAAGCCGAAAATTTTCAGCGGGAAACGGTGAACGCAATATTAACTGGTCGGCGCTCTCATCACAGCCTAAAATTTGCTGGAAATAAGCCATGGGGGTCATGGTGGCCGAAAAAAAAATCGCTGCTTTGCAGCGGTTCAAAGCGTCCTTTAGCTGGATCGAGGGATCAACACAAAAAAGCTTCAGTTTTAAATCTTTTTTAATTTTTTCAAAACAGGTCACATAACTTTCGTTGAATTGTTCAGCCACCCTCATAAAGCCGGAAATTTGAAAATACAGCTCGAGCAATTCTTCGCGATACCCGACTTTGATGTTGCGACCCAGCCAACGCTCGGTAATCAATAGAAATCTGCGCAAAGAAGGGAAAAGGCTGTCCGGCGGCTCTTTCTCGTGGCGCGCCGGGCTGGATTCTTCACAAAGTTTGCGGGCCTTGATCATCCACGAGTTGATTTTGCCAAGACTTTTGTATATTTGAGGCAGGTCGCGGCGAACCGCTCGACGAACGTCCAGCAGGGGTTGTTTGAAGATTTCAGCTGAAAACATCTCCCGCGACCGGTCCACCAGATTGTGAGCTTCATCAATTAGGAAGGTGAAATCACCGCCGTCTTCCAGGAAAAAGCGGCGCAAAAAGACTCGCGGGTCAAAGGCATAATTATAATCGCAGATAATGCAGTCCGCCCACAGCGATAGTTCCAGGGAAAACTCAAACGGACAGATCCGGTGGGAACGGGCGACCTGTTCGACTGTCTCCCGGGTAAACGCATCACACTGGAATATATCCATTAAAGCATCATTGACCCGGTCAAAGTGGCCCCGGGCAAAATCACATTCTTCCGGATTGCAGGCTGAATCCGGATTAAAACAGATTTTATCCTTGGCTGTGATGGTCAGAGATTTTAGCTTAAGCCCTCTATGGTGTAGTTCATCCAGTGCTTTTTGCGCCGCAATCCGTCCGGTGGTGCGCGCCGTCAAATAAAATATTTTGGTGCTGATGCCTTCAGCAATGGCTTTGACCGCCGGAAACACGGCTGCCATGGTTTTGCCGATACCGGTGGCAGCCTGGACCAGCAGCTGCTTTTCATTTTTGATTGTCCGGTACACACTGACTGCCATCTCGCGTTGGCCCCGGCGATAGGCCGTAAATGGAAATTCGAGCTTGTGAATCGAGTCATCGCGCGCAATTTTCCAGCGGAAAATGGTTTCAGCCCATGCTAGATAATTGGCCACCAGGTTCTGAAAAAAAGACGCCAATTCATCAGTGCTGAAGTGTTTTTGGAAATTACGAATTTCGCCGGTATCCATCTGATAATAAGTCAGCCGGGCGACAATCTCGCTCAGATCATGGTCCTTGGCAAAGATATAGGCATAGCTTTTTACCTGGCCCCAGTGAATGGGGTTTTCATGCTCTTCGTAATGATCGAGGTTATGGGTGGTTGTTTTAATTTCTTCGATTAATATCGGGTCGCAATCCCGGTAGATCCCATCTACTCTGCCGCCAATGGTCAGTGTAAACAGCTCCGTATCAATCTGGTGAGAAACGGAAACTTCCGCCTGATAATTTTCCGGACGGGATTGCTGGATTTTTTGATGGATTCGGATAGCCTCGACCGGACGGACAGAAGATAAGAATTCAAAAGCCAAATCTCCGGAGCGCAGGGCATAGGCAACCAGATCACGAACGGCTATTTTCAAGACCTTTTTCAATAGTCAATCACGACTCAATGCAGCGAAAATGATAAAATGGATTCGATCTCAGAAGCATTAGAAATAATTATTAAGCACCCAAGATTTCGCCGGATTAGTCCATTTAGAGGTTGTGAGCCAATACCTGAATTTTAAGCCGAAATACAGGCCGGCAGAAACACATTGAAAAAAATAACAGAAAAAAGTTCAATGGTAAAGGACCTAACGCAAATCGCCTGATTACGGAATTAATCAATGCGAATATTAAAGTATTGAAAAATTATGAAATTTTAGTATTCTTGTCTTGACTTTAGCCCCATTTCACTACACTAATATGGGAACTTATGTCTGCCAAAATTCAACCACGTTTGCATCTAGCCGGAGAAACATATTATGACTGATCCAAATCTTCAGCTAACCAATAAGGTTATCCCGATCAAAATACAGTCCCAGGTAATATTCAAGGACATCATCGGCCGCGGGTCGGCCATGCAAAAAATATTCAGAATTGTCGAGAAAGTGGCCATCAGTGACACGACCATCATGCTAAACGGAGAGACGGGAACCGGCAAAGGATTAATTGCCCGGGCTATTCACCTGGCATCCGGCCGCAAAGATAAACCGTTTGTCCAGATTAACTGCGGTGCCACACCTGAAGGTTTGTTGGAGAGCGAATTTTTTGGTTACCGGCGTGGCGCATTTACCGGGGCGACCGCCGATAAAGCCGGCAAATTCGAAATGGCCAAAGGCGGCACTATATTTCTGGATGAAATCGGCGACATGAGCGCCGACCTTCAGGTGAAGGTATTAAGAGTGCTGGAGGAGGGTGAATTCGAACGTGTCGGAGGCAACGAGACCATCAAGACCGATGCCCGAATTATTGCCGCAACCCATCGAGATCTGGAAGAGGAAGTTCAAAAGGGTAATTTTCGCGAAGATCTTTTCTATCGGCTTTATGTCATTCCGATAATGCTGCCGACTTTAAAAGAACGCCAGGGCGATATCCCATTTCTGGTTTCTTATTTTCTGGAGGAATTTCGCCAAAAACAGGAGGATTTGCCGACCAAAATATCGGATAAAGCCATGAAAATCATGGTGAATTATTCCTGGCCGGGTAATGTCAGAGAACTCAGAAACTTGATCGAAAGGCTCGTTGTACTAAACGAAGGCGAAAAAATATTACCCGAAGACCTGCCCGAAAAACTGAGAATAGAAAGCGGCCGGCCGGCCCCGCGCAACTTGGATGTCGATGGGGAAGGGATCTCTTTTAACACTGCCGTCAGTGAGTTTGAAAAGGCCCTCATCATCAGTGCCTTGGAGAAAACCAACGGGGTGAAAAACAAAGCCGCCCAGCTGCTGAAGATAAAAAGAACAACTTTGGTTGAAAAAATAAAACGATACCAATTGGGAAAGGATCCCGGGCCCGAAAACTGATTCGGGCCCTTTTTTTATTGCCGAATGGTCAACTAATTAGAAATGCCGGCGAGTTGAGGTGGAGGTAGCCATGAAGGAGTTTGAAATCTTATTTGTGGATGATGATAGAACGATTCTATCGCTGGTCGAAGAGTATCTGACGGCCTTCGATTACAGAATCGAGGTAGCGGATAACGGTCTCAAGGCACTCGAACTCATTAAGGAAAAAAATTTTGATGTGGTTTTTACCGATTTTAAAATGCCCGATATCGACGGACTTGAACTGCTATCCGTGATCAAAGAATACCGTCCGGCTACCGAGGTGATTATGGTCACCGGTCATGGTACGATGGAATCCGCCGTCCAGGCCATGAAATTCGGCAGTTATGATTACATCCAAAAACCGTTCAAATTGGATATATTAAGGATCCTTATCGATAAAATTCTTGAAGCCAAAAAGTTGAAACAGGAAAATATTGTTCTGAAAAACCGCTTCAAAGAACGGCACCGATACGATGATCTGGTTGGGATCAGCCTGAAGATGCGCGGAATTTATGAACAAATCGATCGCATGCGCCAAAGCGGTCCCAATGTATTTATCCAGGGGGAAAGCGGAACGGGAAAGGCTCTGACGGCCCATGTAATTCATCGCAGCAGCCTTCGGAGTGGCAAACCCTTTAAGTCCGTAAACTGTAAAAGCTTTGGCAAAGGTCTTAGCCGGCGACCAACTGCATGATCACGCCATAAGCCTTTTTGAATCCGCGGCCGGCGGCGCGGTTTTTTTTGATGAAATTGCCGAAATAATTCCCAGCGTACAAGCGCTAATCAGCCGGGCATTCAAGGCGTATAGCCTCAACCAGGCGGCCATCGACGGCAATCCGGGCACCGGTGCCCGGATATTGGCCGCCACCAACAGGGATCCGGTTGAAGCTGCCCGCAAGGATATTTTTGATAATCAATTTATTAACTGTATCAATGATGTTAAAATTGAGATCCCGCCGCTCAAAGACCGCAAGGAAGATATTTGTCTGCTGATCAACCATTTTCTGAATAAATTCAGTTCGAACAACGAAGGTAAGGTGTTAAACGTATCACCGGATGCGCAGGATGTGCTGCTGCGCTATAACTGGCCGGGCAATGTTATTCAACTGGAAAATGTGATCGAAAGGGCCTTTGCCCTGCGGGTGGATTTGACCATCGGTCTGGATGATTTGCCCTCTGAGATCAAGACATTCGGGGAGATCACAAGATCCGTACAGGAGTGAATGAGAAATTTAGGGGGGCACTCAATTCAGGATTCACTTCGGTAGTATCAATTATCTTGGGTTTCAGGTGTCAGTGTTCGGGTGTCAGGACTTAGCACCTCGGCTCCCTGAAATCGTTTTAATATGAAATCAAGGGATTAAGATATATTTGGAAATTCAGGAAATGCTTCCGATTGACCGACTTATTCCCCGAAATTCTTCAATGCCTTGATTTCATTCTTCAACAACAAAATGTACCCGCCGGTTCTTTGACCGGGCCGTTTCGCTGCTGCCGGTGGAGATGGGTTGCTCATTGCCATAGCTGACGGCGATTAAGCGCCCTGACTGGACTCCTTGGCCGATTAAAAAAGATTTTACCGCACCCGCCCGCCGATCGCCCAAAGCAAGATTATACTCCTTTGAACCCGCCTCATCGGTATGACCTTCAACGATCACTTTGAGATCCGAATTTTTTTGCAGCCAGCGGGCCTTGCTCTTGAGCAATTCCCGGGCGGCAGGCATCAATTTATAGCTGCCTTTAGTAAAATAGATATCCTCATACATGAATTTGATTTTTTCTGCCCGCAATTCACGCGCTTTAGCTTCACGTTCCTGTCGTTCCTTTTCTGATAGTTGCCGGGCCCGGACTTGTTGTGCCTCAAGGTCCTCATGCTGCATGGTAACGTCGGACGCCTCGGTTTCGGTCGTTTTTTTTGAACAGGCCGGCAAAAATATCAGAACCGGAAGTAGCATGAAAAGAATGATCGCGCTGTGCTGCATATTTTGCATATTCTCCTCCTTAACCAGGGCTGGAAGATCCTCCATGATATTTGAATTCTTTAGAGTCAATTATAATATAATAACCCATCATGGACAAGCCAGGATTGAAGATTGAAGATTGAAAGTGAAAATTTGTTTGTTGCTCCGTCTTGTAAAATGAAATACTCATGAATTTATTTAGAAAATCGAAATTATAATATAATCCTTCGCAACCTGTGATAATGTAAATCGGTAAATAGCACAAGACGAAAAATTAATAAAATCGCTTGACATGTGAACCCGGTCTGATATAGTTCTCACTATGAACGATATTGGAGCTGATATAAAAACAAATGTGCCGGAATATCAATTGGAACAATTCCAGGAGCTTATTACAAAACTGTTCCAGTGTTGCCAGGAACGTATGCAGTATCAATGCGAACGATTCCAGTTGCCGGATGCCGAGCTCAGATGCCTGGGGCTATTTGGCAAAGAGCGTTATCTGACGGCCAAGGGCATTGCCCTTAAAATGAATGTGGTCAAAAGCCGGGTTTCGAAAATCATTGATGGTCTGATAAAGAAAAAATTAATTCAAAGCATTAAAGATCCCGAAGATTCTCGCATCAGCCTGCTCAGCCTGACGCCCCGGGGACAGAAAAAATTAAATGAAATCAATGGCTTTCTAAAAAGTTTGCACGGTCAGGTGTTGTCCCAGATGGCGCACGATCAGCGCCAGGCCATGCTGACCAATCTGGATATATTGAAGGCTTCCATGGAGGCAGTCAAAGAATTGATGGTGTAACCTGGGTTGAGCGTGGGGTTGCGCCCTGCGGGCTTCGACTCCACACGCAGGGTTCAGCGTTCAGGGTTGAAAAACCAACCGGGCATCTAATATCACCGTTAAACCCTGAACCGATCAATTTAGGGCATATTTTTTTGATATAAAGGTTCATGGAGTAAACTAAATAGCATAGATACTATTTTTAACCTATTGAATAACTATAAAAAATTTTGTTAATACTATAACCCAAAGGAGGAACACTATGGATATGCAAAATATCGAATCCCAGCTGGAAGCGCTCAAGGCTCAAGTTGAAGCCGTCAGCAAAAAAACTGCGGAAAACAAACTGGCGATGGTTGTTTTTAGTGGTGATCTGGACAAAGTGCTGGCCGCTTTTGTCATCGCTACCGGGGCTGTCGCCATGGGAATGGAGGTTGTGATGTTTTTTACATTCTGGGGAACGACGGTCCTCAGAGACAAGAAAAAGAAAGTCGGCGGCAAAGATGTGATGGGTAAAATGTTCGGCGCTATGCTGCCCACCGGAACCGGTGATGTGAAACTGTCTAATATGAATATGGGCGGCATGGGAACCGCCATGATGAAGTCCCTGATGAAAAAGAAAAACGTGGCCTCATTGGAAGAGATGGTAGCCCTGGCTGAAGAGCTCGGTGTCAAAATCTATGTCTGCGAAATGTCCATGGATCTGATGGGTTTCAGCCGCGACGAATTCATTGATTATAAGGACCTGGGTTTTGCCGGCGTCGCCACATTTCTGGCCGAGGCCCAAAACGCTAAAGTGCAATTGTTTATTCTAGGAGGCATAAAATGAGTGATGATGTGCAAGTTGCAAAAGTATTGGATCTAAAAGGGTTGGCATGTCCCATGCCGGTTGTCAAAGTCAGCAAAGGAATCAAAGAAGTCGAGATCGGCGAAGTCATCGAGGCTCAGACAACCGACCCCGGTTCATTGACCGATTTTCCGGCCTGGGCCAAAACCAGCGGTAATGAAATCGTGAAAACCGACCAGGAAGAAAAACTGATCAAGTTTTTTATAAAGCGTTTGGTTTAGTGCGCAGAGCGCACGGGGCATAGGGCAGAGAGATTACGCAAAGCGGAATGCGGAAGTCGGAAATGAAGGAAAGGCGCGTAAGCGCATGGCGCAGGGGCATAGGGCATAGGGCAGAGCACTTTATTAGAGCATGATGCAAACTGTTTTTCACGAGAGCTCTTGATCAAGGCCCTCAGCCCACAGACCATGCTTGGGATGGGAAAAATCTGCGCGTGAATTCCTTTTAATATACGACGATAGACGCATTACAAAAATTCAAAATCCGCAATCGCTCACTGCGCACTGCCCTGATTTAACGCCCTAATGCCCCATGCGCTTACTGCCCTCTGCTCTTTACCCTTTGATATTTAATCGGGAGGCGATTGTGCAAACACTGATTTATTTTATTCTGGTGCCGATGGTCTATATTGCGGGTGCAACTTTTTTCATCGGCACCACCCTCAGGCTGATCAAAATCTTCCGGGAGCCTAAACATCCCGCCACCTTGCAAATTTATCCTGAGAAAAAGCCCCAGTGGTTGTGGGCCCTGCACGACACATTTTTATTTCCCAGCGTCAGGCGGCACAAACCCGTTCTGTGGGTTTTTCTAATGGCCTTTCACGTCTGTCTTTTGTTTCTGATCATCGGGCATCTGGAGTTGATTGGCGAATTTGCGATTTTTCAAATTATCCCCCACGAAGTCTTTCTGGGACAAGGGTATATCGGGCTTATTCTGGCCATTGCCCTGCTTTATTTCCTGTTTCGACGGTTTTCATCACCGGTCAGGGATCTGTCGGTACCGGAAGACTATTATCTTTTGATTTTGTTATTTCTGATCGTCATTTTCGGCAGTGAGATGGATTGGGCCAGAAGATGGTATGGCTATGAAGAAATGGTGGTGGAAGATTATCAGGCTTACCTCTGGAGCATTCTGACGCTGCAGCCTGATTTGCCGGTAGCCGTGACGGATTCCGGACATTCTTTCATGCTCGTGCTGCACATCTTTTTTGCCAATTTGTTTTTAATATTTTTTCCGTTCAGCCAGAGCATGCATTCGTTTCTGTCGTTGCCGATGAATAAGCTGAGAAGGGGATAGGGGTAGGTGTCAGGTGTCAGGTTTCAGGTGTCAGGTTGCTGGCTGCTGGGAACTTTCCAGCGATGGATATAAGGAATTCGGAAGTGGGAATGCGGAATGTGGAAAGGGAAACAAGACCCAGAGTGCCGGATTCAGGTTTAAAGATAGTGGTAGACAGGGGAGATCTATTGAAATATCTGACTTCTGCATTTCGACTTCATTCTTCAAGTATCCTCCGTTTTCTGGACTTTTTTCCTGACACCTGACACCTGAAACCTAATCTACAGGAGCTGGTTAGTAATTATATAGGCTTTTCAATGATCACTTTTGTATAAAAATTATAAGGACTCGTCGATGGATCAAAAAACTAGAGATGATTTGCTGAATCTTTTTCAGAGTAAATTGAATGAAGCGATGCGCTTTTACCTGGAGACCTGCACCCGCTGCGGCGTCTGCACGGAAGCCTGCCACGTCTACGCATCCATGGGGCAGGTCAAATACATCGCCGCCTACCGGGCCGAGATCGTGCGCCGGCTTTACAAAAAATATTTCAAGGGCCGCGGGAAATTCTGGCCGTCGGTGGGCGAAGCCAAAGAGTTGACCGAAATGGCCGTTGAAGAGCTTTTTGAGGCGGCCTATTCGTGCACCGGCTGCCGCCGCTGCATGGTGTACTGCCCTTTCGGCATTGACACCCAGATGATTATGTCGATTGCCAAGCTGCTGCTGATCGGTGCCAATGCCGAGCCGGAGATCCTGTCACTGCTGGCAGACACGTCGGTTGAAAAAGGCAAATCGATGGATCTTTTCAAAGAGGGATTTCTCCAAGGCGTCAAACGACTTGAAGCCGAAGTGGTTGAAAAATGGCAAACTGAAGCCGGGCAGTCCGCCATCCCGGTGGATGTCGCCGGCGCCGATATGCTTTACGTCGCGCTGGCCGGTGCCCATTCGATAATTCCGGCGGCTGCCATTTTCAACGCGGCCGGTGAAAATTGGACCTTGAGCTTTTTTGAAGCCGTTAATTTCGGTGCTTTTGTGGGCGATCCGACTAAAACCAAGTCGATATTAGAGCGGATCGTCAATGAGGCCAAGCGCTTGAAGGTCAAAACGGTTTGTGTGTGTGAATGCGGCACGGCCTTTCGGGTGATGAAACAAATGTCCGGCCAGCAGTCTTTCAAAGTGACATCCATTACCGAAGTGCATGCCCGTTATCTGCGTGAAGGCCGGATCAAGGTGGACAAGTCGAAGATTAGCGGTCCCATCACCTACCACGACCCCTGTCAGATCGCCAGAAATGCCGGTGTGTTTAATGAGCCGCGCTATATTTTGCAGCAGTTAACCGACGATTTCCGTGAAATGAGCCGAGAGCCCAAGTACAACTGGTGTTGTGGCGGCGGGGGCGGCCTGGTGGCCCTGGGGGAAGAAACCCTGGACTTCAGGATGAAGTCCGCCAGCGTCAAAGCAGATCAGGTCAAAGCCACCGGGGCCGATATCCTGGCAACCGCGTGTGAGAACTGCCATACCCAGCTCAGCAACTTAAACGATCATTACAAAATGGGCGTTGAGGTAAAATTTTTGAGCTCCATGGTGGCGGATGCCCTGGTGCAGAATTGAGGATAACCATTCCGATTGTCTCAGGTCTAATCCGTTTGAGACATATTTCGTATCGCTGGGATACTCGGATCGATTTTGGGATTTAGGATTCTTTTGATGAGCGAAGCGCACAGCAATCTGAAATCCAAAATTTAAAACATAAGCAGCGAATAACTGAGCTTTGTTGGGACAACCGGTATAATCTTGAAATATAAGACCTGCCTGCCCCTGGTAGGGGACAGGCAGGTCGTTGCCGGGAAAATTTCCACCTTTCCCAAATCTTATTTGCAAATTCCGTTCTTCATGGCCCATTTTATGCCGTCACAATCTCCTTGATCACAGGAGCTTTGAAAATCCCGGCAGGCCTGGGCATTTTTGTCCATTTGGTAGAAAACCAAACCACGATTTAAATGGGCTTTGGCATATTGGGGCTTGAGTTTCAGACTTTGGTTAAAATCATTGAGTGCCAATTGATATTCGGTCAACTCATAATAGGAATTGCCGCGATTGTTATAGGCTGCAGCATAGTCGGGATCCATTTTGATCGCCGCGTTGTAATCTTTGACGGCCTTTTGGTACTGCTTTAATTCATGATAGGCAAGTCCCCGGTTGCTATAGGCAATCGCCGTATTTTGTCGGCTGTTGATGGCACGGTTCCAGTAATCGACGGCTTCATTGGGATCTTTATACTTGTCTCCCTGCCATAGCGCGAGCGCTTTCTGGCTCCAGTCTACATTTTGCTTGGGCAACTTCTGGGTTGATTTCAAATTTTTATTTTTCCTGGCCAACTTCATTTTGGATGTTTTATTAGATGAATCCAAATTAGAAAATTTGAGATCACCACTGCCGCTCATTTGTTGAAGGTATTGCGGAATCATCATGGCACTGCTGACTCCCATCACCGGGACCATGACCATACCCACCAAGGTGAGGATACTCCAGGTCGCCATGATTTTGGTCATTCCCAACTGTTTGTGCTTCATCCAGCCCCAGATAAATGTGTAGATACTGCAGAAAAATCCGAGGATTCCTTTAAGTGCCCCTTCGTTTTTAAACAATTTGATCAGGACTACAAAAAAGAAAACAAGACACAAAATATTTATGATAACTAATGCGATACCCATTGCCATTGCCATTATCATGATTATTCCCCTCTCAAATATAGTCAAAAATTCTCAGCAACCAGTAAACCACCATGCTCAGCAGTAAGATTGCTGTGATACCCGATTTTCGTTCCAGCCGTTCCACGATGGCCGATAACTTTCTCAGACTAGCGCTGCCTAGTCCCCTAGCGACCAGCATCATCATTAAGACGATCAGGATAACCGGTGCAAATGCATGGGTTTGGAGGGCCAGCTGCCAGTGACCTTGGAGCAACAGGGTCATGGCGGTGGTCATACCGCAACCCGGGCAAATTACGCCCAGCGTATCATAGATCGGACATTGCCAGCCTGATAATCCAAAGAATACCAGCACTAGCTGGGCAACGCCAAAAGCCACAAAAATACTGATCAGCCACCTGTTTTGCAGCATGGGCGCCAGTACCGGTGTCAAAACCCCCTTGAATACCCGATTATAGATCGGATCGCCGGGGGGGATGGTCTTTCTGTTCTGCCCGTACGCCGGATTATACGACTCCGCGATTTTGGTGATCAGTAACTGCAATAAAATGCTCCGGTCGGCCGAATTCTAATTTAATGTATCGGCACTTATGCCAAAAGCTTTACATTTTTCAGGAAATATACGGGGAGCGGGATTTCAATAGCGATTCGGTATAAGACTTATAGGGCCTATGAAGTAGATGGGGCATAGGCGGGGTGGCGAGTGCGGGAAGTTCGGGTTGCGGATTTTCAATAGGCGGATAGTACAGCTCCAACGTAAAGTCCACGGTTTGCGGTTTGCCCGCTTCAAGCCAACAGCGGGAGGCAGGCAACAGCCTGCCCGCTCCTACCTTCTCATCTTCCCACCTTCCCATCTCTTCTCACCTTCCCCACCTCACCTTCTGTCCTCTGACCTCTCTTTCCTGCCGCCGACGGCCACAGAACCAGTCGGGCGCCGTCTTTTTCAAAACCGGTTTTCTGCAGATGATCGGCCCAGGGACTTTTGGCCGCCGGAAGATTATTGATTTGACGAATTTCGATGCGGTTTAGCGGCTTGATGGGGTAGGGCATTTTTAAATATTCTCGCAGCTGGTCTACGATTCGCTGCCAGGTTGGTTGGGACAGATTTTTTAATACCGAAAGCCGCTGGAAAAATTTTTCACCAGCCATGACGATCTCGCCGTCCACCAGGGCCAGATGATTGGAGGCCGAACGAACCAATTTCAGCGGATTACCGTGGATATCAATTTGGCCCCAATCAATCCCGCCGCCAAAAGGCAGGGCCGGGTCCAGGCTGCTGAGCAATATCGGATTGCCGGCTGCAGCGCTGGGTGTCCGACATACTTTTTCCAGCAATTCCAAAGCTTCGGGCAGTGCAAACTGCACCCCGGACAGGCCGGCCACAAAATATCCGCGGCGGATTTGTCCCTGCCACTCCAGACGTTTTAGCATCTGAAAAAGGTGATGCCAGGCCAAAAGACCCTGTTCGCGGCGGTACCATTCCTTGACGAGGATCCCATAGCGCTGAAGCAACAGGCGCGCCTGGGCTTCGGTACGCTTTTTTTCATCAATGGGTTTTCCAAGGATGGCAAAGGAGAGTGTCAAAAACCAGCGGCCGTCCTGCAGCCGGCTCTTTTGCTGCAGCATTTTTCGCAGTCCGGCCCGGGTCGGGCCTCGCGATCGAGCGCCATGCGATCGTGAACCCCACGGTCGTAAACCGTTGCATCGTGAACTCAGGCTTGATCGAGGCGGGGTTGAACGGCTCAGAGTTGATAGAACCGTGATCAAAAAAGATTGATAATTTTCACAGCTGACCAGCCCCTTTTCGGCCAGTTCGTTCAGTGCGCGGTGCAAACCGGCCGAGGTTAAACCGGTTCCCGTTTCCAGATCCCGGCCATAGCTGGCACCGTTTTCATCTAAAAAATCAAATGTGAGTTTGGCCGATGGGCTTAAATTTTTTGCCACCCCCAGCAGGGCTTGCTTGTCGTCAAACAAATTGCCTTCGCCCCGCATGCGAAACTCGACAAATCTGCGGCCCGTTTGCCCGTTGCGGCCGGTGTGTACGATGATATTTCCGTTTGATATCTGGGCTTCAAACTCCGCCAAACGATCCTGCCGGTTCGATCCCCCGGTTTCGGAATAACGGGAATTTAATATTTCGCGCTCGAAAAAATAGGGCGGGAATCGATAGCCGCGATAGCGCTGGACAACTTCCCGCCAATGCTGTCCCGGACGCTCAATGCGATGCCATTGCAATAGAAACCGGTTGAACATGGTGCGATCAGCCGGGTGTTGGACGGTTCGTCGCCTGGCGACCGCCGTTCGGTAGAGCCGGGTAAAATTATGCCGGTCACACCATAGTGCTTCCGGCTGCCCTTCGAGCAGCCGGCCATGCACCACCTGTTTTGCAGCCAGCATCCGGTTGAGGGCTGCCGATATTAACGTTTGCGGCAATGCCAAATCCCTTTCAATGCCGTCGATGGATACCGGACCGCGAACCCGCAGATAGCGCAGAATCCTTTCTGATATATCAGCCTGGCCGTCATCATCGGGCCACCGCCGGTTTGATTTGATTGATGCGCCACGTTCGCTGGGATCTTTTTTCTGCAGTCCGTTCGGCTAAGAGGATTCGATTGGCTGCGTTTAATTCATCCAACCAGTCGGTCGGATCAACTTTACTGCGGCGGACCAGGCTGTCTTTGGTCAGCGGGCCGAGCTTTTCAATGATGTTAAACAGTTCCTCGGCGGTGCCGGCCTGAAAATAGGGATCCAGGTGCTGCCAGCGTCTTTCGGCTTGCCCGATAAGCTCGGGGGTGAGGATCCCCGGCACCTGATTTGCCTGCAGCATCCCCTCCAATATTTCAGTGCTGACGTTCAGACCCTCCCGGGGCTGCCGGTGATGGTCCGCTTCGTAAAGATGGACGGACACAAATTTAAATAAAATGCCGGCCGCCATGGGTGACGGGATTGAAGTATGGACGAACTGATAGCCGATCCGGCCGTTTTCGATGTCAGCGACAATCTTTTTCAGCGCTGCAAGGTCGAATACGTCCTGGAGGCATTCACGATAAGTTTCGATAATGACGGGAAAGTCCTTGTTTTTTGCCGTGGCCTGCAGCAGGTCTGAAGCACGCAGCCGCTGCAGCCACAGAGGAATCCGCTTGCCGGGATGTGAGCGCGGCAGCATCAGCGAACGCGCCGCATTATATCGAAAATGAACCAGAAAGATCGGGGACTGGGGTAATGATTTAATCAGGTAGGCTTCAATCTGTGATGCAGAAATGGTAAAAAGTTTTTCCAGTGGCGGCGGCTGGGTGGTGTCCGGCAATCGGATCAAAATGCCGTCGTCATCAAAAGAGTATTGAAACTGGGTCTGATAATGCTGCTCCAGGGCGGCCGACATGGCGATGGCCCAGGCGCCATTGACGCGGGCGCCAAAGGTTGCATGCAGCATCAGCAAGGGGTTGCCACCTCCGTCAATGGTTATCTCCGCGATCACCTGCCTGTCGGTTGCTATTCTGCAGCCGCAGTTGAGCTGGCGAGCAAAGTAGTCTATCAGATTCTGCGCCGTATTTTTATCAGCCGGGCATTCTTGCATCAACCAGTTCTCGGCCTGCCCCCGGTCCATTTGTTCCAGTAATGACCGGCGAAATCGTCCGATTTTACGGCTGGTTGAATAGTCGCGAAACAGGATGCCCCCTTTCCAGAAAGGCGCCCGCGGATTAATGGCGGCAACAGGGCTTACGATGATACGGTCCTGCAATATTTGTTTAATCAGCCACTCGCTGTTGCCCAGATAAAATACTTCCCCCACCCGCGATTCAAACGCAAATTCCTCTTCGACTTCGCCGAGCTTCACGTTGGCATTCTCCAGATACACGCCATAATAGCCCCGGTCGGGGATCGTACCGCCATTCATTACGGCGGCCAGGCGGCTGCCGCGGCGGGCGATCAAACGGTTGTTGACCTGATCCCAGTTTAGCCGGGCGTTTAGGGCCTGCAGTGGGATGTCTGAAAACTTACCGCACAGCATTTGCACAACCGATCTAAAAGCATCCGGCGCTAAATTTCGGTAGCAGTAGCTCCCCAGCACCAGACGATACAGGTCCTCGTAATCCCAGCTTTTGGCCGCCACTTCCGCCACGATTTGCTGGGCCAGAACATCCAGCGCATTTTCAGGGATGCGGGTTTCTTCGATGTCGGTTTGTACCATGCAGCGGGCGATCGCAACCGCATCGTCGAGATCCGCCGGATACAGGACGATGATCCGCCCTTTGCTGGTGGCCGACAGGAGGTGTCCGCTTCTGCCAACCCGTTGCAGGGCGCCGGAAACGCTGCGGGGTGCCTCCAGGTGTACGACCAGATCGATGCTGCCGATATCAATTCCCAACTCAAGGGATGCCGTGGCGATGACGGCCGGGATATTGCCGGCTTTCAGGCGGGCTTCGATGCTATATCGGGCTTCGCGCGAAATGCTGCCGTGGTGGGCCAAGGCCAGTTCGGCGGTCGGGTCGCCCGTGACCTGCCGGTGCAATTGATTCAGAGCCCTGGCAATTTTTTCGGTTTGGGCCCGCATTCCGGCAAAAACAAGGGTGGTTTGATGCGCCTGAATCAGCTCATACAGATTCTGGTACACCGGCTGCCAGACACTGGATTCAGGCAGTTCGCTGAAGGTTGTGACCGGTGTAATTACCTTGAGATCCATATTTTTTCTCTGGCCGCAATCAATAATTTGGACCGGTCGCGGGGTGCATATGCTTTTCGCATTATCGCAGGTCTGACCACCGAGATAAGCGGCAATGCGATCAAGGGGTTTTTGGGTGGCTGAAAGGCCGATTCGAATTGGCTCACTGCGGCACAGGGGCATCAGTCGCTCCAGCGACAGGCTCAGATGAACCCCGCGCTTGTTGCTGCTGATCGCGTGAATTTCATCAATAATGACATACTGCAATTCCCGAAACAGATCTCGCCCCCGTTCACTGCTAAGCAACAGGTACAAAGATTCCGGGGTCGTAATTAAGATATGGGGCGGTTGACGCAACATGGATTGACGCGCATGCGCCGGCGTGTCGCCGGTGCGCACGGCAACCCGTATTGGGGTGATTTCGGTATGTTCAGCGCGGGCCAGCAAATGAATTTCTTCAAGGGGCGCTGTCAGGTTGCGATGAATGTCGTTGTTGAGGGCCTTTAACGGGGATATATACAGGGTGTGAATTCCGGCCCGGTTTTCGGAGAATTGACGGGGTTGTAAACTCAAAGCCTGGCGCAATAATTGATCAATGCTCCACAAAAATGCGGCCAGGGTTTTCCCCGAACCCGTTGGTGCCAGGATAAGGGTGTGTTCGGCATGCGCTATGGAAGGCCAACCCAGCTGCTGGGGCGGGCTGGGATTTGCGAACCGTTGCTTGAACCAGCGTTTTATCAGCGGGTGAAACCCGACGCTATCGAAGACATTGGGGGGCATTGATATAGATGTTTACTTGGGTTTGACGCTACCATTGGGCGCTACTGATTTGGTTTCGGGTTCAGTTTGAGTTTCTGGCCGGGATAGATGGCGGTATTGGGAGATAGGTCATTGTAGCTTCGCAGCTGTACGACCGAAAGGCCATAGCGGCGGCTGATGCGGTACAGGGTTTCTCCCGGCTGAACCTGATGAAATTTTGCGGTTGATTTTGTCTTCTTGGATGAGTCCGGCTGCTTCTTAACAGATGTCTTCGGTTGTGGCGCTGCGGCTGCTCGTATTTGAGAGATCTTTTGATGCAAGCCACCCAATTCTTTTATGATCTGGTCGATTTGAGTCGTCACGGTAGATTCAAAACGATCCGTTTTTTTATCGAACCGATCCAAATCCTGCTCTTGCTTGCCAAGCCGCTCGATGATTTGATCCATTACACCAATGGTTGCCAGTTTTTTTTCCAGTTGCTGCATCCTCGTTTCGAGTGCTTGCAATTGCTTTTGATCGACTATATTTTTAGGCCGCGAAAAAATAAGGACCAATATCGCGACCAGGACGACCAGCCCCAGGCCGCCGATGACAACCGGTGCGATGGATTTTTTCTTAAATGCTGCGGAAGGCCGTTCATAATATTCTTCCCGGCTTAAGTCCACTTCTTCTGCCGGGGCATAATTTTCATTAATGATGAAATCCTCGCGGCTGCCGTCTCTTGGGTCGACCATGATTTTTTACCTTTCTAATAATTAATCCGCCTTGAAAAATAGCATACCCAGGTTGTTGATAGGTAATTGTTGAATGAAACTACCATAGATATCCAAGCGCCGGCGGATTAATTACTTAATGCTTCGCATTTGTAATGTTAACTTTTTCAACTGTGATAATTGTATTTTCGGATAAAGGCAATAAAAATTATCCTGCCCTTCTGTGCACATCGGAATTCTTCAGCTGCCGGCGGGAAACCACCAGTAAAACGGCCAGGGTCAGGATAAAATACCAGGGAAACCAACCCAGGGATTCGATAAATACAGCATTTTCAAGACCCAGGCGGTTGAGGCCCGGATCGCTTGCGGCAAGCTGAGGACGCAAAAAGGCCAGCAAAATTGAATACAGCACCCCGATCAGGCCATATGCCAGATTAAACGACAATCCTTTAAAGCTCAATACGGTGGCCCGTTGATGGGAGGCCGTGATGCGGTTCAGATAATGGCTCTCAAAAAATCGGCCCAGATACATCACCGCCATAAGCAGGGCTATCGGAAGCAGCCCGATGACAGGTAGAAAAAACGTCATACCGATTAGACCGAGCCCGGTCAAAACGGCCATTGTGCCCAGATTATAGCTGGGGGAGTGGCGGTTTACCATTTTGTGGGCCAGTCGGGGTATGACCAGACCCAGTAACGCAAACCCCGAGCCAATCAGTCCAAATGACGCCTCCGGCAGGCTGATTAGCCGGTAGTACTGGCTGCCCAGCGTAATAACCATGCGAATACAGTTATCAAACATAAGACCGGCTAAAATGACGACCAGCGCAAATGGTGTTTTCAGGATCCAGCCACCGGCCTGCAGGGTCAATTTAAATGCCTGCAGCGTCGATGTCGCGCAGTGTTCGGACTGCTCACATTCGGATTTGGAAAGCGTTTTTTCTTGCATTCGCAACGTGGTAATCAGGGTCATGACGGCAAAGATAAAGGTGAGATATAAGGGAAACCGCAGGGTAATCTGCTGGGTCAACTGGATATTTAGCCCCACGGCATTCAATACCCGCTGCATCAGTGCCGGATCATAAACCGCTGCGCCCACACTCATGGCAACGATGTAGGCAATGGACTGCATCCGCATCTGCTTTTCGAGCACCCGCGGCCAATCAGCGGCATTGCCTTCCCTTTTTAATGTATCGTAGGCCAGGGCTTCATCGGCACCGCTGGCGGCGGCTTCAGCCGCCCCGCTCAACACCCGATTAATCAGAAACACCCCAAACAGCAAACCGGCATTACCCAGCGGTACGAAACACAATATCGCGATTTCAATCACCATCAATACCCCCGTCACCACCAACAGGTTTCGCCGTCCGAAAGTGTCGGCCAGGGCTCCCGAAGGTACTTCCAGCACAACGATGGCAGCCGCCCAGGCGGCATTCAGCAGCGCAAATTGTTCGAGGGTTAAACCAAAATCCAAAAACAGGATGGTGAAAATCGGATAATAAAACCGTGCATTAAAAAAAATACGAAAGGCGATGAACAATCGAACATTTCGAATGGCAAACGGTGATTTGGGCCGGGTGGCCTTTGATGTTGCGTTGCTACTCATATTATTGCTGCCCCAGACTGTTGACGAAATTTAATCCCCATACAACAGAAATAAACTAATTACAAATCGGATTTTAGCAAATGATAAGTAAGCTCACGCATCGTTCATCATGGATGGGGGAAATCTTGTCTCAAACGGAATGTATTTATGACAAATGCCCTAATTGAGATGCCTGGAGGGGGGGCGGTGTAAGTCTATATTAGCGGAGTGGCTGATCGGCGCCAGCGGCCGGTAAGTTCAGTTTTTTTCTACTATTTTTTCTATGGATACCCAACCCGGCCAACACAACCCCTTTGGGTGGAATCAAAGACCGACTCTGCAGGTCAGGATCCTTTACCCTTGCGGGTCCTTATAATTTATTTCGGGACTGCTATTATCCGGCACTTGTTCCGTGATGGCTCCTTTTTCGTTGAGCGGGTCCTGGGGTGCCGGGTTGCTGCCGGTCCTGGGACCCGCAATTACGCCTTCCAGCCATATGCTCGGAAAGATGATTAAATCATACAGGTTGACGATCAAGCGGCCGATATAATATCCGGTGTTTCCGATCAACCGGAGTACAAAAGCTAAAGTCCTGAGAACCCCGGCCGCCATGATACCCAGCACGGTGCGGGAAGCCGCAATAAAGGACTCCAGCGCGATGGGCACAAATGCCAGCGCAAAAGGCAGGATAAATCCGATAATCATCTGTCCGACGGTGGGAATCATGCTGGTCATGATTCCGTTTTGATCGAGTCCCGGCGACAGGGTCAGGCGCAGGGTTTCCATATTCTGGGCAATTTGATCGCTCAAAAAAGCTAAAGCAGACTCAACCACCGCCAGGGCGGTTAACAGGGCGAAGGTTATCCAACCCAGCATATGCCGCATTTTATCATCCATGCTGCCGATGACCGGAAACAGGCGCGTAATTCTCAGGGATTCCATCAAAAACAGCCCGGTTGTCAACTGGATCAAGATAATAAACAGGGCGGCAACCTCCGATGTTTTGTAAGGCCCGATGTGACTGGCAACGCCAACCATTGCAGACATGGGCAGGGCAATCAGGTTGAAGTTGATCAGCGCCCCACCAAAGGCGATTGTCAGAAACACACCGGCAATAAAAAATTGCGTCAGCGATGAGGCGAAGAGCATGCGGGCCGCCTGGTCGGTTTGCAGCCGTATTTGTTCGTACTCCTCCATACAGCGGTCGATTCGTTTCGCGCGTTTTATTAAATTTCCGATGGATTTGTCGACCGTGTCGAGACCCTTTTGCACTTTGCGCCAAACCGGCCGCATTTTATTCAAAATTGAGTGGCGTTGGGCATTGGAGTTGCGGTAGTTATCGATGGCAGATTTGTGCTGTTCTTTCAGGGTGCGATTGATTTCCCCCAGCATGTTGGCAACCATCGAATCGCCGCTGTGTTCGATATTGGCGATGGATTCGATGACCGGCAGCCAGTTCGGCAGGGATGGCGGCAGATCGGCACTGCTGTGGTAGTCTTCATCCAAACGCGTGGTGAGTTCCGTCAGCTGGCGCTGAAGATGTGGAAAACTTTCCAGGTCTCTGATGACCGCCGTATTGATTCGGCCGAATTCCCTTTCTACCAACCGTTCAGCTTTTTCCCGCCCGGCGGATATCAACACTTCGCGATTGCGGCGCACCAGCCTTTTTTCGGCCGACAGCACGGATGCCGCCGACAGGCGCATGGCGTTATGGATAATTTTGCATGCAGCGCCAATCGTACGATGAAATGGTTTGCGTGCGAAATACAGCGCAGCCAGCAGCAATGCAATCCATATCAGCATGGACAGGAAAGGGTTTGAAGTGATGCTTAACATGTTGGCAATAGGCATAAAACCTCCGATTGGCCTTAATTGCGGTGACGGTCAGATCCGCCCATTTGAGCGAAGGAGGAGAATTTAACGATTCGGGTTTCAGGGCGTGATTTCAAATTCAACGACTTTCAGTGAATTACCGGATTCATCAAGAATTTTCACATGCCATTTGCCAATCTCATGGGCTTGAATAATTTTTGAGCTGTAGGTTCGCCAGCTGGGTGGATTAACGCCCAGCGATATGCGTGCGCGTTCGGTATCCCCGAAGTACCAGACATGTTCGATTTTTGTCGAATTCTGAATATCGGCAATTTTGCTATAGCAATAGAGTCTGCCGACGGAAGCCGAAAAGCTTCTACCGGGTTCGACCGCTTGACGACTATCAACCCGTTTGCAGATAACCGCCGTTGCGACACTCAAGTTGCCGGTTTGCTGGGCATGGATCGAATATGGCACCAAAAGGCATAAGGCCAGGAAAACAATGCATGCGCCGGACCATGATAAAAAACGTTTCATAAATTTCCTCCCCGATAGTTTAGTTTAAATACCGCTGCTCCTCCTTCGTCCATATGAGCGGGTCGGCATCCTAAATTTTGGAAAATCTCAATACCGTCGACATCCTTTAATTTTAGCCCGTTCACGAGCCAATCAGACGACCAAAAATATCAATGTCCGGCACCGCCTGACGCATTGTCCGGTACGCTCCCTGCGGGGTATTTAACATTGCCTTCGAATGCTGCGGGCTGATTGAAATATTTGTCCGGATCCTGCATCAAATCTTCTATCTGGTAACGGTAGTACCCGATACGAAGGATTTTATTTCGCTGGGATCCGAAGTACTCCAGGGGCTGCTCCTCTAAAAAAGCAATTTTCTCCTCCAACCGCGCTTTTTCAGCTGCGATGAGCTCTTCACGGGTGGGCTTTTTATTCTGTTGTGCCTCCTGCGCTCTTTTTCTTGCCGCTGCCTGTTCCTCGGCATCGTCGGCCTCGATCTCCTTGATCAGCGATTTCAACTGCTGCTCATCCTGCTGGTTCCGGTTTTTATCGGCCGCTTCATCATATTGATATTCGGGAAACATTACCTTGGCGTCTTCTGCATCCTCGGGCGGGGAATCGCCATAATGCCTGACCCCATTTTCATCGACCCAGGTATAAACATCGTTATTCGCAACCGAAATCCCAAATATGGTCAACATCAAAATGATCAATATGCTTAACGATTTCATATGTCCTCCAGCCTTATTCATTTTGCGCAATAAAAGAATTTAATATGTCACGTTGAAGATCGCTGACATTTTCAAATTTTAGGCCAAAACCTTTGGCACTATTCCAGACAATTTTTCCCCTGAATGCGAATGGCTGGGGATGGTCGGGTAAAGAAAATTTTAACAGCAGCTCTTTTCCAATGGGAAATTTTGCATCGGTTTCAATAAAGACCCCCCCGATACTGATGTCTAAAATATAGCTTTCAAATTTTCGATCCTGCACACTGTAATTGGCATTGATCAGACAGGGTTTACGCGGTTTTTCCCGCATCGAGGCTTCGGATTCTTCAATGCTCACCGTATTGACGGGCAATTCCAGCGGGGTAGATTCACCCATTTGTTCCAACAGAATGGCCTGCTGTTCGGCGGTCATATCCACAATCAACTTATACAGCTGGGCGGCCAACTTTGTGCCTGCCAGTTGTTTTAACAGGATCAGCTGCTGATCTTTTGGCAGATTACTGACCAGATTAAACAGACGTGCCGTAAGGCCGAATTGGCCCAGGGTCGGGTCCGAAGCTATCATACCCAAGTTCCTAATATTAATACCATCGCGCTTATGGCGGATAAAAATATGTTTTATGTTTTCAGCGGTCTGCATCATTCCTGCGCTTCCTTGCCCCCCTTTGCTTATTCTTCGTGAATAGTGTCGCGGATTTTTGTGGTGTATCCGCGGTCTGCATTTATTCCGAATTAACGACAAAATGCGACCGGCTGCGAATTTAATTGTCCGGGAAACTGTTCAGCCGCTGCCGTCGATAATGGTCGGTATTTAAATAAATTTTAATAGTTTACCCTGAATGTGTCAATTAAATTATTAGGGGCCTGACAAAAAAATGATCATATTCAGCATGTTACTCCCCGAATTCTTTACGCTGCTACTTTTATGACCACCAGCGTAATGTCGTCAGCCGGTAGCCCATGCTGCCGAAAGGTTTCCAGTTCAGCGATAATGGCCGCTACAATATCGCCGGCGCTCGCCCCGGACATTTGCCGGATAATTTTATGGATGGGATCTTTGCCGAACATGTTGCCCGCCGGGTTGCGGGTTTCCCAGATACCATCGGTACTCAGCAAAATGATTTGCCCCTTTTTCAAACCGGATTTTTCATTGGCGCTGTACTGCCAGCCATCATCCACTCCCAGGGCAATGCCGGCCCCGCGCAGTTCATCAAAGCCATCCGTTGCCGGATCATAGCAAAGGGCCGGATCGTGGCCGGCGCGGACCCATTGCAGGTTGCCACGCGCCTGATCTATCAGCAGAAAAAACAGGGTCATAAAGCGGCCGGTTTCTTCGACGTCCCTCGTCAGCTGGCGATTGACATCGGACACCACTTCGGCAATGCTGCCGGATCGGGTGGCGCGCTGCCGAATAAAGGCGCGAGCGGTTGCCATCAGCAAGGCCGATGGGATCCCGTGGCCGGATACGTCGCCGATCAGGACACCGAATTTTTTCTCGCCAAGTTCACTGCTGTCTAAATAATCAAAATAATCCCCGCCGGTTTCATCGCAGTAGATACTTTTGCCGGCAATGTCCAACCCGGCGACCACGGGATCTGTTTTGGGCAGCAGGTTTTGCTGCACTTCTTTGGCCAAATCCAGGGAGCGTCTGAGACGATAACGCTCTTGAAGACCGACGGTCATCTGGTTGAAGTGCTCGCCTAAGGCACCCAGTTCGTCATTGGACTGGATGGGTACCAGGGTCTTAAAGTGGCCGGCCTCCACTTTGACCATAGCGGCTTCCATCTGCCTGACCGGCGCAATGATGCTGGTGGCAAATATGTGTGACAAAATGATGGCCGTGGCCAGCGCAACGACCATCAAAAAAGCCGTCAGATACAAAAGACTGCCGATGACGTCCGCCGGGGGCATCTGCAGCATCATCTGGGCCTTGTTGTATGAAAGAACAGCCATTAAAATGATGGGCAGCAAACTGGCCAGTACGAAAATGACCAGCATGCGACTGCGCAATTTGAGTCGGAAAACACCGGCGGTTTTAATCAGGCCGCCGTCGGGGAAAAAATAGGGCCATATTTTGCGGCAAAAAATTTCAACGGTAAAAAAGATGATCGCACAAGTGACGATTCCGGCAATAATGACACCCACAAACGTCCGTAAACTAATGGAAATAATTTCCGTCAGCGAGTTTTCATGATAGCTATAAAAATTAGTCACGGACATGGTAATGGCCGCCAAAAGCCAGTTAAACATACTCACCAGCGACGAAACCTGCGGAAGATTGAGAATTTTGCGCTGAGCAATTTTAGTCAGATCGAAATCGGCTGCCTGATTTTTCAATTTCAAATCAACGAATTTTACCAGGTTCTTTAGCCAGAATCTAAAAAAAATAATGCCGATGATTACCAGCACGACAAACATGACGCCGATTACAACGAAGTAATTCTCAATATTCTCATACCCAAAGGTCCGTTCAAAAAATAAAAAGTAGGACGTGACAATGCCGGCACCAACCAAATTTGCACCCACACTCAACAATGTCAGCTTGTGCCTTAAAATCGTTTTTGTATAGCGCCAGGGGTTCTTTTTAGTGGCGACCCGGTCGTTCATGACTCCTCCCTTGCGATGCTGAGTCCGGATTTATCGATGAATCCGCCCGAAAAACATCGATGTATCCTCTACACTGTCAAAACGCTTTATTACGTAAGCGCCAAACTTAAAACAGCTGATTTTCAGGGCAAAACAATTCATCCAACGATAACTATAGAAAGAAAGCAAAAGCCGTGTCAACAGTATAACCATTTGACACACCTCCTGTTTTTATTTATTAACGAATTCATGGTGCTTGGGTTCCGGGCTCAGGGATCAATCGAATCCGGAAACTGCCGGATAATCTAACAATAAAAAGGGGATTAAACAATGGAACAGCTGCTCAAAACCGTATTCTATGAAAAGCATGTCAGCCTCGGCGCCAAAATGGTGGAATTCGGCGGCTGGGATATGCCGGTGCAATATGAAACCGGTATCGTGCAGGAGCACTTGAACACCCGTAAACAGGCTGGATTGTTTGATGTCTCTCACATGGGCCGTTTCATTGTCGGCGGCCCCGATGCCCTT
This sequence comes from uncultured Desulfovibrionaceae bacterium, assembly GCA_942492085.1. GTDB lineage: Bacteria > Desulfobacterota > Desulfovibrionia > Desulfovibrionales > Desulfovibrionaceae > Halodesulfovibrio. Next base: position 488,421 of record CALODB010000013.1, on the reverse strand, counting down.
GATTTCCTGCAGCATGTTTTAACCAATAATGCGGCGGCCCTCGAAATCGAGGAAAGCCAGTACACCATGATCCCGGACAACAGCGGAGGGGCAATTGACGACGCCTATTTGTATCGCTTTCGAGAGGAAGAATATCTGCTGGTGGTCAATGCCTCGAATCGCGAAAAAGACTGGCAGCACCTGCTGGGGTTCCAGGAAAAATTCGGCCGGGTCCGGATCGAAGATCGTACCCGGCAGCTGTGTATGCTGAGTCTGCAGGGGCCGAAATCCAAAGAGATTCTGTCCGGCATCATGGACAGCGGCCGGTTGCCGGAGCCGCTCAGAAACTCGCTGAGTACCGTGCAGATCAGCGGCAGCCGGGTTTTTGTGGCCCGTACCGGCTACACCGGTGAGCCGATTTGTTTTGAGCTGTTTGCGGATCGCGAACAGGCCTTAATAATTTGGGATTTGCTGCTGCAGCAGGGGGCGGCACCGGTGGGGCTGGGCGCCCGCGACACCCTGCGGCTGGAGGCCGGCTTGCCGCTTTACGGCCACGAACTGGGGCTGGATCCGGCCGGCAACCCCATCCCGATCTTTGCCTGCAACCTGGCCCGGTTCGCCGTCAGTTTTTCACCGCTTAAGGGAAATTTTGTCGCTAAACAGGCGCTATCCCGTCAATTTGAAGCCTTCAAGAAAATTGTGGCGCGGAATTATGACCGGATAGCGGACCTGCCGCGCCTGGTTCAACCCATCGAACTGCAGGATAAAGGCATTGCCCGAGCCGGAGCCCCGGTTTATCGAGGCGGCAAGCCGGTGGGGTTCGTTACCAGCGGCACCATGGTTCCTTACTGGCAAAGCGAAGGGCGCGGGCTGGCAACCGCCCAAAGCGACGATCGTCAGATGCGAGCCATCGGACTGGCGCTGGTGGACAGCAATCTGGTTGAAGGCGATCAGATCGATGTCGAGATCAGAGGCAAAAGCATCCGGGCCGTCGTGGTCCCTTACCTTCTCAGAAACGAGGCGCCGCCTTATTGCTGGCCGATTCGATACGAACAGCTACGCGCAGAAAAGAAAACAATGCAGGCCAACGATCAGACTACCCATAATGTACGGACCCTGATCGAAAAAGCGGCGGCCAATACGGTCTGGCGTCAAAAAGAATGCATCAACCTGATCCCCTCTGAGCAGTCTTATTCGGCCATGACCCGCTTGCTTTCCATCTTGGACCCGGTCGGCCGCTATGCCGAGCACAAACAAGTCAAGGCCTTTCAGGAAGCCGACATTTTTTACTACCAGGGCACCGAGTTCATTTCGGAAGTCGAATGTCTGCTCCAGGCTGAACTGCAAAAGTATCTGGCTTGCACGGAAGTAGAGACCCGGGTGATTTCAGGTCAAATGGCCAATGTCGCCGTTTTCAGCGCCCTGGTGGATTATTTAAACCGCGCCGATCGCAAAAGCGAGCAGCGCCGCATTCGCAAGGTTATGAATAATCATATCATCAAAGGCGGTCATTTAAGTGCCCAGCCCATGGGGGCCTTGCGGGATTTTGTAATGCGGGATCCCAAATGGGAAAAACCGGCCGCCATTAATTTTCCGGTTTTAGCAGACAATCCCTATAAAATCGATATGGCGGTCTGTCGCGAATTGATTAGCGAGCATCGACCCGAGTTAATCATTCTGGGTAAAAGTATGATTATCCATCGCGAACCGGTGGCTGAGATTCGCGCAGTCATCGATGACCTCGAACTGGATTGCATCTTAATGTACGACATGGCCCATGTTCTGGGATTGATCGGACCCTATTTTCAGCAGCCTTTCGCAGAGGGTGCCGATATTGTCACCGGATCGACTCACAAAACTTTTTTCGGTACCCAACGCGGGATTGTCGCGGCCAATTACGCGGAAGACGATCAGCACTATGATTTCTGGGAAGCCATTCAACGCCGCTCTTTTCCCGGCAGCCTCAGCAATCACCACCTGGGTACCCTTCTGGGTCTGCTGCTGGCCGCTTACGAAATGAATTATTTTAAAGACGATTATCAGAAAGCCGTATTGAACAATGCCAAGTCATTTGCCCTGGCTTTGAAAGATTGCGGATTGGATGTGGCCGGCGATCCCGCCATATCCTACACGGAGACGCATCAGGTCATCTTAAATGTGGGCTATGCCAAAGGGGCGGAAATAGCCCTGCGTTTAGAAGAAAACAATATCGTTCTTAACTATCAGGCCGCACCGGATGAAGAAGGGTTTACCGCTTCAGGCTCGCTGCGAACCGGTGTCCAGGAGATGACCCGTTTTGGCATGGTCGCAAAGGATTTTGGCGAACTGGCCCAACTCATGGCCGATGTCATTCTCAAGGAAAAAGATGTCAAGGAAGAAGTCCGCGGTTTTCGCCGGCGTTTTCTGGAAATGCAATACTGCTTTTCCGGCCAACAGTTCGAAGCGCAGATTGAGGAATTGCACCGGCTGGTCTGAGGGCAGGGGTAATGAAGTGGGAAGTCGGAATGCGGAAGTCGGAAAAAAACAAAGGCTTGGGGCTGAAGGGGGCAGGGGGCAAGGCTTGGGCAAAGGGCAGAGGGCAGAGAGCAGAGGGCAGAGGGCAGAGAGCAGAGGGCAGAGGGCAGAGGGCTGGGGGCAGAGGGCCTGGGGCAAAGGGCAGAGAGCATCGGGTGTCTGGCGGCCGACAGGCGGGTCTGCCAGGCCGCAAGCGGTATTGCAGGGAACGTTAAATTGTAAAAATTTAGATTTGATCTTACATATGCCAAAATATTAGGTCAAATGAAATCTGACAAACTACAGATACCATCTACTTATCGCAACTCAGCGTTTTGTCAGACCAAATTGTATCTTGATTTGAAAATTGAAAGATGGAGTCTTGGTCATTGCAATTAAATATTGATCTGAGTATACTTTCTGATATCAGTTTACGCCATGCTCCCTGCGCTAAGCCCCAAGTCCTACGCACCACGGCCCCTGCGCCATGCACCACGCCCTATGCCCCCTGCACCACACCCCCTGCCCCATGCTCTCCGCTCCATGCCCCAAGCCCCACGCTCTCTGCCCCACGCCCCCTGCGCCAAGCCCCGCGCTCTCTGCTCCCTGCCCCCTGCTCGCTACAACTCACACTCCACCAAGCATCCCAATGCGGCGCCGATCACATCGACGGCATTGTCGACCGTCAATGTTGCCGTATTGATGACGAGATCATAATTGGTTGGATCGGCTATATCGGCATTAAAGTATTTGCGGATGAAAGCCTTGCGATTGGATTCTGTTTTAATAACCCGGCGTTTGGCCTCATCGGGTGCTAAGTTAAAATCACGGGCGACATTTTCAATTCTCAGTCTCTGGGGGGCCGTGATGCGCACCCGAAACCGTTGTTCCGGGGGCAGGACAAAATTGGCCCCCCGGCCGACGACAACGGCCCGACCGTGTTTACCGATGGTGCCGATCACATTCATCAGATGGCGCAGGTATTGGTCCGGCCATAAATGCCGGTCATCAATCAGAGATGATATCCAGTCTTCCAGGATAGAAAGCCCCCTCTCATCCAGGGTCGCCAGCAATTGATTGCTGACCTCGGCACGTTTTGCCATCTCGTGCAAAACCTCCTGATGAAACACTTCAAATCCAAGTCTTGCCGCAAGATTTTGCGCCACTATCCGTCCCCCGCTGCCGGGCTCCCTGGATACCGTGACGACGGTGACTATCGCTTTTTCTTCAGGCTTTTCCTGCTGTTGAATTTGCCAGCGGTGTACTTGATCTTCGATTATTTGGGGTATTGATTTCATAGACCCTCCTTTCCTTGTGATTGAATTTCCATTCAAAAAGACCTGTAATGGGTATGTGAAGAGCAATCGGACAGCGTTAAGATTTTAAGGCCGATGTCTTGAGATCAGATTGATGAAATCAGTGGGAGGATGCAATTCGAGAGTTCGCGTGTTTAGCACTGTGAGGATTCGCAGTCGCCGGGCGTGCGGTTCATAGGATTCTCATACCCATGGCTCTAATATAGTCATTTATGATTAAAATGAAACTGGTTGTGCAATAAATCGACGGTTTTTTCGGCCATCAGCCGGTGACCCTGCGGATTGGGGTGAAGGCCATCCTCCAGGTAATATGTTGCGATAGTATCGCCGTTTTTATCTAAAAAAAGGTGATAGAAATCCAGGCAGACAATGTCGCTTTGCCGGGCGGATGTCCCTAATGCCGCCACCAGATCGGATAATTTTTGCACGCATTTCGGCCACCCCGCAATCGGCGCCAGCATGTCCTGGTTCCGGATGTTTTTCATCAGCAGGGGGATCGGAAGCCCCACGATCGGGGTGATATTATGAAAGCGGGCCTGGCAGGCCATGGCAAATATATTGGCCTGGATCAGGTTGATCTCCAGATCCCACCAAAGATCGTTGGTGCCGCCCAATATAACCACCAAATCCGGTTGGTGCCGCACAACATCATCATAAAAGCGGCCCAGCAATCCACCACTGGTGTCGCCGCCGATGCCGCTGTTGATGGTCTTGAGGCTCAGCCTGTCTTCAACCAGGATCGGCCAGGTATCATTATTAGCCAGATCAGCGGCCTCGGTCAGGCTGTCGCCATGACACACCATTTTTTTCATGGTCCTGCCTTGCTGCCCTTCGTAAAAAAATCTTTGATCGACTTTAGCAACGGTTTGCGGATGTGAACCTTTAAAAACAGGTCGCCGGGTTTGCCGCCGGCTTTGCCGGTTTCCCCCATCCCTTCGAGCCGGATGCGTTGGCCTTCGCGGATGCCGGCCGGAATTTTGACGATCAATTTTTTGGACTGACGGCGCAGATAATAGGCATATGGCCCTCCCTGCAGCGCCTGCTGCGGCGCCAGGTAAAGATGCTCATCGACATCGGCCCCATCTTCGGGGAACTTGACACCGCTGATTTTCTGCAGCACCAAGCGCATTACTTTCCCTAAATTTCCTCCCACAGGGAATTGGACCGGTTGTTGACTCCCAGGCGACGGTCCTTTATAAACAAACTTGCGCGTATGGGTTCCCGAATTTTTAAACCCAAACTGCTGATACCCGCGGCCGTAAAATTCCTTAAAAATTTCGTTGGAACCTCTGAATCCGAAAGACCGGGCCATCTCCTCAAAAATGTGATTGATATCCGATCCGCTGAAAATGTCCTGTTCCGAATAATTATTTCTAAAATGGGTATGGGCTGAAGATCCGAACTGGGTTTTCAAATTATCATATTCAGATTTTTTGGCCGGATTAGAAAGAACGGCATATGCTTCATTGATTTTTTTCATTTTATCGGCTGCCGCGGGGTTTTCCCGGTTGCGATCCGGATGATGCTTAAAGGCCAACTGCCGGTAAGCTTCTTTAATTTTGCTTGGCGGGGCCTTTTGATCCACCCCCAAAACCCGATAGTAATCCTCTTGGGCCATTATTCGAATTTTCCTTTTTCAGCAAATCTAATCAGGACCAGCCAGGTTTTAACATCAAATTTCAGCGCCGGGTTTTCACACATTCGTGATGCTTCGGTCCGTGATACGAGCTGGACTTCGATCAGTTCAGAGCTCGTATTGCCGGCAGTTGATGGCTGTCCGCTGCACTCCACATACACCATGGCCACTGATTCATCGGTCATGCCGGCCGAGGAGTATAGCGGCGCACTGATTTTGCGAAAACGGGTCACTGCCAGGCCGGTTTCCTCCTGCAATTCTCGTCGGGCCGTTTGCTCAACGGTTTCTCCCGGATCGATAAGGCCGGCCGGAAATCCATATTCGTAATCCGCCAGGGGAACCCGGTACTCTTTTATAATAACAACCTTATTTTCAGCCGTGTGAAAGGGCACGATGACCACAGCATCCGGCGCATTAAATTTTCCGGTCATACATTTAGGCGCCCCGGATCTGGAGGCGAGTTGCCACGATCTGGGGCGACCATCCTGATCGACGTAAGCGACATCAAACAGGTTCAGCCATTTGAGGTCGGTTAGTTTATCTGCCTTTTTTATTTCCACTGGTATTCCCGCCTACTTGCTTTTTGGTAATATGCATATAAATAACAATTAAGCGCCTGAGGGCCGATGCTTATTCCTATACTGCGCTTGGAAAAAGTGGCCCAGCAGGGCAGCTAAAGCGCAGTTCATTGGTTTTGGTTTCAGGTGTCAGGTTTCGGGTGTCAGGAAAAAGTGGTGCTAAATCCTGACACCTGAACACTGACACCTGAAACCTAAGAACTATCAACGTAGGCGGTAACATCGACAATAAATTGTGGATATGATGTCGCTAAGCGCCTAAACCTCAGAAACTCTCCTTGTGAAACCAAAACTCTTAATTCGCCCAACCCCGGAACCTTGAACCTCTGAAGCCTGAACGATTAATTCTGGTTCTGGTCGATAAAGTAAAGGGTTGCGCCGACGGGGGCAAACGACAGAAATAGAATATTGAGAAATGGAATTAAAAAAAGAAGCCCAAAACCCAAATGAAAGGGCAGTGTGCGTCGCAACATCCGAAATCGTTCGCCAAACGGCACCAGCCGTCTGGCCGGAATCAGATCCGTATTATCCCAGGCCAAAAAAATTACCGCTATTGCCGAAGAAACAACCGTCACCACCGGACCCAGCGGTGTCAGCCAGCCGACCATGATCAACAGCAGGGTTATCAATACCGGAATCGTTGTCCGGGGAATTTCCTGTTTAATGAGGAACAAAAATTGCTGCCACAGGGGGATATGGCTCGGCACCTGGACCTTGCCGGTGACCGACGCTTCCGTGATGCGTGACATCAGGTCCATAATCAAAACGCTGAATAGAATTTGAGAAACCAGGTAAGATAAAACAGTCGACAATCCAACCAGCACGGCCGACAGCAACCATGAGAGCAGATACCACAGCCACAGGATCCAGCTGCTTTGCGGCTTGCTCCACATGAAATTCAAAATTGCCTGGTGATAAACCAGAATCAGACTGGCCGCCCCAATCGTGATCAGAATTACCACGAAAAACCGGATCAGACCCAGCACTAGCAGCCGGGGAGTTTTTAACCCCAGCCCCAGACCGCGTATATTATACTTAATTCCCTGGATCAGGTTCATATATTTTGTTCTCCAGTAATCCGCCGCTAAAAAGATTTAAAAATCTGACTGCATCGCAAGGTTATTATGGCAAACGCTCTAAGATATCACATTTGCGACGGCTTTTCAAAATGGAATAAAGGATAAAGTCTCTGATGCTTTGGGCCGATATAGTTGTGACAGTTATTCTACAAGGGGGCGAATTATTATATAGGCTTTTGAATATATTTTAATTTCAAGGGAATTGATCAACTTGCCAACTAATAAAAAATCTGCGTATTCCGCTTCCGGTCAACGACCCGATCCAAAAAACCGTCGCGGCAAGGATCGCAGAACCAATCAAAAAGCCCGCGTAAAATATTTATTGTTCAATGGTCGCCGAGAAGGAATTCGCCGGGAAGAGGACAGTCGCAAGGTATTTTTTTTCGACCGCTACCATCCTAAATTATTTGCGGCCATAACCGCGATCCTGATGCTGAGTATTTTTGATGCGCTGTTTACCCTGATTTTGATTAACAACGGCTCGACAGAACTCAATCCGGTGATGGCTTATTTCCTGCAGCACGGTCTGCTGCCATTTATTGTTGCGAAATATATTTTAACCAGCATCGGGGTGGTCATTTTGTTGATTTTTAAAAATGTAATTCTCACCAAAGCAAAAATTTACACCCATTCACTTTTTTCAGCCGTGATCATCGTATTTTCTGCCGTAATTGCCTGGGAGCTTTTTCTGATTATCGCAGTAATTTGATTATTGGGTAACTGCTCAAAATTCAGGCGCCAAAATTTGGTGACCGGTTCAGTGATTCGAAGCTCATTTTGGCTGCATATAGTCGAACCCGGATTATAACAGTTCTCTCCAAGGTATAGTTGATATTTTTAGCGGATTTTTTTGAAACAGGGTTACTTTCTGCGTACCGAGCCAATCCGGCAAAAGGTAGATTTTTTTTGATTCTTGATTGTCGTAGCAATATTCCTGGTGAAAGTGCCCCATGAAAATTGTATCGATCCCTTCAGCAAATCTGTTGTCGGCAAAAAAAATGATTTCATCCCAGGGTAGCTGCAAGCGATATTGCTGATTGGTTTTCTTTAATCCCTTTTTGATTGAATCCGCAATTTTAGGACCAAACGGCAGGCTTCGAAGGATATATTTTGCGATACTATTTTTGCTCAGTTTCCTGAAGCGTAAATAATTTTTATCCTGGCGGTTGATTTGATCACCGTGCACGTATAGCGTTCCAGCGTCATCCTGCCACCAGGCGTCATTTGAGCACCATGTGAACGCCTCGGCCTTTTGCTCTGCCAGATAGTATTCATGGTTGCCCTCCAAAAAGCCGATGGTACGGTTTTTTTTCTGCTCCCGGCACCAGGATATAAAATTATTATGAATGTCGGTTTCATAGCGGGGCAATGCGATCCACAGGTCAAATATATCACCCAGAAAGATCAGATCATGCTCGGTGCTTTCAATGGCCGCGAGCATTTGAAAAAATTCTGTATCATTCCCCCTGGCTTTGCTAACATGGGCATCGGTAACAATGATCATAACTTAAGGTCTCGGAAATTCTACTACCTGCTGATTCCATAAAGGTTTTTTGGGCTTTCGAATTTGTCCCGAAAATGGAATAATGGAATGATGGAACGCTGGAATATTGGTTTTGAAAAAGATATAGGCCATTTCATTTTTATCGTCGAACTAACTTGTTTATAATTATCTGGTCCCGTTTTGTCAAAATCTGTAAAAAAAGGAAGAGGAAATTGCGCGTACTCAGAGATTATCAACATTTGATCACTGAAGTCGATCAGCGCTGCTTTGAAATCCGTCAGCGATATGGCCAATATATGACCTGCAAAAAAGGCTGCCCCGGCAACTGCTGCCAGCGTCATATTAATGTCTTTCCAATCGAAGCCGCGGCATTTGCCCGGTCACTGCTGGACCTGTCCCCCGCTCAGGCAAGCCGTATTCAGCACAAAGCGCGACAAGCAACTTCTTTTGGGCCCTGCCCGCTGCTGGAGGATGGCGCCTGCCTGATGTACGATTCGCGAGCCATTATTTGCCGCACCCATGGTTATCCCATTTTAAGCGAATACAATGGCCATCAGTCGGTTGGCTTTTGTCATAGAAATTTTAAGAATCTGCCCGTTATTTCAGATGACCTTGTTATCGATTTGGCACCTTTGAATAAGAAGCTTATTGCGCTCAATCGCCGGTTCATGGATGAATTTTCCGACCGGCTGCCTCCGGCCGAGCGTTTAACCGTGGGGGAGGCGTTGCTGCTGGATGTGCAATTTTTTAAGACGTAGATCTCAGTTTAGCGCTGCGTTTCTTTCATTTTTTTCAGCTTTCTATCCACGAATTTTTCCTGGTTTTGCGCTCCGGCACAAATTAACAGGTGGCCGGCCTCCAATTCCAATGTTTGTTCGAAACTCGAGTGCAGTCCCTGGTCAATGGCAATTCGCGAGAGCTTCAGGGCCAGCGGAGATTTTTCCCCGATCCGTTGCGCCAGGTCCAAGGCTGTATCCAACAGGCTCTCACCTGCAACAACCCGGTTTGCCAGACCGATTCGCAAGGCTTCCCGGGCATCGGTCATGTCACCGGTAAAGATCATCTCTTTGGCTTTGCCCAAGCCGACGATTTGGGTCAGCAGCTTCGTGCCGGCGGTGGTGACGGTCAGTCCGACTTCTGTCTCCGGAAACCCGAATTTGGCATCTTCAGCGACGACCCGGATATCACAGCTCAGTGCAAATTCGCACCCGCCGCCCAGGGCATATCCGCGCACGGCTGCAATTAGTGGTTTGCCTAACGCTAAAATGACACGCTGCACATCCTGCAGTCCGGCGGTTTCGGCAATCCAGTCGTCAAAGGTTTTGCCGGCTGAGGTTTCTTTCAGATCTTCGCCCGCACAGAATGCCCTTCCCGAACCGGTTAATATAACCGAGACAATTTCTTGATCCTGCCCGGCGGTCTCAAGACCTTCGATCAGGCCCCGGAGAAGATCTCGATTGATGGCATTGAGCCTTTCTGGTCGGTTAAGTGTGATAATTGCCACCTTCTGCTTTTTGTCATAAAGAACTGCCTTGCTCGTTGGTCATACCAACCTCCTCCTGCTGCACCGTTAGGTCAGGCGTCATCCCTCTGGCCGAGCGGCCATGCCGGTCCGACAACACACTTTTGGAAAAAATCCCCTCGTGACACCCACCTGCACCTACATACCGTGGTGGACTTAGGCCAGAAAGTTCGTCCTAGAATCTTCTGATTATGGAGTTCTCTTAATTTATGCTTTAAAATTTTACCGGTCTTGGTCGTCGGCATATCTTTAACAAACGCGACTTCCCGGGGATAAGCGTGGGCCTCGAGCCTTTTTTTCACATGGTCGCGAATGTCGTTTTCAAGCACTTTATCGGGAATTACCCCTTCCCTGGGCAAAATAAATGCTTTGACAGCTTCGCCTCTGATCGGATCCGGCACGCCGATAACCCCGACCAGGGCGACAGCCTCATGTTTCATCAGGCATTCTTCCACTTCACCCGGTCCGATTCGATAGCCCCCGCTTTCAATAATATCATCCTGTCGGCCGCGAAACCAAAAATGACCGTTTTCATCTTTTCTGCCATAATCACCGGTGCGCATCCAGTCGCCGATGAATTTGTTCTTGGTTGCCGGCGGGTTTCTCCAGTACTCTAAAAACATTACCGGATCCGGCGACCTCACTGCGATCTCCCCGGGTTCGCCGGGTCCGGCTATCTGACCCTCTTCAGTGATGACTTCCACAATATGTCCGGGGACCGCTTTGCCGATGGCTCCCGGAACAATGTCCATGAGTTCCGAGCAAAATCCGACCACCAGGTCACATTCCGTCTGCCCGTATTGCTCGTTGATATCAACTCCCAGGTGCGCTTTTGACCATTCACACAATTCTTCGCCCAGGGTTTCGCCCCCGGCGGTGATGGATCTTAAATTGAGATCGAATTTGTCGCGGGGGCGCTTTACCGCATGCATCATCATGCGCAGCACCGTAGGGACCGTCATCAGATTTCTGACGCCGTGGGCCGCCATCACATAAAAAGCCTCGGCCGGATCAAACTTGCGGGGTTTATACGCAAGCACGGGGTAACCGTGATGCAATGTCGGAAACAGCGCATCGTACGAGCCGCCGATGTAAGCCCAATCCAGCGGTGTCCACATCAGATCGCCCTTTTGCGGAAATAAATTGTGGTAAAATTCAAATCCCGGCAGAATACCGAGCAATAATTGATGGCCGTGAAGGGTTCCCTTGGGTTGACCGGTGGTGCCGGATGTATAAATAATTAGGGCCGGATCCCGGGGTCTCGTTTTGACGGGCGTGAAATCGCGGCTGGCCTTTGAAATACATTCCGCGAAATTAATGATACCCTGTTTTGGGTTGCCATCCACTACAATAATCAGCTTAAGGTCCGGCAGACGCTCTTTTATTTCAAATATTTTAGGCAGGTTCTCCTGATCGGTAATCACCGCCTGGGCCATGCTGTCCTGAAGCCTGAATTCGATGGCATCCGGCCCGAAAAGCGTCAGTAACTGCACGGCAATCGCCGCTAATTTATACACGGCAATATGCGATATCAACGTTTCCGGGCGCTGCGAAAGCAGAATGCCAACCCGGTCTTGGCGCTTGATTCCATTGGCTTGCAGGGCATTGGCCAACTGGTTTGACAGGGTTCTTAGCTGTCGAAACGTGACCGTTTGTTCGTTTTTTTGACGGTCGATATAGATCAGCGCGATCCGATTCCCGTCGCCAGCCCATTTGTCACAGACGTCGACGCCGATGTTGTAGTATTGAGGGATCTCCCACTTGAAATTTCGGCACACCTCCTGATAGGTTTTGCCCCTCAGCATGTTTTCATCCTCTGTATTCTAAATCGGTGTATCTACGTCAAGCGTTTCTTATTGGTGGCGCTTGACTTGGCCGGGATAGACGTTATTTTATATGAAAAATTTTAAGAAGGAGCCGATTGACCCATGCCGATATACGAATACCAGTGCAAAGCCTGCTGTAATTGTTTTGAAGAATTGACATTGTCTGCCAATGATCCGCCACCCAAATGTCCTGAATGCGAATGTGCGGATGTGGCAAAATTGATGTCAGCCGGCTGCGTCCGGGCCCACGGGATACCATCCGGATCGGGTGGGTTTGCCGCACCGTCCTGCAAACCATCCGGCTGAGGGATTTAACACCGTCCTCAGGCTGAGGAATAAAGCTAAACGGTTTCGTAAAAAAAACATCGACAGCGTTGCGCGTCGCCTTTCGTCATTGCGCCTTGCTGTTCGTACGACTCACTGCTCAAAGGCTTGCGCACCTTGGCGATGAACTTTTTACGAAGCCGTTCTTATTTGAAGCCCATCGATTGCGATGAGCGTCTGACCCGTACACGGGAAAATAGTGTTTTATAGAACCGACACGGTCAACCAGATCAGACTGAATAGTGGTACCAAGGCGCAACCGACCATAATGATCTGATTCTTGATTGAAAAGAACGCATCTTCACCCGTCCCATAAGATGTGCTTACTTCGTGGGCGATGGCCTCCAACTCCAAGCGGGGCAATCCGGTTACCTCTTCAAGGGCATCGATGGTATACCGGGTGTACTGTCGATCTGCTGCATCCTGTTTGCGGCGATCAGCTCGATCTAAGGCCCGCCGACGGAGTTCCCGATTAATTTTTTCTGCAGTGCTCATTTTTTTCACACCATGACCGGTTAGGCTAATATAAGGGGTGGTCTTGGGGTTAAACCGTCAAAAACCACAGGGGTAAGTAGTCGATTTTGTTAACAACACCCCACAGGCCACCGACAACCAACATTGAGCTTTTTATCACAGCTCAATTGTATCTCCCGGCTTCATCACGACCGCCTTGGTTTCCGTTTCTTTTTGCACCCTGACAGCCCAGGCCTGGGCATCCTGTTTAATCACATCAAAGGTGTTGTAATGGATCGGAACCACCTGCCTGGGTTCGATCAGTTTCACGGCCCGCAGGGCATCGTCCGGGCCCATGGTAAAATTATCGCCAATCGGCAAAATTGCCAGGTCGATACCTTCTTCACCAATGAGTTTCATGTCATAAAACAATCCGGTGTCACAGGCGTGATAAATCTTTTTATCATCGATATAAAAAAGAAAACCACCCGGATTGCCGCCATTCGACCCGTCCGGCAGCATCGATCCATGATGGGCGATGGTCAATTTGGCCCGTCCCCAGGGCCAATCGAATCCGCCGCCGATATGCATTGGATGAACATTATCCACGCCCTGGGCCGTGATCCAGTTTTGAATTTCGTAATTTGATACCACCATGGCCCCGGTCCGTTTGGCTATCGGAATGCTGTCCCCTACGTGATCGCCGTGGCCGTGGGATATAAAAATATAATCGGCCTGGACCTCATCGGCTTTGACCGGCGAGAGCGGATTATCCGTAATAAACGGGTCCACCAGCAGCCTGGCTTTGTCGGTTTCAATTAAAAAACTGGCGTGACTGTACCATGTGACTTTGAGTGACATTTGAAGCCTCCTATTTTTTAAGTGAACGCAGCAGCTTTCTTATAGCATAGAATTCGGGTGGCGAAAAGCGTTTGGTGGGTTCAAGGTTCAGAGGTTCAGGGTTCAGAGGTTCAGAGGTTCTGGGTTCAGCGCCTGGGTTCGGAGGTTCAGGGTTCAACCCAGCCGCCGTCCAAAAAAACGGCCAGTTTAATCGAGAAAGAAACTCTGAAAAAGCGAATATCGAATATCGAATAATGAATATCGAATGTCGAAGTAATGTATTCTGCCTATTTTAAAGAAGACAGAGCGCAGCGATTCCATCCTTCGAAATTCTGCGGTTCGATATTCGATATTCTGCGGTTCGCTGTTTACCCCGAAATCTCGAACCTATAAACCTTTGAACCCAGGAACCTCTGAACCCGGAACCTTTTTATGCTTCTTTGACCAGATAGATAGACGGCAGGCTGATGATCGTCACGGCTCCTTTTACAATCACATTGGCAAAAAAGATTGACCAAACCACGTCATGCGGCAGCAAAAATCCAAAGGCTCCCCAGCAAAAAATCAAGCTGTCAATCGGAATGCTGACGGTATTGCTGGACAGCACCCGCATCCACTGATACCTGGTCGTGATGCGGCTTTGCCACAGATGGTAGATTTCAGTGTCAATCAGCTCACTGAAGATCTCGGCCACAATACTGGCGATGACGATTCGCCATACCGGGCCGAGGATGGTGGTAAATTCTTTTCCCAAACCCCAGGCCGGATCCTGGGGCAGCCAGGCGACGAAGTGAAAAAAAAACGCCATGAATAGGTTGATGCCCGCCGCCAGGATAATGATTTTGCGGGCGGCCATTTTTCCAAGGCGCTTATGGACCAGATCGCGGATCGTAAATGTAAGCGGGTAGATGAATGTGCCGGCATCTAAACTGAAGCCGCCAATCAGGCTTATTTTTAAGCTGGCGATGTCAGACAGCAGTTGGGCGGCAATGTACAGCGATATGACGACTATTCCATCAGTTGGGATTAGATTAAGATGTTTCTGATTGGAAGTGGTCTCCATTTATAGGTATTTTTCTATTTTCGCATCCTTTTTCAGTTGACCAATGTACTCAGTGGCATCTTTTTCAATTTTTTCCTGTTTCATGCGCTGGCCGATTTTGTCTTTGACATCGGCATACGCCAGGGTCTGGTCGGGTTTTATTTCATAGACCTTAATGAGGTGATACCCGAAGCGGGTTTCGATAATTTCGCTGACTTCATTGGCCTGCATGGCAAAGGCTGCATCTTCGAAAGGTTTGACCATCTGTCCGCGTCTGAAAAAGCCCAGATCGCCTCCCCGGGTGTTGCTGGGACCTTCGGAATATTCCTTGGCCAGTTCGGCAAAATCACCGCCGGCTTTTATTTTTTGTTGAACCGTTTCGATTTTTTGGCGGGCTGCCGTTTTTTTAGCATCATCAGCGCCGGCTTCAACTTTGATTAAAATATGGCTCGCTTTTACCTGGGCCGGCTGTTTAAACATCTGCGGATTGCCGTCATAGTACGCCTTGGTTTCCGTATCGGTGATGACGATTTTGCTGGCGATGTGCTGCTCGATCAGAGCCCGGATGGCAAGACCCCGTGAGATTTGCATTTTAACTTCTTCTTCGGTCAGACCCATTTTGCTCAAGGCGGTTGTATATTCGGCTTCGCTGGGAAATCGCTTTTTTATCGCTGCCAGTTGCTCATCAATTTTCTGTCCATCAATTTTAATGCCGGCCTTTTGGCTTTCCTGGTAGAGCACTTCGCGTTCGATGAGTCCGTCCAGAATATCATTTTTTAACGCCGCTAACTGGTCGTCTGACACTTGTCGGCCCTGTCTGGTAACCCGATCCATATGAATATTCAATTCTTTGTCGAATTGTTGCTTGGTGATAACGACTCCGTTTATCTCGGCTGCCTTTGAATCAGCCGGTTTTTCTTCTTGAGCGCCGGCCGTCAGAGAAAAAAAGATACAGATAAAAAATGCTGCGAATTGAATGCGTCTTTGGTTGTTCGCGAAAATCATTGCTGGGTTTCCTTTCACCGTGATGGTAAAAAATATGGACTCCACAGAGTCCATTCCTTTTTTAAATTAAAATTTTAATCCCGCCGGGAACAGGTCGTCACCGGTTTCAGATCGAGCTATAATCTTTGATGTGTTTTCGATAAGCGAATGACTCATTCTAACACAGTATTATTTTATTTCAATGGATAAATTCATTCAACCAGACCGAGCTAAAAGGATGCTGATCAGCTTCAAAGCCTTGAGATGTATTACGAGAATTAGTTGTCAAAATCAGAAGGTTTCAGGTGTCAGGTTTCAGGTGTCAGGAAAAGGAAGAGCTAAATATTGAAGCTTATTATATTAGCTTTTAGAGATTCTGGTATCGGGGCTATATTTAATTAAAATGATTAAGAACCTTAATTTTAGGCATTTTAGCGCATTTTAGACATTTTAGGCATTTTAGGCATTTTTCCAGTTTGTTCTGATTGGTTAAAACATCATGGTACGAGGGCAGAAAAGGACGGTTTCTAGCCTAATCCGGCTTTCCTTTGCAACAGCTGCCATTCGGTGTTGATCATCTGCTGGATCCGCTCGTAATCCGCAGCCGTCAGGTGCTTAAACCGGCCCTGGGCCGCCAGGTATTCTTTTACCTCACCTTCGCCTTTGAAATTCAGGGTATAGTCAACGCCGCCCGCGACTTCATACAACGGAAACACATTCGTTTGTACCGCCAACCGGGCGATTTTGACTGACATTTCAGATCCAATCCGCCATCCCGTGGGACAGGGGGCAAAGACATGCAGGAATCTGGCGCCGCCTTTCATCTTGGCGGCTTTCTCAAACTTGGCGATCATGTCTTGCGGATAACCGATGCTGGCTGTGGCGGCGTAGGGAATGCGGTGGGCGGCCAGGGCTTCCACGATATTTTTCTTGGCGGTATTTTTCCATTTTTGAGCCGGTGTGGTGGTCGTTTGCGTGCCGTAGGGCGTGGCCGAGGAACGCTGGACGCCCGTGTTCATATAGGCTTCGTTGTCATAGCAAACGAAAATGCAGTCTTCGTTGCGTTCTACCGCGCCGCTCAAAGACTGAAAGCCGATGTCAAACGTGCCGCCATCGCCGGCCCATGAGAGGACGGTGGTTTCCGTATCTCCCCGCATGTCCAGGGCTGCCCGCAGTCCGCTGGCCGCGGCGCCGGCCGTGGCAAAAGCGGTCTGCAAAACGGGAACATTCAACGCGCTTTGAGGGTAGGGGCCTGCAATGACACCCCAACAGCAGGCCGGAATAACCACCATGGTTTTTTCACCCAGCGCCTGCAGGGCGAATTTCATGGCAATGGTCGCACCGCAACCGGGACACCCCAGATGCCCGGGATTCATCAGGGTATGGTGCTTGAAATATCGAAATTTGGATTATTCATTGAAACCTCTTATGAAACTGCATTAAAAGCGAACCGCAGAACCGCAGAATATCGAATATCGAATGTCGAAGTGTGGTTTCGCTCTCCGAGGCGTAGGCGTTAGAACCCCTACGAGCCGGAGGCTTCGCTCAGTCTTTTTTTAAGATGGGCAGAATACATTTATTCGATGTTCGATGTTGGACGTTCGATGTTCGACGTTCATCAGTTTTTTTTTTCGATTTGACTGGCCGTTTTTTTGGCCAGCGGCACCGCTCGTGTGAAACTACAAAAATTTTAACAGCGAATCGCAGAATATCGAATTCGACATTCGTCATTCCACAGCGGGGCAGATTAGTTTTGCCATGATTCCACAACCTCCTGATTTAGCCCGATCCAGATGTTTTCCGCTGTGGGGGTCGAGCTCTTTTTGGTCTCATTGTAAATTTCAGTCAGCGTTTGCGGCGTGATATCGCGTCCGCCGAGTCCGGCGATAAAACCGAAAACCTGCGGGCGCGGCGCAAGTTGGCACAAGGCTGCTCGAATTTCCTGGGCGAAGATTCCGCCGGCACCAAACGAAAAATTGCGATCAACGACTGCGACTTTGCGGGCGGAACCGAGATGGCGGCGAATGATATCGGCCGGAAACGGTCGAAACATCTTCAGCTTAAACAGGCCGACCTTTTCCCCCCGGGCGCGCAATTCGGCCAGAACCTGGCGACAGGTGCCGGTAACCGTGCCGGTGGTGACAAGAATAATTTCGGCATCCTCACAGTGGACCGCTTCTACCGGACCGTAGGCACGACCAAAAATTGAGCTGAATTCTTTTTCTATCTGATCATGGCGCCCGACGGCGGCTTCCATGGCCAGCTGGGTATTATAGCGCATCTCCATGTAGGCGGCCGGCGTGACCAGTTGATTGAACACCTTGGGGGCCGCGGTCTCCAGCCTGAGACGCAGATCCGGCGCTGGTAAAAAACGATCGACCTGCTCCTGGTCCGGCACGTCGACCGGTTCAAAGGTGTGTGACAGATAAAAAGCGTCCAGGACCACCATGACCGGCAAATTGATTGTTTCGGCCAATCGAAAGGCCAGCAATGTGGTGTCGAGGGCTTCCTGGCCGTCTTCGCAGTATAGCTGGATCCAGCCGGTATCGCGTTGGGCGAGGCTGTCGGTCTGATCCGTCCATATGTTCCAGCCCGGTCCCAGAGCCCGATTGACTTCGGCCATTACAATCGGCAGCCGCGCGGCCGACGCCCAGTGCAGCATTTCGTGCATGTATGCCAGGCCGTGGGAAGAAGAAGCCGTGAAGACCCGCGCCCCGCCGCTGGAAGCACCGACGACCGCTGCCATGGCCGAGTGTTCGCTCTCCACATTGATGAAGCGCGCATTTAACGTGCCGTTGGAACAGTAGTCGGATAAGGCCTCGATAATATGGGTCTGGGGCGTTATGGGATAGGCCGCGATTACCTCAACGCGCGCCAGTCGGGCTGCCTCCGACACCGCATGGCTGCCTTCGATAACTTTTTTCACTTGATTTCCTCCTCCAGCGCCATGGCATTGCGCGGACATTCCGTGGCACACACCCCGCACCCCTTGCAGTAATCCATGTCGATCCAGCGCTGTCCTTTTTCGACCTTGACTGCCATTTCAGGGCAGTAAAGCCGGCAATAGTCACAGGCATTGCAGTTGCCGCAGCTAAAGCAGCGCGCTGCTTCTTTTTTGGCACCGCTGTCGGTCAGTGTGGCTTCGACTTCCGCAAAAGATTGACGGCGTCGGCTTGGCGCCAGTGATGATGGGGTCACGCGCGGAGCGCTTTGGAAATAGTCGCTCACAATCTCGTCATAGGCTACCACCCGGGTGTTGCGGCCCTGGCGATTTCCACCTAAATAGGCTTCCATGGACAGCGCCGGTCCCGATCCTACCCGGCAGCCGGCCAGGGTGTCGTCGACGGCCTCCAGGTCCTTTTCAAAATATGTATTCAAGGCCATGGCGGCCTGCTTGCCGGAGGCGATGGCATCGGCAACGCTTTTAACCGGGCTGGTCAGGTCCCCGCCGAATACAACGGGAATTTTTTGCTCGATGAGTTTGCAGTGGCTTAAGCTCAGGGATCTGGTATTGGCGGTTGTCGTCATCTGCCAGAGCGCATCGGGTTCGGCACCGATGGCGGCAAAGATGTACTGCGCATCGAGGGTCTCTGTTTTTTCCCCATCCGGTATGACCCGGGCCCGGCCGCTGATTTCCGTGTTGCTGATTTTCATTTGCTGCAGGGTCAGGGTGTAGCGGCCAGCAGATGATTTACTTTGAGCGCGTCGGATGCGGATGGGGGCCGCCAGTTCCATGATCTTCACCCCTTCCTGCAGCGCCATTTCCACCTCCGGTTCAAAGGCCGGCATGTCCTGCACGCGGCGGCGATACACGATCAACGGTGATGCCCCCAGGCGCGCCAGGCAACGGGCAACATCGATGGCGGTGTTGCCGCCGCCGAAAACCACGGCTTGGCCGCCGAATGATATCGCTTCTCCCTGGTGAAGCCGGCGCAAAAAATCAAGCCCGTCTTCAGCCAGATGCCCGCCGTCTATTCTAAGGCTAATGGACCGGCTGTATCCGCAGCCGACAAACAGGGCGTCATATGCTGCGTATATTTTTTTCAGCCGCTCGGCCGTTACCGGCTTGTCGCAGTGAATCGTTGCGCCCAGATTTTCAATGCGCTTGATTTCACGATCGAGCACGTCCCGGGACAGGCGGTAGCCCGGAATTCCCAGGCTCAGCATGCCCCCCGGCACGGATTCGGCTTCGAACACCTCGCAGCGATAACCCAGCCGGGTCAGAAAGTAAGCGGCTGACAGCCCGGCCGGACCGGCGCCGGCGATCGCCACCCGTTGGTCGCGGGCCGGACTGACAATGGGGTCCGGTATTCCGGCCTTTGATAAGGCCGTATCCCCCAGAAAGCGTTCAAGATTGTGAATGGCAAGCGGGGCATCCAGATTACCCCGGTTGCAGGCACTTTCACACGGGTGAAAACAAACTCGTCCACAGACAGCCGGCAAGGGATTTTCCTTTAAGATCAATTGCCAGGCGTCTTTGAACCGGCCCCATGCGGTCAGCATTTCGATGCGGGCAATATCCTGGCCCAGCGGACAGGCTGCGCTGCAGGGGGCGGTTTTTTCATCATATTTGGGATGGAAAAAGCGCCAGGAACCGGTTTTGTTCACCGCGGTGGAGGTGTGGGAATGGGGGATGAACAGCGGGAGTTGTTTATCAATAATGGGGTCTTTCATTGGTTGAACCTTGTTGCCGGTTACAGAAGACTGAAATCAGATGTCAGATGACAGAAGTCAGACGACAGAAGTCAGACGACAGAAAAAGAATTTACCACGGAACGACACGGATTATCACGGAATAGGCAATTTTTCTATTTCGTAACTGCCCAAGAAAAATAATTCTGTGCTAATCCGTGTAAATCCGTGGTGAAAAAATAGTGATTACGCTTTAGTTTTTGCCTCAAGTCCTACCGGGAAGCCGGGACCTTCCTCAAACCGCTAATTGGAACTCCTAAAGACCGGCTAAAGCCGGCCGACCTGCATTAATCCACCAGACCAAATACCTGAACACGTTCATACGCCGCCTGGGATGCCTGAATATTTTGCTCCGGTTTGATGTGAATATCTTCCCTGATGGCATTACAGATCATTTCCATGGGCGGATTCTCGAATATGCGGGCGAAAGCGCCGATGATGGCGGTATTGATAATGGGATGGGTGCGGGTACCCAACCGGTTTTGGATGGCGATTGCGGTGGCATCCACCCAGGCCAGGCGGAAACCGGAAAATATATCCAGGTTTTCGGGCTGGGTCGCGGCATTTATCAAAATCCAGCCCCCGGTCTTGAGACCGCCGGTAACCGGCACATTTTCCAGCAGTTTAACATCCTGGACCACGACATGATCCGGCGTGTATACATTACAGCGGACCAGAATTTTTTCGGTGTCAAGCCTCAAATAGGCTTCCACCGGGGCCCCCCGCCTTTCCACCCCAAAAACGGGAAAGGACTGCACGTAATATCCGGCGCTGAAAAAGGCTTTGGCCAGTATGATCGAAGCCACCACCGTCCCCTGTCCGCCACGACCATGAAAACGAATTTCCTGCATTTTAAGTACCGCTTTGCCTGATTTCCAAAAGTTTCGCCTTGACTGTAAAGCAGGATCAACGAATCTTTAACCCTGAACCTTGAACCCTGAACCCTGATATATTATAATTTGTTCGACCTGTCAAAATTCAATGTGGGCATCACGCTAGAAATAACAATTTTGTGTATAAATGGGTTTCGATTCTACATTATTGTAAGAATGATGGCATATAAATACAATCGCATTGGAAAGCGGGTTATCTGATAACCTATTGGTATTCGGTTATAATGGGTTCGGATTGTAGTTTTATTGCAATTTGGCAGGGTAGTTGCAGATATAGTTGGAGAGTTTTGTATACATGAAATCCAATAAAGGGGGGGGATATGGTTACCGATAGAACCTGTGTGGAAAGGATGTTGGATGAAACGGCCGATGCCGAACTGAAGAAATGTGATTCCTGCAACCGGGAGTTGCGGTCTTCTTTAGAGTGGGTGTGCAGTGACCATCGCGTTTTATGCGATACCTGTTACCAAAGCCTGTTGAATCCCAACAAAAAAATCAGTTTTGAAGTTTAAAAAAAATGCAATTTTTTATGATCTTCTATTTGCCGGCCTATAATTATACCCTTCTAATGGAACGGGATCTATTTTTATAAGGATGGCACGGATCAGTATATAAAATCAGACCGCCATCCGCTTCCGATTCCCAATATTCCAGTCCTCCTTCGGCGGATCTTCGATATTCCACCATTCCAATATTCCATTTGGAGTCTAAGGTAAACTCCACCCCTCTGGGCTCGGATTCTTTACTCTGGGACACCGCCAAAAGACCTTCATACCAAGTGGGCAGAATTCGATCATTTTCCTGTCTAATAAGGTTCGGTCAAAAATTAATTTAAGGATTTATTCTTATAGGCCGATATATGTACACAGGAATTTTTGAAGCGCTTGCTCCGGTTTACCAGGAAGGCATTTAATTTAGTAAGAAAAATTGATCTCTTTTTTTTGTTTTTGCCTGCCCCGTTGGCAGGTACTATCGTCTTGGGGTACTTTCGTGATTACTTTATTTTATGGTTTCGTTTTGTTCGAATATAAGATAAATATCAATCCTTAATTTATTAAAGGCTAGGCAAGATGAGTGGGAAAAAGAATTTTATCCAAGAGTTAAAGAATTATTCATTGATGCCGGTTATGAATATTTTGACGGTGATCAGGACATTAAAGGCAAAACCCGGCAGCACCGGCGCAAGCCGGATTACATCGCCGTCAAAGGTGAATTGATCATAATCGGGGAAATTAAATCCCCGAATGAGCCGCCGACTTCCGGAAGCTGGCGCCAAAAACAGCCCAATGACAGCGATGAATTCGCCAAGGTCCGCGAGGATATTCATGACCTCGAGCAAGCCGGCATGGTCGATCCGAATGTCGGCGGGCACGGCATAATAATCAGAGGGCAGATTCCGGATTATATATCAAAAATTGGCGTTACTTATGATCTGCCGACTTCAGAGCCAGGCCTAACAATTAAAGGAGGCTATACGGTTCCTTCCTCACAGGCCCAAAATGTTAAAGCGGCCTTATCAAACTGCGGCAAAATAAAATACCAGGTCATTGGAAACGGCAATGGTGACGGTCTGGTGACATATATCTTTGAACTGTAGCCTTCAAGCCTCCCACTCATCTTGCATCAATATCGATTGTGTTTCCGGGATATTATTGATCTCATCAATTCGCGTTTGCCGGTCAATTTCACAAGGCAAAATTCATCGAGGATTGTAATAAATATCAGGCCTTGCAAAACATGGCTCAGATATTCAAATTCTCGCTTTAGTCTTGATTTCAGTGTGCCGGTGGCTCCTGCCGGTTTTTTCAACATTGTCATAACCAGTCTCCCTAGCTTGTTTACGAAGTAATAGCGTTTGAGTTTGTATCCCTGGCGATTTTAGGAAATGGGACACGGATCTAAATGGATTAGACGGATACTTTTGATTATTTTCCAAGAAAATAGCGAATTACGCTCTATTTATGAAAGATATCATGGGGGTGTGACAGGTCCGGTCACACATGGGAATATAATCCAATAGTGAAATTCCAGTCCTTAGGGCTGGGTCACGGTCATTGGCGCTGCCGACAATAAAGCGACGGAGCGATGATGGAGTACTGGAGTATTGGAGTGGTGGAATGTTGGATGAACATCGGGCAGAGGCGCATGGGTCGTGTTTTACTGAAGGATTCAACAGATCCTCCGCCGCCGGAAAATCTATAATTTGCGTCATTTAATTATCAGTGAGCTGGTTTCGGAATTTATCCACCATATTCCGGTGGAATATTTCTGATCTGCCGCTCTTTGGGGCAAAGGGGTTGAAACTCAAAGGAAGAAGGGATAAGATTCAAATTGAAAGGCAGCCTGGGAAAATGAATCTTTTTTCTGATATAGAAATGAAAAACATGCTTTCACGTTTATATTGGGATGTGAGTGTGGGGCCTGATCAACTTTATGGGTTGCTAAATGGATAGTTCCTGCAGATCAGAAAGTTTTGGGTAAAGAGCGTCTGCAAATGCATGATGACATTTTTTATGGCCGGTCCAATTCGCTGGTGGAATAATGGTGTTGACGGATTTCAGGATGTGGATGTCTTTTCTTCGATATACTCACCGTTTTTAATTTCTCTTGACAACAGTTTTTTACTGCCGTCGAATTTCATGTTGACATAGATACGATTTTTACAGCCGACGCCGTAAATTTCCTTTTTCAAGGTATAGTTGACGCTGCCGTTCGTTGCGAAATTTTGCATCAGTTCGTAGGATTTATTGATGAAAAGGTTGAACTGTTCGCCGCATTCACTGCAGCGCACATTCAAGAAAAAGCCGTCCGTCGACGGTTGGGAAGTACCCTTGCCAAACAGTTTTTCGGCCAATTTTTTAAACATTGCAGGTCCTCCTGACTGGTCCTGTTTTATAGTTGACGGAGGTTGCTTCGGTTTCAACGACTCAACTATTCAATCTTTCAGCAATAAGTGCACTAGGTCATGAAAAATATGGATTGTCAAGCAAGAGATTCCGGCTAGATCGGATCTTCAACAATGGCTATAAATTTCGAGCGAATTCTGATGAGCAGAGATCAAAATAAATAATGCAAAATTCATACCCTTTCCCTTTGCACGATATCTGCTTTATTGACGATATTTATCGCTTTTTTATGTAATTTTTTTATAGGAAATTAATTTACCATTATGACAAAGATTACTTAACTTTAAGAAAAAAATACCCAACATCGCAATTGATTATGGAGATGACCGTCTATGACTATCCAGACAAATCAAGTTTGTAAAAACTGAATTCCGTAGAGATTATCAGACATCATCAATGGCAGTAAAGAAGCAATGGGTTTAACAAAAGAGTAAACACAGCGGGCTCCATACAAAACCTTTCCAAAAATAATCAATCAGGAAAAACCCTGGGTTTTTCAAAAAATAATGATTAGAAGCAGCTCAATAATTATGTAATATTTTTCAATATTATGTAATTTTTTTCTTAGTGCCACATAAAATACTGATAAAAAGCACATAAAAAAAACGATAAGCATTGCTAATCAAGGCAAGTAATCTTTCCAAGGCGTGGTGTAATTTTTAAAAATAGAAAAATGTTTAAATCATAATTTGTTGCTCAGATACATCCTCATTTTAGAATAACTCATATTCATATCAAAATTCCAATGCCGAATTTAGAAAGATTTTAAAAATAACAAGTACTCCGGTTCTGCTATCAAATAGGGAGGTGGTTTCATGATTTGAAAAAAGGCAAAAGAATATACAAACTTTAAATGATTGGGACAGAACCGATTGCCCATGATCAGCAAATAAAATCTTTCGACCCCACCTGACAACAGCTCCGGGTGGGGCAAACAAAAAAAGATGAACTCAAAAAATTAAATGAAATTTTGAAAAATTAACCCGAGAAACGAGTTGGAGCAGATCTCCCCGGAACAGGTGATTTTGCGTCGGTTGTCAGCGCCTTCCTGGATGACGAGTCTGGTGTTTTACCTGGCGCTACTGTTAGTGCTCGCTTTTTGCAATCCTTCCCTCGGTTCGCAAACCTCCCTGGTAATGCTGGGGAGTCCATTCCGGCAGCCGAATTTGAAGATTTTGAATTTACGCCGATTCAAATTCAATCCAACGAGCTCCAGTTGGATCCCGAATTGGAAGAATCAGAGTCGGAGGATCTGGACGCGTTTGACGATCTACAATTGGAGCCGGAAGCTTTCGAAACGGCCGTATTGCAAGACGACCTTGATCAGCAAATGATTGAGCATCAAGCGACTTCCGGTAGACAGCTCCGAAGAGAACGATCGGAGCGACCAATCTATCGAACCGGAAGCAGCCAAGATTCAGGAACAAGCGGTTAAGGCGGGTGGCCAAAATGGGGAGGTTTTAGTTTTCATTGGTTTGGAAGACCATTACTGATCTGGACCTGCATCAGCGACGCCGTCGGGTGAACGGGTTTGTTATACGAACCGCCGTTCACGTTGTCGCGGAAACCTGGACGTGGATCGAAACGCCAGGAAACGACGAATTCTCCGGTCGAAAATGTTCGCTGGCTCAAAGGGCAGCCGGATTCCGGACGGTATACGGTTATCGTGCATCTATACCGGCTCAGGGGCGAAAGTGCGTCATATGACTTGATGGCTAAACCGTGAAGAAATTGATTTGCAAAAAAATAGACGAATCATGCTCAATGATCGTTTGCAAGTTTATCGCTACGCGTCTATTTTTCATCAGCGATCTCCGAGTCACAACGGGCTGACGAGAGAGCCTCGCCGCAGCGACTCCAGGAATCGGAAGAGCCTGGCCGCCTCGGATTCATTGCCGCAGGTAAAACCGGAATCCGCTTGAGCCGAACACTACTTACGGATATTGCCCGCAGGTATCCCCACACCGATGCGGCGATTGCGGCACTACAACGTTTG
The DNA here is from genome assembly GCA_942492085.1 of uncultured Desulfovibrionaceae bacterium. Taxonomy (GTDB): domain Bacteria; phylum Desulfobacterota; class Desulfovibrionia; order Desulfovibrionales; family Desulfovibrionaceae; genus Halodesulfovibrio. The sequence continues at coordinate 462,358 of CALODB010000013.1, read as the reverse complement.
TCAGTCGGGCGACCAAGTGAGTTGGCAACAACGCGGTCTAGACGCCTTCGGAAACTCGGAATTGCTTCGGCCCTAGTCGAACGGTGGGAAAGTCGCCACCGCATGGCCTGACGGATTCGACTGACGTGCCGGTGATTACACCGCCGATGCGGTCGGAGCCGTTGAACGGAATGAATCGGCTGCGGTGTTCAGGATCGATAGCCTCGCAAGATGATTCGTTTGCAAGATGATTCGTTTTGAATTTTTAGCTTTGCATGGTTGGCCCGCCAATTCATCGGAAAATAGCTTAATGGGAATTGTTAATGGCTGCACTTTCCTGCTAATTACGTGGACCTGTTCGACGATGATTTGGGGGAGGATCCCCTCACCGCGATGGCATTGAATCTGAGCAAGAATATCATTGCCGTCGCCATTGGCTTTTTGATTCATGTCCTGGTTTTGGCCGCCGCGGCTGGTCGACCCATTTTTCAAGCCCCCCGGGACGTCCTGGATGTGGCTGGGGTTGAGCGGTCGATCGGCGTCGCTGCCGGGGATACGCTGTACTTTCGAAGTTTACAAATTCTCGGACCGAGACGCGCTTTGATGATGTCGACGACGTCGCCATTGTTTGCCGTTGTCCTGGGCGCCGTTTTGTTGGGCGAGGATTTAAGATTCATGGCGGTATCTGGAATCGTAATCACAGTTGCCGGCGTGATTGTGGTTGTCGCTGATCGCAAGCCAGAAAAGAAGCCGCCAGAATCAAGCCCGGACGCACATCGCTGGGTGTGTCGGCTGGAATCCTGGCGGCGATCTGTCAGGCTGTCGGCGGCGTTTTTTCAAAAAAGGGATGTTGTCTGTAGACGGAACGGAGCTATGCGATCCCATCGAAGCCACGTTTATCCGATTGTTCATTTCAGCTGTTGGCGTCGTGGTTAGCCGTCGCGTGGGGGAAGAACTCAAGAGATTCGCCTCTCAGGCCTGCAAGCCAGACATGCTGAAATTGTTGATTCCAGCGACCGCACTGGGTACTTGGTTGGGGATCTGGATGAGCCAGGTTGCGTTTCGTTATTCGACGTCGCGATTGCTCAGACGTTGTTGTCGACTTGTCCCTTGTTTGCCATTCCCATCGTATGGCTGGCTCACAAACATCGCGTGACCATGCTTTCCTTTATTGGAACGGTTGTCGCTCTGGCCGGAATTGCAATGACCGTCAATGAAGGCGAGCAATCGAAATTGAATTCCCGGCCGGCGAATCGACTCCCGGACAAGATTTTCTTTCGACCGAGACTTTTGATTCTGAGCTCATTGAGCGTTAGACTCGGGAGTTACGCAAGGCAGATATCTTCGCAAAGACTATGATGTTTCCCATTTTAAAAGCCGTCGGTCGACTCGACTCGACTTTGGGCCCGATTGGCGGGGCAACAATCAAGTCGCTAGTGGGAACCGTTGAAATGGGATCTAATAAAATAGCTTGGTGAATGGCCTCGAGCGGGTAGATTCAGATTGTCGATTTTTCTCGATTGGGATTCTCAATACCTCCTGCAAAGCTAAGAAACATGAATTACTTAGAACGAAGTTATTTGTACCCAGCGGAAAGGGGTTCGATTTTGGCCTGCAGTGTTTTCCTGGTCACGGATGTAAATGCTTCGCCAACGCGTCTGCAGACTGACGCAAGCGAAGAACAGCCAGGGGCGGCGAAGAAGCTGTCCCCTGCAGGCTATTGCCCAAAAAATGCAAACCCCTGATAATTTGCTCGCTTACGCGGGGGCGGATGCGTCGTTAAAGCTTGATCGGGAAGTGATTCTCAATGGTGGGCCAACGGAAGAGGAGTACATCGAGGCCAAAGTAGATGAATTTGTTGGTCGAGGGATGGATGTCGCGATGGAGCAGAAGTTTGCGGAACAGATGGTGAGCCAGCGAAATGCAGGACCCGTCGATACCAAGTTTGCCGCCATTGAACGCCCAATCATCAGCCCCACCGTAGACAGCTGCCTCCATTGCTGGTTAGCTCACTGGTTTCGGGTAGAACCAACTTTCGTGGTGTGACGGGCGGTGTGTACAAGGCCCGGGAACGCATTCACCCCGGCATGCTGATCCGGGATTACTAGCGATTCCGACTTCAAGGAGTCGAGTTGCAGACTCCTATCCGGACTGGGATGCACTTTATGGGATTAGCTCCACCTCACGGTATCGCAACCCTTTGTATGCACCATTGTAGTACGTGTGTAGCCCCAGGCGTAAGGGCCATGATGACTTGACGTCGTCCCCACCTTCCTCCCGGTTAACCCGGGCAGTCTCCCTAGAGTGCCCAACATTACTTGATGGCAACTAAGGATAGGGGTTGCGCTCGTTGCGGGACTTAACCCAACACCTCACGGCACGAGCTGACGACAGCCATGCAGCACCTGTCACTGCATTCCCCGAAGGGCACTGTCTAATTTCTAGGACATTCGCAGGATGTCAAGCCTGGGTAAGGTTCTTCGCGTTGCATCGAATTAAACCACATACTCCACCGCTTGTGCGGGCCCCCGTCAATTTCTTTGAGTTTCAGCCTTGCGACCGTACTCCCCAGGCGGGGTACTTAACGCGTTAACTACAGCACCGAAGGTCAAGCCTCCGACACTTAGTACCCATCGTTTACGGCGTGGACTACCAGGGTATCTAATCCTGTTTGCTCCCCACGCTTTCGCTCCTCAGTGTCAGTAATAGTCCAGGAAGTCGCCTTCGCCACCGGTGTTCCTTCTGATCTCTACGGATTTCACTCCTACACCAGAAATTCCACTTCCCTCTCCTATACTCTAGCGATGCAGTATCAAATGCAATTCCACGGTTGAGCCGTGGGCTTTCACATCTGACTTACAAAGCCACCTACGAGCGCTTTACGCCCAGTGATTCCGATTAACGCTTGCACCTTCAGTATTACCGCGGCTGCTGGCACTGAATTAGCCGGTGCTTCCTCTAGAGGTACCGTCAATTACTAGGAGTATTATTCCTAATAGGTTTCTTCCCTCTTGACAGGAGTTTACGATCCGAAAACCTTCATCCTCCACGCGGCGTCGCTGCGTCAGACTTTCGTCCATTGCGCAATATTCCCCACTGCTGCCTCCCGTAGGAGTCTGGGCCGTGTTCCAGTCCCAGTGTGGCAGGCCACCCTCTCAGGCCTGCTATTCATCGTTGCCACGGTAGGCCGTTACCCCACCGTCTAGCTAATGAAACGCGGACTCATCTACTGGCGAGAGCTTTCAAGAAGAGGCCCCCTTTCCCGTTTCCAGCGTATACGGTATTAGCAGTCGTTTCCAACTGTTGTCCCGTACCAATAGGTAGATTATCCACGCGTTACTCACCCGTGCGCCACTCTACTCATCTCCGAAGAGACTTTCGCGTTCGACTTGCATGTGTTAGGCACGCCGCCAGCGTTCAATCTGAGCCAGAATCAAACTCTCCAGTTTAATAATTCTGTATTGAATTGCCCGTTACCTAAGCAACGAACAACGCTAGCTGATCTCTAAATCAATCCGATTCGCTATTTAATTGTCAAAGAGCTTTTTAATAAAAGCTCCACTTGGCTAGTTAGCCTCGTGTCGAGTTGGCGTTTATGCCAGCTCACATCGGCTCAGTCAACAAGTTTTTTAAAATTATCGTCTTACAAACTTGTTAGAGCCCTGCTCTCTTTTTTAAAGCGCAGAAGTACTTTTTACGAAAAAGACACCGCTGTGTCAACAATTTTTCAAAAAAACATTTCAACACTCTCAGTGGAGAGCTGTGTTGCTGCCTCATCAGCAGCGGAGAGGAAATCTACGCTCTTTTATTCACAAGTCAACACGTTTTTTATTTTTTATCACATTACAATTTTAACATTTTGTTTTTATTCGATATTTTATTCATTTTGTTACTTGGGTTACGTTGTATCTTATACTCTGGCGTACTATTCAAAGATGCGCTACACACTCCCATATACATAAGGAGAGCAACATGGGTTTTTTAAACGCCAGTACTTCATTTACTCGATATAAAATTACAGAGCCTGTTCCTAAAGAGCTCTGGCCGGAAATTCCTGAGAAACTTCGCACGTTTTCCTTCAAAGAGATTGAAGAGTCTGCCGAGGAACGAGGTTGGGGGTGGGTATGTTTTGACGATATGCTCGATTCCTTTTGGCACACAGCGCCACCTGAAAAAGGTGCTTACCTTACCTTTTCTTTGCGCCTCGATACCCGACGTATCCCTGCGGCTGTTATGAAAAAGCACGTTGCAATTGCGGTTCGTGAAGAAGAGCGCAAGGTTAAAGAACAGGGAAAGAAATACGTCTCCCGCGAACGTAAGAAAGAATTAAAAGAACAAGTACAGTTAAAACTGCGCGCCCGCAGTTTTCCAGTACCTGCCGAATTTCATGTTGTATGGAACATGCAGACGAGTGACGTATACTTTGCGTCTACCCAGTCAAAAATGTTAGAACTGTTTGTAGATTACTTTGCACAGACCTTTGGTATCGATCTCGAGCCAATGACTCCATATTCCCTTGCGATTTCACTCATGGGTGAAGATGCCGCTGAAAAACTTGATACACTCGAACCGACTAACTTCGCATAGGAGACATCATGGCTGATTACCTTGGTCAAACTACAGACATTATATTAGGTCAGGAATTTTTAACCTGGCTATGGTTTAGAAGTGAAGTAACAAACGGCAACTTCACTTCTAAAGAAGGACGCCCTTACAATTTATATGTTGAACAGCGCGTTTCTGTTCAGGGCGGCGAAGGCGAAACACTGGAAACTGCGACTGTGTCCGGTAGCACATCCGAACTGAAGGAAGCACGTCTTGGCTTATCCATGGGTAAAAAAGTTACCCGTGCATTGATTCGTATTGAACAAGACACAGAAGCATGGCAACTTACATTAAAGGCAGAAGATTTTTCTCTTGGCAGTCTTAAGACTCCTAAAGTTGAAAAAGCAGATGCCAACGAGGAAGATGACGTTGATGGTCCATTCCTTGAAAAAATCTTCCTTATCGAAAGTTGTCTTACGCTTCTGGATGATGCGTACAGAACCTTCTTAGAAACACGTCTTTCCAATGACTGGACTGGAACTGTTCAAAAAATGGGACAGTGGCTCAGCAACTCGGAGTAGTACCCTACTATGGAACATGCGCCAGCGAGCGAGATAACTCCTTCAGTTATCCTGCGCCGCGTCTTATACAAAGTTTGTAAGAAAATTGGCATGACCATGCTGATTCTCTTCGGCATTACGGTCATAAGCTTTTGGGTTATTCATCTTGCTCCCGGCTCTCCTACCGATTTACAGACGACATTGAATCCACAGGTGGGTGCGGCAGCCCGTGCCCGCCTTGAACGTCTGTATGAACTGGATCAGCCAGTGCATGTTCAATATTATAGATGGGTCAAACGCATAGTGCAGTTTGATTTCGGCAGATCCATGTCCGGCGACCATCGTCCAGTATGGGATAAGATTAAGGAACGAATGCCGCTCACCATTGGTATGAACGTTACTTCTCTTATACTGACGTTACTCTTTGCTATCCCCATCGGGGTGGGAGCCGCATATTATCAGGGCCAATGGTTTGACAAGGCGAGTACAGTCTTCGTCTTTATCGGGTTTGCAATGCCCGGATTCTGGCTCGCGCTATTGTTGATGCTTTATTTCGGAATCTATCTGCAATGGCTCCCTATCTCCGGCCTTACGTCACTGGACTATGACAGCCTGTCTTTCTGGGGAAAGATGGGAGATCTGGCACGCCATCTAGCCATGCCGATCTTTATTTATACATTCGGAAGTCTTGCCGGCATGTCACGCTTCATGCGTTCGTCCATGCTGGAAGTGTTAAGACAGGATTTTATTCTTACAGCCAAAGCTAAAGGGCTACCGCTGCACACTGTTATCTATAAACATGCGCTGCGTAACGCCCTGCTTCCGGTCATCACAATCCTTGGCCTTTCCATTCCAAGCCTTATCGGTGGCTCGGTAATTATTGAATCCATTTTTGCCCTTCCGGGACTCGGCCAGCTTTTCTATACGTCCGTTCTTGCCCGAGACTATCCAATGATCATGGGAAACCTTGTACTTGGTGCAGTCCTCACACTGGCTGGCAATATGATTGCCGACCTCTTCTACGGACTTGCTGATCCACGAATCCGCAATACGGGAGGTGGTGCATAATGCTTCCGATCACCTCACGTGCTTTCTGGAGTAAATATGGAATGCTCACGATTGGCTTAGCCATTGTGGGAGTTATGACGCTTGCCGCGATTCTTTCTCCGCTCATTTCACCATTTAATCCTGATGCGTTAAACCTCGACCACATTTTACAGCCACCATCCTTAGGACATCTTATGGGTACTGACGCTCTCGGGCGTGATGTGCTTTCCCGAATGCTCCATGGTGCACGTATTTCGTTGTGGGTAGGGTTTGTGGCTGTGGGTATCTCTATATCTATAGGCTTGGTACTAGGCCTTGTTGCCGGTTACTTCCGCGGATGGGTGGACGAAACCATCATGCGCTTTGTTGACGTTATGCTCTGCTTTCCTTCATTCTTTCTTATTCTTTCTGTTATCGCTTTCCTTGAACCAAGTTTAATCAATATAATGATAGTAATCGGACTGACCTCATGGATGGGGGTCGCTCGACTTGTACGAGCTGAAACATTGAGCTTACGAGAACGAGACTTTGTTGCAGCCTCTCGCCTTGCCGGAGCGTCATCAGCGCGTATCATTGCACAGCACATTCTGCCAAACGCCCTCGCACCTGTTCTTGTATCTGCGACTCTCGGTGTTGCCGGAGCAATTCTCACAGAATCCGCCCTCAGCTTTCTCGGCCTTGGTGTTCAGCCACCGACAGCTAGCTGGGGCAATATGCTTCTTGAAGGAAAACAGGTATTGGAAATTGCGCCGTGGCTTTCCATGTTTCCCGGTTGCGCTATTCTTGTTACCGTGCTCGGCTATAACCTACTTGGTGAAAGCCTACGCGACCTACTTGACCCGCGTTTGAAACGATAGTCCCTTGAAAAAGACGACTGCCACAGATTGCCAAAGCTTACAGCTCTGTATAAGAATATCTGCGCGGCAGTTTTACAATCTTTCTTAATAAATAATTACAGGCTATTACAATGCTCGAACTTCTCCGAATACGTCATCTTGCGTTAATTGACGATATGGAACTTGAGTTTGCCGGAAGAATGAATGTTCTCACCGGTGAAACAGGCGCCGGTAAAAGTTTTATTCTTAAGGCACTTAATTTTCTTACAGGTGAAAAAATGCGCGCGAACCTTGTCCGTGCCGGTGAAGAAAAAGCACAGGTAGAGGCTCTTTTTCTCATTGATGGTGAAGAATACATCATCCGCAGAGAACTTGTAGCTGCTACAGGACGTAGTCGCCTATATATTAATGACAAGCTAAGCTCGCAGGAAACCATCCGCGCACTTAAGCCTAAGATGCTCGTCCATACCAGTCAGCACGGCCAGCAACAGTTGCTGCAACCAGCATTTCAAGAAAAGCTACTTAACGGCTTTATCCAACGCCCTGAGCTTCTTGAAGAACGTAATACTATATTAAAAAAGCTACGTGACATTGCGGCACAACAGGTAGAACTTCGGGAACGCGCACGTACTTTGGAAGACAAACGTGATTTTCTCGAATTTCAGCAAAAAGAAATTGCGAAAGTTGCACCTCAGGCGGGTGAAGAAGATGATCTCGAAGCTAGAAAGCAGGAAACCCGAGAGCAAGGATTGGTTCAAGAAGCAATAGACCACACTTTGGGGCTCTGTTACACAGACAGCGGTTCACTAGATGACATCATCAACCGTCTCGAAAACAGCCTCGATAATGTTTGCCGCTACATTCCGGAGTACAGACCGGATGTCGAACGCATCATGGAGTTTCGTCACACTCTGGGTGAAATTGAAACGCGTCTTCGCAACCAGCCTATTACCAGACCAAACGAAGATTCCATTGAAGAAATCGAAGCCCGTCTTTATGAACTCTCGCAGCTTAAACGAAAGCTGAACCGTTCTATTGATGCTATTGTGAATATGCAGGAAGAGATTGAAGAGAACCTTTCTTTCCTCGACACATGCAAGCTCGATTTGATCCTTCTTAAAAAAAAGGAAGACGAATCACGCGTCATGCTTCAAGGAGTGTTAGAGAAGATAAACAAACTTCGTGAAGCAAAAGGTGATGAACTCTGCCGTGCCATTGAAGTTGAGTTGAAAACACTCGGCTTCTCTGAACATGTTCATGTAGAATTTGATTTCACACCTACCGAAATTTATTCAAAATGCTTTGAACACAAAGCTCGCCTCATATGGGTACCAAACCCGGGACAGGCACCACAGCCATTGGATAAAATTGCATCCGGCGGTGAACTCTCCAGATTTCTGCTTGCAGTCGTCGGTTTAATGAACAAAGACGAAACGCCAACACTAATTTTTGATGAAGTAGACGCCGGGATTGGCGGCATCACGCTCAATTATGTTGCAGATGCACTGACAATGCTTGCTGAACGTCAACAAATGCTTCTCATCACTCATTGGCCACAGCTTGCAGCACGAGCAGAAAAACACTTCCTCGTACGCAAAGATGTTCGCAGCAGTGCAACATTTACAAGTTGCGATGCCCTGTCAGAGACTGGCATTCGAGACGAATACGAACGAATGGCCGGCGGCGGGCAACAAGGCGAAGTGCTCGCGCGCCAACTATTAGGAACTGGATAAAAAAAGGCTTCACATGGTACCATGTGAAGCCTTTCTTACTTTATCTACTATTCAAATCTATGAGTTAATCTTCGACATCTTCTTCCCGTAACTTCAAGTTAATTTCCATTCGGGCAACGTTCACATCATAGAGCCAGACTTTTACAACCTGCCCTAAAGCAAACCTGCGGGCTGTTCGCTCGCCTACCAGTTCGTTTCGTTCTGAAACATAAACATAGTAGTCGTCATCAATGCTGGATAATCTCACCATGCCTTCTGCCATAACTTCTTCCAGTTCTACCCAGAAGCCGAATTCAGCTACGCCAGATACTACGCCTGTAAATTCAGCGCCGACCTGACTCAACATGTACAATGCAGTAACGCGCTTCAAAATCTCGCGTTCTGCTTCCATTGCAACACGTTCACGCTTGTTAAGATGCTCACCGATAGTCTGGATTTTATCCACACCACGGATATTTTCGTACCCCTTCACTCTCAATGCATGCTTAAGCGCACGGTGTACAATAAGGTCTGCGTAACGACGAATTGGGGATGTGAAATGACAATAGCACTCCGAAGCAAGACCAAAGTGAGTCTGGTACGTTGGCGTGTATTGCGCCTGCATCATTGTGCGGAGTGTAAGACGGTTTACCACAAACTCCTGCTCTGTTCCTGCTGCAATCTTTAAGACAAGTTGTAAATTTTCCGGTGTCGGTTCATTTGGGAATGACTCACCAAGATCGGTACGATGCAGCATCTTAAACAGTGCATTAAGCTTATCCATTTCCGGTGCAGGGTGAATACGATACAAGAACGGAACTTCGGCTTCTGTCAGGAATCGTGCAACTGCCTCGTTTGCGGCAATCATAAATTCTTCAATCATCATATGACCGAAATGGCGGGTCTTACGCTCAATGGCAATAGGATCACCAGCAACGTCAAAAGTTACTGCTGCTTCCGGAACATCAAAATCAAGACTGCCGCGAACATTACGCTTCTGCTTCAATGCTCTTGCAAGCTCCTCAGCCCGCTCAAGCATAGGTAAAACCGGTGCAATTACAGCCCGTTCTTTTTCATCTTTATCCAACAATGCACGTTTCACCTGATCATATGTCAGGCGTGCTTTACTCTGAATAACTGCCGGATAAAATTTAGACTTACCGTAACTACCGTCAGCAAAGAAGTACGTTTCTGCCACCATTGCCAATCGTGGTACACGGGGGTTCAAACTACATAATCCGTTAGACAGCGCGACAGGGAACATAGGTTCCACAGACTGCGGGAAGTAGTAAGAGTTCGCACGCTGTACAGCTTCTTCGTCCAGTACGGAATGTTCCGGCACGTAATGACTGACGTCTGCAATGGCTACCCACAAACGGAAGCCATCACGCTGCTCTTCTACGTATACCGCATCATCGAAATCTCGAGCTGTTTCACCATCAATGGTAACAAAGTCGAGATTACGGAGATCTATGCGATCTACAAAATCTTCTTCAGACGGCACGCCAGGCAATTCTTTTGCAGCATTGAGTACTTCATCTGGAAAGCTTGTAGGAATATCGTGGTTAATCTTAACCAGACGTTCCTGCACGTTTCCATCTTCCTCATCGCCAAGGCTTTCAAGGATTGTTGCAGCCCATAACCCGGACTCAACCTGTTCGCTAGGCTCTACAACAAGCAGTTCATTCTTGTTAGGACGACGCTCCAGAGCATCACCACTAGCAAGAATAGAGAAGTTCAAGCGTGAATCTGTCGGGCGACAAATAAAGCCACCCTTGCCCATCTTTTTGACGACACGACAGGTAATAGTGTCGCGGGCGCGCTCAAGAATACGGACAATGCGTCCTTCCTGATTCTTACCTCTATTCCCCGGCAACAATGTCACAACAACGGTATCACCGTGCATTGCGTTACCAAAGGAAGACGGTGCAACAAAAATATCAGCACGTCTCTTATCATCCGGCAAAACAAAGCCTACGCCGGAACGCTGCACCTGTAATTTGCCGGTAACCATATGTAAATTTTTGGTCAATCCCCATGCGCCACCGCGCAAACGAATGATCTTTCCATCTTTTTCGAGAAATTCAATCATCGCCTCAAGGTCACGTCTCCATCGCTTGCTCAAATGCATAAAGCGATAAAAGTCATTCATCTTCACTGGGCGTTTCACTTCCCGAAAAAGGTCGATTATATCCTTAGGGGAAATCGGGCATTCACCGGATTTCTTTTTTTTCATTTTTACCATTATGTATGCTTATACCTTTAACAATTGTTATTGGAAGGTTGTTAACAATTCCACATTGTCACAGGTTATTGTTATATTATTTTTCGTTTTTTAAAACAGGTCGCGGCGTTGATGTAACAACTGTCGGTTTATGTTTTACATTTTTTCGGGTGCTGGAAGTTTCGCGCATCGCATTCCACTGTTCCATCCACCAGTCTGTAAACGTTTTAGCTGTAAACATGGAGTCGCCAAACTTAGTACGCAAGGCGAATGTCCAAACTTCAATCCCTAAGACTTCTGGAACTTTCACGGCGTCTTTAGGAGTACAAACCAGCGGCAAACCAACATTACCCATTTCAGCAATTTCTGCTTCTGTATATGTATGGTGGTCTGCATAGCGCTGATGCTTATACGGGGAGCGTCCCATAAATTTCTTTGCTGTTTCTTCTACCTGAGCAGGTTCACCAACTCCGTTGAATAGAATATATTGTTCCAAGGCTACAGGTCGATGTTCTTCTTTTGCCTTTTTAAAGAGTTCCGTCGCAGCTTCGCTTACCGGAACTAGACGCTGCGGAACTAGAGAAAAAGAAAACACTGGCACACCGTACTTGCCAAGCTTCTCTTTAATAACACTTTTAAGAGGAGCAAGCGAGTCTGCTTTTATCAAAAAAGCATGTGCCTGTGACAAAGCACTTTGATCTTCCCGCCATGAACCGGCAGGGATCACTCTATCCCACTCCGTGGTCAAATCATCCGGCTTAAGCAGCACCAGATTCAAGTCTCGTTTTACCGCAAGGTGCTGAAAGCCGTCATCCAACACCACTAATTCAGGTCTAAAACTTTTTTCTGCCCATGCTCCGGAGCGCATCCGGATCGGGTCGACAACAATACGTGCTTTACGATGTGCATTCGCAAGCATTACAGGCTCATCCCCCGCCTGTGCTGCAGTACTGTTGGAAGTAACAAGATACGGAGTTTTCGGCGGTGAAGCCTTATATCCACGGGTAAGAACTACCGGTGAATAGTGATTCCGTTCCGCCCACTCAAGCAACCAGCTTACTACCGGAGTTTTACCACTGCCCCCCCAACTAATATTCCCCACTGAAACACAAGGTGCTTTAGGAGAAAACTGCTCTTTCGCACCCGCCTCATATTGTTTTCGACGGTACGACATAGCAAAAGAATAAATTTTACTGATCGGATATAAAAGTGGGAACAGTGCACGCTGCACTGGCAGTGAAGACATAACCTCTCCTGAGAGCTTTCAGTTGCAATACGTAGTATCATTCAATGTCAGAAAATATGTCTCATGTAAAAAAAGGAGAGCCGTTGCAGGCCCCCCTTATTTCATCAGCTATTTGCGAATTTCAAAAAGACTATTCGCGGGTCCCTCCGAACAAACGAAGCAACATGAGGAACAAGTTAATAAAGTCGAGGTACAAAGTAAGCGCGCCAAGGATAGTACCACGGCGAACTGCAGTTGCATCATTGGCAGGCATGGATTCACCCATTTCTGCAAGACGCTGTGTATCGTACGCGGTTAAACCGGTAAATACAATTACGCCGATTACACTAATTACAAGCTGCATTACGCTAGAAGCAAGGAAGATGTTCACTACCATTGCGATAATGATACCGAACAGCCCCATAGTCATGAAGCTACCCATGCTGGTCAGATCACGCTTGGTTGTCATGCCGTACAAGCTCATCGCCCCAAACATACCGGCAGCGGTGAAGAATGCTGAGAAAATAGTACTCGTAGCGTACACAAGAAGGATAACGGACAACGTTACACCGTTCAAGGCGCTATACAGTAAAAACAATCCGGTAGCTGTGCCAGCGGACAGTTTAGCAATGCGGGAACTCAAGTACATGACCAAACCGAATTCAGCAATAATAAGACCAATAAAGACAAATTGGTTACTAAAAACAAGCTGCTGAACGGCAGGGCTTGTTGCCGTTAAAAATGCAAAGACAGCGGTCACAAGAAGACCCAGCATCATCCAGCCATACACGCCACGAAGATACACGTTTACAAGCTCAGCACGGCGTACATTAGGTGCTGCTATGTTTCGTCCTAACATTCCATCCTCCGGAATTGTTTATATTCAAATTAATACCGTTTTTTTTAAATACGTAAAATCACGGTATCAAGCTCACCCCTGTATTGCAAGTCTATCAACAAACGGTTTTTTCCTAAATAAAAAAGCCCAATCAAATGATCGGGCTTTTTATGGGCGTACGGTGTGGTTTATTTATAAGCCACAGGTGCGAAGATCTTCGCCGAGATATTCACGTTCATTCTCGCCGAGAATACCAAGAGACAGGGCAATGAGAGTCCATAAATGAACTACATGGTAGCCTGCACCGAAATATTCGGAAAGATCGTGAATCTGTGAGTGACAGTTATGACAAGGTGCAATGACATAAGGTGCACCAGTATTAACAATCTGCTCATTTTTGATTTTACCGTAATGACGACGCGCTTCTGGATAACCTGCCTGAAGAGATCCACCACCACCGCCACAGCAATAGTTGTTGGACTTATTAGGCCATGTATCAATAAAGTTCGCTTCGCCGACAACTTTTTTAATCACGTAGCGCAAATCATCCGCTGCAACATCGCCGTAGCCCTTACGGACTAACTGACATGGATCCTGCACGGTAAATTTAACGTTATTAACGTTCCAATCTGAATTAACCTTCAGAACACCTTCTCGCACCCAACGGGCGTAGAGGCGGATAATGGATTCGATTTCAAATTTAGGCTTAATATTGAATTTTTGCAGTCCGGACCGGAGTGCGTAAAGTTCGTGGCCTCACTCGGTGTTGAGCCAATATTTGGCGCCGAGGTCCTCCACAGCCTTGACTTTGGTTCGAACAATTTTTTCCCAGGACTCGTCGTCCGCTGCGAACATACAGTAGTTCTCAGCAGCCCAGCCGTTAGAGCCGTAAGTCCAGTCATCACCAGTGCCGATGTTCATGATTTTCCAAAGAGGAACCATTTCATCCGGCTCTGTTACCGGTTCGCGGGAGTTCTGGTTGAGGTAGTACTTTTTACCAAGTGCATCAAAAGGTACTTTTAGATCATCCATACCTTCTTGTTCGGTCTGTACTTCTTCAAGAACGTCTTCCACTACAAACTTAAAGTCTTCAGAGGAAGCACCCATTGCACTGTGGCCGGGGTTACGCATGGCCACGTCACAAGAGTTAATAATACCTTTCGGACGGTCTTCGCGCGGCCAGGCCTGACGTGCCTGGTACACGAGCTGCGGAATGTTAATCTGCATTGGGCAGACATACGTACACCGCTGACACATCGTACACATCCATACCCAAGGGGTAGAGGTGATTTCTTCATCCATTCCCAGTGCGGCAAGACGCAAGAATTTGCGGGGATCCATGTCCTCAAGTCCAGTTGCGGGACAGCCTGCAGAACAAGCACCACAAGTAAGACACATGTTGAGGTTACCACCTTCCGGCAGTAGATGGGCTACACTTTCTATGAAAGAACCACCGCACTCCTTCTCAGGATGCTGCTTTGAATCTGACATATACATTTTCTCCTTAACCGCTTCGCGCTGCTCATTGTGTTGCGTTTTTTTAAACAAAGCGGCTTGCGCTCTATTATAATGGGCTAGCCTTTGCTTCAAGATAAAGAACGCAAATTGCTCAACAAATAACTATTTTTTGCTCAACAGCTGCCTAACTTTAAGGTTACAAGCCTGTTTATAATAGTCCTGCCCACATTTTTTACAGCATTTAAAACCTAGTCAATATCTTATATAAAATAACAGCTGTAGAAAGGACCATAAAATCTGCTAACACCCAGTGGTTACACGCATTATAATGAGCGCACCAGCTTTTATGCTTTTAATCGCATGGCGGTTCTCACCCCTATTAGCAGTATTTTTGCGTTCCGTCATACTGATTATCGATGAAACCGGTTAACTTTACATTTAATTGACATCACCGTTGTTTTACTGATATTTTGACTCTCAAATGAATTGGTTAGACAACCAACAGTACCCCAATACAACAGTAACAAATATACTTTTATTTTCTGGTACATTCTAACATCTTCTACAACAACATACTTGACCACTCGCCAAGTATGTTCTACCTCAGAATTTCGCCCGCCATGTCGGGCGCTTTTTCTTGTGTAGAAGAAACGGCCTCCTGTTCGCCGGAAAAATGCAGGAAAGAATTTTTTAAGGGAAAAATGATGAGTAGTATTCCTATTTCTATTGAAGGCTTTGAAAAAGTAAAGCTAGAGCTCGAAGCTCTCAAAAAAGAGCGTCCAGCAATCATTCAGGCTATTAAAGAAGCTCGAGAAGAAGGCGACCTGAGTGAAAACGCAGGCTACGATGCAGCACGCGAGCGTCAGGGTATGCTCGAAGCTCGCATCTCTTACATCGAATCTCAGATGTCTCAATACAACGTTATCGACCTTAGAACCCTTGGCGGCGACAAAGTTACCTTTGGCGCTACCGTGGAAATTGAAGATCTCGATACTGGCGAAGTGAAAAAATACACCCTGCTCGGACCAGATGAAGCTGAGTACGAAAATGGCAGCATTTCTGCACTTTCTCCTGTCGGCAGAGCTATGCTCGGCAAAGAAGAAGGCGACGAATTTGTTGTTAACGCACCTAAAGGTCGCATTTCTTACGAAATAGTTTCAATCGAATTCAACCACAAATAGCAGGACACCCTACCCGGGTGGCTCCTGCTTTCTCGAGCAAGAAAAAAGCCATGCCTCATCACACTTCAACGTGATGGGGCATGGCTTTTTATGTACAACAATAATTTTTGTTAAACAGCACGGCTCATTTTTTTATCCAAAATTTCAAGTACAGTTACGGCTTCGCCAAAATCAGGATTCACTTCCACAGCTTTGGCTAACATAACACGCGCTTTTTTAAATTCTTTGATCTCAATCAGCACCCGCCCCATATTGTAGAGCAAATGTTCATCAAGTGCAGATAATTTTTGTGCTCTACTATAAAATTGCAATGCCTGTTCATACATTTTATTTTTTCGAAGTTTAATGCCGAACTCGTTAAACATATGCTTATGCTCTTCTGCAAAAGCTGCTTCGATTCCCACTAACTTCGTAAAAACTTCCTGCGCCTTATCTATCTCATTCCTATCTAAGAACGTCAGACCAATACCAAATGTTGCACGAACATTGTCTTCGTCCATGTCCAGAACCTGAAGAAATTCAACTTCAGCTCCGTAAGGTTGTCCGTTCACGCGTAAACGCTCACCTCTGGCAATACCTTGAGCAACCTTACGCATGGCTGGATAAATATCTTCTTGATACACTCCAGGTTCGGGTGAGTACTCTTCCATAAGCTTCTCAAATGAAACTTTATCGTACTTTTCAAACGGAATATGATTCTTGTTAAGCTTCCATAAGATAATATCTCCATTATCTTCCTGTTCTGCATATAACATTACTACAATTTTGTTTGTCCGCTTAGTAGCACCAAAGCCAACCCGTACCAATTTTTCAGCAGAAAAAGCCCCACGAATAGGCTGTTTCTGATGGCTGCCATTCATACGCATACCTCTAGATAATCAAAAAAACTCATTACAACCTGTTAATACAGAATAAATAACTCATACAGCGTTGTTATAACGCTACATAATCACGCTAACGGCCATCTGTCATCCTTTTATGGTACAATTTTCCGAATTGAAGCATCACGGAGGAGTTATGTCCCGTTACCTTTGTATTCACGGCCACTTTTACCAACCACTTCGAGAAGACCCATGGTTGGGTGAAATAATGCCCGAGGGCAGTGCCGCACCAATGCTCAACTGGAATGAACGTATCACACGTGAAAGTTACATCCCGCTTGCCTTTGCAAAACGTCTTAATGGCGAAGGTAATATTATTGAATTGGTAAACTGTTACGAATGGATAAGCTTTAATGTAGGCCCGACACTTATGGAGTGGATGGAAACAGCGTTTCCCGCCATCTATAGCCGAATCATCGAAGCAGACAAAGCAAGTGTCCATAGATTTGGACACGGCAACGCAATTGCGCAGGTTTACCATCACACCATCCTCCCGCTTGCGAAGCAACGGGATAAGGACCTTGAAGTCCAATGGGCGATTCAAGACTTTGAAAAACGCTTCGCACGAAGACCCGAAGGGATGTGGCTTGCCGAATGTGCTGTAGATACGGACACATTGGAAACTCTTGCTGCGCAAGACATACGATTTACCATCCTTTCACCGCATCAGGCAAAAGCAATAGAAAACAACGGAGAATGGTACACCATTAAGAATGGGACGTTTGATACGTCTGTGCCATACCGCATAGACCTTCCTAGCGGACGTTCTATCTCTGTATTCTTTTATGATGCTGATATTTCGCAGGCAGTGGCCTTTGAACGACTATTGGCCGATGGCGAAAAGTTCTGGAACAAAATCAAGTCATTCTCCAACAACGGAATTCTCACCGTTAGTACTGATGGAGAAACATACGGCCACCATTTTAAATTTGGTGAAATGGCACTTGCACACGTTCTGAATAACGCTCGTAATGCTCGGGATGGTATTGAACTTACCAACCTTGCGGCGTTTCTTGCCAGCAATCCACCGCAGCAACAGGTGCGCCTGTTTGAACCTTCTGCATGGAGCTGTGCTCACGGTGTAGATCGCTGGCGGAGCAACTGCGGATGTACAGACGGCGGGCATCCTAACTGGAATCAAGAATGGCGCAGGCCATTACGCGATGCCATGAATTTTATGAAAGACTGCGTTGATAACTTCTTCGATTTAAAAGCGCATGAATACTACACGGCACCGGAAGATGCTCTATGCGCCTACGGAACTGTTATTTCCGGTCAAAGACAGCGTGATGATTTCATATCCGAATACGTTATTAAAGGACTTACTGAACAACAACAGCATGAGGCAACTCTTCTGTTGTTTATGCAGGAACAAGCACTTTCCGGCTTTGCAAGCTGCGCATGGTTCTTTGATGAATTAACCCGCATCGAAGGAAAAAATGCATTGTCATTTGCATTACATGCATTAGATATTCTGGCAGAATTTGAAGGACACACTCGGCTTGATGATTTCGCAGAGATTCTAGCAGATGCCGTGTCCAACAAAGAAGGTCACGAGACCGGCAAAGAATTATTGTACGGTCGAATTCTCCCGCGCAGGGAATCTGAAGCGTCCATCCTGCTTCAAGCTCTGCTTCTGCTCAATAATGATAAAGAGTTCCCGCAAACAGAGAAAACCTACATAGTCACTTGGAAGAATATTAATATCAAAGTTACACCTGAGAAAATTGAAGGTAACCACTATTCCGGCAACGCCGTCATCTATTGGAAAGACTCAACGCTAGGCACTCACCTGACATGGCAATATGCTAAACTTCCATCAGGCTTTATGAACAGCTCCACCGTAACTGCCACCATCGAGGGTAAGGGCGGACAAAGTTGTATTTATACAGCTCTACCGCGTAACAAACGGCAAGCAATCGCCGCCCACTTTGTTCAACATGTTCTTGACCTGCTTGTCGAAACATATATCCCGCTGGGTCTGGATGCCGCAGTACTTTTTGAGCCATGGACAGAAAGCCAGTATGATCAGCCAGCTGGCCACCTGTGGAATATTGTATGCCCGGCACTCATCGAAGGGTACATCTTCTCAGAACATTGTGAGGTACAGCTTAAAACAGAACAAATGAGATGTTTGCGTAAATACATTCATGAATGGATTACCCGCAAACGATTCGATCCGACGATTACGATGGATAAAGTTGAAACAAAGCTTATTGAAATACTATCCCAAGATGATCCTACCTACTTTAAAGCTAAAGGTATCCTTGAACGGGCAAAAGAGCTTTTCCCCAATGCCCCTATGGATCGCTTACTTTACTTCCTGTGGCTTGAAAAACAGCATGATCCGCATATCCGCGAGATTGCAAGCCTAGTAAACCTTTCGCTCTCGTAGCGATTACATCCATAAGTAAAAACAGAAGGATGGAGACAAACGTCTCCATCCTTCTGTTTTTACTTATGAAATAACGGTGAAACATAGTTATAACATTGCGTCACAGACTTGTACAACATGCGACACGTTTCCGTAACACAGATTCATTAGTTTCCTTCCAACGCAACGAAAACATCTTTGCTTTTAATTATGCGCTGTTAATTTTGTGCTTTTAATTTTGTGCTTTTAATTTTGGAGGAATCATTATGCGTCCTTGGTACTATATTCTTTCTGCTTTTTTAGTCATCAGCTTTGCTGCACCTGCAATGGCCTCTAACGCCGTTACAGTAAAAGGTTCCACAACTGTTTTACCTATCATGCAACGAGCTGTTGAAGCCTTTATCGCTGAAACTGGTACACCTGTCGCTGTTTCCGGCGGTGGTTCTTCAAACGGTATTAAAGCGCTTCTCGACGGCAGCACTGATATCGCCATGGCTTCCCGTAAAATGAAAGGCAAAGAAATCAAACTTGCCAATTCTAAAAACATCGAACCGGTTGAACACATTATCGCTCTTGATGCGGTTATTCCGATTGTTCACCCTTCTAACCCAATCAGCAACCTTACCTCTGCCCAGCTTAAAGCCATCTACGAAGGCAATGTTACTAACTGGAAAGAAGTTGGCGGCACAGACGGCAAAATCATCGTTATCTCTCGTGACACATCCTCCGGCACATACGAAACTTGGCACAAGATCATCATGAAGAAGGCACGCGTATTCCCAGGTGCACTGCTTCAGGCTTCTTCCGGCGCAGTAATGCAGGCTGTTTCTAAAAACAAAAACGCCATCGCATACGACGGCATCGGCTACATCAACAATACAGTAAAACCTCTTTCTGTAGATGGCGTTGTAGGCAGCGCTACCACTGCTAAAGACAAATCTTACCCAGTGGCCCGTACCTTACAAATTTACACTTCTGCAGCACCTGCACCTGCAGCAAAACAGCTCGTTGAATTCATCCTTTCCCCGAAAGGTCAGGATATCGTCGAGCAGGCTGGCTTCATCCGTCGCTAGAAAAGCCACCGAGCCTATCAGCCTGCCTTTCCATCCCATCGGGAAAGGCAGGTTTCATGCATCTGCACTATTGGGGACATACTATGCGGATTTCAAGACAACATAAGGAAATGGCAATCCATGGCAGCTTTTTTGCCATCGCCTCAACGAGTATTCTCGTTCTCACCCTCATAATGGTCTTTCTCATTATGGAAGGGCTGCCCATTTTTCACCAGATATCCGTACCGGATTTTGTATTCGGCAAGTTCTGGTACCCGACAGATGATCCTGCGGACTTCGGCATTCTGCCTATGATTACAGGTTCACTCGCTGTAACAGCATTTTCTTCCTGCATTGCCATTCCTCTGGGACTGATGACGGCGATTTATCTTGCAGAAATAGCCACCCCGCGTATGCGCAGTATCATCAAACCTCTTGTTGAGATGCTGCAAGCGCTCCCGTCAGTTGTTATCGGCTTTTTCGGTATGGTTGTGGTTGCACCACTGCTTCAGGAATGGTTCGGCATTGCAACAGGGCTCAACCTGTTTAACGCCTCTGTCATGCTGGCATTCATGGCAGTACCTACAATCACATCCATTGCAGAAGATGCCATATTCAGTGTGCCTGAAGAACTCAGAGCAGCTTCCCTCGCGCTTGGTGCCACAAAATGGCAAACCATTTCGGGTGTAGTTATTCCGGCATCACTTCCGGGAATCAGCACTGCTGTTATTCTTGGAATGGCTCGTTCCATCGGTGAAACCATGGTTGTTCTGATGGTTGCGGGTGGTGCTGCAATGACACCTTCATCCATTTTTGATCCAGTACGCCCAATGCCCGCATCTATTGCAGCAGAAATGGCAGAAGCACCATTCCAGAGCGAGCATTACTACGCTCTGTTTGCAACTGGTATGGTTCTGTTTTTGTTCACACTGATGTTCAATATTCTTGCAGCATATATTGCAGAAAAGAAAAAACAAATCGGCACGGCTACGCTATAGCAACGAGGAGAAGAGTATGTCTCAATTAGCAGACACTACAGGAACATCCATGACACAGCTTACTCCGAAGACTTTCGGAACACGCTCGATGCGACAATTCATTCAAAAATGCATGTTCACCTTATTTAAGATGAGTGTAGCCATTAACGCGCTTGCGTTAGCAATTATCTGTGGATTTGTATTATATTACGGTGCCCCCGCCATCTCGTGGGAATTTTTACTCGAGAGCCCGCGTAACGCCATGACAGAAGGCGGTATTTTCCCTTGTATTCTTGGAACAATAGCGTTGTCATATGGTGCAATGCTTATTGCTTTGCCGTGGGGTGTAGCTACTGCTATTTACCTTCATGAATATGCCAAGCCGGGGAAAACGGTTCATCTTATCAGACTGGCGATTAACAACCTTGCAGGTGTTCCCTCTGTTGTGTTCGGCCTATTCGGCCTATCTCTCTTCGTTACAGTACTTGGAATGGGTGTTTCACTCCTCGCGGGGATGCTCACACTCGCTGCACTTGTCCTCCCTCTTATTATCGGAGCCTCAGAAGAAGCATTACGAAGTGTTTCCCCAACTTTCCGTGAAGCCTCTTTAGGACTTGGCGCAACAAAATGGCAGACAATCTACCGCATTGTGCTCCCAGCCGCCGCGCCGGGGATTTTAACAGGTGCAATTCTCTCTGTCGGACGCGCAGCCGGTGAAACTGCCGCTATAATGTTTACCGCCGCAATGTTCTTCTCCCCACTGCTACCGCAGTCTATTTTCGACAGTGTTATGGCATTGCCATACCATATTTATGTTCTCGCTACTGCCGGTACTAATATTGAACAGACAAGACCTTTGCAATACGGCACATCTCTTGTGCTTATTGCACTGGTACTGAGCATGAACTTTTTTGCAATTATGCTTCGCGCACGGATGCAGAAAAAGCTTTCATAGTTAACTCGGTCTCCAAACTAGAACCACTATATAGAATGAGCCCGTAGAGTTCCAACTTACGGGCTCATTGCTCATTCAACTATTTCAACAAGACTAAACCATTAGTGCTTACTTAGTCGGTGTTATTCGTTGCTAGCCACCAGCATTCTGTGTATTTTATGAAAAAACATGCAAGGGGCGCATATGGCCAACGAAAAATATCTTCTGAATGATGTGAATTTTTTTGATATCCGCAACAGAAATGAAGTGCGGGTAATCAAGATTATGAAACAAGTTATGGAGACCCCTCCATACTACAAACCATCTGAAAAAGACCTGTTCGATATCTATGCATTGTCGCTCAACTCCCTCCCTGCACGCTATGCACAACAGGGGACAATTGTTTTGCGCGACCCAGTCCGAGATAAAGAAATTGAAGACTCTGTCCGTAAAGCATTCGCCATTGTTGTAGAAAACCCTAAACAATAATCTAGGACTACTATGATCTCCGTTGATACCCACATACACACGCTGTACTCCCACGGCAAAGCCACACCTGAAGAAATGTACGAGGCTGCCGTAAAAAAAGGGATTCGTGTATTCGGCTTCTCTGAACATTCTGCACGCCCACTCGCCATGAGTTACCCACGGGAATACAGAGAGCATTTAGCAGCACATTGGGACACCTACATTGAAAAAGTGACAGCTCTGAAAGACAATAATGACGGAGTTACTGTTCTGCTGGGTATTGAGATGGATTGGATGGAAGGGAACGAAGAGTTCATTAAATCCGAACTTGCAAAGCACGACTTCGACTATGTGCTCTGTGGCATCCACTTTCTGGAAAACTGGGGATTTGATTACGCGAAAGCAGACTGGGAATCACTGCACCAAAATGAACTGGTCGCAATTTATGAGAAATACTACGACACCATGATCACCATGGCTGAAACAGGTATTTTTAACACCATTGCTCATCCGGACATCATTAAAATTTTTTCCTGCGATCAATTCACTAATTGGATCGCAACAGAGAACGCACAGGCATTAGTACGCAAGGCACTTGCTGCTGTACGTGATGCAGGAATGTCCATGGAAATTTCTTCTGCCGGTATTCGCAAACGGTGCCAGGAAATTTACCCGTGTGAAAGCATCATGAGTATCGCAAGTAGTCTTGAATTACCGATTACCTTTGGTTCCGATGCACACTCTACCATGTCCGTAGCATTCAGCTTCGACAAACTCGAAGAGCACGCACGCAAGTTCGGGTATACCGAGAGTGTCTACTTTAAAAATCGAAAAATGCATTCTCGACCGTTCTAACTGACACGTATGCTGAATAAACATTCCAGATTCCACAGCCTCATACAGATTGCAGGAGTCCACGACGTGCAGGAAACACACATGATTGCTGATTGTGGTGTGCACTGTGTGGGGCTGCCTTTACGTTTACCGGTTAATAAAGAAGACATTACAGAGGATGAGGCTCGCGCTATCATCCAGACGACCCGTGCTCAAATTCTTCCCGTATGCATCACCTATCTAGCTCAAGCAAAAGACATAGCCCAATTCTGCAAAGAACTGGATGTAGTCCATGTACAACTCCACGGTCATATTGAGCTAAAAGAATTGCAAAAGCTGGCAGCCATTGCTCCACATCTCTACGTTATTAAGTCACTTGTCGTGAAAGCAGACGGAAGCAACAAAGAAGCTCTCTTGCAAGCTGTTACCGAAACAGCCCCGTATGTTGACGCGTATATTACTGACACGCACAATCCAAAAACCGGAGCAGACGGGGCAACCGGATTAACGCACGACTGGAATATTTCTGCTCTGCTTGTTCAACACTCACCACGTCCTGTCATTCTGGCAGGAGGCTTAACTGCTGAAAATGTTGCGGACGCTATCCGCTTTGTAAAACCTGCGGGTGTTGATGCACATACTGGCGTAGAAGACTCTACAGGTAGAAAAAGCCAAGCTCTCGTATGCAAATTCGCTAAAGAATCAGCTAAAGCATTCGCAGAAATCACGCCCTAACCGCTTCTCCCCCAAGGAATTACAGTGCTTCTGTCGATTGTATCTTCTTGTGAATCTCATTAATTTACAGTATGTACCCAGCGTGGGCTAAGAAATTTCAAGAGCTGGCAGGCTCAACAGACAAGGAGTGACAGAATGGATTTTATTTTCTTTTTTCTCGGAATGGCAGCAGTATTTAGTGCATTATACTTCATTAAAAAAACTAGCTAACAACCGCAACCACGTACCGTGTGGGTACTGGTTGACCGGAATACCGGTCTATTTAGGACATGGACTCATGCAGTACATGTCCTTTTTTGTGGTCTGCATCACAGCAAACACCTATCCAATGGCGTACAGTCACGCAGCTAAAAAAAATCTTTCGTAAAACCATCTGTCAGTTAGCCGACAGATGGCTAAAACATTTCAGATGTACTCTTTACCAAGCATTGCTGTATTTTTCATCAAACGTAGACGAGGTTGTAGACGATGTCTCAAAAAATTGTAACGCCCCATACCCTGCGGCGCGTTATTCAGTGTCTTTTTCTCTTTTTC
The DNA here is from genome assembly GCA_942492085.1 of uncultured Desulfovibrionaceae bacterium. Taxonomy (GTDB): domain Bacteria; phylum Desulfobacterota; class Desulfovibrionia; order Desulfovibrionales; family Desulfovibrionaceae; genus Halodesulfovibrio. The sequence goes on along the minus strand of CALODB010000013.1, from coordinate 437,964 downwards.
TGTCTCTTTATTGGCTATCGCCTATTTCAGCATTTTATGTGGTCAACAGGACAATCATCTGTCTTCGTTTCAAAGCCTCCTTCTATTGAAGCATTCCTCCCTATCAGCGCACTCATGGCAGCGAAACAGTTCATCCTCACGAACAAGTGGGACATGGTTCACCCTGCCGGATTAACGCTTTTCTTTGCCTTCATCTGGATGGCGATTCTCTTCCGAAAAAGTTTCTGCGGGTATATTTGTCCTGTGGGTCTCATTTCAAACCTTACAGAGCAACTCGGCCGCAAATTAAGATTACAAATAGAATTACCTCTTAAAGTAGCTCGCATTCTTTCTGTACCTAAATACATTATCCTCGGCGGATTTGTTTATTTCATTGTCATCAACATGAGCACTCGCCAGATCAGCAGCTTTCTGACGCTTCCATACAACTACGTTGCTGATTCCAAGATGCTGGCATTTTTCCTTGCCCCGTCTGCAACAACACTTATTGTCATTGCAGTTCTCGCCATTATCTCTCTTTTTATCCGTAACTTCTGGTGCCGATTTCTCTGCCCATACGGCGCGCTGCTGGGGATCTGTTCAACATTCAGCCCGACAGCAATTACACGAAATCCCGACACCTGCATTTCCTGCGGTAAATGTAGAAAGATATGCCCGGCTGCTATTCATGTTGATGAACGCAAGACAGTGCATTCACCAGAATGTGTTGGCTGTGCAGAGTGTGTGGGAGTTTGTCCAGTTGACGATTGTCTCACGGTTCGCACATTCAACAAAAAAGCTCCCTTCGCAACAATTGCCATCGGAAGTCTCGCTATTCTACTGACATTCTATGGGGTCGCCGTGCTCACCGGTCACTGGCACTCAGATGCAACGCCGGAGCTTATTCGTAAATTCCATATGATGATTTTCAACAAATAAAATAGTCCTCTCACCCGACTAAGAGTCAGCACAGTTTCAACAAGTTAGGCAACCTTTTCTATTCGAAAGGTTGCCTTTCTTCTGGCACGTCTTATACATTCCAGATAAAGAAAGTTTATTCATATTCATTCAGGCCATTGATCATTTTCGCAAGGAGACTCGAGAACAATGACAAGCAACTTAAAAACAATGATGTTACTTGCCCTACTCTCCGGTATTATTATCGTTTTGGGCGGTGCACTTGGTGGTAAGGGCGGAATCATCATCGCTTTTGCACTGGCACTTTTCATGAACATTGGAAGTTACTGGTACTCAGATAAAATTGTTCTTCGTATGTACGGTGCACAAGAAGTAGGCCCGCACGACGCGCCAATGCTGCATCAGATCGTAGACGAACTCGCACATAAAGCTGGTATCCCTAAACCGCGTATCTGTGTAATCCCCGAACAGGCACCAAACGCATTTGCTACAGGTCGTGACCCTGAACACGGTGTCGTAGCCGTTACTCAAGGCATCATGCAGCTTCTTTCTACTGAAGAACTCAAAGGTGTTCTGGCGCACGAAATTGGACACATTACCAACCGCGATATCCTGATCCAGTCTATTGCTGGTGTAATGGCAACCGTCATCGTCAGTATCGCTAACTTCATGCAGTTTGCCGCAATCTTCGGATTTGCGAGTGGAGACGATGAAGAAGGTTCGAACCCGTTTGCAGCACTGCTGCTTGCGTTTGTTGCACCAATCGCAGCGAGCCTCATCCAGTTTGCAATCTCCCGTTCTCGCGAATATCTCGCAGATGACACAGGAGCACGTCTCGCTGGTAACCCTCTCTATCTTGCTTCCGCACTGGAAAAGCTTAATAGCTATTCACAGCGCGTACCGATGCAACATGGTAGTCAGGCAACCGCTCACATGTTTATTGTTAATCCCTTTTCAGGCGCAAACATGGCTAAACTCTTTAGCACACACCCGCCAATTGAAGAACGCGTAAGCAGACTTCGCCAAATGGCACACAGGTAATCACAAGCCCCGCAATGCGGGGCTTTTTTTATGCTGCTAAAGAAGTAAGTTTGTCTTCGACGACTCTGAAGGGGCAAGGGATCTGCATCCACAAGAGACTGGAATCCGTAACACTCGTTCCTCGTGATCGGCTACTGACGCAAGCACCCGCGAGAGCGGACGCCCTCTCGACTGCGTTTTTGCGAAACAACTTATTTTGGAATAATAAATAAATATAAAATCCAACTAGTCACTTGTACAATGTAAGAAGTGAGGATGAGGAGATACTTGCTAAGAGTTTCGCAAGGGGCTACAACCCGACTTTGATTTACGATTAATAAAAGGGACTGTAGAGAACATTTATGATTGAACTTGGCGAATTAATTTCTTCTGTCGGCGGTTGGAGCAACATTTATGTTGTTAAAGATGCACCAAACATGTGCGTTAAGGTGCTTGCACCACACCGAAAATATCAAGGTGAAAAACCTGATCCTAATCTTGTGGCGAAAAAGAAATATGGCATCGATAACATGCTTGAATTTGAGTACGCTAACTATCAGAAGATCATTAATTGCGTGCCAGACGCACTCAAAAAACACTTTGTTCGCATGGAAGGTATGCAAATGACCTCCATCGGCGTTCGCGGTTTAGTAATGAAACGTGTCATGACTGCCGAAGGCTCAACAGCCCCAAGTCTTGATCACTACAAAAGCACACCACTTCCCGATGCTTTTTTCTGCAAATTGGAACAACTTCGCCGTGACGTGTTTCACAAACATTCTCTTGATCACTTTGGTGTTGCACGCAGAAATGTGCTCGTTAAAGACGACCATACTCCGGTGCTTATCGATTTTCAGAAAAACCGTCGTATATACCGCAGTCAGATAAATCTTTATATTCCGTACTTCACACGCCAAAAAGTAACTCGTAACTTTCAGCGCCTCTACAGAGAAGCACAAGTTCAAGATTGGACAACCGTTTCAAAACTCAACTGTACTGAATAACCCCCTCGCCGAAGGCAAAAAGAACACTTCCTGTCTCCCATAATATAGACAATTGCAGACAATGCCGTTTCTACATACACTACGTGCATGAAAGACATTCACCACGAACTTATCTATTTTATTGAATCCGGCAGCCCCTTTCACCGATTCCTTAACGTCCAAGTAATGGACGCTAAGCCCGGTTTCATTAAGTTACGCCTTCCGTACAAGAAAGAGTTTGGCGGGAACATGGAGCGTGGCATCTTGCATGGCGGTATATCAGCCATGTTTGTTGACATTGTCGCGGCCTCTACTTTGTGGACACACTTAGGCCCAGAAGATAAGACCGCAACCATTGACCTGCGAGTGGACTATCAACACCCTGCAATGCTGGAAGATTTGATAGGAGAAGGCGAAGTACGAATGCTCGCGAACTCTATTGCGAATGTTCATGTGCGACTTTACAGCGCTTCAACTCCAGACACTGTTCAAGCAGAAGGACGCGCTGTTTTTCACATCAAACGCAAAAAATAACAAACTACTTACAGATGATTCGCTGCGATATATATGCACATACAAAAAACGCTGTTCAGATTAACTGAACAGCGTTTTTTAAACTGTTTCTAAGCAGAGAGGCGTGAGTACTGCTCAGAATCAGGGTCTACAACCTTAAGCGAAAGCTCATAGAACGCCCCCTCCCCCGAACGGTACGTCTTTAACAGAATACATCTGTTCTATAAGATTTCGCGGCACACCAAAGTGTACCTAATTTTTTAGTCAGCCTGCTTACGAATAAAAGACGGAATTTCGAAATCTTCTTCAAAAACGAATGTGTCTTTTCCTGGTTCGTGAGCATGACGTACTTTATGAGCACGCTGTGCTGCTTGAGCACTGCGGCGAATGTACGTTGGCACGTTAGTGTCATCAGCTTTAAAGTCGTAACCTTCACGTGCTGGCTCTGGATGGGTAATATCCATCTTTGGCTCTACACGAGGAGCAGCTACTGGCTGCGGTTCTCTAACTGGCTGCGGAGCAGCTTGAGTTGGCTGAGCATGCTGTACAGGCGCTACTTGAGCTGGATGAACCGGCTGTACTGGAGCTGTATGTACAGGCTGTGCCTGCTGCACAGGCTGAACTGGCTGCGGAATAGGCTGAACAGATGGAGCAGCATAGACTTGCTGTGTCTGAGGAGCCTGAACTGGAGTGGCCTGAACATGTTGAGCCTGCGGAGCCTGGTATGACTGTGACTGAGGAGCTTGATATGCCTGAGTCTGCGGAGCAGGGGTAGCTTCAGCACGTGGTGCACTTGCACGGGCGGATGATAAAGACGTTACGCTGCGTGCACCATTGCTGTTAACCGCAACGCCTGATCCGTTTCCCTGTGTTCCAGTGTCCATAGTATCAATGCCGGTAGCAATAACAGTAATACGCATTTCATCACCAACAGTATCGTCGAATACAGTACCAAAGAAGATACGTGCATCGTCGTGTGCTGCTTCCTGAATTGCGCCAGCTGCTTCACTAACTTCATCAATAGTAAGGTCTGGACCGCAAGTAATGTTCATAAGAACACCACGAGCTCCGTCAATAGATACATCTTCAAGCAGTGGACTGGTGATTGCCTTCATCGCGGCTTCGCGAGCACGGCCTTCACCAACTGAACTGCCGGAACCCATCATAGCAAGACCGGATTCGCCCATGACTGCTTTTACGTCAGCAAAGTCAAGGTTGATAAGACCCGGAACCATAATGAGGTCGGAAATACCTTTAACTGCAAAGTATAAAACTTCATCAGCTTTTTTAAGCATTTCTACGAATGTTGCTTTTTTGGAAGCCAAAGAAAGCAGACGATCGTTAGGAATGGTGATGAGAGAATCTACGTGCTCACGGAAAGCCTCTATACCGGCATCCGCAGCTTCCTGACGCTTTTTGCCTTCAAAGAAGAAAGGCTTGGTTACTACACCAACAGTCAGTGCGCCCATCTCTTTTGCTACCTGAGCAATAACTGGTGCTGCACCTGTACCGGTGCCACCACCCATGCCTGCGGTAACAAAAACCATATCCGCTTCGCCAATGGCGTTACGAATTTGGTCAATAGATTCTTGTGCAGCTTCACGGCCTACTGCAGGGTTCGCACCTGCACCTAAACCTTTTGTAAGCTTATCACCAAGTTGAATTTTAATTTCTGCCTGAGAATTGTTTAGCGCCTGTACATCAGTGTTTGCAGTAATAAACGTAACACCCTTTAGTACGGAGCTTATCATGTTGTTGACGGCATTGCCTCCGCCGCCACCAACCCCGACAACCTTAATCTTCGCTTGGCTGTCGTTTTCAATTTCATGAAATTCCATACGCCTCTCCTTTTGCCAATACCTAGGTTACTTGTAGACCCATTAACGTATTCTTAGTTACAGGAGCGTCTAAGAGACGTCTGTAAACCATTTTTTCATCGTAGTAAGCACTTTATTAAAAGTAGAGCTCTCACGCTTTGGACTGCTACTGCTAAAGTGAATATCGTAATCTTCTTTTTCAGATCCGTAGTTAAGCAGTCCAACAGCGGTTGCAAACTTAGGGCTGTTAACAACGTCCTTCAGACCACCCACACCACGCGGGTACCCGATTCGGGTTGGGAGTCCAAAGATTTGCTCACCAAGTTCCTGACAGCCTTCAATAAGTGAAGTACCGCCAGTAAGAACAATACCTGCACCAATAAGATTCTTAAAACCGGATCGGATTAGCTCTTGATCAACGAGAGTAAGAATCTCTTCCATGCGTGGTTCACAAATTTCTGCCAGAACCTGACGAGAAAGCTTTCTTGGCTCTCTACCGCCAACGCTTGGCACTTCGATAACTTCATCACCCTTCACTATTTCAGCCAGTGCACAGCCGTACTTCATCTTAATTTTTTCCGCACTCACCATAGGAGTACGCAAACCAAAAGCAATATCGTTGGTAAGATTCTGTCCACCTAGCGGTATCACCGCTGTATGTTTTACAGAATCATCTGCAAATACGGCAATATCGGTAGTTCCGCCACCAATATCTACAAGTGCAACACCAATTTCATTTTCTTCTGCGGTAAGTACAGCTTTTGAGGATGCCCAAGCTTCGAGAACAATATCGGAAACATCAAGGCCGCTTCTGTGACAAGAACGAACAATATTTTGAGCGCTTGTCACTGCTCCTGTTACTATATGTACCCGAACTTCCAAGCGAACGCCCGCCATGCCGAGCGGATCTGCGATTCCGTGCTGATCATCAACAATAAATTCTTGTGGCAATGTGTGGATTACTTCGCGGTCAAGTGGAATAGCTACAGCTTTTGCTGCATCCATCACTCGCTCAACGTCACGGCTACAAACTTCGCCGCCCTTTACAGCAATCACACCATGGCTGTTGAAGCCTTTTATATGGCTGCCGGCAATACCGGTATACACTGAAGCAATTTCGCAACCCGCCATTAATTCAGCCTCTTCTAAAGCCTTCTTAATTGACTGTACGGTCTGCTCAATATTTACCACCACGCCTTTACGCAAACCAGTGGACGGAGCGGTTCCAATGCCTACAATATCGACCCCGCCCGGGGCAGGTTCTCCGACTACGGCACAAATTTTTGTCGTTCCAATATCAAGGCCCACAATGAGGTCGGACTTAGACATGCAACACTCCTCTTTATCTAGCTTGCCGGTTTGGACGTAATCCCAGTATTCACCCAGACGTTTTTATCTTCCGCCTTGATGCTGCGAACATTTGAAAATTCGCTACGTCGTTTCAGGTCGTCAATGGTGGCGACCAAATGACGCACATTAGAAGACCAGTTCTCTACGCCAATACTCAGCAGAATATTTTCTGACTCCAGAAACATCGTAATGCCACCGCTTACACTCAGCTTAATCCATGCAGCTTTTTGTGATGAAACTGGAAGTCTGGAAGAATCCAGTTCTGCCACTAATTGTGGCAAACGCTGCAATAGATGCTCTGTGCCGGCTTCTACAGATAAAAAAGGAAGGGAGGCAAATTTATACGTGCCTACGTAGTCAATAGGATTTCCCTTTTCATCTGCATACACAATACGATTATCTCGCCGCATCCAGTACCGAGGCTTGCGCTCTTCAATAGTGATCGCAATATTACCTGGTAGCTGACGCTTAACTGATACGTTTTCAACCCAAGGACTGCGAAGCAGTTTGTACTCTATATCGGAAATATTTACTGCGAGACTGTTCTCACCATTTCTAAGGTGAGCTAGATTCAAAACGTCTTCTTGTTCCAAACGAACATTTCCAGAAATATGAATTTTCTGCACCGCAAAAAAAGTACTGTTTGTAATGGAACGATAACTGAATAACAATCCGATACTTATTATGACAATAAATGTCGATCCAGTAAAGAGGGTTATCGCCCAAGAAAGCAACAAAGAAGTACCTTTTGCATGAATAAAATCGGAAAGCAGACGTCTATAGCTTTTCTTCATTAAAGAATAAGGAACTTTTTTTTGCCTTCTTGCAGCCATAGTGCGTTACCCAATTACTTTTACTTCGAGCTCTAATGAATACCCGGAAACGTCCAAAACAGTTTGTTGCGCCATATGTAACAACTCGAAGGCTTCTCTACTGGTACCGTTATTAACGTTGATAAGAAAGTTTGCATGGAGTGGTGAAAAAGCAACACCACCATAAATTTTTCCTTTAAATCCGCACTTATCCAGAAGCATCCCAGCACTAACGCCTTCCGCAGGATTCTTAAAAACACACCCTGCGCTGTGTGCAGAAACAGGCTGAGTAGCCTTTTTTCTTATTAGATTATCATCGATAACTTTTCTTATTTTTTGAGAATCGCTTTTATACAGCTTGAAGGCACTACTCAAAATAACGGGTTGCTCATTTACAGTTGGAATAGAAAAATGTCTATACTGCAGTACTACATCTGTTTTTTTGAACACTGCAGTACCAATTTTTTTTATAAAAACTTCTACAAACTCTAAACAGTCTACAACCTCACAACCGTACGAACCGGCGTTCATTGCCACTGCTCCGCCCACAGTTCCAGGAACTCCGGCCAATCCTTCCAGCCCTGCATACCCGTTTTGGGCGCACCAATTCAAAAAACGGGGCAGGCGGTAGCCCGCCCCGACATGTACAGTGACAGTTTCATCGGTTTCATCAATGCAAACCGGATCAGTTGTAACAGCAGGATTAACGATCACTACTGGTAACTCGCCATCCTTCGCGAGCAAATTGCTTCCGCGTCCAATGACTAGGGGCTCTCCGCCCAATGAATGTAGAACATCCGGCAACTGTTCACAGTCATCAGCGTGCGACAACACTACTTCCGCAATGGCGCTACCGCCCATGCGAAGCGTTGTACGCTTGCTGAAAGAAAAATGCTGATGAACAGTAATCGCCATTAGTTAGCTCCGTCCAAATATCCCTGACCAACAGTCCAGATATTACCCGCGCCAAGTGTAATGAAGATATCACCTTCCTGTAATTCTTCAGGTAACTTTGCAGAAACAGCTTCAAAATCTTCGCAGTATTCCACTTTAGTTGAAGATGCCTGACGAATTCCGTGTGCCAATGATTCACCGTTAATGCCGGGAATCGGAGACTCGGATGCTGGATAAATTTCTGTAAGCAGCAGTTTGTCCACACCTTCGAATGCGGTGCAGAACTTGCCGAACAATGCCTGAGTGCGGCTGAAACGATGCGGCTGGAATGCCACAACAAGCCTGCGATCAGGAAAACATTGGCGCGCTGTACGAATTGTTGCTGCCACTTCTACAGGGTGATGACCGTAATCATCAATAACAAGAACGCCGTTGCGCTCACCTTTGCGCTCAAAACGACGACCAACGCCGTTGAAACCGGTAAGGCCGGAGAGGCATTTTTCCGGAGAAATACCAGATTCAATAGCAACGCCGACGGCACCAAGGGCATTCAAAATATTGTGGCGTCCCGGTTGTGAAAGCAGAACATCGCCAAGTTCTTTTCCGTCTACAACAACGGTGAACTCAGATTTTTCGCCGCATGACTTTTCAATTGCGCGAATATCGTTCCCTTCATCAAAACCGTATGTAATCACGCGGCGCTTAATCTGTGGGATAAGACGCTGCACGCCTTTGTCATCACCGCACACAACGTTTGCCCCATAAAACGGTACACTATTCATAAACTTAATAAACGCTGCATCGATCTCTTCCTGTCCGGAATAAAAATCGAGATGATCGCAATCTACGTTGGTAACAACAGTGATGATCGGGAACAGACACAAGAATGAGCCATCAGACTCATCTGCTTCTGCAATCAAAAACTCACCGGCACCAAGACGTGCATTTGCACCATACGCGTTGAGACGACCACCGATAATGACTGTCGGGTCCGTATTTGCTTCGTCAAAAATAGCTGCTGTCAACGAAGTGGTGGTGGTTTTGCCATGAGTACCGGCAATAGCAATACCAAGACGTAAACGCATAAGCTCGGCAAGCATTTCTGCACGTGGGATAATCGGAATACCCAATCGTGCTGCTTCCACAATTTCCGGATTATCGGCAGAGATCGCCGTGGAACGCACAACAACCTGTGCATCTGTTATATTTGCTTCTGAATGACCAAGGTTCACGGTTGCGCCAAGTCCACGTAGTCGCTGAACAGGGGCACCATTAGAGAGATCAGAACCTGTCACGTTAAAATCAAGGTTCAATAATACTTCAGCAATGCCGCTCATTCCTGAGCCACCAATGCCGACCATGTGGATATTTTTAATTTTAGAAATCATATTCTAATCCGTTGCTTCATTTTTTTCCGGTTCATTATAAGGGTGAACCAGAGATTCAAGAGAAGATTTGGGCAGCAGATCCAGTATACAGCTCACAACACTTGCTGCGGCTTCCGGTCTACCAAGTTTTTTGGCTGCCACACTCATAGACTGAAGTTTTTCATCGCTTGTCAGTAATTCAGTCACGATGGAATTCATATCTTTTTGGTCAAGCTCACGTTCTTCCACCACCAAAGCTGCGCCCTTTGTTTCCAAATAGCGAGCATTATGCACTTGGTGATTATGCGTTGCGTAAGGAAACGGAATATAGAGTGCTGGCTTACCGGCAACTGTCAATTCTGCAATTGTGGTTGCACCAGCGCGGCAAATAACTAAGTCAGCTGCGGTATACGCTGCCGCCATGTCATCTACAAACGGTTCAACAATGTATTGATCCATCCGTGCTTCAGCATACGCAGCCTGAACCCGTTCAAAATCTGCCTTACCTGTTTGGTGATGGACTGTGCAGCCAAGCTTCTTCAATGTCGGTAACATATCGACAACTGCACTATTTACAGCTTTAGCACCAAGGCTACCACCGCAAACGAACACAGACGGTGCAGCAACGTCCAATGTTTTAGAAGCACTACGGATGTCCGCAATGGCTGCACGGACAGGATTACCTGTCAGGACTGTGTGGTCCGGTTCAAAAAACTCCTGTTCATCCGGCAGTGAGATAAAAATGCGATTGGCAATTTTACTCAGCAATCTGTTTGTTAAGCCGGGAACAGAATTCTGTTCGTGAATTGCAACCGGAACGCCGCATAATTTGCCGCCAACGCAACCGGCAACAGCAGCATAGCCACCAAAACCGATTACAACATCCGGATTGAATTTTCGAATAATGCGCATGGACTTAAGAGCCGAAATACCAAGTCCAACAAAAGCACCGATGGCTTTTACACCGCGACCGAGTACGCCGCGAACAGGAAGAGCCACAAAAGGGATGCCTGCTTTTTCTACCATCTGACGTTCCGGACCGTACTGTCCCCCGATAAAGAGAAACTCAGCCTCTGGAAAACGTCTTTTAATTTCTTCGGCAACAGCCAAAGCAGGAAAAACATGTCCGCCTGTGCCGCCTGTGGTTAATACTACTCGTTTCATTTTCTACCTCTACTCTCGCGCTCATTTTGGGAACGGGAAAAATTCAGCAAGAGACCAGTGCAGAGCAACATTGCGATAAGGTTACTGCCGCCATAACTCATAAAGGGCATGGCGATTCCTTTTGGAGGAGCTGCACCCATAACAACTGCGAGGTTCAACACAGCACCAAGGGAGATAATAAGAGCCAATCCAAAAGTAATAAATTTATCCCGCAGTTCAGTCTGCTTGTAGGAAATGGTAAAAGCTCTGAAGAGCACCATCCCCATCAACACGAAAAAGAGGGACATTCCCAAAAATCCGAGTTCCTCACCTACAACGGCCATAATAAAGTCGTTATGAGCCTCCGGCAGATAGAATAACTTCTGCTTCCCTGCTCCAAGCCCTTGTCCACTAAAGCCTCCTGAACCGAAAGCATAAAGCGACTGCACGAGCTGATAACTGATGCTGTCTGCATCCTTGAACGGATCAAGGAATGCCAGCAACCGTCTGAAACGATACGGGGATTGTACAATCAACAGATAGCCAGCGCCTAAAGCAAGCAATCCGGAACCACCAAGGTACAATGGACGAGTACCGCCATACCAGCACATGAAAAAGAGCAAAGCTGCCAGTACTGCTGCACCGCCGAAATCCGGCTGAATCAACAACAAGGCACATAAAAATGCAGTTATTAAAAACGGTGGGATAACACCTTTTGAAAACGTTTTGACTAATTCCTGTTTGGTGCTGAAAAAGTATGAAAGATACAGCACCAGAGAAATTTTTGCGAATTCCATAGGTTGAACCGAAAACGGCCCAACACTGATCCAACGGCTTGCACCATTCACTTTAACGCCTAACGGAGAAAGTGTAATAATCAAGGCGCACATTGAGATACCAAGCAATGGATAATGCATTTGGTAGATCAGTCGTTTTGGCAGCATTGCACAGATACTCATGGTCACAAGGCCGATACCGGCAAACATAAGTTGTCTCTGAAAGAAGTGATACTTACTTCCAAAATTACGCTCTGCCATAATGCCGCTGGAACTCAGAACCATTATCAGCCCGAACGCAAGAACACATAAGACTGCGATTAAAAACATCCAGTCCATTGATATGGTTGTGTCCTGTCGTTTATCAGCCATGAAATGACTCCACACCTCGCCGGAACACTCCGGCAATTATCTATATTATTTGCTGAGGATACCGGCGATGCGTCTAAAATCATCACCGCGTGCTTTGTAGTTTGCATACTGATCAAAGCTGGAAGTGGCAGGCGAAAGCAACATCACGTCACCGTCATGTGCTTTGTCCATTAGTGATCGAGCTGCGTCTTCCATAGATTCATACCACTCAAGATCAACAACACCATTCCATGCAGATTCAAAAACGGTGCGACTATCACCATAAAGTGCGACAGCACGAACATGTTTTTTCAACAAATCCGAAAGAGAGCCCAAGTCGCCCCCCTTGTAGTGACCACCGGCAAGAAGCAATACAGGCTCTGTAAAACTTTCCAATGCAGCGCGGACAGAATCAACAGTTGTGGCTTTTGAATCATTCACAAAAACAATTCCATGACCTTTGGCAACCGTTTCCAATGTATGCGGCGCTGCGGAAAAACTTTCAACAGCTGCAAACGCATTCTCTAGTGTTACACCGAATGATTTGGTAGCCGCAAAAGCAGCTTCCATATTCAAGCGATTATGCACACCATGAAGAGACGCCTTCACAAAGCGTCCAGTATCAGAAAAAACATGCTGCTCGGCACGCTGCAATCCAGCGTTGTTGCTATCAGAAGCAAGCTTATGCGCTTCTTCACCCAGCAGTGCTTTGTCACCCTGTTCCATATTAGAGAACAGTTGCAACTTGGCAGCGGTGTATTCCTGCATATCTTCGTGATAGTCGAGATGATCTTCTGTTACGTTAAGCAACACTCCGACAGTCGGACGGAAATGACGGCATGTCTGCAACTGAAAGCTCGAAACTTCCAGTACAAGCACGTCTGCTTCCTGCTGCTCCAAAACAAACTCACTAAGCGGTGTCCCGATGTTACCACCAAGAAAAACACGCTTTCCAGCTTCACGAAGCATTGCATCGCAAAGCCGTACAGTTGTTGTTTTTCCATTTGTTCCTGTCACTGCAATAGCTGGAATATGAGGCACGCATGACCATGCGAGTTCCATTTCAGCCAGCACTACTGCCTGTTCAGGAATAAACGATGCAAGCTTGAGCATTGGAACGCCCGGGCTTGGCACTACAACGTCTGCGCCTGTAAACTGTTCTGAAGTATGAGGGCCGAATGCGGTTTCAAACCCGCATTCGGCTATAATTTTACGGAAGGATTCCGGAACGGATTCCTCATTCATGTTCACAATGCGTACAGAAGCACCAAGAGAATGCAGTAACCTTGCAGCGGCCTGACCTGAACGGCCGGTACCGACAACTACAGCTTTGCACCCTGGTGTGACTACCTGTGGTCTATATTCCACGAGTAACTCCTTAACGCAGTTTCAGAACACTGAGGGCCATTACGCCAAGTAGAATCGATATGATCCAGAAGCGAATAATGACTTTTGATTCTGGAATACCACTTATTTCAAAGTGGTGATGGATAGGTGCCATCTTGAATATTCGTTTTTTCCGCAGCTTGTAAGAACCTACCTGTAAAATTACAGACAGTGTTTCCACAACAAACAAGCCACCGACAATAACCATCATCAGTTCCTGTTTGCACAACACCGAAATAAAACCAAGAGTGCCACCAATAGAAAGAGAACCAACATCACCCATAAACACCTGTGCCGGATACGCATTGAACCACAGGAAGCCAAGTCCTGCGCCGACAAGCGCTCCGCAAAACACGGTAATTTCGCCTACGCCCGGCACTGCTGCTACTTGTAAATATTGTGACAATGCAGCGTGACCGGCAATGTATACGAACACGCCGTACACAAGCGCGGTGACAACAGCCGGAACAATGGCAAGGCCATCCATACCGTCTGTAAGGTTCACACCGTTTGACGAGCCGAGAATAACGACCATGGCAAACGGAATATAAAAAAGTCCTAAATCTGGACTCACATTTTTAAAGAGCGGAACATACAATTCAGTAGAGTATGCCGGAAGCTGAACCAAGAGGAACAACGCGATTCCGGAAATAACTATCTGTCCCAAAAACTTGGAGCGGGCAGACAGTCCCTGATTTTCTTTACGGCGTAACTTTGTAAAGTCATCCATAAAACCAACAAGGCCGAACCCTAAATATACAAGCAACGTAAGCCAGACATACTGGTTACTTAAGTCACACCATAAAAGGGTACTGATAATAAGTGAAAACGCGATCAAAATACCGCCCATTGTCGGCGTACCAGCTTTGCCGGTATGACAGGCTACTTCTGATTGAATGTACTGTCCGCATTTGATCTTTTTTAACCAGTTAATAAAATATGGACCTAAAGCAATTGAAAGAATGAGGGCTGTAAGTAACGCCCCAACAGTTCTAAATGAAATGTATTTAAATACATTCAAAAAGCTCAGATCAGAGCTGAGCGGGTAAAGCAGATTATAAAGCACCAGTAATCCCCGTTGTTCCACAACGACAGAAATTGTCGCAGAACACAGAAACAAAACGCTCCAGCTTATTACCACGCGAACCTTTAAATAAAATGGCTCCGTCGTTTACACCTAACGTTTTGCACAGGTTAAGAAATTGCTGCGGCGTTTCCACGCAGTGGAATTCCCCGGTAAAGTTAGTCTCATCAAGACCTTCTTTCACCGCATTGCTGTTTTTGCCAATCCAGCACACAACGCCAGCAGAAGATTCAGTAATCTTTTTGCCAAGTTCTTTGTGTGCCTCGTAAGCCTGCTCCCCCAGTTCCAGCATTTCACCCAATACTAAAACAAGCGGCTTATCTTCTGTCAGCTCAGACGCTGTCTCCAACGCGCGGACACAAGATAGCGGATTCGAATTGTAACAATCGTCTATAACAAGCCAGTTGCCGCGCTGGGAACAATTAAACCGTTTTTCCGGTAGCTTTGCCTGCGCGAAACCCTGAATTATTTCTGGAGACTTAAGTCCGATAATGTCTGCGGCAGCAGCCACTGCGATTACATTTTCGGCTGCAAACGCGCCCCTGAAAGGAGCAATTACATCGAACTCTTTGCCACATAAATTAACACGGTATTTCCCCTGCATGCCTGAGACAGCCCCACTGTACTCTGCGTAATACGCACATTCAGGATCTTTCGTGCTAAAATACCGCATTTCATCAAACTTTTTAGCGCATGCTTCTGTCAGTTCAGGGTAGTCCGCAGAGACAAGCCCCACACCACCCGGCTGAACATATTCCAAAAGCTGCGACTTATAGTGAGCTACACCCTTGTCACCCAGACCTTCTGTATGACCTTCACCCACGTTCAAAATAATACCAAGGTCAGGTCGCAGAATGGCACCAAGCTCGTCCATATCGTCCGGCTTGCTGATTCCTGCTTCCATAACCCAATATTTTTCATCACCGGTTGCCCCAAGAATGGACACCGGTAATCCGATCTGATTATTCAAATTAAGATGGTTTCTAGCTGTGACACCACGGACAGAAAGGACTTCTGCAAGCAGTTCCTTAACAGTAGTTTTGCCCGCAGTTCCCGTAATACCGGTAACAATAGCTTTGGTCAGCAAGCGATGATACGCCGCCAGTCTTCCAAGAGCCACTACACAATCCTGCACCATCAAAAGTGGTACGCCGCCTTCGTGACATTCCATATCCATCATCTCATCCATAGAGAACGGAGGACGTTCTGCCACTATGCCGCATGCACCACGTTCTAAGGCCGCTTTAGCAAAATTATGACCATCAAACCGCTCGCCTGAAATACAGAAGAACAGCTCTCCGCGCTTCAGTACGCGGCTATCAGTCTGTACGCCAACAAATGCCATATCTTCCGAGTCACCAAGAAATCCGACAGCACCCATTGCGCTCTGAATTTGACCGAGCGTTAACTTCACTAGAGCAACTCCTTAAGAATTGCCTGATCACTGAATGATATTTTTTTTGTGCCGATAACCTGATAATCTTCGTGGCCTTTACCGGCTACGAGAATACAATCACCAGGATTTGCAATGGATACTGCAAGCTCAAGAGCTTTTTTACGATCCACTTCAATGTGCACTTCTTTACAATCAGCAAGACCCGGCTTCACATCATCAAGAATAGCATTTGGATTTTCAGTACGCGGGTTATCAGAAGTAAGCACCGCGACATCAGATCCTTTTGCTACTGCCTCACCCATAATCGGACGCTTTGTCCGGTCACGGTCACCACCGCAGCCAAACACGGTGATAATACGTTCAAATCCTGTCTCACGAAGAGCAGAAAGAACGTTCACCAACGCATCAGGAGTATGTGCATAGTCTACAAAAGCATAAATGCCTTTATTGGTAGGAATGCGCTCAAGACGACCACAAACCCCATTGTATCCTGAAAGGCATTGCATCTGTGCAGGGGTAAGCCCCATTCCAATCCCTACAGCCATTGCTGCAAGCAGGTTGGAAGCGTTATGTGTACCTACCATCGGTGAAACAATGCTCCATTCCTTTCCTTCGAAAGTTATATGGAGTTTAAGGCCGTCCACGGTAGATTCTATAATATCACCACGCAGAATACGGCAACCTTCAATGTTTTGATCGGTTAACGTAAAGCCTATACCGTTAGTCAGTTCCGGCAATAACCGCTTACCGTAATCATCATCAAGGTTCACAACGCCAAGTTTTGCGACGTCAGGAACCGTGGTAAAAAGCTTTTTCTTTGCTTCATAATAAGTTTCCATATCACCATGGTAATCCAGATGATCCTGCGTCACGTTTGTGAGCACGCCACCGGAAAAGTGAATTCCGGCTGATCTGTTCTGGTCCAGAGCATGAGAGGATACTTCCATGAATGCATTTTCAACACCGGCAGCTTCCATGCGGGAAAGCAGAGAATGTAATTTTAAACAATCCGGTGTAGTCATGTTGGCAACTATCTCAGTACCCGGCCAGCGATACGCTACAGTACCGATAACACCGGTCTTGCGTCCTGCCTGAGCAAAAAGATATTCCAGAATACTGGTAACAGTGGTCTTACCGTTTGTGCCGGTAACACCCACCAGTTTCAGGTTAAGATTAGCCGTGCCAAATCGGGCAGAGGCTAATTTGCCAAGAGTTTCTTTGGGATCTTCTGCAATAACAAACACTGCGTCTGCAGGGTCTGTCGGGATATTTTCTTTGCTACACACAATGTATGCGGCACCATTCTCGATGGCATTTTCAATAAATTTCCCGCCGTCACAAGATGCACCGGGAAGCGCGATAAACACGTCTCCCTGCGTCACTTTGCGGGAATCAATATGCAGTGTGAGCAAACCAGTTGCTACTTGCTGCTCCAGCTGTTCCATTGGTATAGACTGCGCCATATTACGATTGCTCCGATAGCCAGAGGATATATTGCTGTTTACTGCCGGCAGACCACTTTGCACCCGCTACCGGTTTTTGTTTTTTCACAAAGGCTCCACTACCCTTTACGGAAGGAATAATGCCCTGACGTGCATATACTTCCATTGCGAAGCGTATAGATCTGCCCCGTAAATCAGGAACCGAATTACCGGAAGCCTGAGGCTTGCCACCTACATCAAAACGTCTTTCACCGTATTTCGGTTTAATCGTTGATGGAGCTGCTGACGCGAGCATACGAGACTTTTCAAAGTCGGGTAATGTGCCATTGAGAGCCATGTACCGCATTGCGATTTCTTTAAAGGCTGGCGCGGCAACCTTGCTCCCGTAATAGTTTTTAGCCGGTTCATCAACAACAACTAATGTGATGAACCTCGGATTTTGCGCCGGAACCAGCCCGACAAACGAAGAAGTATACTTGCTACCGTACCCGCCACTGCTCGTTGCTTTTTGCGCTGTGCCTGTTTTTCCACCTATGGAAACTCCAGAGATCGCAGCGCTTTTGCCAGTACCGGAATCAACTACATCCTGCATCATTTTGAGCACAGTATGAGCTGTTTCTTCTGAAAAAACCCTCTGGGAATTTTCTTTGAGCACTTCTTCATTTAATGGAAAATTTTTTACCAGTCGCAACGGTTTTCGCACTCCACCGTTTGCGAGAACAAGGTACGCTTCTGCCAATTGAGGCAATGTAGAAGCGAAGCCCTGCCCGAAAGCTGCGTTAGCAAGGTCTACCTGCGTCCATTTATTTAACGGACGTAAAATGCCGGTAGACTGACCCGCCAGCGGTAATGCCGCTTTTTTACCGAATCCCAACCGTACAAGATAGTCACGATACTTGGTAGCACCAAGTTCAAGTCCAATTTTAGCAGTGCCGATATTACTTGAATATGTCAGAACTTTTTTGACCGTGAGCCACTGCATTTTTTTTGTATCGCGGATGTGAACATTGTGTAGCTTCCACCTACCATTTTCACAAAAAAACAACGTATCCGGCTCAACAATTTTCTCTTCCAATGCTGCTGCCATAAGAAACGGCTTAATAGTCGAGCCCATTTCAAAAGCATCCTGCGCGATGCGATCCTTACGCTGACTGGCAGAATACTGCCCGAACACGTTCGGGTTAAACATAGGAGCCTGAGCCCATGCAAGGATGTCACCACTAGCAACATCTATAACCATCGCTCCGCCCCATTTTGCATCATATGCATTCACTGCATATTGCACAGCCTGTTCAGCAAAAAATTGAATTTCAGAATCAATAGTCAGGATAACATTGTCACCCTTAAGCGGGGTCGTTTCTCCTGCACCCTGTAAAAAAAGTCTGCGCCCTGCGGCATCTCGCTGCACAACAAACGTTGATGAGGAGCCAGTAAGCGTTTTGTTAAACGCGTATTCAATACCGGCCAGACCTTTTTCATCAACCCCGACATAACCAAGCAGGTTACCGCTCAACATTTTGTTAGGGTATACACGTCCAAATTCAGTCTGAAGATAAACACCCTTCAGGCCTTGTTTTTTAATGGCAGCTGCTGCTCTGTCGTCAATCTTTCTTTTTATCCAAACAAAGTTCCGACCTTTTTTAATCTTCTTACGGATAAACTTTGGATCAACTCCCAGAATACTGGCAAGACGAACAGATACTGTATACGGGCTTTCAACTTCATAAGGACGGACAAAAACGGATTTAATAGCAAGAGTGGACGCCAGAACTCTATTGTCCCTGTCGAGAATTTTTCCTCTACGCCCTGTAATTAATTCCGACGTAAGGTGCTGACGAAGAGCTCTTCCACTCAGGTCGCGAGTATCCACAACCTGAAGACTGTAGGCGCGTCCCCATAGGGAACACCACACTAACGCAAGTCCTGCTGCAACGCACAAAAACCGCACACGGCTCCAGTCCCGCTTTTGTGGAGCAGAATCCCGGTTCGCCGAGGCGGTTCTTTTTAATTTGGTCAATGATCTGGTTCGCGTTGCCTTAGCCACGGCCACTCCGTCAATCCTTTACAGGTTTGTCTGCCATGCGCCTTAGTTGCCCGACTTGAGCGGCTTGCATACCAAGCCGGGCGGCATCTTTCTTCAGCCTATACGGAGACAATAAATTGTCGCGTTCTAACTGAAGTCTTGCTGTATGAGCTTTCTTTTTATTGACGCTTACCTGAAGTTCTTTCAGGGCATAGCCCATGTTCACCTGCTCGATGTTCAACCACACTGTGGTAAGACATAGAGCCAAGGTGACCACTCCGGACAGGATCAATGCAAGAATCCATACATCAAACTTTTTTGCCATCGGCTTCTCGCTACAGTTTTTCAACCACACGCAATTTTGCGCTGGAAGAACGGGAGTTTAACCTACGTTCTTCATCGGTTGCAGTAACTGGCTTTCTGGTTATCAGCTTTACGTTAGGAGTATGGTTACAGATACAAACAGGAATCTGTTTCGGACAAATACATCCGGTAGATTCTTCTTTGAACATGTGTTTAACCATACGGTCTTCCAAAGAATGGAAGGTAATTACCGCAAGTCGTCCACCAGGGCGCAAGCGATCCAGAATGCGTTTCAAGAAAGCTTCAAGCTCTTCCAATTCGCTGTTAACCACCATGCGCAACGCCTGAAAAGTACGTGTTGCAGGATGGTTTCTGGATTTAGCACGCCATTTGGCCGGATACGCTTTTTCTACAATTGAAGCCAACTGTGTAGTTGTTTCGATTGGAGCAATAGACCGTGCTTCAAGAATTGCTTTTGCAATACGTCCGCACATTGGATCTTCGCCGTATCGACCAATAATAAATTTAATTTTCTCGTATGTGGCCTTGTTAACGATGGAACTTGCTGGCGGCATACCACCGGACGGATCCATACGCATATCAAGCGGACCTTCTGTCTTAAAACTGAAACCACGTTCAGGCTGGTCAATCTGCATGGAAGAAACACCGATATCCAAAAGTGCTCCGTCCAGTTCATCCCAGTTAACATCGCGCAGCACCATTTCAAATTCGCTGAATCTGGCATGGGCGGTTACAACATTATCTCCAAACGGCTCGAGGCGCTTACGAGCACGCTCAAGTGTATCAAGATCTCTATCGATACCGAGAAGATGCGCTTTTCCTTCAGTTCTTTTCAACAAAGCTTCGCTATGCCCTGCAAGACCAAGGGTGCCATCTAAGTAGTAGCCACCCGGCTTAGGGTCGAGATAGTCGATCACTTCGTTCAGCAATACAGAGACGTGATCGTCCCATTCTTGCTGGTTTTGCGCGCCATCCTGTTCGGAAGTCATTACTAATCACCTTATTCCTAAATCGGGAAATCAATCCCGCTTTCTGTTAATTCATCGGCAACGTCATCAAAGTTGAGTGTCATCAACTCTTCAAAACGAGTGTTATCCCAAATCTCGAACTTGCTTCCCTGCCCAACAAGCACTATTTCTTTCTGAAGTCCACCATAAGCTACATGGTCGGCAGGAATTCGAATGCGTCCCTGCTTGTCCACAATAATTTCTTCGGCTCCGCCAATAACGAGTCTTCGGAAATGACGCAACTTAAGAGATGGATTTTTTAGGCGGTGGAATTTTTGTTCGAACTCTTCCCAATCAGGCAATGGGAATCCCATCACGCACCTATCGTAGGTAGTAAGGATGAGAGTCCCGCCCTCTGAGCGAGATAAAAGAATGTCCCTAAAGGCAGTTGGCAGCATTACTCTGCCTTTATTATCGAGACTTCGGTGGGATCGGCCTCTGAAATACATACGTCACCTCTACCACCTTTTACCACACTTTACCACCCCCACTATTATAAGAATGGAATAGCGCACAAAGTTGTAACTAGGCGTATGAAAAACTAAAACCGGTTTCACAACTCAATAGCTCTTGACAATATGTCGCAAATCACAAAATATCGATACCATGAGAACTAAAATTATTGCCACCATTGGTCCGGCCAGTAACTCCAGACAGAAATTGTCTGAACTTATTGAAGCTGGTGTACGAATTTTCAGGCTTAACTTCTCTCATGGCGATGCAACCATGTTTGAAGGTCTTATTGCACTTATCCGCGAACTCGAAACAGAGTACGACACACCTATTACAATTCTTCAGGACCTTTCCGGCCCTAAGATGCGTATTGGTCAGCTCAGCGAAGATAGCTACACGCTGAAAAAACATGACCGTCTCGTACTCGGCCCTTCAGGTTCCGAACACGTGCGTCAACTTCCATTTATCCCGTTTGATGTTCCTGCGATCATGGAAACACTGGAAATCGGCGACAAGATCGTCCTTGCAGACGGTGTACTTCCATTCCGTGTGACCGAGAAACTCGATCTCGGCGCATTCGAAATCGAATGTCGTAACGACGGATTCCTGACTTCCCGTAAGGGTCTTGCTCTTCCAGGTAAGCCGATCAATCTTCCGGCTATGACCGAGAAAGATAAGAAAGATCTGCGTGACGGCCTACGTCTCGGCGTTGATGCTTGCGCACTCTCCTTTGTTCAGACCCCTGAGGACATCGAAGTAGCTCGCAAAATCATCCTCGAAGCAGGAAAGAACATTCCAATTATTGCAAAACTCGAACGCCAGAATTCTGTTAATAACCTCGATGCAATCCTCGAAGTTACTGACATCATCATGGTTGCCCGTGGCGACCTTGGTGTTGAGTGCCCGCTTCCGCAGCTTCCAGCTATGCAGAAACGCATTATCGAAGCATGTAACCGTGTAGGCAAACCTGTAATCGTTGCAACCCAGATGCTTCTGTCCATGGTAAACAACCCTGTTCCAACCCGTGCAGAAACAACTGACGTAGCAAACGCTATCCTCGACGGTACTGACTGTCTTATGCTCTCTGAAGAAACCGCCATGGGTAACTTCCCGGTTCAAACAGTTAAGTACATGACAAACATCGCTCAGGAAGCAGAAAAATACTACTTTGAGCAGGAACGTGACATGACTCCGAGTAAAGGCCAGTCCACACCGGACTTCCTTGCATACTCAGCATGTCTCATGGCTGAAAAAGTAGAAGCTAAAGCACTTGTATGTCATTCCAACAGTGGCGCATCTGCTCGACTTATGTCTGCCCGCCGCCCGAACCAGCTCGTTCACGCACTAACTCCAAACGAAAATGTTCGTCGAGCATTGAACTTCTCATGGGGTGTTGTAACCGATCCAGTTGACAAATCTATTGAAGCCCACCTACAACGGGCTGAAACATTTGTTGAAACATCCCCTGAATTCCGTGCTGGTGATCGCGTTGTTATTACTGCAGGACAGCCAAAACCCGGAGGACAAGCCAGGGGTACAAACTTGGTTAAAATCTACCATAAGTAAGTATGACAACTGATCACTCCTCTGCTTCCGAAAGCTTTAGAGAGGCGTATTACCAGATAGCAAAGTCTATTCTGGAAAGCTTCCCGAAATACAGGCCGCCACTGGATCTGTTTGTGTTTAAAGATGAGTCTGCCACGCTTGAGACTTATTGCCGTAAAGGCCATAGACTCTCCAATGATCAGGTAGATGAAGTACACAAGCTCTGTGCCAATGGAAGCCTGTTTGTAGCCCGAGCAGACCATGCGGTTTACTTTAAGCATATTGTCAAACAGCTTGACCTTGTGCTTGTTGATGAGAACTTAAAACAGACTGAAATCGCTGAAGTTATTATTCAGGCGTTAACCATCCGTCTTGAAGAATTTATTGAACAGCCTGTACGCCCAGTGTTTGAAACATTGTACAAGGATGTCATGGTCTTCACCGAGTTTCTTTCTCATGACAAGTTCCGCATTAAGCTCTTCATGCGTCGCCTAGCACTGAAAGAGCATACGCTCAGTTCGCACTCTTTTAATACTGCGACTGCCGGACTCTGGCTCTTCTTGGAAACCCGTAAGGATTTCAAACGCAGAGATTTAGACAAGGTTGCGCTGGCGCTGCTTTTACATGATATTGGAATGTCAAAAGTACCTTCCTTTATCTTGTCCAAAACAGAGCCACTTAAACGCGATGAGCGGGCAAAGATCATCGACCATGCCCTTCAAGGTGGTAAGGTGGTACACAAGCTTGGTTTTGCTTTCGACGAAATGGTGCAGGCTATTATGCAGCATCATGAGCGGCTGGATGGGTCAGGGTACCCTAACAAACTTAAAGGTGATGATATAGGTTGGTTCGGCAGAATTACTGCTGTTGCAGATTCTTTCAGCGCGATGATTACAGACCGTAATTACGCGAAGGCTATGCCGCCTGCTGAAGCTGCTGCGTCCCTTCAAAAGGACGACAAACGATACGACAGTAGATATACCGCACTGCTTAATGCGGCATATGCCACCAATCAGCTTTAGCATCACCGCTATTACGCCCATAAGAGACCACTGTTTTTCAGTGGTCTTTTTTTATGCCTGCACAGCACACATGATTATTCCCCCACATAATCTCTTAGAATAGCTATCATACTCATATATAGAGTACAGTTTTCTGGCCATAACACGCAAAAGGACACACATGAATGCGTAAACGGACTGCTATTCTTCCCTCTGTGCTCATAACTGCTTTGCTCCTGTTTGGAGCAATATGGTTCTTTGTTGCACAACAAAACAGCAACTCCCCTCGCGTATTGCGGGTCGCTCAGGCGCAGCGTGGCAGCGTGACTGTGCAGCTTAAATCCACAGGCATCATTCAGCCGCAGGTTGGTGCCATTGTAAAAACAGGTACCCGTGCAACAGGTGTTATTGAACGCATGCTCGTTCAAGTTGGGGATAATGTAGAAAAAGGTGAGCTCATTGCAAAAATCGACGACAGAGAACAGCGGGCGCAATATCTAGTTCAAGAAGCAGCGTTGAGACAGGCACAGGCAGATCTAGCCAATGTTAACAAAACATTCCCCATTCAAATAGAACAGGCTCAGGAGACACTTAACGGCTCACTTGCTGAACAACGTTTCACGTACCTCACATGGCAGCGCAGAACAGCACTTGTAGCCACTGGCGTGCTGGAACAATCATCTCTTGATGAAGCATATCAAAATTATGTTCTTGCTGTAACGCAAGCCAAAGCTAATGAAGATGCGCTCCACCTTTTAGAAGAGAACTATGCCACAGCGATCATTAATGCGGTTGAAGCTGTTGTATCCGCACAAGCACAGTTGGAAAGCGAGAGTATCCAGATCAGTTACACAGAAATTTATGCACCCATAACCGGCCTTGTCAGTCAGGTCACGGCGCAGGAAGGCGAAACAGTAGTAGCTGGTTTACAGGTTGCAAACCTTATTACCATTTTAGACCCTACCCGCCTTGAAATGCTGATCTATGTCGACGAAACAGACGTTGGAACCGTGTCTCGTGGCATGGCAGTCAACTTCACGGTTGATGCATACCCAAATGTGATTTTTAGAGGAATGGTTGCTAAAATCTATCCCGAAGCTGTCGTTCAGGATAACATAGTCTACTATCAAGCCCTAGTACCACTTTCACCAGAAACCGCCCTCCAGCTCCGTCCGAAAATGACCACTCAATGTTCCATCATCACCAAGGAAATTGATAGTGTACTGGTCGTTCCTAACGACGCAATCAAATGGGTAAACGGTAAAAAGTATATTTATATTGTTGATGCTGACGACAACGCAACGCCAGTTTCACCAACATTCGGAATCATGGGAGAAAACAACACCGAAATCTTGTCAGGTGTTGAGGAAGGAGACAAGATTGCTACACGTATCATCATTCCAACCATTGAAACTGAAGACGGTAAGTAAACAATATGAGCAAGCCGGTAATTGAAACAAAAAGGTTAACAAGAACCTTTTCTCAAGGCGGACTGACCATCAGTGCGATTAAACCGCTTGATATGGTCATCAATCACGGAGAACTTGTTGCGATACAGGGAACTTCCGGCTCGGGAAAATCCACCCTGCTCCATCTTCTTGCGTTACTCGATCGTCCCACAGCGGGGTCATATTTTCTTGATGGTACAGACACGGCAAAAATGTCTGACAATGAACAAAGTGATGCCCGAAATAAACTTATCGGCATTGTATTTCAAAATTTCTATCTCATCCCATACGCCACCGCTCTTGAAAATGTTATGCTTCCAGGTCTCTACAGACGTGGGAAACAAACTCGAATACGCCAACGCGCTGAGGAACTCCTCGACTCAGTAGGACTTGGAGATCGAATCAACTTTAAGCCATCCAGCCTTTCCGGCGGACAACAACAACGCGTGGCACTTGCGCGTGCGCTGTTCAATAATCCACCTCTGCTACTGGCAGATGAGCCTACAGGACAGCTAGACACATATACCAGTAACGAAATTCTCGATCTGTTTGAAAAAATTAACGAGACTGGAAAAACCATAATTCTTGTCACGCATGATCCGCTCACTGCGGACAGCGCCAGACGTCGCATCGTTTTTAAAGACGGCGAAGTCATAAAAGACCAAGAACAAGATTCTGTCCGCAGTAAGAATAATCCTGCAGACAGCACCATACAATAAACAACAAGCGAGGAGACATTATGTATAGATCACTCATTACATTTCTTTTTGCAGTAGCATTTGTGGCATCTGCTGTTCCGGTGTCAACGGCATCTGCTGCTATCAGATTTGCAGTCCCGCCGTGGCCCGGTGCAATGGTTAAAGCAGAAGTAGCCTCGCAGATCCTTAAAGCAGTCGGATACGAAACATCCACTACACCTATGGAAGCGAGCGAAGCCTACAAAGCTCTTGGAAACGGAAAAATTGATGTATTTATGAGTGCATGGCTTCCAACACAAGACATGCTCCTTGAACCGCTTTTAAAGAAAAAAAACGTACGCATAGCTGGTGTTAATGTTCAGAGCACGCACACCGGACTCTGTGTTCCAGGATACGTTAGTGCTGAAGGTGTTAAAAATATTACCGACCTTGCACCGAATGCTAAAAAATTTGATTCCACGATCTACACGATTGAACCAACCTCCGGCATGTATATTCTTGTCGAAGATCTCATCAAAAAAGATTTCGAAGGACTAGGCAGCTGGAAGCAAAAAGGCGAGCCTATAGACAAGATGCTTGACGACGTAATCAAAGCCTTCAAAGAGAAAAAATGGATTGTATTCACCTGTTGGGAACCACATTGGATGAACCTGACCCTCGACATGCGTTACCTGAAAGCCATGCCGGGCTCCACCAAACTTATTTCGGAAAGTACAATCAACACCCTGATCCGCACAGACATTAAAACAGAATACCCAGACGCATTTATGATCCTGTCACGCTTCAACGTAAGTAGGCTCACACAAGGGAAGTGGACATATGATGTTTCGCTAAAAAAACAGACTGTTGAAGAAACTGCCACAGTATGGATAAAAGGCAACCTTGGTGTTGTTCGTCAGTGGTTAGGCAACCTGAAAGGCGCAAATGGCGAACGGGCTGTGGATATAATAGAAACAAAGTTCTAATTTCATCAAAACCGAACTTGACAATTTTGTAGAACAACTTGTAGAAGGAACCTATGAACAAATTCAACACCAATACCTTTTTTGCGTTTTTTGGTTTCCGCGGCATTCAGGCCTGCGGATCGGTTGAGTGTGTTCGAACGTAACACAATATAGCTCTATACACCGATGAAACCGCAGGCGAAAGCCTGCGGTTTTTTTTGTACTTAATTACAAGGGGAAAACACATGTTACTAGGACTTGGAAGCATTGAAACCGCACTGCCATACTGGCTTTGCATTCTATCCACAATTGGCTGCATTGCTTATGGAATTAAGAACTGGAACAACGCAGGCGAGCCTGACACCGTTACAGCTGAAGTTGAATCAATAGTGCAAGACTGCACGAACAAATAAGAGGAGAATCTGACGTGGCCGTCAAACTCATTACCGCAATGCTGTACTTTGCAGCAGTTTTTTATCTGGGCTGGAAAGGCTGGAAGGAGACTAAAGGCGCAAGCGACTATATGCTTGCTGGCCGCTCCGTTAACCCGTTCATTATGGCCATGTCATATGGTGCTACATTCGTATCCACTTCCGCTATCATCGGCTTCGGTGGTGTGGCGGCAATGTTCGGCATGCCACTTCTCTGGCTTGCCTTCCTTACCATCTTCGTGGGTGTGTTCATCGCGATGGTGTTCCTTGGCAAACGGACACGACGTATGGGGCTTACCCTCAACTGTCACACGTTTCCTGAACTGTTAGGGAAGCGCTACAATTCAAAATTTGTGCAGTCCTTCTCTGGCGGAATCATCTTTTTCTTCATCCCAGTTTACGCAGCCGCGGTGCTCACAGGTATCTGCCGTATGACTGAGGTATCCCTCGGTTTACCATACGAATGGATGCTCATTGGAATTACCGCCATTCTGTCCCTCTACGTAATCACTGGCGGTATGAAAGCCGTTATGTACACAGATGCGTTTCAGGGAACAATTATGGCAGCCATGATGGTCTTCCTGCTCGGGTACACATACTACTTGCTCGGTGGAGTTATTCCTGCGCATGAAAAGCTCACAGCCATGGCACACCTCATGCCGGAAGCACTCCAGAAGGGAGGAATCCTTGGCTGGACACAAGGCTCTGCGCAAGGCACACCGCTTTGGCTCGTTATCTACACCACCCTTGTTTACGGCGTAGGTATCGGCGTGCTGGCACAGCCACAGCTTGCTGTCCGTTTCATGACTGTAGCCAGCGATAAAGAGCTCAACAGAGCTGTCCTCTACGGTGCAATTTTCCTTCTGCTCACAGTGTTCGTTATTTTTGTTGTAGGCGCGCTTTCCAATGCTATCTTCCTCGACAAGTTCGGCAAGATCAGCATCCAGATGGCTGGCGGAAACCTCGACAAAATTATTCCTGTCTTCATCGAAAGCATTATGCCGCCATGGTTCTCTGCCGCGTTCCTGCTCGCCATGTTTGCCGCTGCCATGTCTACACTTTCAAGCCAGTTTCACATTGGCGGCACATCACTCGCACATGATGTATCTCAGGTAGTCATGCCGACAAAACGCGACATCAAACAAGTGAACCAGCTCGGTATCATCGCAACAATTATTGCCACACTCATCTGGGCATGGCTGCTTCCACCGTCCATCGTCGCACGCGCAACCGCGTTCTTCTTCGGACTCACAGGCGCAGCGTTCCTTCCAGCATACGTCTTCGGACTCTACTGGAAAGGCATGACCAAAACCGGAGCAAAAATATCCATGGTCGGAGGTTTCACCGTATCCATGCTCTGGATGCTCTTCATCCATAAAAAAGAAGCCGTCGCAATAGGTCTCTGTAAGGCGCTCTTCGGTAAAGCCACGCTCGTAGCAGACGCTGCACCGGGTAGCACCATGTTCCTGCTTCAGTGGGTTGATCCAAACGTAGTCGCGTTGCCAGTGGCCATTTCAATCGCTGTTGTCGTAAGCCTCGTATCTCGCAGTCTCGCTGAAGACCACATTCAGCTTTGCTGGCAGAATAATTAATTACGGCTTCTGTGTTTGTCTCCGACGGCTCTTCGAGGATTCTCCGAAGGGCAAGAGATCTGCCCTGTACCTCGGAGAGCCGTCAGAGACTCCTCGAAGAATTCTTACCCCACCGCCGGAGGCATCCACCCCCATTACATTTTTCGACTATATCGAAAAAATCACACTTTTCCATCTTATCGAACTTGACATTTTTGTATTAGAACGTGTAGTAATTGACCTATGGAAACAATCAACCGCCATATGAATAGCTATTTTTATGCATATTATGGTTACCGCGTCATCAAGACCTGCGGATCGGTTGAGTGCGTGTAAGGCGCATAGATTAAGGGAATATACCGACAAACCGCAGGTGAGAGCCTGCGGTTTTTTTTATGCAAAAGGAGGACATCATGCTGTTAGGACTCGGAAGTATCGAGACTGCTTTGCCTTACTGGCTTTGCATCATATCCACCATCGGCTGTGTTGCGTACGGCATTACGAATTGGAACAACGCGGGAACGCCGGACACGGTAAATATTGAATCGTTGGTGCAGGAAAGCACCGATAAGTAACGGGAGAATACGACATGGCCGTCAAACTGATTACCTCACTGCTCTACTTCGGGATCGTCTTCTACTTAGGATGGAAAGGATGGAAGGAAACAAAAAACGCCGGAGACTACATGCTCGCCGGACGTTCTGTTAACCCATTCGTTATGGCTATGTCGTACGGTGCAACTTTTATTTCCACTTCAGCCATTATCGGCTTTGGTGGCGTCGCGGCAATGTTCGGTATGTCGCTTCTGTGGCTGGCATTTCTAAATATTTTTGTGGGAATTTTTATCGCGATGGTGTTTTTGGGCAAACGCACCCGTCGCATGGGTTTAGTACTAAATTGCCATACCTTTCCGGAATTGCTTGGCAAACGCTACCATTCAAAATTTATTCAAAGTTTTTCCGGCGGCATCATATTTTTCTTTATTCCGGTATACGCGGCTGCGGTTTTAACCGGTATCTGCCGCATGACAGAAGTTTCTTTGGGATTACCATACGAATGGATGCTTATAGGCATTACGGCAATCTTATCCCTTTACGTTATTACTGGCGGCATGAAAGCTGTTATGTACACAGACGCATTTCAGGGAACGATTATGGTTGCCATGATGGTCTTTTTATTGGGCTACACATACTACATACTCGGTGGCGTTGTTCCTGCACATGAGGCTCTCACTTCTATGTCAAACCTTGTTCCTGAATCATTGCAGAAAGGCGGAATTATCGGCTGGACGCAAGGTACAGAAACAGGCTCACCATTATGGCTCGTTATCTACACAACTATTGTTTACGGCGTAGGTATCGGCGTACTTGCTCAGCCACAGCTTGCTGTTCGATTCATGACAGTTTCCAGCGATAAAGAATTAAACCGTGCCGTACTGTACGGTTCCATTTTTATCCTGCTCACCATTGGCGTGATCTACGTTGTAGGCGCACTTTCCAATGCAATTTTCTTCAACCAGTTTGGTAAAATCAGCATTCACATGGCTGGTGGCAACCTTGATAAAATTGTCCCTATTTTTATTGAAAAAGTTATGCCGCCTTGGTTCTCTGCCATGTTTTTGCTGGCTATGTTTGCCGCAGCCATGTCCACGCTCTCCAGCCAGTTTCACATTGGTGGTACCTCTCTTGCCCATGATGTTTCAAGAAACATCATGCGTAGTAAAAACAAACTGAGCGCTTCATCCATCAGCCAACTCGGTATTGTTGCTACTATCATTGCCACTCTTGTGTGGGCGTGGCTGCTTCCTCCTTCCATTGTTGCACGCGCTACAGCGTTCTTCTTTGGATTAAGCGGTGCAACATTCTTACCTGCATACGTTTTCGGCCTTTACTGGAAAGGTATGACAAAGACTGGAGCCAAGGTCTCCATCGTTGGTGGATTTACCATTTCAATGTTGTGGATGCTGTTCATCCACAAAAAAGAAGCAGCGGCTATCGGTCTGTGTGAGACACTGTTTGGCAAAGTAACACTTGTTGCAGATGCAGCTCCGGGCAGCACCATGTTTCTCCTCCAGTGGGTTGACCCGAACGTAGTTGCTCTGCCGATATCTATTGCATTGGCTGTCGGGGTTAGTCTTATCTCCCGCAGCCTCGCAAAAGAGCACATTCAGCTTTGCTGGCAGAACTGCTAGCAAGTACGTTAAAATTGAGATCCGTATGGTAGTAGAAAAAACGCAGCAGTTCGGAGAAATTTGAATCTGCACAGAGCATGCGTTTTTTCTGCTACCTGCACGGAACATCTTTCAATATTTATTTATTCAGAAGAACGGTTGGTGTACGCGTTGAGCCTGTCTCACTCCATACAAACGGCTCTGTAGATATATTTCCTGCCTTATGTATCTACTTAGGTTGAAAACATCCCGAACTTGCTTTCACACGAGCATCAGCCATTGATGCTCCCTCCCTGGAGCACCACAGTTCTTTTGAATCCCTCAGCGTCCGGCCTCGCAGTGTATGCGTGATGCCGGACGCACTTTCTATAAGCACTTTTCTGCCAAATCCCCCATCATTCCACAAACTGCGTTAAATATATACGCAATCTCTCTTGTTCAAGTATTCATCTCAGGTACAATGACATGAATGAAACTTGATAACTTTAAATCAGACATAGCCATTCTTGGCAGAATAGCACTCCTCGCGATTCAAGCGCTGTGGGCGTATAAAATACGTTCGCTCTTTGTTATTATATCAGTATCTTTGGGAATTGCTTCACTGACAGTCATTATCGCTGCTCACGACGGGGCGAACCAAAAAGCGGAAGAGCTGACACAGTCTTTCGGTCCAGATGCCGTTCTGGTGCTCGGAGGAGATATTTTCAACCGCCCTGTAGGGCAACGTACGCTGACCCTTTCATGGGATGATCTGAAACAAATAAGACGTTCCCTTCCCGGAACATACCTTGTGGTTCCATTACGCTCCGTGACCGGAAAAACTATCCGTTACAAAAATAAAAACTGGAATGTATCACGCATTATTGGAACATCTGCCAACTACAGCGAAGCGTGGAACTGGCCGCTCATTTCTGGAAGAGATTTTACACAGGCAGACGTAACGCAGGCTTTGAAAGTTTGCTTAATCGGCGAAACAGTTACCGCCGCGTTGTTTGAAAAGAACGAAAGCCCCGTCAGTAAAACGATCTTTGTCGGCTCTATTCCGTTCACGGTTATCGGTGAGTTGTCTCACAGAGGTTACACAGGCGGCAGCGGCACAAGTCTTGATGACCGCATCATAGTTCCCCTCACCACACTTGCGCAGCGCTTTGGTGCCGACAGGCAATACTTCAGGGGCTTACGCATCAAATACATCGACGCAGAAAACATGCAGGCAAATGTAGACAACCTGACCAGTTTCCTGCGTCATTTGCATAAACTCAAACCAGGAGAGCCGAACGACTTTACCATTCTTTCCGCCGAAGAAGTGCAGCAATTTCTTTCCACACTCAAAGGTGGTTTAACTATCTTCCTTGGCGTCACCGCGGCAACCGCCATGATTGTAGGCGGCTTTGTTCTGGCAAACTTGTTCTATCTTTCCGTATCAGAACGTACATTGGAAATTGGACTAAAGCGCGCTATCGGCGCAAGTAAAGGCGCCATTGTGCGTCAGTTCCTATTGGAAGCTGTGCTTCTGACTATTATTGGAGGATTGCTTGGAATTGCAATGGGAATTGCGTTAGCGCGAGTGCTCTTTATCTTTAACCTTATTGAAATTCGACTCTCGCTCAAAATCTTCCTTTCAGCATTAGGCGCGGCTATGGCTGTAGGGCTTATTTTCGGCCTCAGTCCTGCACGGCAGGCAGCAGAGCTTGATCCAATCAGCGCACTTCGGGGAGACGGGTAGTGTTAAACTATCTGCGCATAGCCCTGCGCTCTCTTGCCGCGCATAAGCTTCGCTCTGCCCTTGCGATGCTTGGCGTTTTTCTGGGAACACTGGCACTAACTGGTGTCATCCACGTCTCAGAGGCACTCAAAGAGCAGGCTCGACTTGAAACTGAAAAACTTGGTCCGAACCTGCTTGCCGTACTTGCAGGACAGCCGACCTTCAGACGCAGTGGAACAGTCCGATATGGTGGATTAACCACCACCTTCAAAATGGAAGACGTCGATGCACTGTTAGAGAACAATCCCTACGTAAAACAAGGCACCGCCTTTGTTACCAAAAATGCCACCATCAACTATCGCCGGAATTTCGTAAAATCACAACTCATTGCAGCTAGTGCAGACTTCCCATCAGTTCGCGCTGCACCAGTCACGCTTGGGCATTTCTTTACCAGCCAAGATGTCGAAAAACGAGCAAAGGTTTGCATTCTTGGCTTCACCATTGCCAACCGGCTTTTCAAACACCACACACAAGCACTCGGTAAAATTGTCCACTATGGGCTCACCAACCTGCGTGTTATCGGTGTCATGCCTAGGCGAGGACGTGACCTCGCAGGAACAGACCAAGACGAGCAGGTCTTTGTTCCTATCACAACCTATATGCGCAGAATGTCAAATCAGGATTGGGTATCCGGTGTATTTATGACTCTTTACTCAGACAAGGATGAAGAAGCTGCAAAACAAACTGCCATCGATATTATGTTGCAACAACACCTTGTCACACGAAAAGCTGATGAAGACTTCCTAGTACTCTCCGCACGAGATGTATCAAAACTCAAAACACAGGCTTTGCAGCTCGTATGGCTTCTCGGACTTATGAGTTCATCCATTTCGTTTTCAGTCGGTGCCATGGGCATATTATCCATCATGATTCTACTCGTACAAACACGAAAGCTCGAAATTGGCGTCCGTCGCGCCATCGGAGCCCGCCGAAGCGCAATCATGTCTCAATTCTTATTTGAATCCAGTCTATTGTCTGGCATTGGCGGTACGTTGGGGGCTCTCGTCGCTCTCGTTATCATCACCATTATCTACTACGTTGCGGATTATCCGTATGTGTACGACCCCATCCTTATTGTCGGTGCAAGCATTGGCTCCTGCATCCTTGGCATTATCGCTGGCGCCTACCCTGCATGGGTTGCCTCCAATGTCGACGTCCTTGATGTACTGAGAAACAAATAGCGTTATTTTATAACATATTGACATATAGTTTCTTTTTTAGAACACATAGCTATATGAGTTGGTATTTTAATCTATTTGCTAATAGGTAATTTTCAGGACAGACGCGACAAATAACGTTGGAGGATATGATCATGTTGCATGAACTTTCATGGAAATCAATCCAGTATTCAGTACTAATCTGCCTTCTTATGCTTGCAATTCCTGCTGCATCATTCGCAGAAAAAAGCATAAAAATGAGTTACAACGGTCCGGCTACGACAGAGGATAATGCTGTTCATGTATTTGCCACTCATTTCAAAGAAATTGTAGAAAAGGATACCAACGGTTCTATTAATATTGAACTGTTCCCGAACAGTCAGCTTGGTAATGAGCAACAGCGCATGGAACAGGTAATGACAGACCCAATGATTAACGTTGCATCATTTGGTGGCATGGAAACCGTTTTTCCAGAAATTTTTGCGACAAACGTACCATTTCTCTTCGACAACTACAAAGCAGCCCATACATTTTTTGACTCAAGTCCCGTTATGGCAAAACTTCGTAAAGAATTCAGAGAGCGCACTGGCGTTCAATTACTCGATGTAATTGAAGAAGGAGGTTTTATTGCATTCACATGCACGAAACCCATTAAATCCCCTAACGACTTCAAAGGACTTAAATTTCGGGCAATGGATGCCAGCCAAGTCGCTATGTACGAAGCCTTTGGCGCTACTGGTACTCCTATCCCTTGGACGGAAGTCTACCTCGCGCTAAAAACCGGTGTTGCAGACGGACAAATGAATCCTCCAACATACATTATCATCGGCAGCCTTTTTGAAGTGCAAAAACACCTCACACTTGCCAACGTTCAATATTCCGACCAATTTCTTCTCGTAAACAATGCCATGATGGAAAAACTTACAGAAAAAGAACGCTCCGCTATACGTAGCGCAGCAAAAAAAGCAAACGGACTTACACGTACGTTTGTAGAATCTCAGGTTGAAAATAGAATCAAATTCTTACAAGAAAAAGGGATGCAGGTTTACACCCCAACCCCTGAAGAAATGAAAGCTTTTAAAGAACTTAGCATGCCATCTTACATCGCATGGTTAAGCCAACACATCAAAAAAGAATGGATTGACCAAACAATTACGGATGCACAAAGAGCTAATGACGAGGTGAAGTAGTGCCCTCTATGGCAACAAGATGCCAAGTTATTTCAAATAAACTGGAGCGCCTCTGCCTATTCGGAGCGGGGGCGCTTCTGCTTATAAACTTGGGAACAGTTATGTTAGGTGTTTTCGCTAGATTCTTCCGTCCGCCAATCTGGACGACAGATCTTGCAAAAATAACTCTCGTCTGGATGGTCATGCTTGCAGCCGCACCAGCCTTGAAGCAAGGCGAACACATGGCAATTACCATTCTTGTAAACAGGCTCCCAAAAAATTCCAGACGCATGATCCGCTTTTTACGCATACTTTGCTTCATAAGCATCCTTACGCTTATGATCTGGCTTGGAGTCACCTATGCATATAAAATGCAAATGTTTACCATTATGACGCTGGGAATAAAAAAATCGCTACCGCTGATGGCTATCCCAGTCGGCATGGCTCTTATGCTCCTCGAATACTTGCTCCAGCAGTTTTATTCTGTCGAAGAGCTAATCGTCACAGAATCTTCCACCTCACAGGGGTCAGCTTCAAAAGAAAAACAGACTGAGGAGACATAGCCATGGCTCTCATTCTTCTGTGCATGTTCTTCATCACTCTTGCCTCTGGGCTTCCGCTCTTTGCTGCCATGCTCTCCACCGCCTTTGCTGGTATTATCTACATAGACAAGCTGGGGCAGTTGCGCATTATGATCCAACAATTCTATGGAGGCATGGAGCCCTTTTCCCTTCTGGCAATCCCCTACTTCATTCTAGTTGGGGAACTTATGAGCCACTCTGGACTGACCTCACGTCTACTGCGTTTTTCTGAAGCACTTGTAGGACACTTAAAAGGCGGTCTCGGCTACGTTACCGTAGTGGCAAGCATCATATTTGCCGGAGTAAACGGCTCAGCTGCTGCTGATGCATCTGCTGTAGGCTCAATCATGATTCCTGCCATGAAAAAAGGTGGCTACCCCGATTCATACGCAGCTGGATTAACCGCTGGTAGTTCCCTTATTGGACCAATCATTCCGCCAAGCATATTCATGATTCTCTTCGGTGCGATGACTAAAACCAACGTGGGCGCTCTGTTTATTGCGGGTGTTGTTCCAGGATTGCTGCTGGGCATTGCCTTTATCATTATGCACCGTATCTGTGCCATCCGTCTTAATCTTCCTGTGGTGAACTCAAAATTTTCATTTAAGGAACTCTTTATCTCCACAGGTGGCGCAACAGCTGCATTGTTTGCTCCCGGAATTATTGTTGGCGGCATCCTTTTTGGATTCATGACGCCCACAGAATCGGGTGCTGTTGCCTGCGGCTATGTTCTCATCATGGGACTTCTGTGGACAAGACAGCTTGAACTTAAAGGCATAGTGCAATCCATTTGCAATACAGTTCGGCTCAGCAGTGTAATTTTCATCGTTATCGGAGCTGCGACTATCGTAGGTTGGATTCTCTCTTCGGAACGAATGCCGCAACAACTGGCACCGATTGTGATGCAGTACGCATCATCGCCCTCCACCGTACTTTTATTTATCAGCATTATAATATTCATCATCGGGATGTTCATGGAGGAAATTGCTGCATTGGTTCTGCTGACTCCGGTGTTTAGCCCCCTCGCAACACAAGCAGGTATTGATCCGCTCCATTTTGGTATCGTCATGACACTAAACATTACCATTGCACTCATCACCCCACCGATGGGGGCATGTGTCTATATTGTTTCCTCCGTCGGAAATGTTCCTTTAGAAAAAATGTTCAAACATATCTGGCCTTTTGTCGTAGTTGCGCTTATTTGCCAATTGCTGCTTATTTTTGTGCCGGAACTATCCCTCTGGCTGCCGCGCTTGTTGGGATATTAACAGCACGTTGACCTATACATATTACTGGATTTGTCATGCCTGATAAAATTGTACCACCCATTCATGGTCTTTCTGAACCATCATGGGAATCTGTTTATGCTGTCCCTTCTGTAGAATCATATGAAGAAGTTGTGTCGCTCGCATTAACACCGGAGCACATGCTCAGCCGTTCAGTTTATTTTGAACGCCAGATAGTCGGTGCACTGCCGGAATGTTACGCACGTGAAGGCGTTCTTGAGCGTTTACAACACGCGTCTTCCCTCCTCCCATCACATCTACGCCTTATTATTCTGGATGGCTGGAGATCAACAGATGTGCAGTCGTTCCTTTTTGCTGAATGTAAAAATGCACTTGCAACTATGTACCCAGACAAGCCCACAGAAGAAATCTTCACCATGGCACAACAGTATGTGGCCAAACCGATGAAAGATGTCAGCACTCCTGCTCCGCATTCAACAGGCGGCGCAATTGATGTTGCCATTGCAACCCGCGCAGGCAACAAACTTTTCTTCGGTGCACCATTTGATTTCCCCGGTGAAGTTTCCAACACCCAGTATTTTGAAAACAAACTAGAGCAAGGCGATAAGTTAACCAAACGTGAGGAAGAAGCACTCTACAACAGACGTCTTCTCTACTTCGTTATGACGCAAGCCGGTTTTGTGAACTTCCACTGCGAATGGTGGCATTTTGAATACGGAACCCAGCGTTGGGCACTATCAACACATGCTGAACATGCAATATATGCCCCAACACAGTTTTCACTCAACCCGTACGCAAATTTGACCAAAATATAAGTATGCCACTGGTGGTTACAGCCGTGTATTTATACTTCGCTGTAACCGCCGTATCGAAAAAGTAACCCGCCCCCTTGCCCTTGACACATGTCAGTGATAGCTAACATGCTTATTCAAAAGGGGAATTACACATGACACTCAAGGGCATAGAATCTTACACCATTAAAACCTATCATACAGACCGGTTCGGTAAAGCCTGCC
Source organism: uncultured Desulfovibrionaceae bacterium (assembly GCA_942492085.1). Taxonomy (GTDB): domain Bacteria; phylum Desulfobacterota; class Desulfovibrionia; order Desulfovibrionales; family Desulfovibrionaceae; genus Halodesulfovibrio. The sequence goes on along the minus strand of CALODB010000013.1, from coordinate 400,183 downwards.
CTGCCGCTTTTGCCGCTTTTTTTGAAGAAGCAGCGGCAAACAACGCACGGTTACATGGGTTCCCGGGTGAATTCCTGCTACAACATGGCATTGTATGGGTACTTAGTAGACTTACGTTTACTGTAGACCGCTATCCGAATGTTGGAGAAACCATCTCCATCCACACATGGCCTTCTGCCCATACACCCAACCTTGCTTTACGCTGTTTTGAAGTTTTTGACGCAGAGAACCATCTCATTGCCGAAGGAACAACCGCTTGGCTTGTCATAGATATCAAAAAGCGTAAACTCGTTCCGGTGCCGGAGTTTATTACCAATAATTATCCGGTTAACAACCCACCATGCAAAGAGTTTCCCACCCGTGTCGTACCACGGTTACGTAATTCAGAGCACGAATGCCCAGTCGTCAGCAGAAAAACAGACATTGACATTAACGGGCATGTTAATAACGTGCGGTACCTCGGCTGGATTCAAGAATCCATGCCTGAAGACTTCATGTTAAAATACGAACCAGTGCTCATCGACATCAGCTATCGAATGGAATGCGGAGCGCATCAAAAGCTCACCAGCAAATCAGGTAGTACTGATGATGGAGACTATCTACATTCCGTCTCTCTTGATGAAACAGGTAAAGAACTGTGCAGAGCCCGCACAGAATGGCGAAAACGGCAACATATTGACGTGCCATACTTACAACACCAAATATAATATCGACTGAATATAGAGGGCATGACTATGGCAGAATTTCCGACTCCTGAAACATGGCTCGCGCATCGTGTTTCCTACGGTGAAACAGATGCTATGTCCGTCATGTACTACGCAGAATATCTACATTTATTCGAGCGAGCCCGTAGCGAATACATTCGCGAACAAGGCATGAGCTACAACACTGTTGAAGAACGGGGCATATTGCTTCCTGTTCGTGAAGCGCATTGCCGTTACAAGCGCCCTGCCCGTTTTGATGACTTACTGTATGTACGTGTCGGCATCAGCAAATGGGGCCGCGCATCCATGGTCTTTGAGTACGAAATTTACAACGAAGCAAAAGACACTATTATTGCCACCGGTCACACAGAGCATGCCTGTACCAACGATAAAGGGCGTCCTGTAAAAGTCCCTGACTGGCTTAAAGAACTCTTCGTAGGAAACTAACTTTTAATATTAAAAGAACGCTGCACTATTATGTATCTCGATTTCCACACTCACGCATTTCATCCTAAAATTGCTGCCAAAGCTGTTGAGCATTTAAACTCCCATTACGGGATAACATGCCAATGCACGGGCATAATGGATGACCTTATCCGCCGAATTAAAAAAGCCGGTCTGGATAAGATGGTGGTACTCTGTGCAGCAACCTCAGCCGAGCAAGTTATTCCCGCGAACAACTTTGCTTTGTCTTTAAAGGCTGCACACCCCGATGCAATTCCCTTCGGTACCATTCATCCCGATTTCGATGATTGGGAAAACCAGCTCGCACGCTTAAAAGCACGCGGCATCAAAGGGCTTAAACTCCATCCTGATTTCCAAGGATTCAGGCTGGATGAAAAACGTCTGCTGCCTATTATCGAAGCGGCGCAGGATGATTTTGTTATGCTTTTCCATATTGGTGACAAGCTAGCCCCCAAAGACAATCCTTCCTGTCCGTACAAGCTTGCGGCACTACTCGACAACTTCCCGAAAGCACGCTTTGTTGCAGCGCACTTTGGAGGCTATCACCATTGGCAGCATGCATTAGAAGTACTCATAGGAAGAAATATCTACATCGACACCTCAAGCACGCTTGATTTTATCGATGACATGACTCTGAGCGCGATAATGAAAAAACACCCGCATGAGAAAATTCTCTTCGGGTCAGATTATCCGCTCTATAGTCCTGATAAAGAAGTTGCGAAGCTTAAAAAACGACTCAAGCTCTCACTGCCAAAGCTGGAAATGTTCCTTGGCAACGGCGCTGATCTGCTTGGATTAGAATAACGATTTTGCCTCTGACCACACTTATCATCAGGATACATTGGTAATTTTCTTTTTCCTCCGGTGGCCTAAGAAGCTTGTAGAAAGGTTCTTAGGAATCTCCAAAGACTTTTACCTGCGAGCTCAGCCCGTTATTGACACAACCTCGCGGCTGATACCCCATCACCTTCCCACCAAAAAAGGCTGTCCTCCGTATGATGGACAGCCTTTTTTGGTGGAAAGGAAGTAGTAGAGCATAAGCCGCGAGCTTAATAAGCTACGGGCTAAACTCGCAGGTAAAAGTTTTTTGGAAGGGGGTCTGGGGGATAACCTTGTTTCAACAAGGTTATCCCCCAGCCGCCGGAGGCAAATATAACCAAAGGTAATCGTCGCAAACCTACCAGAGACGGTAGCAGACTACCCTAAAATTTTTTCAGGTGGGCGGCGTTCGGGGATAGCCACTTCGTCATGATCTTCTTTATTATACTCTTCTGTCACGTAGAGGCCGCAGTAGCAGACACCAAACTCTTCTAAATCGGGGTCGCGGTACTCGCACGGGCAGACGATATCTCTATCTTTATCAAACTCGCCGTTAGGCAAACGACATGGACAAGCCATGTAGCCGTACTCTTCTTTATTAATCAGCAGACTTTCAAGCAGCGGTAATGTCATGGACATATCTTTATTAAAAAAGAATCCACGCGGCTCTTGAATTTTTTTGAGCATTTCATAAAGCTTTTCGGCTGTCATTTTTTCACTCATAAATCAAGCGCCTCCTCAATCTGATCTTTATGGAAGCCAACAATTATGCACTGCCCTTCGGACACAACAAGTGTCGGAAAAGACAATTTCGGATTGTAATTTCTAATTCTATCAATAATATCTTTTCGCTCATCGCCTCTCAGCTTATCCACGAAAATATTATCAAAATTCACATCATGGTCTTCTAAAAAGAGCTTCATTTTTCTACAATGAATACAGGTAGAAAGTGCATAAAGGGTACATTCTTTCGACATTTCGCCCCCAATTGAAAAATGTAGTACACGTCAAACTGGTTGAAAAAAATTAGACGCAACGAAATCAGACTACCACTCATGTATCACCAAAACAACATTCTGTGGTGATTATGCAAGTAGTTGCAACTTACTCAGGGTTCCACAACATTGGCAATTTCTCGAGCAATAATGCGGATAGTTTCCTCTTCCGTTTCTGCCTCACGGCTTGTAATAACGTCTCCATGTTCATCTTTTCGTTCGATAACAAAACTTTGATGCATGGCTACATCATCCGAAAAATCCCGTTCACTACCGCTAAGAGAGAATTGTGTTAACCGATGTGTGATCTCTACATATGTTTTTTCGAAAATAATCGCCACACTGTCACGATTATTTTCTATGGTAAATCGCTTTTCTTCTGGCAATGCAGCGTTCATTTCTTCCAGTGCCTGCTTCACAGGAATAAGCTTTTTTACCCCTGTTTCACGAAGCCTTTCTAAATTAGCAGTAATCTGCTCCTGCTTTTCCCGCCGCTGGTTCAATTCATCTTCCATAATTCGCGCAGGTGACTTTAAACTATGCAAAAAGTTTCTCACTATCCACACAACAAGTGCAATGAAGACTATTCCAACGAGTATATTGATGTACATTTGTACTCCCATATCAGCAGTATTGGCGTAACCAAAAATTAATGACGGATTATATTTCTACAAGTTACGATAAAATTCAACATAAAGGTACGTATCCGTCTGAGAATTTGAAAATTTCGTCTGAAAGGTTGACAAGTATCGCTACCTTATACAAGGTGACACCATAGGGGTGCCCCCTAAAACAATACGTAGGTACCCCCTCTAGACAAGTTATGGAACACCGTAGTTTGCATTTTTAGCAAGCATAATCCCCTAAAACCACATAAGGGAGAAGGTATATGGCCAAGACACTTGATTCTCAGAGAACTTATGCCCTTGTGGGCACGGGAGGAAGTGGAAAAACCTCGCTGGCTGAAATGCTTATGTTTCAGTCCGGGGTTATCAATCGCCTTGGGAAAATTGAAGAAGGCACCACTTCGCTCGACTATGAACCAGAGGAAGTAAAGCGCAGGGGGTCTATTCAACCTGGCTTTGCCACCATTGACTGGAACAAAAATCGCCACTTCCTTATGGACGTCCCGGGCGACAATAACTTTGTAGGCGACATTAACCACCTATTGTTCGGGGTTGATGGCGCCGTTTTTGTTATTGACGCAGTTGATGGCGTCCGCCCACTTACAAGCCGTCTTTGGAACTTTGTTCAAGACGCAAACCTTCCTTCCATCGTCTTCATTAACAAGATGGATCGCGATCGCGCAGATTTTGACACAGCCTTCAACGGGTTGTCTTCAATCTTAGGAATCCGCCCTGTTTTACTGCAAATTCCAATTGGACAAGGTGACGATTTTAAAGGGTTCGTTGATGTTCTTAACAATAAAGCATTCTTCTTTAATGAAGATGGAACAACAACAGAAGGCGATGTGCCTGAAAATCTTTCCGATGAAGTATCCATGCTTCGCGAAACGACCATCGAAAACATTGCAGAAAGTAATGAAGAACTGATGGAAAACTATCTTGAGACTGGCGAACTCTCTCAAGAAGAAATTACAACTGGCTTACGTGAAGGCGTGCTCTCACGTGACCTTATTCCGGTTATGCTCGGGTCTTCTCTGGAAAATCGTGGCGGTGCTGGACTTCTCAATGCCATACAAGACCTATTGCCTTCCCCTCTACAACACGCTGCATGGATGGACGAAGAAGGCAACGAACGCCCATCTTCTCCGGATGAGCCGTTGGCATTACTTACCTTTAAAACATTATCTGATCCTTTCTCAGGTCAGCTCTCCATCATGCGCGTTTTGTCCGGTTCATTTAACGGCGACGCAACTCTGAAAAATATTAATCAGGATGAGACTGAACGTATCGGATCACCATTATTTATGAATGGTAAAGAATTTGTTCCAGCCAAAGGCGATATTGGCCCGGGTTCTATTATCGCTGTTCCTAAACTTAAAGCCACAAAAACAGGCGATACGCTGGCAGACCCTAAAGCAACTTTTAAAGTTCTTATGCCGGAGCTTCCTCCTAATCTTATATCATACGCGATTGCTCCTAAAGAGAAAGGCGATGAAGATAAGATTTACACAGCTGTCCAAAGATTACTTGATGAGGACATCACACTCACCCTTTCCCGCGATGCAGAATCAAGCGACATTCTGCTCTCCGGTATGGGACAGCTGCACATTGAAACTAGCGTTGAACGTGCCATGCGCCGTTACAAATGCAACATGGTTTTGAAGACCCCTAAAATTCCGTACCGTGAAACCATCAAGGGTAAAGCACAAGTTCAAGGCAGACATAAAAAACAGTCTGGTGGACGCGGACAGTTCGGCGATTGCTGGATTGAAATTGAAGGAATGCCGCAGGGCTTCGGCTACGAGTTTGAAAATGCCATCGTTGGTGGCGTTATCCCTCGTCAGTACATCCCTGCTGTGGATAAAGGCATTCAAGAAGCTGCGCACCGTGGCTGTCTTGCTGGGTATCCTCTCGTTGACTTTAAAGTACGGCTCTACGATGGTTCATACCACGCCGTTGACTCCTCTGAAATGGCCTTTAAAATCGCTGGTTCCCTTGCACTAAAAGGTGCACTGGATCAGGTAAAACCAACCTTGCTTGAACCGATTGTATTAATGACCGTGCACATCCCTGATGAATTTATGGGTGACGTCATCGGTGATTTATCTTCCCGTCGCGGCAAGGTGCTTGGTTCTGACTCAAAAACAGGCATTACAGAAATTAAAGCGCACGTTCCTATGGGTGAAGTGCTCCGCTATGCTCCAGATCTCCGCTCCATTACCGGTGGTCAGGGTGTTTTCACAATGGAATTTGACCATTACGAAGAAGCACCAACTCCAGTAATTGATAAAGTAGTTGCAGAAAAACAAGCTAGCTAATGGTACAAATAGACAAGTAAAAGAAGAGCCCGCGCTATTGTGGGTATAATACGAAAGCCCTCTCATCTTTTTGATGAGAGGGCTTTTTGCACTGTAAAAGCGTATCATCCAACAATCTGTTATCACAAATACAAAACCATATTACGCACCAAGACTGTTTATCGTACTTTTCGTTATCAAAAGAGCTGACAAGGCCATGTATTCGTCAAAAAATCATTCAGGACACTACCTAACTGTATATTCTGACGAAAATACGAAAAACAAAAAAGAGGCTTTCTACCCGACAAGTTAAAAAACCTTGCCCAGCTTTTATTGCATTTATCGATAAAAGTTGGCCTTTTTTCATTCATCAAAGTGGAACACACATTCTCCTCTTTCAACCTGCTTTCACTATTGAAAATTTTCTAACACAATAAAGTGCTAACGGCTTTTTCCCCCTCCGTGCTACAAGCACCGCATCATTACAATGCGCCCCGGCTTTTTAAACTTGAGCCTGGTGCTGATTTTGCTAGTTTACCAGCTCACTTTTTATTTGGATAACGTATGATACGCACAATCTGGTTTTATTTTTCCTTTCTTCTTACGACACTTTATGTCTGTATTTTTATGCCAATTGCGGCAGCATTTGATAACTCCGGAAAAATGGTTCGACACTTTGGACTATTCTGGTGCAAATCTGCTCGCTTTTGTTCTCAAATAAAGCTTATTACAGACACAGATAATATACCAACTGACGAACCGGTAATCTTTGTTGCCAACCATCAGAGTCAATTCGATATCCCACTTTCAACCGTTGCGTTGGAAAAAGCACTTCCTGCATTTATGGCAAAAAAGAGTCTTCAAGAACTGCCACTCATCGGACGTTGCTTTAGACTATTCGGTAACATTTCCGTTGATCGCAGCAACAGACGAGCCGCAATGAAATCTCTTGAAGATGCTGCCACAACAATCCGTAATGGCCGCTCTGTCATCATCTTTCCGGAAGGCACACGCCAACAGCAATTTGAAGAACTCGGCGAATTCAAAACCGGTGCTATTATGCTGGCTCTTAAAGCCGGTGTTCCTATTGTACCAGTTATTATTGAAGGTAGTGGCGACATTCTGCCTAAAGGACGCATGGCGCTCAGCACACGAAAAAACGTCTATATTACGGCGATGGACCCTATCAGTACTGCTGAATATTCCGTTAAGCAGCGAAACGAGTTTAGTGACATGCTCCGTGAGCACATGAACAAAAAATACATGGAGATGCGCGCATGCCACAAAAACCAAGCGTAACACTTACGCCGCTGGGCGGCATGGGCGAAATCGGTATGAACTGTACCATGTGGTCTACAGAAACAACTACCGTTGTCGTAGACTGTGGTCTCATGTTCCCGCACGACTACCATCTTGGTGTCGATGTTGTTATTCCGCAATTTGAGCATATTCTTAAGCAGAAAGATAAAGTCAAAGGCATTGTACTCACCCATGGACATGAAGATCACATTGGTGCGCTTCCATGGCTTATCCGCTGGCTCAGTGTGCCTATTTACGGATCTCCATTTACCCTCGCTCTTGTTGAAGGGAAATTGCGTGAAGCAGAACTGCTCCACCGCACAAAGCTTATCCCTGTGGCTCCCCGTGAACGTTTAGAACTTGGAGATCTCGCCTTCAACTTCTTCCCTGTTTGCCATTCCATCGTCGATGGATATGGCTTCGGCGTTGAGACTCCGGCTGGCAAAATTGTTCACACTGGTGACTTCAAACTCGACAAGACTCCAATTGATAACCACCGCACAGACCTCGAAGGCTTCAGAGCTTTTTCTGAAGACGGGGTTGAACTTCTTCTTTCCGACTCAACAAACATTGAGCGTGAAGGGCATTCATTAAGCGAACGTGACATTAAAGGTGCATTTGAAGATCTCTTTGCCAACGCTAAGGGACGCATTATTGTTACCCTATTCTCCAGCCACATTCAGAGAATCCAACAGGTTCTCGATATTTCTGCTCGATACGGTCGTAAGATTGCCGTATCTGGCCGCAGCCTTGTTAAAAACATAGAAATCGCCGACAATTTAGGCTTCCTTCGTATTCGTACTCCATTGTACATGGACACACGAGAAATGCCGGAACTACCGGACGAAGAAACAGTGCTGCTCCTTACCGGTTCACAAGGTGAACCGCTTTCTGCTCTCTCCCGAATTGCCCGTGGTGAACATAGACACCTTACTATTCAGGAAGGCGATACCGTTGTAATGTCATCCCGCTTTATTCCGGGTAACACTCTTGCGATTACTCGCATGATTAACGATATGTACCGTATGGGTGCAGAAGTCTTTTATGAAAGCTTCCGCAACATTCACGCATCAGGTCACGCCTACCGCGATGAGCTGTGTGAAATGCTGAACACAGTTGCCCCTAAACACTTTATCCCAGTCCATGGCGAATACCGTCATCTGGTTAAACATTGCCGTCTTGCACAGCTCTGTGGTGTTAAGGAAGAAAATACATTTATTATTGAAGACGGTCAGCCTGTCACCTTATGTGAGGGCACCCTCACCCGCGACACCCCGCTTAAACTTGAAGAAATTCTTGTTGACGGTAAAGGCGTCGGAGATGTGGGACTCACCGTATTGAAAGAACGCCAGATTCTTGGCGGAGAAGGAATGGTTGTGGTCTTCATGGTGCTGGATGAACAGCTCTGGGAGATTCTGCACGGTCCTACCATCGTTTCTAAAGGCTTTATCTTTGAGGCCCATTTCGACCACGTTCTGGAAGACGCAAAATGCATCATTCTGGAACTCCTTGAAAACATCGGGCCGGAAGACATTCAGCTGCTGCAAGACAGAATACGTTCCGGTCTTCGCCGGTTCTTCCGTAAAGTGCTGGAGCGCGACCCTGTTGTCGTTCCGGTTATTACCATGGTGTAGCAGTACCACACACACACAAAAGCCCCGCCCGAATATATTAGGACGGGGCTTTTGTTATTCTTTAATCATATTGAAATCGGTCAAGTAGCATACATTAGGGGGTCGGAGCGCAATACCTAGAAAAGTGCCCCATGCCAACGCAACAGCAACTGGGCTAACAACCACAATTAGTCTGTCCACTTCATACCTTCTATTCCTTACCCAAAACGAAATCCGGCTCCGACTGATTGCTCCGTGGAGTTCGTAGTGCAACAATCATGAAGATTATCCACGTCACAAAGCTGATCAGATTTTCAGCCCCTCTTACTTCCATTGGTGATATAACACCCTGACTAACAAGCGCGCCACCAACTAATGCCAAAACACACGGGGTAACAAGCATCACCATTGGAAGAAGCATTGGATGTCTTCCGGCAAGAATACTGATGTTCCGTAACCAGTTATAAGCAACATATATCCCAACCACGAGGGACAAAATAAAAAGCACAACCCCTGCTATCGCAAAGAACTGCGCTTGCTCTTGTAGTACAAAGGCACCAATTCCAGCTAAAAAAAACACCAATGAAAGAAATAAGTTCTTTAATGATCCGTTGCCAATGCGAAACGCAATATACAGGTTCCAAAGAGGAATCACCCAATTCCACCAGCGAGGAGCTATGTTTTTTCGTTTAGCAATAATCCAGCAAGGCAGAACTACTATTATGGAATACAGCACAAATCCGGCTAAACAAATCATCACCATTGCCAGCATTCCGGTTTCACTCATCTGTGGCATACACCCTCCTGTATTGCATAAAGCGTTGCGGTATTCTCAGGAGTAGCACACCGCTTGCGTCATCTCTTTTATATCATGTAATCCTGATGAGACTAACTTCGCCCTTGTTCACAATAGACTGATATTGCTATGACTATGTAAAATGGGCGTTAGCTTTTATTCATGCTATAGGTAGCAATTCCACCCAATCAGTTCAGATTGACGTTTCACTATCTTCAACATGCGTTTTCGTATCATCGAACTGAACGGCTTAAAAACCACCCAATACGCTTTAAAAAATCTACGGGTAACGGTAGATAAACAAAGAATTCGTGTTTCTGTTCTAACCTTTGTCAGTCCTGGACTAATTTCAAACAAACTGAAGTTGCAGGCGACCTTTACCTTGGCAGAAAACGAATGCGTTAAAAACTCTTTCGCATCTGAAATGGGAACAACGCGACTATTTGCCAAAAAACCGATAAGGTGTTCAATAGGATAGTTTTCTGCAAGACGTGAAAAACCGAGGTCTTCAATAAGCCCTTGCAATGTCATCCGACTTGTTGGCAAACCCCGGAGCTTAAATAGAGTCACAATCAATGTGGATTTTGAAAGATCTATATTTTTTGTTACTTCGTACACCTCTTCAATAGGGCTGTTCACGATAATTTCGTGGCATTCGTTAAATGTGTACTCAGGTAAAAATCTATCAATTAGAGCAGATTCAGACATTACGAGCTCCTGACGGGCAGAAAAATATTTCGTCTATATCGGACTAGAAAAATCATTTAAAAACATATCCAATAATAATTGGATAAACTAGCTAATCGTACATAAAAAAAAGAGAATGTAACACTTTTTTTCCCCTGATGACCAAGATTTGCACATCAGTTATCGACACCATAGAAATTGTCGACGCAATGAGGTCGTAATCATAGTTTCGTCCAATACATTCTGTCATAAGATACAAATATCATTATAGGAGTGTGTCATGAAAATAGTTCGAGTCCATTACCAATATAAAACATTCTACGCAGCCCTCGAAGACGGACTCTTGCGCTGCCTCACTCCGCACATCGGAATTACAGAACGTTTTCCACTGGAAGAGGCACAACTCCTTCCCTTAGTAACTCCATCAAAAGTTGTGTGCGTCGGACTCAATTACAAAGATCACGCAGCAGAGCTTGGAATGCCACTACCGGAAGAGCCCATGTTTTTCCTCAAGCCACCGTCCTGTATCATTAATACGGGGCAGCCGATCTATATCCCACCACAATCTACGCGGGTAGATCATGAAGCAGAGCTTGCCATTATTATAGGACGTGAAGCCCGTTTTCTTTCCCCGCAGGCAGTACCAGAATACATCTTCGGCTACACCTGTGCCAACGATGTAACAGCCCGCGACCTGCAAAAAAGTGATGGTATGTTCGGCAGGTGCAAAGGCTTCGACACCTTCCTGCCGATTGGCCCTTGGCTTGAAACTCATATCCCTGATCCTTCAGATCTTTCTGTGAAGCTCTATAAAAATGATCAGATTATACAGCAGGGTAACACCTCAGATATGCTCTTCAGCCCACATGAGCTTGTTGCTAATATTTCTCATGTCATGACACTATTGCCCGGTGATGTAATTTTAACCGGAACCCCGCATGGGGTCGGTCCTATTAAGGAAGGCGATGAAGTACAGGTTGAAATTGAAGGCATCGGCACCCTGATTAATCCAGTTAAAAACTTCACTCAGCGGCAGGACTCATCAGGCCTTCCTGTTCAGTAGATTCTGCGATATAGTAAAAAAAGTGGCGAGGAGATTGCCATACATAAAAATGCGAATGAACGGCAAGAATGCTTGCCAAACTCATTTATTCGCAGTATGTATCCCTGCCTTTTAATACAAAGCACACTCCGATGCATCTTCCCTGGGTGCCTTAAGAATTCGTAAGATTCTTAAGGTGGAGGGACTTGGCACGGGGTGGAAGAAAAACCCATTGAAGGAGATTACAATGGCTTACGTAACTATGAAACAAATGTTGGAAACTGGTGTTCACTTTGGTCACCAGACTCGTCGTTGGAACCCAAAAATGCGTCCGTTCATTTTCGGCGCTCGCAACGGCATCCATATCATGGACCTCCAGCAGACTGTAAAACTGTACCGTCGTGCTCACGACAAAGTAGTAGAAACTGTTGCCAATGGCGGCAAAGTTATCTTCATCGGTACCAAGCGTCAGGCTCACGAAGCTGTGAAAACTGAAGCTGGCCGTTCCGATCAGTACTACGTAACCAACCGCTGGATGGGTGGTACTCTTACCAACTTCCAGACAATCCGTAAGTCTATCGACCGCCTCAAAAAGCTCGAGATCATGTTCGAAGACGGCACCGTCAACCGCTACCAGAAGAAAGAAATCCTTCGTCTGCGTCGCGAAATGGACAAACTCGAAGCTACTCTTGGTGGTATTAAAAACATGGAACGCCTGCCACAGCTCGCTTTCATTGTTGACCCTAAGCGTGAAGACATCGCTGTTAAAGAATGCCGTAAACTCGGTATTCCAATCGTAGCAGTAACTGACTCTAACTGCGATCCTGACGTGATTGATTACATCATTCCAGGTAACGACGACGCTATCCGCGCTATTAAGCTTTTCGTTTCTCACATTGCTGACGCATGTGCAGAAGGCGGCGCTATGTCTAAAGACGGCAAAGACGCTGAAGCTGAAATGGTTAAAGCTGCTGAAGCTGAAGAAGCTGCAACAGCAACCGCATCCGAATAATTCACTCAGAGGGAGAACAGATCATGGCTATTACTGCTGCTATGGTTAAGAGCCTGCGCGAAAAAACTGGCGCCGGCATGATGGACTGCAAAAAAGCACTCGTAGAAAACGACGCAGATGAAGCTGCAGCACTCGACTGGCTCCGCCAGAAGGGTCTGTCTAAAGCTGCTAAAAAAGCAGGTCGCGCTACCTCTGAAGGTCTCGTTGGTTGCGTAGTAGAAGCTAACCGCGCTGCTATGGCTGAATTTAAATGCGAAACTGACTTCGTTGCTCGCAACGAAAAATTCCAGGAAATCGCTGCTAAATTTGCTGCTGACGTTCTTGAAAATGGTGCTGAAGATTTTACCGCACGTGTTGAAGCTGAAGTTAACGATGCTATCGCTACCCTCGGTGAAAACATGTCCGCTGGCCGTGCACATCGCATGGAACTTTCCGGCGAAGGTATCATCGGCTCCTACATTCACTCCAACGGCAAAATCGGCGTTCTCGTAGAGATCCTCGGTTCTGACGATGCTGACATGGCTAAAGGCGTTGCAATGCAGATTGCTGCAACCAACCCAGTAGCTATCGATGAATCTGCTGTTCCAGCAGATCTCATTGCTCGCGAACGCGAAGTTCAGCGCCAGAAAACCCTCGAAGAGGGTAAGCCTGAGAACATCGTAGACAAAATCGTTGACGGTCGTATGTCTAAATTCTTCAAGGAAATTACCCTTGTGAACCAGCCTTACATCCGTGACGACAAAATGACTATTCGCGACCTTCTCAAAGGCGCATCTATTGCTTCTTTCGCTCGTTTCGAACTTGGTGAAGACGCTGTTAAAGAAGACGCTGAATAGAAAACCTACGGTAATCTAACAGCTTATAAGGGGGGAGAGTTTTCTCTCCCCCTTTTTTTAAGGAAAAAATTATGCCTTCTATCACTGGATTGGTTCTCACATACAACGGCGAACGCCTTCTAGATAAGTGTCTTACTTCACTATCTTTTTGCGACAAAGTCGTCATTGTTGATTCCTTTTCTTCAGACGAGACTCTATCCATTGCTAAAAATCACAAGGCAACCATCCTTCAAAACTCATGGGGCGGCTTCAAAAAACAGTTTGAATTCGGCCTCGAGAACATTGAGAGCGAGTGGGTTATTTCACTCGATCAAGATGAAATTTGCTCGGAAGAATTAAAGACAGAAATCCTCAACGAGCTCAAAAATGCAGATTCATCCATAACCGCGTTTCGTCCACGCCGACGCAACTGGTACTACAACCGCTTCATGAAGCATTCCGGATGGTATCCTGACAGATTGATTCGCATCTTCCACCCTGAAAAGCTTACGGTGACACAAAGTGGATCACACGAATCCTTTAAGACATCCGGAACAGTTAAGGATATAGATGCTGACATACTGCATTATCCTTATGAAAGTTTTTCTCATCACCTCAGCAAGATAAATCTCTATGCCCAAGAAGGTGCAGAAGATCTGAGAGCAAAAGGACGCAAAGGCGGGATCGCTGTCGCACTAGCTCATGCTACAATGCGATTTATAAAAATTTACTTTTTCAAGCTTGGCATGCTTGATGGAAAAGCCGGATTCATCAATGCAATGCACGGCTTTTTTTATGTGTTCTTGAAATACGTCCGTATTAACGAAGGAAGTTGGGGCACACCTTTTGATGCAAAGTGATAAGCAATCGAGCAACGATTCCATTTTTTCACATCCCCAGCTAACTAAGGATTTTTTGATATGAACAACATCCCAAAAATTATCGACATCGAAACACATAAAACAGAAAAAAGTGGTTCCCTGTCTGTTATTCAAGCCAACACGCACCTCAATTTTCCTATTCGCCGTATATATTACATTCATAGTATTGAAGATAATAACGCCCGTGGATTTCACGGCCACAAAAAACTTCAACAGTGTATTGTTGCGACATCAGGTAGCGTGACGCTTTCGCTTGAAGGATATGGAAATACATACTCCTTCGAACTTGATTCTCCCAATAAGGGTGTTCTTGTTCCTGCTGGCTACTGGCGGGAAATGAATAATTTTTCTAAAGATGCTGTTCTCATGGTTCTCGCTTCTGATGACTACGAGCCAGAAGACTATATCCACGACAAACAGGTCTTTAATGCATTTGATGCTGCACGTAATACGGTCAGCAAGGTAGGCTACCTTGCCATGCATCGTCGTTACGAAGAATTTCGTCTCCAGTTACAGCAAGTAACAGAAGACGTGCTTGATGAAGCGCATTATATCATGGGTCCACGCCTTGAAAAATTCGAAAAGTCTTTTGCCGCTTACACTGGCGCGAAGTACTGTATCGGAACAGGCAATGGTCTTGATGCACTGGAAATCATCCTACGTGCTTCAGGTATTGGCACCGGTGACGAAGTCATCGTGAGTGCTGGCGGCTTTATTGCCACCATCCTTGCAGTACTACGTGTTGGCGCAACACCTGTACTGATAGAATCAGGCACTTGGGGAAACATTGATCCCGATAAAATCGAAGCTGCAATCACAGAAAACACGAAAGCTATCTTGCCGACTCATCTTTACGGTATCCCGGCAGATATGGGTGCAGTGCATGCTGTAGCTAAACAACATGACCTGCTTGTTTTTGAAGATGCCTGTCAGGCACATGGTGCAGAATATAAAAACGGCAAATGCGGAGCCCTTTCCGATGCTGCTGCTTTCAGTTTCTACCCGACAAAGAACCTCGGTGGTTTTGGAGACGGTGGTTGCTTAACTACAAGCAATGAGAAAATTGCCGAAACTGCACGCCAGCTTCGCAGCTATGGGGCCGCAGTAAAATATCACCATGACATTGTGGGCTTTAACTCCCGCCTCGATGAGATGCAGGCTGCCTTATTGCAGTCCCTTCTCCCTAACTTGCCAGAGTGGAATGAAAAGCGTCGAAAATTAGCGGCACTCTATCTTGATCAATTATCATCTATTGAAGAAATCGCACTACCTGTGGTAGATAACTATTCGGTACCAGTTTGGCATGTTTTCCCGATCATGGTTCCAGCAGAAAAACGCGACTCTTTTTGCAACTATCTTACAGAAAAGAATATCGGCTACAACATTCACTACCCAATTGCTATGCATTTGCAGCCCTGTTGCAGCCACTTGCAGTATAAAGCAGGAGATTTTCCTGTTGCTGAAAAATTGGCGGATTGTGAAGTCAGTCTGCCTCTAGACCCGTACCATACTAACGATGAAATCAATTTTGTTATCAAGGCTATTCTAGATTATTTCGCGTCTGATGCCGTAGAAGACTAGACCGCCACGTAAACCATATGGGGAACTAATGGAAAGTTTAAAATTTAAACGCGTGCTGATTAAACTTAGCGGCGAAGCACTTGCTGGCGACGGTAAGTTTGGTATTGATCCGGAAACAGTTGCAGGTGTCTGCGCTGAGATTGCTGAACTCGCTGATATGGGATTGCAAATTGCTCTCGTTATCGGCGGCGGTAACATTTTCCGCGGTCTTTCCTCCTCTGCAAAGGGTATGGAACGTTCCTCTGCTGATTACATGGGCATGATGGCAACCGTGATGAACGCAGTTGCTGTTCAGGATCACCTTGAAAAACACGGTCACCCGACCCGCGTTCTTTCTGCTATTACTATGCAGGAAATATGCGAGCCGTACATTCGACGCCGTGCTGAACGCCACTTGGAAAAAGGCCGCATTGTTATTTGTGCAGCCGGTACTGGTAACCCATTTTTCACTACCGATACCGCAGCAGCACTGCGCGGTATGGAATTAAAATGTGAAGCCATCATTAAAGCTACCAAAGTCGATGGCGTTTATGATAAAGATCCTGTAACAAATAAAGATGCAGTTATGTACAAGTCCCTCAGCTTTATTGAGGTGCTTCAGAAAAACTTGCGAGTAATGGATTCTACTGCCATTTCGCTGTGCATGGAAAACAATGTGCCAATTTTGGTTTGTAACTTGTTCAAGGGTGACGTTCGTAAAGTTATTCTTGGCGAAGATGTTGGTACAATCGTACACGGAGGCTAATCATGGATGATATCTTACTTGATGCCGAAGACAGAATGGAAAAAGCGTTAGTTGCGCTGGAACGTGACTTTACCCGTTTACGCACCGGTCGCGCACACGCAAGCCTCGTTGATCACATCATTGTTGATTACTACGGCGCACCAACCCCTATTGGACAGCTTGCATCCATTGCTGTTCCAGAAAGCCGCACCCTTACTATTCAGCCTTGGGATAAAGGTGCTTTTCCTCTCGTAGAAAAAGCTATCATTAACTCTGACCTTGGTCTGAACCCAATGAACGACGGTAAAATCATCCGCATCTCAATTCCGATGCTGACTGAAGAACGTCGTCGTGAGCTTGTAAAATTAGCTAAGAAAAGCGTTGAAGATGCAAAAATTGCTATCCGTAACGTTCGCCGCGATGCTAACGAGCAAATGAAGAAGCTTGAAAAAGCAAAAGACATTTCCGAAGATGATTGCCACCGCGGTCAGGATGATGTTCAGAAACTTACTGACGCATTCGTTGCAAAAGCAGACTCAAAAGGCAGTGAAAAAGAAGCAGAGATCATGGAAATCTAATTCCCAGATTGCTTCGGCTGAATTTCAGTCATAAAAAGGCCGGATATTTCATCCGGCCTTTTTTGTTACACTGACATTACACGCCGGATTCGCTTTCTTGACGGAAGGCAGGCTTTCCCCTTATAACTCAACGTTTCTTTTACTACTCAAACGCATGTTGAGGTGTGTTTTGTCAAATTCACAATTACTGGACTGGGCAGCTCCTGAAGCTCTTCCTGCACATGTTTCATTCATCATGGATGGAAACGGACGCTGGGCAAAGCGCAAGGGTGACGAGCGCACAAAAGGACACCGTGCCGGCTCTGAAACGGTTCAGCGTATTGTGCGAGAATCCCGCAAACTCGGTATCAAACATGTTACCCTGTATACATTTTCACGCGAAAACTGGTCTCGACCTAAAAAAGAAGTCAGTTTTCTTTTCGAATTGCTCGTGAGCTTTTTGAAGAAAGAACTTCCTTCCATGATGGAACAAGACATTAAGCTCAACATTTTCGGCGAGATGAGCGACTTACCGCTTGCTGCTCGCACAGCCTTGCAGCACGCCATAAAAAAAACCGAAAAGAATACCTCTATGACGCTTAATCTTGCCTTAAACTATTCAGGTAGAGATGAGATTATCCGTGCTGCAAAGCAGCTGGCTACTGATGGAATTTCTGCGGACGAAATAACAGAAGAAACATTTGCCGCCAGACTTTATTCTTCCGGCATTCCTGATCCTGATTTGATGATCCGCACGAGTGGAGAGGTTCGCCTTTCTAATTTCATGCTTTTCCAGCATGCTTACAGCGAAATGTATTTCACCGAAACCTTATGGCCGGATTTCTCAATTGAGGAATTTCACGACGTGCTTAAGGCTTATGCCGCACGAGAACGCCGCTTCGGAAAGACTGGAGACCAGCTTAACAATGACTAATTCACACAGACAACGTTGGATGACTGCGCTTGCTGCATTCCCTCTACTTATTGCCGTTCTTGTTATCGGCGACTGGGCACTGCTCGCAGGGCTTCTTGCTGCAAGCGTTGTAGGACAGTACGAATTTTACTCCATGTTCTGGCCTCGCAACGAGAAAATGACCCTCAAACTGCTTGGCTGTCTTATGGGTATTGCCATTCTTATTGCGTCGTACCTCAACATGCCGAATGTTGTTATTGGCTTCCTTGTGCTTACTTTCTGGATCAGTAACTTTGCCTTTCTCGGTAAATACGGCATCAGCATGCGTGATGATGCCGACTTTACCCAATCGCAGATTATTACTGGCGGTGTTCTCTATTTGCCACTGCTCTTACAGGCAGCATTCAGCTTTCAGCGTGTAGAGCTCATCCTTGTATTATTCGCAGCTTTTGCATCAGATATCGGTGGATTCTACGCAGGTCGCTTCTTCGGTAAGAACAAAGTTTGGCCTCGCGTCAGCCCGAAAAAAACTGTTGAAGGTTCCCTTGGTGGAATGCTCGCTTGTTGCGTAATAACACTCTGCATTGGACTAACCTTCGGAGCTGCTCCCTGGTATGCTCTCATTCTGCTCGGTTTTTTGCTTAACTGTGCATCACAGCTTGGCGACTTTTTTGAATCTGCACTCAAAAGAACCGTTGGTGTAAAAGATTCCGGTGCAATTTTACCGGGTCACGGCGGCGTACTTGATCGCGTTGACTCAATTCTTCTTGTGCTGCCTACATACTGGTTTGCACAAAGCGTTTATCCATTCTTTTAACTAGCAGGCAGGAATGACTTATGGGCGACACACATAAGCACCAGTCCCTTGACCTTGAGCATTTAGACGAACACCTCGAACGGGTTGCCTCTATCATTGGTGACTACATTAAGCACATTTCAGATGCGCCTGTAGTTACACAAACGCCAATGGAAGACATTAGAGAATCCTTGTTTGAAGATATGCCAATGGATGGTTCGTCACCGGATGATGTTCTTGATCAGGTTGAAAAGTCCTTCAAGTCTGCATGTACCCGAATTGGGCATCCCCGATTTCTGGCATGGATCACCACCAGCCCGTCCCCTGCAGGAACTCTTGGCGAGTTACTCAGCGTTGGATTCAATCAGGCACCATTGCTCTACAAAGGCAGCCCTCCTGCTACAATTTTAGAAAAAGTTGTACTCGGCTGGTTTGCCGACCTGTTTGGATATCCTGAAACATGGGGCGGAACACTTGTTTCCGGTGGCACTGTTGCCAACCTTATGGGAATGACTGTCGGGCGCCACACTCATGCCCCTGAAGTTGCAGACAGAGGAATGCAGGCTCTCGACAAGCCGCTTACTGTCTATGTCTCTGATCAAGGACATATGTCCATTTATCGCTCAGCCATGCTGCTCGG
The DNA here is from genome assembly GCA_942492085.1 of uncultured Desulfovibrionaceae bacterium. Lineage (GTDB taxonomy): Bacteria > Desulfobacterota > Desulfovibrionia > Desulfovibrionales > Desulfovibrionaceae > Halodesulfovibrio. Next base: position 380,921 of record CALODB010000013.1, on the reverse strand, counting down.
AATCGGACATAACAACGTACGCAGCGTCCCTACAGATGATAACTGCCGGATGATCCCTGAAGAACTGCGCCGCATGGTTGAATCAGACAGAATGGCAGGTATGCAGCCGTACTGCGTTGTTGCGCAGGCCGGTGCAGTTTCAACAGGGTCAGTTGATCCACTCAATGCCATTGCAGACATCTGCGAAAATATGAACCTATGGCTGCACGTAGACGCCTCTTACGGTGGTGCTGCCATGATCTCAGACAAACTGCGCCATCTTCTTGACGGTATCGACCGTGCAGATTCCATTGCTGTTGACCCGCATAAGTGGTTTTTTATCCCCCTCGAATGCGGCATCACACTTTTTAAAAATAAGAAACAACAGCAAAATACCTTTATAGCGAAGGCAGTGTACCTTGGTCAGGAAACAGACTGGGATTTGAAAAACACCAACTTCCAGCTTTCCAGACAGGGACGAGCTCTCAAGCTTTGGTTTGCCTTCAAAACATACGGCGTGAAACGCCTTGCAGAAATTGTGGATCGCAACCACGAACATGCAAAACTTTTCCACAAACTCACAACTAACTCCCCTAACTGGGAAACCGTGTGCGACGTTGAACTCTCCATGGCTTGCGCCCGCTATATTCCTGACAACTACTGCTCATGGTCAGAAGCTGAACTGGACAACCTTCAAGTTGCCATCTTAAGCGAATTGGAAAAGAGTGGTCTCGGTTTTATGACTCCAGCCCGCATTTGTGGCAAAGGCGTTATCCGTCTATGCGTTGCCAACCATCGTACAACTGACGACGACATTACGTTGCTTTACAACTTTATGACAGAGACAGGCGCAACGCTTGCTGCTCAACACGCTTAGGACACCTAGTGATACACTATATATCATCAATGCCGGATGCGACGTACGCGGCTACGTTTCCGCGCTCAATAGTTATAATGGGATCAACAGGTTCCATTGGTACAAACGCGCTCAAAGTAATTGAAGAACAGCCGGATCAATTTACCGTCGTCGGTTTAGCTGGTGCCCGCAACATCACGCTGCTCGCAGAACAAGCTAATTACTGGCGTCCACCGTACCTCGCAGTCCTGACTGGTGATGCAGCCGCGGAACTCCGCGCAAAACTTCCTGCCGGATATACTCCGGAAATCCTCGTAGGTGGCGACGGCTATGCAGAGATGGCACAATTGGACGAAGCTTCTACTGTTCTCTCCGCACAAGTTGGCGCAGCCGGTTTACGAGCTACCTTTGCAGCAGCAGAGGCCGGAAAAGTAATCGCCCTTGCCAACAAAGAATCCTTGGTACTCGCAGGGGATCTTATCCGCGAAGTCTGCCAGCGCACAGGGGCAGTACTGCTACCTGTCGATTCCGAGCACAACGCTATATTTCAGGCTCTTTCAGGGCACGACTCAGCAGAAGTCCGCCGGATCATATTAACAGCTTCCGGTGGCCCTTTTCGAGGAAAAGAACAAGATTTTTTATCTACCGTCACCAGCAAAGAAGCACTTGCTCATCCTAACTGGTCCATGGGTCCCAAGATCAGCATTGATTCCGCAACGCTTATGAATAAAGGCTTAGAAGTTATTGAAGCCTATCATTTATACGGTGTTCCGCTGGACACTATTGAAGTTGTAGTGCACCCTCAATCTATCATTCATTCGCTTGTCGAATACAACGACGGATCTCAAATTGCCCACATGGGTCCTCCCGACATGCGTATCGCCATAGGCTACTGTATCGGTTGGCCAAAAATTATGAAAACCGGCGTTACGCCGCTTGATTTAATTTCCTGTGGCGACTTGACCTTTGAAAAACCTGATATACTATCTTTTCCGTGTCTCGAACTGGCACGAGAAGCATTACGGGGCGGTAAAGGACTCTGCGTAGTTCTTAACGCTGCAAACGAAATTGCTGTTGATCTTTTCTTAAAAGACGACATCAAATTCCTGCAAATTCCAGAGCTCATCAAAAAAGCTATGGACGCGCACGACATGGTCACCCCAACTTCTATCGAAGACATCATAGCGCTGGATACTGCGACACGCGAACGTTCCTCAGAATGGGCTCGCACGCTGTAGCCGGCACTACTTAACTTACGGAGTATCTAAGCAGTATGCTAAGCAGTGCAATCGCAATCATTCTTGTTCTTGGCGGACTAATCTTTTTCCATGAACTCGGGCATTTTAGTGTAGCCCGTGCATTCGGTGTGGGCATCCGCACCTTCTCTCTTGGATTTGGTCCTGCAATTTACAAGTTCAAGCGTGGTAGAACAGAATACAGACTCTCCGCAGTACCTCTTGGCGGCTATGTCTCCATGGTTGGGGAAAGCCCTGATGATGACATCAACTCTCCTGAAAATAGCGAATTTACAGAAGTAGACAGCTTTGTAAAACGTAAACCTTGGCAGCGCATGTGTATCGTAGCTGCTGGTCCTATTGCAAACCTGTTACTTGCATTTTTAATTTACTGGGCACTCTTTGTCGCAAACGGACAATTTCAACTTCTTCCTGAAGTAGGTAATATTCGTCCTGATAGCCCTGCCGCTGTTGCCGGTATGGAAAAAGGCGACTCCGTTTTATCCATCAACGGAATCAAAATTGAATACTGGGAAGACATTTCCAACACCATCGCTCAAAGCGGTGGGAACGAAATTGTCATTGTAGTTAACCGTGATGGAAAGGATCTTTCATTAAACGTCACTCCTTCTCTACTTTCCCGTAAAAACCTTTTTGGTGAAGAAGAAAAATCCTACCTGATCGGTATTCAGGCAGCAGGTAAAACAGAGCAGGTACAGCTTGGCTTTATTGGCTCTGCAACCGCTGCGGCTGATCAAACATGGTCCATGACCATGCTTACCGTTGAAGGTTTTGTAAAACTTATTGAGCGCGTGATTCCTGCTGATACCGTCGGCGGACCTATTATGATAGCTCAACTTGTAAGCCAGCAGGCAGAACAAGGCCTTGTGGCCGTTCTTGCTCTTGCAGCGCTTATCAGCATTAACTTAGGTGTACTTAACCTGCTTCCAGTACCTGTACTGGATGGTGGTCACATCGTAATGCTTGTATATGAAATGATTGTGGGTAAACCTGTTCCTGCCAAAATTATGGACTACTCTATCCGCGTCGGTATTTTCTTACTGCTAACTCTCATGGTATGGGCTACATTCAACGATGTCCGCAGACTCTAATATTACGCTTGTTTTTAATAGTGCAGAAGCCCGTTTGCAAATTGTTTGCGGACAAAAGGGACAGCTGCTTTTTTCAAAAGAACTCTTTTCACCGCGCCAAGGAATGCAGGTTCTGATACCGGCACTTATGGACGGTTTGGAAAAGATGTCTTTATCTCTTAACAACATAGGTAAAATTGCCTGTGTTCGCGGCCCTGGTTCGTTCACCGGCCTGCGTCTTGTGCTTGCAACAGCACTCGGACTTGCCCGCGCACACGGATTTCCTATGGCTGGCATCGACTACCTTCCTGCACTTGCAATGGACACCTGCGCAACGACAGACAAGGAAATTTGGGTTATTACTCACGCCAGACGCGGACAGATTCACTATCAGGCGTTTCAGGGGACATCTTCTGACGGCCTGCCGAATGCACTGACAGAACCGACAGCTGGTACAATTGAAGACCTAGTAGCCATAATTAACGCACGCGATACAGCAACAATTCTGCTTGGTACAGGTGTTCAAAAAAACCGTGAATTCTTTGAAGCTGAAATTCTAAATGCAACATTGCTCGGGGAGCGCTTCTCGCATCCCAAGCCTGAAACCTTGTTGGATATTTCTGCAACTCTTGAATACGGCGATGCTCCTGTAGAGCCACTCTATCTGCGTCCATGCGATGCAGAAGAAAATCTCGACTACATCGTTTCAATGAAAGGTGTTGATCCGGCTGAAGCACGCCAGAGGCTTGCAAAACTCACCACAGCGTTGCCAAAAGCGTAGTGTGTTTTTGATTTACAAGTTAAAAAGTAATTCAAGAATATTGGTAACCGCCTTTCATTAGCCTTAATCACATAAAAGGGTGGAGTTCTAACAAACTCCACCCTTTCTTTGTTTACTGTTCTGAAACGCTTATTTCTGCCTAAAAATGACCATTCTTGATCCTCTATAACCTGCCATCAACATTTATTTATACGATCTTTATTATGTTCTTCTAAAGGCATCGTTTTAAATGCCGATACACTAAGTAAGCACGAAAGGTGACGGGTACATACGACATCTTCTGCTTGGCATCCACTTTGCTTTATCCATAGGGGACAATTGCAAACAGGAAAATTTTGCCGCTTTTACATTACGCAAGTTACGTATAATGCTTGGCAGCCTTGTTTGCTTTACTCCCTCTAGTATCAATAATAGTTTGTTAGAAGTTTATGAGGAGCACGCAATGAAAACGGCCGCACAAGCCTACTTTTCTACTCAGGTTTCCACTACCTCACAGGGACAGTTACTGATAATGCTGTACGAAGGCTGTATCAAGTTTTTGAATCAGGCAAAAACCAGCATTGAAGAAAAAGATGTGGCGAAAAAAGGCATGCTCATCACCCGTGCAATGGATATTATCAACGAACTTGATAGTAGCCTTAATGCAGAAGCCGGTGGTGAAATTGCAAAAAACCTTCACGAGCTCTACTACTTCTGCAACACACGCTTACTTAAAGCTAACCTGCTGATGGACACTGGTTGTATTGATGAAGTTATTAAAATTATCGACGGCGTGCGCGATGCATACGCTCAGATTATTGATACTCCAGAAGCAATTGAGGCTATGAAAAACAACGCCGCAATGCCGAGCACACAGACCACTGCACACGCTAACTCTGGCGTTTTCAGCCAGCAGCCTGTTCACCCAGTTGCTCAACCAGCAAAACGCGCCGGTGCTGCCATGTACCAAAAGATGGCAACCTCTGCATAGGCACCCACAATTTTCTTTGCTTGTAGATAAGCATAAAAAAAGACCACATTAAATAATGTGGTCTTTTTTATACTCTAGGAATTTTTTTCCGTATAACAGACAGCTAAAACGCAGCGTTCTCTTCAGAACTATTCTCCTGTTCAATAGCTGCCCACTGCCCCGTCCAACCTTTCACAGGTTTTTTCATAGACCGTGCAATTGCTGTTGTAACAACCCACATAGGGTCAGATGGCAGTCTGGTTTCTGCTTTAAACAGTAAGAAATCACGAGTTCTATCTTTATCCATGTACGCAAACTGGTTCATAGACCAAATCAACGCACCTGTTCTCGTGTCATAAATATTGAGCGTAACGCCGAGTCGTGCACCTGTAACGCTTCCGCCGTCATAAAAATCTGTCAGATTACCCGTAATAGCAAACAATGCACCACGCTGGCGCGCAAGACGCACTGCGTACTCTGGAGAGTATGACGTTTTCAAGTCACAGAACTCCAGCACCGTAAACGGAGCATCGCGCAGCCATTCACGCCAGAATCCTTTTGCCACAGCAGTACCTGTCTCAAGCGGATCGCGCAAACTGACAGTGGGCAGGAACGGGAAAAATACTGCGGTTGGCGCAGCGTCCGGCTTTGTTTGCGGATATACGGCAACTTTAAGTCCCCCACCACGAACCCACTCATCCCAAACAAAGGTATCATTCCAGTTCAACTCAGGAGTAAAACCGGATGGAATAGGTTCTATTGATGTTTGAACAGCAGGTGTAGAACAACCGCCGATTGTCAGTAAACCAACGCACAACATTACCAGCATACAACAAGATATTATTTGTTTCATAACAGCCCTTACTCACAATGTCAGAAAAATGGCATTTCATTACCTATACCAAGAGTTATGCAAAAAAAATGCCTGATAGAGACTTCAGTGAATCCACTGGGTATCTATCAGGCTTTTTATTCATTTTTTTTAAACTGTCTTCTACTGAAGAACATCCGTAGCAACGGGGGTTGCTTGCATAGTATTAAGTAAATGTCGTTTTGAATCCACTAAAGATTCATGCAATTCAAGTCGACGCTGTACAGAAAGCCGCCGAAATTCAGCCCTGCCTGTCAGCTCTATAAGCTGTCCTGTTTCTGATTGAATGCGTTTTATCCGATCAATGGGCGTAGCTTCTTCATTCGCAAACATTTCTGCCATATGAGCTAACTCACACAGCTCAGCAGCCAATACTCGAATTGCTTCCGGTGATACTTTTTCTTTGTATCTAATACTGTCTTTAATACTGCTAAGTACTTTAGCAAGCCATGCAAACATGCCCGCAACTCCTTATGCTACATAAATGTAACCCCTGCAGCTATTGCAATAAGCACAGAAGCTGCAAACAACAGAAGAACTGTACCTACCAGTACAACTGATTTAAATAATGACAAATTATAACCAGTACGAACGCCACTAACATATAACAGTGGTAGATACATAAGAGAAACAACGGCACCCAATACAGGAATCAACAGCCAGCAAAAAGCGCCGCTACTATACGAAACTGTTTTTACACCAGTACTGAACGGAACATGATCGCCGCCTAACAACCTTGCTCCCACCGCGGTAACAGCTCCTAAGATTAGAGGAAGTAATAACAAGCTACTACCGAGAATCACCATTATTGTCGGAGCAATATCGAACCATATCAATGTGTCAGGAATAAGTTCCTGCTGCGGCAATACAGATTGCAGCATAGCCACCACATCTGTCCAGTTGGCGACCAGCATTTGCAGTCCCACCGCTAACGCTACGCACGAAAGCACACACATAAAAAAGGAAAACAGCATTGGAAGCATCACAAGAGGCTTCGCATTAATGCCACGCCAAAAACGAACAGGATGAACAAACATGCTACTAAATGTGCCTGTCACGCGCCCAAGAAAACTCAATCTAGAATCTTCCCAAGGAATAATATTGACCTGCGCACCACATCCAGGAGCAAAGGATTCCGTACATTCAGACTCATTACCCATTGCAGAAATAGCATCCCAAATGTCGGACTGTGCTTCTGTCTCAGGCACAATATGCGCCGAAGCTGTCTCTATTACGCTGGATCCCTTTTCCTGCTCATAACGCCTTACGGCCTCATCTTCTGCATCTGTCGCGTCTATGGACACAACCCCACGTTCACGTAACGCCTGTGCGGACGCTGAACGCTTCACAACTGTTTTCTGTTTTTCGTCATTGCCATTCTCTGCCTCAGCATGCATTTCAACATGTTCATCAGAGACAACTTCGGAAAAGGCTTCAGGAGCATTATCTGAAGCAAAAAGAGGAGCATCTTCATGGGGGACAGGCTGCTTCTTAATCTCTATGGAAGGAGGAGCAGGGTTAGGCTCTACCATATTTCTGGCAGGTTGCTGCGGCTTCTCGTCAAAAGAAGGCTTTTCAGCATGTGGTTTTCTGTCGTGTTCAGCTTGATTGAGTTTTTCAGTCTGCTTGCGCTGTTCGGCTTGTTTATGCTCTACAGCATCTTCGGCCTTCAATAACTGCTCAATTTCTTCCTGCATCGCCGCAACCATTTCAGACTCTACGTAATCGTCCTCAATTGTTGTTTCTGCGTGCAAGCTGTCGCCGGCAGCTTTTTTCAAAAAAGCTTCATTCGCAACTTGAGTCTTTGCTGCTGCGTCCAACTCATCATCAAAATTTTGTGCAACAGGTTTGTTTTCGACGCTTTCCACAATTACCTGATCTTCATCATGCAATATGCGAAATCTAAATTTAGTTTTACAACGTGGACATGTGGCAAGCTGCGCCTTGGACGGAATTGAACTCGCATTTATGTTTCGAGCAAACTGACATTCAGGACATGTTATAAGCATGAACCAATCCTCTTAAAATCGGAAAACTCACACTCTAAAATTTGGAGCGCGACAGATTCTAACCAATAGCCTTGGCTGGCTGCAGAACTCTGCAACACAACACTAAATAATACCCTGCAATTGTAGACTATACACTACAAAAGACACAAGGACGAGTACCAGAATTATCACAGGTGGAAGTACACGGGTATAGGTTGTTCCGTGTGCACTTTTTAAACCTTTCACAATAATTATCAGCTTCAGAACACCGCCTACCAACGGGCCTACTATTGGAATAATCGAAAGGAGGTCCGCTGTCGCAGCATAACACAACACTCGAAGCGTTACGCCCATCCTACCACTTGCTGCACCGGTTAACTTCAGCGCCCCATGGAGTACTGCCCCAGTCACAAATAAATAAACTACAAGAATTAACGGGCTGATGAACATAATAGAAAACAGTTCATCAATAGAAAGAGTTCCAGCTACTTCTGTTGGAACAAGCGGGTTGCCGAAAACACTCTGCCAAACAGTTTCTACAAGCACTGACACAAGAGAGATAATAATAAAATAGCTGAACGGAATGGAGAATTTACCGTTTTTATTCATAATCTCAAAAAACAATGAAGGCTTAAACAATACACCTTTTATGGTAGCTGCAATTGCGGGGAAAAAGCCCAGTTCTTTTACTTCAGCCCATGGCACATCCTGCGGCATACCGTCCAACGGCTGACCATCTGTGTAAACCATGCGCAGCGGATCTTCATGACCTGAAGTTGGCTGCGTTGCATCAGTCTTCCAAAATTCGTCATCAGAAAAATCTTTCTGCTCTGACGAATTGTCTTTATGGACAGAAGGTGGATACAGATCTTCAGGACGAACGGGACGCTGTGCTTCGTCGGAAGGTTCGTTCATACTTGAACTCTGCGCAGACGCAGAAGACTTTATCTGAGAATTTTCAGTGTCCTGACCTAAAACAAATTCAGGTTCTTTCTCTTCAACCAAACGGAAACGAAATTTAAAACTGCATTTCGGGCAGGTAGCGACAGTCAGATCAGACGAAACTGAGTCCGGATTTACATAACGAGTGTACCCGCACTCTGGACAACGGATTTCCATATTCTATCCTTATATAGTTACGTGACATCCGGCAACAAACATAACAAAAGCCGGAGTACTACAAAAATCAAAGGTGTGTGACCTGCATCAAAGCAATATACAAATTCTTACCTTAGGGAAAGAGTAGCCTGCATACGATAAAAAGCACTGGGAAATTCACAAAAATAACAGGCAAAACCCTACTCCATCCCGTATCATGCACAGCTTTTAAGCTATACGCCAGAAATATTGAGGCATATATTACAGCGGTAAACGTCCCCGTATACGGGAAAACACTTAAATACAGACACGGTGCAGCATAACATACACACTGCATTGTTGCAGCATAAGATGCTTTTTTCCCACGCGCTACCCAAAGTAGAGTATGCAAAAAAGCAGCTAGCAGCACTAGTCCGATTGCATAAAATGGCATAAGAACAACCTGCTTCTGCATAATTGCAAGCGGTGTTTGCCACAGTGAAAATGCAACGATAACACTATACGGTCTGAAATAATTTTCTCCCAACATCCCGACAACGTTCCCAAGCCCGATTCGGACAAGCGGAATACTCATCAGGGCAAGAACAGCAAAAAAAAGACCACGCAACGGCAAGCGTTTTATTTGCTGTGTAGAAAAAAACTTTGTAGGTCTCACATACGGAGCTAGAAATGTAACTGACATATATTTATGGAGTATTGTGTAAAAAAGACGTCGCACGACATGTGCTGGCACATATTAAATTTATGCGGTATACAGATTTTATATCAGTACTAATTACTACTAGCAACTTTATTCCTTCAGTGGGAACACACAATTAAGCAACTCTCTTCCCTGTTTTCTTACTAGTACCGTTATCTTTTACTGAATGCAAAGACTGGCTTTCCTACTTTATTGGTTCCAAATTATACAAAAAAGTTTGATTGTATTTAAGACTTAGGAAATTCTTTGCCCTGTGCGAGGTAGTTTGGTAAGGAAAAGCTGCGTTGATCGTTCGCTCTACGTTCACGCGCCAGCAGAATTTTATTTATGTTGTTAAAGAGGGGACCTTTCCCTTTTTTATTTTTATTGAGGTTCGTCGAATCTCTCATTGGGTCAGATGGCTTTACGCCTTTTCATATTATAAGGAGTCACAATGATAGGCATTTCAAAACTTTACTGTGGTCAGGTTGAACCTTCCGACGCGCTGCGTTACGGCAGGGACTCTGGCAAACTTCCTTCCCACCTGCTGCAGTTTTCAAAAGATAAAAAGCCTGTTGTCGTATGGAATATGACCCAGCGCTGTAACCTTAAATGTGTTCACTGTTACGCACATGCTGTCGATCCTGAAAAGCATGAAGACCTCATCAGCACAGAAAAAGGTAAAGAGATCATTGACGACCTTGCTCAGTACGGCGCCCCTGTTATGCTGTTCTCCGGTGGCGAACCACTCGTTCGTAAGGACCTTGTAGAACTTGCACAGCATGCAACCGACAAAGGTATGCGCGCTGTTATTTCTACCAACGGTACACTCATCACCAAAGAAAAAGCACGGGAACTTAAAGAAGTTGGTCTTTCCTACGTTGGTATTTCACTGGACGGTATGGAAGACGTACACAACAAGTTCCGCGGCGTTCCTAACGCTTTCAAAAAAGCACTCGAAGGTATTGAGAACTGCAAAGCCGAAGGCCTCAAAGTAGGCTTACGTCTCACTATCAACAAACAGAATGCTCCTGAAATTCCAAAAGTTTTCCAACTTCTTAAAGATATGGAAATCCCGCGTATCTGTCTGTACCACCTTGTGTACTCCGGCCGTGGTTCCGAAATCATTAAAGAAGACCTCGACCATCAGGCAACTCGTGACGTTGTTGATCTCATCATGGATGAGACCAGAAAACTTCATGAAGCAGGTCACCCTAAAGAAGTTCTTACCGTTGATAACCATGCAGACGGTCCATACGTATGGATGCGCATGATGCGTGAAGATCCTGCACGCGCTAAAGAAGTATTTGAACTGCTTCAGTTCAACGAAGGCAACAGCTCCGGTCGCGGTATCGGTTGCATCAGCTGGGACGGCAGCGTTCACCCTGATCAGTTCTGGAGAGAAAAAGTATTCGGTAACGTTCTCGAACGTCCGTTCTCTGAGATCTGGGATGACATGGACATCGAACTTCTTTCCAAAATGAAAGATAAAAAACAGCATGTTGGCGGTCGGTGTGCTAAATGTCGCTTCCTCAACATCTGTGGTGGTAACTTCCGTGCTCGTGCAGAAGCTGTTTACGGCGACGAGTGGGCACAGGATCCAGCGTGTTACCTCACCGACGACGAAATTCGTCCTGAGTAACAGCTCCCCGCTAAACTATGATTCTATCGGCTCCCGCTGTTCCGCTCTGGAAGAGCGGGAGTCCTTTTATAACTAAGTTTCAGCAGTGCAACCAGCCCTACCCTTGTAGCTCGCCGGTTCCATCAACTTCTTTCTACATTTCCTGCTGGAATAGATACGAACCGATCCTTAACGATCAGGAGGATTCAATGGCTGACTTCTTCAGAGGACGACGTCTTCGCAGCACAGCGGCACTGCGTGCGCTTGTGTGCGAAAATCGTGTTACAGCGCAAGACCTGATTATGCCATATTTCATCGTGGATACTGACGAGTCATCGTTCCGCAAAGAAATTTCTTCCATGCCGGGACAATTCCAACTTTCTTTGGACGAATTTGAAAAGCAGCTTGCAGAAGCTGTTGCTGCTGGTCTTCGTTCCATCATTCTTTTTGGTATCCCTAAATGTAAAGATGCCACAGGGTCTGAAGGATACGCAGATGACGGCATCGTGCAACGTGCTGTACGCCTTGCTAAATCCCGCCATCCAGAGCTTGTTGTCATCACCGATGTATGTCTCTGTGAATACACTGACCACGGTCATTGCGGCATTCTTCAGAAAATGAATAACGGCGTTACCGTAGCAAACGATTCCACACTTAAGCTTCTTCAGCGCGTAGCTGTTTCTCATGCAAAGGCTGGTGCTGACATCGTTGCACCGTCCGACATGATGGATGGCCGCATTCAGGCACTGCGTGAAGCGTTGGACGAAGAAGACTTTATCAACCTTCCGATAATGTCCTATGCTGTAAAATACTCGTCTGCATTCTACGGTCCTTTCCGTGACGCTGCAGAGTCTACCCCACAAAGTGGTGACCGCAAAAGTTACCAAATGGACCCCGCAAACAGCCGCGAAGCACTTCGCGAAGCAACAGCAGATGTTCTGGAAGAAGCAGATTTTCTCATGGTAAAACCAGCAGGCGCATACCTCGATATTATCCGTATGCTCCGTGACGGCTTTGACCTGCCGCTTGCCGCCTATCAGGTGAGTGGAGAATACTCCATGATCATGGCAGCAGCGCAAAATGACTGGATCGACCTCGACGCAGTTGGAATGGAATCACTTACTGCCATCAAACGCGCAGGTGCCGACCTCATCATCACCTATTTTGCCGAAGACTTTATTAAACGCGGACTGGTACAATAACATGTCTGATAAAAAAGAATCTCTCTGCGGCTGTGCATCCAAAGACATTGGACGCATTGCTGAAAAAGCACCACTTGGACATATGCACGCTCACAAAGAAGCAATTCTTGATACTGGATTGCCTCCAAAGAACCGCCCAGCAAAAGCAGAAAAACCTGCCGGACATCCAGAAATGCCTAAAGGTCATCCTGCTGGAATGCCTGTTGGACATCCGCACGGTAAAGCACCTGCTGTTCATCCTCATGGCAACGGTCTTACCGGCTCCATGGCACGCACTCTTGAAGACGGCTCCCCTTCTTGCAAGCTTATTGCATGGGAAGTAACCCGCTCTTGCAACCTTGCTTGTAAACATTGCCGTGCAGAAGCACATGAAGAACCATACCCGGGTGAACTTGATACCGATGAAGCAAAAGCACTGATCGATACCTTCCCGAGCGTTGGTAATCCGATCATCATCTTCACCGGTGGTGACCCTATGATGCGTTCCGACGTATACGAGCTTGTCGCGTATGCGACAGAAAAAGGGTTACGATGTGTTATGTCTCCTAACGGCACTCTGATTACACCAGAAACTGCTCAAAAAATGAAAGAGTCCGGCGTACAGCGCTGCTCTATCTCCATTGACGGCCCTGGTGCAGAATTCCATGACGATTTTCGCGGTGTCGAAGGCGCATTTGACATGTCTCTACGCGGTATCGAATACCTGAAGGAAGCGGGCATTGAGTTTCAGATCAACACGACTGTAACCCGCCAGAACCTTCCATACTTCAAACAGATTTTCCATCTATGCGAAGACCTTGGTGCAGTTGCATGGCACATCTTCCTGCTTGTTCCAACCGGACGCGCTGCACAGATGGGTGCAGAAGTTATTACAGCAGAAGAGTATGAAGAAGTACTCAACTGGTTCTACGACTTCCGTAAAACCACAAGCATGCACCTCAAAGCGACCTGTGCTCCGCACTACTACCGCATCATGCGCCAGCGAGCTAAAGAAGAAGGTCTTGCTGTTAATGCTGAAAACTTCGGCATGGATGCATTCACCCGCGGTTGTCTCGGCGGCACTGGTTTCTGTTTTATTTCCCACACAGGTCAGGTTCAGCCATGTGGCTACCTTGAACTTGACTGTGGGCAGGTTAAAAACACGCCGTTCCCAGAAATCTGGCGCAAGTCCGAACACTTCCGTCAGTTCCGTACTAAAGAAGAATACGACGGAAAATGCGGTGTATGTGAATACCACAACGTTTGCGGCGGCTGCCGTGCTCGCGGGTATTCAATGAAAGGCTCACACATGGCGGAAGAGCCATTGTGCAGCTACACACCTCGCCGTCAAAAATAACACAGCCTGTAAACGCCCATATCATCGAGGTCGAAATGGATAAACAACTGGAATCTGCACTGAGCAGCACTGACCGAAAAGTTCTGACAATTATTCAATCCGGTTTTCCGATTGCTCCACGCCCATACGAAGTTATTGGCGAGCAGGTAAGTCTTACTGAAGCAGAGGCACTGGCGACTGTTCGCTCATTAAAAGAACGAAGAATTATCAGACGCCTCGGTGCAAACTTTAACTCCAAGGGACTGGGCTGGCGCTCAACTTTGTGTGCAGCAAAAGTCCCGGCAGAACAGATTGAATCCTTTGTTGCAGAAGTTAACTCTCACACAGGCGTAACTCATAACTACCTGCGTGATCACGACTTCAACATTTGGTTTACTTTTATTGGCCCAAACTGGGAAACGGTAGTGGAAACCCTTGCAGCAATCACAGAAAAAACCGGTATCGAGGTTTTGAATCTGCCTGCAACAGAACTTTACAAGATCAAAGTTGATTTCAATTTGACGGAAAATGATTAGCCGTAACATTGCACCAACTTTTCTATATTACAAATGGCGCAACCACTAATAAATCATGTAGTTGCGCCATTTACTTATCTTTTCTCTGACAGTATAGAAGGTCAACCTATGCTCCATATTCCAACTCCATACCTTTTTATACTCTTATTACTACTGTACACAGGTCTAGTACTTTTTCTTGTATTCTTTTTATTAGTGCATAAAAAAACCGCATGGATATATAAGTGGGCATGTAATAGAATATACTCATTCAAAGATTTTGGCAGGTTCAGCCCACAGTTTCGCTCCAAGCTATATAGTTCCGGTGCAATCATAGCCATTCGATTTAATATTAATACAGGTACTGTAAGTGCCATTAATCAAACAGGTGCTGATCTACTTGGACTTACAAAAATTAATGATGAAGTACATGGTAGCTTTAAGCATGGAGAATTTCTTTCACAGGACTCCAGAAAAGGACTAATAAAAGAACTTAATCGCCATAAAAGAGTAGAAAACTATCCTGTTACATGCTCTGTTAACAATGCACTTGTTAAAATGCTCATTACTGCAGAAAAATATGAGAACGGTGATGTTGAAGCAATGATCATCGACATTACAAAGCACTTCAACATCTATCAGCAAATCGAAGACCAATACCTTTTTCTGCAAAACATACTTAACGCTTTGCCTGTTCCGGTATTTGTTCGCGATAAAAGTCACCAATATCCATTCACCAACCAAGCATTTAACAAAACGTTTGGTGATATAAACAGTGACTCTTTCAAGAAGTATGTATTTCTCATCTCCCCTGACTTCAATGAATCTGAAGTTCCAACACCTGAGAGCTCACAGCATCAGACGCCAACCCCATCAAAATTTCAGACTGAATTTTCTACTGCCATGAACACCGGTATTCATCATTTTGAAGTACGGAGACGCCCTTTGAAGAAAAAAAATGGGCAAATTTTCGGCATGGTCGGAATCGCAGCAGACATCACACATCGCAAACGGATTGAACAAGATTTACGCGAGACTACCAAGCGATATAAAAATTTATTCTGGAATGCGGCTGAAGGTATTACGACAGTACAGCATGACGGACGACTTACAGAAGCAAACCCCGCAATGGCTTCCATCTGCAGGTACGATTCGCCTGAACAGCTATTGAATGAAGTTCAATTTGTAGAAAAACTTTGGCGTTATCCTGAGCAGCGAGCTGATTACATGAAAATTGTGCTCGAAAACAAAACAGTCGTTGGGTATGACTTTGAATTTGTTCGCAGGGATGGAACAATAGGTTGGATGACCATCAGCTCCAGTGGCAAATTTGATGAGAACGGCAACCTTGAGTACGTTGAAAATATTATTTCTGACATTACTCTGAAAAAGCAATCTGAGATTGAACTTACGCGCTGTGCAACAATCGACAGCACCACGGGGATCTGCAACAGAAACGCTTTAGAGGGACACCTAACTACCCTGCTCAACGCTAAACCTGCCACTCCATTTGCTGTAGTCTTTATTGATTTAAATAATTTTAAACCAGTCAATGACAACTATGGTCATTACACAGGTGACAAGGTTCTAGAGGTTATCGCACAGCGCCTTGTTACAAACTGTCGTAAAACAGACTTTGCAGCTCGCCTTGGTGGTGATGAATTCATTGTTATTCTCAACGGAGTGAATAACAAAAAAACACTTAATAGCATTACTGACATGTTGCTGGGCGCCATTAAAGAACCAATTCTTCTTGGTGGCATTTCCCACACGATTTCTGCCAGCGCTGGAGTCAGCCAGTATCCTGAAGATGGCAACACAACCGCAGACCTACTGAAAGCTGCCGATGCATCCATGTACGACATGAAACGCTCAAGAAAAGCTAGCAAAATCAATAACCAACTAAAGCTCCTCGCTACCAGCTAGTAAACTTCGCTTTGTATAACCCATCTGCAACCACCCTCGATAACGTCTTCTAATGCTGACTCCTGCACTCCTTTAAGAAGTTTTTAAGTTAGTGACAGAAACTGATTGCATCCATTCGTCCCCCTTGTCGATCACTCATTGGAACTCAGACAACGATCTACTCTCCTTTCGCTGGAAAAACGTTTGATCAATACAAAAAAAAGCCCAACTGCGAACAGTTGGGCTTTCTTACTGGATGGATTAAGCTGAGCTATGCTTAGAAACCAAATCCGCTGTCATCGTTACCGGAAGCACCGAAACCGAAATCATCCGGTACAGAGCTTCCAGCTGGTTCAGCAGGAGCTTCTTCAGCAGGTGCATCAGCACCGTCTACTGCAACTACAGCTGCGCCAACAGGAAGAGATGCGATAGCATCTTTCACTGCGCGTGAAACGATATCTTTTACAGAAGATTCAACTTCTGTTTCGTTGATTGCAACTTTGCCATCGAAAGCTTTGAGTTCTTTCTTAGCTTTTGCGAGATCAGTCTGGGCAGCTTCAAGCTTACCGGAAAGATCTTCAACTTTTTTAGTCAGATCAGCAGCCTGAGCTTTAAACGGCTCAAACTCAGCTACACTAGCCTGAAGGCCTTCTATTGCAGTAGCTTGCTCTGCAACGGTAGCTTTAGCGTCTGATAATTTATCGAGAACGATAGAAATGCTTGCCATATCTGCAGCTGGAATAGGCTCAACGGAAACGTTGCTGCCCAGCTTGGATGCCTGTTTCTTAGTCCATGCATCAAATGGTTCGCCTTCTTCGTAGCAACACTGCATGAAACGTGGTTCCATGCTGTAAAGCCAGCCTTTGGACATTGGTGCTACTACACCTTCTTCGTCAGCGCAAAGTTCACGCTGGGTGAGGTAGCAAAGTAAATCAGAAACATCGGTGCCGCCTTTTCCAGCGATCAAACCGAGGATTGTTTCCATTTTGAAAACTCTACGAGCTTCATCAGACATTGGGGCCTCCTATTATCAAGGAAAGATTTTTTCTTGTAATGGTCTTTTCTTGTTTTAAGAAGTGTGCCTGCCTAGGCAGGCACATAGTCGTTTCTTATTGGCGTCCCATGTGACGTACATAGGTAAGCGCGATGGTACGGTACACAATATGGCCAAGCTTAGACCAAGGTAGGTACGCGAAGAGCATCCATACAGCTACCAGGTGGACGTAGTACACGGAGTACGCAATCTGGGGGATGGCGGCCAAGCGGAAAAGCTCGGATAACACGCCAGTCAGAGCGACTGCCCAGATGACATTCAACAGATACCAGTCGTAGTAGTTAGACTTGGTTTTTTCCGGATCTTTACCGCGACGGGTGTTGGTAAGGATAGCCATACCAACGATCAGAGCGATAGCACCAAGGTTAGCCAGAAGCTTAACAGGGTTAAGCAGGTTAAGCGGTGTATGCAACAGATCAATCATCGGGATAAGCTTGCCACCCCAGTGGGATACAGCAATCAATCCGGTAACTACCATCAGTGCAAGGAATGAGTAGAATACAAGCAGGTGACCGGTTTTTCGGTCGGACTTGTCGTCGCCACAATCTTTGAACTTTTTATGTGTCGCTACTTCTTCAATAAGGACATCTATAAAGCATCTGAACATGGATTTTTGTTTTCCAAGTACAAGTACTTCGCCTTCCGGCTTAAATGTTGCCAAGAGGTTCTTGGCACCTTTGAAGAAGATTGCCACCATTCCGAAGAAGGTGATCATGAAAATAGGGTCAATGGTGAAATCACCAGGAAAAAGCTTACCGTAAACAATCTCGCCTTCCGGGAAGAAGGAACCAATCTGCCCTGCACGAATGAACCAAATTACGGCCCAAAGGATTGCAGGAATGGCAATAAGGTTAATCAGGTACTTAGGGCTGGAAAGCCATTTACCGATTACAGGCATCGGGTTGATGCGCTTATATGCCATGTTACGCAGAGCTGCGAGGAGATCACCCGGTTTTGCACCACGTGGACACATATCTGAACATGTACCGCAGTTGTGACAAAGCCAGATATCAGGGTTATTCAGAAGCTTATCTTTAAGCCCCCATGAAGCCCATACCATCTCCTTACGTGGATAAGGATTGCTTGCTGGAGAGATGGGGCAGGCTACGCTGCATGTGGCGCACTGGTAGCACTTTTTCAGCGAGTCCCCACCAACAGCTTGCAACTCTTTTACAAACTGGAGATCAGGTTCGATTCTTTGAGCCATTTTCCATCTCCTCCTAGTAGCCCTTGAATGGGTTAGGACCTTTCTCGAAGACCATGTCCATAAAGCCGTCAATCATGCCAGGTACTTTATCGTACTCGTCAATTGCAACTTCGTACTGTTCTACGCGGTCAGGTTCAACACCAAGGCGTTCCAGAGTTTCAGCGATGTTTTCTTTACGGCGATTACAAATCTCAGAGCCTTTCACAAAGTGGCACTGGTAGTCATCACCGTATTTACAACCAAGCAGCATAACGCCGTCAATACCCTTAGACATTGCATCAGCAACCCAGATGGCGTTAACAGAACCGAGACAACGCACTGGAATAATACGTACGTACGGGCTCCATGACTTACCACGAATTGCAGCCATATCAAGTGCAGGGTATGCGTCGTTTTCACATGCAAGGATCAGAACACGCGGGCCGTCAGCTTCCATATCATCCGGCACATCGATTTCACGGATCATAGAACCGATCTGATCGACACTGTAGTTATCAAAGGAGATAACACGTTCCGGACAAGCACCCATACAGGTACCACAGCGGCGACAGCGGCTGAAGTTAGGAAGCGGAGTACCTTTCTCATCATCATCCAGAGCGCCAAACGGACACTCTTCGGTGCAACGCTTACACTGTGTACAACGAACAAAGTTGAATACAGGGTAGCTAAGGTCACCGGAACGAGGATGAACAGACACACCATGGTTCGCTGCTTCAATACACTGAATAGCTTTCATGGTAGCGCCGATTGCGTCTTCTTCTACAGCGTCCATCATCATTGGCTGACGAACACAACCTGCAGCGTAAACGCCGGTACGACGAGTTTCATATGGGAAGCAGATATAGTTAGAATCTGCAAAACCGTCGAAGAGATCAAGATCCGGGAATGCTGGACCCTGACGGTATTCAAAGTTCATTACTGGATCTTTTGCAGTAGCAGGAACAATACCGGTAGGAAGAACAACCATGTCTACTGGGATTTCTACGTCTTCACCCATAAGGGTGTTGCCAGCAGAAACTAAGAGAGAGCCATTTTCTTCGGTAATGCCTTTAATATCTGCCTTAGACATCATGATGCCAAGACGATCCTGCGCTGCTTTGTAGTAACGCTCATGAATACCGGGAACTACCATGGAATCGTACAAAACGTATGCACGTGCATCTTCATGCGCATCGCAAAGGTAGTTTGCATGCTTAAGAGCAATCATTGAGTTTACGTAGCTGGAGTAAGCAAGGTGGCGTACAGATTCTAAATCTTCGTGCACATACCCTTCTGGCTTTTCTTCATCAGAATCAGTTTCTTCTGGTGCTGCGTAAATGTCTCCGCCTGTCACAGTTTCGGTATTAACGATAAATGCAACACGCTTTGCGTCAAGTTTGCCATCTCTAGCAAGCAGTTCATATTCGGCAGAAGTAATAACATTCGGCATGCTACCGTAACCCAATGGAGCGAGCAGTTCGTTATCCATTGGCTTCCAGCCAGCAGCAAGAACAACTGCACCAATACTGTATTCCTGACCTGCAACCTGTGCAGTGTACTGACCAGGAGTACCAGCGAGTTTTTCAACAGTTGCGTTAAGTACTACCTTAACATTCTCGTGGGCTGTTACTTCTTCAATTTTTGCTTCAAGACCAGTATCGTGAGCTTCTTCATACGGGAATGTAAGTGGAACAGTTTTAAGCATGTTCAGCGCTTTACCGCCGAGTTGTGCATCTTTTTCCACAAGAATTACACTGTAACCGTAGTCAGCAGCCTGTTTTGCTGCTGTAAGACCTGCCCAACCACCACCGAGAACGAGGATAGTTTTAACAGATTCAAACTCTGGTGGTGCTGGAACTGCTGTTTTCTGAAGTTTAACTATACCCATGGTTACGTAATCTTTCGCCATGGCCATAAGAAGTTCAGGAGCAGTACCGCCAGCAGCAGGGATAGTTCCATCCGGGTTTTTATACGTCATTGAACATTGTTCGCGCAGGTTAATACGCTCAACAATAACGTTTTCAAACTCGTAGATGTCCCAGTCTACACGAGGGGAAGAACCACAAATTGCGATTCCGTCCAACCCATGCTCGACAATGTCTTTTTTTATTTCTTCACGTGCACTTGATGCAGCAAGTACAGGAAAAATTTTTACGACAGGGCAGGCATCGCCAAACTTTTTAGATACGCCAGCGCTAAGCTCTTCAGCATCAATGATACCAAGTGCGGACTGGTCAAAATATACGCCAATTTTTTCGGCCATTCTACCTACCTCCCACGAACCGTCTGGATTGCTTTCAGCGCAGCGCTAGTACCAGACTGAGCAGTACGCATAACATCCAGAGGCTTTTGAGCACAACCAGCAGAGAAGATACCTTTGGCTTCGCCATCAACAACAAAGCCTTCTTCGTCAAGTGTAACCCCAAACGGGTTAGCTTCGCCTGCAAGGCTTGGCTGCATACCGGTAGCAAGAACTACCATGTCATGACGGATTTTAGCTTTATGGCCTTTTACAGCATCTTCAACTTCTACAATGACATCACCTGTTGCAGCATCTTCTTCTACACCAGCTACTTTACCTTTAACGAGATGCAATTTCTCATCGGCAATAGCTTTGCGCATAAACTTGTCATAACGACCAGGGGTACGCATATCGATGTAGTAGATAGTAACGTCAGCATCTGGGTACTGTTCACGAACATACAGGGCCTGTTTAAGAGAAGCCATACAGCAGATGTATGAACAGAAGCCTAAGTGATTCTGGTCACGAGAGCCTGCACACTGCACGAATGCGATCTTATCAGGTGATTTACCGTCGGAAGGACGGGAAATGGAACCACTTGTAGGACCGTTAGGAGATGCAAGGCGTTCCATCTGCATATTGGAAATACAGTTGGTAATCTGGCCTGCGCCAAGGTTGGTAAGGTTGGTAACATCATAAGGTTTCCAACCGGTAGCTAGAATGATGCTGCCAACAGAGAGTTCGATCTCTTTGGGAGCTTCATTAAGATCACACGATTCAGAAGCACCGACTTTAATAGCGTCAGCACTGCTCAATTTTTTTGGTTCCAGAACAAAACGATTCGGGAACGCAAAAGGTGTGTCCATGTAAAGTGGTTTTCGGGTTGCGAGCCCAAGGTTGAACTCATCAGCCACTTCACCCTCAAGAGACGAAGCGAGTTCACCAAGGTCAGCACTGCTTGGAGCAGTACAGCGAGGAGCGATAGAAACTTTAACAGTAAAGTTTCCAGTTTCACCTTCAACAGAATCCACGGTTGCCATTGTTAAAAACTTAACATTTGGATTCTTTTTAATACGCTGGAACTGAATCTCCAATCCACAGGATGGAGGGCAGAGCTTCGGAAAATATTTATTCAGCTGTGCCACTCTGCCGCCGAGAAATGGAGATTTCTCAACGATGTACACTTCGTAGCCGAGCTCAGCAGCTTCAAGAGCGGCAGTAAGGCCGCTGAATCCGCCTCCGACGACGAGTATGGAGTTCGACATTTAGCAATCCTCCCTACAATTGTTTCAGGCCTATAGTCAAAACGGCCTAAGCTAAGACAACAAGTTGAGAACACTTACTGTCTCAGCTTAGACCGAATTGATAAGGGAAGAAAAAAGGGGCGATTGCGGTGTCCCGCAACCGCCCCGGACGTTCAGTGAGAAGCTCTACAGATTATGCAGTAGGAATGATCTGGTAGTAAGGCTTCTTGTAGATGGTGGTTTCACCAGTCTTAGGATCGTATTTGGAGTTACAGAAGCACTTCCATTTTTCGTCATCAAGGCCCATGAAGTCAGCGCGGTAGTAGAAACCAGGGTAACGGGTTTCAGTACGGAATGCGATGTGCTGCATGTGCAGACGTACGGTCCAGAGACGGTGGTAGTTTTCCCAGCAACGGAGAAGTTCGTGAAGGTCACGAGCAGCCAGTTTGAGGGAATCTTCTTCGAGCATATCAAGAAGGTGGAAACCAGTTTTGAGTGCTGCTTCAGAAGTGGTGTAGTATGTGCTACAACCGCCACCGTATTCGTCAGTTGCTTTAACCAGGCGCATCATGAAGTTCTTAGGAGAGATGTACTCTGGGTTAACAACAGGGTCTGTGGATACGTCTTTGCCAGCCATGTAGTTGTCGAATGGACGGTAGATCAGCTTAGCGAGATCTTTAGAGTCTTCAGCAACTGCAGGTTTGTAATCTTTGTGGTCGATGCACCAGCGTACCATCTGTTTACCACAAATACGGCCTTCAGCATGTGAACCAGAGGAGAACTTGTGACCAGATGCACCAACACCGTCAGCACAAGTCCAGAGGCCCATAACGGAAGTCATACGGTTGTATACTTTGCCGTTAGCTGCACGTACTTTGTAGTCTTCAGGAACCCATTCTTCATCTGGACCGGAAGCCCAGATACCACAGCAACCGGAGTGGGAGCCGAGGAGGTAAGGTTCGGTAGGCATGATTTCAGAACCAGTTTCTTCAGGCTGAATGTTCATTGAAGCCCAAAGGTTAGCCTGGCCAACACACATATCGAGGAAATCTTCCCATGCTTCAGATTCAAGATGCTTCTGTTCTGCAGGGCTAAGAGTTTCGAATGTGGTCTGAAGTGCAGTCTTGGTATCCATGTAAATTGGACCACGACCTTCACGCATTTCACGGAGCATCATGTGGTTACGCAGACATGTTGGGATAACATGGCCTTTAGCGTAGCCGCGATCTTCGTAAGGCTTAAGCATAGCACGGTTAGTTTCACAGTAATCTTCGCCGCGGAAGTTAGTTGCTTTCGCTTTAAAGAGAAGGAACCATGCGCCAACCGGACCGTAGCCGTCTTTAAAACGAGCTGGTACGAAGCGGTTTTCCATCATGGTCATTTCTGCGCCAACCTGAGCACACATGGTGTATGTGGAACCTGCGTTCCATACAGGGTACCATGCACGACCCATGCCTTCACCAGTTGAACGAGGTTTGTATACGTTAACTGCACCACCACATGCTACAACCATAGCATTGGTACGGTAAACGTGTACTTCGTTCTCACGAAGGTTGAAGCCAACTGCGCCAGCAATACGGTTTTCTTCGTTAGCATCAAGAAGAAGCTTTACGATGAAAATACGTTCCTGGATGCGCTCTTCACCGAGTGCGTTTTTAGCAGCTTCAGCAACGATGCATTTGTATGCTTCACCGTTGATCATCATCTGCCAGCGACCGGAGCGAACTGGAGCGTCACCGTTACGGAGAGACTTGCCAGCAGCTTTAGCAGCAGCACCATCAAGGTTCTTTGCGTTCTCGTCTTTAATCCAGCAAGGCAAGCCCCACTCTTCAAAGAGGTGAACGGAGTCATCAACGTGACGACCAAGGTCAAAGATAAGGTCTTCACGTACGAGACCCATGAGGTCAGTACGAACCATACGAACGTAGTCATCTGCGGTGTTATCACCAAGGTAGGTGTTAATTGCAGAAAGACCCTGTGCTACAGCACCGGAACGTTCGAGAGCAGCTTTATCAATGAGCATAATTTTAAGCTCAGGTGCGTATTTTTCAGCCCAACGTACGGCTTCAAATGCTGCACCACAGTTACCCATACCACCGCCAACCATGAGGATATCTAAGTCATGTTCTACGATTGCAGGTTCTGCGATCGCAACGCCTCGAGGTTGTTCCTTTGTGGGAATCATCGGCATGATAATATCTCCTTAGGAATAAATTCCGTAAAAATTAAACCGCAGAGGCCTTTTTGACCATTGTGATACCAGCTTCTGCAACTTCAAACTTCTGACCCATAGCTTCGATTGGAGCAACGAGTTCTGCTTCAGTAAAGAGCAACTCGTTATCGAGATCAGTTGGCTCCGGCTTACCTTCGAAAGGCTTAATAGAGCCTTCAGGGGTAGTACGGATTGGGAATTTGAAGCGTTTTACATTACCGTTACGGAACTTAACGGTCCACATGATAGAATCAGCGGAACGCATTGGGATACAAGTGCCACCAAGAGGTGCAAAGTCAGCATATGGACGTGCTGTGATTGCGCCCTGAGGACAAATTTTAACACAGGAGTAGCATTCCCAGCATGCTTCAGGCTCCTGGTTGAAGGCCTTCATTTCATCTGCATCGAGAATCATGAGGTCGTTGGGGCAGATGTACATGCAAGCGGTTTTCTCGCCACCTTTGCAGCCATCACACTTGGACGGGTCTACATATGTCGGCATACCTAATCCTCCAACACAACGATTAAGGGGTTTACCTAAAAAGCTTTTTTCCCACGATGGGGTCCACCACTCGATGGAGTCGATAAAGCAGGAAATCGTTCCTGCCTCATTCAGGCTCCACCGAATCAGGGGGAGACAGCGATGCGGGCGCTTTCCGTATCGCTTGTGAAAGTTCTAACAAAGCTTTGGAGAGAAGGTCAAGCATCTTGTGCACTTTTTTCACAAAGACTTTGTCTTTTCTCTTAATTAACTGTTTTAACTATCACTTTTTCAAGAACAACAATTCTTGCCCTGTTGAGCTTTTCCTATTGGACGCCTAACATTTACAATTATTGGCAGGATGTTGCAAGCAATTCAGGCAGAACTTTATACTTTTTTTCACTTACTCTTTTTTAGAACCTATTAAATTTTCACACTTATGTTGCAATTCTAATAAGTTAATTAACTTTTGCCACACATTTACCACTTTCACTGCTTGTTCACTCATTCACAATATCTGTCCATTTTTCGCATTATAATGCTTTTGTGAAAATATGCACATTAGACTTACCCCCTCTGAGCATCAGCTTTCCCTACTGTATATAAAGCAGCTAACCGCTCCCTCATCAACTTCGATTATGGTTTATAAAACGCACCGTCTCTATTCTTATGATACATTCCTTCAAACAAGACTTTTTGCAAGAAAGCCAGATTTCCACTTGCGACTCTAGCAGTTTCAGGCTAGGGGAACGCCACACCCACAAAGTAAGGCTACATTCTAATGAAAAAAAATATGACCCTTGTTGAAGAAATTTCTGAACTTGATCTTGAGCTTTTGAAACTGCTGGCTCGTCGATCAAAGCTTATTGCTAAAACCCGCCGTCGCAAAAAAGAAGGCGCGGGTACTGATTCTATTTCAAACGAAAAGCGAATTCGTCTGGCATGGGAAGAGTCTGCTTGCAAATTCAGCAGAGACCCTCGCCTTGCTCACCAGATGTTTACTCTGCTTCAGGATATTGAATTTATCTCCCGTGACGACTCTGATGAACAGAACACTTTCGGTCTTGCGCCTAACACCCAGCCTGTGAAAATTGACATTCCTGGCCCGGCTGCACTGAACCCTACCCAGATCTGGATTGCACTTGCCGCTGCTAATGGCGTTGAATGCAACCTTACTGGCATTTCTACTGCTCATCCTATTTCTGACATCGTTAAAGGATTCAATCAGGCTGGCGCACGTCTCAGTTGGAAAGGTAATGATCTTTTCTGCAAAGAGTCTAAAGGACTTGATTTCGCAGATAAGGTTATCTTTGCTGGCAACAGCGAATTCAACGTTTACCTTCTCACACTTCAGGCCGTTGCCAAACACGGCACACTCAAGCTGACAGGCGGTTCTGCACTTAAAGATGCTGATCTTTCCGCATTCCGCAACTTTCTGCCACAGCTTGGCGCACGCATCGCACACGTGGTACCTCGTTCAAACGGTTTACCAATTCGTCTCGAGTGCTCCGGCGTTCTCCCTGAAACTGTTGTTATTCCGGAAAACCTTCCTGAAGAAGCAGTAGTTGCTACTTTGGTAGCTGCAAGCACATGGGGTGCAAAAATTTCTCTCGACCTTTCACAGAACGAAGCTGCAACAAACGCTCTTGCGATTGTGACTCCTATCTTTGAATCTGCTGGAATCGTATATGAAGTTGAAGGTACCAACTGTGTAGTTCTTCCTGAAGAACCAGATTTCCCTGTGTACCCAGCAATCACCATGGATCCAAAAATCTGCGCAAGCATTCTTGCTTACCCTGCATTTGTAGGCGGCAAAGTTGCACTGCGCGGAACATGGCCTATCGAGACTGCTGAAGGTGATGCTGTTATTTCCTTGCTTAAATCCGTGGGACTGGCTGTTACAGTTAAACCGGACAGCATCGTAACAATCAAGCCGGAACGTGGTCACACCACTGATCCGATTGACATGCAGAACCTTCCTGCTGGCTACTTCCCACTCGCATTAGCACTTACCTGTATTAAAGCAGTTGTAGCTAAAAACCCTGTACAGCTCCCTACTGCTCCTGCAGGTACTTCCGTTGAAGTTATCGAAAGCTTTGTGGCACAAGCCAACATGCTTCTTGAAGATAATAAAGTACATCCTAATGCAGACGTTCCTCACGCTAAAGTGTGGACCAGCCCTGATGCTTTCTGGACCATGGCACTTGGACAGCTCGCGTTCATGAACCGCCCGCTCCACCTTGCCAACCCGGGCAGCATTACAGACCTGATGCCTACATTCTGGATGTTCTACAACACACTTCCAGAACCAACTATGGTTCGTAAGCCTAGGGAGGAAATGGATGGAGACAAACCAAAGAGACGCAGAGTCTTCACAGACGGCGACCCGAAAAATGAAGAGCGCCAGCCAAGAGAGCGAGACAACAACTCCAGAGATGGCGGCTACTCAAGGGATAGAGATCGCGGTTCCAGAGATGGCGGCTATTCACGAGACAGAAACTCAAGAGATGGCGACTACTCCAGAGATCGTAACTCCAGAGATGGTCAGTCAAGAGATAGAAAAAGATATTAAGCAATTCGATAACGAGCTTATAGCTATCGAAGACGCTTTTCGCAAATTAATCGCAACAGAAGATCCTGCAAAAGGCATCTTCCACGCCAGCGAGATTCACGAAAACCGTCAGCAAAAAAGCATTGCAGAAGTCAACAGACAGTTTGCAGTGAACAAAAGGAACAGAATCCGATTGGAAGCTGAACCATTTTAAGAATAAAAAAAACGCCGCACTAAATAGTGCGGCGTTTTTTGTCTTCCAAAACTGGACACTTGCCTCAAGATTGCCTATCAATTTCTTATTAACAACTCAGTAATTATTGACGCATTTCATACGAGGTATCTCATGCAACTTCTTTCCTCTCAAATTACAGGATTCATGGAAAACTCTTCATGGATCAGAAAAATGTTTGAATCCGGCATTGCCCTTAAAAAGCAATACGGTGCAGATGCAGTATGTGACTTCAGTCTTGGCAATCCGGATGTTCCGGCTCCGGCAATGATCGGCGACATTCTCAACGATCTCGCTAAAGAGACCTCTACTCCGTTTACTTTTGGATATATGCCGAACGGCGGCTTTCCATGGGCGCGTCAGATTATTGCTGATCTGGTCAAAAAAGAACAAGATGTTGAAATAACAGCTAACGATGCCGTACTCACTTGCGGTGCAGCCGGTGCCATGAACGCATTCTTCCGCGCTGTTATGGAGCCGGGTGATGAAGTTCTCGCTGTTGCCCCTTTTTTTGTAGAATACGGTTTCTACACTTCAAACCATCAGGCAACATTCCGCACCGTCATGTCCAAACCGGATACCTTTGAGCTGGATGTTGATGCTATTGATGCTGCGATCACCCCGAACACTCGCGCCATCATTATAAACTCACCGAATAACCCTACTGGTGCGGTGTATACAAAAGAAGAGCTCGAAGCTCTTGCTACTGTTCTGGAAAAGCACAACAAAGCAAACAGCCGCCCAATTTATCTTATTGCTGACGAACCATACCGCTTCCTCGCATTTGACGGCGTAGAGGTTCCTAGTATCCTGCCGTTGTATGACTACGCAGTCGTTATATCTTCCTTCTCTAAAAACCTCTCCATGGCAGGCGAACGGGTCGGCTACATTGTTGTTACCCCACGCATGGAAGCAAGACAGGAACTCATCAACGGCCTTATGCTTACAAACCGCATCCTCGGCTTTGTTAACCCGCCAGTTGTTGGTCAGCACATGCTTAAAGCCGCTCTTGAAGCACAGGTTGACCCTTCTATCTACGAAAGACGTCGTGACACTATGGCTAAAGTCCTCAAAGAGGCAGGGTACGACTTCCATCTTCCAAAAGGTGCATTTTACTTCTTCCCTAAAGCACCAGGTGGAGACGATGTGGCATTCTGCAACCGTCTTATGGAAGAAAAAATTCTTGCAGTTCCGGGTTCCGGCTTCGGCGGCCCTGGCTACTTCCGACTCACTTTCTGTGTAGAAGAAGAGGTTATCAAGCGAGCTGCTGCTGGCTTCAAACGCGCGATCGACAGCATGGCGTAATACGCTGAAACGCAAAAAGGGTGTGGAACTTTAGTTCCACACCCTTTTTTTATTCTCAAACAGCCACCATCAAAAAGTATTAAATAACTGAATGTTAAAAATAATAAGCATATGTATTTTTGAAACTTTCAGACTGGCAAAGCAGTCATCAAATGAATTCAGGGGGAGTGATGCACCATGCAGATTGATATGCATTATTACGGAACATACACCTTGGCCCGAGTCGCAGGACTTGATCAGGAAACTGCTGAACTTATAGCAACTGCATCCCAATTTGTTGATGACAACACTTCCGTTTCCACCATTCGTTTTTCAGACGGCGGACAGATGACAACAGCCGCCACCGGACATCATTTTCAACATACCGAAAACATATCTTCCAAAGCTCAACGGAGTATTTGGATTCCATTTCACTTCCTGCCAGGAGCATACGGAGATACTTTTACTGAACGACTTATCTGTAAAAAGAACAGTGCGACAGCCGCGGAAATGACAGAAAACCACCTCCGCCTCTCACACAAACCTTTTGCTCCGCTACTTATGGGAATTACTGCCCACGTCATTGCTGACACATTTTCCCATTTCAACTTTTCCGGCGCAAGTTCAAATAAAAACAGCATTGACCAGTCGTCGATAACAATTCTAGAACCTCAAAACGAAGACACCGCCCTTGCCGAAGAACGGATGCGATTCGTCGAACGCTTCAAATACGTCCGACCAAACATTCGTATAATTTCAGAAGAAGAATTGATGGGCACACTGGGACACGGTGCAGCCGCTTCGTATCCGGACCTGCCCTACCTTGCATGGTCATACAAAACAGAAGAAGTTCCTACGCAAACCATACGTCGCCATAATCAAGATGACTTTATGGAAGCCGCAGAGACGCTCTACTCCCTATTTGTACGGTTTGCCAAACAAAGACCAGACCTGGCAGAATCACCACCAGTACCGTTCGACTCAGTACAGGATTCACTCGCAATTATCTTCGCAAGCCCCGGTAACAAGCACCAACGCTCGGGCTTCTGGCAATTTGCTATGGCTCAAGGGGTATTCTTAGAAGGTCGGCAGGAAGAAATCCCACCTTACAAAGGGCAGATGTGGAAAAACATCTGTGAAGAGCTTGCAAGCTGCCCAGACTGCGCTCTCATTACAGAAATGGATATTTTTAAATTCTACCAAGCTGCATCTATTCATAAAAATTATGTATTGCAGGAGCTGCTACCAGCACATGACATCAGCGTTTATTAGCTGAACCATCCTGCGAAGTATCGCTTCCCTGCCTATTCCCTGCATCTCCATGCTTAACGATTGTTCCCGACGATTTCTGGATTAGCTCAAGAACAACCGGAACACCAATTTCTATAGGTTCCCCATCATAGAAATTAAAAGGATCGACCAGTGCTATCTCGTGGTTCAAATCAGAAAAAAAGACGCACTTTGTTCGCCAAAGTGCGTCATGTAGTCAAAAAAGTGGGAAGATGGTTCTTCATCTCCGAAGACGTCATCTCTATGTACGAGACTGAATGGCAACAGACACGAGAGTTCACCACTTACCATTTCCTCTCACAACCATGCTGAAGCACGCCCATCATTTTCTGTATGTGGCAGTGCGTCATTCTCACGTATTACATGTCCCGCTTCCTGCTCAAAAGTCTCTATCTCTATTTTTTCACCATCAGAAACGATTTCATTTTTTGTTTCCCTTCTCTCTAACCGTTTCATCAGCACTTGACGAATAACTGAGGGGTACGAAGTAAGTACATATTTCGACATTAATCCTTTCGATCGATAATAAATAGACCTACGAGCCTAGGGATGTATTTATTCCGCATCACCTCAGGTTGATATTATAACCTGTTGAATCTGACTAAAAGGCTCAACAAGACAATATAGAAAATATTCAGAATACAGAAAAATACCAGCAAGGCTGCTACAACCGTCCAAAACATAACACTATTTATCTATAATTGTTGGTAAATTACAAGCACTGCAAAATGCTTACTTTCCTTTCATAATGAAATAAAGTACACCTCGCTTGCCGGTTAAGGCGCTTGAGCCTCTGCCATTCAAAACTTGACTTATTTCGTAATCTCACTTAACGAACCATCTCTTATGTCTATCTTGCGGAGTGCTGATGTTTGAGACCTTATCTGACAGATTAAACGGTGTATTTGAAAAGTTCAGTGGTCAAAAGACCTTGAACGAAGAAAACGTACAGGCTGGCCTGAGAGAAGTGCGCCTTGCGCTGCTCGAAGCAGACGTTAACTTTAAAGTTGTTAAAGAATTTGTTGCCCGTGTTGGTGATAAATGTCTTGGTCACGATGTACTAAAAGGTCTCGACCCTGCACAGCAGGTAATCAAGATTGTACATGACGAGCTGGTTGAGTTGCTTGGTGGTGACACCACAGACTTAAACCTTACAGGCTCAAAACCGGCAGTCATTATGATGGTCGGCTTGCAGGGTTCCGGTAAAACTACCTCCTCTGCAAAGCTTGCAAACTTGTTGCGCAAGCAGAACAAAAAGCCGTTCCTTGTTCCGGCTGACGTTTACCGTCCAGCTGCTATTGACCAGTTGCAAACACTGGCAAAACAGCTCGGTATTCCTGTGTTCAACTCATCTCCGGACATGAATCCGGTTGATATCGCATCTGCTGCTCTTGCTGAAGCTAAAGAGCAGGAATATGATGTTGTGCTCATCGATACCGCTGGTCGTCTGCATATCGACGAACAATTGATGGAAGAACTTGCAACTATTAAACGCAACACTTCTCCACAGGAAATTTTGTTCGTAGCTGATGCTATGACCGGTCAGGATGCTGTAACCGTTGCAACCTCGTTCAACGAGCAGCTTGAAATTTCCGGTGTAGTGCTCACCAAAATGGACGGTGACGCGCGCGGTGGCGCCGCACTTTCCATTAAATCCGTTACTGGCAAATCCGTTAAATTTGTTGGTATGGGTGAAAAACTTTCTGAGATGGAAATCTTCCATCCAGACCGTATTGCAGGTCGCATTCTTGGAATGGGCGATGTGCTTACGCTCGTTGAAAAGGCGCAAGCTGAAGTAAGCGAAAAAGAAGCCGAAGAAATGGCTCGCAAGATGCAGAAAGCGGAATTCGACTTTGAAGATTTCCGTACTCAGATGCGCCGAATGAAAAAAATCGGCTCTCTGGACAGTATCTTAAAAATGATTCCGGGCATGGGTGCGCTTAAGAACAAACTTGGCGACCTTAATGTTCCGGAAAGCGAACTGAATCGCGTTGAGGCAATTATCAACTCAATGACGAATCAGGAGCGCCGCAATCCGCAACTCATCAATCAGAGCCGCAAAGAGCGTATTGCTAAAGGTTGTGGTCTTAAACTCAAAGACGTTAACGACCTTATCAAAAACTTTACGCAAATGCGTCAGATGATGAAACAAATGATGGGTGGCGGTAAGGGCAAAAAAGGCAAATTCCCTAAACTCCCAGGAATGGGCGGTTTAGGTGGCGGCGAAATGCCCGACATGAATGCCCTTGGCGGTATGGGCGGTATGCCTGGCATGGGTGGTTTACCTGGTATGGGTGGCCTTCCAGGCATGAACGGTTTTCCGGGAATGGGAGCGGATGATTCCTCCACCCCTTCCAAAAAGGAACTCCAGAAAAAGCGTGATGCCCGCAAAAAAGAAAAGAAAAAGAAAAAACAGGGTCGTAAGAAGAAATAATTACGCTCCTAATTAAAGAAATATACTGACTCAATAACGTCAGTATTGCATTCTTGAAAAAAAACCATATGATTACAAAATATAATGGGAGAACAACAATATGGCCGTTAAGTTGAGACTGACCCGTATGGGCAACAAGAAGCGTGCATTTTACCGCGTGGTGGCTGCTAACAACCTGAGCCGTCGCGACGGACGTCCTCTTGAGTACCTCGGTTACTATAACCCAATGGTAGAACCAGCTGAAATCAAGCTCGACATGGAAAAGATCGAAAAATGGCTTGCAGAAGGTGCAGAACCTACTCCAACCGTTCGTGATCTCATCAAAAAAGCTAAGTAGCTTTTTCTGTTGACAGCTTTCTCTCAGCAGGTCATCGATAGTTAATATTGATATCATGCTGAACAACGAGTGGAGGTAGTCGTGTTGAAAGATCTAGTTGAGTATATCGCTAAGTCCCTGGTGGACAACCCTGACGCTGTGATCGTTACTGAAGTTGAAGGTGAACAGACATCTGTACTTGAACTCAAGGTTGCTAAAGAAGACCTAGGCAAGGTAATCGGCAAACAGGGTCGCACTGCTCGTGCAATGCGCACCATCCTCGGCGCCGCCTCCACAAAAGCCAAGAAACGCTCTGTTCTTGAAATTCTTGAATAGAACGTCCTAAGGGCACATGACTGAAACTCATTTCATAGAAATTGGATTGATAGTCAAGCCACACGGATTGCGGGGGGAAGTCTGCGTAAATTACTTCGCGGACTCCCCTTTTCTCTTGAAGGACACAGTCTGGCTTCAAAAAGGCAAAAGCGCCCCTGTTGAACACAAGGTTGCTTCATCCCGTCCCCACAAAGGACAGGCTTTGCTTACGCTTGAAAGTTGCCGAGACAGAAACTGTGCTGAGGAGCTTCGCAATGTGAAGGTTTTGGTACCCGATGCTGACCTGCCGGATCTTACTGAAGAAGAAGTATACCTCCACGAACTAGAGGGTATGAAAGTTGTGCTAGAAAACGGCTCTATTGTTGGCCATATTACAGCATTCCAGTTCAACCTTGGTTCTGAAGTCTGGGTTATTACAACCGACGACAAGAAAGAAGTACTCTTCCCTGCTACAGAAGAATTCGTCGTTGACATCGACATTGAAAAAGAAACTGTTACCATAGCGCCGCCTCCCGGCTTACTGGAACTTTACCTAAGCGAGAAGTAGCGCGATTATGCAGTTTAACATTGTTAGCCTCTTTCCAGAGTTTTTTGACTCTGCGCTTACATGCGGGCTTATGAAAAAAGCGTCGGACTCCGGTCTGGTCGCTTTTGATTTTCACAACCCGCGCACGTTTGCATCCGACAGGCATCAAACCGTTGACGACCGCCCCTATGGCGGCGGCCCCGGCATGGTAATGATGCTTGACCCGCTTGTTCAAACATTGCGCAGCATTGAAAAACCCGGGCGTGTTCTTATGATGGCGCCTAAAGGAAAACCCTTTACCCAGTCCATGGCTAAAGAGCTTTCCAAGGAAGATAATCTTACGATCATTTGTGGTCGGTATGAAGGGTTTGATGCCCGCTTAGAAGAGCTTTTCGACATTGAGCCAGTCTCCATTGGTGACTACGTTCTCAACGGTGGCGAAACAGCTGCTCTTTCGATAATCGAATCCACAGCCCGTCTTGTTCCTGGTTACATGGGGCATGAAGATTCCGGTGAAGAGGAAAGCTTTTCCTCTGGACTGCTCGAGTACCCACACTATACTCGCCCTGTCGAGTATGAGGGTTTGACTGTTCCGGATGTTCTACGTTCTGGTGATCACAAACGCATTGCAGAGTGGCGTAAAGAACAAGCGTTAAAAATTACCCTGCACGAGAGACCCGACATTCTTCATAGTGCCCCACTCGACGCTAATGATATGGAAACTTTGAAGAATGAGGACAGAGAACGTATTGGAAGAAATCTTTACTGCGCGCTGGTACACTATCCGGTAGTCAATAAAGAAAATAAATCTGTTGCTGTTTCTTTGACAAACCTCGATATTCACGATATAGCCCGCTGTTCATGCACCTATGGTCTAGGTGGGTACTATATTTCAACGCCTATTGACGACCAACAGCAAATGCTTGCAGATATTCTCAAGCATTGGGTTACAGGCGCGGGAACAACCGCTAACCCCGACAGAGGGGAAGCCCTGCAAATTATCAAGGGCGTCCGCTATGTTGAAGAAGCGATTGAAGATATTATAGAGCGTACAGGCCAACGCCCTCTACTGGTTGCGACGAGTGCCAGAGGGGCTGGAGACATACATTACGAACAATTACGTGACGTAATGGTGGACCGACCGATACTGCTCCTGTTTGGTACAGCTCACGGCCTTGCACCGCAAATTCTGGATATGTGTGACAGAATGCTGCGTCCGGTTAGATACCTTGATGGGTACAACCACTTATCTGTAAGAACTGCCGCTGCTATCATCATTGACCGGATATTAGGTGATGCCTTATAGGGCTAAGCCGTAACGTAATTTTATAACGCAGACTCGTGCTGCGAAGAAAGGCATTAACATGAATATTATTGAAAAAATCGAACGCGAACAGCTTCGCATGGATATCCCTAAGTTTAAAGCTGGTGACACTGTTAAAGTTCACATGCGTATTATTGAAGGCGAAAAAGAACGTATCCAGATTTTCCAGGGTGCTGTAATCCGTGTAAGCAAAGGCACAACCGACGCAACTTTCACCGTACGTAAAATTTCTGACGGTGTTGGCGTTGAACGTGTATTCCCTACACATTCCCCATCCATTGAGCGCATCGAAGTTGTTCAGGAAGGCCGCGTACGTCGTAGCCGTCTTTACTACCTCCGTGACCTCAAAGGTAAAGCTGCTCGTATCAAGCCGAAAAACCGCTGGTAGTCTTAGGACTTCAACGATTTGGTCTTCAAAGGGAGTTGGTAATGCCAGCTCCCTTTTTTACGGTCAACAAACTCTATATTCTCTGCCCAACACATGCTACGCTGCACCATGTAATGTAACGACACGCTTATGAATGAAAATACACTCACTATTTTTACCGCTTCACTCGAAGAAGCAGACTGGCCAACGCCATTTGCCGGTATTGATGAAGCAGGTCGCGGTTGTCTTGCAGGCCCAGTAGTTGCTGGAGCCTGTATTCTTGATCCGTCCAATCCTATTGAAGGGCTTACGGACTCAAAGAAACTTACAGAAAAACGCAGACAAGCTTTGTACCCACAGATCAGAGAGAAATCTCTGGCATGGGGCATTGGAGTTGTCTGGCCGGAAGAGATTGATCGTATTAATATTTTGCAATCCACCTTTCGTGCAATGTACAAAGCAGTATGTTGCTTAAAAGTAGATCCTGTTCTGCTGGCTATTGATGGCAATGCCACCATTCCTAAAGAAATTGCAGGCTCCATTGATCAGCAATGCATTGTGAAAGGTGATTTGAAAATTCAAGCTATTTCTGCTGCATCCATTCTTGCAAAAACTTTCCGCGATGATCTTATGGTCAAACTAGACAAACGATACAGTGGGTATGGCTTTGCAGGGCATAAGGGATACGGCACAAAAGAGCATATTGCCGCTATTGCAGCATATGGCCCGTGCAAAATGCACAGACTCACATTTGCAAAAGTAAAGCCTGAACCACCAAAGCAGGAACAAAACTCCTTATGGTAGCACGCCACCTTGAAACAGGCACAGCCGGAGAAGACGCTGCAACCGCCTACCTTGTTGCCCAAGGCTATTCTATAGTAGCCCGCAACTGGCGCGCAAAACAGCTCGAACTGGATATTGTCTGCACCAAAGGTGACTATGTTATTTTTGCTGAAGTAAAAACACGTTCCCGCTCAGGTATGAGCCCGGCTCTTAACGCCTTGTCCGTGCCTAAAATGAAAAAGCTATGCAAAGCTGCGCAGCTCTATATTTCTCAAAACAATCTTTGGGATACCCCCTGTCGTTTTGATCTGCTTGCAGTAACCAAAACCGACACCGAGTATCAGGTGGAGCACATTCAAGATGCCTTCGAACTCTCCCAGCTTATGGGTGGTGGCAACACCGCTTGGCAACCATGGTGATCTTTCCCCAAGGGCACAAGAAGTG
This sequence comes from uncultured Desulfovibrionaceae bacterium, assembly GCA_942492085.1. Classification (GTDB taxonomy): domain Bacteria; phylum Desulfobacterota; class Desulfovibrionia; order Desulfovibrionales; family Desulfovibrionaceae; genus Halodesulfovibrio. The sequence goes on along the minus strand of CALODB010000013.1, from coordinate 344,530 downwards.
CTCGCCACAGTCGATATGGTTCTTTCAGAAGATACACGCCGTACCGGACTGCTCTTTAAATCTACAGGTGTCACCGCAAAAAAACTGGTAAGCTTTCACGATCATAACGAAGAAGCGAAAGCTCCCGGTATTATTGCCGCAATGGAAGAGGGGCAGGTCTTTGCGATTGTTTCCGATGCTGGAATGCCGCTGTTTTCCGATCCGGGCTACCGCCTTGTAAAACTTGCCCGTGAAAAAGGCATTAAAGTTTCCGTCGTTCCCGGTCCAAGTGCACCACTTACTGCTTTAGCTGCAAGTGGCATTGCTCCGCAGCCTTTTACATTCATCGGTTTCCCTCCAAGAAAAACCAATGATCAAAAAAAACTTTTTGAGGAATTTTCCACGCTGCGCTCAACTATAGTGTTCTTCGAACGCAAAAACCGTTTAGCAGCAACCCTTAAAGCCGCTTTTGAAGTTCTTGGCCCACGAGAACTATGTGTAGCTCGAGAATTGACCAAGCTCCATGAGGAGTTTATCTTAGGTCGTCTGGAAAAACATGATGAAATACCAGAAGATCTGTTAGGAGAAATAACTGTTGTTATCGGCCCTCCAGAATCCAACGGTAAAACAAGCGAAGCTGAATTGCTTACCCTTATTGCTGAAGAAACAGAGCTTGGCGGCAAGCCGAAAGAGATTGCCCGCCGTGTTAAGGAAGAGGCTTCTGGCTGGACAGTAAAAGCCGTGTATCAATTCATGCAGGACAATTAATTCCAACACGTTGTACGCTCAGGATTACTAATGCTTACAGCCCGTACTCTCATAACCTGTTTCCTCCGTACATACCTTGTAGGTACGGGATTCAACAATCGCGGCCTGCAAAACACAGGCTTAGTGTTTACTATGGAACCGGGACTGCGGGAACTGTACAAAGATCCTGAGGCACTGCGCGAGGCCAGGGGCCGTTATTTAGAGCTATACAATACCCATCCTTTTTGGACGCCTCTTCTTGTTGGCGTGTTCCTTTCCATTGAGTCGCATATTGCAAAGGGCAACCTGCCTGCAAAAATGCTCGGTTCAGTTAAAGAAACTACAACCTACACCCTCTCTGCAATTGGTGACTCCTTTTTTGGAGGAAGCTTGCTTTCCATGTGGGCGCTATCCACTGTATGCATGCTTGTCGCAGGATTTGATTATATCGCCTTAGCATGGACGCTGCTACTATTTGCAGCCTTGCAGGTCTTCAAGTTCTTCACCTTTGTTTCCGGAATCCGGAACGGCTTACAGATGATTACAAGTCTCAGGAACTGGGATCTTATTAACTGGGGAGAAAAGATTAAAATCGCCAACTCCCTCATCCTGGTTCTTATGCTGTACCTTTTCTGGCCGGGTACCCACAGCATTCCTGAGTGGTCGCTTATTGCCGGCACTCTACTAAGCGCAAGTTTTGTTGTGGGAAGACTCCATTTATCACGCGTATTGCTTGTATATCTTTTACTCTTTCTTATGTTTTTTATACTACCGTGGATTAGCAAGGTTATTCCACTTTCCCCAATCTAGAGGAATTGACAACCAATGGAACCTACAGGTGAAAATAACAGCTTAGAAGTAGTTGTTTGCGTAAAAAACGAGCTAGGACTGCACGCACGTCCGGCAGGTCAAGTTGCTCAACTTGCGCAATCATTTCAGGCTGACATTGCTTTTTGGGTGGCAGACCAACAAGCAGACGCAAAGTCCATTCTGGACATTCTCTCCCTTGCTGCACCGCAAGGCACAGAGATTTGCATTAAAGCTTCCGGCTCGGACGCCAGTGAAGCCCTTGAACAAATCAGTCAACTTTTTCATGACAAGTTCGAAGGGGATAGATAGTGGCTCGTAAAATTCTTCGCGGCATACCTGTCTCAGCAGGTATTTCTATCGGCAAGGCTTACTTTGTTAACCGGCAGAAAGAGCGCCGCATCCCGCGCGAAACCATCCCCCATCATCTGGTGGGTATTGAAACCGAACGACTTCGCAAGGCTGTTGAAGAAGTCCGTCAGGCTTTCATGGATGCCCGTGCGCGTGTTCCAGAAGAATTGAAAGAACACGGTGCCATCATCGATTCTCACTTGATGATTTGCCAGGACCCAAAACTTATAGGGTCAGCAACAAAAAATATTGCTGATCGAGCCATCACCGCAGAATGGGCGCTTGAGCGATCCATCAACGCTATTGGCAAAGCGTTCAGCGCCATTGATGATCCATACATTCGAGAACGAATGCAGGATGTACGAGTGGTTGGTGATAAGATTATGCAGGCACTGATTGGCACGCCCAAACCGGTAGATTTACCGACTGGTCGCCGCGTTCTTATGGCACACGACCTGACTCCGGCTGATGCCATTGAGATTGAACTTAGCAGAATAATGTCTTTTGCTACGGCAGAAGGCGGCAAAACCTCACATACAGGTATTCTTGCCCGTTCCCTGCAAATTCCTGCCATCGTAGGCGTTGAAGACCTTGAAGACTCCATCAGAGATGGAGATCTGGTCATTATCGACGCGCTAAAGGGACTTATCTTCATTGACCCGAGTGAAGAAGAGCTTGCCCACTACGGTGACAGAAAATACCAATTTGAAGACTATCAGAAAGCCATTGTAAAACAGTGTCACCTTCCGGCTGAGACCGTAGACGGTTATCGGCTTGAGGTGTGTGCTAACATTGAACTGGCAGAAGAGCTTGTTCAAGTAAAAGACAATGGCGGTCAAGGTGTCGGGCTTTATCGTACTGAATATGCATTTTTCAACAAAAAAAAGATGCCTGACGAAGAGATGCTGTATGAAGAATACACAACTCTGGCAGAACAGCTTTCACCGTGTAAGGTAATTTTACGTACGCTGGACGTAGGTGCAGACAAGTTACTTGATGAACAGGCCATGTTAGATGAAGCCAACCCTGCTTTGGGGTTACGCGGTATCCGCTTCTGCCTGCGCTACCAAAGCCTCTTCCGTATGCAGCTACGCGCCATGCTCCGATCATCTGTGCATGGCAATGTTTCCATCATGTTCCCGATGATCTCAGGCTTAAAAGAGTTGCGTCAGGCACGTTTTGTACTTAACTCTGTTAAAAGCGAACTTGATGCCGAAGGCATTGCCTACAATCCGGACATTCCAGTGGGTATCATGATAGAACTGCCAAGCGCAGTCATGATCGCAGATACTCTTGCCCGCGAAGTAGACTTCTTCTCCATCGGCACGAACGACCTTATTCAATATTCACTGGGCATTGATAGAACAAACAAGCATGTTTCCTATCTTTACCAGCCGCTACACCCAGCAATTGTACGTTCGATTAAGTACGTTATCGATGCCGCGCACAAAGAAGGTATTGAAGCGTCCGTATGTGGTGAAGTAGCATCAGACCCATACTGTGTCCCAATTTTAATGGGCATGATGGTTGACGGAATCTCCATTGCACCGCAAGCTATTCCGGGAATTAAACGCATAATCCGTCAAATTGATATGCAAGAGTGCATTGAACTGTTGGGCGACGTGCTTACACACGCCACCGTATCCAGAATCAATACCAAAGTTCGTAAGCGTATTTTTAAACGCTTCCCTGAGGAACTTTCATTCTTCGCATCACTCATTGAGCGAGATGATATAACGGAACCGTAATGAGTAAAAATAAAAAGAAAAAAAGTGGCGGTAGTTTTATTGCCATTAATAAAAAAGCACGACGTTACTACGAAGTGCTGGATACCCTCGAAGCGGGCATGTCACTCCTTGGCACTGAAGTAAAATCAATGCGCGCAGGGCAAGTGGCCTTTACCGACAGCTACATCAGCTACAAAGATGGTGAAGCATGGATCGTAGGACTGCACATTGCCCCTTACGAGAATGCCGGCTACTCACAGCACGAGCCAGAACGCGACCGTAGACTTCTTCTCCACCGTCGTGAGATTGAAATGTGGATGACTAAAGTAGAACAGCGTGGCCTTACAGTTGTGCCGCTTAAACTCTACTTTAAGAACTCCCGTATCAAGCTGGAAATAGGTTTGTGCCGTGGTAAAAAACTGCACGACCAGCGTGAGACTATCAAGCAGCGTGATGCCGCTCGTGATGTTGCACGCCAAATGCTGGATCGATAACCATATCTTATCTATGCCGGAAATAACGTATTATTGCGTTCTTTCCGGCATATTCTGTTGTATGGTAAAAGATAACTTACCACTGGCATCACTTCTTCGCTGGATGTCTTCAGCGATCGAAATGTTAGTGCCTCCAATGGCCAGAGAACCTGACACTGTCGCTATCCGTCCCCTCCTCTTTGTCGAGAACGGCTACCGCTTTTGCCAAAAGGCTTCTTTGAACTCTCCGATAACTTTTACTTGCGAGTAATTATTGGTTGGTTAATACGCCCAGCGTCTTATTCACCAATCACTTTCAGGATAGATGTATGCCGTTACTTTCTCTTCCTCAGCGTCGTTTTTTACAAGATCTTTTCTCCGATGCAGACTGTCTGCTTACACCGGAAGAAATGGTTGTGTACGAAGCCGATGCAAGCCGACTTGAAGGCACTCCCCTTGCTGTTGTGCGTCCGGAAACAGATGAGCAGATTCTTGAGCTCATGCGTTGGGCGCATAATGAACGTATCCCGTTGTATCCACGTGCCCGTGCAACAAACGTAGTTGGGCTTTGTGTTCCGCAACAACCGGGCATAGTTGTTTCAACGCTTAAAATGGATTCTATTCTTGAAGTCGATTCTGATGACTTCATTGCTAGAGTTCAACCGGGAGTCATCACTGGCGACCTGCAAAAACGTGTAGAGCAAGAAAAGCTCTTCTATCCGCCAGACCCAGCAAGCCTAGGAATTTCCACTATCGGTGGAAACGTAGCTACCTGTGCCGGTGGTATGCGCGCGTTGAAATACGGTGTTACCCGTGAATGGGTATTAGGCTGTAAAGCTGTTTTACCCGGTGGCAAAACCATCACCTGCGGTGGTCGTAACCATAAAAATGTTGTGGGGCTCGATTTACTTCGCCTGCTGACAGGCAGTGAAGGCACGCTTGCATTCATGACTGAAATTACGCTCAAGCTTATCCCAAAACCGGAATCCACAGCATCTATTCTCGCAGGATTTACGAACCTTGAAGAAGCACTGCACGCTATTAAAATTATGTTTAAAGCGGGTATGCTTCCAGCCGCTCTCGAGTTTATGGGACCAGAAGTTCTGACAGCATTAACAGATGCTGGGGCAGTTCCATGGCCTTCTACAGTCAACGCTTCATTGCTGCTTCGTTTCGATGGTTCACATCAGGCTTTGAAAGCAGATCTGGATAAAGCTGAGGCCATCTTCAAAGCATGTAACGTGCTCTGGTCTACCACAGGTATTGGCAAAGAAGAGGAAGAGCCACTTTGGGATGTTCGACGGTCCATCAATCCTGCTTCCTTTAAAGTAGCGCCAAACAAATTTTCCGACGATGTTACCGTTCCTCGCGGTCGACTTTTAGAAGCTGTCACCGGCATCCGTAGAATCGCAGACACGTACAATCTACCGATTCTTACTTTCGGTCATGTGGGCGACGGCAACATTCACGTCAATATCATGCACGATGCTACCGATGCAGACGAACTGGCTCGCGCCAAAACAGCTAAAAAAGAAATTTCAGAATTTGTTCTCTCTTTACGAGGAACTCTTTCCGGTGAGCACGGTGTAGGATTGATTAAAGTGCCGTACGTTCATTTACAGCTTAGTGAAACAGAACGCTCACTCATGAAGCAGATCAAACATGTATTTGATCCGCACTCCATTATGAACCCGGGCAAAGCGTTTTAAGGGGATAGAAGAATGACACAAGACAACGCACAACAACCTACCCCTGAAGCCAAACGCCTTACAAAAAAAGAACGCGAAGCAGCCTGTATTCTCTGCGGCAAATGTGTTTCTGTTTGCCCCGTGTTTCTTGCCACCAAGCAGGAAGAGCTTACTCCAAAAGCAAAACAGCGCACCATTGCTTCCCTCAAAGAAAACACGCAAAAGCTGAACGTCACAGACTGCAACAAGCTGGCAGCGATGTGTATATCCTGCGGCAAATGCGCCCAGACGTGTCCGCAGGGGCTTAATTTTCCAAAACAGCTTGCTAACATGCGCGCAGCCCACTCAGGCTGGCGTCAATGGGTCTGGAACCGCTGGGTTAATCAAGGCAATGTGCTTTGGCCTATGCTTTCCACCTTAAGCAAAGCCGCACCGGACTCTAAAGGGAAAAACGATGCAACTCGCTTCGTACAGTCTATTCAGGCAATGCAGCCCCCGACAGATATTCCACCGTACATTACCATCGTCAAATACGATCAAAATCTGGCAAAAGGGCAGCGAGTGCTTCTTTTTGCAGGGTGTACCGCCAATCGCGTACAAAAAAGCTGGAAACAAAAAAGCGAATCCATTCTTAAAAACCTTGGGTATCAACTTCTTCCTTCCAAAGGCTTAACGTGCTGCGGACTGACTTTAGATCATGCAGGCGTGCCGGATGCTGCACACAAAAGCCGGATGCAGAATCTACGCGCATGGCGAACAGCAGAACGTCCGCTTCTCGTTACGTTCTGTGCAACCTGTTATCTTGGATTAGCCGAATATGCCCATGATGAATCTTTAGACTGGGCAGAAGGCGAACAGGAAGCGTGGACAAACGCACTGCGCCCTCTTTCTTCGTTATGGGGCAACTCACTGTTCACAGTCGACACCCCAAGTCATCTTCTTATCCGTTACCACCAGCCGTGCCATTGGCATGGTAAAGATGCAGATTATGCGTGGCTGAAAGAGATTCTTTACGAAGAAATAAGCGCACCGGACTCCGCTTCATGTTGCGGCATGGGAGGCATCGCGCAGCTTGGCAACCGTAAACTTACCCGAACCGTTGCAGATCGTTGTTGGGGAAACTTACTTCAGAAACCGCTCAAAAAAGACGACAGCATTCCATGCTACAGCAAACCGCAGGGAAACTGTCTTTGTGACCTCTATGACGAAGATGATGAAGATGAAACGCTGGAACTTTGTGATGAGGTAGAATCCACGTACCTTGTTATTACTGGTTGCAGCGGGTGTACACTTCAGCTTCGTGGAACAGCACCAACGCACAACGGCGAAAAAATAAAGGTGGGACACTGGCTCGACATTCTCGCGCCATAATCGTTCCTAGGTGCCCATAACGGGCAAAAAGAGGCTGTGCCCCTTGCCAATCCTCATTGCGTTATTAACTGTAATCCAGTACAAATTGTTGGATTGTCCTGTGTTTCAGTGACAATGATCACAGCCCGATTATTACAAATTTTCCTCTCCATATTCATTTGGAGTTATATACTGTTTTCAGGAGAAAGAATGATCAACTTCGTTATCAAAAAAGTATTCGGCTCTCAGAACGAGCGCTACTTAAAAACCCTGCGTCCGCTGATTGCACAAATCAACGCACTTGAACCTACCGTTCAGAAAATGCAGGATGAAGACCTCCAAGCACGTATCGCCGAACTCAAGGTAGAAGTTGCCAACGGAACAGAGCTCAAAGAAATTCTCCCTGAAGTTTTTGCAATTGTTCGTGAAGCCAGTGTGCGCGTACTTGGTATGCGTCACTACGATGTGCAGCTGATTGGTGGCTGTGCACTGCATGATGGCAAAATTGCTGAAATGAAAACTGGTGAAGGTAAAACACTTGTTGCTACCCTTCCAGTTGTCTTGAATGCACTTACAGGTAAAGGCGTGCACGTAATTACCGTGAACGACTACCTTGCAAGTCGTGATGCCGAATGGATGGGCAAACTCTACAGCTTCCTCGGTCTTACCACAGGTATCATTATTCACGGTCTAAACGATGAAGAACGTAAAGCCGCTTACGGTTCCGATATTACATACGGTACCAACAACGAATTCGGTTTTGACTACCTGCGCGACAACATGAAGTTCTACAAAGAACAACTCGTACAGCGTCCTCACCACTACGCAATCGTCGATGAAGTTGACTCCATTCTCATTGATGAAGCACGAACTCCTCTTATCATCTCCGGTGCTTCTGAAGATTCCACCGCTCTGTACGGACAGATTGATACGATCGTCCCTTACCTTAAAGATACAATTCACTACACAATGGATGAAAAAGCCCGTTCTGCATCTCTTACAGACGAAGGCGTTGTTCGTGTAGAAGAGCTTTTAAAAATTGACAACCTGTACGATCCAAGCAACATCACCCTGCAGCACCACGTTTTGCAGGCACTGAAAGCGCACAAAATCTTCAAACGCGATGTAGACTACATTGTTAAAGATGATCAGGTTGTTATTGTTGATGAATTTACCGGTCGTCTCATGCCGGGTAGACGCTTCTCAGACGGTCTGCATCAGGCTCTCGAAGCAAAAGAAGGCGTTAAAGTTGAAGCAGAGAACCAGACTCTCGCTTCCATCACCTTCCAGAACTACTTCCGTATGTACGAAAAATTGGCCGGTATGACAGGTACAGCAGACACAGAAGCTGTTGAATTTCAGCAGATTTACAACTTGTCTGTATGTTCCATCCCGACAAACCGACCAATGACTCGTAAAGATTTTCCTGATGTTATCTACCGTACAAACCAAGAAAAATTTAATGCTATTGCAGATTCCATTACAGAGCTGCACAAGGCTAACCAGCCAGTTCTTGTTGGTACAATTTCCATTGAAACATCTGAGCTTATTTCTCAGCTTCTCAAGCAACGCCGTATCCCCCACAACGTGCTGAACGCAAAGCACCACGAACAGGAAGCGGAAATTATTGCTGAAGCAGGTCAAAAAGGCCGCGTTACCATTGCTACCAACATGGCTGGTCGTGGTACTGACATCGTGCTCGGCGAAGGCGTAAAAGAAGCTGGCGGCTTACACATTCTGGGTACAGAACGCCACGAATCTCGCCGTATTGATAACCAGCTGCGCGGTCGTTCCGGTCGTCAGGGTGATCCGGGTTCTTCCCGATTCTACCTGTCTCTGGAAGATGATCTCATGCGCTTATTCGCATCCGAACGTATGTCCGGAATGATGCAGAAGCTTGGCATGGACGAAGGCGAGCCTATCGAGAACAGCATGGTTTCCAAAGCAATCGAAAACGCACAGAAACGCGTTGAAGGTCGCAACTTTGAAATCCGTAAAACTCTTCTCGACTATGATGACGTTATGAACCAGCAGCGTGAGGTTATATACACCCTTCGCCGCGACATCATGATGAACGAAAGTCAGGAAGAACTTATTCAGGAATTCCTTGATGACCTCATGGATGCTCTCTACGAACAGTGGAATGCAACCAAACCAGAAGATCGCAAAGAACTTGCCGAATCTCTGCCAGCACAGCTGGACGAAGTTTTCAACTTGTCTGCATCTATCAATCTTAAGCCTGTTCCATCAGAAGAAGAAACACACAAAGCAGTACAGGATCGTCTTGCTGTACTTAAAGACGATGCAAAAGAAGTATACGAAGACGTACTGCGTTACTTCCTCCTTGAAGAACTCGATCGCTGCTGGAAAGAGCATCTTCTCAACATGGATCACCTCCGCGAAGGTATCGGTCTGCGTGGCTACGGTCAGCGCGATCCTAAGCAAGAATACAAACGTGAAGGCTTCGAACTCTTCCAGGATATGCTTTTCCGTATCCGCGAAAACGTGTTCAAAGCGCTTACCCGTCTGCGCATCCAACGTCCTGAAGAGGAAGAGCAGGAAATTCTTCGCGACGAATTCCGTCACAAAGAAGAAACAGACGTTACCTACTCCGGTAGTGAAGATGAACATAAGCCGTCCAAACGTACCGAGCCAAAAATCGGTCGTAACGCTCCTTGCCCATGCGGCAGCGGCAAGAAATACAAGAAATGCTGCGGCGCTTAGAGCAGGAATAAAACGTATAGCCTGCGGCGCTTTTTATTCTCTTTTTGAGTTTTTATGCCTTCGGCGAGCAAGGGGGGAATCCCCCTTGACCCGATTAGCGAAAGACGCATGTCTCTAAAGACAATTACGACTTAATTACGCTTTATTAAAGGGTGGAGTTTTTAACTCCACCCTTTTTCTTTTTATGGTTAGAAAAATTACAACAACATTATGCTAGCCATTTTTTATTAAGATCTCGACTTATCAACAACCTAACTAGTCTTCCCCCATTCTCTTTCTCAAGTCAGTGGCGCATAAGCCGCGTGAGAAACATCTGTAACGAGCTTATCTCGCATAATAAAAATTTTTGAAGGGGGTTTGGGGGAAACTTTGCAAAAGTTTCAGCCCAGCCGCCGGAGGCAAAGCCCCGCAGGGTCATTAAAGGCAAGCGTCGCAGGTTAACCGACCACAAGTTACCATTGAACTTATTACTACCCATTGACATTCTAAGAAGTCTCGCAAATTATGACGTATTGATTAATGGAACTACGTGTTAACCAGTAACAAAGACGAGAGATGCCGTGGATACTCCTAAAGGATACAAATACGCTGCCATTGAAGGGAATTTAAAGTATTCTGGCAGACTCGACCTTGCTCTTATCGTAAGTGAAACACCTTGCGTTGCAGCGGGTACGTTTACAACAAATAAATTTCAGGCTGCTCCTGTGTTGGTTGCCAAAGAGCTTGTAGAAAATTCAACTCGAGTTCAGGCTGTTATGATCAACGCAGGCAGCGCAAACGCATGCACAGGCGAAGAGGGACTTGCAAACTGTAGGCGATCACTGGAGCTTGTTGCTTCTGGTCTAGGCCTTACTTCTGATGCAATTCTTCCTGCTTCAACCGGTGTTATCGGCTTACAGTTCGACATGAAAAAATGGGAAGCTGCGGCACCTATTCTTGTTAATGCTGTTGGCAACCATACGGGTGATGATTTTGCAGACGCAATCATGACCACGGATACCTTCCCTAAAAAAGCCAGCCGATACATTGTTGTTGATGGTAAAACTGTTACCATTGCAGGCATGGCGAAAGGCGCAGGTATGATTTGCCCTAACATGGCAACGATGCTGGGCACTGTAATTACAGATGCTAAGATTGATGCTGCTATGTGGAAACGCATTGTGAAAATCGCTGTTGACGGCTCATTCAACTGTGTTTCTGTAGACGGTGACACGTCTACTAACGACTGCGTTCTTGCTTTAGCGAACGGTGCGAGTGGCGCGTGCATTACATACGCCACTGAAGCAGAATTTCAACACGCTGTGACTTCCATAATGCGTGAGCTATCCTACCAGTTAGTGCAGGATGGCGAAGGTGCAACCAAAGTAATGCAGATCATGGTTTCCGGCGCTAAGGACGACGCTGAAGCCGATCAGGTGGCACGTACTGTGGGACATTCTCCGTTAGTGAAGACTGCTATCTACGGCAAAGATGCTAACTGGGGTCGTATTGTCGCAGCAATTGGTCGAAGTGGTGCAGAGTTTGAAGCAAACGATGTCCAGCTTACCATGTGCGGTATTGAATTATTCAAGAACGGTCAGCCTACTGATGCAGACTTTGACACCCTGCTCAAGCCGTATTTAGAAAAACGTGATATTCTCATCGACATTGTTCTTGGAAATGGTGAAGGTAAAGCAGAATTATTTGCATCTGACCTTACTCATAAGTATATCGACATCAATGCGGATTATCGCAGTTAGCAACGTCTTTCGCACAACACTGCAGAAAACGCCGCATATTTAAAATTTATTTTTAAAATTGCGCTTGACAGTTACCCCCCGTTTTCTGTAAACACTCTTTCGTCGCAACGAAGGAATGACTTCGTGAAGACCACAAAACACGGTGAGGTGTCCGAGTTGGCCGAAGGAGCTCGCCTGCTAAGTGAGTATACGCCTTAAAAGCGTATCGAGAGTTCGAATCTCTCCCTCATCGCCAGTGTTTATTTGGGTTGTATCGAAAGATACAACCCTTTTTTGTGCCTGCTGCTCAGCGGACACATCATCTCCATCCCCATCTTTGACACAGTCCTTCAACAAGGATCACACAGCTTTTGTGCAACCATCCCTGTTGGGTCCTATATTCATTGTTGATGAAACGTATGTGCGTATATTCGTATAGATGTTTTTCTGTGGACACATCCCTCTATGACCATACTTTCTGATTAAGAATATCTCCCCGTACTTTTTGTTTAGACATGTCACCGAATACATCCCTCTCCATTTACATTTAGTTGATCACACGCTAGCTCAATCATACGCATTTCCCATATTCTTCTAACGATACGTCCTTCTTTGTCTGTAAAAAGATTCTAAGACTCTATGCACAAATTACGATGCTCACTTCAAAATAAAATTTTCTAATTTATACTCTATGGAATAGAGAGGATTTCCCCCGCATTCTATGTGTATATTTATTATATTTCTTCCAGTCTATAATGTTGGCTAACGTAAAAAACGCGCAATACATTCGTATTGTGCGTTTTTTATTGATATGTATTCCAACTTTTCTGGAAGGGATAATTAATGAAAAAGCTTCTCCTAATTGTATCTATTGCTCTCTTTGCAACATATCCATCCATTTTATGCGCAGAGATATACAAAAACCTTATTCCACGAGAGAATATCTCTGAATTTGTGATTCACCACGACTTCTATTCGCTTGGATATGATGAAGACACAGAACAAGCGGCTTGGGTCATGTACGAGTTCACGAAAGAAGAAGCCAACACTCCAAGAGTGCAACGAAAAGACAGGTTCCGTCCTGACCCTGCTGTGCCAACTCGCTCTGCAACATTACGCGATTACAAGAAGTCCGGATTCGACAGAGGACATCTTGCCCCTGCCGCCGACATGGCTTTTTGCACACAGGCAATGCGCGACTCATTTTTCATGTCGAACATGAGCCCGCAGCAACCTGAATTCAATCGAGGTGTCTGGAAAAAACTCGAAGAAACTGTACGTTACTGGGCAAAGCAAGACACAATTATCGTAGTCACTGCCGGCGTCCTTCATGGTGAACAATTTATCGGACGCAATAAGGTTCTCGTTCCTGAAGCGTACTATAAAATTGTATATATCCCATCGAAAAACAAGGCTATTGGATTTCTTCTTCCGAATGAAGGTTCAAAAAAAGAGTTACATTCTTTTGCAGTGCCGATTGATGTAATTGAGGCAACAACAGGTATCGATTTTTTCCCTGCTCTGGAAGATACTCATGAGAATACACTGGAAAGCCAATGCAACATACAATGCTGGGACTGGGGTCATGCAAAGTAATAGTGACTACACAAAAACTCTGCTAGATAACGCTCGCGATTACATTACTTTCATGTTTAACTGCACCGAACGTTAGTCTTGTATATGCCATCAGCATCTAAAGAATTTTGAGATCTTCCCCTCGGAACATTGCTGTTTTTTGGGAAAGCTGCTGTAACCAACAGATTAAATTCTAGAAGCACACTCTGATGCATATTTTATCAACAGCCATCACGTTGCGGAGACACTATGACCGAGCAATACCGCATTGAGCACGACTCTCTTGGCGAATTTCAAGTTCCTACAGATGCATATTACGGAGTACACACAGCCCGTGCCGTACGGAACTTTACCATCACCGGCATCCCCTTGCATCACTTTCCGGAGTTGGTCGTATCACTTGCGCGCGTAAAAAAAGCGTGCGCCCTTACAAACTTTGAAAGCAAACTCCTTACAGACATTCAGGCTAATGCCATCATTGAAGCATGTGACGACATCATTGAAGGTGACCACCACGATCAATTCATTGTTGATATGATGCAGGGTGGCGCAGGCACCTCCACAAACATGAACACCAACGAGGTTATTGCCAACCTTGCTCTGGAAAAAATGGGCTATGAAAAAGGTGACTACATCCACCTGCACCCAAACGATCATGTTAACTGTTCACAATCCACGAACGATGTGTATCCAACAAGTGCGCGCATAGCGGTTTTGAGCAAATGCAAAGCCCTGACAGACCAGCAGCTGGAACTCAGTGAAGCTTTTAAGGAGCGGGCAGAAAAATTCAGCACAATTCTAAAAGTTGGCCGTACCCAGTTACAGGACGCGGTACCCATCACGCTCGGCTCAGAGTTCGCTGCATATGCAGTGACCATCGAAGAAGATGTTGAACGCGTTAACCAGCTGTCACAGTTACTTAAAGAGATTAACCTCGGCGGCACAGCTATCGGCACCTGCATTAACACTCCCCCGCATTTTTCCTACAAGGCGGTACGTCACCTCAGCAAACTTGTCGGATATGAGCTTATTCCTGCTGCCAACCTTATTGAAGCGTCATCAGATATGGGTGCATTTGTTACCTTCTCAGGAACGCTTCGCCGCATAAGCGTAAAACTTTCGAAAATTTGTAACGATCTAAGGCTACTCAGCAGTGGCCCCTCTGCAGGTTTTGGTGAAATATCACTACCTCCGGTACAGGCTGGGTCGTCCATTATGCCGGGCAAAATCAATCCGGTAATTCCTGAAGTCGTAAATCAGGTTGCGTATCAGGTCATCGGACACGATGTAACAGTAACCATGGCTGCTGAAGCCGGACAACTTCAACTCAACGTTATGGAACCTGTTATTATTTTAAATGTATTGCAGTCTGTTCATATGCTTATTAACGCAATGCACGCTCTCGCAACAAAGTGCGTTAACGGCATCACCGCTAACGAAGAACGTTGCGCAGAACTTCTGCATAACAGCTCTGTCATGGCAACTGCGTTGGTACCGATTATCGGTTACGAAAAAGCTGCGGACATTGCAAAGCTTTCTCTTAAAGAGCGTATTCCTGTTGTTGACGCAGCAGTTAAGCTTGGGATTATGACAGAGCAAGAAGTCTACGATGCTTTCAGTACATGCCATCTTGCATAGACCTGTTCCCGTTCTGTAATCCAGTATATAGCAAAAAACGCCCCTGACAGAGTCACTCTGTCAGGGGCGTTCATTGTATCAGGATAACAGGTAGCGGCTAAGCGGCATCACCTGGTGCAGAATCAGCACCCTTTCGTTTTTCACTTTCTTCAATGGATTCTTTCAAAACTGCTTCAGTATCATCCTGTTCTTGTACTTTTTTATTGGTCAATTTTTTCCAGCGCACTTTTGCGCCATCTTTAAGGGAACAAAGTACAGGTACAACAAGCAAAGTGAGCATTGTTGCGACAAACAAACCGAAGATAACTGCTACAGCCATCGGGCTCCACCATTCGGTTGAGTCTGACTTCGTAATGAACGAGAACGTGAAGAAGTCAAAACTTATACCCACTGCCATCGGCAGCAAACCTAGAATAGTTGTAATCGCAGTAAGCAGCACAGGGCGGAAACGGGTAAGACCAGCCTTAATAAGCGCCTCACGAGTTTTCATCCCTTTTGCTCGCAACTGTTCAAAGTAGTCAATAAGTACAATTGCGTTGTTAACAACAACCCCTGCCAATGAAATTACACCTACGCCTGTCATAACGACACCGAACGGCATTCCACAAATGAGAAGCCCTCCGAACACGCCGATTAGAGATAACAATACGGATGTAAGAATAATAAACGGTGTCGCCATTGAGTTAAACTGCGCCACCAACACAAGGAAAATAAGGAAGATCGTCGCAATAAATGCTTCAGTGAGAAACTCCGAAGCCTTACGCTGCTCTTCCTGCTCACCCGTGAAGGTGTATGAATAGCCGCGAGGCCAGCTCAGTTCTTTAAGACGTACATCAAGGTCACGAATAACATCGTTTGCAAGGCGTCCTTCGACGTTTGCAGAAACTGTAACAACTCGTTTCTGGTCTTTATGGTTAATAGCACCAAGACCGGAGGCAAGCTTAACAGAGGCTACAGATGTAAGCGGAATAGGTTCTCCATCTGCACCGGACACAGTGATGCGGCGTAACGCTTTAATAGACTGACGTTCACTTTCCGGAAGCTTTGTCAGAATATCGTATTCGTCTTTTCCTTCACGGAATACGCCAACTTTTACGCCGTTAATCGCTGCTTTGATGGTGTATGCAATTGTATACGTATCAAGACCGAGCAAGGCTGCGCGTTCTTTATCTACACGAATCTGTACCTCCGGCTTTCCGGAAACAAAGTCGTCTTTTATATCAACAGGCCCCGGAGTATCACGCATAACAGCACGAATTTTTTCAACAATCGCACCAAGTTCTCGCATATCCTTACCGTACACTTCCAAGTTAACTGGAGAGCCGGTTGGAGGACCGCCTTTTTCTTCTTCAACACGTACTTCCGCACCGGTGATCATCGCAGTAAGGCGATCACGCACCTCGTTGATGATATCAGAAGACTTAACTTCGCGTTCTGCAATTGGCGTAAAATCCAGAGTTACAGCACCAAGATGTGTACCAGTGCCACCGCCACCGAATGTTCCGCCGGAACCGGAACCTGTGTTGGCAATAACAAAGCGGACATCTTTATACTCTTCCCCTACACGTTCAACCACACGCATAAAGCGGTCTGTAGCATCAAGGTTTGTTCCTACAGGAGCCTTGATGTTTACGTTTGCACGCTTAGGTTCTGCTTTCGGGAAAAACTCAACACCTTTGCCATACATTCCGAAGGCAAAGATAGATGCAAAAAACATCACTACTGAAATACAGAGCACTATAACTCGGTGATCCAAAGACCAATTCAACATCCCTAGATAGATGCGTCGTCCACCAGTAATTTTTTCTTCACCGTTATCCATAAACTTAGCCGGAGCCGCAGTTTGGTACCGTGATGAAAATACAGGGTTAATAACCAAAGCAACAAACAGGGAGCCAAAAAGTGCAAGGATTACGGTGCGAGGCAGATAGGACATAAATTCGCCCATAATGCCCGGCCAGAAAATCATCGGGAAAAATGCACCAACAGTTGTTAGTGTAGAGGTAATAACAGGCCATGCAACCTCGTTAGTACCATCCATTGCAGCCTGAAATCTGCTTTTTCCTTCCTGCATATGCCTATAAATATTTTCTACAATAACAATACCGTTATCCACCAGCATCCCGAGCGCAAGAATAAGCGAGAACAACACAACCATGTTGAGCGTGATGTCCAGTATTCGTAGCAGCACAAAGGTAATGAGCATGGAAAGAGGGATTGCTATGGAAACAAAAAAGGCAGACCGTCCGCCGATAAAGAAGAATACAACCGCAAGCACTAGCACAAGACCAGTGAGAATATTGTTCTCAAGGTCAGATACCATCATGCGAACGTCTTCTGCTCTATCGCCAACAACATCTAGAATCAACGTAGGCGGGAGGAACTTTTTAGCCTCTTCTAAAGCTACAGTAACGCCCTTGTTCACCTCGATAATATTCTCACCGCTTCGCTTAATGATCTGAAGCGTAACAGCGCTTTGTCCGTTCATACGGCTCCGCGTTACCGGATCTTTGTAGTGATCCCGAATTACGGCAAGATCTCGAAGATAGACAGGCTTTCCATCGCGCACAAATGCAACAATGTTATTAATCTCTGAAGGAGTTTGGAAATCCTCAGGAACACGAACCTGATAGCGGGCGTCACCAATATTCATTGAGCCGCCCGGCATGTTCACGTTACCCTTCTGAACAGAGTTCACCAAAGCGCTAAACGGAACATTGTATGCCCCGATACGATCCAGGTCGAACTCAACATGAATCTCACGTTCAAGGCCACCCATAAGGCGTGCGTCAAGAACACCTTGAACAGACTCAAGCTTGTCTTCCAAATCTTCAGCAAAAACCTTCAGCCGTTTCAGGCTAAAGGGGCCGGACAATACAATCTGCATTGTCGGCATATCAGAAAAGTTCGCTTCCGAAACAAGCGGGTCATCTTCTAAATCCCCCGGAAGGTCGCCCTTTGCCTGATCAACTTTATCACGCACTTTCTGCAATGCGTCATCAATAATTACGCTTGGTAAAAACTTAATCGCAATGGCGGATTCACCATCTTTAGATGTTGATCTAAGCTCTTCAACATCTGCAAGCCCTTTGAGTTTTCTCTCAAGAGGAATGGTGACCAGCTTTTCAATATCTTCGGGGGCTACGCCTTCGTATGTTGTATTTACGAAAATGTATGGGATAGTAATATCTGGTTCAGCTTCACGCGGCAGCGCAAAATAGCTACTTAAACCAGCTAAAATTATCAGCCACAGTAATACAAATACTACGGACTGCCTCTTCAACGCTACTTGGTTAAGTATCATCGAACATCCACCTTCACGCCGTCTTCAACTTCCCGCTGCCCTGCTACAATCAGGTTTTCACCGACATTCAGACCGGCAAGTATCTGCACCCTATCCCCATCAATTACGCCAAGAGTAACGGTACGGGCTTCTGCTACGCCATCTTTTTCAATAAATGCAATACGTTCTCCGCCCTTATCAACAACAGAAAATAGTGGAACAGAAACAATATCGCTCAAAGCACGACGTACAAAACTTGCACGTGCAATCATACCCGGTCGAATACGACCGTCTGCATTCTTAACAATTATACGAACAGGGAAAGTACGGGTTGCAGGATCTGCTTTCCATGCAACAAAATCGACTACGCCGCTCCATTTTTCGTTCGGGTAGGCATCAAACACAACTGGAGCAATCTGCCCTTTAGAAAGAAAGCGTACGTCCATTTCCGGCACACTGAACGTAATTTTAATCTGATCAACGTTCACAATATTTGCTATGGCACTGCCTTTAGAAACATATTCACCCGGATCAACATTCACTTTGTTCACAACACCGGAAACCGGAGAAACAACAATCCCGTGCTCATAGTTAACTTCTGCTTCTCGCAGATTTGTCTGCGCGACGGTAAATTCTGTTTCAGCCTGCTCCAACTCTTCGCGTGAAAGAACGTTACTTTCATAAAGCTTTCTACGACGTTTAAGCTGGTGCTTTTTCATTGTAAGATTCGCATCAGCACGGTCTTTTGCAGCTTTCAGTGCCTCGAGGTTAATACGAACAATCTCACCGTTTGCCGCAACAGAATCCCCTTCTGTTACGCCAACCCATTCAATAAGTCCGGCTTGCTCTGCGGCGAGTGCCACATCGTACATAGCTTCTGTTTCACCCGGCAGCATAATTTTATCTGTAATTGCAGCAGGAGTTAGAGTTTCAATCTTAACATTTACAACATATTCTTTTGCAGCCGGTACATTCTTTGTCGTTTCGCTTGCTTCACCGTTGCTACATGCCGTCAGACTTACGAGCATGCTTACAACAATCAGCATCGCACAAATTTGGGAAATCAATTTCTGCATCCATCAACTCCGAATAATTCTTAATACCACCAATCGAGAAGGCAGTAATATGTTGTGCAATACCGAACACTTCATCATCAGTGAAAATTTTCTGATTTCGAACTAACAACAAGTCATCAATATGCATTGCGTAGAAAAAAAGCTGCGAAAAATAGCCGCTTGTCAACGAATCAAGTTGTTTTGGCCCCCATACATTGTCAGTCATAGCATCGATAATCGGGATAACTTTCCCACGTAATTCGAGCCAATCTTTCTCTGATACATGCAAGAATTCTTCAAAATCATTAATGAAGGCATCAAGCAGCAGCTTGTTAAGTTCCCAATACTCATCACCATGCGAAATAAGCATTCCACTCACACAAGCCAATGTAAAACCAAACAACCGTTCTTCCGGTTCGGCAGAATCTGTTAATCCACCATGCAACGGGTATATCCCCCGAACCTCAAACAAAAACTCTTCCAAAACAGCAGCCAACAGCTTGTTTTTATTTCCAAAATGATAATTAACAGCAGATACGTTAGCATTTGCAGCAGTGCAAATTTCACGCACTGTCGCGTTGTGTCCTTTTTGAGAAAAAATGACGCGGGCCGTATTAAAGATACGACTACGAGTATCCAACGCACTCTGCGCTTGATTGCGCTGATCTCTCCATGCGTGTAACGCCTGTTCCCGCGATTTATAATAATTACGCGCAATTTCTTTAAACTGCGCGGGAATTATTTTTCTATCCATTCGAACCTCACCTCAAGCAAATTCAAACACCGTTTGAAACTTTATTTCAAACACTGTTTGAATCTGTCAAGATAATTCTAATTTTCAGTAGGATATCTATATTATGATATAAATAAAAACTAGTAGCACTTTGACACTTCTTTTTTGTTCCTTGCACTTCCCTTTCTTACAAACATAAAATTTTTTACAAATATAAACAGCGTTTACAGAACCCATCTCTATACTTTGCTCTTCCGAAGGCTAAAGCTTCTACTAAAAAATCCGATCAATCCTCATAAGACGTTGCAGTACGCACGCTCCTCCCAAGAAAATTATATCGACTACTACATACAGGCATTCCGTAACAAATAGCCAAAAGTGATTTTCTAAAAAGAGCTTAAAATGTAGCAAAGTGTCATGAAGCGACACATCAGCCACTGCAACAACCATTTATTAATCTGTTACGTCATTACAAAAATGATGTATCAAAAATTTGTCATAACTATCGAGGGTAAAAAAATGGAGCTAAATTTTAACCGCAAATTGATCGGCTCTGTATTGCTTGTAATTATTACACTGTTAGGTGCTCTTTGTTGGAACAACTATTCAGTTTCACATAGTGCACTGGTTAAACTTGGTCACCAGTTTATCAGCACAATGGTTGTGGGACTAAAAGACAGTGTAGAAATGCAGCACAAAATCACGCTTGAGAAACTTCAAGCTGACGTAGGTATTTTTGAAGATGAAATTGAAAACCATGGTGGTTTACGTGTAAATGCACTAAAAAATGTAACAACAACGATCACTAATCAAATCAATAAAAAGTCTGAATCCGTAACAATTCCAGTTCTTCAGCTTGGAACAGGTGATACTGCTACAGCGCTGAACAACAGCAACAAGCTTGTTGATGAAGTTCAGAACATGGTTGGTGGTACTGCAACAATTTTTCAGGCTCTTCCGGGCAAACTCCTGCGAGTTTCCACCAACGTAAAGAAACTCGATGGTAATCGCGCTACTGGCACCTACATCCCTGAAAGTAGTGCGGTGTACAAAACAGTTATGAGCGGTCAGACCTTCCGCGGCAGAGCGTATGTAGTAAACGCTTGGTACGTGACCATATATAAGCCACTCAAGGATTCCAGGGGCAACGTAATTGCTGTTGTATACTGTGGTCGACCTATGATGACCCCGCCTTTGCTCGATATGATCAAAAAGATCACTTACGACGGACATGGATATCCGTTTATTGTGCGCTCTGACGGTAGCTTCGTATATCATCCAGATGCAGCACTCATGGCCAACGGCAATTTAAATGACACTGAAGCCGGTAAAATTATGATGAAGAATAAAAATGGCTTCACTCAATACAAATACGATGGCACAGAGCGTCTCTCATTTTCTCAATCTATCGAGTCCAGAGACTGGCTGATATACTTCACTATACCCGCAAAAGACTTAAGCCTTGGTGCTGATGAAACATTACAAAAATTAAGTATTGCAAGTATTGTCGGTGGAATTCTCATCTCAAGTTTTGTTTTAATTTTCCTGCTACGCAGCTTACTTCGTCCTCTTGAAAATTTAGGCGAAACCACAAAGAAAATTGCAGCGGGGGACCTAAACGCACGTTCGGATTATCACCTTAATGATGCCATCGGAAGCACTGTCAACTCTGTTAATGCAATGGTTGCAGAACTTAAGACTAAACTTGGGTTCTCTGAAGGTGTTCTTAAAGGTATCCCTACTCCGTGCTCCATTATTGGTCCTGATTTTAATATGGTATGGACCAACAAACAGCTTTGTGACTTTATCGGTAAAACCAATGCCCCTGAAAGCTATGTCGGGATGCGCTCCGGTAAATTCTTCTTTGAAGACGAAAGTGTAGACACCTTGTCTGATCAAGCGATTCGATCTGAGAAATCTATTGATAAAGAGATTGAGTACCTTCACCCTACAGGGAAAAAGCTTTACATATCAGTCAGCACTACTCCATTCTATGACATGGATGGAAAGCTGCTTGGTTCAGTAGCATTTTGGCATGACATGACAGATATTCGTGAAAATGAGGCAGTGATTATTAGTCAAAATGAGCGGATTGCTGACACTGCTGCACAGGCACATTCCATTGCGGATCTAGTATCATCTGCTGCTGAAGAACTGTCTGCACAGGTCGAACAGTGTAGAGCCGCTGCATCAACTCAAGCAGAGCGCGTCAGTGAGTCTGCCATCGCTATCGAAGAAATGAACTCTACAACTCTTGAAGTAGCCAGAAATGCATCCGATGCCGCAGAAAATGCGGATGATGCTCGAAAGACAGCCGAAGAAGGTGCAACTGTTGTATCTCAGGTAGTTACCTCCATAGAAGATGTGTCTTCCAACGCTGGCTTAATGCTAGCCACGCTTAGCGAACTGGGGTCACAGGCTGACGGAATCGGCAATATTATCAATGTAATTAATGATATTGCAGACCAGACAAACCTGCTGGCACTAAACGCAGCCATTGAAGCAGCACGCGCAGGTGAAGCAGGACGAGGCTTTGCCGTTGTAGCAGATGAAGTACGTAAACTTGCTGAAAAAACCATGGAGGCAACTAAGGAAGTCGAATCCGTTGTGCTAGGAATCCAGAAAAGCACTTCCGATACACTCAACCATATGCAGGGTGTATCTCTACTTGTCGGAACCACCACTGCTCAAACACAAAATGCAGGCAAGGCGTTAGGACAGATTGTTAATACGGTTATGGAAACTTCAGACAGAGTGCGCTCCATCGCCACAGCTGCTGAAGAACAATCAGCCGCCGCAGAACAAATTGCTGGAGCAACAGGTGAGGTTAACCGCCTTGCGGATGAATCCTCACAGGCACTTACTGAGTCTTCGCACGCAGTAGTTGAGCTTTCCAGACTTGCGCAGAGCTTGAAAACACTTATTGAGGATCTCCAACAGTAACAATGACAAACAGAGCTCGTGTTTTAGGCACGGGCTCTGTTTTATATGGTCTCAATATAATTCCCGCCACTCAGTCTACACCGTCGAACACATCCGCACTCGAAAATGCTACCAACGCTCCTTCATAATTTCAGTCTTCACTCTGTACTCTATGGGTGATATGGCGTTCTTGTCGGTATATAATTCCATGCAAGTACGTATTGCTGCCATCACTCCTTGCTATATATTCAACTTAACATTGGCAGACTGTACAGGAGAAGACTGTGTTTACTGAAAAAGCAAATGAACGCATTACACATGCGCATCGTGGAGCACGAGCTTACGCTCCGGAAAATACCATGCCCGCGTTTCATAAAGCCCATGAGCTTGGTGCTGAAGCGATTGAGCTTGATGTAAACCTGACTAAGGATGGATACGCGGTTATTTTTCATGACTACGTACTCACCCGTACCACCAATATTGCCGAGCTCCCCCATCTGCAAAAGTATGGTGAAAAAACAGGTATCCATCATCTTACACTCGAAGAAGTGCGAACCCTTGATGCAGGAAAATGGTACGCAGAAAACGATCCACACGGGCAAATTAAAAACGGCATGGTGTCCGCTGAAACTGCATCTGCGTTTACCGGCACTACCATTCCAATATTAGACGAGTTACTCATCTTTATTAAACAGTCTGGTATGCTTCTCAATCTTGAAATCAAAGATCAAACTACAATTGATGATCACAGCCATACCATCGTACATACAATTCTCGAACAGATTCTCAAGCACGACGTAAAAGAACAGACTATGATCTCTTCCTTCAACCACGACTATCTAAAGACCATTCACACAGAAATGCCGGATATGCCTTTGGGGGTTCTGACTGAAGAGCGCATTGAAAAACCTGTTGAATACTGCAAAAAACTTTACGCTTCCGCATACCATCCATGCCGCACATTTACGACAGCCGACGACATCAAAGCTCTGCGCGAAGCCGGACTCATGGTCAATATCTGGACAATTAACTGCGAACATGAACTATACGCCTTTGCAAACTGGGGAACCAGCGGCCTTATCTCCGATTTCCCAGACCGTGCCATTGCCGCGATACAGAAAGTAACCTCAAGCTAGCAATTACAGCTAACAGGAGTTCTCCGTGCCGACATACTCAGCAAAAACTCTTCAAGAATGGAAAACAGACCCTCTTATCCGTGATGCAATAGCGCTGAATGAAACCACATGGTTCAATCCAGAATCTCTCCCGTTTGCTGACGCAATGAAGCTCATTGCACTTTCAAAAGCAGATGTTGAGGATGCAGCAGCACGGCTCGAACGGTTCCGTCCATACATCGAAAAAGTTTTCCCTGAAACACAACTGGCTCAAGGACTTATTGAATCCCCACTTCGTCGCATTCCGAATATGCAGAATGCTGTCGCACGCTATTTCAATAGGTCATTGTCTGGAGAACTTCTGCTCAAATGTGACAGCCATCTCCCTATCTCCGGCTCTATCAAAGCTCGCGGTGGCATCTACGAAGTTCTCAATTATGCAGAAAGTCTTGCGTGCGGAACCGGACTCCTATCCCTTTCCGACAATTATTCTAAATTGGACAGCGCAACATTCCGCCAATTTTTCAGCAACTACACCATCGCCGTCGGCTCTACAGGAAACCTTGGGCTTTCCATCGGTATTATGGGTGCACAACTCGGATTTTCTGTCAGCGTTCATATGTCAGCAGATGCAAGACAATGGAAAAAAGACATGCTGCGTTCAAAAGGGGTAAACGTTATCGAGTACGATTCTGACTACTCCCTTGCTGTTGCAGAAGGTAGAAAGCAGGCTGAAGGCGACCCAAGCTGCCATTTTATAGATGATGAAAATTCCGTCACACTCTTTATGGGATACGCCGTTGCAGGGGAACGGCTCAAAAAACAGCTCGCAGAAGCAAACATCGCAGTAGATGCAGAACATCCGCTTTTTGTTTACTTACCATGCGGGGTAGGCGGTGGTCCCGGCGGTGTTGCTTTCGGCCTCAAGCTTGCTTTCGGTGACAATGTTCATTGCTTTTTTGCAGAGCCTACTCACTCTCCAGCCATGCTCATTGGTTTGTACACGGGCTTGCACGATGCTGTTTCCGTTCAGGATTTTGGTATAGACAACCACACAGTTGCAGACGGCCTTGCGGTCGGTCGCCCTTCCGGCTTTGTAGGCAAAACATTACAGCACCTGATAGATGGTGCTTTTACCGTCAGTGATGATACTATGTTTGAACTCTTGGCGATGCTTGCTGATACTGAAGATATTTGGATGGAACCATCTGCACTTGCTGGAATGCCTGGGCTTGTCCGCATTCAACAGAACGAAAAGTATCTGCTGCAACACGGCCTGCAAGATCATATGGAATCAGCAACGCACATTGCGTGGGGAACAGGCGGGAGCATGGTACCGCACGAAGAAATGCAAAAATATTACGAAGCCGGATGCAAGTTGCGCGATAACCCTTAACCAAGCACCCCGCAAAGAAATCACAATGTGAGTATCATCAGCAGGTTATCGAAAGGCACAAAGAGACACGCCTTCTCCTTTCATCCAAACGTGTTACATGATATTTGCTCCGTACTTAATTCAAATTTTATGCTCCCAATCACATATAAGGATAGATCATGACTGAACGCGAAGCTCTTGCCCGCCGCATTGATATGGCGGCTGGACGAACTCCAGTAGATACTCTCATCACCAACTGTAAAGTTGTTGATGTGTTCTCTCAGACAATCTTCGAAAGCTCTGTTGCCATCGGTGATGGTAAAATTATCGGTTTCGGCGAATACGAAGCTACAAAAACCATTGATGCTGCTGGTGGATACCTTATGCCGGGTCTCATCGACGGGCACGTTCATATTGAATCTTCTGTTGTTTCTCCTGCGCAGTTTGCAAAATGTGTTCTGCCATACGGCACAACCACTATTGTTGCAGACCCGCATGAAATCGCAAACGTATGCGGTCTGGAAGGGATTCTCTACATGCTGGATGCATCAAAAGACCTACCGCTTAATGTACGCATTATGCTTCCTTCTTGCGTACCAGCAACTCCGTTCGAAAACTCCGGTGCTATTCTTGAAGCAAAAGAACTTTCCGAGCTCATCGATCACGAAGGTGTGCACGGTCTTGCAGAAGTTATGAACTTCCCAGCTGTTATCAACAGCGATCCAGCAATGCTGGACAAAATTTACATGGCATCTTCACGCCATCGCATCGTCGACGGACATACCCCCGGCTTATCCGGCCGTGATCTCATCGCATATGCCGCAGCCGGAATCAAAACCGATCACGAATGTTCCACCGTTGAAGAAATGCATGAACGTATTCGTCTCGGCATGTACGTGCTCATCCGTGAAGGTTCCGCAACCAAAGATCTTCGCGTACTCGCAAAAGGTCTTACCGATGCAAACTACCGTCGCTGTGTATTCTGCACAGATGACCGCGAACCAGCAGATATTCTTGCAAACGGTCATCTGAATAAGAACCTCAAAATTGCTGTTGAAGAAGGCGTTGACGCACTTAAAGCAATTACCATCGGCACCTTGAACGCAGCTGAATGCTATGGTCTCAAAGGCAAGGGCGCAATTGCACCAGGCTACGATGCCGACATTATGATTGTACGCGATCTTACCAATTTTGAAGTGAGCCACGTGTTCACAAATGGTAACAAGATTGCCGAAAACGGTGTCCTGCTCGTTGAACCTAATGAGCTTGTTCGTGACTCCGTTCGCGACACTGTGAATTTTGCAGACATCACTCTTGACGATCTCAAGCTCAAGCTTTCCAGCAACAACGTACGCACCATGAGTGTTATTCCTGACACCGTGCTCACCGAATGCGTCATAAAAGAAGTTGTTCTGGATGAAGAAGGTTGCTTCAACGCAAAGCAAAACGAAGGGCTCACCAAAATTGCGGTGGTGGAACGACACAATGCGACAGGCAACATCGGCCTCGGCATCTTCGAAAACTACCACATCAAAAATGGTGCAATCGCCACCACAATCGCACACGATTCACACAACATCGTAGTTGCAGGCGACAACGACGAAGACATGCTCGTTGCTATCAACGATCTTAAAGAAATTGGTGGCGGCATCACCCTCGTTCGCGATGGAAAAGTGCTAGGACACCTTTCACTGCCAATTGCAGGACTTATGTCCGACCAGCCAGCACAGAAGGTTGCTGCAAAAATGGAAGAGCTGCTGAATCTTTCCAAAGAATTTGGCATCAACCCGAAACTGCAGCCGTTCATGACACTCAGCTTCATGAGTCTGCCAGTAATCCCAGCGCTCAAACTTACAGACGGCGGTCTCTTCGATGTGACCACCTTCTCCTTTGTCCCTGTTGAAGCTGACTAATACTAAATAGATCGCCTCCGGTGGAGCTTCGACGAGCCTCCGGCGGCCTAAGAACCTTGTTTCACTGTCCGTATCCGTACTCTCTTATTCTTCGAGAACGGCTACCGCTTTGCAACCGGTTTTTAAAAATCTCCAAAAACTTTTACCTGCAAGTTTAGCCCGTTGCTTACTTAGTCTCGCGACTTATGCTCCACTACCTTTCACACAATAAAAAAGGCTGTCCTTCATATGAAGGACAGCCTTTTTGCTATTCAAGTAAGTGTCAGTGAGCCACGTGAAAAATTTATTAACGAACGTTCTTCGCATAATAAAAGTTTTTTGAAGGGGTCTGGGGGAAACTTTTTTTCAAAAAAGTTTCAGCCCAGCCGTCGGAGACATAAAAAAGCGTCGCAGACAACAAACCAACTAGGACTTGGTATTACCATACAGCATGTAGCGAAGCTCAGGCAGACTACGCCCTGTTTTTTTAGAAAATTTAACGAGCTCTTCGTACTCAGGCTTAGAAATTGTCATCCCGTCGACGCTATAACTTTTCCCATCCATCTCGCCGAAGGGAGTTTCTGTGCGCTCTTCTTTGCGTGGCAAAAGTACGCGTTCGGTTTTCTGCCGGCGAATACCAAGAGTATGCGTGTGAGCAAAGAAAAGCTGTTCTATTTTTGCTAACTCACTTGGCTTGCAGAGAACTTTAAGACTTCCTGCTGGTCGATTTTTTTTCATAACTCCTGCGGTGAAGAATACGTCCAGCGCTCCGGCATCCATAAATATGTCGAAACAACGTCCTAACTCTTCGCCTGTCAGGTGATCGATATGACTTTCGAGGACGTAAATTTCATCCGTAATTGTATCGGGATTTAAAAAATTTGATTTCGCTGGCATTTCTGATTCAAGAAGACTGATACGCAATCCGCCACCGAATTCTCTTTGACCGTAGCCGAGACCTGTTTGCAGCAAAACTCCTTCAGCACCGGAAGTAAAATCAGTTACGAGTTGATCTATGAGTAAGGCTCCGGTGGGAGTTATGAGCTCTTGCTCGCACTCTGTAGCGAACACTGGTTTTCCCTTAAGCAATTCAAGAACAGCCGGTGCAGGAAGTGGTAACATGCCGTGTTCACTCTCAACAGTTCCAGAAAACCACGGTAATTTTGATGCCGTTATGCTGATGATGCCAAGCTGTTCTACAGCCCAGAAAGCACCGACAACATCGACGAGGGTGTCTATTGCACCCACTTCGTGGAAGTGTATCTCCTGCACAGCCTTACCGTGCACAGCAGCTTCAATTTCTGCTAGTCGATTGAATGCGTTAATAGAGCGTGTCTGTACCTCTTTAGAGACCGCAAGTTTTTCAATAATCGCTACAATCTCTGGTAAATGTCGAAGCGGTTGACCATCTGGCCATTCTATAGAAAGAGACGCACCTACAATTGATTGTCGCATTGTACTTACAGGTGCGATCGATACGTAAATACCTGCTTCAATAAAAATGCGCTGCAATCGCGACAAGTCCAAACCCATATCATGCATAGCAGCCAAAAACATATCGCCGCCAAGTCCAAATCGACAATCAAGATACAACGCTTTCATTCTCTATTTCCTTTCATCACAGATACATTAAGACTACCGGCCCGTACACGACACGTTATAAAACATTAATCTGATCTAATATCTACTAAGGCAACAATAGTGCAAAGTACAGTCGCTTTGATATAGCAATTTTAGCTTGTTCACCCACAAAATAAATGCTTATATATAAAACAAGTATACTATCAATGATCAAACGTATGAGTGTATTTCAGGAGGAAAATCATGCTGATTCGCGACTGGATGGCAAAAGATGTAATTACTGTCTCGCCCGATACATCTATGATGAAGGCCTCCAAGGCTTTAAAAGCACACGACATTAGCCGTATCCCTGTTGTGGATGACAGCGGTCGTGTCGTCGGGATAGTCTCAGATAGAGATATAAAAGAAGCCTCCCCTTCCAAAGCTACGACACTTGATGTGCACGAGCTTTACTACCTGCTCTCAGAAATCAAAGTTAAAGACATCATGACAGTTGATCCGCTTGTTACAAGCCCGACCAATACTGTCGAAAATGCTGCCATGATGATGATTGAAAAAGACTTTGGTGGTCTTCCTGTGGTTGATGATGACGGTAAGTTGGTGGGTATCATTACCGTAAGTGACATTTTTAATGTCCTCATTACTATCACCGGTGCCCGTCAGGGTGGTGTTCAGTTCGGCATTCGTTTACCAAATGAAGCTGGCACACTGCGACCAATCCTGAATGTTATGCGTCAGCATAAAGCACGTATTGTTTCTATTCTTTCTTCTATGGAAGAAGAGGAAGGAAAAGGGACACGAGACGTGAACATCCGCATTATGCCGATGGAACGCACCAAGGAAAACCAGATTATCGAGGATCTTAAAGAACAATTTGATGTAATATTCTGGGCACGTGACAACGTTCACCCTCAATAATCCATCACACGTCTTGTAGATTTTTAAGCGGCTCTTTTGGAGCCGCTTTCTTTTTGGCACTCACACAACGGACGTACCCACTCGCAGCCCTTGGTAAACCGCTACTCACGCCGCCATGTATCCATTTCGCAACATTAACCGTTGCAACAATGCAACTGGTTTTATAATTCACACCTTCCCCACACTGGATTAGCTCTTCATAGGGTTACCTTTTTTTCATCAGACAGAGGTAGCCCACTATGATCTTTGACAATATCAGCATGCTTGGAAGCTTGTGTTTTTTGGAACACTGTGGCATCTTAGCGCCGTTGATAGCACATGTTTTTTCCTTTTTTTTGTTCCGTAAGGCGACAAGAAAAATCGAATTTTATGGGCTTGCCCATTGACAAAATGACTATCACAGCTTTAACAAGTCAGTGTTTGCTTTAAAGAGCAAATCTGTATGGAGACAAGCAGTGGATCACTGCTTTACATCAGGTTGTCAGCTGTTGCTGCAACCCGGCATATGTCTGAGCTAAATATCACGCTTATAGACCATGTCCAAGGAGGACAAAATGGCTGAAATTACTTTTGAAGGTAAATCTTTCGAGGTTGATGAAGACGGCTTCCTGCTTAAGTTTGAAGAATGGTGCCCTGAGTGGGTAGATTACGTTAAAGAATCTGAAGGCATCTCTGAGATCTCCGAAGATCACCAGAAAATCCTTGATTTCCTTCAGGATTACTACAGAAAGAACGGCATCGCTCCTATGGTGCGTATCCTTTCTAAAAACACCGGCTTCAAATTGAAGCAGGTATACGAACTCTTCCCTTCCGGCCCAGGTAAGGGAGCATGTAAGATGGCTGGTCTTCCTAAGCCTACCGGCTGCGTATAGTCAGCTGATCTTACAGTTTGAGCATATAAAGCGGGAGATTTTTCTCCCGCTTTTATTTTTGCCAAAAAAAACCAGCAAGCGCTCTGCGCTGCTGACTCTCATCCGTTAGACACACACGTCCCCTCAATGCTTTCGCACCAAGGGGACATATGCCACAACTAAATCGCCTAACAGTCTGATATGAAAATAGCTTAGTGCTCTGTAGTCATATCTGCGTTATCAAGCAAATCAATCCATCTTCTCTCTTCTTGCAACAACTCGCTTTCCAGAGCTAACTGCACGGACTCTTGTGTTTCACGCATAGTTCCAAACAGGCTTTCTACGTGTCCCACTATATTACGCATTACCTCGGGAGTGACGACAAAATCTCCGCCGTCATTTTTCTTAACAGAACGAACAGTTCCGGAAAATTCAGAAAATTCTTTCCCAAGTTTTGAAATCATATTTTCCATAGCATTTTTGATCACGATGACCCTCCAGCGTATATATTTCATTTCCTGATTCAGCCTAAACTCTTTCAACCAATCGAAAAAGTTAGACCTTCAAGACGTCGCCTAAAACATCCGCAGGAAATATGAGTTACTAACTTAATATTACAGGACTTTTTATCCTGAAACTTGTTTTCTCTCTTACTTGAAATGCACACTAGAACGCAGGTACTTTTGCAACAAGTATATTTTTTTCCACAAGCAGTGCAAAGTTACGAACAAATTCAAGCATACTGATGATACACGGAGTTTTTTTATCGTAAAAAAAAGGTCAACAATAAACAAGCTCATTTGGCTAATTACAATAACAGTAGCAAGTAACGTCTTTAAAAACCAATTATTTCTTCAACTATTAGATTCTAACGAGACTGCTCGACTCAGCAAATCACATAATTCTTGCTCAGCCCTTACAGTGTCTGCGTTAACAGCAACCTTGACCTTCAACATGGTTGCGTAATCAGCAGTTTTGCACAGACAATCTACATTCTGTGGAAAAAGTTCGTATCCTGCTAGAAACCTTGCTATGTCTGCATTCATGTATCGGTAAGTACATACTGATGAGTCCAACAGAGCGAGTATAGTTAAAGGATCATGCATGTGCGCACCGACCAATTTCCGTTCGGAAATACTCCACTCAAGCCACGGTTCTATGCTATGGATTAAATATTTCCCCAAAGCCCCCTGTGCAACTGAATTAATTTTTAACATGTGCGTTTTTCGCAAATAAAAATGACTTGTTACGTTGGCTGTAATAAAACAAACCGGAATATCAGCCTTCAACACTTCAGCGGTAGCCTGTTTATCGTACCAGGTATTAAACCTAAGCGTTGTTTCCCATATTTCCGGTGAAATATCCGCCGTATCCCATTCTAATGCCAACTCGCCGTCCTGAGGCTCAAATGAGCCCCCCATATGAATGACTTCTTTGATGAGTGGAGCAATATCCGGAGCCTTTTGCAATGCTAACGCAAGGTTAGTAAAGCTACCCAATACTACTACCACTATCTTATATGGGTTTGCCCGCACAGCATCAATAAGGACATCGACTCCAGACGGGAGTGCAGAAACATATACAGCTGGAATCTGTGGTGCATTATCCCAATAAGCCGTGAATGCACTACGTGCTTTTGCTTCCAAAAATTGATGATGCGCCTCTCTATCACCAGAAAGCGGCGTTTCCGCCCCTAACCCTACTGGAATATCAGTAATTCCAAATTGCTCAAGTAGATACAAAGTGTTTTTTGCCGCCTCGTGTGCCCTGCAATTGCAGGCCGAAGCAACAATCGCCTTCACGTCTACCTTTTCTGACACAAGGCTTACAATAAGCGCTATGCCATCATCCAGATCGCGTACGGGCATTCCAAAAGCGTTGTCTGTATCAATAACAACTGGAATTGCATTACTATTTTTTAAGAACATGCTTTTCCCAGCCTTTTTCCAACGCCTCAAGCCACTCAGAAGGAATCTCAGGAACTGCTACAGCGCTTAGCTCAGCAGGCTTCAAAGTTGCTTGACCAAGGTCAACAGCAGCAAACTGTTCCACAATTTCTGGAGACAATTTTTTCATATCCAGCACAGGAAAATCGCCCCAAATTGTTGGAGAATACTTCGAAAGTTGAGCCTCTGGAGAAAGCAAGTAGTTCATAACCACAAGTGCTCCAGATTTGTTTGGAGCATTCTTGGGGATAGCGGTAAAATGAGTGTTATAGATGGAGCCTTCTTCCATAACAAATGTTCGCACACTTTCAGGGTAAGTTCCGTCAATAATACGGTTCTGTGCATGAGTCGGATGGTACGCCATCATCACATCAATTTCCCCGCGAGAGAACAGCGTAGCCTGAAATGCTGGATCCTTCGGGTATGCTTTTCCTTCCTGCCACAGGTACGGTGCAATGTCGTTGAGGTATGCCCAAAGCTTTGGTGCATTAGCGTCAAACAGCGCCTGATTAAACCCATTTGCATACTGCTCATACCCGCCAGTTACTGCATAGAAAACCTGACGGATAAATGCGGAGCCTGTGAAGTCCGGCGGGGACGGGTATGTAAATTTTCCAGGATTTTTCTTTACCCATTCTTGTAATTCAGCAAATGACCTTGGAGGATTTGGCGTACGCGCACTGTCGAATTCAAAAACAAATTGTGCACGACCATATGGCGCCTCATACCCATCCACCGGATATCCAAAGTCCGTAGCAGCTTCATCAGGATTCACATATGCCAGATAGTTTGGAAGAAGCGGCGTAACAGGCCCTTCAATCAAATCGGCTTTACGTGCATTCTTGAAATTTTCACCATTTATCCAAAGCAGATCAATACTGCCTGTGGCTTTTCCCGCACTCTTCTCTGCCAGCATTTTATTCATGAATACTGGAGCACTCATCGGCACTCTTTCAACCGTTATTCCGTACTGCTCTTTCACAGCAGGAGCGATGACATTGTCTATCCAATCGTTGACGTTATTCATGCCGCCATACATATAGAAGCGTACGGTAGTGTCTTTTGCACGAGCCACATGTTCATCCCAACTAATATCCGTTGTTGCCTGCTGTTTTTCTTCTGCGCCGCAGCCCGCTGCCAACAAAAGCAGCAAGCACACTGCTCCCGTTGCAAAAAAACGAATAAACTCTTTCAAAAATCACCTCGGTTTGTTGAACGCCAGATATGCCAGAGGCAACTGACTAAAGTCATTTCTTTAGATTAAGACCATGCGCCCAATGCATCGTTTAAATCTTAAACGCACAATAGAGGACAAAGGTAAGCAGAGGTTGCAACTCAGAAATAGCATTGAAAAACAAGGCATTTCGTCATTCTGAGTCATAGTTTCAGCATTATTTATATTGATGACAAATAACAACCGCCAACTTGCATTTTTCCTTATCATTACGCATAAAAAAAGGCACTCTATCTAATAAGAATAGAGTGCCTTTATAGATTCAACTTACTTGTATCAGCTAAAACAGACTTAAAAGCATCTTGGTTGCCACAACAAGCAATAAGGCAGCAAAAATTTTAGTTAATTTTGCAACAGGGAGAGAGTGTGCGAGCTTAGCTCCAAGGGGAGCTGTGAACCAGCTGGCACTGATGATGCCGAGAAGAGCCGGAAGATATACGTACCCGAAAGAGTATGCAGGTGTTGACGGATCAGAAAATCCAGTTGCCACGTATCCGATTGTTCCGGCAAGCGCGATTGGCAGTCCGATAGCGGAAGCTGTACCAATTGCAACACGTAACGGCACGTTGCAGAAAGAAAGAAACGGTACAGACATTGTACCACCGCCGATCCCTACGATACTGGACACCATTCCGATAATGCCACCAGCACCTGTAATACCGACAGTTCCCGGAAGTTCACGGCTGGCTTTCGGCTTAATACCGAGCAGCATCTGAGAGCCTACATAGTATAAGAAACAAACAAAAATTCCTTTCAACAGGCTGGAAGACATACGTGAAGCAACTTCTGCTCCCAGCAAGCCACCAATAATAATACCCGGTGTGATCAGGCGGAACACATCCCAACGCACTGCGCCACGCTTATCGTGTGCTCTAAAGCTTGCAGTCGAGGTAAAGATAATTGAGGCGAGAGAAGTACCCAAGGCAAGATGCATCAGTACATCAGGAGAAATCCCTTGTAATGTAAAGCTAAACACCAGCAGCGGAACAATAACCAGTCCGCCACCAATACCGAGTAACCCTGCCAGCACACCTGCAAATGCCCCGACAGCCAGATATAAAAGCACCACTGAAATCATAGAAATTCTCCATTCTCATTACAACAACCGAAGGGGCGAAATACTACCCTTCCCCTTCCAATTCGGAAAGCGCTAGCGATTCAACATACGCTATGTGCTCATACATCTCTTTGCGTGCCGTCTCAGGATCTCTATTCTCAAGCGCGCGTAAAATACGTTCGTGCGTCTCTATAGCCCAATGCCTGCGATGACTATTCTCCAAAGTAAATTCTAAACTCTGCGACACAATATCATGAATTCGCGTGACCATCTCCAACATAACGCTGTTTCTGGTTCCGGCTGCAATTAACTTATGAAATTCACAGTCAGCCTCAGAGCCGTTACGCCCCTGACTTATTTCATCAATTTGTTCATCCAGAACCCGTCGCAATTCAACCAATTCGTCTTCCGTAATATATCGTGCTGCAATTGCAGCTATCTGCGGCTCAATAACCTTTCGTAATTCGAGCACTTCCACATAACGGCACTTATTTCTATCAAGAGCTGCCGAAACAGGCTTTCTACCCTGTGCTTCTTCAATTCTTCGCACATACGTACCGTCACCTTGTCTCGAAAAAACAAGCCCCTGTTCTTCCAGCTTACGCAACGCTTCACGTACCCCGTGTCTGGATACTGAAAAAATTTCTGCAAGTTTACGCTCCGAAGGCAGCCTTTTACCCGGAAGAAATTCTCCGCGAGTTATAAGATCACGTAACTGATCCGCAATGTTTTCATGCACTCGCCGTTGCCTAGTGCTATGATTGCTTGTTTCCTTTTTAGACAACGTCATACCTACTCCTTACGTATTGCAGCTCATTATACCATGAGCAGGCTCACATCAGCCTCTCTGATTGGTCAGACCAATACAAAGGTGATAGCAAGCCCAAAATCGTCTGTAAACAAAAAAGACATCAGCAGTGTATTCTTAAATTCATACAAAACAGCTTATTTCATGGTATCATCCTATTTTTACGAATGAAAAATGCAATTCAACACCCCCTTTTGCCTACAAAAAAAGCCAAGCTTCAACATGCGCATTGCAAATCAAAACTTGGCTCTTCTTATGTGATTACACTCTTCACTATTGGCAAATTCTACCCTTCCAAAATATGTTCAAGAGCTGTGGAAAGCAGCACTGTCACATGATCATCTGCAAGGGAATAATATACATTTTTTCCAACCTTTCTGTACCGCACAAGTTTAGCGGTTCGTAATAATCGTAGCTGATGTGAAACAGCAGGTTGGCTCATTCCGATAATCGTAACAAGGTCACATACACATAGTTCATGATGCGACAAAGCATTCAGGATACGCATGCGTGTCCCGTCGCCTAAAATTTTAAATAATTCTGAAAGACTATTCAGGTGCTCACTAGGAGGCATGGCTTCTCGAACTTTCGCCACTGCTTCATCATGAACACATATTATTTGGCAAACAGGTGTAAGTTCCGCCACCCGCTCCTCCTGCAAAGTTAGTATGCTACAGAATAAATCTGATTAACGATGATGATACGTTAGTCTACTGATAAAGTCTATTTAGGCTGGTTCGAAAAATAAACGCTACTCGCTAATGTCAACAGCGCAAATAGGAACTGCTGCACGAACCAGTGTACCCTCACCCTTGAGAGACAAAATATCCAACCGACCGCTAGCAAGCTCGATCCGTTCGCGCATACTACCAAGCCCGACACCTGATCTGGAACAATTGTCCACAGCAAAGCCTTCACCGTCATCCTGTACATACAGTACGCAGTTATTGCCTTCCTGCTTGATATGGAGCGAAATATTAGAGCCTCGACTATGCTTTGCCGCATTGAAAAGTGCTTCTTGAGCCACCCGGAAAAGAACTGTTTTTTGCAACTCGCTAAAAATTTGTTCAGACAAATCAAATGTGCCTGAGAAAAGAAAAGAAGGATGGAGAATGGATGCTTCATTCAGCAGCCAGCGCAATGCAGAGATAAGCCCGAGATCATCAAGGATTGTCGGACGCAACGCCATAATAATATGACGTAATTCTACAATTGCACCTTGTAGCAACTCAATCATTTTGGTGAGCCGTTGAGGAGCAATCTCTTCTCCCCGTTCCATGCGCGCCACTTCACTTTCCAATAAATATTTGATGCCCGAAATGGTCTGCGCTGTACTGTCATGCAACTCCCGTCCGATCCGCTTACGCTCGTCTTCCTGTGCAGAGAGCACCCGCTTTGACAGCAGCTTCATTTGCTCTGCCGTGCGTTTTTCAAACGTAATATCTTCCGCATAGATAGCAACAGCACTAATATCCAGACTCTCTGTAAACACTGGAAAAAAAGATACATTCCAACATCGATTCACGTCTGTCTCTATATGCTCTGCCATCCCCATAACCAGCACAGCATTAAAAGCACCGCGCCAATCATCTACAACACGTTCATTCAACATATCAAAAATATTCACACTACCTGAAGGTTGCCCCACGCATTTGAACTCATGCCCGGCGGCATGGTTCATGGTAATGACCTGCCCCTCTGGATCAACAAGTAACGCACAATCACCCATCGCATTCATCAATGCTTTCAAGTTATTTTTATGCTCATGTACCTTGCGCTCAGCTTCAATCCGCTCACTGATATCAATAATAAATGCATACACAAGTAGACGGCCTTTGTTCTTAGCGCCGACAAAGTGAACTTCAACATACTTCATTTCGCCATTTGCCTGACGATGGAGTGCCGTAAATGAAACCTGTCCAGAGCGCTTCACTTCTTCAATTCTGTCGTAAACGGCTGAAATGGACATCCCCGTTATCAGCTGTAACGGCTGACCGATCATCTCACCCAGTTCATACCCATAAAATTCTGCCGCACCACTGTTCGCTTCTTCTATTTCAAATGTGGCTGCATCCCACAACAAGCGAACACCATGCTCGTTTAAAAATATATTACGGAAGCGTTCTTCACTTTCGACAAGCGCCTGCTGCTGACGTTTGCTCCGCGCAACCTGCTCTTCCAGTGTATTATTCACTTTTGCAAGAATGGTTGTGCGTTCTTTTACCCGTTCTTCAAGCTCATCACGGGTTTGCTTTAATCCTATCTGCGCTGTTTTCTGATGCGTAATGTCTGTAGCAACATATAAATAAACAACACCCGCTCCATCAGCTTTCACTATTTGAGTCCGAGTCTCAAACCACACGTATGTACCGTGCTCGCTTAATTTACAACACTCGCCACTTGTATCTTGCTGACTCTCTTTAACTGCAAACACACTTTGACCAACACAGCGCCACAAGCTTGTTTTTTTTAGAGTAAGCCTTTCTGCATTGGCACCTTCAAGCGTTCCGAAATATTGTTTAAAACAGTCATTCCAATACATGGGACAACCTGTCTCAGAAAATAATGCAACCGCCATGGGACCCGAATTCAGAACTTTTAGTAGCAACTCGTATGAAAGAATAGACGGAGTCGACGTCGTCGAATCCGCATGACTAGAAACTTCAGCATCACAAATATACTGCGCAACAAATGACTCAAAGTCGCTCGAACTTTGTTGTCCATCCATACTGCGTTTCATACGCCCGTTCTTTCCTGGCACACCTGCCATACAATGCTCCAATAATGATGTAGGCTCGTCGGTTACTCATACTCATACGGAAAACAAGGTTAATTGCAATACGTTACGCTACTTTCTAAAACGTTTGGTCATAGTATTTTGATTCTATAATACTACAAAAATGTTCACAATTGGCAGCACTGAACGGTAACACGCTCTTATTCATACTTATAATAACAAAAACACCCCGCAGAGAGTAATCTCTGCAGGGTGTCATCTGTTTTATAAAACATAGATTAACCTCCTTTAAAAAAGGAAATCATCAGCGATATTATAACCTATATCAGTGCTAAGCACCTACACTGGCCATCAGTTCTGTGGCTAATAAGGCAATACGATCAGGATCATCGCTGGAGAGCAGTTCCTGCAATGCGTCGTAAGGCAACATCGTGCTGTCGTAATCAACAGTTAATGTTTGCGTAAAAATGTTCAGATTGGTCTTCTTAATGGCAGAGCTCCCACCCTTGGCCGCATTCTGCAATTCCGGCAACTTAGGGTGATTACGGATGGCCAAACTAACTTTAACCTTCAATCTACCCGGCGTATGTTGTTTTATTGTAAGGTATTCTTTTAACTCTGCTAAAACACGTAAATCCATTATACCAAGTCTCCTGCGATCAATTCGCATCAGAAGCAATCTGACTTATTACAAATGAGAATATTTCTAAAATAAAATGCAGTGGATCATTACCACTTCAACCAGTTATTTGCAAACCACATCAAGGCTGCTTAACCATGCTTAATTACAACAAATCAATTATATGGAACATGACAAAGAATTGTAACTTTCAATGTTCTTACTGTTATTTCCCTCACACAAACGGAAAAATATCTGAGCCTGTATCTACTGACACGCTCTTAAATTTTCTTAACAACGAGAATGACCGTTGGTTAGTAGGCATGACGGGCGGAGAGCCTTTTATTTATCCTGATTTTGTCTCTCTTTGTGAACAACTTACTGAAAAACATTATATTGGTGTGGACACAAACCTAAGTTTATCTAACCAGATAAAAGACTTTGCAGACAAAATTCCTCCTTCACGAGTTAATGATATCTATGCATCTTTGCATATTGAAGAACGTGAAAAAAGAAATGCAGTCCCACAATTTATTGAAAATTATCATATGCTTGCCAATGCAGGGTTCACCATTAAAGTTAACTACGTACTGCACCCCTTAATGGAAGAACGGTACCCTGTTGACGTAGAGTTTTTCAAAAAAAACGGTGTTCCTATTACGCCCCGTCCGTTCAAGGGGATCTACAACTCACTAAAATACCCGCAGAATTACTCTGCAAACATCAAAAATATTTTTGCGAATCATCCGGGAGCAGGAACAAAAATGGTATTCAACTTCCGCGGTATTGACTGCAAAAGTGGTCATTCTTTCATTCGTATGGAACCGGACGGAACGATCTTCCGCTGTCCGGGAGACAGAACCGTACTCGGTAACATCCACGACAAAGTCACCCTCAACGCCGGTGCTACACCTTGCTCCGTTGACAGATGCCCATGTCAGGGAATCAACTATGTGGAGCTCAACCCTGCCGAGGGGTGGTTTATTGAAGGAATGCGCTCATTCCTCACCGGTTCAGAAAAAAACGCCGCAAACGCATTCCGTCAAACACTCATCTATGACAGCGAACACTCCAGCGCGCTGAACAACATTGGAGTCTTCGCACACGCAAATGAAGATTACGCACACGCCAAAAGACTTTTTGAGCACGCGAACCGCATCCATCCACACATCCCTTTGTATAAGCAAAACCTTTCCATAATAGAAAATATTATCAGTGAGCAAAGACTATCTCCCGCACATCCTGAAGTCAGCGAAATAGTTCGCCCCAGTGCTACAACAGCCGAACATTTTGTCGCAACCGGACAAGCAATACCACTGATGGAAAAAAAATAACTTTTCACCACAGGATGTTACAAAAACAATAATACTATTTTTCCATATAATGATTCACAGACTTAGATACTTGCATTCGACTGTGAACTTCTTACCAAGGTGCAGTAATTTCTCATGAGTTCTACATACAATATCCTCATGTATTCCCATGATACATACGGACTTGGGCATATACGAAGGACAATGGCTATAGCACGCAATTTAAGTGCTCCCGGCGTTAATATTCTTATTCTGACAGGGTCACCCATTGCCGGTCGCTTCCCTATTCCTTTCGGTGTCGACTTTGTCCGCATCCCCGGTATGATCAAGCAAAGCAACACAGTCTATGTGCCTCACTCTATTAAAGTTGATCCACAAAAAGCTTTGGAAATTCGGCAGGAGATCATCACTGCCACAGCAAAATCTTTTGACCCTGATCTTTTCATTGTGGACAAAGTCCCTGTTGGTCTCAAAGGGGAAGTACTCCCGGTACTCCAGTGGTTTAAAACATCACGTCCCGACACAAAAGTTGTGCTGGGTTTACGTGACATTTTAGACGATTCAGCATCCACCCGCGCAGAATGGAGTGAGAAAAACTACTTCAATGTACTGGATTCCCTGTACTCAGAGATATGGATTTACGGACAGGAAAACTTTTACAACCCGATTGTTGAATACGGCCTTCCCCCTTCCATCAGCAACAAGTGTGTGTTTACCGGCTACATTCCCCGCCAGACCCCCAATCGAAAAATTACACTCAAACAACTTATGAATGGAAACGGCAATGGAACAGCTGAATCCTGCAAGCTTGTTGTTGTAACCGCCGGAGGCGGAGGCGACGGGTATCACATGCTGGATACCTATCTAACAATGATAGAAGATACACCGGACATTCCATTTAAAACGTATATGGTATCAGGGCCTTTTGTTCCGCAGGACTTACAGGACTCTCTTGCAAAACGAGCAAAAAAATGTGGTGTAATTTTCGCCACCTTCCATAAACGGTTGGAAAAGATCATGGCAGCAGCAGACCTTGTTGTAAGCATGGGCGGGTACAATACTATCTGCGAAATTTTATCCCTCAAAAAACCATCACTTATTATTCCTCGGGAAAGCCCGCGTCTGGAACAGCTCATCCGTGCACGCGTATTGCAGTCGGCCAAACTGGCAGACTATATTAAATGGGATTGCCTCACCCCATTATCGTTGCGTGAAAAGTTAATCATCATGCTGGAAGACTCTTCACAGTACGAGCAAAGCATCAACGCATTTTCCATGACCGGACTCGAGGTCATTCGCTCACGACTCTCCGCATTCAAAGGAGACACCATTGATGCATAACATGCCTAAACTCGGTATGATTCTGAAAGGATACCCGCGCATATCTGAAACATTTATCTCCAACGAGATAAAATTATTAGAAGAACAAGGCTTTACTATTCACATTTTTTCAATGCGGAAGCCGCGTGAAACATTTTCACACCAATCAGTAAAGTCCATCCATGCACAGGTAACATATCTACCGGAATATCTTTCTCTAGGATTCCCGCGTCTGCTGTGGAACACACTTTTATGTGCCCTGTTGCACACCTCGACGTTCTACAAGACGTTCAAATTCTTTCTCTCCCGTTTCTCAGGAACCGCGAAAATCCATACATGGCTTAAGCATTTTATGCAGGCATGCATGGTCGCAAATACGGTTAAAGCTAACAACATTACCCATCTTCACAGCCATTTTGTGCATACTCCGACTTCTGTTGCCATGTACGCCGCCAAGCTTGCGAAGATTCCATTCAGCTTCACCGCACATGCTAAAGATATCTACACCCAGAAACCGGAACGAGTTGCAGAAAAAATGCAGCACGCTCTTTTTGCTATCACCTGCACAAAATATAATAAGCTTGCGCTGGAAACCATAGCCAGATCATACCCATCTCCTAAGGCTCCGCCCCACTATGCATTGGCTCCAATAGAAGACGGTTCTCCGGTTCGAACTCCGCAACCCGGTTATTGCCCAATTCATACAATCTACCATGGTATCGATTTGTCCCTCTTCTCCACACACAAGAACGGACTTACAAACCAACCGCCCTATTCAATTCTCACGGTGGCACGGCTGGTGGAAAAGAAAGGACTTGATACAATTCTGGACAGTCTTCGCCTTCTCTTTTTACGCAACCTTCCTTTCCGATACACACTTATCGGCGAAGGACCATTGTTAGAAAAGCTCGAAAGCATTGTGTACCAATACGGGCTTACTGATTTTGTAGAATTTACTGGCACACTTCCTCATGAAGAAGTACTGCGCCATTACCGCAAAGCTGATTTGTTTCTTTTGGGATGCACCACCGCGCAGGATGGCGACAGAGACGGCATTCCCAATGTGCTTGCAGAAGCCATGGCTATGGGAGTTCCTGTGGTTGCAACCCGTGTATCTGGAATCCCTGAACTTGTAGAACACAACAAGTCCGGCCTCCTTGTCCCTTGTGATAATGCGGATGCGTTAGCGAATGCTACAGAACAGCTACTCACCAACGAAGCACTGCGCCTGACCATCATCTCCGGTGCCGAACGTAAGGTTCACAAAGTATTCAACAACAGACAGCTGACTTTACAGCTCGGTGATATATTGGAAAAAAACGGAATTATTCGGGAAGAAGCAGACACTATGTCAGAAATGGAATGGTCATCTTCATGAAAATTGCGTTCTGCACCCCGTTCAAACCGCTAACACATCCCCGCATATCCGGAGATGTGACCATTGCAGAAGATTTAGCCACGTTTTTTAAGACGCAAGGACACGATGTGTGGATCGTTCCACAAGTATCTACTCGCTATATCTGGAAAACACCTCGCCACTGGGGGCAAGCATACGCAACCGCACAGCTTGTAAAAGAGATACTGCAAAGTAGTGAAAAACCCGATGTATGGTTTACCTATCACTCGTACTATAAGGCTCCAGATATTCTAGGATCTCTGGCTGCAAAAGAAGATATTCCATACACAATTTTCGCTCCGTCTCATGCACCCAAGCGGAAAAAAAACTGGAATACCAAGCCGGGGTATTATCTCAATAAAAAAGCTCTGCAACAGGCAACGCATATTTTTGCAAACAAACATAGAGACCTAGAGGGGCTACAACAAATTATCCCCTCCGACCGCCTCACATTCATCCCGCCCGGTATCCAGACTACTAAGTTCACACGGGATGACACTTTGCGCGCAACAAATCGCACCGCATGGAAGGCTACAAACAGCATCGTAGTACTAACCGTCGCCATGCTGAGAGAAGGGACTAAATCAGAAGGCGTAGAGCATGTGATTAACGCCTGTCATGACCTGACGACTC
Source organism: uncultured Desulfovibrionaceae bacterium (assembly GCA_942492085.1). GTDB lineage: Bacteria > Desulfobacterota > Desulfovibrionia > Desulfovibrionales > Desulfovibrionaceae > Halodesulfovibrio. The sequence goes on along the minus strand of CALODB010000013.1, from coordinate 300,965 downwards.
AAGGGCATGATATACAGCTAGTCATCGCCGGAAACGGCATAATGCGTTCGTATCTTGAAAGAAAAGCTCAAAAACTGTTGCCGAACCGGCACACGTTTCTGGGCATTGTTCCTTCTGAAAAATTACCGCAAATCTATTCCAGTTGCGATATTTTTGCGTTCCCCGGCATCAATGAGGGACTTGGAATGGTATATCTGGAAGCGCAAAGCTGCGGATTACCAGTCGTTGCATGGGATCATGACGGTGCCCCGCAAGTTGTAATGAATGGAAAGACAGGCATCATTACCCCGTCGTACGACAACAACGCTTTTACTCAGGCGATTGCCAGACTGATAGAATCGAAAGAGTTACGAACGACCATGGGCGCGGCTGCAACAACACATGCTGTGACCAATCATAATATTCAACATAACTATGAAAAAGTAGACGCAAGGCTTCGCTCCATCGCAAGAACAACATGATAAGCCAACAACTCTACCCCAGAGGTTGCCATGAAACAAACACATATTGGTCTCCTGCGCCACGCTCCCACAGGCTGGAATGCCGTTAAACGAATTCAGGGACAATACGATGTTCCGCTTCCGCGAGAAAGTTACGAAGTTATTGAAGGATGGGTCCCTTCCATCATGCAATATCCGTGGACACGAATCCTCACCAGCGACCTATCCCGCGCATACTTCACCGCATTAGCATTAAATAAATATTTGAATATCCCGTTTGATCTTGATTCTCGCTTACGGGAGCAGGACTGGGGCACATGGACTGGGGATTCAATCCGCCATCTGCGTGAAATTGCCCCTGAAGAAGTAGCACGTCAGGAAGCAGCAGGGTGGGAATTCACACCACCAAGCGGTGAAAGCAGAACAAAGGTTCTCAACAGAACTCTTGAGGCACTGCATGATGCAACCCTCCGCTGGGAAGGGGAAAATATCCTCATTGTGACTCACTATGGTAATATCGCAATCATAGCCAACCATCTTATGCATAAAAATTTTCTTCCCGAAGAAGGAAGGCTTATTGAGAAACATGCCCTGCACCGTATTGTTGCAGAACAAGCCTCACCGGAATCAACACAATATTCAGTGTTAGCTCTTAATGAGGTGCTCTAATGCGCGTTGTTCATTACTGCCAGCATGTGCTGGGCATGGGGCATTTTTTCCGTAGTCTGGAAATCGACAAAGCGCTCAAAGGACATGATGTAACCCTCATTACAGGCGGTACTCCTTTATCAATCACCTATCCGCCTCATGTACAGGTTATTGAGCTACCCTCTCTATCCATGGATGAAGAGTTCGGTGCTTTCATTCGCACAGAAAAAGACGGTACCAAACATCTTCTCACAGAACATGAGCTTGATACCATTAAAGCACAGCGCACAACGATTTTAACAGAATCACTCAAAGCATTGCAGCCTGACGTTTTTCTGGTGGAGCTTTTTCCGTTTGGCCGCAAGCAATTCAGCTTTGAACTTATGCCTGTTCTGGAGCTTTCAAAACAAAACGCCTTCCCCAATATGCAGACCGTATGCAGCGTGCGGGATATTCTCGTTGAAAAAACGAAACAGCATGAATTTGAAGAACGCGTGCTCTCTATTCTTAACACATATTTTGATGCTGTCCTCGTGCATACTGACCCTAAAGTGATCACGCTGAATGCAACCTTTCCCCGCATCAACGAAATCACGATTCCGATCTACAATACTGGATACATAACACCGCTTCCTCACAACATCTGCCCCGAAGCAGTTCGAGAATCACTCTCTATTACGCCGGATACACCGTTCATTCTCGGCAGTATCGGCAGCGGTTCAGTACATCCTGAAATTATGGAACAACTTGCAGCCGCATCCATCCAACTCAACAGTTCAACGCCCCATAAGCTGCTCATTTCCACAGGGCCCTTTATGCGGCAGGACTGCCAAGCACGCATTCAACAGCTCTGCGAACCGCACCCGCATATTACTGTCACAGATTTTATTCCGGATTTTATCAACCATCTCAGCGCAGCAGATATCTCCCTGAGTATGGCAGGGTACAACACCACCATGAACCTGCTCGCAGTAAATACCTACGGTTTAGTGTATCCGTTCGATCAAAACCGCGAGCAACGAATGCGTTCAACAAGTCTGGAACAACTTGGAGCGCTCAAAATTCTTGAACAGGAGGACATGAGCCCAGATCACCTTTGCAACATCCTCGCGCAATACATCAATACCCCAGCACCGCCACCGCATCATCAAGTTGATCTACAAGGGGCAGCGGAGTCTGTTCGAATATTGGAACAACTATTGAGTCATAACGCTACAGGATAAAGACAACCTTTCAAAACGTCACTCTGTCAAAGGTAGCGCTGCTAAGAGATAGTTATGTTGAAAGGTAGTTATGTGCATTTTAACCTATTGGAGGCAGTGATACTATGGCAAAACAACGACCGTATATTTCAGCGCTATGGCACGCAGTGCCTTCTAATATTCAGGACTTACTCGCACATACTATTCAGGCAGGCGTGGACGCGCACGCAGAAAACGGCCATCCCATGGGTGAAGTACCAACAATCTTTTTCCGCGCGGATGACGTAGCCATTCCATCGACTCCATGCCGGAGAATGCTACAAATTTTTGCTGAACACGACACCCCGCTAGCCCTTGCCGTCGTACCTGCATGGAGCACAGAAAGGCACGTTGAAGCTCTTCAGTCTGTAGTACCAAACAAGAACCACCTGTGGGGCTGGCACCAGCATGGTTGGTCACATATAAACCACACAAAGCAAGGCCGTAAGTGTGAGTTCGGTAGCGACAGACTTCGACAGACATGCACGGAAGAATTACAGCAGGGCTATGAAACCCTGACATCGTTATTCGGGGAATCTTTTTCCCCTATATTCACCCCACCGTGGAACAGAATTTCAGATTCAAACATCCAAATTTTACAAAACATAGGCTGCAAAGCCATATCACGAGCCTCTTCTGCAACCCATCAAGAAATCCTGCCGGATATTCCGGTTAATGTTGACCTGCATACCCGTAGTGAGCTCACAGCAGCTAGCGGCTGGAATGGACTTCTGGCAGAATTACGTGCGGGCATTGCTTCCGGCAGATGCGGCGTCATGCTGCATCACGATAGAATGAACAGCGCTGCCGAAGAATTTTTGCAACGCCTGCTGATAATTTTACAAAGCTACCCAGTACTACCTGTTCCCATATATTCCTATATGCTATGATGGCGATTACTCATGATTTTGCTCAACTATAGAACACAACTTTACAGCGTGCAGCCAAAGATTGTTACCTTTACTGCTTAGTTTAGAGAACATTCTTCTCTACAAAAAAAACCGTGGTGGTCTGTTGAGCAACAACCGTAGGGATAGCTATGCCGGAAAAAACATCACGCACCGGATTTTTCACTCAAGACGAAAGCCAGCGCATTGGTTTTCCGTGGAGTAAATCATTCGACTTTGCGGTTCAAAATTTACGCAACCGATTCACCCGCTCTCTTATCACCATGAGCAGCCTGATCCTCGCGGTTGCCTTCCTTGCGTTTATTCTGGTGAACCTGAATATAGCGACCGGACTTATTCAATTCGGCGGAACCCAATTTGCCTCCCTACTCACAGAAATGGGGTTTGATGTTGATACCGCCCTCGGCACTGTAACTACAGGCCCCAAAGAACGCTGGATAGTCCTTCTCTCTCTTCTCGTATGTACAGTCGGCATCATCAATGCACAGCTTATGTCCGTTACTGAACGCTTCCGCATTATCGGTATATTCAAATGCCTTGGCGCACTTGATTCCATTATTCTCAGACTATTTCTTATCGAAGCAGCACTCATCGGTATTATCGGTGCAGCCATCGGAGCAGCGGCAGGAATAGCTTTTGCGTTCCTCAACGGGCTGGTCAATTTTGGGGTAGCATCCTTAATTCTCGTTTCACTGACCGATGTCTTTGTCTCATTTCTTATTGCAACGGCTACTGGATTTGCGCTGAGTATTATCGGCGTATTGTACCCAGCAATCCTTGCAGCACGCATGGAACCAGTAAAAGCACTAAACGCACAGCACTAGGAACTACGCATGACACGCACGCTCTCACAGCTAAAAAACAACCGTATGCTCACTGCATTGTGGTACCTGTTGCGCAAGCCGCATAAGGCTTTGAAATCTATTTATCGCGATAGACATGACACACAATGGTGGCAGAGATACGTTACTGAATCCTACGGACTGGAACTCGGCCTCCCGCAGGTGAATCTCCTTGAGCTTATTCCGGAATTTGAAGAAACAATTACGCCGTATGCCATGTTGGAAGCAGCAGCAACACCGATGGACATCGCCCTGCTTAAAGGACTCGCCCGATCATATGACGACTGCGATTATCTGGAGATAGGCAGGTGGCGCGGTGAATCCATTACCAATGTGGCACCACATACAAACACTTGCTATTCCCTGAGCCTTTCCCCTGCGCAGCAGTCAAAGGCAGGTTTCAGCAACTCCATGATCCGACAAGATGGATTCTTTATTACACCTGAGCAGTATCCCAATATTACTTGTATTAATTGCGACACACTCTCCTTTGACTTTTCGACCCTTACTGAAAAATTTGATCTTATTTTTGTCGACGGTGATCACCACGCAGCAGCAGTCACGAGTGACACACAAAATATTTTCCCTCTGCTGAAAGACGATGATTCGATGATTGTTTGGCATGACTACGCCGACTCACCGGAAAAAATTCGCTGGGCTGTTCTGGCAGGTATTATGGACGGACTGCCACCGGAAGAACACCAGAACCTGTATCATGTATCCAACACTCTTTGCGCCATCTATACACGAAAAAAACTGTCAGCAACGTATCAGGAGTTTGCCATAACTCCGGATAAATTTTTTGAAGTAACCATCCGCGCCCACAAGCTGGAAGCACCGGCAGCAGCGCACCGCCAGGGAGAGGCTCGATGGAAGAAAAACAGATAATTGTCCGAGTTGAAGGCGTTAAAAAGACCTTTAAGATGGGTAAACAGCTCGTGCATGCACTGCGTGGGGTTAATCTTGAAATCTACGCTGGTGAGTATCTCTCTATCATGGGCTCTTCTGGTAGCGGTAAGACAACGTTGTTCAATATGATCGGTGGCTTGGACAAACCTACTGAAGGAAAAGTATTTATCGATGAAGTGGATATTTCACAACTGGATGCTTATGAACTGGCATGGCTGCGTAACCGGAAAATTGGGTACATCTTTCAGACCTTCAATATTATTCCAACATTGACCGCGTTGGAAAATGTCACCCTGCCTATGACCTTTGCAGGCGTGCATAGCGATGCTGCAACGGAGAAGGGATTAGAGCTGCTTGATCTTGTAGGGCTTGGTTCCCGTCACCAGCATAAGCCTCTTGAATTATCCGGTGGTCAGCAACAGCGTGTTGCCATTGCACGTTCCTTCGCGAATGATCCTGCCATTATTCTTGCGGATGAACCTACAGGTAACCTTGACCAACGCACCGGTGAAGAAGTCATCGAACTGCTGCGCACCCTGTGCAGGGAACGCGGAGTAACCATCATTACCGCTACACACGATTACAAAATGATCAACGTTTCAGACAGAGTTGTATGGGTCAAAGACGGGCGTGTTGATAAAATAGAACACCGCGATGAACTGAATGTTTCTCTTGGAACAATCGGAGAGAAGGAGCACTAATGAACTCCAACTTCGCTATATCAGTCCGCAAGGTCTTATCTTCGTTACGCATAGCCATGCTCTTTGCATCTTGTTTTGTGCTCTGTTTCACCGTTCAAAACAGCTTTGCTGAAAAAAATTCAGAAAGTGCCAAAAAATTTAGAAAGACAACCTATGCTCTTTCGTTACTCCATGACAGATTCACAGGATCGCAAGGAGCTAGGGAAGCAGCACGCTTTATTCACGACCATTTCAAAGCAGATTTCTCGAACCATCAGACTGTCAAAATTGGCATTCAATCCTTTCTTCTCCCTGTTACACAATTCAAAATCGGTACTCTTAAACAAGCTGGCATTATCAACAAGCAACCTGTTGTGCTGCCGCCTCTGCGGCTGAACGCTATTACTCCGCCAACCACTCCGATCGAAGGTATAACAGGTCACATTATTTACGTAAAAAATGGCGATCTTGTTGAGTTCAATGGCAAGGATGTACAAGATGCCATTGTCATAATGAATCTGGCATCAGGTAAGAACTGGATTAACGCGGCACAACTTGGCGCATCAGCCCTTATCTACGTGGATGACGGGCATGTGACGCCGCCCACAAAAGCTCTTTTTAATGACAAATTTGAGCTTACACCTATCGACTTTCCCCGTTTCTGGATTTCACATCAAAAAGCGGTAGAACTTTTTGGCGATCTCGACGCGCTCTATGACCAAACCATAGCACAGAATCAAGAAATCAAAGTGACCGTCTCTGCCAATGTCCAATGGGTTCAAGCAGAAGGTGAAAACGTATGGGCATTTATTCCCGGAACAGGAAAAGACGCTGATAAAAAATTTATGCTCGTAGAGGCATTCTACGACACAGGCGCTTTCGTTCCAGAACACGCCCCCGGAGCAGATGAATCAACCTCCATCGCCACGCTCCTATCCATTGCCGAGCGACTTGGCGACAATCCGCCTAAAGAATCGGTTCTACTACTTGCCACATCCGGACACTCCCAAAGTAATGCTGGAATGCGCTCCTTTGCGTCGATTTTGACACAGCCACTGGACAACGTAAAAAAACTCTCTACAAAGCTTGCACAAAAGGCATCTGACACACGAGACACCATTGCAATTTTGAACAATCCAAATCTTCTGGAGACACCACAATCACTATCCATTTATTCCCCAGAAGAATGTGAACTGCTTCGGCTGGCACTCGACTCAGTATCCAAAACACAAGCAGACATGTTCACGCGGGAAGTTTCTCGACTGCGCCTTGCCGCAACCGGCACGAAGGAAGATAACAACCGCATTAAAGAGCTGGCTGCAAAACGGCTGGAACTCCGAAATCTTCTTTGGTTAAGCTCCAAACAGCAGGCAATGCGCCCTATTCCCCCAGAAGAACTTACTATATTACGCAGCCTCATATCGCTTGCCATGGCAGAACAGCAGGAACGGTTCGCCGATCTTGTTATCCGCTTACGCAGTGCTGAGAGCAAAAGACTTTTAAAAAAAGCAATCGGCGAACGCACATTACAAGCAGGTTTTGGACTCTATCTTTCTACTCATAGTACTGGTGTTGGAGGATTTACCCGAGGCTACTTATATGAATTGAAACCTAGTATTAATCGAACCTCGTTCTTCGGACCATTATCTGAAATGGTAACTGAACGTGCCAAAAAATTACCGAACTATGATGAACTGTGGCAGGATTCACTTCACCCGACTCCTACAACGCCATGGCAAAGTTACCTACCGGACAATCCGAAGTTTAGTAGCGAAGTCTTAGCCATTGCCGGTTTCCCGATGATCAGCCTTGCATCCCTGCACGATTTCCGTCCATTGTGGGGTACCCCATACGATATTCTAGACGCTACAGATCAACAATACGCACTACTCCAAAATGAATTTGTTACTTCACTCATTACAGACATAGCAAACAACCCACTGCCTGTTATTGACCGTGACAGAAACGGCTCTGCCACCCTAGGCGGTAGTGTAAACTTACAGCGTCAGGGTGAACCTTTTCCAGATAAACCTGCCGTGGGTACGCTTGTTCTTGCATATCAAGGACCTACCCGTTTTTATTCAATGGTTAATACAGATGGCAGTTTTGATCTTCCGGGACTTGCGACCTCCCAGTTCACTGTGCACAAAGCTGTAATCGAAGCCTATAAAATTAATCCCGAGACCGGCCTTGCAGTATGGGCCGTGGATAAACCGAGTACCGGTATTAACAACTACCGTATCAAAATGCGCCGTAATACCATGGGGACACAGCTCACAATGTTTAACTGTGCACAAACAACGCTTTTTAACCTTCTTGATGCCCGAACACTTGCGTATCTGTACCGAGCAGAAATTATTGATGCTCGAACTGAAACCAGTCCGTTACGCTTCTGGTATTCAAGGCTGGACACACGCAACTCCACACTGGGGACGTTCTTCCTTGAACCTGAAGTACCTTTTAAACTCACCCTTTCAGACACCGTTCTCGGTAAGAAAGTTCTTCTATTAAATAACACTCCCGATAACCCGCTTGGTAAGGGATACCTCATCAGCAAATGGCCTGTTATTCCGTTTACTGAATACCATGCAGCAAAAGACATGTGGACGCTGCTTGTTCCCCGCATTAAAAACCTTGAAGATAAAGGTATTAACAACGAACGCATCTCCAATCTTTACCAGCAGGCACAACTGCTTTTGAAACAGGCAGATGACAACTATACGCAAAAAGACTGGGTCGGCCTGCTTAACACATCCCGCGCCTCACTTGCGACAGCCTCGCTTGTGTACAACGATATTGAAGGAACGCAGAGGGATGTTCTCTCCGGTGTGCTCTTCTACATTGCGCTGTTTGTACCGTTCGCCTACTGCCTTGAACGACTGCTCTTCGGCTATGCTTCCATCTACAAAAGAATTCTCGCGTTTCTCGGGCTACTCATAGCTACAATCCTTGTGGTCTATTTTGTACACCCTGCATTCCAGCTCACATATAGCCCACTCATTGTAATTCTGGCATTTTTCATCATTGGGCTTTCGTTCCTTGTGTCGATGCTCATATTCCTCCGCTTTGAGCGAGAGATTAAGACTTTTCAGGAACAATCGCACAACATACGAGTTTCTGAAGCCAATAAAAGTGCGACCTTCACTGCTGCTATGGCTATCGGAGTAAGTAACTTACGCCGCAGACCGTTGCGTACTGCGTTAACTATTACAACGCTAACCATTCTGACGTTTACCATTATGAACTTTACCTCTACCAAAAGCATCCGCACTGCCGGATGGGTAGAATTCAGCAACTCTGCTCCATATTACGGTTTACTTCTAAAGAACCCGAACTGGCGTGATCTACCGGTAGAAACACTGCAAATCACTACCGATTTATTTGGAGCGGAGGGAATATTATCTCCACGTGTATGGTTAGAAATCCAAGACAAAACACGCGCCCCGTTCCTGCCTGTGGAATTTCACGGCAAGGAATCATCAGCACGCGCACTCATCGGACTTGCTCCTTCAGAAACCGAAATGAGTACATTAAGTGAGCACCTTCTTTCCGGGTCATGGTTTGAAGAAAGTGATCAGCACGCCATTATTCTACCGGAAGAAATTGCAACACAGCTTGGTATAACTCACATCGGTGCAATTGCTCCTCAAATTCTTTTTTGGGGGATACCTTACACGGTACGAGGCATCATAAAAAACAAAGCACTGGCTGAAAGTACAGATCTTGATGGCGAACCAATCACACCGATCATTTACCCTAACATTGCCGCTTCCGATCTAAGTGATACTGAGGCTGAAGCAATCAACCGCGGGGAAGATATCTTACGGTACGAAAGCCGGTACGAACATATCAGTGGTGCCCGCACCGTTATTATTCCTGCGCGTACGCTTCTGTCCGAAGGCGGCTCACTTAAGGCTATCGCCATTAAAACAGGGAAAGATAAGCCGGAAGATGTTAACCATGGCCTGCTGAATCTCGGCTACCGATTCGGTATGCTTATATTCAGCGGCACTACATCTGGCACATATCTGTACTACGCCTCTAATTTTATCAGCTACAGTGGTCTTTCCACTATTCTTATCCCAATTGGCATTGCTGTATTAATTGTTCTGAACACCATGATCGGGTCAGTGTATGAACGACGCGGTGAAATCGGCGTATACACATCTGTCGGTCTGGCACCATCCCACGTAGCCTTCCTTTTTGTGGCAGAATCCCTCGCTTTTGCGGTCATCAGCGCAGTGTTCGGCTATCTCATAGCGCAAACAGTTTCCGGCTTTATGTCCGGCACAGAGCTTTGGGCAGGCATGACTGCGAACTATTCCTCCACTGCCGGTGTCATGGCTATGTTGCTCATCATAATTGTTGTGCTCATATCCTCCATCTACCCTTCCAGAGTTGCATCCGAAATTGCTATTCCAGATGTCACACGGGCATGGAAACTGCCAAAACCGGAAGGCGATGTTATGCGCATCGAATTGCCATTCCTTGTAAGAAGTTCAGAACAAGCCTTCGCCGGAGGGTTCCTGTACGAGTACTACCATGGGCACGCCGATATATCACATGGTGACTTCTCCACTGAAGACATCAAATGCTCTTTCTTGCCTCCGGATGACCTTGTTGAAAAAGGACTCATACCCGATGCCGTTCAGCAGGATGCCGCAGGTGACGCATGCCTTACTTTTGATTTTAAAGCATGGCTTGCCCCGTTTGACTTTGGTGTACGTCAGAATGTGCAGCTCATCATGTGTCCTTCTGAATCGCATCATGGTTTCAAAGAAATTCATGTAATCCTGACCCGCGAGGCCGGAGAAAAACGCGTCTGGCAAAACCTGAATAAGCCATTCCTGCATGGTCTGCGAAAACAACTTCTCGTATGGCGCTCTATCGAAAAAGGCGCACGCAAAAGCTATGAAGACGACTTTAAAACTGCCTTTGCTGAAACAGGAAAAGAGATCCCACATACAGCGATGGAGACCAAAGGAGACAGCGCATGAATACGTTACGACTCCCCGCTCTAGCCTTTGCCATTCTTCTCGGCATACTCATGTGCGCAGCAGGGCCATTCAATACCGCATGGCTTGGTGGTACTCCGCTTGGCGGTGGACATTTTCCGCTTGCACCGTTTTTCATTTCATTCTTTCTTTTCCTTGGCACAGCAATCATTGCCACATCAACAAAGAAAAAACCAATACTCAATGGTACGGAGCAACTTGTCACATGGCTCTTTATGGTCATCGGTATCGGCATTGGATATTCCGGGCTGGCAGAATCATTCTTCCTTAATATTACTGCACCAGTTTATTATCAGGGCGGTGGATACAACTGGGTAAAAACACTTACTCCGTACCTGCCTGACTCATGGTATATAAATGACCCTTCCGTAATGAAACCTCTGTATGAAGGATTCATCGGGGGACGGGATATGACTCTCCTGCAAGTTATTCAACAAATCCCATGGGTAGCGTGGACAGGCGTGCTCACTTTATGGGGACTATTCGTCATAATGGCGTACCTCACCATGCTCTGCCTCGTTAACCTGTTCGGCAGACAGTGGGTAGAAAACGAACGCGTTAATTTTCCTCTCCTGCGCGTGCCGCAGTTTTTGAGCGATGCTTTAGATTCCGGTACCATGCGGGAATTTCTGACCAATAAATTCCTGCTCTGGGGCATTGGAATTCCAGTATTTATACACATGGTTAACGGCCTAAGCTACCACTACCCGTCCATACCTCAGCTACCGATGGTCATACTTGCCGGACAATACTTTCCCAAATTCGGTCTATTTTCCGGTTTCAATAAACTGCAGTTGTTCCTTGTTCCTGCATATATTGGATTTGCCTTCCTCGCCACGCGTCAAATCGCGTTCAGCTTCTGGTTCTTCTACATCTTCGGCGCACTTTTCTTGGGCATTCTGTACGTACTGGGATTCAATGTGCCTCAATCTGCCATGGGCATTAACTTCGGCCCAAACCTTGCGCGTCCGGCAGAAGCAATGGTCATGGGTTCTACTCTGATATTCTTTGTGTTTATTCTTTGGCTCGCACGTGAACACCTTGTCAGTGTTTTCAAATCAGGTTTGCGAAATACAAAAATTCATCAAGGTGAAATTATACCCGCGGCATGGTCTTTATGGGGTGCAATTGCCGGTATCGTGGCCATGATGGTTTGGTGCCGATGGTTCGGCATGTCCATTGGTGGTTCCGTAATAATGCCTGTCATCTTCTTTGTAATCTTACTGGTCATCTCCCGCGTCATCACACAGGGTGGACTGCCACAATTTATGCTTACAGCTGCACCTTCCGATGGTGTTACCGGAATACTGGGAACCCGCTTCCTTGGCGCAGCTGGGATTGCCCTTACGGCTGTAATGCAAAAAATGATGTTCCTTGATGTTCAGGAATCCCTCATGCCGAGCCTTGTGCACGGTAACAAAATTTCTGAAAACACAAAAAGCAAACGGCGCTTCTTTCTTGCGCTGACAATTCTCCTTGCCCTGTGTGTCTGTACCGCCTTCTGCTCGATGCTCATTCTTGGATACAAAACAGGACTGCGTGACCTTCAGCTCGAAGTTCAAACACAGTCCATATTATCCATCTATGAAAATGCAGGAAGATTGATTGATGCACCACTGAGTGCAAACTCGTGGATCACATCTTTCGCTCTTATGGGTGTCGTTTTTATGGGTGTACTTGTATTTTGTTTCTACAAATTCCCTTGGTGGCCGCTTCATCCATTAGGATTTATCGCAGCGTACAGCAAAAGTATGCGTATCCTTTGGGTTTGCTTCTTCCTTGGGTGGCTCTGCAACTATTTGATTCTGCATTACGGGGGCACCGCTCTCTATCGAAAAGTTCAGATGGTATTTGTAGGGCTCATTATCGGCGACATGCTTATGGGCGGGGTATGGGCTATCGTGAGTCTCTTCTCTGGAATTGTGTATCCAGTATTTCCGGTACTTGGGGGATAGGTCATGTATCAAGATAAAGAATTACAAGAATATCGTGATCTACTACAGCCACCTACTCAATTTGATGAAGGCTTTGACTGGAAAACCATAATCGGTGCCATTTTCATCGGCTTCCTCATGATGCCGGGCAGCATGTATCTGCAACTCGTTATCGGTCAGGGAATCGGCCCTGCGGCACGCTGGGTAACTATTATTCTCTTTGCAGAAATAGCCAAGCGTTCATATACCGAATTAAAACAGCAGGAAGTGTTTCTCCTATTTTACATGGCTGGTGCTGCACTAGCATCGCCATTTTCCGGTCTTTTATGGAGCCAGTATCTTGTGCAGTCGGACGCAGCCAAGATGCTGGGGCTTACAGAATTTATTCCGACTTGGATCGCGCCACAACCCGGCTCAGAAGCTCTAGCGGACAGAACATTTTTCCATCAGGATTGGCTCATCCCAATTTTACTTTTAGCGGGCGCACAGATTGTTCAGCGTATTGACCATTTTGGCCTAGGCTACGCCCTTTTCCGTCTTACATCTGATGTGGAAAAACTCCCGTTTCCAATGGCACCGGTTGGTGCATTAGGCACAATGGCGTTGGCAGAATCTACTGAGGACCGTAAATCCGGCTGGAAGTGGAGAGTTTTCTCCATAGGCGGGGTAATCGGACTTACCTTCGGTTTTTTCTACATACTGCTTCCAGCGCTTTCCGGTTTGCTTTTTGAAGAACCCATACGGCTAATCCCGATACCGTGGATTGAGCTGACACGCCATACAGAGTCGATTCTTCCTGCGGTTGCTACAGGCTTGCAATTTGACCTGACGCTAGTTTTTTGTTGGTATGGTTCTTCCATTTTGGGCAGTTATCGGTGGGCTTGTCGGTCTGCTTGTGACCATTGCCGCAAACCCTTTCCTCTTCGATGCTGGAATTCTTCACCGTTGGAAACCGGGAATGGAAACTGTTGAAACGGTATTTGCAAACAACTTTGACTTCTACATGTCTTTCGGTATTGGTCTTGGCCTTGCCATTGCCATTATCGGTATCTGGCAGGTTATTCGTTCTTTCAGCTCAAAAAGCGGTAAATTAGATTTTTCAAAGCTTTTCAAGCCACCACCGGGACGTGGTGATATTAACTTCTGGCTTTCTATCGGCATCTATTTCTTTTCAACCATTACCTACATACTCATTTGCCGTTGGTTGGTTCCAAGTTTTCCTTGGGTTTTCTTTCTCATTTACGGCTTCATCTACACACCGATTGCATCATACATCAGCGCCCGTATGGAAGGCATTGTCGGGCAGTTTGTCTCGTTGCCGTTTGTACGTGAAGCAAGCTTCATCGCTGGTGCCAAGTACTTTGGCTACAACGGGATAGAAATCTGGTACGCACCGATTCCGTTACATAACTATGGTGAAGCAACAGTACAGTTCCGTGAAATCGAACTTACCGGTACAAACTTGCGCGGCATTATTAAAGCTGAATTTGTTGTGTTCCCGATTGTTATTATTGCGTCACTCATTTTCTCCCAATTCCTCTGGAGACTGGCACCAATACCTTCGGCAAGTTACCCATATGCCCAAAAGATTTGGCACTTGCAGGCGTTAAATTCACTTCTCCTGCAATCATCCACGCTTGAAGGAAACTCACTATTCTATCAAGCTCTTAGTTTCGCTTATGTTGGCTCCGGTGTCGGGCTCGGGATCATTCTATACGCTTTCCTTTCCGTATTCGGACTCCCCATAATGCTTATTTATGGAGTGGTGCGCGGCCTCGGCCAATCCACTCCACACGGCATCATACTAGAAGTAATCGGCGCACTGTTAGGACGCTACTTCTTCCTTAAAAAATACGGAAAACAATGGAGACACTACGCGCCAGTTTTACTTGCCGGATTTTCCTGCGGCATGGGGCTCACCGGTATGCTGGCCATGGGCTGCACACTGATTCTGAAATCCCTAAGCCAACTTGCGTACTAGGGGAGATTTTGTTTACAATATCTCCCGCACCCTCTAAATTTACAACATACTAATCTTACAACCTAAAAAATGAAAAACCGGAAAATCTCTACACGATTTTCCGGTTTATTTTGTCCGACGCCCTGTTATTGACAGAGCGTAATCAAAACTTACTATCGTACTGTTATCTAATAACCACCACCTCGCATCTCTTGTCCGCATCCGGTGCATAGTGCTTCCTTCACAGAATGGCATTCCTCCTGTAACTATAAGCACTGCAATCATGTCGACCCTCAGTTACGTATTGTTCATCATTCCGATACGTAACGTGCGATGTGCTTTTGCTTTCAACAAACAATGTTCATTTGGGTTACTTCTGGTTCATTTTGGTTATACAACGTCATACAATTTTTCGCACAAAGGCTCACGTTGTGTAATACTATGAGCAGGAAATAAAACCGTTGTTCTCACTCGTAGTCACGATACAGTACGACCTTCCTGAATGTTCAGATATAAATCTTCCTGAGGAGATAGCATGGAATTCGATCTGGAATTAGAAACAAAAAGACTTGAACGTAAACTTAAACATATCGCTGAAAAAGGTTTTCTCCCTCAAGCTCTTTTACAAATCGTAAGCAACACCGCAGTGCTTCAACTTGCAAGCCGCGTCAATGTTTCTGTGCAGCCGCTGCGTCCTCAAGTTACACAGGACATGCACATTCAAGGTGCTCCCCTTGTAAGCAGAGCTGTGTTTACGTATGACCCTAAAGAAACTGCTATTCTCTTTGGAAAACTTTTGGCAATGCTGGATAAAGCTGAAGAACCGCTGGCGTCTTCTGCTGTTAAAATCCGTGAGGCCATTGAAAAACAAGAATTAAGCATTCAGGAAGCATGTGATGCATTTATTGCAGATGACAACATGTTTTATGCCGACTGGGCTGCCCGTATTCCAGAATCACCGAGCCTCGTACGTTTTCTGGCTCAAGGCAGCCTGACACCGTCATTGCAAGTACAGACAGATCTTTTAAAAGAGCACAGAAGCGACGAAGAGCCTTGGCCGCATGGACATTGTCCACACTGTGGTTCCCAGCCGCTCATCGCTACGCTAAAAGAAAAAGAAGGCTTTAAGCACCTTACCTGCTCTTTCTGTCGTCTTGAATACCGTGCAAAACGCTTACAGTGTGCTTTTTGTGGCGAAGAAGGCCACGACAAGCTTGAATACTTTAAAGCTGACGGCGAACCGGGGTATGAAGTACATGTATGTAAGACTTGCACCTGTTATATCAAAGTTAGCGATTTCCGCGAATTTGACCGGGTGAGCATCCCAGTCCTTGATGATCTTGAATCTCTCACTCTCGACATTCTAGCACGTAAACAAGGATACGCTCGCCCTACACTCTCAGCATGGGGGTTCTAATGCCAAAAAATGAAACTCGTTGTAGCTGCGAACCGAAACCAATTACGGTTACGCAATATAAAGCCGGCCAGTGGGCTGTGCACCCTGATGTCGTAAGTATTGAAGTACCTATCAAGCTGAACTTCAAAGGTGAACAGCACATGCTTTGGGCATGGCCGGAGCACCTTGAAGATCTGGTAGCAGGTCATGCTCTGCTCGATCTTGGTGGCGGTAGTGTCAAAACTACGGTTGAAAAAGTCAGTGATGATGAATTTACTGTGACTACTGGTGATGCCATTGAAAACGACCTTGAGCCGGGTAAACTTCACGGTTCAGAGATGCTCAGTGCAATGGCCACCTTTATTGAAGAAGAGGGTCAATGGCATGGCACTGGTTGTTTCCACCGTGCCGGTGTGTACAATACTAGTACACACACCATGCTTCACCGGACAGAAGATATCGGACGTCACAACTGTGTTGACCGTCTTGCCGGATGGGCAAGCCGGACAGAAACACCGCTGTCCGGTCTCGTACTTATGGTCTCTGCCCGCGTAACAGCAAGCCTGTGCGCCAAGGCAATCCGTGCCGGATACAAGTTTATTATCAGCCGCTCCGCAGTAACAAGTGCTTCCATTGCAATGGCAGAAGAACACGGTGTTACCCTTGTAGGCTTTGCTCGAGATCAAGAAAAACGCTTTACCGTTTTTCATGACTTACAGACTCCGAGGGTTCTTACCTAATGCATAAAGACGGTTCTGATTATCTCACCGGAATCGTTCTTGCTGGTGGATTGAGCTCCCGCATGGGTCACGATAAAACCCGTATTCATGTGCATGGAGATTCCGAACCTGATTTGCTTGTGTACACATGCAAGCTGCTTGAATCTGTGTGCTCAGAAGTCTGGATTTCCAGTAGGGATGTAAGGCCGCACGCTGACGGATATCTCTGGGTTAAAGATGAAATTGAAGGCAAAGGGCCTATAGGCGGTGTCATGACCGCCTTGCGTGCTGCGCAAGGCCCTGTGCTTGTACTTTCATGCGATCTGCCGTTTATGAATCCGGAAATGCTGCAAAAGCTTATCGACTTCTGGAAACAGAAGCCTGAAGGAACATTGCACACAACCTTTTTACAGGCGGAAACAGGCTTTATCGAAGCTCTTGTTTCTATTTATGAACTCGAGGCGCTGCCCCTTTTTGAACGTGCTGTTGATGACGGGATGTATAAGTTAAGTCGTGTTGTTTCTAAAGAACAGCAACACTGTTTGCCATATGTCCAGCAGGAGTCACTACCGTTCTTTAACGTAAACTATCCCGCAGACCTCGAAATGGCCCGCCGGATCATAGCTGCAATATGACACATACCACATTAAGTGCAGAGACAAAGGCGTCCTTGGCTCTTACCGATAATCACGGGCGTACTGTCAACTATCTGCGCGTTTCGATCACTGACCGCTGTAACCTGCGCTGCATGTACTGTTGGTCTGCCGACGGCATGCAGTTCATCCCTCACGATAACATTATTACCTATGAAGAGATTGCCAGACTCGTCGATCTTTCCGTCGAAATGGGCGTCAGCAAAGTCCGCCTGACCGGAGGCGAGCCGTTTGCCCGACGCAATTTCCTTGATCTTATCGAGATGCTGTTAAAAAAACATCCCGATCTTGATCTACGCCTTACCACAAACGCGACACTTATGAATGGCAAGGCTAAAGCATTAGCAGATCTTGGTGTCCGTCACATAAATATCTCTCTAGATACCTTTGAACGTAAAAAATTCCAAAGTATCACAGGCCGTGACATGCTCCGCAATGTGACACGTTCCATTGATGAATGTTTAACACATGGACTTGGAGTAAAAATCAACACTGTTGCGCTTAAAGGCGTCAATGATGATGAGCTGCCTATTTTTGTTAACTTTGCGAAGAACAACCCAGTAGACGTGCGCTTTATCGAATTCATGCCTATGGGAAGCTGTAGCACATGGAACGAAAGTAACTTCTGGTCTGCTGATGACATTTTTAAACAAGCCAGCAAACTTGCTTTCCTCACAAAACTCGAAAAGGGCGAACGGCGCTCCGGCCCTGCGAAGCTGTTCGGCATAGAAGGCGGTAAAGGACGACTCGGTTTTATTACGCCAATGTCCAACCACTTCTGCTCGTCTTGTAACAGACTACGTATAACGGCCAATGGAATGCTGCGCACCTGTCTTTTCTCTGATAGCGAGATTGATTTACGCACGATGCTGCGTAATACATCTATTACCGATGGAGACATAGCCAACGTAATGCGTGAAGCTAATGTTAGTAAGCCACTTGGTGTTGAATTGCTTAACGCAAAGAAACAAAATGAAGTTGCGCTAAAACGTATGAACGCCATTGGCGGCTAGTTTTACCTAAAACATAGTGCATACATTTGCTGTTATGTGCCCCGGCCATACCCGAGAATAAAAAGAGTGGAACAACTATGCATCCACTCTTTTTTACTGAAAAATAGTAAAAAATTATTTTTACACATACAACATATTGTAAAAACGGAATTCACATCAACACAACACCACTTTTATCAATTATATCGAATTGGTAAGTAAAAACATTACATTTATAACCCGATTTCGATGAAATGTGATCAAGTGTAAAAGTTTCGACTTGATCTGACAGATGGTCGGTCAAAAGGGCTATGGGTCAGATCAAGTATGAACCACTACATTTGAATTCAGCTTCTGATTCATTAAAAGTAACTATGAATAACTTATTAACCGTCTAAAATTTTAGCCCCGATACAAAAATAATGGATATAAAAAAAGCGACTCGAAGGCCGCTTTTTTTATATCCAATCTCTGCAACTAGTACGGAAGTACTCTTGTGCGTCCGTTTGGTGAAGTTATCACGCGAACGCGCTGACCTACGCTATAGTTTGACCCTTCAGCGGCCTGCACAATTGATACAGACCTTCCGGAATCTAATCTTACAGTAATCTGTACGCCGTCGGTTTTTTGGAATTCATCTTCCGCAACGGCACCAGCGACGGCACCTACAATTGCACCACCGACAGCACCTACAACGGCACCGGAACCACCACCAATCTGACTACCAAGAACACCGCCGGCAACACCGCCGCCGACCAGGCCTACACCTGTATTCTCGTCTTTAATAGTCACAGCATTCATGCGTGTAATTGTTCCGTAGCTGATGTTATCAGCCTGCATTGTCTGATCGCCGGAGTAAACATTAGGACTATGTCTATTTGTACACCCTGCTAGAACTGCAAGCGCAATCAATACCAGTAGAACTTGATACCATTTTGTTGTTGTTGACCGGGTCATGTCTCACCTCCTGATAGTTAGGTACCTTGTAAAAAAATACAAAAAAGCTACCAGACTGAACACGATTTTTTTCAGCAATATCCCCCCGTTCGGGGCTCAAAAGTCAACTACGCGGTCTAACCATCAAGTATTGTGGACAATATCTTACATTTCCAATTCGTGTATATTATCTACAAAAGTTGCAAATCTTGTTACACCCATGATTTCAAACACGTTACGGAAGTTTTCTGACAAGCCTGAAATAACAACCTTACCACCGTCGTTGTAGAAAGAACGAATTGAATCCGTTAATAACGCTATCGCAGCACCATTGATAGATGTGTTTTCTGCAAAATCCAACACTATCCGCTGCGCTTTTCCAGCACCTTTGAAGGCGTGTTTTATCTCTGACTCATCCGCTGTTCCAAGTGTACCGCGAACGGTTATAACCATTGTATCGCTTGTGAAGCTTGTGGCTAGTGTTACAAATTTTTCAGCACTCAATTTAATGCGCTCTTCCACTCGCTCCAAAGCTTTTTGCAGCACTTCAAGACGGAGAGGCTTATTGATAAAGTCAGTAGCATCAAGGTTTAGCGCCTGAATAGCAACATCCATATCGCCATGCCCTGTAATAACCACCACCTCAACACTAGGCTCTTCTTCTTTAAGACGACCGAGCACTTCAATACCGTCCATACCCGGCATTTTAATATCAGTTAACACCAGCGGCGGACGATGTTCTGCAAAAACTTCAAGTCCGCGTTCTCCGGAGTTAGCGAGCAAGACTTCATGCCCTAACGTACTTAATAACAATTCAAACATTGTTAGCGTAGGCTGCTCGTCATCAATCACTAAAATCTTCATACAAATTACCTTTCCCTAATTGGCTGCGAGAGCCACCTCTTGACGCGGGAAACGAACAGTAAAGCATGTACCGTCACCTACTGCACTTTGAATATTAAGCTCTCCTCCATATTCGCGCACAATACCGTAGGATATAGCAAGGCCTAATCCCATTCCTTGCCCTGTGGCTTTTGTTGTAAAGAATGGTTCAAACACCTTTTCTGCCACATGGTCAGGAATACCGGTTCCGTTATCTTCTACCGAAACAGATACTCCTTCGTCGTCATATTCTGTTCGAATCAGGATACGGCCTCTCACTTCCGTTCCATCTTCATTTCTTTCTACAATAGCGTCACGGGCATTAATTACCAGATTCAGCAACACCTGCTGCAACTTGTTGTGCTGTGCAGTAATATACGGAAGTGCCGGATCAAGTTCTGTGACAATATGAACATCTTCAATAAGGAATTGCCTGCTGAGTAATGACACTACAGACCCTACCGGCTCGTTCAAATTAACGTCTTCAAGCAACAAGTCTGCCTTTCGACCAAACGACCTGAGTGTATTAATGATGTCAGAAGCCCTGTCTACCTGAGTGCTAATTTCTGTAACAACCTGTACATATTGTTCTTGCGGGATTTCAATACCCTGCTCATGTACCATAGTTAAGAAATCACTGCCCATACGGATAGCATTCAATGGCTGATTAAGCTCATGCGCAACCCCAGTGGACATTTCACCAAGAGACTTCATTTTAGATGCCTGAATAAGCTGAGCATCTTTTTCTACAAGATCGGTAACATCCGTTGTAGCAACAATGATTGCAGGACGAGTACGATAGCTGATGAGGCACGCAGTTACGTTGACGTACATAGGAATGTTACCGTTACGTAAATGCACAACACGCGCAGACTTCATCGCCTCTGCGCATAACTCATCGTTATTAAAGTACTCAAAGCATTCTTTTGCATGCTCTTTGCCCAAAACTGAATATCGCATACCGACCAGTTCATCACGGGTGTACCCGTAGATTTCTTCTGTTCGCGGGTTTGCATCCACAAGTTGCTGTGTAAGTACATCCACAACAAAAATAGGGTCAGGACCACTGCGGAACAGGGAACGGTATGTGCTTTCAGATTCCTGCAACCTACGACGGTACAAACGAATAGACCACACCATATTACGGAAGGACGTAGTTAACTGCTGTACTTCATCGCCGTCGCTCGGCTCATTATAGAATGCACATTTCTTACAACGGTGCGGTCTGGCTCCCGCTTTCGATCCCGCTCGCTGTTCATCAAAATGCCAGCAAGGGAGATCTGTATCGTGGAAGGCAGGACACGCTATTTGCTCCTCAGTATTCATGAGATCTGAAGAGCTAAAATTACCCCGCGACAAATCATCAGATATCTTCGTCAGCGTCATGACAGGATCAGCAATATATTTCGTTAACCTGTGACTGACCCAGAAGGTGATAATGATGACTGCGGAAATAAATCCTAAGAACATTGCGCGCAACTTTCCAACGAGGTTATCTATATGCGCCTTAGATAACCCCACATGAACCGTACCTATTTGGTAAATACCCTCTTTTATGGGTACTGCAATATCATACGCTTCATGCTCTCCAAATGGCACAACCTCCACACTCTTCTCCACCCTTTCGGTTACGGGATTAACTCCCTTTAACCTTTTAGGAAACGGTGTAGTAAATGTATGGCTGAGTATTTTTCCGTTTTTCCCTTCAACATAAATATACGCAACGAGGTTTCTACGCTCGTTGAGTTGCTTTTCATCAAAAAGAACATTCAGCAAATGGTCTGTGTCATTCTCTAAAATATATTCCGTACCACGTGTTGCAACACTATGCGCGATGGCCATACCTCGCATTTCCAATTCCTGAGTCAGTCCGGAAATAAGAATCCAACGCGCGAGCAAAGCAATAGTGCCGCTGATGAGCAGAATAACTATCAGAATAGAAAAGAAGAATTTATTCTTCAAACTAAGCTGTGCAAATTTTGAGCGAATCATTGCTTAACAGGCTCCTCAAGTTTGACCAAAGCGCTACGCTTCAACAATAGGTCTGTGTCGTCAATCAATTTAAATTCGCCATTATCTAACACGGTATAATACACCATATCCAAGCCCTGATGATCGTTAGGGGTAAACGCCACAGATGCATCGCCGCCAAGCGGAAATTCATCCATGGCTTCTAGCGCATTCATGAAACTTTCACGGGTTAAATTTCTTCCTGCTCTACGCAGCCCCTCAACCAGTACCCGTGCATTCAAATAGCCCTCAAAGCCAACCGCATTAGGAACGTCGTCCGGATAAAATTCCTTCAAATGACGTACGTAATCATCTGCAATCCCCATCAGGTCTCGCACCTGAGGCGCAGATGGAGGAGGAACAACTTGTGAAACAAGCACCTCTCCCTTTATGTCGTACGGTAGACGTCTGGCAAGCTCTTCCGCACCAACAAAAGACAAATTAAAAAACGCGGCGTCCAGTCCGAGAGCGTCCGCTTTTTTAATAAATTCCGCGCATGGTTCGTACGTACCGACAAGCACAACAGCATCCGGCTGAGCACCGACTATACGCTGCAACGCTTCATCAATATCAACCCCCCCCCGAACATATGAGCCACGGGCAACAGGCGCAAGCCCTACTTCACGCAAAGCAAGCTCAGTTCCCATAAGACCGTCAAATCCATACGCATCATATTGATAAAAAACTGCAACTCGCTTGTACTTCATACGAGATACAAGCAGATCAACAGCGGCTCTTGTTTCCTGATAGTAGGATGCACGAATATTAAACACATAGGGATTAAAAGGCACACGCAACGCATTGGCACCTGTAAAGGCTCCAATTAGCGGTATTTGTGCATCTTCTATCAAAGGTAAAACACGTACTGTGGTGGGAGTTCCTACAAAACCGAAGAGAGAAAAGACGTTGCCACTACTAATAAGCTGATGTGTATTAGCGAGGCACCTGATCGGGTCATACCCGTCATTGATGGCCTGTAACATGATGAGCCGACCGTGCACGCCCCCAAGAGCGTTGACATTACGCAAATAGCTTAACGCGCCACGCAAGGTTTGCGTGCCCAGATAACTGGCGTGCCCCTCGAGGGCAAGCGAGGATCCAAGGATGATTTCAGTGGAAGAGACACCAGGTACCATGGTATGCTGTCCAGTTTTTTTCACTTCCGTTTCACACCCCAGCAGCACAAAACAAAGCACTGCCCAAGCCGCAAACTTGAATGCTTCACGCATACACTCTCCCTAGAAAAGCAGGAAAAAACAAAGGGACTCTTCTTATATGATGTATACTCTCAGGTAGTTAATCGCAAGTTGTTTGTAAATCAAAGCTGAGTCTTACAGACTTCCTACGTTGATATATACAGTATTTTGCAGATTTTATAATACATAATAATTTCATGTTTTTGATTGTGCAACCAACTAAAAAGAATGTAGTTCTTGCGGTAGTGTCAATTTAGCAGTAAGTAGACTGTATGCAAGAAACAGCAGTTTTCGACCTTTCAATGCTTGATTCTGAAGAAGCAGCATTAGAATACCTTCTTTCTTTTTGTTGGCCTTCCGGCGTACGGTTTTGTCCAAGATGTGGGCAGCACAAACTTTATACGCTTTCGGGAGGTCGCTATCGCTGTGCGACTTGCAAATATACATTTCAGGATTTCAGCGGCCGCTGGATTAACAACGGCAGTCTGTCTCCTTCCACATGGCTTCATTTGGCACACATGTTCCTGCAGGAATACACTGTGCATGAACTGGCACAAGAAGTTAACCTTTCCTACAACGCTGCCTACAAAGCAGTAACAACCATCCGTTTTGCCCTGCTTGCGCATGCAACCGATGCACGTCAGCTTCTCGGTCCGGAAACCGGACTTGGTAAATACATCAACGGAAAGAAACTCACCGGTGCACCGCCAGCTCGAGCCAAAGGTGCCATCCCTGTTTTCGGAATCATGGAACGAAACGGATGGGTCTTCATTGACCTTGTAAGTGGAATAGAGGCAGAAACTGTTTTCCACTTCAACCACAGCTTCCACCTTAATCTCTTCCGCGCCGGTAACATTATATACACGGGTAAATACCGTCAGTATGATGCACTCATCCTGTGCGGAGACGATTCCTTGCCGTATGAATACATACGAAAATACAATCACGATTTCCCGATTAAAGAAGGTTCCTTCTGGGAATTCGGCCACTCCCGTCTTAAACGCTTCAAGGGTATTACCCCACAGCGTTTCCCGCTCTACCTCAAGGAACTTGAGTTCCGCTACAACAACAAAGAGGGCGACACTCTCTCCCTTTTATTAAACCAGTTGTGCGACCTTGTTCCTGACTTTGACCCTTTCAAGAAGTAAGTAACCACTATAAAATTTTAACATGTTAGACACTTACGCTTTATATGGTGTCAAACCGTGCGCATACATTGTGCCAAACCGTGCGCAATAGAACATCACCACATCACAACATGCTGATTTTACAAACTATACACCACATACCGAGTGCAGTAGACCCTCTAAGTTCCTTTCTTTTGTCGAATGTCTTCTTTCATCGCTAATATACCTTCATCATAACGATTACATCGTGTCTCCAACACTGTGATCTTTTTGGAAGGGGTTTTTGTTATGGAACGTAGAAATCGTTCGCAACACAATGAAGCAAAGTTGCTTCCTTTTTCGGGACTCGGGATATCCTTATCCTGCGTTAGTACGCGTGCAGCGTTGTGTGAACTTACGCCCATCCCAACTGAAAAAGAGTCCTCTATTCGACCATTGCTTTCTAAATACATACCGGTCTGTAACGGATACGGTTCTGGATTCAGCATGTTAATTGCGCTTGGTCGTGAAATTAGAGGCCGATGACAACTCTTCATTACTAGGAGGAACAATGACAGTCTCCCGTAGGCAATTCCTCAAGCTTTCTGCAGGCGCTGCCACCGCGTCTGCATTTGGCGGACTTGGCATCTCTTTAAAGCCAACCGTCGCGAAAGCTGAGCTCCAAAAGCTTAAATGGGCTAAGCAGACAACGTCCGTATGCTGTTACTGTGCTGTAGGCTGCGGTCTTATTGTGCACACGGCTAAAGACGGTGAAGGCCGTGCTATCAACGTAGAAGGCGATCCGGATCATCCGATCAACGAGGGTTCCCTTTGTGCGAAGGGCGCGTCCATCTGGCAGCTCGCAGAAAATGCAAACCGACCACAAACTCCATTATACCGTGCTCCTAACAGCGGAGAATGGAAGACTGTTTCATGGGACTGGGCATTCACTGAAATCGCTAAACGCGTCAAAAAAACTCGTGACAAATCTTTCCAGCTCAAAAATGACAAGGGCGAACAGGTTAACCGTACCGAAGCAATCGCTTCAGCGGGCTCAGCAGCTATGGATAACGAAGAGTGCTGGGCATATCAGTCATTACTCAGATCCCTAGGCTTGGTGTACGTTGAACACCAAGCACGTATCTGACACAGCGCAACTGTAGCGGCTCTGGCAGAGTCGTTTGGACGCGGTGCGATGACAAACCACTGGATCGACCTTAAGAACAGTGACTGTGTGTTAATTATGGGCAGTAACGCTGCCGAAAACCACCCGATTTCCTTTAAATGGGTGATGAAAGCTAAAGACAAGGGCGCAACACTTATCCACGTTGACCCTCGCTTTACACGTACTTCCGCTAAGTGTGATGTGTATGCTCCAATTCGCTCCGGTTCGGATATTCCGTTCCTTGGCGGTCTGGTCAAATACATCCTCGATAATAACAAATTCTTCCACGAGTATGTCGTTAACTACACCAACGCATCATTTGTAGTCGGCAAAGACTTTGCATTTGATGACGGCTTATTCTCCGGTTTCGATCCGAAAAAAGGTTCCTACGACAAGTCCAAATGGGCTTTTGAAATGGACGACAAAGGTGTGCCGGTTCGTGATGAATCGCTCAAGAACCCGCGTTGTGTATTCAATCTGCTTAAAAAGCACTTTGCACGTTACGACGTAGATACCGTATCCACCGTTACCGGTACTCCTAAAGAAGATATTCTTAAAGTTTACGAAACATATGCAGCATCCGGTGTTCCGGATAAATCTGCAACCATCATGTACGCAATGGGCTGGACGCAGCACACTGTAGGCGTCCAGAACATCCGCACAATGGCCATGATTCAGCTCCTCCTTGGCAACATCGGCGTCGCCGGTGGCGGTGTTAACGCCCTGCGTGGCGAGTCAAACGTACAGGGTTCCACCGACCACTGTCTGCTCGTCCACATTCTGCCGGGCTACCTTGGCACTCCTAAATCTAAATGGTCAGACCTTGCAGCGTACAACAAGAATTGTACTCCACAGTCCGCAGACCCTATGTCCGCTAACTGGTGGGGTAACAAGCCTAAGTATGTATCCAGCTTTGTAAAAGCAATGTATCCGGAAGCATCGCCTGAAAAAGGCTACGAAATGCTGCCCAAGCTTGATTCACACAAGCAGATGACTGAATACTACTGGCTTTCCATGTTCGAAAAAATGCACAAAGGTCAGTTTGACGGCTTCTTTGCATGGGGACAGAACCCTGCCTGCGGTGGCGCAAATGCCAATAAAAACCGTGAAGCAATGGCTGAACTGGACTGGCTTGTTAACGTAAACATATTTGATAACGAAACAGCCTCCTTCTGGCGTGGTCCTAAGATGGACCCGAAAGATATTAAAACAGAAGTATTCTTCCTCCCATGTGCTGTTTCCATTGAAAAAGAAGGCTCAGTTACAAACTCTGGTCGCTGGATGCAGTGGCGTTACAGAGGACCAAAGCCATACGGGCAGACACTCCCTGACGGTGACATCATTCTTAAACTCACCGACAAAATTCAACAGCTCTACAAAACAGAGGGCGGCGCATACCCTGATCCTATCGTAGGTCTCGGTCTTAACGATTGGCAGAACAGCCATGGCCACTTTGACGCACATGGTATTGCTAAACTTATCAACGGCTACTTCTTAAAAGATACCGAAGTTAAGGGTAAGCAGTTCAAAAAAGGCCAGCAGGTTCCGAGCTTTGCCTACCTTAAAGATGACGGCTCCACCTGTTCCGGTAACTGGCTCTACTGTGGTTCCTACACAGAAAAAGGCAACATGGCTGCCCGCCGTGACAAAACGCAGAATGGCGCACAGGCAAACATTGGTCTGTACCCTAACTGGGCATGGTGTTGGCCTGTAAACCGCCGTATTCTTTACAACCGTGCATCAGTTGATCTTAACGGTAAACCGTATGCACCTAAGAAAGCGGTTATCGAGTGGACTGGCGACGAAACAAAGTGGCAAGGCGACATTCCTGATGGCGGCTGGAAACCGGGTACAAAGCACGCATTCATAATGCGTAAGCACGGCTTCGGTCAGATTTACGGACCTGGACGCGCAGACGGCCCATTCCCAGAGCACTATGAACCGCTCGAATGTCCAATTGCGAAAAACCCATTCTCTTCCCAGCTGCACAACCCTACTGCGTACCAAATTAGCAGTGAGGAAAAAGCAGTTGCCAACCCGCGCTTCCCATACGTTGGTACAACCTACCGCGTAACAGAGCACTGGCAGACTGGTCTTATGACCCGTTATCAGGGGTGGCTGATTGAAACAGAACCACAGTTGTTCTGCGAAATCAGTGAAGAACTTGCTAAGAAAGAAAATATCGATAACGGCGAGACGGTTTACGTTTCCAGCCTACGCGGCAAGCTCGAGTGTGTTGCCATCGTAACAAAGCGCATCAAGCCTTACAAAGTTCATGGTCAGGACGTACATCTCGTTGGCCTACCTTGGCACTATGGCTGGGTGACACCGAAAAACGGTGGTGATTCTGCAAACCTCCTCACACCTTCTGTGGGCGACCCTAACACCGGCATTCCGGAGACTAAGGCGTTCATGGTTAACGTGAGCAAGATAAAGAGAGCGTAAGCCATGGCTAAAAAATTCCTCGTCGATCTTACACGTTGCACGGCATGTCGTGGTTGTCAGGTGGCGTGTAAGCAATGGAAAAAGCTTCCGGCTGAAGCAACCGTAAACTGGGGCTCACACCAGAACCCTAGAGACCTGAGCTTCAACACATTGCGGCTCGTCCGCTTTGAGGAAGTAGTTAATGATGGCAAAGTTGACTGGCTGTTTTTCCCTGAGCAATGTCGCCACTGTTATGAGCCGCCTTGTATGGGGCAGGCTGAACTTGATGACGAACGCGCTGTAGTTCGAGATGAAGAAACAGGTGCAGTTATCTTTACTGAATACACTAGAAACGTTGATGCTGAAGGTGTTCGCGAAGCATGTCCGTACGATATTCCACGTAAGGATCCTACAACGGGACAGCTCTCCAAATGTGACATGTGTATCGACCGTATTCAAAACGGCATGAAGCCGTCCTGCGTTTTATCCTGTCCAACAGGCGCTATGACGTTCGGTGAAGAAGACGAAATTGATGCACTGGCAAAAGAACGACTTGCGGCTGCGCAAAAACGCTATCCAGAAGCCGTTCTCGGCGATCCGGACGATGTACGCGTGGTCTACTTGTTCCAACAAGACCCAACCAAGTACTTTGAAAAAGCAATAGCAGCGGCTTCACCAAATATGATGAATCGAAAGCAGATGTTTGCACGTTTGTTAGGCACAACAAAAGCATAATAAGTCGCGATCCTGATACAAGGCACGCAGAACCCATCTGCGTGCCTTTTTTTATTTGAAAATAACAATGCTTGATTTTTCCTGTACCGAGGGCGAACATACATTTTTTTAACAACGTATTGAGGGTTCCGCCATGAAAGCAGTCAGCATTGTTGGATACAAAAAATCAGGAAAAACGACTCTCACCCAAAAAATTGCAGATGCTCTTGAAGCACGCGGCAAAACCGTGACAATTGCAAAGTTCACTCACTCGGGGTTAACAAAGCCAGACACCGACACTGGTCACTTCATGAAAGACGGGAGAGCCGTTATCGGCCTCAGTGAAAAAGAATGCGCTATTCATTGGGGAGAGAAAAAAATGCTTCCTGATGTGCTTCCTTTAACACAGGCTGACTACTTGCTCGTTGAAGGCGGAAAAACATTGAGTTGGTTACCGCGTATTGTTCTTCTTCGTGAACCGGACGAACAAGAAACGCTAGATAGAGGTCTCGCCATCGCATCCTTTGGAGATCTCAAAGCTACAGGCATTCCAAACTACACCGGCGCAAGCTTTGATGAGCTTCTGGATCGCATCGAGGAAAAAGCATTTATGCTTCCCGCGCTCGACTGTGGAGCCTGTGGTGAAGAAACCTGTGAAGTAATCGCTCAAAAGATTGTTGCAGGCAAAGCCACCATGAAGGCGTGTAAATCCATAAACAACTCTGCTATGACTATCACCGTAAACAGCTCACCAGTAGGATTAAATCCGTTTGTGGAGAACATCATTCGAGGTTCCATTGAAGGAATGCTTGACTCCTTAAAAGGATATGCACCGGGCAGCAACGTAGAAATAAAAATTTCTAAATAAAAAAGAGCCGATCAGGAATCCCTGATCGGCTCTTTTTTATTACTCATACAGAAACAGATACTTCTGCCGAATATTGAGTCATATATTTTTAACAAGACGCATCTCAAACAATGTACTGAACCGAGGAAAAAGGCTGCCATTTATATACAAAAAAACGCAGCGGGCAAGAAGCAAATGCTCAGTCATCACCCATGATAACTAAACACATCTTAAAAATCGCTCACCGCATCATCCCGGCTTGTATACATTCCGAAAAGCTGGTCATAACCCGAAATTTCAAACACTTCCTGAATGTAGTCACGAGCACAACATACAGCAACTTTGCCACCATTCGGATGAAGCTGCTGATACGCCATGACAAGAATTCGAAGTCCGGCACTATTAATGTAATCAAGCTCTTCAAAATCGAAGAGTAGTCGAGAATATCCGCCACCGATCAATTCTTCTACTTTTACTTCAAGCTCTTTTGTATGGGAACCATCCAGACGGTTACTCATGGCGAGAACCGTACAATTTGGTAATTCAATGGTTGATAATGCCATATCTGGCTCCTTTCTAATGAGTTTCCGGATCTATTTTCGTACAAATAAGAACATAATTTTTGCCTGCATGCCGATAGTATGCAAATGAATCCATGAGCTTACGCACGAGATGAACCCCCATTCCGCCCACAGGCTTTCGCCTTTCTTCTACCGGCTTATCCAGTTCTGGTTCCTGAATTTGAGAAACATCAAACGGCATTCCGTCATCAATTATCTTAGCATAAAAGACGCCCCGTTCAATACACACAACAACATCCACCTTTGGTTCCTGTGTGTCTTTAAACGCATAATCAAAAATATTACCTATCAGTTCATCCAGTGCGAGAGTAATCTTAAAGACTACAGAAGGCGCAATTGAGCGCTTATCTGTCATTTCATCTATGGCAGATACAAGCTTAATGAATTCATCACGAGAATGAATCACCACTCTATAGCAAATACGCCCGTTACTCATTCTTTTCCTTATCTTGCATGAAGAAATCAAGGTTACAAATAGATACTTCTTCACACCCTTTATTAGCATTTTTATCTTTCTTAATAACAACAAGGGTTACATCATCTGCATTCGGGACATTCTTTTGCCATGCTTCCACGGCTTCAAGTACGTAATCTCGTATCTCTTCTGCTGTTTTTGAAGCATGTTTACGAATGAGTTCGCGCACACGGTCTTTGCCGTACAAATCACCGTATCCACCTTTACGAGCTTCCCAAATACCATCTGTACCTAATAATATGATTGTTCCTTGCTGAGTAAGATCAATTTCACTTTCTTCATATTCAAAACGCTCAATAACACCAAGCGGCAAGCCTTTGCCGCGCAGTTCAATAAATTCTTTTTCTTCAGGCAGATACACTATTGCTGGATCATGTCCTGCCCTAACCCAGCGTACAGTATCACAATCCAACATTATCTCCAGATAAAACAGTGTCATAAACTGCCCAGTACCATGAATATCCTGCGCAAGTAGATTGCTGACCTGAGAAACTCTTCGAGACGCACTTATACGTGCGCACTCTGTATGTACTCTCAACAAAGCACGTGCTGTGGTCATCAACAACGCTGATGCAACACCGTGACCGGAAACATCACCGACAACAATAGACAGCACAGGATAACCATCGCACGCTGTCATGTAATAATCGTAATAATCCCCGCCAGTCTGATCACAATAGCGAATTGCACCGGAGACCTGCCACCCCGGCAATCTAGGACTTCGAGCAGGCAGCAGATTCTCCTGAATCTCATGCGCCACATCCAATGCTTGCTGAGTCTCCAGTAGGTGCTCCAATTGAGGCCCTATCCGGTTGAACGTTTCCACAAGGGTATCGCGTTCATCACCGGTTTTAAATTCAACACGGGCGCTAAAGTTACCCTGAGCAAGCTCTTTAAAGGCTTCCACCATCAAATTCATCGGCTTGGAAATAGTCTGACTCGCGTACACGGCAAAAAGAAATGTCAAAAAGACAATTACGACAACAGCTATTTCCACCACACGCTGTTGTGCAGAGCTTGCCCAATAAAGATAGGCAAGTATCTTATTAGTGAGATGCATAACGTCGTTTTCAGGCACTACCGCGATGAAATAATTATTTTCTTTGAACGGTGCCCACGCCACAAGACTTGATTCCCCATCCCACGGCATTAACAATGTACCGGATGTTCCTGAAGCAATGGCATTCATAAATTTTGCCTTCACTTCATCATTCTCAAAAGTTACCCAATGCTCTTTTGAACCACCCATGCCCCATGTGTATTCACGGTCAGTCTTCCCACGCTTGTAGGTGTGAGCAATTATACGCAACCCTGCACTACCGGTAACTTTGTCGTCTGCCTCGTCCGCAAGAATCAGGCGGGCATGATTAGACCAGGCTGCGTTAATATTCCCACCGGACAGTCCCTGTTCCATAAGAACATCAAGACCGACAACGCCGATAATCTCTTTTTTTTCATTATACAAAGGAGCCGATACGGTAAAAATAAGCCTGCCTGTTGAGATATCTCGCAGCGGTGCTCGCCAGACCATTGTTTTCTCCTCAACAGCAAGCTGGTACCATATACGTTTACGTGGATCGTACTTATCAGGGATACCAGCATGAGCAGGATAATACGCTAACAGCCCAGACTCAGTACCAATGTAGAGATTGTAGATAAATGAGCCATATGATTTTTTAAGTTCTTTAAACAAGGGAAGCAGTCGAATCAACTTTTCCGCTTGAAGCTTTGCTGCGGCTCGCTCTGCCTGATCTTCCGGCAGAAAGAAAGCAACATCACCAAAGGAAATATACTTGCTTATGTCACTGCCATATTTGACCATATACTGACGAGTTGGTGCGTGCTGGGGATCAACAACAAGATCTTCAGGATATGGGATAGTCGGTTTGATCTGATCTGAATAAAGCGGTTTTGCCTTGGATGGAGTCTGCATCTCAAGAAAATGCTGGGAAGAAAGAGCCACAACATCAATAAGGACGCTTCGCATCCGCTCACTGTTCTCAAGATTTTTTGCAAAGTTGACGGCAATATTTTCAATAGAAAGACTTGCCTGTTTCACTAAGTCTTTACGGGTACTTTCATACAGATAATTTTTAATATCTGTTTCAAGCTGTTGCACCGTTATCAGGGTGCCACAAATTGGCAACACACTGAACAATACCAGCGTGAGGAACAACTTCCACCGTAAGGACAATCTATGAATAAAGGTCAACTTTCTAAGTGCCATTCCTCATAGTACCGTACCTTGCTTCTTAATATTGTTATATATGCCCGTACGATGTGTCTTTCTTATTTCAAAGGATACCAAGCATGGCAAAAGAGTTCTCACCAGTCACAAAGCGTTCTATGTACTACTGGGTATTACATAAAAATAAACCGCTACAACTGGCTATGATCACGATCATCGTTGTAACGGTCGCAATGCGACTTGTTCCTATAGAAATGCAAAAGCGTATTATCTCTGATGCCATTCAGCTAAAAAAAGTTGACGCTCTCATCTACTACTGCATGATCTACATCACTGCCGTTTTCTCTGCTGGCATCCTCAAGTATGGGATCAACATTCTTCAAGCAAAAGTTGGCGAAAGCACACTCTACAGAATTAGAAAGCATCTGTACGAGCACATTCTTACGTTGCCTATGCCATTCTTTCGCAGAACATCACCGGGACTTGTGGTTTCCACGCTTATGGCAGAGTTGCTTCCAATGGCAACTTTCGCAGGTATGGCTATTTCTGCACCACTGGTCAACATTCTCACATTCTTTGCTTTTGCTGGATACATGCTCTACCTCGATCCGCTTCTCGCCGGACTTTCAGTCTCCATCTATCCTATCGAAATGATGATTATTCCCATGTTGCAACGTAAGTACAACAAGCTCAACCGACAAAGAACAAATAGCTTGCGGCAAACAAGCAGCATTATCAGCGAATCCATGACAGGTATCCATGAAATT
Organism: uncultured Desulfovibrionaceae bacterium; assembly: GCA_942492085.1. GTDB lineage: Bacteria > Desulfobacterota > Desulfovibrionia > Desulfovibrionales > Desulfovibrionaceae > Halodesulfovibrio. Next base: position 267,337 of record CALODB010000013.1, on the reverse strand, counting down.
CAAGGTAACTGTGCATTTTCGCTTGAAGAAACGAAGTTTAAAAAATCAGCACGCTGGCTTTACAACATTACCTATCGCCTACAAATCGTAAAATTCGGCATCAAATTTACAAACAACATATTCCAATCTCTTGGTCCTTTCATTCTATTCCTTGTTGGCGGTTATCTGGCAATCCAAGGTAAATTCCAGCTGGGTGCACTGGTCGCATTCCTGTCCGCATATGAAAAACTATACGACCCGTGGAAAGAGCTCATGGAATTTTACCAACTCTATCAGGACTGTGTCGTACGCTATAGACAAGTGATGGATTATTTTGATCTTATGGCAGAATTTAAGTCAATGCCTGAAGGCCGAGATGTTTACAAATTACACGGTGACATTGAGCTTAAAGATCTCTCCTTTACTATCGGTACCAATATTCGCCTGTTGGATAATATCAATCTGAATATTAAAGCTGGTGAACACCTTGCTCTCGTAGGTTTTTCAGGAAGCGGCAAATCTACTCTCGCAAGTGCTGTAGGGCAAATGCTCAAATATACCGGTGGTAATGTGCAGCTGGATGGATACGAAGTTACCCAACTGAGTAAGCAGGATATTGCAGAAAACGTTGGTATTGTCGCCCAGCATCCATTTATTTTCGACGGCACCATCCGCAATAACCTCGTGTACAGCAGCGAAGCACTTATGCGGCAACGGGGTGAAACAGACCCTGTACTTCCAGACTTGGATCGAATCATCGAAGTTGCACAGCAGGTTGGTCTCTTTGTTGATGTACTCGGTTTTGGCCTACGCACAACTCTTAAAAAAGACTCACCACCTGAGCTAATAAAAAGTCTTATTCGCGCTCGGGAGCAATTCCAGCACCTACATGGTGCACAGCTTAATAATGATATTGAATTCTTTGATCCTGAAACATATCTGCAATATGCCTCCATTGCAGAAAATATAATGTTCGGCGCATCACGAGATGAAAACATTTCTCTGGCAAACCTTCACACGCAGCATCACTTTATTAATTTTCTTAAAGAATTCGACCTCCTTCCACTGCTAGAACTACTAGGTTGCGTCATTGCTACTCGAACTATTGAACTTATCCATAATTCTCCAGATGAACAGGAACTATTACAACGCAGCCCGGTCCCTGCTGAGGAGCTTCCAGTTTATAATCGAATTGTTGAACAACTGCGCAAATCGCAGACTCCGGAGGAAGGGGTGGTTAAACTGGAACGGGAAGCACGTGGAGCACTTCTCTATCTGAGTCTCAACTTTACACTAAGTCAGCATTCCATCGCTTCCATACCAGAAGAGCTGTTCACTTCGATAAGTAGCATTCGCAGGTCGTTCAAAAACTACATGGATGAACATATGCCGCACACCTTCATCACGTACAGTCTGGAAAACTATGTGCACACGCTCACCATCATGGACAACATTGCATACGGTCACATTAAACTCGATAATGCAGGCGCTGAAGAGCGCGTTCAGCAACACATAAACCAGTTACTTATTATTGAAGGTGTACTAGAGCCAATTCTGGAGATTGGTCTGAACCACAACGTCGGCAACATGGGTGAAGATCTCTCCGGTGGTCAGCGCCAAAAAGTTGCTCTGGCACGTGCATTCCTCAAGCAACCACCTATTTACATCTTTGATGAAGCAACATCTGCACTCGATAACGCATCACAGACTCGTATCCAGAATATTATGGAACGAATGCTGAAAGGCAAAGCGACCATACTATCTGTTGTTCATCGCCTCGACACTTTGCCGGGATATGACAGTGTGGCCGTGCTGCGCAGTGGCAAACTTGTAGAAAAAGGTACCTACGAAGAACTTATGGAAAAGAAAGGAGCTCTTTATGAGCTTGTGCATGGAGCGTCTTAATCCCTCACCCCCTCTTACTTACATTGATTGTAAACTGACTGATAAATAATTAGGAGATATTATGGGTACCGTTCAAAAAACACCGCTCTGCGAATATGATCAAAATCTCGAATTACTGCTTAAGGCAGAAATTTTTTCAAAATTTCCAATTGAACGCCTTCGTTCCTATGCCTTGCTCGTCAAACGCATGAACTATCAAGCTGGTGGATACGTGTTCCATCAAGGAGACACAGACAACAAAGCTTATTTGCTCATACAGGGCTCACTTTCTATCACGCATACTTACTCAGACAAATCCAGCACTCACGGCACCATCACTCAGGGGCGTGTTTTTGGTACACTCGCACTCCTTGCAGATACAGAACGCCTTTTTTCTGTCGAAGCAATAGTACCTTCAACTTGTATTATTCTGCCACGTCCAAAGGGGTTGAGCGAACTTGATAGAGACCCTGAAAGCGCAAAAACATTCATAAAAATTATCACAGACCGTTTGAGCCATTGGGAGAAAAATTGCTTAGTGGAAGCAGCGACAATTGAAAGTTGCCCGTGCAGATACGGAGTAAGCTTAATTTAAAAAAAGGTGACACTGCTATTTCATGCGAAGTGACAATCAAAACATTGATCCGCACTATTTTTTTCTACTTCACATTACTAGCAGTAACAATATAGCATACCATAGGTTCTACTGCCTTTTGAACAAATGACACTGCTATTTTAACTTGCAACGAGCATTGATTGAGTATACAACCTAATTAAGCTATCTGGTGTAGCTAAAAATTTCTCTCTGCAGCACCTTCGGGTGCGCTCATTGCCACTCCAGTCTGTCATCGACTAGCCCGCGTTTGACAGACTGCTTACCGAGAGAACAGCGGTCTTCTCCTCTGTCTTTAAATATATGCCTGCAACATATATCGTATCTCTCGGTCGGCGAACCGACTAGCCCACACCTTGTCGGTTCGCCAACCCTTTTCCCCAATAGTTCCCTAGTGGACAAAAAAAGCCGTATGCATTGCATACGGCTTTTTCATATCTCATATCACTTACGCGGTTATGTTATCGACATGCAGCTGCACATTTTTGAACAAGACTTCTCAGGGCACTTCCAATTCGCATACCCAAAACCTGAGGTTTTGATAACGGCTTCCGTATTGGTGTTTCTAAAACTGCCCCGCCACGTTCTTCAATGATCATACGTGCTGCAAGTTCTGTGACATTCCCGGTAAGCATCGTACACTGCGCAAAATGCTTTGCCGGATCATCTTTGAGATGGCGCGTGAGACTGCGACAACACGTAGACTTATGATTTCTCACAAACGCATCATGCAATTCTTTTCCGCATTCACGTGCGTGTGCATTGCTTGTGGCAATGCGTCCTTTACCGGTGAACATACCTACAAAAGCAAGCCCACCTGCAAGAGCACCACACATACAGCCAGCATTGCCCACTCCCATACAGAAAGTTGAACCAAGGTTAATTGCTTCCTCTTCAGAAAGGGAACCATCAAAGGCCTCGTTCAGGGTAAACAATACGGCCTCAGCACACAGCAACGCTCGCGTCTCAAAGAGATTCTCCGCCTGAAGCTTCAACCTTTCAACAGTAGCGGCAGCTTCAGGAGATAATTCAGCGTCAGCAAATGACGCATCAGCGTACTTATTTAATTTCATCTACAGGATATCCGGCTTCTTTCCATGCTTTTATGCCACCAGGGTGACGGTATACATTGGTGTAGCCAAGCTTACGTGCCCACACGGCACCATTATGAGAACGGGTACACTTTACAAAACCGCAGTAGAAAACAAGCATACGATCTTTATCTGCGCCAAGGAGTGCTTCAAAGTCTGCCTGAGTTTTGCCTGCTGTTTCGTTAGTATCCCAGCTGGTCATATCAGGAATAGGAAATAAAAATTGTTCTGCAGCAGGAATGTGGTTCTTTTTGTAAGAAGCTTCGTACGGCATAGTATCAATAACAAGCAAATTGCCCTTACCCAAAGCTTCTTTCAATTCCTGTGTAGAGATTACATTGTAATCACCACGTTGAACTTCTTTAGCAAGCTTAATGGACTTGGTTTCAAGGTCCATTTCAGATTCACCAATACCCATGAATCCGCTTAACATCATAACCCCAACCAGCAACACACAGCATACAAAAATCTTACGCACAGTACACTCCAGTTTGAAATATCTTTTTAGTAACAGCGACTACAAAATTTGAGCAGTCTGTTTTCTTCGCATGGAAGAAAAAAATAAAAAACAGCAGGCAGCCAACAGACCAACATCCCGTATGAATGCCTCTCGCAATGCACTGCCATCATCATAACCAGCAGGAACTTCACCTGCGGTAAAACAGCCGCAGTCTGCAATAACAAGCCCCTCATACATGGCGTAGCTAAGCACCGCCATAAACACTACGGTCATGGCAGTGATCACAGTCAAACTCCCGCGCACATTCCAGACAAGCCCAGCGCCTGCCAGAATTTCAAGCACAGGAAGTCCGACTGCTACATATGGAAGCAGTTCCAAAGGAACCACGCCAAATTCTTCTATGATGATCGCAAATCCACGTACATTCCAAAGCTTTCCGGCTCCCGCATACACGAAAATGGTACCGAGAAAAACGCGCACAACCAGCATTGCAGTAGTGCGTTTTAAGATACGTGAAAATAAATTATCGAGCAGATTCATACTCATTGTTTTATCATCCTGAAGTTTTTAATCAAATCGATAATCCCCATTGCAATCATCACTTCGCATCAGTTCCATCTATGATAGCGGTAATATTTATAGATAGTATGCGGACTAATGTTTTTGCAATTTCACCCACTCGGCAGTATACATTGAAAATGGCTGAAAAGAGACTACGAGAAGGATATACTACAGGTTCATCAGCATCGGCTGCTGTCGGTGCAGCGCTCCGTTTACTGCTAAAACAGCAGACGGTTACAGCGCTTGAAATAGCCCTTCCACCGTTTTTACGAGAAAACGGGGCTACAGATGCGCCCAACGAACGCCTGACAATCCCTATTTATGCAGTTCACCTTGAAGAAGGTGGAGCTGTCGGCAGTGTTATAAAAGACGGTGGTGATGATCCTGATGCAACCAATGGCTTGCATATTGAAGCACATGTTTCGTTACTACCTGACAATGCAGAAATCATTCTTGAAGGTGGGAAAGGGGTTGGGAGAGTTACACTTCCAGGCTTACCCGTACCTCCAGGAAATCCTGCAATTAATCCCGAACCACAGGAACAAATAAAAGCAGCAGTACGAGAGGCATGCGCCGAAGCCAAATACTCTGGCGGCGTGCGTGTGCGTATAGAAGTGCCGCGCGGTGAAGAGCGAGCTAAAAACACCATGAACTCCCGATTAGGAATTCTCGGTGGAATATCGATTCTTGGAACTCGAGGAACAGTAAAGCCGTTTAGTCACAGCTCATGGAAGGCAACTATTCTGCAAGGGATGGATGTTTCACTGGCAGCCGGTGTCGATTACATAGGATTTTCCACAGGCAGACGCAGCGAACGCTTGCTTATGGAAACCCTGCCGGAGTGGAATCAATTCGCCTTTGTACAGGCAGCAGACTTTGTTCAATTCTCACTGGAGTCAGCTGCGGCCAAAGGGTTCAACCGTGCTGCATGGTCATGTTTCTTCGGAAAACTGGTCAAGTTGGCGCAAGGACACGCATACACCCACGCCAAGACTGCGCCTGTTGATTTTCTATTGCTCGCCCAATGGTGTCGCGAGGCAGGTATCGCCGATTCGTTGCTTCCTGAAATTGAGGGAGCCAACACCGCACGGCAAATACTCGACATCATCAAGGACGACCCAAACCGAGAAGCAGCTCTGCGTCACGTAGCCAGCATCGCACGTGACATTGCACACACCTGGGCTAAAAACTCCGTAGAAATTACTGTCTATTTATTTGATTTTGATGGCACACTGCTCACAGTTATGTAATGTTACCAGAGCATTGCAACTGGAAACCTGCTGGAGGGATTATGGCTATTCACGTTGTAGGTCTTGGGATTGATCCTGACACACTTCCTGAAATTCACGAACAGATTATCACAACCGCAGATGTGCTTGTGGGCGGGAAACGCCAACTGGCGGCCTTCGACGAACTTGATGTGGAAACCATTCCCATTACATCACCATTATCCGATGTTTTTGCTGCCATGTCCGCCAGCTACAATGCTCGTAAAGAAGTTGTTGTTATTGCGGATGGTGACCCACTATTTTATGGAATTGGTGACAGAATCATCAAAGAGTTCGGTTCAGAAAATGTTGTTGTTCATCCCAACACAGCAACAGTGCAAGCCATCGCATCCAGAGCTAATGTCTCTTGGCAGAACATGCGCATGGTGTCTTTGCACGGGCGCAACGACTACACCCCGCTCTTTACGGCACTCATGCAGTGTGACCATGTCACTGTGCTTACAGATGATACAAACATCCCTGCCTTTATTGCTCAAAGGCTCCTCGACAGAGGCATCACATGGTTCCATATGAGTGTCTTTGAGAACATGGGGACTCGTGAAGAAAAATTTTCAAATTACACTCTGGAAGAGGCAAGCAATCTCAGTTTTTCCAGACTTAACGCCATACTGCTGGAACGCGTTGGACATCCTGCTCAGCCGCTGCGGCTAGGTATTCCAGACGCACAGTTTGCAACCGAGCGAAAGCTCATTACCAAACGTCCCGTCCGCGCAGCATCGCTCGGTATGCTTGAGTTGGAACCACATAACACCATGTGGGACATCGGAGCAGGGAGCGGATCTGTCAGTATCGAAGCGGCACACCTTTTATCAAAGGGTGCTGTGTTTGCTATTGAACGCAAAAGTGAACGGATTGATCTTATCCGCGAAAACCGTACACGTTTCGGTGCCATCAACGTGGACGTACGACATGGCGATGCGCAGGCAGCTATCGAAGACTTACCGACACCGGATAGAATTTTTATTGGCGGCGGATTAGGCTCAGATAACTCCCTCCTCGCGCCACTTTGCGAACGTCTAATAAACGGCGGAATCATCGTTGTTAACTGTACCTTGCTCTCAAGCCTTGAAGCAGCAAAGAATCACTTTAAAGCCACAGGCTGGAAATACGATGTAACCATGATTCAAGCAGCCGCATCCAGCCCACTCGCTGGGGACATCCGTCTCGACAGCATGAACCCGATATTTATTATCAGCGCACACAAGCCTGTGCCTGAAAAACAATCAGACCAGAATTAAGCTACACGGAATATATATGACGACCACACGTTCTGAATGGAAGACAGCGCCAGTATGGTTCATTGGCGCAGGCCCCGGTGACCCTGAACTTATCACCGTAAAAGGTGCCCGCATGATCGCAGAAGCAGACCTTGTACTTTACGCTGGATCATTAGTGCCGACCGTCATAGTCGAAGGTGCAAAAGAATCTGCAACGATAATGGATTCTGCTCCAATGAATCTGGAAGAAACGCACGCAGCTGTTATGGAAACTGTACGCAACGGCGGTACTGTTGCCCGTGTACATACAGGCGATCCAAGCCTCTACGGTGCCATCCGTGAACAGATGCGTTTGCTGGATAAAGAAGACGTCGGCTACGGTACCATTCCGGGAGTTACAGCAAGCTTTGCTGCCGCGGCAGCATCCGCAACTTCCCTCACTGTGCCGGAAGAGTCACAATCAGTGATTATTACCCGCCTCGAAGGTCGCACTCCTGTTCCGGAAACGGAAAAACTCCGCGACATGGCAAAACACCGCTGTGCAATGGCTGTTTACCTTTCCGCAGCGCATCCGCAGCGCCTTGTTGAAGAACTGCGTGCTGGTGGGCTTGAAGATGAGATCGTAGTGGTTATTGCCTACCGTGTTGGCTGGCCTGAACAGAAAATTGTCCGTACCAACATTGGCAAACTCTGCGCCACTGTTGCAGAGCACAACCTCACACACCAGACCGTTTTCCTTGTTCTCCCCGGCGAGGACAACAAAGAACATTTCTCAAAGCTCTACGACGCAGGTTTCCTGCATGGATTCAGAGGCTAAGAAAAGCAACGGGCAGGAATAACCTGCCCGAAAAAATCATCCTTCCGACAGTTTTCTCTAAAAAACGGTCAAGAATCACAAATTGCTTCGTGGTAAAGGGAACCAGATGAACACGAAGAAAGTACATATCCGCGACCAAATAGCGCAATCACAACGGTATATTGAGAAACATCTCGATTCAAACATTCCACTCGAATATCTAGCAACTTCTTGCGGATATTCAGCCCTTTATTTCCACTCTATTTTTACAGGAATGGTTGGAGAAGGGGTCAAGGAATACCAACGCCGACTGCGCTTACAACGTGCCGCGAATCAGTTACTTTTTACTGAAACATCCCTAATAGATATAGCTCTGGATGCAGGGTATGAATCCCAAGAAGGGTTCTCACGCGCATTCAAAAAGCGGTTCTCCTTTTCACCACTCAAATTCAGAAAATTACAGTCAGACTATAATTTTCTGGCTGGAGGCAAACTCATGAAGACTCCCATTCAGCAATCTAATCCAACCGTTACAATCAAAAATTTTAAGCTCATAACGGTAGCCACGGTCCGTCATATCGGCCCATACTCAGAATGTGCAGAAGCCTTCACAACTCTTTGCAACTGGACACGTGAACAGGGTCTCTACGGTACCTATCGGCAAGTAATCGGCATATCGCACGATGACCCACGGACAACGCCCGCTGAAAAGCTCCGCTACGACGCTTGCATGGAAATTCCCGAGGATTTTATCGTCACAAGTGAAGCTCAAAAGTACACCATTCACGGCGGACGCTACGCATGTTGCGTACATAAAGGATCATACCGCAACATTCCCGAAACGTTCGTAGCCATGCTCGGCAGCTGGTTCCCCGATTCCGGCGAGGAACTCACAAACCACCCGCCGCTCGAAGTCTACCTCAATTGCCCATCCATAACCCCAGAAGCTGAGCTGCTCACGGAGCTACGGATTCCACTCAAATAAGTTGTTGAAGAGAAAAAAAGCTTGCCGGAGACGGGTCCTTCGACGTACCTCCGGCGGCGCTTGCCAGCGAGGCTTTAAGAACCTTTCTGTCGCAGATTGTCACGCCAATTTTAACACTTGATTCAATTCGAGCTTTTCTAAGAGCTCCATTGTTGTCCAATAGTTAATTTTCTTTTTGGGGCGGTTGTTTATTAAAGCAACTGCCCTATTTATTTGTTCAGGCGTAACCGTATTTAGTGGTTTTCGTTTTGGAAAAAACTGTCTTAACAGGCCGTTAGCCTGTTCGTTTTGCCCCCGTTCATTTGGACAGTGAGGATGACAAAAGTAAATTTTCGTTTTCAGTTTCTTGCTTAACGCTTCATATCCATAAAATTCTTTTCCACGATCAAACGTGATCGTTTTAATCTGGTCGTTTGGGACGCCCTGTAATGCCTCAACAATAGACATGTTAACGACTTCAGCATGTTTACTCGCGCACGGAGCTGCCACGAGAAGTCCTGTCTTTCTTTCAACTAAAGTTGCGATGTAACCTTGCCCTTTGAAGCCCCGAATCAAATCTCCTTCCCAGTCTCCAAACCTGCTGCGTTTGTTTGCGCTGGTAGGACGCTCTTCAATACTCGGTAGTCCTTTTTTTCGTCCCCGTTGCTCTTGCCAATTCCTCTTAAAGCTTTTGCCGCCACGCTTTAGTCTGAGGTATCTCGCATATCCTTTCCAAGGATGAGGGACTGTAGAAAAAGTACCAGCCTGCAGCCATCTATAAAGCGTTTTAAAGGAAATCCGCATCGCTGGGTTATTCGGATAATCCACGCATAGGCGTCCCTCAATTTGCTCTGGAGACCAGTAGTTACACAGATTTTTGCGCACATAGCTAAGTAACTCATCCGGATAATTTTTGCCTTTTCGTCGTGCTCGCCTTCTACGTAAGACAGTCCTTCGTTGAGCCAATTCAGCACAATACCGTCCATAGCGATCCATGTTCTTGCTGCCTTTTTTGATCTCTAACGAAATGGCAGCCACAGATCGTCCAAGTGCTTTCGCACAAAAGCCCATACTCAATTTCTGAGCTCGTAATCTTTCTAGTATTTTTCGTTCATCAAATGTAATCTGTTTGTGCCCCATGCTTGCTGTCCCTCCATTGTGGAGTTTTTTTGTGTAAGGACAACATATCATGGGGCTTCTTTTTTTAAGCCTTCATTTGATCAGGGTGTTAAAATTCAAATTACAATCCGCAGTAGAAAGGTTCTTAAAAATCTCCAAAGACTTTCACCTGCGAGACCACCCGTTAATGTCAAAAACTCACGGCTTATGCCCCACCAACTTTCCTTGCAGCTAAAAGCTGACTCCTTCTTTATATGAGCAGATTGCCCCATCCTTTAATCAATATAAAAAAGACTGCCTTGCATGTAAGGCAGTCTTTTCGTTATTGGAAAGGTAATGTGGATATGCCGCAAGAAAAAATTTATTAACGAAAGTTCATCGCAACTAAAAGTTTTTGGAGAGTCCAGAGAAGCCTTTTTACTTAAAGCGGTAGCTGTTCTCGAAGAATGAGAGATTACAGATAGCGACAGTGTAACAAGGTTCTCTGGCCGCCGGAGGCTCGTCGAAGACATTTCTCAACACTGATGCGAATAAAATTCAAGCTCCGGCGCTGACGGAATTTCTTTTGCTTCTGCGAGTCGCTTGAAGAACAGGCGTAAGCCTTTTTGTTCTTCTTCACCCAGATCATAAACAAGACTTTGGAAATACTGCGTAAGCCCTTCAGTTTCCATGTATCCGGCTTTTTCTGCGAGTTCGATTACGAGCTGAATGTTTTCATCACCCCAATTCTTTGCATTTCTGAAAAGCTCTGCTGGATCTTGTGTAAAACAGCCAGTTTCAACTGATTTACGAGAAACAATCCAGACACCAAAAATAAACGGAAGCCCTGTCCACTCGCGCCATGCTTCACCGAGATCAAGACGATATGGGTAACGGTCATCATTTCGAAGGCGAAGTGCTTCGTCACCAATACAGAGCGCTGCTGTCGGCAGCTCACCTTGTTCTATGTGATCTGACACAGACCCTGTCTTGTAGGTCACATTAAGCTTGAGGCAGTCGCGAAAGAGCATACGAAGCAGTGCTGCTGATGTATGCGACTGCGCAGTTGTGAGAATTTCTTCCCCACCGAGTTCTGAGATAGGCTTTTTACTAATAAGAAGCACACTCATAACCGGCCCAGCACTGCCTATGGCAATATCTGGCAACAGGAAATATTTTTCTGGATGCCGCGCGTACTCGAATGAGGAACACGAGGACACGTCAAGCTTTCCTGCTTCCATCTGTTCGTTCAATTCTGCTGGAGTTCCGTATACAAGGTCAAAATTTTCACCAAGTATTCCGGTTTCCAGAGGATGATAGATCGGGAGCACGTTTAAATAGCGGATGCGACCGACTTGCAGTTTTTTTGCAGATTTCTGCACGAGCTAGACTTCCTTGTCCCCAATGAGGGAATAATCCATTGTGCGCTGTTTTGGAGTAAATCCTGCGGCTTCAATAATAGTATGGATTTCTTCACGAGTAAGCTGGAAAGAGGTGCCTGCCGCTGCAACAACGTTTTCTTCAATCATTAATGAGCCAAAATCGTTTGCACCGTAGGAAAGAGAAAGCTGAGCAATCTCCGGTCCCATTGTCACCCATGATGCCTGAATATTGTCGATGTTATCGAGAACAATACGAGACATGGCAAGCACACGCAGGTAACCGGCGCTTGGCTCTGGGCGGCAAGAAATGTTGGTATTACCCGGCTGGAATGTCCAAGGAATGAAGGCTGTAAAGCCATTTGTTCTATCCTGAACTTCACGCACAGCAAAAAGATGTTCAATACGATCTTCAGGCTTTTCTTCGTGCCCGAACATCATAGTCGCGGTTGTGTTCAAGCCTTGATAATGAGCCTCTTCCATCACTGCAAGCCAGCGGGTCGCGCTACACTTGTTAGGAGAAACACGTTTACGGACTTCATCCACAAGAATTTCAGCGCCACCACCCGGAATAGAATCAAGACCAGCAGCACGAAGTCGCGCAATCACGTCTTTTACGAGTAATTTTTCGTTCTCTGCAAAGAAAACGATTTCAGGCGGGGAAAATGCGTGCACATGAATAGAAGGATATGTTTCTTTAATCCAACGAATCATGTCTTCGTAGAATTCCATGGTCAGGTCAGGGTTATGTCCACCCTGCATAAGAATCTGCGTACCACCGAGAGCTATGGTTTCTTCAATTTTCTGACCAAGTTCTTCACGAGAAATTACGTAGCCACCGTCTGTGTCAGCTTTTTCAGGAGCAACATAGAAAGCGCAAAAACGACAGGCGCAACTGCAAATATTAGAATAGTTAATATTGCGGTCTGCAACATATGTAACCATACGTTCAGGATGTTTTGCAAAGCGTACGTTGTTCGCAAGATATGCAAGGGTATGCAAGCTTGCTTCGTTGTACAGAACACTCGCTTCGCCCTGATCGATACGGTCACCGCGAAGCACTTTTTTAGAAACTTCAACTACGGCGTTATTTTCATGAAATGGACTATGAACAAACATGCTTACGCCTCCTGCTCTACGTTAACTGGCTTAAAGAAACTGTTACGACGTACCGGATTAAAACCGGAACGAACAATCATCTCTTCAAGCTGCGGGATTGTCATAGCCTGATCAGACGCAGCACCTGCATCATGACCAATTTTTTCTTCAACAATAGTTCCGTCCAAATCGTCAGCACCAAAGTGCAGTGCAGCTTGTGCAAGCTTCACGCCGAGCATAACCCAGTATGCTTTAATATGCGGAATATTATCCAGCATAAGGCGGGAAATAGCGATAGTACGGAGCTTATCAAGCCCTGTGTGTTTGCCTTTACGCTCTTCAGGCAATTCAAGCATGCTGTTTTCTGTGAGGAACGGAAGCGGAATAAAACAGGAGAAGCCGTTGGTTTCATCCTGAAGCTTACGCAGTTTATCAAGGTGATCTAAACGATCATCAATTGATTCAAGGTGCCCGAACAGCATTGTACAGTTTGATGTAATACCAAGAGTATGCGCTTCGCGCGCCACATTCAGCCATTCATCGCCTGTTGCTTTTCGTGGGCAAATTTTTTCGCGAATTTCAGGTGCAAAAATTTCTGCGCCGCCGCCCGGCATAGCTTCTAATCCGGCAGCTTTTAAGCGCTCCAAGACTTCCTGTGTAGAAATATTTTCGAGCTCAGCAAAATGTGCAATTTCTACAGCGGTAAACGCTTTTACAACAATACCGGGATAGGTTTCTTTGATGCGCGTAATGGCTTCTTCAAAAAAGCTCAAAGGAAGCTTAGGGTGACAGCCGCCGACGATATGTACTTCATCATACGGAAGACCATCTTTGGGATCGAGCTTAGCTACAATCTCATCTAGACTCAGACAAAATGCGCCCTCTTGCTCGTCTTGTTCTTTCTGGTAGGCACAGAAAAGACAGGCATTTACACAAACATTTGTGTAATTGACGTGACGGTTAAGAACATAATACGTGGAATCCCCATGCATACGTGTACGCGCATGATGCGCCAACGCGCCAAGGGCGTTTATGTCTTCACAGGCAAACAGTTTTCTTCCGTCTTCAATGGACAGTCGATCACCGTTCATGACCTTTTCAAATACACTGCCCAATCCAAGATGGGCATAGTAATCAGCATCTAACATAATCACGGTCTCCTGATGTCTACTAAAAACAACCACGCAGCATGCGTTATCGAAAGACAGTATCACGATGTACTGTTGTTACCGCAGTGTGAAAAGCAAATTAAAACGTTCCAATTTACCTAACAAACAAAGCACAGTATAAAACACTTGCGGCAACTTGTGTGTGTGGTCTTCGGCGGGCTGAGTATCTGCTTGCATGCGAGCTATGTCAACCGTAAGAATATACACAAACAAACCCCACTAAGTACGTTACCTTTAGAACAATAAGCTCCTGTATATCGGAGGTTTTTTATGCAGCTAGAACTCGGCATTTCACCTTGCCCTAACGATACATGGATTTTTTACGCCCTCGCAAATAACAAAATCGATCTGCCCTTCGACATCACAATGTACATGGCAGATGTTGAAGACTTAAACATACGAGCACGCAAAGGCGATATCGCCGTTACAAAACTTTCCGTCGCTGCCATGACAGACTGCCTTGATGAGTACATCTTGCTCCGCACCGGTGGCGCTCTCGGCAGAGGCTGTGGTCCGATAATCGTCACCAAAAAAAACGCATGCTTCCAGTCCGCAAGAGAACCGGACAAAAAAGTTGCCATACCGGGCAAACTCACCACTGCAAACATGCTTCTCTCACTCAACAATTCACTCAAAGGTGAACGAGTGGAAATGCTCTTTGATGAAGTCATGCCGGCAGTACAAGCAGGCACTGTAGACGCAGGTGTTGTCATCCACGAAGGACGCTTCACCTACGAAAAATTCGGGCTCAAAAAAGTGTTAGATCTCGGCCAATGGTGGGAAAACACGACAAACCTTCCCCTGCCACTCGGCGCAATAGCAGTACGCCGAGACCTCGGTATGGATGTAGCACGTCAACTCGAGAAGGCCATTCGTGCAAGTCTCACCTACGTGCAACAGAACCCCGATGAAGCTACCGCATACATTAAAAAACATGCACAAGAAATGGACGACAGCGTCATAAAAGAACACATAGCAACCTTCGTCAACGAATTCTCAATGGAACTCGGCGCGGACGGAGAATACGCCATCCAACTCATGCTTGAAAAAGCATTTGAAATCGCTGGAAAACCAATGCCAGACCTTCCCGTCTTTGTGACTGATTAAACGTAAAAAAGGGCTGTTCTTCGTTTGAAGAGCAGCCCTTTTACATGTTGTTTTAGCTACAAAAGCTTGCTGTCTTTTTTAGCTACAGCTTGCTGTCCATATATACCCATACCAATGGCAAACAGGACAAGCCCCACACCAACTAGACCGTAGGCACCTGTTGGACGACTGAAGAGTACTACATCCCATACGAACGCTAACGCTGGTTGCAGAAGCATGAGGAGCCCTGCGATTGCTGCTGGCAGATTCGGGAGTCCTTTGGATATGAACGCCCAGCCAATGCCTTGGCAAAATACACCGTAAATGATTAGATAAAACCAGTCGCTTGAAGTTGGAATGACAAACGAGTCGCCTGTAACATTCATTGATATGCCGACGCTCAGGGCTGTAAGCAAAGAAATTATACCCATATTAGCGAATAGCGGCAGCTTTTTTTCTGTGGACTGCGACTGACGCAAGCATATTATGTAACTCGAGTAGGATATGGCTGTAAGGATACCGAAAAAGAGTCCCCATAGAATGTCTGATGATATCTCATTCAGATCGAGACCTATGAGAAGAAATAGACCTATTACAGCAAGCGGTAACGCAACTATGAGCCGTTTGGAGATTACTTCTTTAAACAGAAGTGCCCCAAATGCTGCTGTTGCGAATACTTGTAAGTTGCCGAGGATGGTTGCTAAACCGGGACCGACGTACCCGATGGCTCTGTGCCAGCATTGAAGATCTATGGCAAAAAAAAGTCCCGTCAGTACGACTAGGCCCCATATTTTTAGAGGAACCGAAAACCGCTCCCGTCTGATGGCGGAAAATATCATGAGAGTTATTCCACCAAAAAATACGCGATAAAAAGCTGAGCTGTCTGGAGACACACTGGAAAGCCGTACAAGTACCGGCGAAAAACTAATTATGAAGGCGCCTATTGGCACCGCTATATATGGTGAAGAAAAATACGCCTTCAACTGCTGGAACACTACAATTCCCCTGCTTTCACAAGCGCCTGATGCGCATCCTGTTTCTTACCGCACGCTTCTAACGCACGGGCAAGCTGGAGCCATGCTCCTTTGAAATCCGGTCGCAGTGCTGCTGCCTGTCTGGCAAGCACCTCTGCAATTTCCGGATCTTCTCCCCCGTCCAGATAAATTCGCGCCATTAATTCCAGCGCTACCGCATCTTGTGGATTGTAAAGCAATGCCTGATGAAGATGTTCACGGGCTTTATCCGGATTTTCTTCCTTCATGCATAGACGCGCAAAGTTACGCTCCACAAGAGGTTTATTCTCTTCCAAAGCACGGGCACGTTCAAAGAACATACGCGCTGTGGCAAAGTCGTTCTCCATTTCATTCACCTGCCCAAGGCGAATAAGGGAGAAAAAGTGTTTTTCATCATGCATAAGACAATCATCGTAGTAGGTACGGGCAGCTTCAAAGTTGCCGATTGTCTGCGATATGTGCCCAAGGTTGTACAAGGCCATCACATCATCTTCATCGCGAGCTAGTGCGCCTTCAAAATGCTTACGAGCCTCTTCTGGTCGCCCTAATCCGGCGTAGCACACCCCAAGGGAGTTCCACGCCATTGTGTTATCTTCATCTGCAAGCAGCGCGCGTTTATATTCTTCAATGGCACCAAAGGAATCATTCTTGGAATAGAGCTTGTCTGCACTGATGTTAAGCGCAAGAGAATCAAGAATACCGACCCGTGGAGCCGGAAGCAGCATGGCGTACTCAAGTGCTTTTAAGCAACACTCCAAAGCATCACCCTTGCGGTAATCCAAGTATGGATAGCAGAAGACCCCCACTGCGGCTTCGATGCCTAAGTTCGTCAACAGGCGCTCACACAATTCGTTGAAAAGGATCTGTACAAACTCCGGCTTACCTTCTGGATAAAAGCAAATAAGGGAGTTAAGACCGTATCTACCACCAACCATTTCGCTACCGAGAATGTCGCGACACTGCTGCGTGGCTTCCGCTAAAATTTGTTCGCCTGCCCCTCCATGTGTATGCGGGATACGGGAAAGACGAATAAGCGCAAGTGCAAAAGAATCTGTTTTTTCCCGCTCTTTAGTAAAACGGCCTATGAAATCTCTATGCTTGTAAAGACCGGTGAGCGAATCAAGCTGCTCTGCTTCTTCGTTCTTCTCAACCTCTACGCCAATGCCCTTTTCTTCCGGCAACAGCTTAATGGTATCAGTCGGTTCCACTGCCCATGTGGGATCACCCATATGCATGATCTCTGCTATAGAATCTGATTCGCGCACTTCCATAAGCACAAGCTCCCCTTTATACAAAGGATGCCTGTTGATAAGAGAATTAGCGGGAACACCATTGGCATAGGTGGAATCATAACTACATGACCATACAGAGAATCGCTGCCCTTCACGTGCGCCCATAGACATACCTACATCGACCACAACGCGGCTGACAGGAAGTACTTCACGGACGGTTCCGCCTTCATGGAGCAGACGATTAAAACCGAGCACGTGTGGAATGGTAAGCGACTCCCCAAGGCGTTTTGCAACACTGGCACCGATACGTGCTTTGCGAAGCAGCAACCGGCTCTGCTCATCACTTTTCAGCTCAAACTGTGCTCCCTCGAAATCCTGAGGAAACGCAGCATAGCCTGCGGCAATATCGACGCCTACTCGATGTTCTGTAATGGTGTGAACTTGCTGGATAGAACGAAGATTTCGAACAGCTTCCGCAGCAATTTTTCTACATGCACTTGATGTTCCGGTAGGAACAAGGATAGCGTATTCATAATCACCGCTGTTACACACAAGAGCCTGCTCCGGTGCAACAGCCGCAAGGGCATCTGCAAACTGCACAGCCAACTCTTCAGCGAATAGGTGACCAAATTCTGTTTCAACAGAACGGAGTCCTGAAAGATCGAGAAGTACGACACCTACAGTGGCTCGATATTCTTCACTCCCTGCGGTACGGGGTTCTCCGGAAAGGTGAAAGCCTTCACGGATCATACGCAGTTCACGGTTAGCTGCATGGTGCAGATAATCACGGGTAAATAAACCATTCTGTGCATTTGTGATGCTGGACTTCATGCCTTGAATTTTCTCAAGCGCCAGCGTTGCCACCGCGGGAAGCATAGACATAAGGGTCTTTGGCGCGCGAATGCTTACGCCTCTGGCCACAAATTGCCCATAAAATTTATTGTTCATCACAAGGGGCAACAAAAGTTTTTTCTCTTTTGCGTCCCAAACAGCTTCAAGACTTTGTATTTTTCGGGGGAAATACAAACTGTATGATGAAAAGTTGAGAATAGATTTAATCGATTCAGCGAGTAGATGCTCATAGGTTATGAGATCAACTCTGCTTAACTGTGTCCGCTCTGAATTCAGAATATCTATTTGCGCTTTCATAACCATTTTTTATACATAGGTTACACCACAATGAAAAGCATCGGTTGCTTTTTGCCTTATTTTCCAGAAGGCTACGCCTACTGTCTGGCTGCTTCACCTTGTAGTATTAAATAAAAAATACGCTACCAGAATACAAAAAACACCATAACAACCTCTAGTATAACATAAAAACGAGGAGACCACATGTCCAATCCTGTTCTTGCTGCTTTACAAGAGCGCCGCAGCATACGAAAATTTACTGATCGTGAAGTTACCCGCGAAGAAATCACTGCCATGCTGGAAGCCGGTCGCTGGGCACCAAGCGGAAAAAACAATCAGCCTTTCCGCTTTATTGCACTTCGCCCAAATGACCCACGGATTGACGGATTAGCAGATTGCACGATTTACTCACATATCGTACACAATGCAGCTCTGATGATTGGCGTTTTTCTAGACAAAAATTGCCTGTACCACGAATTGAAAGATCATCAGTCCGCTGGCGGTTGTATTCAGAATATCATGCTCGCGGCACATTCTCTCGGTCTTGGGTCTGTATGGCTTGGACAGATGATGAACAATGCCGAGCAGGTTCTTAATGTTCTGTCCCTTGATACTGATAAATATGAATTCATCACATTTATTGCCATCGGCGAACCTGCACAGGAGGGAACCTCCTCACGCAAGCCGCTGGAAGATATTATGCTGGAGCAATTTTAATGCAAGTAAAAACATTCCCTTTAGGCCCGCTTGAAACAAATTGCTACGTTCTTTTCCACGAAGGAAAAGCTGTTGCAGTTGATCCTGGTGGTGAGCCGACTACTGTTATCGAGTTTTTGAAAGAAGAAGGTCTGACCCTCACTCATATTCTTGTTACTCATTTTCACTTTGACCACTTATACGGAATTAAAGCACTGCATGAAGCGACAGGTGCAATAGTTATTGGCGGCACTGAAGATACTTTCCTTCTCGATTCCGAAGTTGGTCAGGGCGGCATGTGGGGGTTCCCTAAAGTTCCTGCATTCAGCTTTACCTCTATTGCAGAAGGCGACCACAATTTTATGGATTTGGACTGTAAAGTACTCGCCACACCGGGTCATTCCCCTGGCAGTCTTTCCTTTTTCTTCCCTGCTGCAAAGGCAATTTTTGTAGGCGATGTATTATTCTATCGCGCCATTGGCCGAACCGACCTGCCGGGCGGTGATTTTGATGTTCTGAAAAAGTCAGTAACTGAAAAAATCTTCGCACTCCCACCTGAAACCGTAGTATATTCAGGTCACGGACCACAGTCATCCGTGAACGACGAGCAGATTAACAACCCGTATTTTTCTGACTTCCAGCGCTAAAAAGTTTGTTCAGGCACTTACTTAGTGCCTGAACAAACAATCATATAAGACTGTTGATCAGGCATTCTGTACAAACACAGTAAGCTTGTGGTGCTGAACATTGGTCATTAGCCGCTGGTACGCTTGCGGAATAATGACCGCACGAACATTAATACGGGGTTTTCATCGATCTGGAGTTATCATGACAACACATAATGAAGACACCGATACAACTGTAGCTGATTTACGAAATGCATGTTGAGGCTTGGGACTCGAGATAAGTTTTTATCTCGGCTTTCAGAAGAAGAACAAAGTCCTTCTTCTGCTTCCTGCTAAGGCACATGCTCCACTGGAGTATGCACTGAAAAAATATCCTCAGTGGCATTGCGAAATCCAAACAGATGATGACACAGAGCTTTCAGCTTTGTGCAAGCGTGTTGCAAAGAAATAGCTTTGCAGCTGCAGAAAGGAGAGATGATGAACGCACAACAATCTTTTGCCAATGCTCTTCAAATATTAGGTTGCAGCGCCCGTAAAGATGGCAACACTGACAATGCAGCAAGAATTTTTGCCCAAGAGTACGAAGCTGCTGGTGGGCAAACACAAACGCGGTTTATGCGCGACTATACTGTTCGGCACTGTACAGCATGTGAAGCGTGTGCAGTTCCCGGCAGTAAAAAATGTGTGCAGGAAGGGAAAGACGACAGTTCAGAACTCTATTCTATGCTGATAGAAGCACCGGCGCTGTTTATAAGCTCGCCAATCTATTTCTACCATCTGCCGTCCATCTTTAAAACATTCATAGACCGCTGCCAGTGCTTCTGGTTCCGCCGACATAACCGTGACCCGTTTGTACTTTCTCTTCCACCGAGAAAGGCATACATCTGCCTTGTTGCAGCACGACCTGTCGGCGACCAGCTCTTTCACGGCTCGCTCCTGACTCTAAAATATTTCCTGTCTCCGTTTAATATCAGTCTTGTTGAACCACTGCTTATTTACGGAAAAGACGGCCCTGATGAATTGGCAAATGACCCCGAAACCATAGAGCGGATTAAGAACTATGCAACGGCAGCGTACAACGACACTGTACCTCGCTTTTCAACTCAAAAATAACGCACGGACGCCAGAACATGCATAGTGTTTTTGCTTTACTCAAGAGTACTGCCGCGTTTCTGGGATTAGATGAAACCCGATGCGTTTCGTGCTTTGCGCCCTATAGTCCTGTTAAGGAAGTATCATTTCGTTCACTGTACGAAAAAGAGAGCGCACTACCTGAAAAAACAGAATATACAAAAAGGCTCCATCACCAATGGAGCCTTTCACCACAGCTTTGTTCTGATTGCCTACGACAGCTGGCTCCCCGTTCTCAAGGCTATTGTCCAGATTGCGGTATGTTATACGCAAAAGCCTTCGGAGCCCCTTCTCGCTGCTCTACCTGCATGATCACTCCACCACCGTGGACACACATAACGCTCTACGGTGCATATGAAGGCATTCTGCGTGAGCTGCTTCTTAAACATAAGTTTCACGGCAGACTTGATGCAGGACTCACACTTGCCCGCTTGCTGGCAGCTGTATATTCACCTCGCGAAATTCCTCCTGCCGCCGTTGTACCCATTCCGCTTCATGAATCCCGCCTTCTGCACCGCGGGCACAACCAAAGCATGTTGTCAGCTAAACTTATCGCACAAAAAATTGAAGCTCCACTTTTGCCTGACTTGCTTCGCCGAAATCGCGAAACAGCTCCGCAAGCAACCTTAAGTAAAAAAGAACGCAGCCAGAACCTTTCCGGTGCTTTCACTGCAACTATCCCCACCGCGTTCCAAAATGCTCACATTCTGCTTGTGGATGACATTGCCACAACAGGCTCAACCATACGACAGGCCGCGAGAACTCTTCTTGAAGGCGGCGCAGGCTCTGTTGAGATTGCCATCATGGCTCGCACACCTGAGCCTGAAAATGTTATCAAAAAACAGACTCCAATAACACACCAATTTTAAAAGATAATTACATATCCAAACTGTATCCTTCCTGACTTTTGTCAGACAGGTGACACATATTTTGTCTTCTTATTTTACTAGTGACACGAATATTTAATTCGTGTAACCAAGACATAGGTGTTCACTTATATTTATTTTTCCAAAGTAATAGGAGCAGTTATGCGCACTACCATTCTTACCTTTATTGCCTTTATGCTTGTTGCCAGTCCGGCTTTTGCCCACTTCGGCATGGTAATTCCTGATTCAAATGTTGCCACTCAGGAAACACGTAGCACCAACTTAACGATTTCTTTCTCCCATCCGTTTGAAGGAATAGGCATGCAGCTTGAAAAACCAAAACATTTTTTTGCTGTAACAAACGGAAAAAAAATCGACCTGCTTCCAACTCTCTCCGAAGCTAAAGTTATGGATAAAGAAGCATGGAAAACTGCATTTCGCTTCAAACGCCCGGGTGTATACCAGTTTATTATGGAACCTACACCATACTGGGAACCGGAAGAAGACTGCTTCATTATCCATTACACAAAAACATATGTTGCAGCATTTGGCTCTGAAGAAGACTGGGATGCTCCGGCAGGACTGCCTACAGAAATTATCCCGCTCACTCGTCCGTACGGATTATATGTAGGCAGCAGTTTTACCGGTCAGGTTTTGTCAAACGGTAAGCCCGTGGCAAATGCAGAAGTTGAATATGAGCTCTACAACAACGATGGTTTCACAGCGCCAACCGAACATCACGTAACCATGGTTACAAAAACAGACAGCAACGGCATTTTCACTGTTACCTGTCCTAAAGCCGGATGGTGGGGATTTGCAGCGCTCACCACAGCGGATTACACTATTACCGCACCTTCTGGCGAAGAAAAGCCTGTAGAATTAGGAGCTGTTACTTGGATCAAGTTCGACAATTTCCAAAAATAAGATTTTTTTGGGAGCACCTCTGCTCTTGACTCATGCCTTATTATAGTTACATGGTACGGGTATATCTATTTACATGGAGAATTGTATGAAAATGATCCGCCTAATTGCCTTACTCCTAATCCCAGTCATAGCCGCCGTTTTTATTTTCGGCATGGCAGACTTCGCAGAAGCCAAGCGTTTTGGCGGGGGTAGGTCATTCGGCAGTAAGCCGATGTTCAGCAAGAGCTTTTCTAAGCCCGTACCTAACGCTCCGCTGAACCAAAACAAATCCGCACTTTCCAACTCCGCGCAACCGCGCAGGGGCCTCTTCGGTGGTATGGGCGGCATGTTCGGCGGTCTTCTCGCCGGTACATTGCTTGGCTCATTACTCTCCGGTGGAGGGTTTGGCGGCATTGGTTTCTTTGATATTATCTTGTTTGGATTGGCGTTTTTATTTCTCCGCAAAATGTTCCGGTCTCGAAGGATGGAATCGCGACAATCTGCCTACGAAGGCGGAGGGTCAGCGAATTACAATCAGCAGCAATCATATGCACCACCTGAAGACAATTATTCAAACATGCAACGAGAATCTCAGGATGCATGGTCAAATCTACGAAGCACACCTGCGGGTGGCGGTCATGCACAAGATGTGCAGCCAGAGGTAACTACTCCGGCCGGATTTGATACTGACGACTTCCTTAAAGGTGCTAAAGTGGTATTCAACCGCCTGCAGCAGAGCTGGGACAGCCGAGATCTTGATGACATTAAGCAGTTTACGACACCTGAAGTTTACGAGTCTATTAAGCAACAGGCTAAAGAAGATCCTGTGCCTTCACGCACTGAAGTTCTTATGTCTAACGCCCGCTTGCTCGAAGTTAAAGACGAGACAGACGGCCTTCTTGCCACTGTCTACTTTGATGTGCTTATGCGCGAAGATCAATCAGCGCAGAACCCTGAGCAGGTACGCGAAGTGTGGCATTTCTTTAAAGCCCACAAAGACGACTCCATGTGGCTTCTCGACGGTATTCAGCAATTAGAAAACTAGTCGAACATCCACTGACAATACGAGAAAAGGGGAAGCATATGCTTCCCCTTTTTGTTTTCTATACTGCTACGATGCAGTTAGCTCAGGCTTTTTAAAAATTACGCCTTGCTGTGCTGCAAATTCCCTAAGTTCCGCTGCGGAATGTACACATAGCTTATTCATAAGATTTGAACGGTGCTTTTCAACTGTTTTGATACTTACCACAAGCATGTCTGCAATCTCTCTACTCTTATAACCTTCTGCCACAAGCTGAAAGATCTCTTCTTCACGCGGGGTCAACTCAGCCAATGGTGCCCCACCTTCGCTTGTCGCGCCTCCGTTCAAATATCCCCGAATGACGTTGTTTGTTACTCCTGGAGATATATAAGTCTTTCCATCTAATACGCTTGTGACCGCAAGTAAAAATTCTTCACTGGTAGCATCTTTAAGAATGTAGCCATCGGCTCCGGCAGATAACGCAGAATGGACATAATCGTTAGCATCATACTGTGTGATGACGAGAATTTTGATGTCAGGAAGAGTACGCTTAATTATTTTTGTTGCCTTTAAGCCATCCAGCTTCGGCATTGACAAGTCCATCAATACCAAATCTACGGTCAAGGTTTCACATAGTTCTACAGCCTGATACCCATCGTTTGCTTCTCCTACCACAACAAAGTTTTCAAAAGTCTGTAATAATGATTTCAGCCCTTCACGCAACAACACATGATCTTCAGCTAAAACAACATGATACAACGGTTCCATTAAAACGCCTGCCTTTTGGTTTTACCCCCAAAATACACACAAAAATAGCCTACGCACCGGTCTATTCCATGTGCTAACTATCTTCAGTTGCTACCCTTATATGAGTAGTAATCAGACTATACCCTACCATAAAAATACGGACACTCTCAATACAAAAATACAGCATGCGCCTAATTCACGCATCACGAACTATATGGTCTATTTTATATCAGAGTAGGAGAGTATCCGCGGAATCTCACAACGACTGCGGATATATGGTAATTCGTCTAACTTTCGATAGTAAGGATGGCTTTATGAGAGAAACTGTAACTCGCGTGACACAAAACATGGTTTTAGGCGCACGACAATCAAAATGGGTAGCAGAGCAAATTGGTAAACCTTACCCAACAATGATGCGTGAATTAAATCCGTATGACCAAAGTGCTAAACTTGGTGCGGATACTCTGCTCGACATTATGCGTGCAACAAAAGACATTACGGCCCTTGAATTTATGGCTAAAGAGCTTGGTTACGAACTTAGTCCGGTACAACTTGAATTAGATCACCCCTTCATCGACGAGTAATCAACACATTTTTCATGTTCTACTGCCAGACGATTTGATACAATCGGCTGGCAGTTTCTTTTTAAAGGCTCATACTAACGCTTACGTATTGGAGTGGTTATGCAAAAAACAATTCTTATTGCAGATGATCGCCCTGAAATAAGAACACTTGTACGTATCACTCTTGCCAGTGACGGATTCAACATTGCCGAATGTAAAAGTGCACCGGAAGCTCTCTCGCTGGCAAAGAAACTCACTCCACATCTTATCCTTATGGATATTGACATGCCGGGCGAGTACAACGGTATTGTTGCTACTAAAATGCTTACCGCAAATCCTGAAACGAAAAATTGTCCGGTAATTATGCTTACAGCTACACGGGATGCAATTAAAGCCTGCATCGAATCCGGCGCAGTAGCATACCTTACAAAGCCATTCAGCCCCATCAATTTATTAAAACACGTTCAGCAATTTGCTCGCAATAGTTAATACTATAACAGCAACGCATTCTTCGTACCCACATCTCCTTGTGGCAAAATACCTGCTATACTAGCTATTCTCATAGTACATATCCAAGAGTGGCGCATATGATTACGAGACAGCCTTCTCTTTTTCAAAGCTGTTCAACAGTCAGGTGCCCCTGAAATTTTTCTTTCAAGGATAGACGCTATGCCTAAAAACAACTCCTGCGAGCTTGAAGTAAAAAAAGCATATGCTCAGCTCATTAAATATGCTGAAGACTTGCATACTACCATCAATCTGCTCAAAGATTCTCATCTGGATCTGGAGATGGCATACGTAGATACCGTGAACAGGTTGGCGCAAGCAGTTGAATACAAAGATGAAGCAACCGGCCACCATGTTTTACGCATATGTTTTTTCAGCGCCATTCTTGCCCATTCACTTGGACTTTCGAATGAAAAAGTACTTAGAATTTACAAAGCTGCAGCGATGCATGATGTAGGTAAAATCAGCATACCGGATTCCATCCTTCTAAAACCGGGACCATTAACTACAGAAGAATTTGAAATAATGAAGACCCACACAACGGTAGGGGCAAAACTGCTTGCAAATTCAAAATCCAACCTCTTGGAAACCGGACATATTATTGCGCTGAATCATCATGAACGATGGGATGGAACAGGATATCCAAACGGGCTTGCTGGTACCAATACCCCGATTGAAGGCCGTATTGTCGGACTAGTCGATGTATATGATGCGCTGCGCTCCGAGCGCCCGTATAAGAAACCGTACTCTATGGAAAAAACCACAGCCATTATCCGCAACAGTTCCGGAAAACATTTTGATCCACAACTTGTTAAAGCTTTCTTTGAAAATCTTCCACGCTTAGCGCATGTTGATGAAAAGTTACGCAACCCAGACCTTCAGGATATTGAAATTTTGTTTAAGGAAGTGCTCCCCGATTGCACGCTAACCCGCAGTTCATCTATCACAACCATTTTATGACGTCGGGCAACTCTTTATGCAGACAGAACCAAAACAATACATACTGATTGCTGTATCTGAATCAAAAGCAGCAACGCAGCTAAAAGAAGGGATAGAATCAACATGCGGCATGCCCTGCCTTGTTACGACAACCTCTTCTGAAGCCTTCAGTATAGCCTCACGATACAGTGACCAGCTACCACTTGCTATTCTAGACACTTCTCTGACGGGCATCTCTGAAAGCTTATTCTACGTAACAGCGGAACATAGCATTCCAACCCTGCTTCTTACTGACAATTACACAGAGGCATGCGCCTCCTGCACGTTGTCCCCCACAATTATCGATACAATTCTCAAAAGCAGCGATCTCGTCGCAAATGTTATTGAGGTCGTACAGCGCCTACATCAGAATAAGAACACGGAAGTTCTGATTGTCGACAGTTCCGCATCCATTCGGCATTACCTGTCATATGTCGTCTCCAACTATATGCTGAACCCAAGAACAGCCTCATCCGGTAAAGACGCACTCGCTCTACTGGAACATGAAAAGTTTCCACTCATCCTCATCGACGCTCACCTTAGCGATATGCCCGGAGTAGAACTCACGCGGTTGATACGTAAAAATCACCCACCGGAACTTACATCCATCATAGGAATTTCCGGAAATTCAGATCTGCACATCTCCGCTATGTTTCTTAAAAGCGGTGCCAGTGACTTCCTGAATAAGCCATTCAAACGAGAAGAGCTTTACTGTCGTATGATACAGAACCTAAAAATGACAGAACTGCTCTATCATTTGGAAAAACTGAATGCACTTAAAAACAAAATGCTCGGCATGGCAGCCCATGACTTAATCACCCCAATTACCGGCGTGCAGGGGCTCTCTTCTATCCTAAAAGAAGGGGACGCAGGCGAGTTGACAACACAGCAGAAAGAAATTGCTCAGGCAATATTCTCGGCCAGTAATGACATGCTCACACTTGTTACTGATATTCTAGACGTTTCAACAATCGAAAGCGGTCTGCTGTCCATCGAAAAAGAACCTGTACAGCTGAATGATATTGTTGCCCGAAGACTCACTCTTGCTGGACTTACTGCGGCTCGAAAATCAATTGAGCTTCATCACAACCTTAAGCAGCTAGAGGAAATCCATGGCGACCCTAAACGTATAGGGCAATTGCTCGATAATCTGCTGTCCAACGCCATTAAATTTTCTGCTTCTGAAACAACGATTCATATCAGTACAAAAAAGATGGAGAACAAAGTCCTGCTGATTGTAAAAGACGAAGGCCCCGGAATAGCTGAAGAAGAAATCGAGCAACTATTCACACCATTCACTAAAGGCTCCGCCTCACCAACCGGAGACGAACCAAGCCATGGTCTCGGTTTGCATATAGTAAAGCGTATTGCTAGTGCCCATAATTGTAGTGTAGATGTAGCAAGCTCTCTGGGCAACGGCACACAATTTACCATCAGCTTTCCTTTGGAAGCTGCTTCACGCTAACTTTTTCCACCCAACACTATATGATACCCAATCTCTCAACAGTGACTGTTCCTGAAACGTTGAACAACACACGCCTTGATGGTGCTCTTTCTCTATTTCTTCCAGAATCAGGTATACGCGTGCGCAGAAGAGTTTTCGAGACCCACACAGTTCTCGTTAACGGTATTCCACGTTCAAAAGGGCATTCGGTCTCAACTGGTGATCAAATTTTGCTCGTTGAAAAAACTGCTCCAGAAGACATAAAAAAAGAAATATCCACAACGGAAGAATGCGTTCCGGACAACAGTAAAGAACTCAAAAAACAGTTACATATAGTGCATGAAGATGCTCATTTCGCAGCAATTTACAAGCCAGGAGGTCTGCACACCGCAGATATAGCAGGAAAAAATTCACTTAGCCTCGAGGCAGAACTGCCAGCCCTTTTTGCCCATCACACCACGGCTGAAGCTCCGTTGCCCATCCTTGTAAACAGACTAGATTGCCTGACTTCAGGCATGGTCATGGCTGCAAAGTCAGAAGCCGCAGCAGCCATGTTTAAAGAAATCGAAAATGCCGGTGCTGTAGAAAAAATATATATTCTTCTTGTGCACGGCTCCGTGCCTGCTCCACTGCATGTGACCAACAAGCTTGATATGGCAAAACGCAAAATCACAAAGGTATTACCCGAATCAGATAGCGATCCGCTACGCCACACAACATTTCTTCCACTGCTGGAAACCACCATTCCGGAAGATCCTTCCAGCTCTGCAACGCTCCTTATGGCAGCTATCAGCAAAGGGGCACGTCACCAAATTCGTGCCCATATTGCCTCACAAGGCTATCCTATTGTCGGAGACCCGCTCTACGGCACCACTGAAACATGTTCTGATGCGACCTCCCAGACCATGTACCTTCACCACTACCAAATAGAACTTGGCTCCTTTTCCGCCATGTGTCCTCCTACATGGAACACATGGGAACAATGGAAAAGCTCAATTCCTACTAAGTAATCAGACTGTTAGAATAAAATATAGATTTATTGTACTTTTTAATTGAAAAAGATTTTCAATTTCAATATAAAGAATCCAAACCGAACATAATTGGCTGAAAAAAATATGAAATTACACAGCACCATTACTCCTTCACTGTCCACCGGACCGTCTCCCCAACGACGATCCGGTCTGTATTCATCAAGAACTTCAGAAACATTCGACGTCTACTGTAGATAGCTGTTGTATTTCCATACAACAGCATAACCAAACAGGAGACAAGATTATGGCATCAGTATTCATTACGTACGGTTCTACTACAGGCAACACAGCATACGTTGCGGAAAGCATTCAACGTACACTGGAACAAAACGGTCACGAAGTAACAATCGAAGATGTTGCAGACATCAAAGTTACGGACCTGACTAAAGCCTATGATCTTTGCTGCCTTGGATGTTCCACGTGGGGTGATGACGAAATCGAGCTACAGGATGATTTTATCTCCGTGTTCGAAGAAATCGAAGGCATTGACCTTGCCGGTAAAAACATTGCCTGCTTCGGTTGTGGCGACAGCAGCTACGAATACTATTGCGGCGCAGTCGATGCGATTGAAGAAGCATGCAAAGGTGCAGGCGCTTCCGTATTTGCCGAGTCACTCAAAATAGACGGGGATCCAAAGGCCGAACAGGCCTCCATTGACGCATGGGTAAAAGACCTCATTGCTAAATTAAACGCATAGCATAAAGGGGTGTCCTATGAATCAATCGCTAAGCATCAGCTCTTGCCATCATGCGCAAGCAATCCGGAATTTCTTTAAGAAGACACGGATACTCAAACCAGAACGTCCTGCTCCATACACGGACAAGAATCCACAGCATGATGACATTGAACAATACCCATAAAAAAAGGGAACAGGTAATGACACCTGTTCCCCCATTCCACAAAACAAGAGACATGAGATGAGTAAACGAAATATTTTTGAAACAATTGCCTTTATATCCACTATCGTAGCTTTGCAAATTACAGCAGCAAATCTGATGCTGTAACAGCAAACATATACAAATTTCTACGCTGGGCATACCCCCAGCCGGAGCTTCAGTTGGTGCATTAACTCGGTCTCTTCACTGATGCGCACCAGCTCTCCGGCTACACAAGCTCAGCACGTTAGCACCCCTTGCTCCCGCGGGGGTGCTTTTTTTGCCTTTGGTGGGTCTTCGACGAGCCTCCGGCAGCCAGAGAACATTTCTGTAGAAAGGTTCTCTGGCCTCTCCAAAGACTTTTGCCTGCGAGGTCAGCACGTTTTTTATGTACCCTCGCGGCTTACGCTCCACTGTCTTTAAAAAAAATAAAAAAAGCTGATCTGCATATGTTGAACAGCTCTTCTATGTTTGCCAAGTCAGTGGTGTTAAGCCGCGTGAAGGCACTATTAACGTACTTTCATCGCATAATAAAAGTTTTTGGAAGGGAGGCTGGGGGAAACTTTTTTGAAAAAAGTTTCAGCCCAGCCGTCGGAGACATAAAAAAGCGTCGCATACAACCACGACATCCTTGATCATAAAAAAACAGGCTGTGGAATTAACCACAGCCTGTTTCATTTTTTTGCTATAGAGCTTGTTAGCTCCAGATGTGCGATGCACCATAGACAACGACGAACACGCCGATACCGAATTTTATACTCATTCCAAGGGACTTACCATAGAAGGCGCCTTTTGAAGCAGTCATGGCTTCGCTTAATTCTCTGCCATGTGCAATTTCAAAGATAAGACACCCTGCGTATGAACCGCCTAGGGCACCGATAAGCGCACCGAATCCAAAAAAGAACGGAGCGCCGATAATGGCGCCACAGATAGCACCGATGATGCCGCCCAAGTTACCCTTCTTTGATCCGCCATATTTTTTAGCTCCCACAAGCTGAGAGGTAAACTCAAGCACTTCACCAAGCAGCACAAGCCCGCCGGTAGTCACAAAAAACATGGTGTTCATATCCACAGATTGTGCGGGATACATGAACTTCCATAAAACCAGCATACCCATAATCAAAAAGTTCGCGGGCATACTTAGAAAATGCAGGCCGAGAAACGCGACCATCAGAGCTGTAAAAACAACTGCCAAAACTGTTTCCACTCAATATTCCTTATTCTCGTTTATCTACCACTCGCTGCGCCTTGCCTTCTGATTTCGGCAAACTGTTATGCTGAACAATTTCAACACGCGGTGTGATAAGAATTTCACTACAAAGCCTTGAGGCAATTTTACGTTGCAACCCTTGCAGGACACGCATGTCATCTACAAAGTGTTCATCTTTAATTTCCACTTTTACGCGCAACTGGTCTATAAAATTCTGACGCTCAAGCTCAATTACATAGTTCTCACCCACTTCATCAAATTCCATCAACACGCGTTCAATCTGCATAGGGTAAATATTAACCCCTTTAATAATGAGCATATCGTCTGCGCGGCCTAGAATTCTATCAATGCGTCTATGCAATCTGCCACAAGGACATTCGTCAGTAATAAATCGAGTAAGGTCTCTAGTACGGTAACGAATAATCGGCATGCCGTTGCGGCACAAGGTTGTCATAATCAACTCGCCAATTTCGCCATCCGCCACAGGCTCTAATGTTTCGGGATTCACAATTTCAGGAAGAAAAGCATCTTCCCAAATGTGCATACCGTTCTGCTCTGTACATTCAAAAGCTACACCCGGTCCGTTCATCTCTGAAAGACCGTAAGAATTGTATGCCTTTGCGCCGAGTAATTCTTCAATACGCTGACGTGCTTCTTCCGTATGCGGTTCTGCACCTGTTACAATAATACCCAAAGGTAAATCATCCGGTGACATGCCCATGTCGCGCAGTGCTGCACCTAAGTAAAGAGCATAGGATGGAATAATGTGCGCAGCATATGTATTGAAATCTTTCATCAACTTGAACTGACGCTTGGTATTACCCGGCCCTGAAGGCATAGTAAGACAACCTAACCGCTCCGAACCATAATGCAGCCCGAGACCACCGGTGAACAGTCCGTATCCTGTCATATTCTGGAATACATGCTCTGCGCGCACGCCAACCATATGAAGACAACGAGCTACAAGATCAGACCAATTATCAAGGTCACTCTGAGTGTAATGAATAACGGTCGGAGAACCTGTTGTACCACTAGATGCGTGCATACGCACAATATCTTTTCGCGGAACGGTATTCATTTTATCCGGATACTGGGCACGGAGATCATCTTTTGTTGTAACTGGCAGCTTCCGCACATCTTCAACACTCTGAATTGACTCAGGTGTAATCCCCATTTCATCGAATTTATTTCGATAAATTGGAGCCTTACCAGCCTGAGCTATAGTTGTGCGTAAACGGGCAACTTGTGCCTGTTCGATTTCTTCCCGTGACCAACCTTCTGCCGGATCAAAGTATAACATTCTACAACCCCTTATTCTCTAAATGAGAGGGGATTATACGTAGCTAACTACTGATGTCAATTTCGGCATTGTCGAAATTAAATTTTTATTCAATATTCTGTGATGCTTTAAGAAGGCCGAAACATCCTGCGAGCATCATATCGCCACCCGGAGCAATCATAACACCTTGTCCATCTAGGATCGCGCGCTTTGGCCCAAGCAGATATGCTGGGAAAAAACCTTCAGCTTCATCGGGTAATTCAAGGTTCATACAACCATGACCACCTGCATCGCGCACCATCTCGTTAGTAAGCCAGCCGCGACGAAATTCTGTTAGATCGTGAACAAGTTCTTCTTTAGACAACATGCCTGTGTGATGTTCATAGACACCGTAAATTTTCTCTTTATACACGAGGAACGCAGAAATATGACTGTTGCCGACATTCACAATCAGAACGCCTGTACGCCAGCTACGCTGTGCCACTTCCGGAACATACAATGCACCGAGCACTGCCGCAGAAGCACTATCAGCTACACATCCACCACCGGTTGCCTTCTGGATTGTGGCAAGTCGGGTAAGAGCTGCGGTAGGCTTTCTATATAGTAAAGAATATGGATTTCCTTCATGACGAGTCAAAAGCTCATTCCACATACGGAACCGGCCGATTCTATTTCCTTCTTCCTCATGCACACCGTGATCCTGAGCAGCTACAATCACTTCATCAGGATTCGGCAAACCTGCCATACCAAAGTAAGCACTCCACCAGCCAGCATTGTAGTCGCAAAGCTCAACAGGTACGTAGCCGGAAGGACAACTGTCACAAATGGTAACGCCGATAGCCGCCACACGCTTAGGATCATCGTTCAACGCGTAGGCAGCTTCTGGATGAATAGCCACATGAAAACCTGCATCAAGATGCTTTTTCATTGCACCAAAAAAACCGCCGCCCATATTAGAGCCGAACATATAGATGTCACGCTTGGCGTTGGTAAGCTCCATAATGCGTTTTGCAATCATTTTTGCTGGAGACGGCAAAACAAACTTGCTGCAATTTTCCAATTCAACATCATCACGATAATACAAAACGTCTTGAGTTCCGCTACCAATATCAAGAAAGAGAGTCGATTTCATATAAATGCTCCAATGGAGTTATGTAACGTAGGATAAGTAATCTTGCTCTTGCAAAAACAGCATTTTTTACGGTTCAATATGCAAGACCATTCAGGTATCTAATTTCATGCATCACAAAAAGCTAGAAATTTTGTTTGCACCCAAAAAATGTTTTATCGATGAAGGACTACAAACATACTATTTAATCAACTAGATATCCCAACAATATGTCATTCGAGATATCAACGCCTTTTAAAAAATTCTAAAAAACACAAAAAAATGCTTGCAAAGCACCGTCGTTCCGCATAAACACTTTTCCGCGCTGAGGAACAACACCTTAGCGCACCCCTCAGAACAACGCGCAAGCGAAGTTCAACTAAGTGCCCAGGTGGTGGAATTGGTAGACACGCTATCTTGAGGGGGTAGTGGGCTACGCCCGTGGGAGTTCGAGTCTCCCCCTGGGCACCATGCACTTAGAAAAAGATCATACGAAAGTATGATCTTTTTTTTTGCCTTTTTTCCGCTCAAGCCTTTCCGCAATAATGCAGTTCTTCATTTCTATTCAAAAGACAGACTCAACAGACAACCATTGCTAGCACATATTTTCCGACCTCTTCCCACTCTGAACATTTATTCATTTTTAAAATTTCAAATTCATTACACAAGGCATCTTCCTGTCTTTTAAAGACAACCTTCCGTGGATAGTTCATTTCCCACAAGCAACGTTCGTTTGTAACCGCATACATTGTTTTAAACTTATTTTTTTTCAAATATCAAAAAGAACTGTCATTCTTCCCAACAACTTTTTTTTGCTTACGTTTTTTTTAAAATAAAAGTGAAAAAAATGAATTAAACGATTGACCAACCCCTCTATCACATATACTGTTCACACATCGTATTTACATCGTGCTTCAGACTCCCCCAAGGGGTTGCAGCACACACGCCCCAAACAGAGCTTGCTCTGTGGTGGGGAGATAATCATTTCTGTTGGAGTTTTTGTTTTGAATAAGAATCTTTATGTTGGCAACCTTTCCTGGGGCTGTACTGACCAAGACCTGCGCAACCTTTTTGCTGATTTCGGCGAAGTTGTATCTGCTCGTGTAATCGAAGACCGCGAAACCGGTCGTTCCCGTGGTTTTGGCTTCGTGGAAATGGATGCTAACGGCGCGACTCAGGCTATTGAAGGCCTTAACGGAACTAGCTTCCAGGGCCGTGACCTTCGTGTAAACGAAGCTCAGCCTCGTGAACGTCGCCCTCGCTACTAAGCAATTATAGTACGACGATCAGAGCCCACCTTTTGGTGGGCTTTTTTTGTGCTTTTTTTGTTCATTTCTTCATGGCTCACCGCACACCTTTCCCTCTCCCCCTGTCCATCCAAACCAACCGCCACACGTCTAATAACAAATTACTTTCACCCTATGCGTAAGGTTACAACCTACTACCCACCAACATCACAACAATCACAAATAGTTACCTACCCAAAAAAACACCAAAAGATGAAAAATCAATTGTTGACTTCTTTTCAATCATGATGGAATCAAACAGCGTCCGCAAACAGGGAAGCTGCCGGCGCATCATCTGGCCAACCCCCCGTAAGGGAGAATAAGATTTAACCCGCTTTTTCCCACCCATGCGGCGTTCCGCATGCGACCCCCACGAATCAAGTGTGGAATGAGTCTGACAAAATTACATACGAGGCAATCATGTTGTAGTCCTTGGATAGTTCCAAAGCTGCCTCGCCTCTTTTTCTTATAAGCATCATAAAAATGCCAACAAACTTGGTGGCAATAGAAAGGAACGCACAATGAGCGATATCAAACGTATGGAAATCGGCACCCGCATGAGCAAAATTGTCATCAACAACGGTGTGATTTACCTTGCTGGTCAGGTCGCTGAAGACGCGACCAAGGACATCAAAGAGCAGACAAAAACCATGCTTGCTAAAGTTGAAGCTCTGTTAGCAGAAGCTGGCAGTGACCTTGAGCACATGCTTTCCGCAACTCTGTACATTCGTGACATGAAAGATTTCGCTCAGATGAACGAAGTTTGGGACGCATGGGTTCCAGAAGGGCATGCTCCAGCTCGCGCCTGTGTTGAAGCACGCCTTGCTCGCCCAGAACTTCTTATTGAAGTTTCTATCGTAGCAGCACAGAAATAAGTTAAAAGCAGGAAGGCAAAGCCTACATGCTCTGCCTTCCTGCTTCTTATCTTCCAAAATATTCATCACAACAAGCGGGCATATACCTCATCAAACGCCCCGCCCTTACATTATATATAGAGCCCATTCTTTGTGGGAGCTTTTTTAAAAAGGCATACAACACAACATCTTATAACAATGTGTTAGCATGCCGATGGCTTTGCATATTCCCCGCCTATAAATTTACGCGTATCTAACATATCATCAACACGCAGCAGCGCTCCGATAAAGAAACAAACTCCACCAAACGTCAGGTATTGGCTTGCCATTACGGGAGGAAAGACATCTCCTGTTTTCGGCAGATAAAACGCTACTGAACTGTAAATATGCGGCGGATGTGAAAAAGATTGAGCCACAAAAGAATCTTATGTTGAAATATACAGAGCATGAATCTGGAAGAAAGCCGGGTAGAGAAAACAACGAAGCTCCAATCATAAACAACACCGCCACCCAATAGTTAACCTGCCTTGTACAGACTACATATTTGGCCTGATCTTCTTTATTCAACTGCATTGACTGTATCCAGCGCACCCCTTTCCGCACCGGCCGCGCAGCATATTCACTGCTACCTTCTTTATGATGCAACTTTACATGGGTCACAAATGGGCCAAGAGTTTTATACTCAATCCTATGTTGTCCTAATTCAGCCATGCCCATTCCTGTTTTATTTCACCCCGAACACTCAACCCCTTCAACGAGAGGCTTTTGCAACCAGCAAGCAAAAATCACATTCGACAACCACTCCACATTCTTCATTCTCTTGCAGGTTGCTCTTTATTGCATTGAGAACCTACAGAGACTATATCCAAAAAAACTGTAAATCATGCATGTTATATTTCATGTTAGGAATAAAGACATATACAGCTACGTGTGGAGCGTCCCTTTTCTGCATTTTTTTTGAAAAAAACACTTGCCAAATGCTCGTAATACACATAATTACTTTTTCCGCGTTAAGGGAAAAAACTTTAACGCACCCCTCAGAACAACGCGCAAGCGAAGTTCAACTAAGTGCCCAGGTGGTGGAATTGGTAGACACGCTATCTTGAGGGGGTAGTGGGCTACGCCCGTGGGAGTTCGAGTCTCCCCCTGGGCACCATGCACTTAGGAAAAGATCATACGAAAGTATGATCTTTTTTTTTGTCTTTTTTTCTATTCTCACAGAAAATATTAAACAAAATCGTACTGTTAAACAACAACACAGCTAACAACGTCGCATAAACAGGAAAGTTACCCCTTTCTACTTACAACAATAATTCTCAAGACCGTGCCTAAGTAAGAGATATCCATAAAAGATTTAGCACTCACTATACCGTTCCAACAAAGTGCAGATATCGACAACACTCTGCACACCTATTTCCCACCACGTCATCTTAAAAAGCCATTACTATTCGATCAACTAGCACTACAGGATCAATCAACGTCACGTCTTCCCACACGCCTTCACTACACCTGATTATGCAATGCTCTTCGAGTCTGGCCTCAGCATACCTGCCCTTCGCAACAAGACAGAGCATACCCCACCCTCCAACCTTTTCCTTTAATTCATGATTATGCAGAACAATATTTTTCAACTATCTATAAACGCTAATTAATTACTCATTTTAAGCTTTCGTTATTTTATTCACAAAATATTTTTACGGACCTCATTAAAAAAGATCATATGTTGCTGTTTTTAAAGCAAAATTTGAAAAACACAACTTATCCCAGCGTTAGCACCTACTAACTTGCCCCTTTTCAACCCCGTTTTATGGTGGTATTCCTTAGTTACGCGCTTGAGTATTTATTCACAATCGCATTTAGAAAATGTGATTTACATGCTTTCTCGACCTTTGATTGCTTGCTGCACTATTCTAGCATGATCAACAGATTGTGAACCTCAGCGTGGATTACTTTCGTCAAGATAAAGAATAATGCAGTTTGCTGAAGGAAAGTTTTTGGAATGCTAGCCAATCTTTTCCCATTTATGAACTGGATTAAGGACTACAATACAAAGACACTCCGGTCAGACACCGTCGCGGGGTTAACTGTAGCTCTAGTTCTCATTCCTCAATCTATGGCATACGCACAGCTTGCAGGGCTCCCTGCGTACTACGGGCTTTACGCATCGTTTCTCACTCCTTTAATCGCTGCACTCTTCGGTTCCAGCTGTCAGTTGGCTACTGGCCCTGTCGCCGTTGTGTCTTTAATGACAGCAGCATCACTTGAACCTCTTGCCACAATGGGAAGTGAAGGTTACATCGCCTACGCTATCCTCCTTGCTCTTATGGTGGGCGGTTTCCAATTTTTACTCGGTATCTTGAGACTCGGACTTGTTGTTAACTTTCTCTCTCATCCGGTTATTAACGGTTTTACCAACGCCGCTGCTATCATTATTGCCACCTCTCAGGTGTCTAAATTGGCAGGCGTTTCCGTAGACAAAGCAAGCCATCATTACGAAACCCTTATTCGGGTGGCGCAAAGTGCATTTAATTATACACACTTGCCCACACTCGCTATGGGATTACTTGCGTTTGCTATCATGATCGGGTGCAAGCGGTATCTCCCCAAGATACCGAATGTATTAGCGGCTGTGCTTATTACCACCTGCCTCTCTTGGGCAATAGGGTTCAACCATGACGTAACGGTACCTGTAACGTCTATCGAATCCTCACGTGTACAAAACACCATAGCTGTGTTCAACAGTACTCTGGCTTCCGCTGAAGAACTGGCTATGAAACGTACCGAGCTCAGCAAAGAACTCTCAACAGCAAGTGCGATCGGGAAATCTCTGCATGCGCTAAACATTCAGCATGAGCTTAGCACTATCGAATTACGACTGGCAGGTGTAAAAAAACAAAGCCATCAACTTCGTACATCGCTTCGCAGCATGCTCTTTAATGGTGTTGAACAATCTGACGGAACCATGGCGTTCTATCTTAAAAACGAAACACAACCTACCATGCATACAGATGGTAGAACATGGCGACTACGTGTAAACAACACGCAGGTCAGCCCGACAGCACTTACAATGATGGGTGGCGGCGCGGTTATAGGAACAATTCCATCTGGACTCCCTACGATTGCTGCTCCGACATTCGACCTTTCCGCCGTACTGCACCTTATCCCGTTCGCAATAATAATTTCTCTGCTCGGCTTTATGGAAGCCATTTCCATTGCAAAAGCTATGGCAGCGAAAACAGGTCAGCGAATTGATCCGGATCAGGAACTTATCGGACAGGGACTTGCCAACATAATCGGTGCCTTTGGCAGAAGCTATCCGGTTTCCGGCTCGTTCTCCCGTTCAGCAGTCAATCTTCAAGCAGGAGCCGTAACTGGCATGTCCAGTGTATTCACTTCGATTATGGTTGTGTTTACACTGCAGTTCTGTACCCCACTGCTCTATCATTTGCCGCAGGCAGTTTTAGCGGCAATCATCATGATGGCAGTATTCGGGTTATTAAACGCCTCAAGCTTTGTGCATGCATGGAAAATTAAGTGGTACGATGGAGCTATCTCCGTCATTTCCTTCATCACAACGCTCGCCTGCGCTCCACATCTGGACAAAGGCATCATGCTCGGCGTTGCGCTTTCGTTAGGTATGTTCCTGTACAAAAGTATGCGCCCGAATGTTTCTTTTCTCTCCCGCTCTCAGACTCCGTCACTTCGGGATACCACCCTTACGGGACTCGAAAACTGTAAAAACATCTCTGTAATTCAGTTTGAAGGTCCACTCTTTTTCGCCAACGCAAGTTTCTTAGAGGATATCGTTACGGAAAAGATTTCAGAGAATGGTTCGCTTAAGCACATTGTTCTCTCTGCTGGTGGCATCAACGACGTAGACTGTTCCGGTGCGGAAGCATTAGAGCTGATTATTGAAAAAGTTCAGGCTAAGAACATAGAATTTTCAATATGTTCTGCAAATAAAACGGTTCTTGCCGTATTGCAGAAGGCTCATTTGTTAGAAAAGATCGGTACAGACCACATCTACGCCACTGCCGAGGAAGCTCTGCGCAATGATTGCAGAGTGACACGTGCAGCAAAGGAGACTACAGACGGTCCCCTGCCAGCTGCATGTCTTCGCGCTAGCTAGGCGTTCTCGGAAACAGTCTCAACCATTAGAACTAAAGCGCTTTTTACGTTCAGATCGTTGAGACTGTTCACGAGTTAAAAATTTCCTACACTCTTATTCAATATTATTGATTGCTATTTCAAGGCATTCAATTGACTTCCTCTTAAATCTTCCTTAGTTCTCCCTTCCGCCTTAAAATTGAGCACATGCTCAATACGTATCGGCAACTATTCTTTTACAGATACAAATCGTTCAGTCGCAATGCAGGCAAGACG
This sequence comes from uncultured Desulfovibrionaceae bacterium, assembly GCA_942492085.1. Classification (GTDB taxonomy): domain Bacteria; phylum Desulfobacterota; class Desulfovibrionia; order Desulfovibrionales; family Desulfovibrionaceae; genus Halodesulfovibrio. The sequence continues at coordinate 227,772 of CALODB010000013.1, read as the reverse complement.
CTATGTCTTGTCTTTTTTATTGTGCGCCGCACATCTGCTCAATGTATCCATATGTTTTTTCAGTCGGACAACGGCTGCCTCTCTATGCTGGTCAGATTCAAACGTCTGAATCCAGCCTTATATAAAAAGGAAGTTTTAATGGAATCTAACCACTCCATGGTACCAAGCTCTCAGGGGAGCATTCAGGGAGACATTTTTTCAGGACTCACCGTTGCGTTAGCGTTGGTTCCAGAAGCTGTAGCTTTTTCTTTTGTCGCTGGAATCTCACCGATTGTCGGCCTGTACGGTGCATTCATGATGTGCCTTATCACGTCTATTCTTGGTGGTAGACCGGGAATGATCTCCGGTGCAACCGGAGCAATGGCTGTAGTTATGGTTCACCTTGTGGCAGAAGGTAATGCGCTCGGCACACCGGGTTCGTATGCCGGTTTACAGTACCTGTTCATCACCTTGCTGTTTGTTGGCCTTCTTCAGATTCTTGCCGGTACATTCAGACTCGGCAAACTCATCCGTATGGTTCCACGCTCCGTTATGATGGGCTTTGTAAACGGCCTTGCCATTGTGATCTTCCTTTCCCAGCTTAAAATGTTCAAAATCGGCGGCGAAATGTTGCAGGGCGACGCAATGCTTACCATGTGCGGACTTGTTGCTCTCACCATGGCGATCCTGTTGCTTGTTCCTCGCCTCTGTGCAAAAGCTCCGGGTGCTCTCATTGCAATCATTTCAGTATCTTTACTGGTTATTTTTGCAAATATTGACACCCAGACAGTACTTTCCTTCATTCAGTCAAACGGCGGCACCGGTATTAAAGCGGGTCTGCCAACCTTTGCCATTCCGCAGGTTCCTTTGACTTTGGAAACGCTAATCTTCATTGCACCATATGCATGCATCCTTGCAGCAATCGGTCTTATTGAATCACTCATGACCCTTAACCTTATTGACGAACTGACCGACACACACGGTCGCGGCAATAAGGAATGTGTTGCGCAGGGCATTGCCAACATTGCTAATGGATTTTTCGGTGGCATGGGCGGCTGTGCCATGATCGGTCAGAGCATCATTAACATCACCTCCGGCGGTCGCGGTCGCCTTTCCGGTATCACTGCTGCAATGGCTCTGCTTTTCTTCATCCTTTTCACTTCCCAGTATATTGAAATTGTACCGATCGCAGCGCTCGTAGGGGTTATGTTTATTGTTGTAATCAAAACCTTTGCGTGGAGCACATTCAAGATCATGAACAAAGTTCCCAAATGGGACGTTGTCGTTATCATTACAGTAACTTTCCTCACCGTAAAATATGATCTCGCAATTGCAGTATTCTGCGGTGTTGTTATCTCCGCTCTTATTTTTGCATGGGAAAACGCACTCCGCATTCGTGCAAGAAAATTTGTTGATGAGCGCGGCATCAAACACTACCAGATTTACGGACCACTTTTCTTTGGTTCTACCTCACTCTTTATGAGCAAGTTTGATGTGAAAAACGATCCACAGGAAGTTGTAATCGATTTCGAAGAATCCCGAATCATGGATCAGTCCGCTATTGAAATTATCAACAAGCTTGCTGCCCAGTACCAGCGTGCAGGCAAAACCGTATACTTCTGGCACCTAAGCAAAGACTGTGTACGATTGATTGAAAAAGCAGACAAAATTTGTGTTGTAAACGTACTTGAAGATCCAGACTACTTTGTTGCGATCGACAGATACCACGAACTTCAGACATCCACGGCATCCGAAGCCACATAAATCTTTTTCAGATAATAAGTATTTTTCTAAAAAAAGAGTTAGCTACCTAAATAGCTAGCTCTTTTTTTTTATCTTTTTTCCCAAACTGTTAGCGAATTTTATACACCTTCTACAACCACGCAAGTTAACGAATGTTTCTCATGAACGCTCTTTTCTACATATTTTAATCTAAGCGTTAACCAAAAATTGACACATTTCCTGCTAAAGAATAATGATTATACCTGTGCTCAAATGCACATATGCACATATGTTACTTTTTCAAATGTTTTTATGAGGAAACACAGATGGACACACAAAACACAACGGGAACACACAGATTCCGTGCAGTTCTGTTGGCCTTTATAATAGCTATCACTCTATGGACGCTGGTGCGTCTGGGACTCCTTCTTTTTTCCTGGAATGAAGCATCACCATCATTCTTCGAATTTATTCAGATTTTTTCCGTCGGCTTTCTTTACGACCTATGCTTTTTCGCATTCGCGACTCTTCTTCCCTGCCTGTACATCACATTTACTCCCAACTTCATATGGCACTCCAAGCCAAATAAAATCTTTATGTACGGCGCATTCTTTCTGACAATTTTTATTCTAATTTTTGGAGCTACCTCAGAGTTCTTCTTCTGGGAAGAATTCAATGTTCGCTTCAACTTTATCTCTGTAGACTATCTTATTTATCGCAAAGAAGTAGTCGACAACATCATAGAGTCATACCCTCTTTTTGTTATCCTTCCCGTAATCGCAGCTATTTCTGGTACAATTACCTGCCTACTTCGTTCATCACTTACAGGCATTCTTGCTGCAAAAAACTCCTTTGTTTCCAACCTGATTCCTTTCGCAGGTATCTTGCTAGTCGCAGCAACAGGTGGCCTCTTCCTTACCAGTGAACTGCGGGATTTTTCAGACAACGCGTATCAAAAAGAACTTGCTGCTAACGGCCCCTATCAGTTCGTGTCAGCCTTTAAGAACAACGAACTTGACTACTACCAGTTCTATCCTTCTCTGGACGAAGACATCTCAAGCCAAACCGTCCGCACCGACCTTGCGGATACTACAGGCAAGTTTTTGTCTGAAGACGAGCATAGCCTCTTCAGGTCCATTAAGCGTTTCGGTGAAGAGAAAAAGTACAACGTGATACTCGTCACCTTGGAAAGTTTTACTCCCAAGTACCTCTCCCGATACGGTGCAAAAAATGAAATTGCACCAAACTTGAATGCTCTTGCCGCAAAGGGGCAATTCTATACACAGCTATTTGCGACCGGTACCCGTACAACTCGTGGACTTGAAGCTCTGGCGCTTTCAATCCCTCCAACACCCGGACGCTCTATTGTTAAAAGAATCGGCAACGAGAAAGGATACCTTTCTTTAGGACAAATCTTCAATTCAAAAGGCTACGACAGCTACTACATTTACGGTGGTAGAGGCTATTTTGATAACATGAATGAGTTTTTCAGCGGCAACGGCTATACCATTGTTGACCAGTCTTCAGTACCTGAAGAAGAGATTGGATTTGAAAATGCGTGGGGTATGGCTGATGAATATCTGTTCAATCAGGTGCTCAAAACAGCAGACGATGCTCTCAACACGAAAACTCCGTTCTTCCTCCACGTCATGACAACATCAAACCATCGTCCGTACACCTATCCTGACAACCGCGTTGCTATTCCTTCAGGCGATGGCCGAACTGGAGCAGTTCAGTACACAGACTGGGCTGTTGGAGACTTCCTTAAAAAGGCAAAGCAAAAGCCTTGGTTTGATAACACAATTTTTGTATTCGTTGCAGACCATCAGGCAAGCAGCGCCGGACGAGAACACTTACCTGTTCGTCGCTATAGAATTCCAATGTGGGTGTATGCACCTAAAATTGTGCAGCCGAAGCTCGTGGACACACTATCAAGTCAGATTGATGTTGCCCCTACAATTCTTGGATTACTCAACTGGTCATATCCATCGTTCTTCTACGGCAAAGATATTGCCCAGATAAAGCCGGAGGAAGGCAGAGCCTTTATCGGTAACTATCAATATCTTGGGCTATTTGATGGAAAACGCATGGCGATTCTTGGACCTAAGAAGAGCATCGAAATCCAGACTATTGAAAACGAAACAGCAATTAAGACTGTAAAAGGTACCAAAGATGACAGCCTCGTGAAACGAGCCATCTCATATTATCAGAATGCAGCTTGGGTATATAAAAACAAACTAAATACCGATGCACTACTACCCAATAACATTGTCGATAACTAAACGTTTACGCCATGCTTGGTTTGCGATGACTCTGCCAAGTCTCGTAAAAAAAGCATAAAAGTTGTCAGACATGTTCCCCTGAGTAGTGACTCCTATATTCCGCAACCGACCAGTAACTCGTTGGTTGCGGAACAAAAAAAACCCGATTCCTATTGGAAGCGGGTTTTTTTATTGAACTGGTAATTATTCTTTACAATTCGCAGCAGTTTCCAGCCACGTATTGTGATGCAACCTCGGTGAATTCTGCAAGCTGTGCATCAATCCACGTTGTTGCCTCTTCTCCGGAAAGACCAAGCTCGGCAGCCATCAGCCGTGCCACTTCCGGCGCTGCTTCTAAGGTTGCTGCGGCATCCAGGAGAAGTGAACGTGTACGCAGTGCGAGCACCCCGTACAGAGTTTGTGCCATTTCAGAGCGCACAGCCCACACTACTTCAACTTTGCGATACGGAAGACGAGGATGCAACAATTCTACAAGCATTTCATCTTCATCCATCATCTCATACAAATATTGAACATCACTGCCGTATGCTCGGAATGGATCATCTTTCTCGAAGTCACGCGTCCAGCCATGAAGCGGCATGTTGCTTGTACGGCACTCAACTGTTGGGAGATGCGCAGTTTTCGCGCATGTATTCACAACATCTTCTGCCATTTTACGATAAGTAGTCCATTTGCCACCGGCAATGGTTACCAGACCGGAATCAGACACGGTAAGATAGTGGTCACGTGACAACGCAGACGTTCCATCAGTGCCATCTGCTTTAATAAGAGGACGAATACCGTTGAACACACTACGCACATCTTTTCGCTGTGGTTTACGGGCAAGGAAACGGCCTACGTGCTCAAGCAGGAAGTCCACTTCCTCATTCGTTGCTTTCGGCTCCATTTGAGGACCGGAAACTTCTGTGTCCGTTGTTCCAATAATTAATTTGTCATGCCACGGAAGAACAAATACAACGCGACCGTCGTCTGTTTTAGGGATCAAGATACCTGCATCACCCGGGCAAAATGCTCTATCGAGCATAAGGTGGATACCTTGGCTCGGCTGAAGAATCGGCTTTGCAGCCGGATTATCCATCTGTCGGATATCATCTGTAAAAATGCCTGTAGCGTTAACTACTGATCGTGCATAGACCTCATGCTCTTTACCTGTCAGCATATCAACAGCCACAACCCCACGTACTTTCCCATCCTCTTTAATAAGAGAACGAACTTGCATATGGTTTACAGGGCATCCACCCAATTCTTCCATACTCAACGCAAGCGTCATTGCATAACGGGCATCGTCAAACTGACCATCATGATAACGGACACCTGCTTTCACGCCCACTGGGTTTAACCCCGGAACATGGTAGAAAGCACTGTTTCGTACCATCGGGTAGGAACGGCCAAAACTGAACGGACCGGAAAGAAGGTCGTACATCACAAGACCTATTCCGTAATAGAATGTTTCCCACCAACTGTACGTCGGAACGATAAAAGATTGATCGTCCACAAGATGCGGTGCGTTACGGCGCATACGTCCTCGTTCGTGCAATGCATCGTATACTAATGAAAAGTTCATTTGTTCCAAATAGCGTACGCCGCCGTGCACAAGTTTCGTGCTTCGGCTGGAAGTTGCCTGACAAAAATCCGCAGACTCAAGCAGAACGGTTGAATATCCTCTGGAGGCTGCATCTACACCGGTACCAAGACCAGTTGCACCACCTCCAATAATAAGAATATCCCACACATCCTGACTTTCAATTTTTTCTATAGATTTTGAACGGTTCACACTCATCTCCTAGTGATTTAGTTCCTACCGGGCTGGCGGTGGTAGAAACACCCCATAAAATATGTATCAGAAGCACGTCACAATTCATTTCCACTCAACAACAATTAGGTAAACCCTCTACTTTTATACTACCGTGACAGATGCTCTGCTCAAGTTATTTTTTGTCAAAGCAAATGATGCGTTATTCAAGCTTGTTAAAACGGTTACATGATGCTTTTTGCTCTATGTAAACGTTTCAATTTCACAACATTTAACTTTTTTTCACATTAAAAACTTACCAACTATAGACTATTTCAATACTTCCAGATCGGTAACTCTGTATTTTTCAAATAAGTATTACTTTCTCTTTTGTAAAGATATTAGTTATCGCTACCATTATCGTTACATTACGTTCTATTTAGTTACTGAATATTTACAAACTACATCCACCTCACTCCCCTTACTCTGCCTCCATATAGCAAAGCCTCGATCCCCACCGCACACAATTACATCCAGAATTCAAACAAAAAAAAACCCCGCAGATGCAGGGTGTTTCAAATAAAAAAGATGATAAATGGAGGGCTATTTCATCTTCCCGCCGTTCATCATCATTGGTTTTTCCATAGGCATCATCATGCCGTCTTTCATCATCATAGGCATCATCATACCATCTTTCATCATCATAGGAACCATCATCATCATACCGTTATCCGTTATAACTGGCATCATCATGCATTCCATGGTCATATCTTTCATCATCATGGATTTGTTTTCCATGTCTTTCATATCTTTCATCATAGGCATCATCATACCATCTTTAGCCATCATAGGCATATTCATCATGTGACCTTTGCACATCATCATAGGCATTTTCATGTCTTTCATCATGCCGTCTTTCATCACCATCGGAGTCATTGCACCGTCTTTCATCATCATAGGCATCATTGAGCCATTAGGACCCATCTTCATCATGATCATGCCATCTTTCATCATTGGATGCTTCATCATCATATCCTGCTTCATTGCAAATGATGATGCTGCAATTGTCATAACCATAGCGGTTAATAGAAAAATTCGTACCAATTTCATGAAATATCTCCTGATTCGTATGTTATTTACTCTCCCGAAGCTTCGCGCCGTAGGGCCGAAACGAAGTACATACTAACCTAGTTGAGGGGGCTTGCTTCCATGATATCTTTTTTGAATGATACTTTATTAAAAAAAACAAAAAAAATGCTTGCCAAACACTCCCAATCACCATAAACACATTTTCGCGCTAAGGAACAACACCTTAGCGTCCCCTCAGAACAACGCGCAAGCGAAGTTCAACTAAGTGCCCAGGTGGTGGAATTGGTAGACACGCTATCTTGAGGGGGTAGTGGGCTACGCCCGTGGGAGTTCGAGTCTCCCCCTGGGCACCATGCACTTAGGAAAAGATCGTACGAAAGTATGATCTTTTTTTTTGCCTTTTTTCCTAGCCACTCGATATCTAACACACAAAACACGTTCTTCACCCCGCCTTAACAAGTCTGTAACGCTAGTGACCTATCAATCTCATCACACTGATAACACTAACAAAAGGACTGCTACACCATGCGACTACGCACCAAACTGACTCTTTTCAGTATTTGCATCGGTCTTCTTCCGTTGCTTGCTATGGGCACATACAGTGTGCACACCGCAGCAGTCAGCCTCGAACAAAGCTCCTTTTCCCAACTCCGGTCTACACAGGATGCGCAACGCCGACATATACAGGCATTGTTTGATACGTGGAAACGAGAGGCCATAATCTTTTCCAAAGTTAAAGAAATCTACAACGCCATCGGTATGCTCCGTGACGCGACATACACCGCAGTAAAGGGTGCCCCCTTGGAACTGGATGAAGAGTACGAAAATATTTATAAATACGTTGCCCCGTCATTCCTTCCGTTTGTAAAAGAAATGGGCTTTGAAGATGCGTTACTTATGGATGATTACGGAAGAGTCATTTTTTCAGTAAAGCGCGGTAAAGAGCTCGGTGGTGACTTCCAGCACGGAACATACAGCGGTTCACCACTCTCAGCCGCGTGGGCTAAGGCAATGAAAGGCGAAGTTTGCTTTACTGACATTGCCCCGTTTGCATTAGACAACAATACCCCCGCCGCTTTCATCACCGCCCCTGTTTACAGCTACACGCAAGAAATCTTAGGCGTTGCCGTTCTGAGACTGCCGGTCAACCAACTTTCAGCCCTTATTAATGATCAAGACAGCTCGAGCAAAAGCGATTCCTACCTCGTAGGGACTGACAACCTTATGCGTTCCGATCTTGCACGCGCTTCACTGACCCATAACCTAAGAAATTCATTTGCGAATCCATCGACAGGACGCGCAACACAAAGATCTGTCGCACTCGCACTTTCTGGAAAAAGCGGCACACTCATAGACAAAAGCTTTGATGGAAAAGAATACGCCACAGCCTACTCCCCCGTCCATTTCGGATCGAACACATGGGCTATAATCAGTGAATTGCCTACATCCATTGCCTTCGCAGCAGTACAGGAGCTACGCTACGCGACACTCATTCTCGGGATAGCCAGCACGCTGATCATACTGATTGCAACTTTCAGCATGATTCACCTGTCTCTGGTCAAACCATTTCAACGCATCCTCACCTTTGCCAAAGAAATTTCTGACGGCAACCTCTCAGCTCAACTCGATTATAAATTTACCGGAGAAATAGCAGAGCTTGCAGCAGGCATGTTCCACATGGTTAACCAGCTTAAAGAAAAGCTCGGTTTCTCGGAAAGCATCCTTGCCGGACTTACACACCCATGTATTGTTACAGACAACGAAAACAACATAGTCTTCGCCAACACACAATTCACCTCTCTTGTCGATTCCACACAAGAGCCATCATTCTTTATCGGAAAGCCCGCAGCCGCGTTGCTTGAAAACAGTGAAAACTCAACACTGCATGTCCTTCGAGAACAACAGGCAGTACTCAACGCAGAACAGCCATGGACAACACAGACCAACACAACGCGAATTGTGCGTGTTGACTGCGCTCCGCTGTACGACATGGATAAAAAGCTCATTGGCTCCATAGTCCTTGCCAGTGACCTCACAGACATACGGACTAAAGAACAACGCATTCAACAACAGAATGCTAAAATGCTCGAAGTTGCTGAACAGGCAGAAAATATTGCTACAAACGTGTCAACAGAAGCCATCACATTATCCGGACAAGTTGAACAGATAGGTGTTGGCGCACGTTTGCAAATTTCGAAACTGAAAGAAGCAACAGACATTGTAGATGACATGAACACAGTGCTCGAACACTCTGCATCCTACGCGGAAGATGCGGTAAAGAACGCCCAAAGTGCCAAGGCAAAGGCAGAGCACGGTGCAGGAGTTATGAAACAGACAGCATCCGCCATGCAAAAGGTACAAATCCTTTCCAGCGAACTGAAAGAAAGCATGCATGAATTTGGATCACAGACTGCGGGGATTGGAAACTTAATAAGTGTGATCAGTGAAATCGCTGACCAAACAAATCTGCTGGCTTTGAACGCTGCTATTGAAGCAGCACGGGCGGGAGATTCCGGTCGTGGCTTCGCGGTCGTAGCCGACGAAGTACGCAAACTGGCAGAACGCACTATGGACGCAACAACCACAGTCAATAAAAGTATCGACAACATCCGTACACAAATAACAAACAACATAAGCAGTACAAACGCTGCGGTAGAAGCTGTTGCCGAAAGCACAAGACTAGTTGAGGCATCATCAGAGGCGCTTCAGGACATAACATCCCTGTCTACATCAATGGGTGATCACATTGAACGCATCGCCCAATTCTCCAGAACCCATTCAGACCAGCAGTCAACAATTCTCACAAGCGTTACCGCCATCAATGAAGTTGCCACAGAAACAGGTCAAGGCATGGGAGAATCAGAAAAAGTAATTAAAGCCCTTGCCACCAACTCTAGTGAACTGAGTAAAATCATCAGCACACTACGTGGATAACACTCCATTATTTTTAAACTATCCGCCCTAACACTTCGTCAGAGCTGTCACACCATGCAAAAAGCCTGATCATGTCATGATCAGGCTTCTCTACCGGCCCACAGTCCGGCTTCATACATTATATAAATCCATAGCTGTAATTTTCGAGCATATGTTTAATTTGGCGCTTAACATATGACAGATAATGCGGTGCACCTTGCATTTCTATTCGAAAACGTAAATTTTTCTTTCATGTGAAAACTATCACATAGCTTTCTAAATTGGCAATACTTTTCCCACGATATTAGTATGATAATACAAAAAACACAGTGTTGTTTTTATTTTATTAATACTTTTCAAGTAGTTGACCAGTTCAAAAACTTATTCACTTTGAACTTTAATATTGCAACACACTGAAATAAAGAACTATCAATAATATTTATGAGTTTGTGACTTTTATCACTATGCTTTAAATCTTATACATTTTCTGTTTACATATTTTTGACCATTATCATCTACCTGCTGTGCAGAAATTTTGTTCACATATTACTTTTTCCTTTTTTCTTTTTAAACTCAAGCATTCTAACCAAGCATTTTTGCGCTCATTTTTCATATTTTCATCAGCAATATTTTTTTTCTACATTTTTTTTTGAATGCAACTTTTAAAAGAAAAAGTAATTTTTAAAGCACTACACTCTTTTTTTCCTCACTTATCTTTTTTTGCAATGCATCATCTTCTTAAATAAGCTGTTTTCATATACAGATATTGTTCTGAGATATTTTTTTGCATTCGTCTTTTCACACTTCAGTCGACAGACATCATTAACTTTTTTTATTCAAGAGCCTTACCCATAAGTAGGCACTAACAAGATAAACTCCTTATTTTTAGAGACTTATAGCGAAACACCCTGCAAAAAAGAAAGATTGTGCGAACAATCAAAAAAAGCTATAGATTCACTGCATGATCAAACAATGGAAATACATCAATCCACTAATTCGTAAGACTAACACCCCATAAGTAAATGGGTACAAACATTGTTTTGCAGAAGCACTCCTTCATAGTATTTATAAATTCTGCATACAAAGCCTTAGATTACAGCAGGTTATACAGGCAAGTGTTGCTTTGCTCTTTTCGAAAGCAGACCAAAATACTCAGAAAAAGAGCCAAATGGTCACTAAATTGTTTATTTGATTACTCATTCAGTTGTAAAGAAGTGTAAAAGAGCTATGTCGCCAGTTAGATTTGTGTTTATGAAATCTCTCACAATCAGATCTATGGGCTCAATTTTCTTTTCCTTCTTCAAAGAAGGTAGTCACCAAACAAAAGAACTTACGAGCTGTCAGTTTCTTCAGGATGCGATTTAGATTTGCAGGAGTGCCGACCAGCACAATCTGAAAAAGTGTCATGCGTCTGACTGTTTCCTCCGCACATAAAGGGCAAAGTGCAGATGAACAGTTCGGCATACAGGAAGTACTGCGCCGTGTTGCGACGGCGAACTGGATTCGGATTGAAAGAACAACGACACAGAATGGACATAGCAGCGCTATGAACAGGGAAATGGGGTTTCCTCTGTGTTGTATTGGAAGGATACCGTGGATTCACCTGCCATAGGTGCGTCTGGGCAATCGGTATGGTCTTCTTTCATAAGGAGCAAGAATTGCATGTTACTTGAAGTTACCACTTCTCACTTCTCAGTCTACTTTGGGTGTTTGATTCTTCTGCTTGCTCAGTACTGGGCATTTAAGCAGTCCAACAAATTAACAACCGTTCTCCTTTTTTCCAGCATTGCGGAAATCGGGGCTGTCCTTGCAGGGTTTGGGACAGGAACAATCTCCGGTAATGCAGGCGCTGCGTTACATCTTTTTTATCAGATCTCTATCAGAGCTCTGGCTATGTTTGCACTTTTCGGACTGGCAAAACAGTTCGGCTCACTCGATCTCACCAACCTGCGCGGCGCGTTTAAACGCTCTCCGATTTTCGCAGGCACATTCGGGTTTGCCATGTTTTCCGCCATTGGATTTACTCCATTTAAAGGTGCAGTTAGCAAACTCGCGCTGACATACGGGCTTATCAGTGCAGAAATGTACTTCCCTGCAATTATGCTGCTCGCTGGCAACTGTATTGCTTTGTGGTACACCATTAAAATTGTTCAAAGCATCTGTTTTGAAGCGCCTGAAAACGCAGATAGCAAACCAGCTACCTCAACCATCATTGGTGGTATTACCATCCTGTTGGCTGCGGTTGTTGCGCTTTCTCATGTTTTTCCGGAGCAGCTTGTTCACGCAGTCGTAGCAACCTTCGGTGCTGAGGCAACTATCCCTCAGTTCGAAGTGCATTGGCCGCTTGCAGCAACTCTTCCATATGTCGGCGCTTTCCTGCTGTTTATTCCGTCCAAATACATTCCAGCGGCGCTTAAGCGTTATGACTGGCGATTTGTACTGGCTACTGCATTATCTGTAGTCGCACTTGTACTCACCGCCTCTGCTGACGTACCGGCTCTCTCCAAGCTCTTTGCCTGCATTATGGCTGGTATCGGCCTTGTTGTGACCGTGTACTCCGGTGGATACATTCATAAAGAAAACGCTACTCGCTACTGGTTTTTCCTGCTTCTCATGCAGGGCTCTCTCATCGGACTCACCCTTACACAGCACCTTGGCGCCCTGTACGGATTCTGGGAACTGATGACCTTTAGCTCTTATTTCCTCGTTATCCACGAAGAAACAACGGACGCGTTTAAAGCAGGCTTTAAATACTTCTTTATGTGTGCAGCCGGTGCATATGCATTGCTGTTCGGCATCTTCCTTATTCACAGTGCAACTGGCAGCTTTGAATTTGCTGCTATTGCTCAGGCAACAGGAAACATGAACCCTACCCTTGCTGGTATGGCTGCCTTACTCTGTTTCTTGGGCTTTGCTGTTAAGGCTGGTCTTGTACCATTCCACAGCTGGCTCCCTGCTGCCCACCCTGTGGCACCTTCCTCCATCTCCGGCCCGCTCTCCGGTATTCTTACCAAGACCGGTATCTACGGCATGCTCATGGTATGCTTTGCCCTTTTCGGAGCTGGTTACTTTAATCAGGAAGGCGCTTTTAATGTCACAACACTGATCACCGTACTCGGCGCAACAACCTTTTTGTTTGCAGAAGTCATGGGACTTATGCAGAAAAATGTTAAGCGCATGCTCGCATACTCCACAATGGCGCAAGTCGGTGAGATTGCAATGGTGCTCAGTCTTGGCACATACCTTTCCCTTACTGGTTCCATGGCGCACGTTGTGAACCATGCAATCTTGAAAAACCTGCTGTTCCTTGGCGTGGGTATGTTTATCCTCCGTTCTGGAACATACAGCATCAGCAAGCTCAAAGGTCTGGGACGCGCAATGCCGCTAACCGGTCTTTGCATGTTTGTCGGTATCATGGGTATTGTCGGACTTCCGCCATTCGGTGGATTCGTAAGTAAATTCATGATGGTATACGCAGCAATTGAAGCAGGAAAGCCTCTTTTAGCTGCTATGATTCTAGCAGGTGGCTTGATGGCGGTTGTGTACTACACTCGCCTTGCACGTGTCCTCTTCTTTGAAAAATACGAAGGTGAGCCGGTTGCAGAAGCTCCGCTTACCTGTCTTATTCCAATGGGTGTCCTTGCAACAGCCAGTCTCTTGCTCGGCGTATTCCCTCAGCTGAACCTTGTTATTGTTGCTCCTGTTATGCAGTCCCTGCTTGCAGCTGGCAAAATTGCAGTACAGCCGTTACCGAACCTAGCCATCGGCTGGCCTCTTTACACAGCAATCCCAATGATCGGCGCAGTTGTTCCATACATCATGCGTAACAATCTGGAAAAAGCTGCATGGGGCACCGTAGGCGTTCTCATTCTTGCATTTATCGGCCTTGGCTTCTCATGGGGTTCTCTGGACGCACTGAGCATCAGCTTCAGTCTCCTTATTATCCTCATGGGTATTCTCAATGTTGTATACTCTGCAAAATACATGGACCACAGCCACACCCAGTGGCGTTTCTTCACCCTGTTCCTGCTGATGATCGGCGGGCTTCTTGGTGTAGCAACCAGTTCCAACATATTCGCGTTCTTCCTCTTCTGGGAGATCATGTCCAGTTGGCCGTTGTACTCCATCATTATTCATGAAGAATCCAAGAGTGCTCTTAACGAAGGCTATAAGTACTATCTCTTCAACATTCTTGGCGCATCCTTCATGTTCTTTGGCGTTGCATTACTCTCCGCAAAATCCGGCGTGTTCGGATTCGGTGAACTTGCACAAGCGCTTAGCACCTTGCCTGGCTCCACAGGTATGTACGCAATGGCATTTATCGCTCTTGGCTTTGCCATGAAAGCGGCTATGCTTCCACTGCGTATTGATATGTGGATGCACCCTGCAACCGCACCGACTCCGGTTTCCGGTTACATTTCCTCCGTACTGCTGAAGACTGGTCCTTTCGGACTCATGAAGCTCTTCTTCGTTATCGGCGGAGCAGGTTTCTTTGCAGGCAAATCCGGCTACTGGGCGCAGCCAGCAATTATGTACACTCTTGCATGGGTTGCAGGCATCACCATCTTCTACGCTGCTCTTAAAGCAGTAATGCAGACATCTATTAAACGCGTGCTGATTTACTCCACCGTTTCTCAGATGGCATACGTTCTGCTCGGTATCTGTATGGCTACCCCGCTGACCGTATCCGGTGGTTTAATGCACTTTGTTAACCACATGTTCTTTAAAAACCTCCTGTTCCTCGCAGCAGGCGCTATCATGTACCGCACCCATGCTGATACGCTCGACGAGCTTTCCGGCATCGGTCGTAAGATGCCGTTTACGCTTACCGTATTCGCCATTGCAGCATTCTCTGCTGTAGGTGTACCGCCACTTAGCGGCTTCACCTCCAAGTGGATGCTCTACCACGGCCTTATGGATCAGGGCGAAGTGCTTCTTGCACTGCTCGCACTCTCCGGCTCCGTGTTAACTCTCGCGTACATGATCAAGTTCCTGCACTCTGCATTCTTCGGTCAGCTTAATCCAAGCCTCGAAGGTGTAACCGAGGTAGGCAAGCTTATGCGTATGCCAATGGGCATTCTCGCTGGCGCGTCCGTTTTCTTTGGCGTGTTCCCGGGTCTGCTTCTGGCACCAGTTAATTCCATCCTCGAATCTACCGGTTTTGCTCCGCTCGACATCAACCTCGGCGGTATCGCAACAGGTTCCGGTTCATGGGACGCAATTTCCTGCGCTCTAGTGATGGCAATTTCCTACGGTGTGGCTCGTTTGATCCTCTCTTTCATGAACAAGTCCGAGCGCATCTGTCACACACACGGTTGTGGTGTAACAGACATCAGCCCGGAAAAATCTCATGTTAGCGGCTCAAACTTCTACGAACCTGCACTGACCGTTCTGGAACAGTGGCTGAACCTTCCGGCCGAATTCCTTTCCGGTAGAAGGAAAAAATAGTCATGTTAGATATGCTTACACATAGCTTTCACTTACTCATATTCCCGGGCGGGCTGTTCGCTCTGCTTCTGGGACTTATTCTAAAAGGTTTTGACCGTAAGATCTGCGCACGTCTCCAGCGCCGTGTGGGTCCTCCGATCCTTCAGCCTTTCTACGACATCATTAAGTTGAGTCAAAAAGAGACAATCATCCCTGATACCGCAAACAAAGCAATCTTCAAATTTGCTCCTGTATTCGGCTTCATGGGTATGATGGTAGCAGCAATGCTCATCCCTGTTCCAGGTGTATGGGACGGTGCTTCCGGTCTTGGCGATATGCTGATGCTTCTGTACTTGCTGCCGATTCCCGCGATTGCATTCATGCTCGCGGGTTCCGCGTCCAGCTCTCCGTACGGTGCAATCGGTACTTCCCGTGAGATGGTGCTCATGTTCGCGTATGAAATCCCTCTGCTTGTTGTGCTTCTCACTGTTGCACTCAAAGCAGGCGGCGCAGACGGTTCTGAGTTCTCCCTTGCACAGGTTGTAGCGTACCAGCACGCAAACGGCTCCTTCGGCTTTAACCTGAGCATGATTCCAGCTTTCATCGCATTCCTCTGCTTCATTCCGGGCACAATGGGCGTTGTACCATTTGACCTTCCGGAAGCTGAGCCGGAACTGCTTGAAGGCCCGCTGCTTGAGTACTCTGGTCCGTTACTTGCCATGTTCAACCTCGCGAGCGCGCTCAAGCTGGTTGTTGTGATGGGTCTCGGCGTGACACTCTTCTTCCCGGGCACAATCCCTGGCGGCGCTCTGGCCAACCTTGCATGGTTCATTTTCAAATGCTTCATGCTCATGCTCGTGTCCGTAACCATTGTTCGCTCTGCGACCGGACGCCTGCGTACTGACCAGACCTTTAAGTTCTACCTCAAGTACCCGTCAGTGCTGGCATACGTGAGTCTTGGACTGACTCTTCTGCTCAAATAAGGAAAGCTGATATGTCTATTATCGATGCAATTAAAAGCAAAGCTGTCCGTTCTCCGTGGCTGTACCGTATTAACGCGGGATCATGTAACGGTTGTGACGTTGAACTTGCTACTACAGCGCTTATTCCGCGCTACGACGTTGAACGCCTCGGCTGCAAATACTGCGGTAGTCCGAAGCATGCTGATATTGTTCTTATCACCGGCCCTGTGACCGCTATGGTTAGAGACAAGGTGCTGCGTGTATATGAAGAGATTCCAGATCCAAAGGTAACCGTTGCTGTGGGTATTTGCCCAATTTCCGGCGGCGTGTTCCGCGGTAGCTACTCTGTACCTATTATGTTGGATGATATTATTCCTGTTGATGTGAACGTAGCTGGTTGTCCTCCTCGCCCTCAGGCTATTCTTGAAGGTGTAGCGATGGCACTGGATATTTGGAAAACACGGATCTAAGGGGGAATGGTGCTTAGTATCTTTAAAGTTCTTTGGAACAACCTGAAGCAAGGCCCTTCCACCGACCCGTTTCCGTTCGGTGAAACCTTCACCCCAGCCCGCCTTCGCGGCAAGGTCACTGTTGACCCTGAATCCTGTGTTGGCTGCGGTGTCTGTGCAACTGTTTGTGCAGGTAACGCAATCAAGCATGTGGAACGTGAAGACGGCTCCGGTAAGGACTTTTACGTATGGCATAACACCTGCACTTTTTGCGGAATGTGCCAGCATTACTGTCCGACTAACGCGATTAGCCTGACCAACGACTGGTCAACCGCCCATCGCAACGAAGACAAATACAAGATGAAAGAACAGGTGTTTATTGAATACACCCGTTGTTCTGAGTGTGATCAGGCCATGCCGAATATGCCGCATGCAATGCTTGACCACATCTACGGTACACCAACCAAAGAACTTGAAAACATCTACAGTCTTTGTCCTGAGTGCAGACGACAGAAAGCCGCTCAACAGTTTGGAGCTCATATTCATGATTAATACAATGAAACAGCGAGTTATTAACCTCGTTGATACAATGCCAAAGGGTGCAGAACTTAGCTGGACTGCCGACCTTAAAGAGAACCAGTTCGCCTGGATTACTCTTAACGCAGTTGAAGACCTTCCTCTGTTTGCAGAGAAAATTCTGCCTGATGGTCGTCTTGTAACCATTTCCGCATGTAACGCCAAAGCAGAAGACAAAAAAGCCTTCCACGAAGTGTGCTACCACTTTGTTATGAAAGGGTTGTCTGTCACTGTTACCGTGTTACCTACCGGTGTTGAGCCGACTGTGCCTTCCATTACTCAGTGGCATAAGTCTGCTGACTGGACTGAACGCGAAATGGCGGAAAGCTACGGTATCATCGTTAGCAACCACCCTAACCCGCGTCCTTTGTTCCTGCACGAGGCTGTACAGTCCGAAGCAATGGAACGCCTTGTTCCTCTTTCCACCATGACCAACAGTGCGTCTACCAACTCACTGTGGGAAAAAATTATGGGTGAGAAAGGAGGGGAGAGCTAGCATGTCTAAAACATACACTATTCCGGTTGGTCCACTGCACGTTGCGCTCGAAGAGCCAATGTACTTTCAGGTAGACGTTAAAGGTGAAGTTGTTCAGTCCATCGAAATGTTCGCAGGACACGCTCACCGCGGTATGGAAAGCCTTGCGCTTGAACGAAACTTTTTCCAGAACATCGTGCTCACAGAGCGCGTATGTTCACTCTGCTCCAACAACCACCCGCTGACATACTGCATGTCGCTTGAGAACATCGCAAAAATTCAGGTTCCTGAACGCGGTCAGTACCTTCGCGTCATTGCAGACGAAGTAAAACGTATTGCTTCTCACATGTTCAACGTGGGTATCGGCCTGCACGTTATCGGTTTCAACACACTTTTCATGCACGCCATGGAAGTTCGCGAAACCATGCAGGATCTTAAAGAGTCCATCTGGGGCAACCGCATGGACATCTCCGCCAACACAATCGGCGGCGCCAAGTACGATCTTGATGACGAACTTGTAGCGTACCTTCGCAAGACTCTTGAAGAACTTAAAAAACCTGTTGAAGAGTTCAGACACATGTATGCAACTCACCCGCAGGTTAAAGCACGCACACAGGGCGTAGGCATCCTTCCTCCGGAAGCTGCCATTGAATACGGCCTTGGCGGTCCAGTAGCACGTGGTTCCGGCATCAATAACGATGTTCGTAAAGAAACCCCGTACGCTGCATACGACATGCTTAACTTCAATGTTGTTCTTGGCGATGGCTGCGACGTTCGTTCCCGTGCCCTTGTACGCCTTGGTGAGATTTTCGAATCCATCAGCCTTATCGAACAGTGTCTCGACCAGATGCCTAAAGGGCCTATCTGCTGCGATCCACTACCAGATATCCCTGCCGGGCAGGCTGTGGCTCGTTCCGAAGCACCACGTGGAGAACTTATCTACTACATGCGTACCAACGGAACCATGTACCCTGAACGCTTGAAATGGCGCGTACCAACCTACGTAAACTGGGAAGGTCTTCGTGTAATGCTGGATAAAGCGAAAGTTGCGGATATCGCGCTTATCGTAAACAGCATCGATCCTTGTCTCTCTTGTACAGAGCGCTAGTGATTGATTTTTAGGGGTATTCTGTCTGTGTGCCGCCGGTAGAAGAAGGGGCAACAGCGGGTTACGTAGAGTAAGAGGGAAAAATCTGATGCATGAATTAGCTATAACGCAAAGTATGATCACCATTGTCAACGAGACCGTTAAGGGTAAAGACGTGATCGTGCGCGAAATTCGCATAGAAATCGGTCAGCATACTTGCATAGAAAAACACACCCTGGAGGGTTGTTTTGAAGTCTGCACAGAGAACACACCTCTTAAAGGTGTACAGCTGACATTCATTGATGTTCCGGCAAGCTGGAAATGCAGCGAATGTCACTACACGTTTGAAAAACGCATCGCGGATAAATGTCCACGATGTTCAAATATAAATCTCACAATGGTTACCGGTCGAGAATTACAAGTAAAAAGTCTCGAAGTGGAACCTGTCAATAAGGATGATTCTTATGGAAACTAAAGAGTACGCATTAGTTGTTGATGCTGAAAAATGCAAAGGCTGTAAAAAATGTGAAATCGCATGTGTTGAAGCTCATACGAATCTCACCCGTAAGGAAATCATTAAGAACAAGGCTACTCACTTAAGCCGCATCAAAGTGTGCCAAATTGAAAAAGCCAAAGTTCCTGTACAGTGCCACCAGTGCCACAATGCACCATGTGCACGCGTTTGTCCTACAGCAGCGCTCGTTCGTGAACCTGGCATGGTTCGAGTTCGCCAGCAGCTCTGTGTTGGTTGTAAAATGTGTGTAATGGTTTGTCCGTTCGGCGCTATTAACGTTGCTCATAACGAGCCTATCATCGGTGACGCTGTTCCTACATCCCGCAAAGTTGCTATCAAATGCGACCAGTGCACCGAATGGCGCGCAAAAAATGATGAAGAACTTACTGCATGTGCAAAAGCATGCAAGTTCGGCGCAATCAAATTCGTGGAAATTCACGAATATCAGGCTCACAAAGCCGAAGAAGCTGCACGTTGCTGCATCGCTGCTACAAGCGGAGCAGCTCAGCCTGTTAACTAGCGACTAGCTAGTACCATAACTGTAAGAAAAGGGCGTACCCATTTGGGTACGCCCTTTTTTATACACAAATTTTTAGCCCGTCAGCGTAGGCTTCAGCTCAAGAGCCGCTGTCTCGCCATCACACCCCCAATCGAAATCAGGGACTACCAACATGTTACTCTGTAACAACTTGGAATACTCATAATAAAAGTTTTTGGAGAGTCCAGAGAAGCCTTGTTTCAAAAGCGGTAGCTGTTATCGAGGAATGAGAGATTACAGATAGCGACAGTGTAACAAGTTTCAGCCCAGCCGTCGGAGACAAAAAAGCGTCGCAGACCTGCCAGAGGCAAACACCAGAACCAACCATCTGAAACTTAAGGCTATTAACTCGCTTTAACAGACCGGAACTCTGGCTGCTTTACGATAATCACAGATGCGGCGTCCTCTTTAAGAGAAGAGTCGCACTCATCACACTTCATGCCGGCATTCTTGTCCGCAGTAGCGACAAAGGTGCCTTCCATTTTAGCGTGTAAAATTTCTATAGCCTTACGTGCGACATCTGCTGTTAGCCGTGCACAGCGTTCTGAGCATTCTTTGGATTTAATTGGAAACCCTGATGCATATGCCCAGCGGGCTTTGGATGCGGTACATAACACTGACCCACTGATGCTACTTGGTATGTCCACATCAAGCTTGCAGTTTGTTTTCGGACGGTAGACTGGCAGTGCGGTTGTGTCGTGCCAATGGAAGAGTTCGCGTACAAGTTCATTATGCTCATTCTTCTCGTAAAAGAGTCCATAGGCGAACGCTGCACCAATGAGTGCACCGCAGGTAGATTTCCATCCACCAATGCCGGAGCGCCCTGCTTTCATGACATGAAACGGAAAATCTTTGTATGGTGCCCCGTGCTTTTCTGCCATCTGTCCGATGATGCTATAAAACGCTGCGTAACAACAGCCGTATCCCCCGATACAACCATCATATGCCATGCGTTCCGCTTTTTCTGGATCCACAGGATGCGGCTGCCACGCCGGGCTATCTGGAAATGTGGTTTCCAGTGTAATCTTTGTCTTATGAGCAGCAAGCGTAACAGCCCCCATTGGTGCTACAACTTCCTGCATTGTCTTCTCTGATGAAAGTGTCATCATCTCTCCTACCTAATTTTCGAGTGCTATCTTTGACACCAATTTGTGCCCGTCAAGCGCAACCAAAGTCAAGCGCAACCCGTGAACAGTTTTCATTAGGCAAAAAAAAAGTGCCTTTCGGCACTTTTTACTTTCCGCAGCGTCTGCAGCCAGTACAAATGGTTCCACAACCAACTTCAGCGAATGTTGCGTCTACCAAAGCGTTCTCTAATTTTTTCCAAGCACTCATAATGTATTTCATGTCGTTTCCCTCCGTTGAGAAAGTAACTATGCCTGACCGTCTTCGAAGTAAAATTCAAACTTTTTAGCTTTTTCATGAAAAAAATTTATGAAACCCTTTTTACTCTTGGTATCAAGGGATTAGAGACGACTGCCCCTTAATGATCACCTTGAAACTTTTTTCAAAACACCTCTTGCATACACCTTTTCTCTCTGTCCTTTTGATTTTCTACTTTAGTAGTTCTACACTTTGACACAAAAAAACCTGTAGAAACTGTTCTACAGGTGACGAATATGCAATGTATGTTTGCAAGAAGAGTAGGGGCAGAAAAAACATCAATAGTGAAACTTTTCACGTTCCCCAGACTTGCTGTTCAGACAAAATAAGAAAAGCGCCTCGTGGCGCTTTTCTACTTTCTGCAACGGTTACAGCCAGTACAAATGGTACAACATCCAACTTCTGCAAAAGTCGCGTCTACCAAAGCATTCTCTAATCGTCTCCAGGCACTCTTAATGTATTTCATTTTCTTTCCCTCCGTTGAACTACAATTATGCCTCACCAAACTGAAAGTAAAATTCAAAGAATTCATCCATTCCATAATTTTTTTTTATGATATTTAAAATCCTTTGTTATCAAAGGGTTTGCAGTCATCAAAAAAACTTTTTTGGAAATAGCCATACTTTTTTTAACAAAAGTAATACCTACACTGGTCAATGTAGCACCTCATAGAACAAAAAAAATCCCGCAGATTGATCTGCAGGAAACTTCGAACAAGGACAACGAATATTCGAGTTAGGGCGCTATGAATGTAAAACTTACATGACAAAAGCCCGACCCCATAAACGCAGAAAAGCGCCTTCAGGCGCTTTTTCTACTTTCTGCAGCGTTTGTTGCAGCAAGTACAATAGGTTCCGCAACCAACTTCAGCGAATGTTGCGTCTACCAGAGCATTTTCTAATTTCTTCCAAGCAGTCATAATGTATTTCATGTCGTTTCCCTCCGTTGATGAATATCTATGCTTGAGCTTCATCAAAGTAAAATTCAAAGAATTCACCTTTTTCATGAAAAATTTTTAAGAAGCAATTTTATTCAATAAAAACAAGCTAAAAAACATCAAGAAACAATAAGAAATCATTTTAAAAGACAAAAAAAAAGCTGTGCAACTATTGCACAGCCTTTTAATACATTACGTACGGGCTTGCCTAACGACAATACGAAACACCCGTCGAACATCCTATGACATAGCTAAAGATTCATCCACATCACGATATGTTCGTGGCTATGAAGAGTACTAGCGATAATAGCATTCCCTTCTTCACTTGGGTGAATACCATCAGACAAATTATTCAAGTACGGTTC
The DNA here is from genome assembly GCA_942492085.1 of uncultured Desulfovibrionaceae bacterium. GTDB lineage: Bacteria > Desulfobacterota > Desulfovibrionia > Desulfovibrionales > Desulfovibrionaceae > Halodesulfovibrio. The sequence continues at coordinate 205,342 of CALODB010000013.1, read as the reverse complement.
ATGCTGTGACAGCTTCGTAAATATATCTACATACGAAATGTCATAATCTGCGCACATATCAAAATAAGCAGCAGACAACTCACCAATACGAGCGCAATGCTCCAGATTCACAACGGGAAACGGACTCACCATAATTACATTCTTTTTGCCGTAGGTTTCCACTGCATCAACAAGAATGGTTCGTGCATTTTCAACAGACTCTTCAATGGAAAGATTCTGCTTACCGCCAGGTGTAGCCATATCAACAACACCAAACGAGAATAAAATACGAGGCTTACTTTCTGGAATAAGCCTGGCTTCCACTTCAGCCTTCCATCTCTTGACAATAGCCAGACTGGAATGCTTACGTGCACCCATGTTGTAAAAAGTAGCAGGAGGCACCGGCACGCCGGATACCAAGCTTAATTGTCCAATCCACCCACGTAATGACGGATCGTTCACACCGAGAGTTAAGGAATCGCCAAAAAAGAAAAATGTTTTCATACTCTCTCCTGTTCCAATCCTACTTCGAAAAAAATTAGAGTCGTGCTCACGTAACAGCCTATCGGTACGTATTACCATAGGCGTACGGAGATGCTTATCCCCCGAAGACTGCTATTATTGGAATAATCCAATATTATATGTGCACCATACAGGGATGGTGGACACAGCTATAACGCAGTGGAGACTATCCAATAATGTACTTAACGCTATTCCTGATCAAATGTCTAGGTGCTGGATTTCAATATCAAATTTTTTATATTTTCTGTAGTCGCGTTACATTTATTTTATGTGAAACACTGCTCTTCACACCTCAACTCAATAGTAACACATTGGAATGCACCAGTGCTACTCAAGATTAAAAAAACACCACCTGCGACTGTATCAGCACTTTTTTTTCATGCTTTATGCTACACAAAACCTACTCTTTAAGAAGACATTTTACTTGTAATAAGCCCCACACCTTAGCTTAAAAATAAGATTCAATTCATTACAGTACAGCTTGAAATATTCTTGGAATTTAAATGGGTTCCTTCATCGCTCTCCCCTTGACAGCGCACCGCAAAATACTTACCAAATTCATCGGGATTACATCCCCCCAAATACTTTTTCAGGACACCATAATGAGCGAACCAACAGAAGAACATATCAAACGTGTGCGCAACTATGTTGCTAAATATTGCACAAAAACAGGGCTTACCACCCACTCCATGGCTGAAGTTACCGATGCGGTAGTAACTGGCCTTGCAAACAACATTGAAACACTGGGGAAACCTCTCTGTCCATGCCGTTTTTATCCGGACAAAACAGAAGAAATTAAATCCCGTACATGGCTTTGCCCATGTGAAGACATGAAAAAATACAAATACTGCCACTGCATGCTCTTCGTTAACGAAGACGGTATGCCAGTGACAGAACACCTTCCGGAAGGTCACGAAGGTATTGCAACCTACGGTGTGACCAAAGACCCTGCACCGGAAAAATATAACGCGCCAAAATAAAATTTTTTTTGTATGATTTCAAAAATCCTCGGTAGCTAGTTAGCTATCGAGGATTTTCTTTTTAATCTCATCAGTTCTCATCACACACGCCGATCCATCTTGTTGGCGGACTTAAACAGCATACAGCAGTCTTAAACATCACTAACCACAGCATAAAAAAAGAGGCTCCCATCACAACGATGGAAGCCTGCAAACCATATGATTAACGGCAGCGGTGCTACCGTAAAATCTCCGCTCCTTTTGCAACAAGGTTGCCCGTGTTGCAAGCAACTTTTACCGAAAACTTGCTGCATCCATATTAAGACGCGCTAATATTTTCTGAAGCGCCACACGGGACAATCCTGAAACTCTTGCAGCTTCTGAAATATTACCCCTGGAACTTTTGAGCAGGTCTGACACGTACGCTTGCGTAAAATCGTCGATAACCTTGTTCTTAGCATCCTTATACTGTGTAATGCCTGCTGCACCGTTTTCTGTCGTAACAACAGCGGTCAGCGTTCCGTTATCGACAAGATGCACCACGCTCATATCTACGGTATCACCGGAACAGAAAACGGTCAGGCGGCGCACATAGTTCTGCAACTCACGCACGTTCCCCTGCCACTGTTTGGTAGAAAGATATGTAAGAACTTCCGGCGCAATACTTTTTTCCGGCAATCCCATTTCCTTACAGGATTGACGCAAAAAATGATATGTCAGCAACGGAATATCCGTCACACGATCACGTAAAGGCGGAATGGTGACGGTAAGAACGTTCAAGCGGTAATACAAATCTTCTCGGAATGCCTTATCCTGAATTCGTTTTTCCAGCTCCTGATTCGTTGAAGCAACCACACGAACATTAACCTGCTCGTTGTAGTTTGCCCCCACAGGACGCACTTCGCCTTCCTGCAAAACACGAAGCAGCTTTGTTTGCACCTGAAAGGATATGTCGCCAATCTCATCCAAATGCAAAGTTCCACCATCAGTTATGGCAAAAAGTCCCTTATGATCCTTGTCTGCCCCTGTAAAGGCGCCCTTCACATGGCCGAAAAGCTCACTTTCAAGCAACTGTTCCGGAATAGCCGGACAGTTCACACTTAAAAAATTATTCTTAATACGAGTACTCAGCTGATGGATCATCCGTGCAACCATTTCTTTACCGGTGCCGGATTCACCACGAACAAGAACTGTATAGTCTGAATGCGCTACAGCCTGAATAGAAAGCTTAAGTTGCTGCATAGCCTTCGATTCACCAATAAGTTCACCAGAGGCACTGAAAGAGCGAACCTGTTCTTTCAGCTGCCTGTTCTCATTCATAAGTGTTGCACGTTCCTGACTTTTTGCCACAACCCTGAATAATTCAGCAGGCTCAACGGGTTTGGTCAAAAAATCATACGCACCATGCTTCACAGCCTGAACAGCAGTTTCAATAGTTCCATGCGCAGTGAGCATCACCATTGAAAGATCTGGGCGCTGCTCCAGTGCAAGCGGAAGCAGCTCCATACCGGTCATTCCAGGCATAAGCATATCTGTAAGCATAATATCTACGTGTTTTGATTTCAAAGTCTCAAGAGCAGCTTCACCCGTATGGGCAAGCAGTACCTCGAGATCAGGAAATTTGCGTACAATAAGACGCTGTAACCCACGTGCGAAATCCTGCTCGTCATCGACGAGCAAAATGGTCTGTTTTATACTAGCTTGTTCCACGACTATTCCCCAAGGTTGCATGAAGTAGCAACCGGAAGCTGTACAACAAATTGTGCCCCGCCAAGATTTATGCTTGAAGTAGCTTCAACCTTACCGCCAAGGTCAGTAACCATGCCATACACAATGGCAAGTCCTAATCCTGTACCGGAACCGGGCCCTTTTGTTGTAAAGAATGGATCAAAAATTCTATGCATATTTTCCGGTGAAATACCTTCACCGTTATCTTCAACACTCACCACCACGGCATCCTCATGCTGAACAACACTCAAATGAATATGCCCCTTGTTCTCTTCCACAGCATCAAGTGCATTCAGCACAAGATTGGAAAGAACCTGTTCCAACTCTTGCTCTCCAATTGCGGCGAAGGCTGTCTCTGTTGAAACGGATGCAGTGAGTTCTACTTTCTTTGCTGATGCCTGAACAGAGAAAACCTCTGTAATATTCTGCACAACATGCGCAGTATCCGAAGTCCCCTTATGGCTCACTTTCGGACGGGCAAAATCAAGTAAATCACGCAAGATACGCTGTGCATGTCGAGTATGGCGCAAGATAATATCAATATCCTGATTCTGCTGCGCATCTTCAGCATCATCTTTCAAGAGCTCGGCATAACAGAGAATAACTCCCAGCGGGTTGTTAATCTCATGCGCAAGCCCTGCCGCCAGCTTACCGATAGTCGCCAGCTTTTCATGCTGCTGCATCTGGGCAAGCATACGTTTTTCACGTGTGGTTTCACGCACATGCACTACAACACGGTCAGGGAGGTTGTTCCCCTGAATAACGGGATAAATTCCCATTGCAAACGTACGGCTGTCGTCCACCACTACTTCATCTACAAACGGAACCTTGCGGGAAAGCGCAAGCTGCATTGAACAGCCATCCGCAGCGTTGTAATCGGACAACATAGAAAGAATATTACCGCTGACATCACGACCACCGCTAAATTCTGCCGAAAGATTACATGCAGCTTTATTCGCCGTAAGAACTTTACAGGATGCATCCATCAATACGAGGGGGTCTGTAATTCCTTCAACAATGGTTTGCAGAGTCTGCATCTGGCGCATCATATTATCCAACGCCACGAGGTTCTCCCCTGCTGCACCAAGTTGTCTACCGAGAGCACGCATCAAACCATGATCTTGCAATGAAACGTAACGAGGATCATCCCAATACAGAATCAACACACCTTCTGCGTTGCCCGCACTGGACTCTACAGAAATAATGATACGGTTATCTTCAAACTTAATGCCGCTTTCAGTGATAACATACAGCCAGTCTTCTGGAAGCTTTTGCGCTTCTGCGCCACTTGGCCATGAGTAGCTGTTATTTGAAGCAAAGGTACAAATATAGGTCACGGTTGTGGCATGGAATCGGTTGCCGATTTCCGGCATGGAAAGGTTCAACAACTCACCGCGTGAACGACTTTTCTGCATAAGAGACAACATGGTAATAAACAGGGCAACGTCTGCACGACGCTCCAATGCTTCATGCGTCAACTCCTGCGTACGCTCATCAACCATTGTTCGCAGGTTTTCTGCATACTCTTTCAACTGCGCACGAGCAGAGAATAAGTGGTTGTTTAATTCAAGGAGCCCAGATTCAAGCTCTTCAATCTCATCCTGCTCTGCAATGTTATCAAGCAAGTCAGTGCCACCAGTCTCTTCAAGATTCTTACGGAACACCGAGGAAATTCGTTTAATATTATCCACTACCAACACTTTAAAAAGCACATTTGTAGTGGAGAAAAACACGATCGCGCCCACCACAAAGAAAGCAAAGTAGCCGATAATTGTCTTCTGCAACTGGCCAAGGCTTGCCATGACATTAATGCCTACCAAGTCCACACCACCGATGGAGTCAACATCCTTATTGAAGCCGCGTTCACCGTACTGCTGAACAACTTCCACTGGTGCATCATTAATGTCGCCATGACAACGCATGCAGCTTTCAACATAGATAACCGGACGTGCCATCACGTAGTACCGCTGCCCTGCTATGTCTTTGTAGCCCTTCCACAGCATATCTTTGGGATGCTCACGGAAGTATTCTACAAAGCTACGCTCCAGCGTATTTGCTTCAAACTCAGGATTACGGGAATTAATAGCCACACGGCGGTATAAATAGCCCTCTTCGCCCTTAAAACGCTCCATGACGCTACGAGAAATATACGACGAGCTCATAGCCTCAATAATGAACGTACCGGGGATCATTTCATACATCTTAGGGCGCAGCACTTTTCGCACGTAGTTCTGCACAGCATCTACCTGTGTAAATGTCAGGGTCGCTTTTGCCTCAACTTCATCCTCCAATACTGTTCGCATATGGATATAGAAACCGATGGCAAATATTACCCCGAGAACAAGCGATGCCACAGCAAGTCCACTTAAGAACTGCTTTTGCAAAGAATACGGTTTACGAAAAAGCATACAAACGTGTGTCTCCAGATTATGACGCTGAGAATTGAACAGCACAGCGTCTTTTTACCCTGCTTAATTATGTATACAGACATGTGCGAATGAGCACCGTAGCTCAGAATGTATAGGGCTACAACTCAATATAACGCCAAATTCTCCCCATCCCGCTAACCTGCTAAAAACACATAAAGACCCCGTAGAGTGCGCACTACGGGGTCTCAGACAAAAAATAAGCCAAGTAAAAAAACTCTACTTTACAACCACAGTCATCGAGCGGGGCATATGCTCGAATGTCGATCGAGAGCCCAAGTCAGCTTGGCTGCAATATTCAACATCTGTGTAGTAAAACTCGCCGCTTTCAACTTCACTTGCATCAATGAATTTTGCCATGGTAGAAAAAGCTGAAGAGCTTGCGGTAATCGCAGGGCAAATAATGAAAACAAAGCCCCACAAAATTCCGACACCAACTATAAGTTTGGCCCATCTGTAAGTCGAACTAGTCTTCTTTATCGTCATTTTCCCATTCCTTATGCGAAGTGATTGTACCGGAGAGAGTAATTTTTTTGCTTACAAGCGGAAGAGACATATTGTCTCTTCCGCCATATATACATTTAGATCTTTGCAGTGATCTCTGGGAATACCACATAGAACATGAGGTATGCCATTGTAAGAGTGAGAACAAGGTTAAGAGACTGACCACAAACATACAGGATAAGTGGTTTGCCACCTTTAAAGTAGCCTGCAAGTTCGCGGAAGTTTGTAGCAAGACCAATAGATGCGAAACTAAAGCAGAAGAACCAGCCACGGAAGATACTGGAGAATCCTTTGATTACACCATGGTCAACCATTGCAAAGCCTGCATCTGAGCCAAGGGAGGTGTAGATGCTTGAAAAAACAATGGAGGCGAGAAGGAAGCCGATAACAAATTTAGGGAAGCGGTGCCAGATTTCCATCCAGCTAACCTTTTTGCCAGCTTCAGCTTCAACCTTGGTGCACCAGTAAACAGCTACGCCAAAGGCTGTAACACCGATAAGCACGTTCTGAATCATTTTAATGGTAGCAGCAACGTACATTGCTTTTTCAGAAAGGAATGCACCTGCAGCAGCTACAGCACCGGTTGCATCAATGGTACCACCCATCCATGCACCACCAAGGACGTGTGGCATTTCTGTTGCTTTAATAACAGCAGGCATCACAATCATCATAATGGAAGTAAACACAAGGGAAAGACCGATTGAAAGTGTAAGCTCTTCTTTTTTTGCGCGGCATGCAGCAGCAGTAGCGATAGCAGCAGAAGTACCGCACACAGACATATCCGCAGAAATTACCATGTTCAGGGTCTTAGAAGGCATTTTGATGATTTTCTGACCAAAAGCATAAGTAGTGATCAGAACAACAGGGGTAACAACCCATGCTACAAAGATACCCGGCACACCGATCGCAATAATTTTACTAAAGAGGACTTCTGCACCAAGGAGTACGAGACCTGTTTTGATGTAGTATTCAACCTCAAGAGCAGGTTTAACCCATCGAGGAGTACCCACAGTGTTCGCGATAAGCATACCAATTGCAATAGCCCATGCTGCGGAGCCGATACCGTAATGCTTCATAGTTGCCTGAGCTCCCATGAGGTATGCAATAACACCGACTACGAATACAGCAAAAAATCCTTTAAAGAATCCGGCAGTATCTTTGCCCATAACTTTGATACCAACAGCGAAGAAGCCTACCATGACAATGCTGAGCATGATCAAGGATGGGAACAAGTTAAATGGCTTATGGCCGATTTTCTTTTTTGCGTTACTGGAAGCCTGACGAGCTTTACGCCAAGTTTCAATCTTAGCAATTGCTTCGTCGTTAAACGCTGCGTTTGTAAAAGCACCCTGTGCAGCTACAGCCTGTGCAGTTTGCGCTTCAACTTTAGCAGCCTTGGTTTTCGCTGCGGCAGCTTCGTATGCAGGTTTGTACTTTGCGTTCAGAGAATCAGCAGTGGCCTGATCCATGTAAAAAGCATCAATTGGGTTGGTTTTCCATTTCTTAGGCTTAGCTGTCCAGGATTTGATCGTTTTACCAATAGGAGAGTTAGACGCTTTTAACTTTCCTTTGCTATCCTGAGCGTCGTAGTAAGCAACCGTTTTAAATGGTGCATACTCAGCCTGCTCCTGCATTATGGTATTTGCAGTAGCAATCTTCGCATCAAGATCTTTTGGAGCATTGTTAAAGAAAATTATGCTACCAATAATCAAAATAAGAGCACCAAGCCAAATCGCCCAGTAATCTTCTTTGAGCCACAGATCGGAGATCTTAGAGCTCCCCTCGTCAACCACAATATTTTTTTGATCAGCCATTATGCATTTCCTCCTTTGCAAGTCGGCACTACTATCTTTTTAACACCCCACGATTAAAACCCGCAGGTTTGATAGAGAACTAGCAAAGAGGATGCCACTTTTTTCACAAATAAATTCTACTTATATTTCAAATAAATAAACTAAATGTTGGCAAAACGCGTATCTGACGACTCTTAAATATGCATACTTAAGTTTACATGTTCAAAACAGCTTATTTTAATAAAAGAGAATAATAGCCCTTTAATTTAAGACAATTAACGAATGCTAACAAAACTTTGCACCACACTCATAACAACTTCTCCCAAAGTATGCGTAGGTTGCACTTGTACTGAAATGCACAAAACAGACAGCCTTTCACGATACCTGTTCCTTAGACATAGACAGATGTATACTTTCGCACTATCAGCAAACAAGTACCCACTCACAAATACTACTTTAACAATTCGACTTTATCAGGCGGAATATTATGACTTCCAAACGTAAAATACTTTTCCTAGCTCTTGCCGGCATTGTCGCACTAGCTCTCATAGGCTCTTTTATACTCATCAAAAAGAATAAAGAACTTGCAGTAGAAATCCTTGAAGATTTAAACAAACAAGATCTTCAAGTGACTTGCGGCAAAATCGACGCTGGGATTTTATCCATCAATTACAGTGACATTACAATACAGGCAAAAGGTAGCACTAACCCGAAAGAGACTGTCACCATTAAAGACATTACCCTTTCTAAATCACCTTCTCTTACCGCCCTCCTTTCAATGGATATAAATCAGGGTAAAACAAGCTTTACCTGTAACAATATGAAGCTCCCGCTCGCCGCACCCTTAGCCGTAAAGTATGGAACTGAGTATCTCGAATTCAATATTTTCGGCAGCTCCACACTCGAAGGAACAAATGCAGACAGCGCTGCAACCATTGAAGTGCCGGAGCTCGGAAGCATGACTTCAAACCTTGCACTCGAATTCAGCCCCGAATTCTACAAAATGATGCAGGAAAATAAAGAAATAGATCAGGCTTCGATTGCACGTGGCATCGCTTTAAAATCAATAAAAGTTACATTCAAAAGTGACGGCGGTGTTGCTAAATTTTTAGCTGCGAACGATGTTAAGGAAGAAACACTCCCTGCCATTGAAAAAGAACTGAAAAAAATTCCTGCTGTCGATTATCAGGCAGACTTACAGAGCTTTATTTCTGGTTCTAAACAGCTTTCAGCATCCTACAGCGTTCCAGATGGCAAAAGCATGCCGATTCAGGCCCTATTCATGAGCCTGCTGATGCAGTCTTCATCGAATCAGAATAAAATAAAAGTTACGACTTTCTAAAAAAAAGAGCTGCCATATTGGCAGCTCTTTTTTTTATTCGTTGTGTGTCCTGAAAAGTCGACATCAGAAAAATTTATTACATTTTAGGTTGTTCTATCGCTTCAGGCGAGAAATCAAACTCAATCTTAGAAGCAATAATATTGTTCTTATGGAACACCTTAATAATTTTTGACCGTATTTCGTGACCAAGCTCCCATGCGGCAGGTGGATTGTCAGCCCATGCAACAACCCAACATTTGAAACTTCGCTCTTCCATACCTATTACCCAAAAACGCGGATCTTCATAGTCTGCAAAATGATTACAATTCACCACTTCACGCTTAACAAGCCGCTCCACCCTATCCAAATCGCAGTCATACGAAACAACAAATTCAATGTTCACCCATTGGAACAAATCCGTTTTTGTATAGTTAATTACCTTCTGGGTAAGCATCATACTGTTAGGAAAAATTACCCGTTTCCAGTTCCAAAGCTTCAAGACGGTGTGGATCGTTGTAATATCTTCAATCGTGCCGTAATGCCCGTCCACAATGACAGTATCATTCACCCGGAAAGGCTGTGAAAAGGAAATAACCATCCCCGCAATGGTATTTTCAATAAGCGGGCGAGCCATAATACCTACTACAACACCGATGGACGCTGCAAATACAGATATGTATGTTGCCGGAATATTTCCAATATAGGGAAATATCAAGACAATCATCCATACAATAATCAATGAAAAAAGTGAAATACGTCGAATAATTGTAAAGCGATTTTCGATCGACTCCATCGCTTTCTTACGTGCCCGCCTGTTAGGGCGGTCTTCTGGTGAGTCTGTATTTTTCGCTAAGAACTTATCTAAATAAGATATCCGTTCCTGACGCTGCGATTCAGTAGAATCAATTTTATTTTTTGCCCATAATATTGTCAGCACCGCAAAAAATGCTGTTATCAATGTAGCTACGGGGAGCCCCTGTAAATATAAAAGTATCTCTTTAACCATAGTGCCATATTATCTTTACAGCATAACATACGCAACTTCTTTCCTCGCAGTACATAGCCATTGACCTCTTGGTCACTCTCCACTATTTTTCATTGCATATGCGACGCAATATTTTAGTAGTAGATAAAGACAACGGCTCCCTTGCAACTCTTCCAGAAATTCTGAAAGTGGCGGGCTATGACGTAATTCATGTTCATAACCACCATGAAACACGTGCAACTCTTGCAAAAGACCACTTTGCGGTAGTCATTGCCGGTCTGGAAGACCACCACGCTCAAAAACAAAGCCTGCTTAAATCCATCAAAGCAAACACACCCGAAACAGAAGTCATTCTAGTTTCCCGATCCGCACGTGTTGACGCAGCAGTACGTGCAATGCAAATGGGCGCGTTCCACTTTTTATCTCTACCAGAAAATCCAGCTGATCTTCTTGTTATCATCGAGAAGGCAATGGAAAAAACCCTCTTGCAATCAGAAGTAAACGAACTTCGTCAGATTCTGAAAAAACAGCAAACAATACCGACACTTATCGGCAAAAGCGCCCCCATGGAGGAGCTTAAAAAAGAAATTGTCCGCATCGCCCCACTCGACTGTACTGTCCTTATTCAAGGAGAAACTGGTACAGGTAAAGAGATGGTCGCAAAAATGATTCACAAGCTTAGCTCGCGCGGTCAAAAACGCTTTTATGCCATTAACGCCGGTGTATTTAGCCCAGAACTGCTTGCTAACGAACTCTTCGGGCACGAAAAAGGTGCATTCACTGGCGCTCAATCTACCAAAGAGGGCATCTTCGAAGCTGCAAACTACGGCACGCTTCTTCTTGATGAAATTGGCGAGATGCCTGTTAATATGCAGGTTCAACTATTGCGCGTTCTTCAAGAGCGCACGATCACTCGAGTCGGTGGAACATCAGACATATCTATTAATGTTCGTGTAATTGCTGCAACACACCGCAATCTCGAAAAACTGGTTGAAAAAGATCAATTCAGACAAGATCTCTTCTACCGCCTGAATGTCTTTACTCTGCGTCTACCCGCTCTGCGCGAACGCCCTGACGATATTCCGCTGTTCTGCAACTTCTTTATGGAAAAATACTGCACTACGTTCGGTAAAGAAGTCACAGGACTTTCAGAAGAGGCCATGCTCGCACTAATGCGTCATTCCTATCCGGGAAATGTGCGCGAACTGGAAAACATCATTGAGCGCGCAGTTGTGCTTTGTGACAGTGGAACTATTCATCTAAATCACCTTCCTCAAGAATTTTCTACAGGCAGTAAAAAACGTCGAAAAGCTCACACCGGCAATGCGCACAGAACCCTTGCAGACGTTGAGCAAGAGCACATTACACAGGTGCTGAACAGCGTCGAAGGCAACAAGGCAACAGCGGCTAAAATTCTTGGAATTGACCGCGCTACGCTTTGGCGCAAATTAAAAAAGTATTCTTTGTAAAATCAATCAATTACTTTCTGATTCTACCTGTTGCACATTGCAACACGTTGCATTGTGCAACAAAAACCCGCATTCCCCTAGATGACAGTGGTTTTCAATTTACTGAATTCAAAGCGTTGCACTATGCAACGCTTTTATTTTTTAACTATTTTATTACCAAACATTTTAAACCCTGCTAATTCAGAATGTTGTAGTTTTTTTTCGTTTTGGCACGGCATTTGGATATAGTAAAGTGAACAGTAACTAGGCTCATTTGGACCTCCTCCAATTTGTCTATCCAGAAACGTAAATCGTCGGCAACCGAGATACGTTGATCCACACATAGTGCTCCTCTCACTAGGTTTCAGTGTCGCACGGAGGACCCACCTCCTCTTCCACCACCATCCATCATTCGACACTGGAACAGAAAAGGCTTCATGACGTCAGCGCGTCATGGAGCCTTTTTTGATTTCCAAATACCATTTAAGCGTATATAACCTTGCCACCACAACACTTTTTCCATTCCTGTAGATTTTGTGCCTATAGCGTGCACAAGACAAAATGGAGGCTTCATGTTTTCTGCTGCTACTTATGTTGAGCGACGAAAAACCCTTTGCGCTCGTCTTACAGAGCGTGGTGAAAATGGCCTGATACTGTTCCCGGGACATTCCGCTTCTCCGATGAACTACACAGACAACGCATATCCTTTCCGTCAGGATTCTTCTTTTCTCTATTTTTTTGGACATGATCACGAAGGAGTAACCGGCATCATTGACCTTGATGCCGGAGAGTCATGGTATTTTGATCAGGGCTTCTCCATGGACGACATCATATGGTCCGGTGCTCAAGCAACTCCAGAAGAACTTGCAGCCCGTTGCGGAGCTGAAAAGTTCGGTGCAGAAAACACACTCAGCCATATGATTACTGACGCGAAGAAAAAGCAGCGAACAATACATATTCTACCTGTATATCGATCTGATACGCGCATGAGACTTGTCCAACTGTTTGACTGTGGTGTGATGGAAGTTAATTCATTCATATCCACACCACTTATTGAAGAAGTTGTCGCGCTTCGTTCCATCAAATCCATTGAAGAAGTAATGGAAATAGAACAGGCACTGGAAACTTCCTACGCAATGTACGCAAATGCACTTTCTGCTACACGTCCGGGAGCTTCTGAACGCCAGATTGTTTCACTCCTTCACTCCACACTTGCACTTGCAGGCTCTTCAGCGTCATTCACTCCAATATGTACCGGTCGCGGTCAAATCCTTCATAACCATGAATACAGCCACATGCTCCACTCTGGAGATCTGTTGCTTATCGATTCCGGTGCTGAATCTCCAAATCATTATGCATCAGACATCACAAGAACTTTCCCTGTAGCCGGAACATTTACAGAACAGCAGCGCGCAGTATATTCCATAGTGCTTGCCGCGCAGGAAGCAGCTATTTCCAAATGTGCACCGGATGTACCATTCATCGATTGTCACCTCATCGCTGCCACAACTATCGCATCCGGCCTGCGAGACCTGGGTATTCTCAAGGGAAACGTTGAAGACATTGTAGCATCTGGTGCTCATGCACTCTTCTTCCCACATGGACTTGGGCACATGCTTGGTCTGGATGTGCACGACATGGAAGGACTCGGGGAAGATTTTGTCGGCTACGACGAAACCATCACCCGTTCCGAACAATTTGGTCTGCGTGGTCTACGCCTTGCGCGTAAGCTCCAACGTGGATTCGTAGTCACTATCGAACCCGGTTGTTATTTTATTCCTGCTCTTATGGATCAGTGGGAAGCCGAAGGCACCTGTAAAGATTTCATCAATTTTGAAACTGCAAGACAGTTCAGCGAATTCGGCGGCATTCGTATCGAAGACGATATTTATATCTCCCGCGACGGTCATCGAGTTCTCGGACAACAGATTCCTAAAACAATCGCAGGTCTTGAAGGCAGAATGCACGCCTGTTCACAGCGGACGTACTAAAACAGAGATTGCAGACTTCGACTATCATAGTCGCACACACAAACCATGCGCTAAACTCTTCTCCAAACAACAAAAGGATTGCGTCAGCATGCTGACCCGTCGATACCTTTAGGAGAATACTGCATGAGTAAGTCTGACAAAGATGCCCGTCGTCAAAAGGTCATTGAAGTATTGAATAAAGCGCGAAGTATGGAACTGCACGCCATCACCCAATACATGAACCAGCATTACGGGTTGGATGACATGGATTACGGAGAACTGGCAAAGCAAGTTAAGCTGATTGCGCTTGATGAAATGCGCCATGCAGAAATGTTTGCAGAACGCATAAAGGAACTCGGCGGCGAGCCAACAGCAGAGCTATGCTGCCCAGTGGAACGCAAGCAGGCCGTGGAACGCATCTTCCCGTTTGATGCAAATCAGGAAGACGACACCATCGAGCAATACAACCAGTTCCTTATCGTCTGTAGAGAAAACGGTGACAGCGGGAGCCAAAAGATATTTGAGACCATCATCGAAGAAGAACAAATGCATTACAACTACTTCGATTCTATCTCGAACCACATCCAAAAGCTCGGCGACGTGTTCCTAAGCAAAATTGCCGGTACGCCTGCCTCTACAGGACTGGCTGACCAAGGCTTTGCTGTCGGCGGTGGCGAATAACTAAAAAAGTTCTACAACTTTTTTTGGTTGCCTTCGGCGACTCTCCGAGGGGGAAGGGCGCTGCCCTCCACCCGCAAGGGGGACGCCCCCTTGACCGCGACTTTATAGCGAGACAGCTATTACTGATTCATTTCTGACCAGCTTTGCTCCACTACCTTTCATACAATAAATAAGGGCTGTCCTACATTATGTAGAACAGCCCTTATTCATATCATTGTGGAAAGTTAGCGAACATCGCGGCTTCCAACATTATAACCACGTAGCAAGTCTCGCGTATTATCGGGGTCAAGGGGCAAGCCCCTTGCGGGTGGAGGGCAGAGCCCTTCCCCCTCGGAGAGCCGTCGGAGACACCTCACCTAAAACTGTACTAGCGACTCTCAATCACAGCATAGGCACTGTGGTTGTGGATAGACTCAAAACTTTCAACTTCAACTCTGTACCAATCAATTTTTTCATGTTCGCTAAGTTGTTTTGCAACAGCTCGTACAACGTCTTCCACAAAAGTTGGGTTGGCGAAGGCATCTTCTGTCACAAATTTTTCATCTTCACGCTTAAGCAGTGAATAAACCGGCGACGAACCAGAGTTATTCGCGATTTCGATGAATTCTTCAATCCACGCAAACCCGTTCATGCTAACTTGAAGACGAATTTCCGCACGCTGACTGTGCGCACCTTCGTCTGAGATAGCTTTGGAGCATGGACACACTGTCATAACCGGCACACACACTTCGAGCATACAGCTCATTTCATTTTCTTCCAGTGCGCCTGTAAGAGTCACTTCATAATCCATACGACCCTTACGTTTGGTTGCTGGTGAAGCCAGTGTCATAAAATATGGGAACGTAAAAGAAATAAATGCATTGCGAGCAGTGAGACGTTCCTGAATATGCGCAAGCAAGTCTTTGAGACTATTGTAGTCCAGTTTTTCGCCGAAGTTTTCTAACGCTTCAACGAAACGGCTCATATGTGTGCCTTTGAAAGCTGCAGGTAGATCAACTCCAACTTCCACTTGTGCTACGGTATGCTGTGCCTCGTTTTCACGATCACGCACACAAAGAGGAATCCGTAAATTTTTCACACCTACACTATCGATAGGAATTGCCACTTCAGATGAGCTCATCTGGATATCTTGTAGCTGCTTAGGCAATGTCTTGTCCTGTTGTAGTTAAGTTTAATTTACCGTGCTTAACTCCCTTAGTGGAAGTAAGCTTTTGAGCTAATGCACGAATCTTAGCCCCACTTCCCTTAAGAACAAGAACTTCCAGACAATTGTCATGATCAAGGTGCACATGCATTGAAGTAATAATCATGTCATGCGCATCATGCTGAATTTCTGTAAGACGCTGTGCCAGATCACTTTTATGGTGATCGTACACAAGCGTAAGTGTTCCTGCTAATTCTTTATCGTCCTGTTCCCATTCCTGCTGCACGAGAGTATTACGAATCAAATCGCGAATAGCTTCAGAACGAGTCTGATAACAGCGCTCTTCACATAGATCGTCAAACTTTTCTAACAGTTCGGAATCGAGGGATACTCCGAAGCGGATTGTACGTCCCATATATCCTCCAGATTTCCAAAAATTCTAGCGGGACAGTTCCCAAAGATTAACAGTTACTTTCGATGGCTGCTCGTAGATTGCCGACGTCTTTTCAGTAAGCAACTTACGGGATTTCCATCCCCTTTTATCAAGCTGCTCTTTAAATTCTTTGTACACGTTTCTATTGGGTTCTGCCACCCATGCACGGCCACCCGGCACAAGGCAATGATCCAAAAATTCAAGTACCGGCTCAACAAAACGAGTTTCGTACATAATGTCGCCGCCCCACATTACCTCCACCGACTGCGGACGAACTGCAGGAAAACGCCAGTCCATTAGCGTCCACACTGGCTGCGGAACATTATTCAGCGCTGCATTCTTTCTAGCAAAGCGCAGTGCTTCAAATTCATAATCCATTGCGATCACGTTGGCACCCAGCCACGATGCAACAATCGCAGTCAAACCAAGGCCGCAGCCGATATCCAGACAACATTTACCTGCAATTTCATTTTTATTTGCAAATAAATGCTCGCCAAGTACCAAACTGGAAGGCCATAGCTCTACCCAGTATGGTAAGCGTTCGTCGTCATCGAGATCATCTTCCACCATGGATTCCCACAGTGTTTCAAGATCAGCAGCTCTATCCAGCGTCCAAGTTCTTCCGCAGAGCGGAACTTCAAGGCGAGGTGTATATTCAGAAAGTTGAGTCATTAATCGAAACTACCATTGAGTTTTGCAGAAAAACGTTCAATAGCGCACCTTGTTTCATCCGTCTACAAAAGACAACTGCTCCAAAATGCGGATATATGCAATTTTAGCCAACCTAGTCACACTTGTGACCTTTTCATATCCCAGCTACTATATCTTTCAGAGTCTTATACGATAGAACACCACACAACACTCACCGCATGCTTTTACTCATGCGACGAATAGTAGGATATATATGCAACCATCGCCACTTACAGGATTACACAGACAAGTTTGGATTGCGTTACTTGCAGCACTTATTGCTGTAGGGGCACTTATTCAAATTCCAATTGGACCGGTACCAGTAACCTTACAGACATTTTTTATTGTATTGGCGGGTTTTATTCTTGGTCCAGTCAGCGGCGCAGCAGCTGTGCTGCTTTATATTCTTGCAGGCGTCATCGGGCTACCAATCTTTGCTGGTGGCAAAGCAGGGTTTGCAGTTCTGTTCGGCCCTACCGGCGGCTACCTTCTAGGCTTTGTGGGCACAGCCTACATTGCAGGACTGGGAAAGCATAGCAAAAACGACATCATGCCTCTCGTTTGGGGACTCCTTGGACTAGCATGCGTCTATCTTGTTGGTTTCCTAAGATTAAAATTCGCTCTGGATATTTCTTTTGCTAAAGCTGCCACCATAGGTATCGCACCATTCATATGGGCCGACCTTGTTAAGGTTGCTGCCGCAGTCATCGGACTCCGCTTCTTACGAAAACAGGGACTACTGCCAGAATGATAACAGCAGAAAATATTACGTTTACCTACCGCGGAAATCCTGCACCAGCTCTCAACAATCTTTCCTTTACCATCCCCAAAGGAGAGCTTGTCTGCCTGTGCGGCACAAACGGAAGCGGCAAATCAACGCTCTTTTCCCTGCTGGCAGGTCTTCAAACGCCGTCTACCGGCGAACTCAGTGTAGGTGCCATCAGCGCCAGAGGAAACGAGCAGCAACTGCGGAAACAAAGTGCGCTCGTTTTACAAGATGCTGATTTGCAAATTATCGGGGCAACAGTGGCAGAAGACATGATGTTGGCGTTCCCCGTAAACGATGCTGAAGCTGAAGCAACCTGCCGCGTTATGGCTGACAGATTCTCCCTGCTCGACCATTGGGATTCTCCAGTCCATGCTCTATCCTACGGACAAAAAAGAAAACTCTGCCTTGCCGTATCGTTGCTCTCAACCCCATCTATTTTACTCTTGGACGAGCCCTTCTCAGGTTTGGATTATCCCGCCATGCTTGAAATGCGCTCCATCATGAAAGCCAATAAAGAACAGGGATTCACCCAGATAGTTTCTGTGCACGACCTTGAACCTGTTATCGATCTTGCAGATTCCATGATTGTCCTGCACCTTGGAGAACTCAAAGGAACCGGAGCCCCCGAACATCTTTTAGGATCACTCTTGAAATACGGTATCCGACCTCCATATTCATGGCTTCGCAAGCACACAATTTCTCCCTGGGGATAACGGAGTTCAGTCCCCTCCCTCTCCTCCAAACAAGCAATAAGGGCTGCTGTACATATTGTACTACAGCCCTTTTTTTAAAACGAATTATGTCATCTTAAACAGAACAAATTCCATCGAGACATGCAACCGCATGCCACCCCCCCTCTGTCCGCTAAAATGAATCTTGGAAAATTGCGATAACTTCAGCTTCGGAAGTTTCTACAGGGGTACACGTAAATAGTACGCCCATGGTTTCCATGGCATTCTTTGCCATTTTCGCACAATCTTCTTTCTTCACGCCGTAATCAGCCAAGGTAAGAGTACCCATGCCGATTTTTTTAATAAGTGCATCAAGTGCGTCAACAAAAGCAAAAGGACGTTTTTCTTCAGGTAATGCGTCAACATCAACATCCATGAAATATGCGAGATCAATCATGCGCTCCGGCATATGCGGAGTGAGATGTTTAAAGTACGCTCTGGAAAGCATGAGCAAACCGGCACCGTGTGGAACTTCTGGATAATATGCAGAAAGAGCGTGCTCCATGGAGTGCAAAGACATGCAAGATGACAGAGACTGACATACGCCGGCAGCGGTAGATGCCCATGAAACCATTGTTCTTGCTTCAATATTCTGTCCTTCTTCCACGATTTCAGGGAGGAAGGTATTAAGAAGCTGCACAGCCTGCTGAGAGAGTAAATCACTTGTAGGCTGACGCTGTGCTGAAAGATATGTTTCTACTGAATGGAAAAATGCATCCATTCCAGTAAATGCTGTCACTTTTGGCGGAACGGTAAGTGTAAACCAAGGATCGATGATGGACAGAGTTGGGTATGTTGAATCATTACCCCAGCCAATTTTTTCGTTGGTTGCGCTGTTGGTGATAACTGTCCAAGGATCTGCTTCTGTACCAGTTCCTGCTGTGGTTGGGATTGCTACGATAGGCAACGCAGGATTCTTCGGAGTCTTTTTACCGCCTGTGCCAGCCTGCATGTAATCCCAGTAATTGCCTTCATTATTTGCCATGAGTGCGATAGATTTTGCAGAGTCAATGGAGCTACCGCCGCCTAGACCAATCACAAAATCACATTCATGCTGACGTGCTAAAGCTGCACCTTCGGTAACATGGTCAAGAATTGGATTTTCCTGAATCTTGTTGAAAACTACGCTCTCAATATCGTTATGTTTCAGCATATTCTGTACAAATGTCAGATAGCTATGGCGAATCATAGATCCACCGGAACTGATTACAATGAAAGCTTTTTTACCCGGAACATTTGCCGGATTAGAAAGTTCTTTCAATTTGCCGCTACCGAAAATTAATTTGGTCGGCATGTGGAACATAAAGTCGATCATATTCTAACTCCTTGCAGTGTTGCGCGTGTTTGCAAATATTTTACAGCGACGATCTTTGCCGCCTATCATTTTTACTATGCACCACGTGCAACACTCTAGCCTTGCACGTAATACCGCCATCACCTAAATAAATATCTAGTACCCGCATTTTCATTTATCCTAAACGGGTCAAGGGGGATCCCCCTTATGGATGCAAGGCAAAGTCTGCCCGCCGAAGGCTGCATGCTCCGCTCAAAAAGTCACTAAAAATTAAAAAGCGATGGAAACATGTCCCATCGCTTAGTCATATTATTTAGCTTCGAGGAAAGCAGAAAATGCTTTCATGGTCGCATATAAATCAGCTTTACTTGCCAGTTCGAAAGGACTGTGCATTGCCAACAGCCCCGGTCCAAAATCGACGATATTCATACCGTACATGGCAAGATACATAGCAACGGTGCCACCGCCGCCATGGTCAACTTTACCTAGCTCTGCCATCTGCCAAGGCACACCAGCAGTATTCATTACGCCACGCAACCATCCAAGATATTCCGGATGTGCATCGTTCGCTTCATACTTACCGCGGTGCCCAGTAAACTTACAAAAACATGGACCATAGCCCAAGGTTGCAGAGTTTAACTTCTCGTGCACTTCCTGATAGTCAGGATCTAACGCACCGTGTACGTCAGAAGAAAGCGCGCGAGTTGCAAGCATTACCTGACGAAAACGAACCTTTGGCTCCCATGCTTCAATAAGATCTTCAATGCAGTATTCAAAGAAGCGAGACTTCGCACCGGTAGAGCCTTCTGAACCAATTTCTTCTTTATCCCACAGAACAATAACCTGTGTGTAATCAGACTGTTCGGTTTCAAGTAAAGCTTCAATTGCTGTGAAGCAGCAAATACGGTCATCCTGACCATAGCCGCCGATGATCGATTCATCCAGACCTACCATGCGTGCAGGGCCAGCCGGAACAGCTTGCAATTCAGATGAATACAAATCTTCTTCGTTAATACCGTATTTTTCATGCAGAATATCAAGCACGCGCTGTTTAATTTTTTCTTTCGGCGCATCTTTGCTTTCTTCGTCTTCTACTTCAACAGGACGGTGCGCAAGAATGATGTTCATCTTCTCAGCCTCAAATGCTTCAGAAAGAACCTTCTTAGACTGATCCTGAGCAAGATGCGGAAGAAGATCAGCAATAGTGAATACTGGATCAGAAGCATCTTCACCGATATTCACAATAACTCTCTCACCATCTTCTTTCACAACAACACCGTGCAGTGCGAGAGGACGGGAAAGCCACTGATACTTGCGAATACCACCATAATAATGAGTTTTTGCCTGAGCTACACCACAAGTTTCGTACAGTGGATGCTGCTTGAAATCGACACGCGGAGTATCTACATGAGCTCCCACAAGGTGAACACCTTCAGCCAAAGATTTATGGCCCCTACGGGCTACAAACAACGTTTTATCCTGAAGAATTGAATAGTACTTTCCTGAAAAAACATCTGTTGAAAATCCTGCATCTTCAAGGCGTTTCACTGCATATGCAATGGTCTCGCGCTCAGTTTTACAGGTGGAAAGAAATTCGACATAACGTGCTGCTAGGGAATCCATTGCGGCAATATCGCTTTCACTATTGTAAACTTCCCAGCAGCTTTTTGGCTCATGGGATAATTTAGTTGAGCTCATATAAATCTCCAATGCACTTAGCAGTGCTTCATTTATTGAGAAACAGCTTGTAGGGCTTGCTGCAACGCTTCGATTACCAAAGCAAATTCTTTATCTGTTAACGTACGCGGATCGAGACAGAAAGCCTGCTGTTCAATTCTGCCAACAAGTGGTGGGCTTGTGTCGAGCAAAGCTTTTTTAAGAACTGTTTCTGAAACAGCAGACGGCTTAATTGCAACAAGCGCAGTCGGTAAATCACGTTCGGGGAAAGAGCCACCGCCAACGCGGGAATTTCCATCCACAACGCTTACAGTTACCTGTTCACCACAGGCTTTTTTAACACGGTTTGCAAGACGACGCGCACGCTGTTTCAGCTTTGGCTGTTCTGCAAACATCATAGAAAGAGTCGGAATATCTGCGCGGGCAAGTTCCGGTTCGCGGTACAACCGTAAAGTAGCCTCTAAAGCGGCAAGGGTCATTTTATCAATACGCAATGCACGATTCATCGGATTACGTTTGATCATGTCGATATATTTCTTTTTACCGACGATAATGCCAGCCTGAGGCCCGCCAAGGACTTTGTCACCCGAGAAGGTAACAACATCCGCACCTGCTCCCACAACCTGCTGTACAGTTGGTTCTTCACCAATACGCAGGGAGGAAAAATCTGTAAAACTACCGCTTCCGAGATCTTCAATCACAGGCAGTTCATGTTTTCTACCAAGAGCAACCATCTCTTCCAATGTCACTTCCTTATGGAAGCCGACAATACGGTAATTTGATGTATGCACTCGAAGTAATGCACCTGTTTCATCGGTAATCGCCTGCTCGTAATCTTTAACGTGCGTACGGTTAGTAGCACCCACTTCACGTAAGGTTGCGCCGCTTTTTTCCATAACTTCCGGAATACGGAAGCTGCCGCCAATCTCTACAAGCTGCCCACGAGAAACAGGAACTTCTTTGCCCTTGCACAGTGTATCTAGAACAATAAGCACTGCCGCAGCGTTATTGTTTACAACAAGACCGGCTTCTGCACCGGACACTTTGCAAAGCAATTCTTCCACATGGCTGTAGCGGCTGCCACGTTCACCAGTAGCAAGATCAAACTCCAGATTGGAGTAATGCGCACAGGCTTCGGTAACGGCTGCCACAGCGGTATCCGCTAAGAGAGAACGCCCGAGATTTGTATGCACTACAACGCCCGTGCCGTTGAGTACTCTTCTGAAGTGAGGACGGGACAACGCACGGATATATGCCTGCATACGCGGCATAATTGTATCCAAAGCAAGCTGTTCCGGTGCTGTAATAAGGTCTGCGCGAATCTCTTCACGGCATACATCAAGAAAGCCGTTTACATGCTCGCGAACAATCGAGCGAGGAATATGGGAAAACTCGCCCGACGCGGTAAGGACATCAAGGACTTTATCAACAGATGGTAAGGCGCGGAAAAGAATAGACACACACGGCTCCTTAGCGCTGTAAAAATTCTGGGTGCAGGGCAAAAAATTCAGCAAGTAAATATAATGAACCGCACAGCAGTACTGGTTTATCCCCTGCAATTTCTTTGCTGCGGTTTAGAGCATCCTGTAGAGAATCACAGACTACAGCCCGCTCATCAAAATACGTTGCAAGACGGGCTGCCGGTTCTGCCCTTTGCATATCAATAAACTGAGGTAAAAGGATTGTACCCGCTGAGAGCTTTTGCACTTTAGGCACAATTGTTTTGATATCCTTGTTTGCCATACAGCCGAAAATGACTACTGCCGGTTTTACTCCGGTATCTTGCAAAGCGGCTGTAAGAACATCAAATGCCGGTTCGTTATGTGCACCATCCAGATACATTTCAGGAAGAGTATCTGTTGCTGAAACATGCTGAAAGCGCCCCGCTATCCATGCATCGGCAACACCAAGTTCCTTAACGTCATCCCAATCCATAATATCAGCAGGAGTCCAGCCGTATATGCCGACGAGCTTGCTAAATGCCGCAAGAGCAAGCAACGCATTATCTTTTTGATGCGCCCCAACGAGACCAAAGCGTCCTGTTTCAGGTAATGTTACAGTTCCTTCAGCAGTCAAAAAGTTTGCTCCAACCTTCTGTGCTTCACCTTTCAACACTGCCATAACTTCTTTAGTCTGCACGTGGGTAACAGCAGGCATATCCTTACGCATAGCCCCTGCTTTATCGCGAGCAATCTCTTCAATGGAAGTGCCTAGTACATCTACATGGTCAAGCCCGATTGGAGTATAGACAACAAGATCGCGCTCAATTGCAGAGGTCGCATCGTGTGTTCCGCCAAGTCCGGCTTCAAAAATAGCAAGATCAACTTCGTAATCAGAAAATATGAATACAGCCATTACGGTAAGCAGCTCAAAATAAGTAAGCTCTTTACCTCCACATTCCATAACATCGTTCGCCACGTCGCACCATTCTTCTTCATCCAGCATTTCGCCGTTAATAAGAATTCGCTCGCGTGGAGTAACAAAGTGTGGAGATGTGTACAGCCCAACAGTCAGTCCGGTTGCTTGCCCAAATGCAGAAAGAAACGAGCTTGTGCTCCCTTTTCCGTTTGTGCCTACAACTTGAACCGCCGGATAATCAGGCCGCTTCAGCTCTGCTTCTTGTAAAACAGCATCTATTCTGCTGTGTGCCAGATCCATGTGGAACAGGCCAAGCTTCAATAAATGCGCTTCAAAGTCTTCATACGTTGCAAAAAAATTTCGTTCTGTTTCGCTCATGCAGTCGCCCTAGAATATGATTGCTTACAGGTCAATGCTTTTACAGCATCCGCTTAAGTTCAAAGTTACAATCTGTAGAAGTACAATTTGTACAACGAGTATTTTGCAGCAACTTTCGATACTCTGCAAAGCAATTTTGCACTGCAATTATCATCCACTAGCAATCATTTTCCGTTTAGGATTTCATATTGCTCCTAAGAACAGCAAATGAGAGTTTATTTGCTTAAAAAAGCAATAAATTACACATAGGACTTGACCTGACATCTCCGTTCAGATAAACACTCCCCTCAACGAGCGCCAGTAGCTCAGTTGGATAGAGCAACGGCCTTCTAAGCCGTTGGCCGAGAGTTCGAATCTTTCCTGGCGCACCATTGAATATCTAGCGGTTAGCAAAAATGCTAACCGCTTTTTTTGTATCTGTATGAAAAATCACACAATACTACCGTGCAGACAGGTACAAAACACAGTCATCAATTCATAACTTCAGCATGTTGACTAACACAAGACATTGTCATCATCTGTAACAGAGCGTTGTTACAACGTTACCGCGCTGCTTTATCGATTGACCTTGACTCCATCTTTCAAGATACTACCCATCTCCAATCTCTTGCATGCACAATGGAAGTCGACTTTGACTACTTAGCACCTGCATGTCTCATTGGATTTACTGACAAATGCGCTGTTACAGCTTTTACTTAATCACCGCTGCTGCTAACGAACTTGGATCTGGTATGCTTTAAGCGGATTTTCCATCTAAGGATAATTTTATGAAACGTATTGTCACTCTTCTTCTTATTGCAACATTAACGCTCCCACTTATGGGATGCAAAGAAGAAGGTCCTGCGGAAAAAGCAGGCAAGAAAATCGATCAGGCAGTTAGCGACGCCAAAGAAAAAGCCAACAAACTTTTTGAGTAATCTACGGGTACGAATAAGAGCATCGTTCACTTCCACGCTCTTATGGACAAAAAATTTATCTACCCTCGTAGACTGTATTACAATTTTCAGAACCTGCTCAAGTTCAGTTTAAATAAAAACTCCCTCATAGATTTTTCTACGAGGGAGTTTTTATTTAAACTGAAAATGTACAACCAATGTAATGATTCTTATGCTTGATCAATACCGTGCTGCTTCATTTTACGGAATAACGTACGTCTATCGACCTGCAAAGTTCTAGCAGTATGCGACCGATGCCATTCATTCGCTTTAAGAATATCCATAATATACTGGCGTTCAAAACGTGACATTGCGGTATCAAGTGGCTCCTGAAGTACCTGCATTCCTGATCTATTACTTCCAGTAATAATACGTTCCCCGCCCAACGAGAGTGTTCCGAGGTTTAAATACTGGTGCAGTGCATTCTGCATTTCCCTGATATTACCCGGCCAATCATAGGTCATAAAGGCATTAAGAACTTCCGTTGTAATCTGTGGTCGACCATCCAGTTCAGGCAACACTCTAAGGAAGTGATCGATAAGCAACGGAATATCTTCTTTACGGTCGCGCAATGGAGGAATGTAGATAGGCACAACATGAATACGGTAATAAAAGTCACTTCGCATCTGCCCTTGCTGAACCAACTCCATCAAATCTCGGTTTGTTGCCGCAACAATGCGTGGGCGAGTATGCACCAGCTCAGTGCCGCCTACGGGGGTAAACCCGCCGCCTTCGATAGCACGCAACAACTTAATTTGTCCGATAAGACTAATCTCACCTAATTCATCGAGAAAAAGAGTGCCGTTGTCTGCCTGCTCCAAATACCCTTTGCGGCTTCCTACCGCACCAGTAAATGCGCCCTTTTTATGTCCAAAAAATTCACTTTCAAAAAGCTGTTCAGGAATGGCACCGCAGTTCACCGGAACATAATTACGGTTAAATCGTGAACTGTTGTCATGCACAGCGCGGGACACAAGCTCTTTACCAGTGCCGGACTCGCCATACACAATAACATTATCGTCAGTTGCTCCCGCCTTCAAAATCATTTCATAAATGTTTTGCATCGATTCGGAGTTACCAACAATGTTCCCAAAGTAATGCGCTTTCATTTTTCTTTTGAGCTGACGGTTTTCTTCGCAGATGCCAAGTTCCTGCATCTTGCTTTCAGTAACGTCAGAAATAAAACCTTCAATGGCAAACGGAGTGCCATCGTCATCATATAGCCCTACAGCTTGTTCTCGAACCCATCTGGCATCACCCGATTTAGGCTGAATTCGATAAACGTGCTCGAATCGCTGACGGGCAGCCAAAGCAGCCTGTAAACGTTCTGTAAGTTCTGCTCTGTCTCCTTCTGCAACAACAGAAATAAACGGTTCCATGCCATCCTCTGTGAAATGAGTGTGAGGATAGCCCGTAATTTCATGGGTGCCAACGCTCATAAACTGCATTGTACGCAACGTATCAACGTCACTCCGGTAGGCAATTCCCGGTAAGTTATCCATGAGCGTATTTAGCTGGCGCCGGTTTTCACTCAGCTCCTGCTTTACGAGCACGTTCTTTTCTTCAAGACGTTCTCGCATTCCCTTTAGAAGCAAATGAGTATGAACCCTTGCAACCACTTCAGCCTGATGAAACGGCTTAGTTACATAGTCTACGCCCCCGACGCTGAACGCGCGGGTTTTGTATTCCGGATCCTGCATACTGGAAATAAAGATCACCGGAATGCTGCGAGTCGCTTCCTGCTGTTGTAGTTCCTCACAAACGGCAAAGCCATCCATATCAGGCAATACAATATCCAACAGAATAAGATCCGGTCGCTGCACAACGGCATGTTCCAACGCTTTTTCACCAGTCTTAGCCACAACCAGCGCATACTTTTCTTGAAGGTTATCTACAAGAATGCGTAGGTTTACCGGATTGTCATCAACGACAAGAATTAACGGTTTTTTTCTCACAGTGTTTCTCATCCTTCCTATGCATTTCTAAAAGTAGAAACCGAATCGCATGCAAGTAAGTGGCTTCGTGCTTTTTCATAATCATACTGGAAAATTAATGATTCCAAAGCAACAGAGTCTGCCTGTGGTAAAAACGCAACAGCTTGCGGCAATAATTCTTCAATTTTAACAGGATCGGCAGCCTTCAAAGCAACAGCAAGGCTTTTTGCAATAGCAATATCAGAAGCGGTAAGCGGTTTTCCTGCTGTATCAACAACAGGTACCTGAACAGGTTCATTTTTAGCAGCCACTTCTTCAAGCAAAGGCGTTAATTCCCGATCAAGTGAAAGAATAAGATCATCCACCCCGAGCGGTGTACTTTGTCCATTTACAACACGTTCCGCACGCATTTCAATTTGCTTAGCTATCGCTCCGCTCTGTACAGCACCAATGTTTGAAGCCGCACCAGAAATAGTATGCGCAATTCTCATAACCTGCTCATACTCATGGTTAACGCGAGCTGTGCGCAAGGCTTCAACAGCCTCGGCATGTTCATGAGCAAAAAGCTTCAGCAAACGATCAAAAGAATCCTGAGTCACTCCCAAGCGCTTTGCCACCTCTGTACAAATGCCATACGGCACAGACAATGTCTGATTGTTCCCTGAATAATCCTGCACAGAAGCTTCCACTTCGCCCTCTGCGTTCAACGCATTTGCAATTGTTGAGTACAAAGACTCTTTACCAAACGGTTTGGATAAATAAAATTCCATCCCTGCATCCTGAGCGCGTTGCCTACTCCCCTTAATAGCGTGGGCTGTTAACGCAATCATAGGCGGAGCAGCAGAACCAAGCTCTTTGGTAATTAGAGTTGCCGCTTCATAGCCGTCCATTTCTGGCATCTGGATATCCATGAGCACCACGTCATATGTAATCTTACGCACAGCCTCAACCGCTTCACGTCCGTTCGTTACAAACGTAAGCAATCCGCCTGTCGGCTCAAGAAGCATGGTTACAATTTCACGGTTTGTCTGAGTATCCTCGGCAATAAGAATTCGTTTCCCCTCAAACCGTTCTTCATCAGGCATCCCAAGCGAACTCATTTCGGCATCAGCAAGTACCGCACTTTCTGCCCCAAGCATGGTACACAGAGAGCTCAGCAACATTCGCATAGTCAAAATATCAGTAGCTAAATGTACATGTTCTGGAAGCTTTGAACTTCCGAGCACAAGCTTGCCATGCTTTGCAGCCATGAGCAGTACTGGAATAGGAGCATCATTATTGGTAAAGTGGAATAGACGTTCCGGACGCTCTGCAAGTGGAATATTGTGGCCAATACAAATAACATCCGGCTTCACAACGCCTGACTCGAGCTTCAACACGGCATCATCAACACCATAGGCAATAGAAGACCGCATATCGATAGCATTAAAGTGTGAGCGCATAACACTGCCGGACTGTTCCGACTTTGTAACCACGAGAGCAGCAATATTCGTCAATTCCTCTGGTAATTCCCATTTATCACAACAAGACGCCTCAAGCTCAAACGGAATAGAGAATGCGAATAAGCTACCTACGCCCTGTTCAGATTCTGCCCAAATTTCGCCGCCCATATGCTCGACCAGCTGCTTACAGATGCTCAACCCGAGGCCAGTTCCGCCATAACTGCGCAATTCAGGAGCGCTTAATTGCTGAAAAGGAATAAACAATTGTTCCATAGAACCAGAGGGAACACCGATTCCGGAATCCTGCGTGAAACACTGCAACAGAATATTTTTTTCACTGATCTGATGATAGCGGAATGACAAAGAGATAGTGCCACCCGGTGGAGTAAATTTCAGCGCATTACTTGTAAGGTTCAACATAACCTGCTGTAATTTACCCGAATCACCACACAGCCTTGTTGGCACACTGGATGGAAGATCAACAATAAACTCAAGATCTTTGGCTGCCGCCCTGCCCAGAACAAGGTTGCATACTCGTTGAATAGTACTATCCAGATGAAACGGCATATTTTCTACAGCAACGTGGCCTGCTTCAATCTTGGAAAAGTCCAAAAGTTCATTAATAATATCGAGCAGAGTAAAAGAGGAATCCAAAATATTTCTCAAATACTTTCGTACAGGCGCAGATGCTTCAAGCATGCGAACCTGCTCTGCAAAGGAGATAATGCCATGCAAAGGTGTCCTGATTTCATGACTGATACTTGCAAGGAACTGACTTTTCGCTTGTGTCGCCGCATCCGCAGCTTCTTTTGAACGCTGCAATTCCTTGTTCATTTCCCTGAGATCACGGGTTCGTTCCTCAACACGGGATTCAAGTTCTAGGTTGGCTTTGCTCAGCATTTTCTCATATTCAACACGAGTGGTTACGTTACGAACAGAGCCAACAAATTCCGCCGGATTCCCTTCTGTATCAAAAAGCATTTTACCGGTCACAGAACAGTGCATTGCATACTCGCCAGTGCCGAAGACAAAAGCAAAATCTTCTAACTTTCCTCGCTTACGCAATTCCTTTTTTAAACCTTGAACAACTTCAGGGTCTAAAAAATCGTAAATAGAAGCTTTTTGTGCCTCTTCAGGTGTCCACCCAAAAACCTGTTGAATTGAAGGACTTACCTCACGAATGCGTCCATCAGGAAGCGCCTGAAAATATACGTCCTGAATATTTTCGAAAATTCTACGATAACGCACTTCACTATTTCGCAGCGCAGCCTCAACTGAGTCGCGTTTAATCAGCTCTGCATTCAATTCACTCGTTTTTTTATCTACGAGTTTTTTAAGAGAAAGGTTCCACAGAACAATAATGCATGTAGCACCGATGAGGAATGTAAAACACATCAAAATTAGGACAATAGCGCGTGTGGAAACAGGATCAACCTCTTCCATGCGAACCCATTTGCCAACAATGGCACTATGTTCTTCTGAAGTAATATTATGCAGTGCCTTGTTCAAAATGCTCTGCAACATAGGCATATCCTTATTAATGCCAATAGACAGACTTGCGGTTAACCCCACAACGCCACCTACCTGTAAATCAAGAACGCCACTTTTTTTAATCTGGTGTGTGATGCTGAATTGGTAATCTACGAGCGCATCCGACTGCCCAAAAGCTACACGCTGCAACCCCTCTTCACTGTTATCCACCACATCGATGATGATATCCTTATAATAGTCCTCAAGATAATCGTGCCATGCATAACGGCGGACAACAGCAACACGCTTACCGCTTAAGTCATCTAAAGTAAGGTCTTTCCAGTCACCCTTTCGCACAACAATAATGCCTGGCATTTTAATAAACGGCGCACTGAAGTTTAGGAAATCGTCACGGCTTGGAGTTCGCATCAGCGCAGCAATCATATCAAGCTTACCGTCGCGCATGTTCTGCATTACCTGCGTCCATTCGCCCACAGCAGAAATTTCAAACTTCAACCCTGTCAGCTTTTCAAGGATGCGCAGGTAATCACTAGTCATACCTACATGCTGCCCTTCGTCCGTCTTGGCTTCAATAGGGAAAAAGTTGTTGTCGATACCTACGCGAACAGTCCCATGCTTCGAAAGCCAGTCTCGCTCTTCCGGTGAAAAGTTCGCCCATACAAATTCTTTGTTCTCAATCAACCGCTCAACGGTATTGTCACGAGAGTCCAAAGAGGAGAGCACAGTTTTGTATATCGCCCCCATTCCAAGAAGCAACATTCCACACACAAGAAGAGTCAACATTTTTAGGCGCATTCAGCCTACTCCTAGAACCACAACGGATGACTACCGCATAGTTTACCTAATGATAATTACTCAACATATGCACCTGCTGCCACAGGATCCATATTCTTCCTTACTCACCACCCTATCATTATATATAATAGAGCAGTTAGGGTTTGACTGCATTGCGCTGCATTCAAATAACATCTGTACATGTATGCGAAAAAGACTCGCAATATGTGCCATTACCTATGCAACATCCGTTCTCAACAGATTGTTATCTAAGGCACAAGCCCTGTATACATGCAGATTATAATAGCTCGCTCACTCATCGTGCTAATTTTGCACTACATTTTGGATGGTTATAAAAAGCACATACCAATTGATTACAATCGCCAGCTATGAAATGAGACATAATAGTCCTATTTTCCACCCAAAACGAAACGACTTTTTCGGACTAAAATCAACTTGGGTCATTCCTGTCTCAAAAAAGGAGGAAACTGACCTTAACACAACAAATCCGTGAGTCAAAACCGTAAAAACGTGTTGCACTTTTGCACTCAAACTCACGACATCATGTACCCTACTGACTTTTGGGACTTTTTTGTCACACACATAACCCTTTGATACGCGCTTTTTTTCACAATCAGCGACAGTGGGACATTTGAGCCCCAACAACAACTTCAAAATTTTCAGAGTGTTAAGAAAAAGACGCAAAAAAAGGGACATATCCGTCCCACTTTTTTCAGACACTTATACCCAACTGTAACCACCCGAAATAACAAATTGTTAACTATTACTTAATGATATCTGCAAATATTCTTACAAGTGCACATTTTGGTCTCTTCTTTGCTCTATACTCTGCATATGGTTTATGCCCTCGGGAAACGACATGACCTGTCCCACCAGTTAAAACATGTCGTTTCCCTCCGGACAAAAATTTCTTCAGCATAAGAAATACTACTCCCGACAACTTTCGGCCAGTTGAAGGGGGGTGAATAACAACCTTATTCCATAACGACAGTTACACGCTCTGTTAGAGGCGTATCTATTGTGGAATACATTCAGGAGGAAGTATGTTTAGGAAAGCTTTAGTGCTAGTTGCACTGGTGGCAATGATGACAGTTTCGTCTGTATCATTTGCACAGGATCCAAGTATTTTGCGCATCGGCATGGGCGACCCGATTGATTCCGAAATGGGTGCTATCGCAACCCGCTTTAAGGAAATCGTTGAAGGTCGTACTGACGGTAAAGTAGAAGTACAGATTTTCCCAAGTGGTCAGCTCGGTGATGAAACCGAAATGATCCAGAACGTTCGCCGCGGCAACCTCGACATGGCAGTAGTAGGTATCGCGAACACCGTTCCTTTCGTTAAAAAGCTTGGTCTCCTTACCTTGCCTTACCTTTTCGAGAACATGTACGACGTAGTACGCGGTGCTACTGGTCCTGCTCACGAAATGCTTAACGAATTTGCAATCAACGAAGGTGGCTTCCGTGTTCTTGGTTGGACATACACTGACTACCGTTACCTTTCTAACTCCAAGCGCCCAATCAAAAAACTTGCTGACATTAAAGACATGAAATTCCGTGTTCCTCAGTCTGCAGTTATTCTTGAAACTTACCGCTCTTGGGGTGCAAACCCAGTGCCTATCTCTTGGGCTGAAACCTTTACAGCTCTTCAGCAGGGCGTAGTAGACGGACAGTGCTACGGTTACATCACTTTCCAGGCTGCTAAATTCAACGAAGTTCAGAAATACATCACCGAAGTTCATTACACATACCAGCTTCAGCCTATGATGATCTCTGAGCGTCTTTACAAAAAACTCTCTCCTGAAATGCAGGAAATCGTAGTTGCAGCTGGCCGTGAAGCTCAGGAATACTGCCTTGCATTCCAGCTCGTAGACGCTGGCCGCGCTAAAGCAGAGCTTATCGCTTCCGGTATCCAGATTGATACTCTCGAAGACGAAGCTGAATGGAAAAGACTCGCAATCGAAAACGTATGGCCTAAAATGACCGACTTTGTTGGCGGACAGGAAGTGCTTGATCGTTACCTCGGTTACATCGGCAAAAAATAGTCTCGCAGATACTACAGAGCCGGTGGTACCCACCGGCTCATTTCATTTTAATGAGGGGACACCTGATGTTCAAAAAAATCCTTTTTAATATTCTCGACCATGTTGAGAGTTACATCTGCCAAGCACTCCTTGCATTCTTTGTTGTGATCCTGTTCTTACAGATTATTCTGCGCGAATTTGGCACACCTTTGTACTGGAGTGAGGAAGTCGCCCGCTTCTCGTTTGTTTGGTTTGTATTTTTCGGCGCTTCCTATGCGGCAAGACTCGCTGCACACAACCGTGTAACGCTCCAGTTTAAACTTTTCCCACCAATCGTTGGGGAAATATCCATGCTTCTCATGGATGCGGTCTGGATCGTATTTAACAGCGTGATGACTTGGAAAGGCATTCAGACCATTCAGGACCTGACCGAATTTCCGTACTCAACCCCTGCGCTTGATTGGCAGCTCAGCTGGGTGTACATGATCTTCCCAATTAGCTTCTCACTGATGACTCTGCGTATTCTGCAGGTCAACTACATCAAATGGATATTAAAGCTGGAAATTGAAGACCCTGACAAAGCTGATATTGAAAAGAGTAAAAATGCTCTGAAGGGTGAGGAGGGTTAGTCATGGGTGTTGCAGAAGTATTATTTCTCACATTTTTGGTGCTCATGCTTTTGGGTGCACCAATTACAGTAGCACTTGGTATGTCTGCCATGTTCTCATTCATGGTAGTAGGTCAGGATCTGAGCACGCTCATCCAGATCGCATTCACCTCAGTTAACAGCTTCCCGATTATGGCGTTGCCTGCGTTTGTTCTTGCCGGTGCCTTAATGGAATGCGCGGGTGTATCGAAACGATTAGTTCTCATTGCTGAGAACCTCGTTGGCCCTGTTCGTGGTGGTCTTGCAATTTCTACAGCTCTTGCTTGTGTATTCTTCGGCGCTATTTCTGGTTCCGGCCCGGCTACTACTGCTGCGGTTGGTATGCTGATGATTCCAGCAATGATTAAACGTGATTATGACCCGGGCTATGCTGCAGCAGCGACTGCTACTGCGGGTGGCGTAGGTATCATTATTCCTCCTTCTATTCCTATGGTTATCTACGGCGTAGCAGCACAGGAATCCATCACTAAAATGTTCCTTGGTGGTGTTATTCCAGGTCTCTTGATCGCTGCTGGTCTTATTGCGATGCACTTATTCAAATGTCGCAAAATGGAAGTTCACGAAGAGATGGCTGAATGGTCAGCAAAAACTCTTCTGAAATCCATGAAAGACGGTTTCTGGGCAATGATGGCACCTATCGTTATCTTAGGTGGTATCTACTCAGGCTTCTTTACTCCGACAGAAGCTGCAATTGTAGCAATTTTCTACACATTGTTTGTTGGCTTCTTCATCTACAAAGAACTCAGTATCAAATCCTTGATGAAGTCTCTTGAGACCACATCATGGCTTACCGGTCGCGTACTCATTATTATGTTTACTGCGTACGCATTTGGTCGACTGCTTGTTCAGTACCGAATTCCGGATCAGATCGTTGAAATGCTTCTTGCATTTACTTCCAACGTAATGGTTGTTTGGATCTTTGTAGTACTTATTCTTCTGTTCCTCGGCATGTTCATGGAAACTCTTGCAATCATCCTTCTCGTTACCCCGGTACTGCTTCCAGTTATGAAAGCATTCGGCGTGGATCCAATCCACTTTGGTATTGTTCTCGTATGTTGCTGTGGCGTAGGCTTCTCTACTCCACCACTAGGGGAAAACATGTTTATTGCCTCGGGTATTGCAGATGTGTCGCTGGAAGAGATCTCGGCGAAAGCTATTCCATTCTGCTGTGTCACAATCGGGGTTATCTTCCTGCTCGTGATGTTCCCACAGCTGATCCTCTTCTTGCCTAAGTTCCTTATGTAATACTTTCAAGCTAACAGCTTGAACACTTACTCGAAAAATTGCGGAGAGCCCGAAAAGGTTCTCCGCTTTTTTTTACTCTTTTTTTTACCTAGCACGATGATTTCACCCGATAGAGCAAAGTTTGTGCAGTGCAATGTGCAAAAACAAGGTTGAAGTGTCGTCAACCAGACACAATAATTTGGATTTTCTTCAGTAACGCAGCGATGTTCGCACTTGGCATCTATTGGGTTGCCTCCGACAGTCAGGCGAACTCTGCTCCTCCACAAGAGTTCCGAATCCGTAGCACTCGTTCCTCATGAACAGCTACTAGCGCAAGCCCCCCCGCAAGTGGCACTGCCCGTTAACCACAGTTAGGGTATATTTTATCCGAACGAATGATAGGCCTTGAGTACTCTAACAGAGGCAAAAAATTTGAGGCATCGGTTACATTAAATTTTTTGTTGTTTTTCATCGCACCAGCAGAGATACTAAAAAAGATATTTGCAATATTTCAGCCAATAACCGAGCTAAAGGAATAAACCATGCCCGCGACCCTTACCGTTGGACTTGCACAATTTGAGCCTGCTAAAGGGAACACCGTTAAAAATTTAGCACAGCACGTTGAACTTATTGAATACGCGACAAACGAACAGGTTCAGTTGCTTATTTTTCCAGAGCTCTCGCTGACAGGATACGAGCCGGAGCTTGCTGCAGAACTTGCGATGGAATATACTTGTGCCCCTCTTCAAGCACTCCACAAACTTGCTAAGCAACATTCAATGACCATTCTTGCTGGCGCGCCTTTGCGTACAAAAAGCAATAAGCCGGAGCTTGCTCTGGTCATCTTATCACCTGATGAGCCGATACGTCATTACAGCAAAATCCATCTTCACGGAATTGAGAACACATATTTCACTTCTGGTAATCAGCACATGACTCTCTCTATTAACTCTTTCTCGATCGGACTTGCGGTTTGTGCAGATACAGCACATCCAGAACATATTCAGAGCACGGTAACTGCTGGAGTTGACTGTTACCTTGCCTCTGTACTGTGCTCTGAACATGGCTTTTCTACTGACTCTGAAATGCTATCAAACTATGCTCAGCATCATAATATAGTCATCGGGATGGCTAACTATATTGGGCAATCTGGCCCTTATGAATGCGCGGGTAGATCAAGTTTCTGGGGTAAAGATGGAAGCATCCTAACTCAAGCCACCAAAAACAACACTTCACTGGTAACAACTTCACTTACAAAGTAACGCTGGCATACCTCCCACGGTCACCACTCAATACATCGCGGCCTTGGGGGACGCATCCAAATTGCGGACAAAGCACAATGCCAGTCAGCCATTAGCGAGTCTGGGGGGGGACGGGAACAAGTGTCCTAGGAATGAGCCCCTGTCCATCGGAGACAAATAAGCGTCCTAATGCTTTCTAAAACAAAAAAAACCGGCTGTCCTTACGGACAGCCGGTTTACTATTTCTAATCGCTTAAGCCTAGCGCAATGCTAACGACGCAATAGATAGCGGCGTTAACATTAATGGCTGGCTTGGAAGATGTACAGGGAGCTTAAGCTCTTTTTCGAAGACAGTTTCAATTCCCGGCAAGCAGCAAGTACCACCTGAAAGAAGAATCGAATCAACTTCAAACCCTGTCATGTGTGATGCAACGATATCGCTCACACGCTGGAGAGTAGGACGTGCAATAGCAAGGATGTTGTATTCCTTTGCTTTGCGCTTATACTCTTCTGCGACTTCGAGTTCAACATCGTAGTGTCCGGCAATGGTAAGCGTAATATGTTTACCACCTGTCGGCTCGTCATCACTGAAAACGATCTCACCGTCTTTAACGATTGCAGTACCAGTAGTACCACCGCCGATGTCGACAACTGCTGCTTTATCCAACTCAAGAAGAGATGCAACACAGCTTGGTTCGTCTTCAACATGGGTCACATCGAGACCTGCGGTTTCCAAAATATTTGTGGAAAGACGCGCATCGGTACCCGGAGGAAAAGAGGTGGAGGCTTCGGTGATTTCGATACCAAGGCGTTCTTCCGCCATTGCTATGAATCTGCGAACAACGTCGCAGGCACCAACAAAGTCTACCACAACACCATCACGTACAACTTCTGTCCATTCCAGGAAGACAGCAACAGGCTCGCCTTCACCATCGACAGCCATAAGCACAACATCAGCTGTACCTAAGTCAATGCCGACATGAATTGGGCCTTCAACCGAAACAGGTTCGGTATCATTCATCATGGCTGCGGCGCGATCAAGTCGCTCGCATGCTAACTCCCAAGAAATGGCCATAATTAAACGATCCTAAAGCAATCTACAAGGCAGCAACGACGGATACGGGTAAATGTAGCCGCGTTAGTAACGCCTTCACCTGTAGGGGTGGAGATAGTCATTGAAGTCCAACCTTCACCGCCAGCACCAAGACCAGCAACGTGAGGGCCGTTTTTAACAAAGAGGCTGGTGTTAGTAGCACGAGCCATTGCTTCCATGTTATTAACGTTTGTGGAATGCAAACCAGCTGTGTGGCTGAGACCGCGCTCAAGTTTCAATGCCCATGCAAGAGCTTCTTCGAAGTTGTGTGCACGGAGAATTGGAATGAGAGGCATCATCTGCTCTACTTTTGCAAAAACGTAGTCAGAGTCACGGCCAGCGTCTACGATGAGAAGCTTGCAGGTATCTGGTACGCTGATGCCAGCGATAGCAGCGAGTTTTTTAGCGTCACGACCAACCCATTTTGGATTAGCGCGAGCTTTATCAGTGCCGTAATCGAGAATAACTGTCTGAGCGATGGTGTTAGCCTGCTCAAGAGTCAACTCGTATGCGCCAACTTTTTTCATCTCAGCTTTAAGCTCATCAGCGATACAATCAACTGCGATAACTTCTTTTTCGTCAGCGCAGATAAGGTTGTTATCGAAAGATGCACCTGTGTAGATGGAGATAGCTGCACGAGCGATGTCAGCAGTTTCATCAACAACTACAGGAGGGTTACCAGCACCAGCAGCCATAAGGCGTTTGTTGGTGGTTTTACGAGCAGCTTCAACTACAGCTTCACCGCCGGTTACTACGAGAAGGTTAATACCTTCGAAAGTAAAGAGACGTTTAGCAGCGTCGATGGTAGGTTCTTTAACAGCAACCAAGAGGTTGGCAATGCCGGTTTCAGCAACAACAGCTTTGTTGATGATCTTGATTGCTTCCTGAGTAATACGCTTAGCAGCTGGGTGCGGAGCAAATACTACAGAGTTACCAGCAGCGATCATGCTAATGCCGTTGTTGATAACAGTAGAGCCAGGGTTGGTGGAAGGAGTTACAGATGCGATAACGCCCCAAGGAGCTTTTTCGATCATGGTAAAACCATTGTCACCAGTGATTGCTTCAGCAGATACTGCTTCAGTACCTGGAGTGCGGTCTGCAACAAGAAGAGTTTTCGCAATCTTGTCTTCAACGTTACCCATGCCAGTTTCTTCAACAGCCATTTCAGAAAGACGACGTGCATTGTTACGTGCAGCGCGACGGATAATATCAATAATCTTGTTACGGATTGCGATAGTACCGATTTTGCTCTGTGCAACTTTAGCAGCTGCTACAGCATCATCTAATTCGTCAAAAATGCCCCAGTCGCCTGCGGTAGGTGCAGGAGCAGCAACAGAAGTCTGTGCTGCGCCAGTCAGCTGAGAAAGAACTTCAGAAACAATAGACTCTATCTGTTCACGTGCGATAGCCATGTTAGCTCCAAACTATTTTATTTATTGTAAACTGTTTCGCCCTGTGAGGAAATCTGATCAATAATCGCGATTACACTCAGGTCAAGAGGTGGTCGATCGTTCATAGTAAAACGAGCGGAGCTACCGCGAACAAGCAGTATCATCTCACCTTCGCCGGCACCAAGAGTGTCAGCTGCAACCTGTCCAGAACGAACAACTTCACCGTCAGCGGTAATAAGATCCACCAGCAGCAAGGTAACAGGGGGCACGCCGGGATCACGAACAGTAGCAACTACTTGTCCTCGTACTCTTCCTAATTCCATATCGCATCTCCTTATTCATAGCCGCCAAGCAATCTTCCGTTGGCAGTTTACTTAGTCTTAATAGGGAAAACTTCCTCAAGATCAGTATGAGGACGTGGGATAACGTGAGCTGCAACAACTTCACCAACGCGCTGTGCTGCAGCAGCACCAGCATCGATAGCAGCTTTACAAGCAGCAACGTCGCCACGGATAAGAGCAGTCACAAGTCCGCCACCAATGCGCTCGTAACCTACGAGCTCAACACGTGCAGATTTAGTCATTGCGTCAGCTGCTTCAACGAGAGCTGTCATACCTTTTACTTCAATAATACCAAGAGCATCGCCCATGTGTATCTCCTATTTATATGCAGTAACCGGAATAAGCCGGTTTATTTTTTCTTCTGAACCGGCTTAGCAGATTTATCATCAGCTTTTGCAGGCTGTGCCTTTGGTTCGTCAAAGATAGAACCAATTTTATTAGCAATCATTTCACCAAGGCCATCACCCGGACGAGCGATAACGTTAGTGCCAATGCACTCGCCAAGACGGGAAGCAGCAGCTTTACCAGCGTCAACAGCAGCACCAACTGCAGCAAGGTCGCCCTCACAAATAACAGTAAGCATACCTGAATCAGCATTAGCTACGCTACGTACATGTACGCGAGCTGCTTTGGACATAGCATCCGCAGCTTCAACAGCAGCTACGAGACCTATAACTTCAACTAAACCTAAAGAGTCGTTCATAACGATACGTTCCTTTCGTTCTTCAAACGACGCACCCTAAAGGGAGCGTCTACAAAATATTACGTAAAACTTCCGGAGCTGCACTTGGGATAACGACTTTGCGAACAAGCATTGCACTTTCAGCAACAACACTAGCTGCTGCTTCAACTGCCATGTTAACTGCTGCAACGTCACCGGTGAGAAGGCAGAAAGCCTTACCACCAAGACCCATTGCGATGCGTACTTCTGCGATGTCAACATCAGCAGTTTTTGCAGCAGTATCAGCTGCAAGAATGGAAGACGCGGCGGAGAAAGTTTCGATAACACCAAGTGCTGAACCGGTTGGTTCCGGAGTAGCGCATGCCATTGCAGAAACAACAGCACTATTGATGTTAGGGATTACAAAATGATCAGCAACAGTGCCATCAGCACCACTCATACCTGCTTCTACAGCAGCCTGAACTGCCGCAACATCACCATGCACAGCGGCAACAAATTTGCCCGGGCAGATGGTTTTAAGCATGAGAGGTTCTACGAGAGCAGCTTTCATCATGCGGTCTGCTGCTTCAATACCTGCTGCAATGGAAGTAAATTCAATCATTCCAACAGACTGGAGTTGAGTTACCACAACTATGCTCCTTTAATGACGATATTGTTGCCCACTTCTACTACAGTACCTGCAATAGAAGCGTGAACGGTTGCACCAAGTGCGCCTTCCGGCACGGCACCGATAAGCTGACCAACTGTTACGGTATCCCCTACTTTCACTTGAGCAACTGAAGGTGCTCCAATGTGCATGCGAAGCGGGAGGCTTACCTGAGCTGGCTTGTAATCGCCTTCAAATTCAGGATGAATATTCATATAATCAGCAATGCCGATTTTTGATGCAAGACGAGGTACCGGAATTTTGCGGTACGGACGCATTGCAGACTGCTCGGAACGAACTTCGCGCGGTCCGGTGTACTGAACACCTTGTTCACGGAACTTGCCTTTCAGCGCGCTGTTAATGCGGCGTGGGGAAAGTCCCATTGGACAGCTGAAGAGTTCACAAACACCACATTCACAACACATAGCTGCCTGAGTGGCACCCATTGCTACATCCTGCCCACCACCAAATGCACGCATAACTTTGTGAGTTTCAAAGCTGTGACCTACGAGGTAACGCGGGCAAAGCTCTGTACACATGCGACACTGGATACAAGCAGTAGCAGCACGGCGCTGCATGGTGTGAAGATCAACGGTTGCCTGCTTATGCAGGTAGTGCCCACGAGGAAGCACAATAAGACCACCGCTGGTTTTGGTGATTACTTCATTCTCAAAAGCAGCCTGAGAATCACACATACGTCCCATCATCGGACCGCCAAGAATGTATACAGGGTCTGCGTTGGTTGCACCACCACAAAACTCGAGACATTCTTTAAGGCTAGTACCAAGCGGTACACGGATAATAGAAGGTTTGGCTACATCACCGGTGACTGTAAGTACCTTGTGGGTAAGTGGCTTGCCGTCCATAGCCTGTGCAACAGTGTGCAAAGTACCAACGTTAGCAACAACAGCGCCTACATCTTTAGGCAGCCCCAAAGGAGGGATGGTTTTTCCGGTTACTTCATGAACCAGAATCTGCTCATCACCGGCAGGATAAAAGTTATCGAGCTGTGCAAGCTCAAGGCCAGTACCTTCCATACCCTTTGCAAAAATTTCTGCAATTTCAGTATATTTGCGTTTAATACCAATAACACCACGTGTAGCCCCTGTAGCTGCGACAACAGCTTGCATGGCACGAATGATGTCAGAAGCATGGGACTTCATGATGTACTGATCAGTATGGAGCAATGGTTCACATTCGCAACCATTGGCAATGACCGTGTCTACTTGTGCGTCGTATTTGACGTGGGCCGGAAAACCGGCCCCGCCTTCTCCGACAACACCAGCATTCTGGATCGAACGGATAAGTGTTACTTTGTCCATGACATTCTTCTTTGTGCGTTAAGGGCTACAAAGAGCGACTAGCGCTTAAATGGAAAAACGTCTTCCAGGTCGCCGTGAGGACGAGGAATTACGTGAACCGCTACAACTTCACCGATGCGCTGTGCTGCAGCAGCACCTGCGTCAGTAGCAGCTTTACAAGCAGCTACGTCACCACGAACGATAGCAGTAACAAGACCAGCACCAATCTGCTTGTAACCAACGAGCTGTACACGTGCAGCTTTTACCATTGCGTCAGAAGCTTCGATAAGAGCGGTAAGACCTTTAGTTTCGATCATTCCTAATGCGTCCATTGTATCCTCCAATTAATTAGTCAGTAACTGACTTATGTTTCACTTTGGTTGCCGTGCTACAGGCACTGGCCTACTACAGCAACTTTATAAATATCATCTGCACTACAACCACGGGAAAGGTCGTGCCAACCAGCAGCAAAGCCCTGCAAAAGCGGACCTAATGCGGTGTAACCGCCAAGGCGCTGCGCAAGCTTGTATGCAATGTTTCCTGCTTCAAGAGATGGGAATACCAAAACGTTTGCTTCACCTTTAACAGGGCTGTCAGGAGCCTTAGATGCAGAAACGCTTGGTACAATCGCAGCATCAAGCTGCAATTCGCCATCAATAAGAAGATCAGATTCACGTTCTCGGACGTTTGCCAAAGCTTCTTGTACAAGAGTAACTCGGTCATGCTTTGCACTACCTTTGGTAGAGAAAGACAACATAGCAACTCTAGGTTCTTCACCAAGAAGTTTTCGGGCTTTATCCGCAGAAGCTATGGCAATATCTGCAAGTGTAGCTGCGTTAGGAGCAGGTACAACGCCACAGTCCGCGAATATGTAGTCCTTACCGCCTTCAGGCGCAATCATGAAAAAGAAACTAGAAACGGTTTTAAGACCTTTCTGTTTAGGCAAAATATGCAACCCGGCGCGAATAACATCACCTGTAGAGGAAATGTTACCAGCAACACCAAGCTGTGCTTCATCACGGCGAACCATCATAGCAGCACCAGCAAGTGGACAACGCATGGCTTTAACAGCAGCATCCATTGTTATTGGCTTACCTTTCTTTTCGCGCATTGCGAAAAACTCGGTTGCATTTTTTTCAAGCAGTGTAGGACTAGTGTGATCCACAACGGTAAAACCGTTCGTACGGATTTTTGCTTCGCGCATTTTATTACGCACTGCAAATGGTGACTGAACAAGCACTGGGTTACAAAGACCGTCAGCCTTCAGGCGAGTAACGGCTTCGAGCACACGCTCATCAAGACAATCCGGAAACACAACAGTCTTTGGATTCTGTTTACATGCTTCTTTACAACGTTCCAGAATGCTCACATCAATCTCCGTGATTACTGGATGTTGTTTACGCAAGCGATGCGTACAGAAGATGGAGTACCGTAGGTAACAGCAACGCCTTCAGGGAAGTACATCATGTCGCCAGCTTTACCAATTTTGGTTTCGCCGCCGATTGTAAGATGCAATTCACCCTCAAGGATGATGCCTATCTCAGGAGATTCTACAGTACGGGTAAAGGAAGCGCGTTCCCATTCCATATAGCCAGCTGCGAGCTTAGCATTATCGCATGCGCCAATGGCGTCTGCGATGAACACCTGTTCGTCAAGAGCTACAGGACTGGAACCCTGCTTTTGCAAACGCTGTCCTTCGATAAAGCAAACGCCGTTGCTACATGTTGCGGTTTCTGCAGATTGTACAGATTCTACAACTGGTGCAGATGCAGGAGCGCTAGTTGCACATGCAGTTTCGCCAAGCTTAGCGGAAACAACACGGCGGACAATAGCTTCAAGTACATCAAAACTTGTTCCTGCAGGCAGCTTATCTTGGAGGAGCGCGCAAACCTGTAATACAACGATATCAGCCTCAGAACACTCAGAGACTGGTGCTGGAGCAGCAGATACTGCTGGAGCAACCGGTGCAGCTGGCGCTACCACAGGAGCTGATACTGGTGCAGGGGCAGGAGCAACACATGCTTCAGGAGCAGATGCGCTACAAGCCTGTGCAGGCGCAGCATCTTCAAGAGAAGATTCAATGAAAGAGACTCCAAGCTCCAGAGCTTTGTCATGGGCCTGTGGAGTAATAATGCATTCGCAAAGAGTAAGCCTTAAGGCTTTGGTTCCGTTATCAACGGCTTTGCGAACATCAGCCTCGGTGACTATCCGTTTTCCCATGCAGTACCTCCAGGGGTTGGCTGTTCTTGTATGGGTTCTCAGTCATTTGCTCAAGTTTCCGGGCTAAGAAAACCTGTGCGTAACATTAATATAGTCCTGCAAAAATGAGAGCAGGTACTACGCTCTCTTGCAACAACTGTGCACAAAAGAACATCACCCTATACTTAATGTAAAAGGCTTATTATCAATGTTGTTGATTAGAAATAAAGTGTTGTTTTCTGCATGTTGGAAGAGATTGAGACCGAAAAATGAAGTTGGAAAAGCTGTTGTGATTTTCCACACAAACTAAAAGCAAAACTGTTTTATTATGACCTCGCATGCGCAAGATGCAATTTTGCACCATTGAATGCTAATCGATATTGATTATTAGTAATGAGATCTAGTTATATCATTTCAACAAGTTATAATCTTCAGTTTTTCTAACAGTGAGTAACAATTTTACTTAAGCTGCGCCTTTGCAACATTGCGTTATTTCTCGCAAAGCATTGCATTCCGTACAATTAGGTTATTTCCAATTTTTATGGTGCAAGTACGCATCAATTCGCCCACCTGAAAAACACCTTCAGACATCCCTAGCTAGGTGTTTTTTCAAGAAAAACTTTGATTAACTAACCAATCCATTTTGCGCATTTTTTGTGCTTTTACCAAAGATTCACTTGGTTAATCCCTCGCATTAAAGCCTTTTCACCGCGAGAAATGTACTAAAAAATTCTTTTCACAAGGTAGCTACGATCAATTCTGGCACTCTACTTGCTGTTGTACTGGTGGCAGTAATTTATATTCTACCAATTATTTTAATAACGCTTCGAAGCATACTGTTTACGCTTCAGGCGATTGATGAAAACCCATAGGGGATTTGCAATGAACGTGATTGACTTCCGTTTCCGCCCTAACACTGCGGAAACTTTGAGCGGAATCCAGAACAGCTCTATGTTCAAAGGTCTCTGCCAGCACATCGACTTTTCTAAAATGAAAGCTCAGACCGTAGCTGAGTGTGTTCAAGACCTTACTGCTAACAACGTTGTTCGCGCTGTTATCACCGGTCGTGACTGTGAAACTACCTACGGTGCTAAGCCTAACAACCAGAGTGTTATTGATTTTGTTCAGGCTCATCCTGAAAAATTCATCGGCTTCTTCGGTATGGACCCACACAAAGGTATGCAGGGCATCCGCGATCTGAACCACGCAGTTCAGACTCTCGGCCTTCGCGGT
This sequence comes from uncultured Desulfovibrionaceae bacterium, assembly GCA_942492085.1. Taxonomy (GTDB): domain Bacteria; phylum Desulfobacterota; class Desulfovibrionia; order Desulfovibrionales; family Desulfovibrionaceae; genus Halodesulfovibrio. The sequence continues at coordinate 160,916 of CALODB010000013.1, read as the reverse complement.
GCTGCTGTTGACCCTTACCTTGCACAGCTCTACCCGAACGACGCTAAGTACTACCCAATTTACTCCAAATGTTGTGAACTCGATATTCCTCTCGTATTCACAACTGGTCCAGCTACTCTCGTTCCTGCTGCAGTAGTTGACCACGTTGCACCTCGCTACATCGACTTTGTTGCTCGTGACTTCCCTGAGCTCAAAATCGTTATCAGCCACGGTGGCTACCCATGGGTTAACGAAGCTATCATCGTTGCTGAACGTAACAAAAACGTTTACCTCGAAATTTCTGAATACGAACGCTCCCCTATGTCCGAAGCGTACATTCAGGCTGCCAACACCATGATCGGTGACAAACTGATCTACGCATCTGCACACCCATTCATCGACTTCCGTCAGGCTCTTCAGACTTACAGTGAACTTCCATTTACACCTGAAGTACGCCAGAAAGTAATGCACGACAACGCTGCAAAACTGCTCGGCCTCGAAACTGCACCTGCAGCTTCCGTTGCTCCAGCATCTGCTGACCTCGTAAGAGACATCGTTTCCGAAGTTCTCGCACGTCTCGGCAAGTAGTCACACTACTTACTTAGTTTCTATATTTCTAATTGGCGCACACGCTTTGTGCGCCAATTAGAAAATACAGCACACACAGTGCTCACAAATTTTTAAACCGGATGGTTGATCAGCTCCTCCTTTGATCATGCCTCTAAAGCTGTTCTACTGCTCCGGTTACCTAACGGAACACTCCATTCCGAACCCTGCTTGAGGCGACATAAGCGCAGGTACCACGCGCGGCTAATAAGATTCTCCCCGCTTCTTATAGCTATCTTTGTCCCCTCATCTTTCAAGCCTTGTCTGGGCACGGGAGCACACTCCCACAAATGCCCTGATTTCCCTTGCCAGGAAATCAGGGCATTTTGTTATCCAAAAAATATCTTTCACAGCTTCTCAGCAATACGTATCACCTCATGGATTTCTCCGTGCCCAAGTTCTATAGATATAAAAAAAAGCGCCTGACAGAATCTGTCAGGCGCTTACTATTTAATCTAAATCGAGCGACTATAAAATCTTACGGTAGATTGCGATGATGTCTTCTTTGCGCATACCACGAGGGTTTGTAGCTGCACAAGCATCTTTCATTGCACTTTCTGCCATAACTTCAAAATCTTCAGGATTTACGGTTTTACCGTATTTCTTTGCAAGCATAGTAAGGCTGGCTGGAATATTCACGTCCTGCATGAGATCACGAATTGCCTGAATTACATTGCCTGCCGCTTCGCGCTGTGTACGAGCTGAACTCTGCACACCAAAGAATTCTGCCATTTCTGCAAAGCGATCCATAGCTGCAAGCATGTTGAATTCACATACATGCGGCAAAAGAATTGCGTTACACTCACCATGAGGCAAGTTAAGATAACCGCCAAGCTGATGTGCCATGGCATGAACATATCCAAGGCCAGCGTTGTTAAACGCCATACCAGCCTGATACTGTGCATAACACATCGCTTCACGAGCTTCGAGGTTACGACCGTTACCAACTGCACGACGCAGGTACTTAGAAATAAGCTTAATTGCTTTTTCTGCGTTTGCGTCAGTCATGTGTGTTGCGCCAGTAGAAACATATGCTTCCACTGCATGTGTAAGCGCATCAAGACCTGTCGCAGCTGTAAGGCTTGGCGGCATTCCAATCATAAGCTCTGGATCGTCCAAAGCAATATTTGGAGTCACACGCCAGTCTACGAGGGCCATTTTAACTTTACGTGCGGTATCGGTAATAATGCAGAAACGAGTCATTTCAGACGCAGTTCCTGCGGTAGTATTTACTGCAAGAAATGGCGGCATCGCCACACGTGCTTTATTTACACCTTCGTACTGATGAATAGTGCCGCCGTTAGTAGCGACAATTCCGATCCCTTTACCGCAGTCATGAGCACTACCACCACCAAGGGTAACAATGCAGTCACAACCATTAGCGGTGTACTGTGCAAGACCATCGCTAACATTTTTGTCGGTAGGGTTAGGGACAGTTTCATCGTATACTGCGCACTGCATGCCTGCACCCTGCATAAGCTGTACGATAGAAGCGGTAACTCCAAGCTGTGTCATACCCTTATCGGTTACGAGCAAAGGCTTGGTACCTCCCAGAGACGCAAGTCTAGCTGGAATCTCTTTAACTGCGCCAGAACCGATAACTGTAACTGACGGCATATAAAATTCGACAGGCGCTACTGTCTGCTGAAAGCTCATCTCAATTCCTTCCGGTGATGAAAGTTGCTGTTTGCACCAAATAAATTTAGTAACCCAAAAAACCTTTTTTTGTTGCTCTGCCAGAACGAGCCACTACCCCAGTGACTCAATACGCTCTTCAAATTCGTTTGTTCCAGCATGCAAAACACAACTAAGAAGCTGTGTGCCGAATTTTTGTCAAAACAAGACGCTTTGTACGAAAATTAACAAGCATTTCTATTTAGCAATAAATGTGCAAACAACCAAGTTTTGATTACACCATCATCAACTCAATATTAATTTTATAAAATTATTGTTATATTTTAGATAATTATGAAATATATTATTTCGTCACTTTTTTTCTTCCTTTCATCTTCACACTGTGTATCTACACAATAATGTCATTTACTACCAGCCCGCTTCCACCTTGAGTTCAATGAAACCGGTATCTCAGACTCTTTTATGCAACATCCACCACCACTGTTGCACTAGTGCATCATAAACGAATAACAACGTACTCAAATCCCCGTATCGCCTTATCGCTTTTATTTATTATTTTTTTCACAAACCCCCTCATAAAGAACGTTATTTTTCGTATTTTTTGCTTAGAATTCATAGTGTTGCATTTTTGAAACACAATCATCCCAATCATTGAAGGAAATGCTACAACGTTTTTCCACACAAAAACCTTCAACACGCAACATGCCAAAATCATAATACTTCCCGCTTGTTATTAACAAAAAAGTTGACGCACCTACATATAGCTACTTATAGTTTAAAATTATTTTTCGTAACAAAGGCATTTAACATCCAACACCTAACAGCACGTTGCTGCTGCACAAGTCACTCTTCAACTCTAACTTCAATGAATCTAATGAAAATATTTATTATCAACTTAGAACGATCAACTGACCGTCGCTCCAGCATGGAAGCTCGCCTGAATGAATTAAACCTCGCCCACGAGTTCATTAGCGCAGTCGACGGTTCAGAAAATAATTTTTTATATAGTGATCGCTATGACGCTAAGAAAAGACTCTTTATGAGAGGACGAGAGCTGCAACGAGGACAAATTGCAAACTTTGCTTCGCATATTACGTTGTGGGAAAAATGCGTTGAACTGAACACTCCGATTGTTGTCCTTGAAGATGATGCAATTCTCAAAGATAGTTTCCCCGAGGCCGTTAACATTGCAGCACAGCAAATTAACGACCTTGGTTGCATCAGACTGTACGGGAATAAGCTCAATAAGCATAAAATTGTACGCGAACTAAATGATACATATAAAATTGCTCTTTCCATATTTGGAACAACTTGCAGCAATGCGTACGCAATTCACCCTTCAGCGGCCAAAAAACTGTTGGCACACTGCACCAAAATTCTTCACTCTATTGATGTCTACATGAACCACTCATACAATCACGGTGTTCCATGCTACGTGTTACTCCCTATGCCTGTTGAGCATGACACTTCACGGCCGACTACTATTGCAGATCGAGTAAAGAGTAAAAAAACTTTGCTTCAAAAATGTGTCCGAGAATTTGATATCTTTTATATCAGGGTTGCCACACTGATCACCTCACTCCGCCATCTCAAACAAAAATAGATAACTAGCGACTAACAATATGAAAAACGTTTTCGACTCATCCATTGTCTATAGTATGGCAAAAACATTTGTACTCCTTTCTCTCTACGCTCTCCTCATAGCAATTGGCATGCATAAAGGTGTCAAAGTTTTTCTCTACATCGCAGGGATAAGTGGAGCTTTATTAATTACCTACGAGTGGTTCAAAATGGATCGCCCTTCAATTCCAACGTTCTTCATCGCACCTTTGTTATTTCTTATTTATGTACTTATTTCCCCAGGCACTTTTTTCATTGATGCACGACTAGCAGGACGATTTGCATGTGCGTTATTTGCAGGCGTTGCTCTTCAATTCTTTTTTCCAAAAGCAACACATAAAGTGCTTCTGTCACAGTGCGCGGCGTTCTTAGTCACTCTATTCCTAGGTGTGACCTATGCATGCATTTGGGGACCAGAGATGTTTAATGACCGCCTTATGTTATCGTATGGAAATCCACACCGACTTGCAGTAGCAGGCGCATTTTCAATACTCACTCTGTTTACGTATCTCAGCATCTTTTCGAAAAAGAAGCGGCTTGTCGTATATTTTTTATTTGTGATTATCGGCACGGCAATCTTCATGACAGTGAGCCGATCTACAATTCTTGGTCTACTGTGTGCAATTGGAGCCTACATACTCTTCTACCGCGCAAAGCACTTAATTAAGATCATCGTCGTTGCGGGACTTCTTGGCCTTATAATTTTTTCTCTACTGCCACCAAGGCAACAACAACGTTTAATCGACCCACTCTCCGCCCCTCTTCATGATTATACGACCCAGCAGCGTTTGGGAATTTGGTACACGGCCGTACAAGGAATTAAAGAAGCTCCAATTCTTGGCCATGGATTACGAGCCTACAGTGACTACGATAGCGACTATAAGAAAGCACATAGGTTTGAAATGGTTCATAAAAACATTCTAATCATAGATAAACGTTGGTCGCATCCTCACAGCATTTATTTAGGTTCACTGTTTGGATGGGGAATTGTAGGCACTCTGCTCTTCATAGGGGCATTTATTCCTGCATTCCGCCACTCTTCTGGCCAGATTAAAATTTTCTTAATTTTGACAACTTTCTTTAGTCTAGGCTATGGACTCACAGAACTTCGTATTACTGCTGATGATGGAGCTTTCATCGTTTTCTTCCCATTAGGGCTTGCATACGGCTCAATTCTCCTTGAACACTTATCTCAAAAAAGAAAAACAATTTCAGAAGATCCGATGCAAGCAAAACCTTTTATCACCAAGACTCTTACCTTGTTGAATTGAGTCATTAAAAGCTAAATAAAAACAAAAGGCTGCCCTCATCAGGAGGGCAGCCTTTTTTATATTGAATTGTAACTTTCGATGTACATACACGTAACATTTCTTGCGTAACTAGCAATAAAATTACAGCAAATTACTTTTCTTTTGTTTCATGAAATGGAAATCAAGAATCTTTTGCGCCAGCTCACCGAAAAACTGAAATTCTTTCCCGTACCCCAGAACACAATAGTTACAAAAAACAAGATACCCCCAACCAATTGTAAACGCTATCAGCCTTGCCTTTCTAACCTTTTATGATATGTAACCATATAATATTTTAGAGGAGTTTATTATGAAAAAGTTGCTGTCATTTTTACTTATTGCACTTGTTGCCCTTAGTGCAAGCGTTGCCTTTGCAGGTGCTAATAAAATTGTAATCGCACACCGTGGTGCTTCCGGCTACCTGCCCGAGCATACCCTTGAAGCAAAAGCTGCCGCATACTTCATGGGCGTTGACTACATTGAGCAGGATCTGGTTATGACCAAGGATAACCAGCTTGTAGTTCTTCACGATCATTACCTTGATCGTATCACTGATGTTATGGAAAAATTTCCAAAACGCTTTAGGATGGTTAGTGGAGAAAAACGCTGGTTCGCAATCGACTTTACCCTTCCAGAGATTAAAACTCTTAAAGTTACCGAAGGGTTTACTATCAAGGATAGTAAAAAAGTTCAGGGCTTCAGTGCTCGTTTCCCAATGTTTTCCTCTTCATTCGAAGTCCCGACGTTTGAAGAAGAACTCCAGCTCATTCAAGGCCTGAACAAATCTACCGGCAAAAATGTTGGTATTTACCCTGAAATTAAGGCACCTTGGTTCCACCGCGCTGAAGGAAAAGATATTAGTATGGCAGCATTAAACATGCTTAAAAAGTACGGCTACACCACTAAAGAAGATAAAGTATACGTACAGTGCTTTGATCCAAACGAAACACGTCGTATCAGTAAAGAGCTTCTGCCTAAACTCGGCATGAACGTTAAAGTTGTACAGCTCATCGCTGAAACCAGCTGGAACGAGACCATGGAAAAGAAAAACGGCAAATTTGTTCCTTACAACTATGACTGGATGTTTGAAAAAGGCGGTATGGAACGTATTGCACAGTATGCTGACGGCATCGGTCCTTGGAAGCCAATGCTCGTTAAGAATGATTCCACTCGCAATAATCTGGTTATTACAGACATGGTAAAAGATGCTCACGCAAATGGCATGGAAGTTCATCCTTACACCTTCCGTCTTGATAATGGCCGTATCCCAGCATATGCAGCGAGCTTTGAAGACATGCTAGACATCTTCTACTACACAGTAGACGTTGATGGTGTTTTCACTGACTTCCCTGATAGAGCTGTTAACTTCCTGCGCCGCGCTGAATACCAGCGTCAGGGTTTATAGATTACTATAAGAACTCTTTTCCCTTACTTATTGAACAAATAAAGCCCGCCTCAAAATGAGGCGGGCTTTTCAATTTTACTCTAACTAAAAGAACTTCAAGAAAGAACGTCCGATAAAAAAGTCCTTACTTCAAAATCCACATAGTTGATCCCTTCTATTTGTCCAAAGCTAATTTAACATCGCGCAAACGATTTGCGGTAATATCAAGCTTGGTGGCCAAAGCCTGTACCTGATTCGGAAGCATTGAGTCACCATTTTTATTCCCCCCAGCAAATACGTATAACGGATTAAAGCTAGCGATAGTATCAAGGGTCTCCAATGCGACAGTAATGTTCTGTTCACCACCACGGTTCATCAACTCTGGGTATGCCTTAGTTACAGTGTACAATACGTCACGAACAACCAGACAAACACCTTTTGCAAAGTAAATAGCATCATCAGCTTCAAAATGAGAATCAACACCAGTTTTCAAACGGGACTGTGGCATTTCGATAAGTGATTCAAGAGTATCGATGAGAGTGTACAGGTCGTCAGTCTTTACATTGAATACTGCTTTGCCGTTTTCAACATCTTTCAAGTATGAATTAATCGACTTGATGCCTTCGTTGTATCTGCTCTCAGATGATGCAAACATCCAAACATCTTCAGCATATGGAAAAGATGATGTCTGTGCTTTCAATAAGTTCTTGTTTACTTCCTCACCGGAACCACTACGCGCAAAGTTCATGGTGTACACGTTAATGATACCACGAGTGGCAAAAATGATACCGCGTTGAAGGTTTTTCTTATTGTCGAGCCATGAAGTCGGAGAAATCATCAGATCGTTTGGGAGCCAACCAAGGGTAGAGTTATTCAATTCTCTATCTAAAGAAAAATATGCAGCTTTGAACACCAATGGAGCAATGTCTGCATCACTTTTGATCTCACCAGTAATCGGCATTACGGGCTGATCGGCAACTTGAGTGCGAATCCCAACAATACTAAAACCTACAACAAAAACCAAAAGAATCAATATAACTATTAAAGACCTTGAACCACTTTTGCTTTCAAAAAGTTGTTTCAAGGAAGCAAGTCCAATGCGTGACATTTACGGTCTCCTACTGTGACTATTTAGAAAAATTTTACTTTCACTTTTTTGATGCTAACAACATTGATAAGTCAAGTTATCACACATTGTCTACTACATCCCAATTGAAACAAAGAATGTCATAAATAAAAAGCCCGCTCTCTAACGAAACGGACTTCTTACATTCTAACGAAAAATATCTATTGAAATTATACGGCGTCAGGGATCGTAGTGACTATGCCACCCGTATTCATTCTTTTCTGAGCTTCCCAACTATCGCGAACCATATCTACAATAGTATACTGGGCTTCCCAATCAAGCTCTTTTTTAGCATTTGCAGGGTCCGCCCAACATTCAGCAATATCTCCAGCCCGTCGAGGGGCAATGATGAATGGAACATCTACTTTGTTTTCCGCAATAAATGCACGCACTAGTTCAAGTACGCTTGTGCCGTTCCCTGTTCCCAGATTATAAACAACACAACCGGGAGCAGTTGCAAGCTTTTTAATAGCAGCTACATGCCCTTTTGCTAAATCAACAACATGAATATAGTCACGAACACCTGTCCCGTCGACCGTACCATAGTCGTCACCAAAAATTCTTAATTGCTCGCGTAAGCCGGAAGCTGTCTGGCAAATATATGGCATTAAATTATTCGGAATCCCTTTAGGGCTTTCTCCAAGCCTATGAGAAGGATGAGCGCCAACGGGGTTAAAGTACCTCAATAATGCAATGTTCATTTCAGGATGTGCCACTTGCACGTCCTTTAATATATGCTCAATAAACAACTTGCAATTACCGTAAGGATTTGTAGCAGTTAATGAATGATCTTCATCAAGAGGTAAGTACTGAGGAGCTCCATAAACTGTTGCTGAAGAACTGAACACGATGTTAGTAATAGAATTTTCTAAACAGACTTCACACAAAGCTAACGTACTATCAATATTATTTTGATAATACATGAGTGGCTTTTCAACAGACTCACCTACAGCTTTGTATCCAGCGAAATGAATTACACAATCAATGTCGTGCGCTTTTGTAATGATGCGCAACACTTCTACGTCACGCACATCAGCTTCGTACCACACCACTTGTTCGCCCGTGAGATCATGAATGACATCAAAAACATCTTTTGAACTATTTGAAAAATTATCCACACAAATTACATTATATCCTCTCTCAAGCAATTCAATCGAAGTATGGCTACCTATATAACCTGCTCCACCAGTTACTAGAATATTTTTCATACGAATTCAGAGCTCTCTTTATTTCTACAAAGCCTCCCCTTTATAAACGCTCTGTTTTTATAACAAATCAGACACATTGATGCTATAATATATTCATATTTTTCTTTATACTTTCATCTCAAATCACTTCAGAAATTCCTTTCAGAAATACTCAAAGCCAACATCATATTTACATGCCCGCTATCTCTGCTATGCTAGACCAAAACCCTTTCTTTCGCCCTATAGATACATAGCGGAGGCATTCGATGAGACACTTTCAATTACCCACCGGTAATAAAATTCCGGCATTGGGGCTTGGCACATACCTAAGCCCTCCAGATAAAATAGAGCATGCCATTTTAGCTGCACTTGATGCTGGCTACAGACATATAGACTGTGCTGCCATTTATGGTAACGAAAAACAGATTGGTGCTGCTCTGAAAAAAGCATTAAAGCGATTTTCCCGCGAAGAGCTATGGATAACCTCCAAACTTTGGTGTGACGCCCATAAGCCGGAGGAAGTATTGCCTGCACTATCGCAAACACTGGAAGATCTTGGGCTTGAATATTTAGATTTATATCTCATGCATTGGCCGATTGCATTAAAGCCCGGGGTAGGACTTCCCGGAAAACGAGATGACTACTTTTCGCTGGAAGAAGTCCCACTTCGTGACACGTGGCGAGCTATGGAAGACTGTGTAGATCGAGAAATCACCCATAATATTGGCGTGAGCAATTTCAGTACAAAAAAACTTACGGCACTATTATCGACAGCCGCTATTCCCCCAGCAATTAATCAGATAGAAATGCATCCGTACCAACAGCAACGTGCACAAATTGCCTTCGCTCGCAAGCACGACATTAGGCTCACGGCTTATTGCCCACTAGGTTCTATTGGAACCCCAATATCTACGGCAGATGGCCGCAAACCTACACCTCTCCTCAAGCATCCTCTTATCATGACCGTTGCTAAAAAACATGGATGTACGACTGCTCAGGTACTCATTGCATGGCTCTTGAAACTAGATGTAATTGCAATTCCAAAATCGATCACACCTGAACGCATTCAGGAAAACTTCAAAAGTACAGAAATTGATCTCGATATGAACGATATGACTGCCATCGCTGAGTTGGACATGGGTGCCCGTATTATCGACGGTAAGGTCTTTACCTTCTACAACTCACCATACACTACAGAAAATCTGTGGGATGGAGAGTTCTAGTTCTAAGCACGAGTGAGGGTATGTAATGTAATCTCTGGCGGGACAGTGAAGCGCATAGGTGGGCCCCAGAATCCTGTACCCGTGTTTACATACAGCAAACTATCATCAACTTGATGCAAGCCTTTCACGTAAGGCTGGAACAAGTGCACTGCGTATGTCCACGGGAAATATTGTCCACCGTGAGTGTGACCGGAAAGCTGTATGTCGAATTTAGCCTTACTTGCTTCAAAAATACTTTTAGGCTGGTGTGCCAACAAAATAGACAAATCATGTTCTGGTGCACCAACTTTTGCTGCAAAGGGATCTGACGCATAGCGCAGACCAAAACGTTCACCATGATAATCCCATACTCCGGCCAGCAAAAGCCTGCCTTCCCCTTTATGGATAAGAGTATGTTCATTGTTTAATACAGTAAATTTGAGTGCACGCATTTGCTCAACCCAACCGTCAACCCCCGAATAGAATTCATGGTTACCGGTCACAAAAAATTTCCCCAACGGTGCATCAAACTTCAATAAAGAATCGAGCTCCTTACCTACACGGGAAACTTTACCATCGATTGCATCTCCCGTGAGCACAAATATATCTGCACGCAATTCCTCAACCTGAGTCATCAATGCTTTGAGCCATTTTTCGTCTAAAATGGACCCCACATGCAAATCAGAAATATGCGCGATTGTCGTTCCTTCCAAATCAGGGTGAAGCTCTGTAATTTTCAAAGCATTGTTTTTAACAATCGGCTGTTGAAACGCCTCTTGTATGGAAAAGGCCATAGTAGGAAGAACAGCTGCCATCACAGCGGCATTTCCGGCGTTGTGTAAAAAAGCACGACGCGCACCATCAACAGGTTCTTTCTTATCTCCCACAACACGCCCACCAAGCTGCAACACTTCTTTTACAAAAAGAAACGGAATGGTAAGAGAAATAAAACCTAGGGAAAGGTAGCCTATCCAACGCAACGTTGTGTTCACCTCAACCGGAAGCCCTTCCTTCACGAACAACCGTGTCACATAATACAATACCAAAGCTGCAAGCAACGCCGCTGCAAGCAGTATCTTTGTAAACCGATGAACAGTAAGTGGCGCAATCATACGCCAGCAAATTATTGCCCACAGGGCAAACATTACTGATGTCATAATGATCGAAAAAAAAGCTATCTGATCCTTCATTCTACCTCCAGCGGCATCCAGCCTTACTCACAAAAAAGTATCCGCCGTCATCCTTTTCAGGAAAAAGACATGTAGTATAAAAAAATAAAATTAAAGTATGAAACTAGCAGCAAAAAAAGTCATAACGAAAGCTTGAGTCCAAAGCATACTTTCCCTTTCACATATATAATAGTCAAATATTATCTACGTAGGCAGCCCAACTACCGTTACACATTCCCCTAAAAGCGCCCTAAATAACTACCCAGCTCAATATGGCTAGAACGAAAAGTTAGTTTGAACTCTAGACAAACTCATTCTCTCCTTTACAAAGTTCAGAACATATGTGATTCGAATGTGTGGCGGTACGCCAAATTTTAACCACATATAACCAACCGATTTTTTCAATGCTCAATGCCATCCGCGCTAGTCGCATCCTCACTATGGAAGGCCATAACACGTCCCCCCGAACAGATTCGGGGTATTACTCTTTTCCAGATGTCATTGAAGACGGCGTTATCGTCCACAATAGTTCAACTATTGTGGACGTTCTTTCGTTCAACGACTTTTCAAAAGCCTACAAAATAAAGGCTGAAGATTTAGGCGATGTAACCCTGATGCCGGCACTCATTAACTGCCATAACCATCTGGAACTTGCCCACTTAAAAGACAAAGCAATATTTGGTGAAGGATTTGAGACATGGATTGAATCAGCTCTGCCATTCATGGCAGAGCCGGTTGATGCTCAAAGTCTTGAATCCGCAATTTCTGAAATGGCAGAAAGCGGCACAGCGCATATTGCAGATGTTAACGGGCGCGCACCTAAAGCCGTGTACGATGCTGTTACGGCTCGAAATCTTAGCTGTCATATCCAGTTTGAAGTGTTTGGATACAATTTTCCAACTCTTGACACCGGTATTTTGAGTGCAGAAAACTTATTTCCTTCCACTGCTGACGAATTACCAAGTGAAGCAAAAAAACGATGGATGACCCTTTCCGGTCACGCTCTCTATTCTACCAGCCCTGATGCGTTGGTTATTGCTAAGCAATGGTGCCGCTCCAATGAGCGGTATTTTTCTATCCACCTTGCAGAACTCCTCGGCGAGGAAGAGCTACTGACCACAGGAACCGGTCGTTTTAGAGAACAGCTTTTACACAGAATTCTTCCTAAAGATTTTACACCGCCTCGAATGCGTTCCGTACCATATGCAAAACATCTTGGACTGCTGGATAAATCCACTATCGCCGTTCATTGCGTACATTGCACACCATATGACATTGAAATACTTCGAGAAAGCGAAACAACCGTATGCCTGTGCCCACGTTCCAACGAACTTATAGGTGTAGGTGAAGCTCCAGTACGCAACTTTCTAAAAGCAGGTCTGCAACTTACTATCGGTACAGACAGCCTTGCTTCGAACCATGACCTTAACCTTTGGAATGAAGCGCGCTACCTGCGCGATAATTTCGATATACCGACCGGTGCATTATTGCGCATGCTTACAATTGCAGGCACCAAAGCACTGGGCATTGCGAATGAACTAGGAACGTTGTCGAAAGGCAAACGATTCCACTACGCTATTTTGCCGGAAGACTTTTAGTCCTCCAAATCATCATGGGCGTTGCCCGCAAACCAGAGAAAATGAAATGCCACAAGAAAAACACTTCATCTGGCCGCACAAAGACCTTTTGGACGTTAGTCAGCTGTCACTCGAAGAAGTCTCTCATCTTCTCGATACAGCCGAGCAATTTCACGAAATCAACCAGCGCCCTATTAAGAAGGTTCCGACCCTCAAGGGTAAAAGCGTTGTGCTCTTCTTTGCAGAGCCTAGTACGCGGACAAAGACCTCATTCGACGTTGCAGGCAAGCGCTTGTCTGCTGATACTTTTTCACTGTCCAGCAGCAGCTCAAGTCTGACAAAAGGTGAAAGCCTTAAAGACACTGCCCTGACGCTGGAAGCTATGAATCCTGATGTTATTGTTCTGCGCCACAAAGCAAACGGTGCAGCACAGTTCATCGCGGAGCGTCTGGACTGCGCTGTAGTTAACGCTGGTGACGGCTGTCATGCCCACCCTACTCAGGCGCTTTTGGATAACTTTACTCTACGTAGAGCATGGAACAACGAGTACAAAGGAAAAACCATCCTTATTCTCGGCGATGTTAAGCACAGCCGCGTTGCACGTTCCAACATCAACCTGCTCACCCGTCAGGGTGTTAAGGTTAGATTATGTGCACCGCGTACCCTGCTGCCTAAAACCGTGCATACATGGCCTGTAGAAGTCTTTAGCGACTTGACCAAAGCCGTTGAAGGAGCGAATGCAGTAATGTGTCTTCGCTTGCAGCTAGAGCGACAGCAGTCGGGCTTATTGCCTGACCTCAGCGAGTATGCTCGCATGTACTGCCTTACCTCAAATCATATGGAAATGGCGGCAGAAGGTGCTAAAATCCTTCACCCGGGACCTATGAACAGAGGGCTTGAAATTGCCTCAAACCTTGCGGACTGCAAAGACAGCAGTGTGCTTAATCAGGTATCCGCAGGGGTAGCCACACGTATGGCGATCCTGTACCTCCACGCAACCCGTAAAGACAAAGGAGTATAGCCATGACCAACTTGTTTATCTCCAATGGTCTGCTTCGTGGAACTTCCGTAGATATTCTTGTTTCCGGCTCCACCATCGTATCTGTCACACCACACGGTGAAATTTCAGCACCGGAAGATACTGAAGTTGTAGACGCAACAGGGCTTATCGTATTCCCAAGCTTTTATGACTGCCACGTTCACCTGCGTGAACCGGGCTTTGAATACAAAGAAGACATTGAATCCGGTCTTGCTGCAGCAGCACACGGCGGTTTCGGTGGTGTTATGGCTATGGCAAACACCAAGCCGACCAACGATTCCGCATCCGTTACCGAAGCAATGCTCCAGCGTGCACAGCAGACATGGCCTAACGGCCCATATCTCTACCCTGTTGGCGCAGCAACAATCGGCCTAAAAGGCAATGAACTTGCTCCAATGGGCGAACTTGCTGAAGCTGGCTGTGTCGCAATCTCCAACGACGGCGTGCCAGTAGGGGGGGCAGAAATGTTCCGTCATTGCATGGAATACGCAGCGACCTTCGGGCTGACCGTCATTGACCACTGCGAAGATCCGACTCTTGCTAAAGACTGCCACATGAATGAAGGCGCAGTAAGCGAAGCCATCGGTGTAAAAGGACAGCCTGTAGTTGCCGAATCCATGCAGGTTGCGCGAGACATTCTGCTTGCAGAATTCCTGAACTTACCAGTTCATCTTGCGCACATAAGTTGCAAACAATCTGTAGATCTTATCCGCTGGGCAAAAAACAGAGGGGTAAAAGTTACGGCAGAAACTTGCCCGCACTATCTGATTCTTACAGACGAAATTCTCAGCAACTACTCCACTGCCGCAAAAGTAAACCCTCCATTGCGTAGCGAAGAAGATCGCCTAGCCATGAAGGACGCTGTAAAAGACGGTACCATCGATATTTTCGTAACCGACCATGCACCACATGCCGACCACGAAAAAGAGCACCCGATTGAAGGTGCTCCAAACGGTATCTCCGGCTTAGACAGTGCGGTAGCACTTACATGGACGCAGGTAGAAGACGGCACCATCACCGAAGATGACTTCATCAAGCTGTGGGCTGAAAAACCTGCCGCAATCTTTAAACTTCCGCTCAACACCTTCGCAGAAGGTGACATAGCAGACTTCTTCCTCTTTGATCCAAAAGAAGAATGGAAGATGACCGAAGATGCCATGTTCTCAAAAGGCAAAAATACTCCGTTCCTCAACACCACCCTCAAAGGGCGCGTCAAAGCTCACTGGCTCAGCGGAACACGTGTTATTTAGGTAAGGCTGTTTTTTTGCCTCCGGCAGGTCTCCGACGGACAAGGGATCTGCCCTGTACCCGCAAGGGGGACACCCCTTTGACCGCGAATTTGTATCGACGGGTTAGGGGGATGGTAGTCAACGCTCTAGTCGTTAATGTCACCTGTCATTGTGCAATATAACTACATATAAATGGGAACTGACAAACTTAACTAACAAGTTTTTCAGTTCCCATTTATTGTTTTAAATTAAACAAAAAAAGTTGTCGCCCTCTACCCGACCAGCAAAACCCTACTCGGGTCAAGGCGGATTCCCTTGCTGGGATGTAAGGGGCAGAGACCTTGCCCGCCAAAGGCTAATCTACTTACAAGGTAAATTCTTTTATCCACATGTCGTGAATATTACAGAAGCTAGTTGCCACGTACTTGCCTTTTTTCTTCAGCACAGCTTTGGACATAGGATCATCTTTCCACGAAAATGTCTTTGAGTGCACCACTTCACCGTTTTCATTCACAATAGTATGTCGCACTATGTAATGCTCTTCACTCATTGGGTGCGGGGTAATCACAGTTACTTCCATACCATTAGTTTCTACGAGTGGCACATGAGTCGCCTGCTTACCTTCCCACATTCCAAGCTGCGTATCGGTATAGATAATGCCCTTATCCAGTGCAAAATCCCAAGCATATGCAGGAACAGCCTTAATAACAGAAACACCGGCAAGCATTGCTGCTCCAGCTAAAAATTGTCTACGAGTACTCATTTATACCTTCCTGTCTTAGTTTACCGCCAGCAGTTAGCTGACACCAATAAAAAAAACGGACAGTCCTGATATAAAATCTGACAAGTCGCTAGTAAGTTAAATGATAGATTGCTGCATAAAAAAGGCCGGACAACACATGTTGTCCGGCCTGAATAGCATTTTTGAGTAACACAACGATGTGCTGGTTTATCTGAAACTCTACTTACATTTTATATTCGCGTACAAAAGCAATAGCTTCTTCAACAGAAGTAACTTTACCTTCGATCTGAGCTTTAAGAAGCTCGTCACGCAAAATACCTACATGAGGACCAGGTTTGAGATTGGTTGCTTCCATGATTTCGTTACCGTTAAGGAACGGCTCAGTCATTTCCTCTGGCATATCTGCACGCTCAAGCCACTTCATGTTGTGGTTGAATGCGGTAAAGGCAATGCCGCGACCTTTAACGTCTGCACGAGCCATTTCCATCAGGCGCGGGTAGTCGTTAAGAGCTCTGAAGCGACGGATACCTTTATCGGTAAGCATGCTGTGGAAGAACTGATGATGCTTTACGAGGTGACACACAAGGTCAATATCCTGCGGAAGGAATGACAGGCGTCCCATAATTTTTCTGGTAACCTTAGCACCAACACGACAGAACTGGTTAAATGTCCATGTGCCGTTGCTAAATTCTGCGGTGTAAAGTTTACCTACGTTGCTGCAAAGCACTGCAAAAGTACCGAACCAGTCGAACGGCAATTCCTCAGGGTAATGACGCATGGTATCAATGGTGTGCTGGAACACAGTCTGCTCTTCACCGGTGTCTTCATTTTTAATCTGAGTACAACGGGAAAGTGCTGCAAGTTCCGGAACCAGACCATGAAGGATCATGGAGTCGAACAGAAGCTCAACAAAGCGCCACATATTCTCTGCTTCAACTTTGCGCCATTCTTCCATAATGCTGTGGGAAGGCACGTAATCAAGAATACGGGAGCTACCTTTTACAATAGCAATCCAAGTATTCTGTTCGATTGGTAGATCGTAGTTTGCAGCAAAGCGCAAAGCACGAATACCAAGCAGGTAGTTCCGGCGTAACGTTTCGTCCGGAATGCCTGAAAATTTAATTACACCGGTAGCGATGTCTTCGAAGCCTTCGTACATTTCAGAACCTGGAACGTACGGGCAAGCGTACTGAGTAGGGATGCTGCCGTATTTCTCTTCCATGCGTTTCAGCAAGTGAGGAGTAATGCGGGCAATGCTTTCTTCAGGATGAGATGCATCTTCTACATCAGTAGGGTAAAAACGGTAAGTAACATCCGCTTCTTTCAGCAGAGCAACAACACCGCGTTCAGTGCCTTCAGAAACGTTAGGGAACATGCGCTGAATTTCATCAAAAGGAGCTTCGCACGCAATATCCAGTTCAGTTTCATCCGCACCCTCAAGCAGTTCGCGCTGAAGCTGAGTGTTTACAACATATGCATCAAATCCGTTACGCATAATTGTCTTACAAATGCCTACGGCATCCTTAAAAGGCTGAGTCATTCATCCTCCAGTTGTAGAATCGGCAATAAACCGGACTACATAGTCTCATATAATATGCTATAGTAAGAACATAGCGTTTTGATAATCTAATAAGTCAACTTGCATGTGAAATATAACACATGCTCATTATACACGCAAATAAGCATTGGCACTATAATGTGACAATATGTATCCGATACTGGTAATTACGAATGCTCTGTTTGTACAGAGATGTATTACCACTTTTCTTCTTTTTTCAGAATCTGCACACAGTAAATACACTAGCCAAAAATGCCAGTCTATCCAAGCTCATCGAGAAAGATGTAACTTTGCGACTTTCTCAAATGCATCTGTAAGCATTATGATATGACGGGTCTGCAAATTCCAGCAATGCCAGTAGAGCCTTACCGTCACAGAGTAATCTTGTACGATTGGCACAAGCTGCTTTGTTTTTAATTCTTCTTCAATCTGCAAACTCGGAATCATTCCGTACCCCAACCCCTTTTTGCACAGATCAACAAACATATGAGAATCGGGTACATAGTGCGTCGGGAACTCTCCGGCACGGATGCCGTACCGTGAAAGCATTTCATTATTCATCTCATCTGTCCGATCATATGTAAGGATAGGAGCAGCACGAACGGCATCAGATGAAAACCCATTCGGGAACCATTGTCCTGCAAATTCAGGGGTCGCACAACATACATAGATCATCTTGCCGAGATACACAGTCTTACACCCCTGCATAGGACCGGGTTGAGAACTGACACACCCTACCACTTCCCCGTTTTTAAGCATATCATGTGTTTTGTCCTGATCCCCCAATCGAATATCTACAAGAATATTTGTAGTGGTCAGCAGTTCTTGCAGAGTATCAGGAATCCACGTTGCCAGACTGTCTGCATTAATACCTATAGGAACAGTTATGTAATCTTCTGCCGTCTTACCCAACGTATCTTCAAACAGATCCTGCTCCATGAGGCTTACTTGCTTATAGTGCCCGAGCAGTTTTTGTCCCATAGCAGTCGGCTGCACAGGCGTGGAGCGCACAATAAGCATTGCTCCAATTCTATCTTCAAGCAACCGTATACGCTGTGAAACCGCTGACTGCGTAATATGCAGAACAGTTGCCGCTTTTTCAAAGCCGCCATTTTCTACTACGGCAGCAAAGGCTTCGAGCTGTTTATAATCGATCATGCGCCTACATTAGCAAAACTTATGTAACATCAAAACAATGAATTTCACTTCTAACCATTTTTCTTCTACATAAGTGGTCGCAAACAAGTTCCAGATGTGGTGACGGGGTGTTTGAGCGCACCCCGTTGTTACAGCGCTCACTGAACTTCCCATTGTCTGCTGAAGGGACGCCTTCTGTATTGACCTGAATTATTATGAATTATTGCTACAATGCAGTTAAGGATTGGGAACAGATATGCTCGCTCCATTTTTTCAAGGCTTTGGTACTTGCGGTGGATTAATTATGGCGATCGGGGCGCAAAATGCCTTTTTACTCTCTCAGAGTGTTCGTAAAAACCACCACCTTACTATCGCGCTCATGTGCATTATGTCCGACATGCTACTTATCGGACTTGGTGTTTTCAGTATCGGACAGATTGTCGCCTCCTCACCTGACGTACGATTGTTTGCCACTTTTTTTGGCGCTGCATTTTTACTCTGGTATGGATTCCGCGCTTTCAAGTCTGCCTGCAAGCCGGGAATACTGACAACATCTTCAGATGCTACACGCTCTTTGCGAAACGTTGTACTAACAACACTAGCAGTTACCTTTTTAAACCCGCATACCTATTTGGACACCGTTGTCCTTATGGGGTCACTTGGCGGACAGTTTATTGGTAACGGAAGAATTTATTTCTGGATCGGCGGCGTTTGCGCCTCCGCAATCTGGTTCGGCGCTCTCGCATTTGGAGGACAGGCACTTGCACCTTTATTCCGCAAGCCTTCTTCATGGCGAATCCTAGACGGCACGGTGTGCGCAATCATGTGGCTCATTGCCGCAGGTCTCATCAATCAAGGAATAGCTCTTTTATAATATGATCCCCCAAGGACGCTGGTAGCTTCCCGTACCGGTATTAAGCAATACACTACGTAATCCCTACGCTTCCAGAGAAGAAATTTGTTTAATACACGTCCTATCCCATATTAAATGCCCCTTTTCCCGAAGGGGCATTTAAAAAGCACCGCACATCCGTTTGAACTCGGAGAAAAAGAACTTCGTACCTTCCTTTTTCTCCAGGTTCAGACGGATGTTTTTTTGCGCCTACCGCCAAGTCTTTCCTCTACCGTCACAACACCTCAGCCTTGCACCACATGCGGTTACAGGCTACTCTGCTTGTTCGCCATTTAATCAAGATTCGAGGATACGATATGAAAAAAGATTTCTTCAATGTACTCAGCGTGCAGGAATTTATTCAAGCACTTCACTCATTTTCCCCGTTGCAAGCCCACACTGTATCTATTGATGCTGCAGATGGCTGCGTACTTGCGGAAGATATTATTGCATCAGAAGACCTGCCGCTTGCCAGCCGCTCATGTATGGACGGTTACGCAATTAGTGCGTCCAGTGTATTCGGTGCATCTGAAGCAAACCCTGCGTATCTCGAATCTGTCGGTGATATCGATATTGAACAGCCTGCATCATATACTCTTCAAAATGGCGAATGCGCCGGAATAGTAACTGGTGGAATTCTTCCAGATGGTGCAGACGCAGTTGTCATGGTTGAACATACGGAATCTCTTGGCGCAGGAACTGTGGAAATCCGCAAGTCTCTCGCACCATACGAAAACGTCATGCTCAAAGGTGAAGACGCAACAACAGGAAACCCAGCCCTTATTGCCGGAACCCGTATCCGTCCTCAAGAAGTTGGGATGCTGGCAGCGCTTGGCATTATGGAAATCCCAGTCAACAATTCACCGCGAGTGGGCATTATCTCAACCGGTGATGAACTTATCCCTATTGAGGAAAAGCCTGTTATTGGACAAGTACGTGACGTTAACAGCTACACCCTTGCAGCATGTGCCCGACGTGCAGGCGCAACTGCAACAACGTACGGCCTTGTTGAAGACAAGCTCGAATCACTCAAAACAGCACTCGAAAAGGCTCTTGCTGAAAACGATGTCGTATTCCTTTCCGGCGGCAGTTCTGTCGGAGTCCGCGATCTCACAGTGGGGGCTATTGAAGAAATCGAAGGTGCAGAGCTCATCAACCACGGGGTAGCCATCAGTCCGGGTAAACCGCTCATTCTTGCAAAATGCGGAAACAAAGCCATATGGGGACTCCCCGGACAAGTTGCCTCTGCACAGGTAGTCATGTTTATTCTCGGGATGCCGTTCTTACGCTATCTTGGTGGGGATACAAACGCGTTCGATCAAACCCGCTGGCCTTCCAAACAAGCAGAGCTCAGCCGCAATGTGGCTTCCAAACCGGGGCGTGAAGATTATATTCGCGTCAGCGTCACAGAAAAAGATGGAAAAACCATCGCAACCCCTGTGCTCGGCAAGTCCGGCTTGCTGAAAACCATGCTTCAGGCCGACGGCGTTACGCGTATTGGCGCAGACAGTGAAGGCATCTACGAAAGCACAGCTGTTGACGTACTCTTTTTTTAAATTATAGGAAGCGTCATGCGAATTTTATTCTTCGGTGACATTGTAGGCAAACCGGGCAGACTTATTCTGCGTAAACGCCTTCCTTCTCTCAGAGAAGAAAAAGGGGCAGACCTCGTTATTGCTAACGGGGAAAACGCCTCCGGCGGCATTGGTCTTTCAGGAGACACAATGCGCGAACTTTTTGGTGCAGGCATAGACATTCTCACTTCCGGTAACCACATCTGGAAGCACAAAGAAATGTATAACCTGCTTAACAATGAACCGCGGCTCATCCGCCCTGCTAACTATCCGCAGGGAGCACCAGGCAGCGGACTCGTTATTCACGAGCTTAAAAACGGTAGCAAAGTTGCTGTTATGAATCTGCTGGGGCGCACGTTCATGGACAATATCGACTGCCCGTTCAATAAAGTGGACGAGCTGCTTGCGTCCATTCCAGATGATGTTCGTGTCCGCATTATTGACATCCACGCTGAAGCAACGAGCGAAAAAAAAGCGCTCTCCTTCTACGTAGACGGCAAAGTTTCGGCTGTGATAGGCACGCACACCCATGTGCAGACCGCAGACGCGATGATTCTGCACAAAGGAACCGGATATCTTACCGATGCCGGCATGTGCGGAGTCGAAGAATCCTGCCTCGGAATGGACCCGAAAGTAATTATTGAACGGTTCATGACAGGGCTGCCGCAGCGATTTAAAGTTGCGAAAGGTACTGAGCATATTAATGGCCTGTTTATGGACATTGATGATGAAACAGGACTGTGCACGAGTATTGAACTTATCCGCGAGTAGTTAGTGCTTTCGGCAACTTCCGGCTTGGTCTTCATCAACTATGCGAGGGGTGGCATTTTGCACTCGACCGCAAGTTTGGCCAATTCGTTTTCAATAACTACTCAACCTATTTAAATATATTTTTAATTTGACAACAATTGCAAACAGGAAAAGTTATTTTAGCCTAAACGGGTCAAGGGGGAATCCCCCTTGCGGGTGGAGGGCAGCGCCCTACCTCGTTGAAGACCCGCTGGAGGCTATATGACAATTTCGTAAAGTTTGACAATTCGTCAATTCTTTGTAACAGACACCAAGCTACAACATATTTTTTTGTAAAAGAGAGAATTATGGACATTCAAAAACAGCTCGAAATTATTCAGCGTGGCTGTGCTGAACTTATTGATGCTGACGAGCTTAAGAAAAAGCTCGAAAAAGGCAAACCGCTGCGCGTAAAAATGGGTTTTGACCCTACAGCTCCAGATTTGCACCTTGGTCATAGTGTTGCAATTCATAAGCTGCGTCATTTTCAGGAACTCGGTCACACTGTTATCTTCCTTATCGGTGACTTCACCGGTATGATCGGTGACCCGTCCGGCCGTTCCGACACCCGTCCTCCGCTCACTCGTGAAGATGTTCTCGCTAACGCTGAGACATATAAAGAACAGGTTTTCAAGATTCTTGATCCTGAAAAAACCGAAGTTCGCTTCAACTCCGAGTGGTTCGACAAATTCGGCGCAGCTGACTTTATTCGCCTTGCATCCCGCTATACCGTAGCGCGTATGCTTGAGCGCAACGATTTTGAGCAGCGTTATAAGGGCAACACCCCTATCGCTATCCATGAATTCTTATATCCGCTTGTTCAGGGCTACGACTCTGTTGCACTCGAATCTGACATAGAACTTGGTGGTACTGACCAGAAGTTCAACTTACTTATGGGCCGTACTCTTCAGTCTCAGGAAGGTCAGGACCCACAGTGCATCATGACCATGCCTATTCTTGAAGGCCTCGACGGCGTTCGTAAGATGTCAAAATCCTACGGTAACTACGTGGGTATTGACGAAGCTCCTGCTGATATGTTCGGCAAGCTTATGTCTATTTCTGACGAACTCATGTGGCGCTACTACGAACTCATTTCTCTCAAATCTCTTGAAGAAATAGCAGCACTTAAAGCTCGCGTAGAATCTGGTGAACTTCACCCGAAAACTGCTAAAGAAGAGCTCGCAGAAGATATCGTAACTCAGTACCACGGCGCTGAAGAAGCAGCTAAGGCTCGTGCAGGGTTCAACTCTGTATTTGCTAAAGGCCAGCTGCCTGACGATATGCCAGAACACACTTGCGAATCCGGTGAAGCTTCCATGCCTCCTGTATTTCTTACAGATGCAAAGCTCACTAAATCCCGTGGTGAAGCGCGTCGCCTTATGAAACAGGGTGCACTCTCCATTGATGGAGAAAAGTGTAACACTGAAGAGGCTCTTCCTGCTGGTGAATATGTCATCAAGCTTGGTAAAAAACGCTTCCTCAAAGTATTTGTTAACTAGCGTTTTGTAGAGATAAAAGAAGATCAAAGCCCCGTAGCAACTGCTACGGGGCTTTTTTTGTTTCTACGATTTTATTCATTGTGGAAATAAAAAAATGAGCCTAGGAGGAACTATATTTTTCTTTAAAAACAAATTGTTATGTTGCAGATATTCATCGTGCAACTATCGACAAGGAGACACCAATGTTTGTAGGAGAAATTGCAGCACTGGGCACTGCGTGCCTATGGGGGCTTTCTACTTACATGCATACAAATGCTGCCAAACTCATCGGGGCATGGCCACTCACCTTATGCCGTACCCCGTTAGTGTTGTTTTACAACATTTGCATTGCACTTATTATCGGTGCTGAATGGGTATTTCCAAGCCAATCCATCGGTTGGATTTTACTCTCCGGCGTTCTTGGGCTCGGTGTTGCTGATACCCTCTTTTACGAAGGCTGCACCCGAATCGGGGCAAGAACCGGCTCAATTTTATGGCAGATGACACCTTGTGTTACTGCTGTAATTGCATTTTTCACACTGGGAGAGTCACTGACCCTCCTCAACCTTCTCGGTATGCTTGTCATTATCGGGTCAGTGTTATCAATCACAAGCCAGAATGACGAACAAACGGATACTCCCGTGGACTCCAAAGAGTGGAGGTATGGATTTAAGCTAGTGCTGGTTTCTGTACTAGCTCTCGGCCTGTCACATGTATGTATTCGCAAAGGTCTCTCATACGGACTTGATCCGCTCATGGGCAGCATTTTGCGTATTGCCGCAGCCGCAAGCTGCGCATGGATTGCAGCGACAGCTCTTGGTCAACATCACAAAATTTTTGGGCAGAAAGAAAATATGAAAAAAGCGATGAAGATTGTACTTGTTGCAAGCTTTATCGGCACAACAATCGGCAACTGGATTGCCTTGTTCTCTATGAAATATGCGAAGGCCGGAATCGCAGCATCACTAATTAGTATGACGCCGCTTGCCGTTATCATGATTACTGCCGTTGTTGATAAAAAAATGCCTTCAAGACGCGTTGTTCTCAGCGTTCTTACAGCATGTGGCGGGTCTGCATTACTCTTCATTTAGCGATTACGTCTTAATAAAAAAGGCTTCCTTTTCACAGGAAGCCTTTTTTATTACAAACTAGACGTCTGGTTTTATGTTCCAAATGCCGTCTATATATTCTTGAACAGCTCGGTCACTAGAAAAGAACCCCATACCGGCGGTGTTCAAAATAGATTTCTTTATCCAAAGTTCACGATCAACATATTCATGCGCAATGCGCTTGTGCGTTTCCACATATGCACGATAATCAGCAAGTACCATAAAGCGATCTCCGCCGCTTAACAGAGAATCGAAAATAGCACTAAAAGCTGTGGGGTTCCCCGGTGTAAACTGATCAGAATTAATCATATCCAGAACTTCCCGCAGCTCACTGTCGTTCTTATAGATATCCCACGGGTTGTAGCCACGCTTTTTCAGATCTATCACTTCCTGCTCGCACAGACCAAATAAGTAAATATTAGGTTCACCAACGCGCTCAGCAATTTCAATATTCGCACCGTCTCTTGTACCAATGGTCAATGCCCCGTTAAGGGCAAATTTCATATTGCCGGTACCTGATGCCTCATACCCAGCTGTTGAAATCTGCTCAGAAATATCTGTTGCAGGCACAAGAAGCTGCGCCAGTGTAACATTATAATTAGCAAGGAAGATAACCTTCATATAATCGCGTGCATGCGGATCGGAATTTACTCGCCGTGCCACACAGTTAATAAGATAAATGATGTCCTTTGCCATCCAATAGCTTGGAGCAGCCTTACCGCCAAAAATAAAAGTGCGAGGCTGAATCTTTACTTCAGGATTTTTCCGAATACTGTTGTAGAGTGAGATGATTTGTAACACGTTCAACAACTGGCGCTTATACTCGTGGAAACGCTTTACCTGCACATCAAATATACTGTGCGGGTTAATCGTAATACCGTTTGCTTTTTCTATATAATCTGCAAGACGCTTTTTATTTGTAAGACGGCACTGATCCCAGTCATGTCTAAAGTCTTCAACTTCTGCCAGTTCACGAATACGCTCCAATTTAGTCAGGTCAGTCACCCAGCTACATCCCAAATGCTCGCCAAGCAACCAAGATAACGAAACGTTGCACTGACGTAACCATCTACGCGGTGTTACGCCGTTTGTTTTATTATTGAACCTATTTGGGAATATCCGAATAAAATCGTGAAATACACGGTCACGCAAAATCTGCGTGTGCAATGCTGAAACGCCATTAACACTAAAGCTACCAACGATTGCCAAGTGACTCATCCGCACTTTTTGCTCTGAACCATCTGAAATAAGGGAAACACGAGACAGAAGGTCTGGTTCATCACGGAAATGAAGACGAACTTCCTCAAGAAAACGTCGGTTGATTTCATAAATAATCTGCATATGGCGTGGCAACAGACGCTCAACAAGCGCCACTGGCCATGTTTCCAAAGCTTCTGGAAGAATTGTATGGTTGGTGTATGCAAAAAGTTTTTGGCAAATACACCATGCTTCTTCCCAGCCAAGCATTTCTTTATCTACCAACACTCGCATTAGTTCCGGAATGGCAATGGATGGGTGTGTTTCGTTTAGCTGAACAACATTTTTTTCTGACAATTGATCCCAAGGCTTATTCAATTTTTTAAATCGACGGATTAAATCACGTATGGTTGCTGCCACAAAGAAATATTGCTGTTTCAGTCGTAAAGTTTTTCCTTCCGGCCCGTCATCACTCGGATACAGCACCATAGAAATATTCTCATCAGCGATTTTTTCCTGAACAGATCCTATGTAATCGCCCGCATTAAACGAACTCAGCACAAACTCTTTATGAGGCCGAGCTTCCCACAAACGAATGCAGTTTACATGACCATTACGATAGCCGGGCACATACACATCATTCGCCATAGCCATAACAATATCACCGCCGCGCCAGTCATGGTGCAGCACGCCATCATCATCAAGCCATTCATGAACCTTACCGTAAAAACGGATAGGATACAGACCGTGCGGACGCGGAATCAGCCAATGACTACCTTCATGCAACCAGTTGTCCGGCTGCTCAACCTGCTGTCCATTACGAATTTCTTGTCTAAACAAACCATACGAATAACGAATACCATAGCCGTATGCAGGCAATCCGAGTGTCGCCATTGAGTCCATATAACATGAAGCAAGGCGCCCTAAGCCGCCATTCCCGAGTCCCGGCTCACACTCTTGCGCAATAATTTCATCCAATGAGAAGCCCTGAGAACGCAAAAATTCGTGCGCCTCATTTTCCAAGCCAAGCGCCAACAGATTACTATGCAGAAATTTACCGGGTAAAAACTCAAGCGAAAGATAATATAGCCGTTTATCATCGTTTTCATAATACTGCTTCTGTACGGCAGCCCATTTTTCCAGCATACGATCACGAACAGCTAACACAAGCCCCCAGTAACATTTATGTTTACTGGGGTGCGTATTGTCACGACCCAACGAATACAACACGTGCCACAAAGCATCTTCACCTAGTGCCGAGTTACGCGCTGCCGGCGCTTCTGACTCATCGAGCGGTTTGTCGAGCAGGTGTAGATAATCTTTTACGTCTTTCGGCATAAGCCCCCCGTCATTTTCTATATGCGAGCTTTAAAATATCATTATTATGCAACCCAATGGTGCTAACATAATATGATACGAGGATGCCCACCCTGCAGACATTATAAGGTCGCTGCACCTGCGTACTTTCAATTTTCAAAATATTTCATTTGCGAGTGCTCTTTGTTTCTTATACTACGATGACCATCAGAGTGAGATATTGCCAGATGTCTCAAGGGCACTTGCCCAAAGACATCAGAATAGCGCCTACAGCTGAATGCTGCACAGTCGCAAACTGATGACGTGCACTCAGCTAACTACAATCTTAAACATTTCAAGCGCAAATACTGCATATCCTACGCTGAAAAATGTCGAATAATAAAGGACTCCCATGACCACGCCCGAAATAAACGCCGACGAACTTGAAAAAGCAACTGAAGCTGAAATTACCATTGAAGCCGAAGTTGAAACTGATACCGAACCAGAACAGGTTTCATATGAACAGTTCTATTTCGATCAGTTTTCTTTTGATCAGCGTATCCGCTCAGGCTTAGCTGCCTGCAAATTTACCAGACCGACTCCTGTTCAGCAGGCTGTTATCCCTGCTCTGCTCAAGAGACAGGACACTATTGCGCTTGCAAACACAGGCACAGGCAAAACAGCGGCGTTCCTTCTTCCATTGCTCCAGCATTTGGCGACAGAAGACGCACTGAAACGTGGTCCTATTCGTGCGCTCATTCTTGCACCGACCAGAGAGCTTGCTCTCCAGATTCAGAAAACCTGCATTGATCTCGGACAGCAGACCGGCTTCCGTTGCGGAGCTGTCTACGGCGGTGCCGGTGCTACGCCACAAAAAAAAGCCGCAGCTGCGTCTACAATTATTGTAGCGACACCAGGGCGACTTCTCGATTTTATTAATCAGAAAGAAATCCGTCTCGGCGGTGTAGATACGCTCATCGTTGATGAAGCAGACCGCATGTTCGACCTCGGTTTCTTACCTGAAATTACAAAAATTTTAGACCACATTCCGTCCAAGCGTACCACGGCATTTTTCTCTGCAACCATGCCAAAACCTATTGAGCATCTGGCATGCACCTACACCAAAGACCCTACAGTTATTGATGTACGCACCGAAGAAGCAAAGCCGGACATCTCACACGAAATCTACACAGTAGCACCGCATCTTAAAAAGAAACTTCTTTTGGCACTGATGCCGCTGCTTCTTAATGATTCCGACGAGCTCGTACACAAGCAAAAACGTGCTGAGCACAGCCCGCATTCCAAGGAAGACGGCGGTGTTATCATTTTTACCAATACAAAAGAAACATGCAGAGAAATTGAACGTTTTCTTTCAGGTAGATTTGGCGAGGTAGCTGCGCTGCACAGTGACTTGTCACAGTCAAAACGAAACAAAATGCTTGCAAAGATGCAGTCAGGTGAAGCACGAATTCTCGTTGCAACAGACCTCGTTGCACGCGGTATCGACCTTGATCACATCACACACATTGTTCAGTTTGACGCTCCGTCTCATTCTGACATGTACATTCACCGTGTAGGACGAACAGCGCGTGCGTATCGCAAAGGCACCGCCATCACCTTAGTTGGTGAAAAAGACCTCATGGAAATGCTCCAGATGGAGCAGGAAATCGGTAAGTCTTTCTCAATGCGCAAGCTCGGCAACTTCAACTACAACGAAGCTGCCGGTAACAATATCAACAATGAAGGCAGTGTCGATTACCGACGCAAGCCTACCTTTAGACGTAAGCCGCAGGGCACCCCTCAAGGCAAAAAATCAACTGGCGGACACGGCTCTAAACCGAGCAGTTCCCGTAGTTCAAAGCCAAGCAGTTCGCGCAGCTCAAAGCCGCGTGGCAAACGCTAGAGTTCTGAAGGGTTAATTATTGTTGTTGCCTCCGGCGGCGCTTTCCACGGGATGCCTCCGGCGGCTTAAGAACCTCTTGCAAGAGGTTCTTAAGAATCTGCAGAAACCTTTATTATGCGAAGACGCCCGTAGATTATGTTTTCACGCGGCTTAATTCCACTGACTTGAACAATAAAAAAAGGGCTGTCCTACATATGTAGGACAGCCCTTTTTCATTTCAAGAAAAGTAGTGGAGCGTAAGCCGTAAAGTTCTGTAAAGAACGTGCTGACCTCGTAGATAAAAGTTTTTGGAGATTTTTAAGAACCTTTTTCCAAAAAGATTCTTAAAGTCCCGCTGACAAGCGCCGTCGGAGACTCCCACGAGCACTCACAAACAACAAGCCTATCCGCGCAGGAAGAGTCCTTCAGAAAAATGCTCGCTTTCGCATCGGATAAATCCGAACATGCCGGGATGTACGACATCAACAGCTTCACCGCGATGGTTTTCCAGCTGGAAACTTCCGACTGGCAACATTGGCCGTTTTAGTCCGGGAACCATCACTTGCACTGGTCTGTCTGCTCGGAACGGAGAGCGCACGGCTATTTGCCATTTGCTATCGTCTTCTTTTTGCACGAGCTTGGCAACGATTGGAGTACAGTCACTCTTCGGCAACGGAGGTACAGATTTTCTGTGCCCTTTTGGCAGGAAGAAGCCAGTGCTTAAATTTCTTGATGCAGTGTTCTGCAGCTCACGGATGTATTCATCGTAACGGAACTGTTTGGTGGCAACGTCGTTGATGGCGGTTCTATAGACATCTACTACGTGTGCTACGTAGCTCGGAGTCTTCATACGCCCTTCAATTTTAAGAGACGCAACGTTGTTTTTGTGGAACCAGTGCATGTATTTTACAAGACAAAGATCTTCCGGTGCCCAGAATGCACTGTGCGGCCCTTCGTGGGTTATATCCCAAGTTGGTCCTTCGCGCATACCTTCTTCAACGGTTAGACGCATGTCTTGTACTTCAAGACCTTTGTATTCGAAACGGCACGGATGAGTGCATTCTCCAAGGTTTGCCGGACGCTGATTCATCCATGATGACAGCAGGCAACGACCAGAAAGAGCTAGACACATTGCACCGTGAACAAACACTTCAAATTCCATTGAAGGGTATGCTTTTGTAAGCTTGCTGATGGCATGTGCACCAAGCTCCCGTGCAACGTTAACACGTTCAATTCCGAGATCATGCCAGAATCCAACGGCTTCACTGTTGGATGTGTTTGCTTGCGTGCTAAGATGGATAGACTTGTTCGGTGCGATACGGCGTGCCATGCGGAGCACACCGGGATCAGCAATGATGAGCCCGTCTACGCTGGATTCAGCAAGATGTTCGAGAGATTCTTCCACACCGGCAAGATGCTGTTCATGCGGCAGAATATTAAGGGTATAGTAAATGGAAGCATTTTTAGCGTGTGCTTTACCACATGCAGTTTCCAGTTCTTCCCAGTCGAAACCGCCGGAGCTTGCGCGCAGGCTATGTTTCTTTCCACCAAGATAACACGCATCAGCACCATAAAGCAGTGCAGATTCGAGTCTGTCCATATCTCCTGCCGGACAAAGCAATTCAGGCAATTTTTTAGTCATAATATTCTTAGCTAAACAGGAAGCCCCTGCTTGCGACGTAGTTCTTTTAAGTTATCGAGCACACTGTGCGGCACATACAATCCACCCTTACCACGACCAAGCCTAATATTAGGCTTCACCGCGCCGTGATAGTCCGAACCGCCAGTGAGTGCAAGTCCATGTATTGCTGCAAGTTCAACAACAAGTCTGGTGGAAGCATCACCATGCTCGCTGTGATAGGCTTCCAACGCATCCAATCCGTGTGGCTTCAGCGTTGCGATCATATCACTAAGATACTCTGTAGATTGACGATGAATGCACATATGCGCCCATGATACGGTAGCCCCTTCCTCTTTCAGCAGCTTAACGCCTTCAATAGGATCGAGTACTTTTTTGGGAACATATGCTTTGCCACCATCACACAACATATCTTCAAAAACTTTTTTCACGCTTTTGAAATATTTTTTATTAACGAGAACCTGAGCAATATGTGGTCGACCAACGGAGCCGTCACCTGCAGCTTCAAGTACTTCTTCATAGGTAATATTCATACCGAGTGCCTGAAGCTTTTCAACAATAATTTTGTTACGTTCGGCTCGGTACTCGCGCAATTCACTCATTATAGCTTGTAGTTTGGAAGCCTTAGGATCAAGCCAGAGGCCGAGAAGATGAATTTCACCGAAATCTGTTTTCACTCCAAGTTCGCAGCCAGCAATGATTTCTACTCCAAGCTCTTTACCAATCTCCGTGGCTTCTTCAACACCTGCAACGGTGTCATGATCTGTTAAGGCAAGTGTGGTTACATTACTTTTTTTTGCTAACCTAACCAGCTCTTCGGGCGAATCACTTCCGTCAGAAGCTGTTGAATGCGTATGTAAATCAATATATGTTCGCGCCATACTTCCTTCCATTCATAGAACTATGTAATAATGTGTATGGTTATTTCTTTCATCATAGTAACTACGCCTGCGTTTTGTGGATTGTCAAATGGCGGATTAGTGACAATATACACCCTGCTCATTTTATTTATTCTTATTAGATATTTTTTCAAAAATATACTACGCCGCTTCCTGTTGCTGTACGTACAGTAACTGCGTATACTAGCCCTTCTGCACACTATGTGTGTATATTTTTTTTAAGGAGTCCCGCTGTGACTGTTCAAGCTGATTTATTAAATATTCTCGCCTGCCCTAAGTGTAAGAATTCACTGAAACTTACTAAAGATAAAGACGGACTTTCCTGCTCAAAGTGCAACGTTGTATACCCTATTCGTGAAGATATTCCTGTGATGCTGGTTGAAGAAGCCATTTCACAGGAAGCATGGGACAACGGAACACGCGACGCACGCAAGTAGCCTATTCCCATACTCGTTTAGTCGTTGTCCTGCGTGCATTTGCGTATCTTGACGGATTGCTGTCTCTGCTTATGATATATGCTGAAAGGAGAGCCGGATTATGGTTATTAACTATGGATCGTTTTACGACTTCCCTCATCTGTTTGATAAATTGATGAATGATTTGCACGACCCGCAACTCACTGCCCCGCGGCGCTCCACGTTTCCCCCGCTGTATATAAGCGAGGATGATACAAGCGTGTTTGTGCGGGCTTTGCTGCCGGGCGCTGCAATGGAAGACGTTGAGTTGATTATTGAAGACAATACACTTGTCCTGAAAGGCGAGTTAAAGCCAATTCAAGGTAAATACCACCAGCAGGAACGCCCTACAGGGTCATTTCAGCGACTGGTAAAAATCAACGTACCGATCCATAAAGACGGCATTACTGCCACCATGAAATCCGGTATGCTGTTTGTGCAGCTCCCTAAGTCCACGGCAATGCAGCCGCGCACAATCCATATTCAACCAAGGTAGTGGCTATGCAGCAGATGCCTAAAATAATGGGAAAACGCCCACGAGTGCAACCACCGGCAGATTTTGTTGAACGCGAAGACGGATTCTATCTCTACCTCGATATGCCGGGTGTGGACAAAGAAAAGTTGCTTTTAGACATTGAAAACGACAAACTCTCGGTTCAAGCCAAGTCCGATTTCGGACTCACCGCCGGTGAACGTGTACACTCCATGGAATTTGGGGAAGTGGAGTACTGCGCGCGGTTCGAAGTAAGTGAGCTTGTAGACAAAGATAAAGTAAGCGCCAAGTTCGAAAACGGCGTGCTCACTATTTATCTTCCAAAACGAAAAGAAGCGCCGCCTAAGCGGATAAAAATAGAAGTTTTATAAAAAA
This sequence comes from uncultured Desulfovibrionaceae bacterium, assembly GCA_942492085.1. GTDB lineage: Bacteria > Desulfobacterota > Desulfovibrionia > Desulfovibrionales > Desulfovibrionaceae > Halodesulfovibrio. The sequence continues at coordinate 128,359 of CALODB010000013.1, read as the reverse complement.
TTTTAAAGACACACACTTAATGAAAATTTTATTTATCTCAGATTTGCACGGTTCTTACGACCGTGCAAAAACTGTTTTGGACAAGGCAGAAAATTTTAATCCGGACTTTATTGTATTACTTGGGGATCTGCTCTACCACGGCCCTCGGAACCCTCTCCCAGAGGGACACGACCCTAAAGCTACTGTTGTTCTGCTGAATAGCTACAAAGATAAAATTATCGCAATACGCGGTAATTGTGATGCTGAAGTCGATCAGATGGTACTCGACTTTCCAATGATGTCTGATTTCTCATGGCTGGTAGCAGACGGTCGTCGCATCTTCCTGACACATGGACATTTGTGGAGTCCGGAAAATATGCCTCCGCTTACTGCTGGAGACACTTTTGTGTACGGTCATGTTCATCGTCCTAAAGCATACACCGACGAAAATGGCATCAACATTTGGAACCCGGGTTCTTGTTCGCTCCCTAAACAGAGTGACCGTCCTACCTATGCTACATTTGAAGACAACACATTCCGCGTTTTTGAATTAAACGACACCTGCATTCTTGAACAAACTTTGTAGAGGCATACATGCACGCTACTGAATCTTTCTCTGCGCCCATTACTCTGCGCGGCAGAACCATCCAGAACCGCCTATGTCTCGCCCCTATGGCAGGACTCGGACACATCGCCTACCGCGCTATTGCGGCGCACTACGGCGGATACGGACTTTTGTTTACCGGTATGTGCAGTGCCCGCGCAGTGCCTACCGAAAACCGCCACAAATCCCCCGTATTCAACTGGCAGGATGAAGAGTTACCGAAACTTGTATGCCAGCTTTTTGGTGCAGCACCAGATGACATGGTTATTGCCGCAGAGCGCATTCAGGAAGAAAATTTCTTTGGTGTGGATATCAACATGGGCTGCTCTGTTTCTCCAATTGTAGGTAAACAATGCGGAGCAGATCTCATGCGAGATGTTGACCGAGCCTGCGAAATGGTAGAGAAAATGCGCAAAGCCGTGGACATTCCACTGTTCGTCAAATTCCGTACAGGTTGGACAAACGAATCAGGACCTGCCGTAGCTTTTGCAAAAATGCTGGAACAAGCTGGTGCGGATGCTTTAACATTCCATCCACGAGTAGCCCCCGACAGACGCACAAAACGCCCGCGCATCGACGATATCAGACTTGTCAAAGAAGCTGTCTCCATTCCTGTTTTTGGAAACGGTGATGTCTGGGACGTGCCATCAGCACAATCTATGATAGAACGCACAGGGTGTGATGGCCTTGCCATCGGTCGTGGTGCCATATCTAAGCCATGGATATTTGCAGAACTCAGTGAAGGTTTCGAGCCTACACCCGAGACCTACAAAGAAACTCTTTTCATGTTTTTGGATCAAATCGAAAAATGGTGCGATCCAACCCGTGCAATTAAGCTCTACAAAAAATATTGCATGTATTTTGCCGCAAACTTCTTTTACGGTAATCGCCTTTTCGGACAGTTGATTGCTGGCGATTCCATGGAAAAAATGCGCGAAAACGCTGAGCGTTGTTTCGGCGACACAATCCCCCAAGTTGGCAAGAGTCTCAATTCGCTTATGATGAACCGCTAGTATTGCGTGGGCAGTCTATGAGGCAGAAAGTTACCTCCGGCGGCTTAAGGCCCCTTTAAAAAGGCTTCTTAATACTCTCCTCATTTTTTATCTGTGAGTTCATCTCGATTTTCACGTCGCCTCGCGGCTTATGCCTCACTACCTATGATATAAAAAACGGGCTATCCTATCTAATTAGGATAGCCCGTTTTTTATATCATAATGTGGCTATAGATCAGACTAGATGGCATTCAAAACGTACCACCTAACTTGTTAGAGAAATGTACAAAAAACCCTAACGAATCCCACACCCACCACAACGGATGGATTTGGCGTGTAAGCGAGACTGAACATAGCGCGCCAAAGCTGCCACGGCTCTGTCAGCGGTTTGGAATACAGGCACTCCAGCTTCATTCAAAGCTTCGCGCATTGGCTCAAATAGCATACCACCATCAGACGCACACACTAGCGGCTTGTCTGACTGCCTTGCTAATTCCAACGCACGTGACAATATACTTTCTTCATTGTGCATGCTGAACGGCTCGCCCTTCTCGGTATTAAGGGACTGCATCATTGGACTGAGCGGAGTCAACGCCAAAACCACAGCATCTACAGTGGGTTCATCAAGCATAATTTTCGCAACTTCCACATGCAGCTCATCATCCCCTGCTGGAGTAAGATCCATTGGGTTTGAAATAGATACAAGGGATTCCAGACGCTTTTCTTTCAAGAGTGTGCGGATTCCATTATTCGCTTTTTCAGAGAACGGTGCGAGCTTCATGGTAAAGGTGCCAACGTCGATACTGTCAGCCATGCTTACAGCTTCAAACCCAGCACCACTGATGGCGCCAAGGCGGTTACCTTCCACTTTTTTGGAATGAAGTGTTTCTGCGAGCACAAAAAGATCCTGAAATTGTTCGACTGTTTGTGCTACAACCGCACCTGCCTGTCGAACACAGCTTTCTGCCACCATATAGTCGCCAGCAAGCGATGCGGTGTGTCCGCTTGTTGCAGATTTTCCTTCCGGTGTGCGTCCAGCTTTGTAGAACACAACCTCTTTACCAGCTAACACTGCTTCACGCACGGAACGACAAAATGCTAACCCGTCAAGATCGTTAAAGCCTTCTGCGTATACAGCGATCACATCAACGTTTTCATCATCTTTAAGGTAGGTAACCATATCGCCTAAGGTAAGGTCAGTCTGGTTGCCCATTGAAATCATGTAATTTGGAGAAAGATGTGGATAGCGGCTGAGTCCGAAGAGCATGAATGCCCCGCTCTGGCTAACTAATGCAGCCCGACGCGGTGTACCAAGACCATTCTTTGGAAACTTATCTTCCGGTATAAACCATGTGTTATATCCACCCGGACGGGATACAATCCCCATGCAATTTGCCCCGATAAAGACAGGACCGCCATCGCTGGTTTCATGTGCTTTATTGATTTCCGCAATGACCTGCTGTGCACGTTCGTGACTGTCTTCAGTTTCTCCAAGTCCACCAGCAATCAGCATCACACTGTTTGCAGCATCCTTCTCGATAACTTCCTCAACAACAGCTGGAATATGTTGGGCAGGGACAGCCACAACGAGCATATCAAGTTTGCCGTCTGCATCCACGGAAGGAATACAACGCACGCCATCAATTTCGTCACAGCCATCACGAATAATACGCACCTGTTCTTTCGGGTATCCTTCTGCAAGCACGTTGCGAAGAATGATGCGACCAAAGTTTTCACGGGAAGCAGACACACCGATGATACCTATTGTATCCGGATGCAGCAGATTTTTAATTTTTGCAACAGGACGGGGTGTTACCGCCTTCTCAGGCAAGGAAAATCTACACAAACCATCTAACGGAACCATAAGGAAATCCGTAAATGCAAACGGATTGATCTCAAACTCATCTATAATAAATGGAGCTTCCGGATTTGTGGGAGAATAGTAATTCGCCAATAAAATGCAGGCATCAAAACATTCCAGCAACTGATCATCAGATACGATACGTTCCTGCCCGCGGGTGCGTCCGGCTAATTTTTCAAAAGAGATAGTCTGTCTGAAATGATTGAAAAAGGCCTCGCCATCTGTCAATTTTGTTGACGCAGCGACAATCGCCTGACTTTTTTTGAACCGTTCCGCGTACAATTCAGCATCAGTACCGCCAAGCCCAGCACTTAAGACCATACCGAACTCGCGGGTTCTTCTAAGACCAACAATAAGTTCATTGCCAAATGTATCAGAATCCGGCGGCATGAACTGTACAAGCAGCACGCCTTTCAAATCCAGTGAAATAGCTTCTTCTAAAGCACTACCGGAAAGACCGGCATATTCATCAGGAGATGCTTCCGGATTCTGCTCAATCCAGCGGGCATACTTTTCCGGTACTTCGTACATCATACGACGCCACGCAGAGCGAATCTTACTGGGCTCACGTTCCACAATACGTACTCCGCCCACTTCCGTTTTATGCACGATCGTAGGAGAGACAATTTTAAGCACAACTTTTTTACCGGGAAGACTCATCAATTCATCATCAGACGGACGAGTTCCTCGTGGAATCAGTTTAACCTGCGGAGGAGTTTCGGAACCGATGCTCTCCATAACACGATACACTTCGTGCTCGTATAAAGAGTTGCGTTCTTCTGCATGTGCCTGTGAAAAAATTTCTGTTATTGCGTCAAAATCAATATTAGCTGTCGTCTTCGAGTGGGAAAAGGCATCGTAATTCTGCATTATATTTCATCCACAAATTTTGGCTGTGCTCTGTAGCCCATCTGCACAGAAATTTCTGATGCAACGTCTAAGAGTCGGTTTGCAAAACTGACAATATCTGTTTCCGGACCAATAATATCGCTGGTGCCACTTACGCTGATTCCACCGATAACCTTACCATCTGCACCAAAAACAGGTGCACCAATCGTATTAAGATGAATCAAAGTTTCACCAAAAACTAACGAATAGCCCCGTTCGCGGGTTGCGCTAATTTCTTCATGCAACTCCACAGGGTCAGTAAGTGTTTTAGGGGTATAAGGAAGCAACTGCACAGTTGCCAAATGTTCTACAAGTTCACGCATAGGAAGCTGAGACAAAATAGCCCTGCCCATGCCAGTGCAATACGCCGGAACAGTGGGGCCTATGTACGATGAAGGATGCCATTCCTGATGATCGGTGCTTAATGTTGTTAAAATTGCATTATGGTACATCACCCCCACCCTGCCGATGGTATTGGAATGCTGCGCAAGGTAAGTGACCGGCGTGGCTGCCTTTCGGTTAAGCTCGTATGTTGCGGACTGCAACGAGCCAAGCTCCATAAGCTTAAGGCCTAATTTATATTCTTTAGTCGCAGGGTTCTGCGCCAGATAATCACTGTTAGCCAAAGCTTTTACAATGCCATGAGTGGTGCCTATAGCAAGATCAAGTGTCTTTGCAATATCACTCACACGCCAGCTTGGATTTTCAAATGTAAACAACCCAAGTACTCGGGTTGCGCGTTCAATAGATTGTTGGGACATAGCCTCTTCCTCGACATTATCGAATTGTTTTCGAAAAAGTATACTTTCCTTTAAACTGCTGTCAACGCGACTACAGCATGATGTATACCGTAAAACTACATCTGAGTATAAAGGATTATCAATAAGCTTGCATTTTTTATGAACATAGTTCACTAGCAATATCACCACAAATAATGAAGAATACAAATAAAGAACAGTTATATTCTTCACTGTTGTATGGAAAAATTATACTTTTACTTTCATTAAAGTTGCAAAAGTCTTTCTAAAATTTTTTTTTAACTTGTCTTTGAGCTGTTAAAACACACTGCAATAAATATAAGTTGTACGCCAAATTATACCCACAAAACTCTTACTTGAAGCAATATCGTCTTTAAAAAAACATTTTTGTATACTGCTCTACATATTGTCCACAACTCCCCATACACACACTTTATGACTTCTTATAAAATATATTACTTAAAATCTTAGTACATTTTTTTTGTATTTATTCATTCTAAAAAACGAAATGATACATTCATCAGCAAGTAAAATTGCTAATGATGCAACAAAAAACTTGCCTTACTTGTATTTTCAAATAAGGTAAGCCTCTATATACGTTGGGAAGTTTTCTATTGACTTAAAGTCATAAAGTTGACAGTCATTAGTCCAAGGGGATGCGTTAGCAGGGGGACGTAATCAATCGGAGAGGAAATGAGCCTGAACAAACTTGGAACGATTGGACAGTCATCTGTCATGCAGGATGTCTTCAGCGTTCTTGCCAAAGTAGCCCCAACAGATAGTACAGTACTTGTTACTGGTGAATCTGGTACCGGTAAAGAATTACTAGTACGCTCACTACATGCAAACAGCACTCGAAACAGTGCCCCCTTTGTTCCCATCAACTGCGGAGCAATTCCACGCGATCTTCTTGAATCCGAACTCTTCGGCCATGAAAAAGGCGCGTTCACTCACGCTATACGCTCACGTCCCGGTCGCTTTGAATTAGCGGACGGCGGCACTATTTTTCTCGATGAAATCGGCGATATGGACCTGACTCTTCAGGTCAAAATTTTGCGCGTACTTCAAGAAAAAGAAATCGAACGCGTTGGTGGTTCATCCATCAAAAGCGTAGACGTACGAGTTGTAGCAGCAACCAACCGCGATTTAGAAGCTGAAGTTGCAGCCGGACGGTTTAGAGAAGATCTTTATTACCGCCTGAATGTTATCCCCCTTCAGTTGCCCGCCTTACGGGAACGCGACGGTGATATCCTGTTGCTTTGCGATCATTTTTTACAAAAATTTGGCGACAAGCAACAACGTCCACGACTTACACTATCGCCTGATACTCGTAAAATCCTTGCAGCATACACTTGGCCAGGGAACGTTCGTGAGTTGGAAAACTTTATGGAACGCATGACTATTTTATGCGACTCCAACTCCATTACTCCGGCAGACCTACCTCGCAAAATACTTGATCAAGTAGGCGTAATTGCTGATCTTCCTGAGCCTGCTTCACCAGTACCCGTTCGTCCACAGCAGGCTGGATTCCAGTGGCCGTGCATTCAGGATTTAAACGAGCAAAAGCTTCCACTTAAAGAATTCCTCGATGTGGTCGAAGAAAAATTACTGTTGGAAGCTCTGCAGCAAGCAAATGGCATCAAAAACCAAGCCGCTGAGATCTTAGGCGTAAAACGCACCACTCTTATTGAAAAGCTTAAAAAGAAAAAAATTGATTAATCTTTCTAAGGCATTGCAATACCACTTATACACAACTGGGTTTTCAGGGTGCATTGCGTCCATTTCTTGCACATTAATTGCAATGAGATAGCTGTGATAAAACATAATAGTTCCAGACTTATCTGGCTCATAGTGGCGGTAGGATATCTGTCGGTTGCATTACCCGCAGAAACACAGGCTGCATCTTGGTATTGGGGCAAACATCCAAAGTTTGAACGCCTTGTTATTTCTTTTGACGCCCCAGTCAAAAATTTTACGCTCTCCCGTACCGGGAAGAATGAGCTAACTTTTGTCACGCCTCAAATAGATCAAGCCGTCAAATCTTTTAAGCCCGTTAACAATGGGCAACGTATCAGAAACGCCGCGCTTCTTGCTGCTCCAACAGATGCAGGAAAAACATTGCGCATTCGTACTAAGCTCGATGGATTCCGTTTCAAAACAAGCAGAGCAGACGATAACAAAATCGCTATTGATATTTACCCTGACAGTGAACGGCAATTTACACCTTCTAGTGCCAAGAACAGTGAACAGACTGCTACCAAAGAATCGGCACCTGCTCCAAAATCAGTTGCCGCAAACCAGCAACCGAATCGTTCACAAGCTCCTGTTGATCAACAGGAACCTGCTCAATCACGCATTAAAGCAGCACCTAACCGTACAGGTGATAAGAAACCATTTTTCACTGCCGACAATGCGTTCCGCTCCCGTGTAAATACCGGTGGCCCTGAAACATGGGTACCTGCGCCACAAGTACAGCAACCACAGGCAGAGACACCTATGGTTGCGCAAGCTGAAAACAATCAGCCTGACGCGGCGCAGCCATCTCCTGCACCTAAGCCTGCACCAGCAGCAATGAAAGAACCTACGCCACCTGTGGCCAAGGTTGCCATTCCAGAAAAAAAATTAGAAAAAGTTGTCAGCTCTGAAGATGCAAACACAGAAGTTGTGTGGGTGGATAAAGACGGTAATGAAGTAGCGCCGCCACCGAGCCCTGAACGCCTTCTTAACATTGCAAAAACAGCCCTGAACAACGGGATATACCCTGAAGCCCTAGATACATACAAAGAGCTTAAGCGTGTACCGACCCTGACCAAAGAGCAGCGTGATGAAGTACTTAACGGTATTGCAGACACACTGTACGCAGCTGGCAAGAACGACCTTGCTAACAACTACGAAAAAATTATTGCCGCGACTACTGAGGCAATGAACTTTGATCTAAAAAGCCATAAGGTTCCCAGCCAGCTGTTACGGCTCGGTTACACCAACTTAAAAATTGGTAATACCCGTGAAGCAGGAGCGTACTTTAATATCCTGCGTCGCAATCATCCAAAAGACGATCTCGTACCTGCTACCTATTACTACTGGGGCGAGCATTACTTTAAGGAAAAAGACTGGCAGAATGCAGCGGATAACTTCCAGTACATTGTACAGAAATATCCAGACACTAAATTCGTTCGCGAAGCTGGTGTCGGGCTTGCAAAGTCTCTGTATCAACTTGCTTACTACGATCAAGCATATCAGATTGTAGACTACGTTGGTAAACGTTGGCCTCGCTTCTACCTCGATTACCCACCATTCCTCAGTCAAATGGGTGATGTTGCGTATCGTCTTGGCAAGGCAGATGAAGCTCGTATGCATTACTGGACGTACTACAACATCGATCCGGACGGCGACGATGCTGACATGGTTCTCGCACGCCTCGGTGACATCTATCTTGAAACAGAAGAATTTGATGCTGCACGAGAAATCTACGAAGAAGCTGTTCGCAAGTTCCCGGACCGCGATGGTGGCCTTGTCTCACTCATGCGCCTTGCTGAGGAAGGCAAATACGACGCTCCAACCATTTCCGGCATGTTCTCTGTGTTCGATAAGCCGTACAGCTTGAAGCCTCTTGAAATCTACTCCAAGATTATTGAGGAATATCCGAATAGCCGGCTTGCACCACTTGCACGATTGAAAAAATCAATCTGGTACCTGTGGAACAACCAGCATCCGGAAGCTCTGGCAACCGCATCCTCCTTTATGGAAAAACATCCGGATCATGAGCTTATACCTAGAATAAAAGAAGTTGCCATGCGCTCATTCAGCGTACTGACAGCAAACAATATTAAAGAAGAAAACTACGAGAAAATCCTACAGATATGGGATGATTTCCCTATTGTGCATAATCAGGAACCACAGCTTACTCCTGAAAGTCGCGTAGCACTTGCTCTTTCCATGTGGAAAAAGAACAAGCCTACAAAAGCGTTGGAAGTTCTCGATCCGTTTTTCCAGCAACTCAAAGTTCCTGAATACTCAGAGATGGGACTCAGCCTCGCTCTTTCCGTATATGTAGACAACGAACGCTGGAGTGATATTATTGACCTCACTCGTCGTGTCGAACTTTGGGAACTGAATAGCGAAAGCAAAAACCAGCTCGACTACGCAGTAGCTCTTGCGTACGAAAACCTCGATCAGCCGGATAATGCTGTAATCTTGTGGAAACGCTTAAAGAGCATTGATGACATGCCACCTGCCAAGGAAGCATACATTAATTACTTCCTTGCCCGTGATGCTGAACGCCGCGAGGATTTTGAACCGGCATACAAGCTCGGCATGGCAGCGCTTCGATCGTTTAAAGAACTTGCCGGAAAAGATCCTGAAAAAGCAGATACAGAAAAAATCAGAGATTTATTGAACTCGCTCATGGATATTACAGAGCGTACGGGTAGGTCTGAAGAAGCTCTTGAGTGGGCTAGAGAACTGGCACTTACTGTACCTGAAAAAGATCCAGGCTATCCGGCAATGCGTTACAGAATTGCTTCACTTTACAAGAAGACCGGTGATACCGAAAAATGGAAAGACATTCTTACCCAATTGGTAACCGCCGACCCTAAGTCTCTGTACGGAAGAATGGCAACATCTGACCTGACAACGCAAGGCTTGTCTAACGATGCTTCATCATTCTCGCCTACAGGAAGTCTGTAACTCTCTGGAGCCGTAGACCATAAACGCTTTGTAAGGGGGTATCATGAAGAAAGCAGATACAACCGCTGCTCGACGTTCACCAATTGTTGCAGGTCAATTCTACACTGCCAATCCGCAAAAGTTGCGGGCAGAAGTAGAAGTATTCCTTCAGCGTGGTACAAAGCGCAGCGCACGCACTCTTCTTGCTATGGCTCCCCACGCAGGCTACATGTATTCCGGTAAAACAGCCGGCTACACTTTTGGGTCATGTAATCTTAGTAATACAATATATCTCCTCGGCCCGAATCACACGGGTCGAGGAGCTCCTGTTTCAGTATGGAGCGGCGGGGATTGGGAAACACCTCTTGGTATTGTGTCCATCAATGTTGAAGCTAGAAACCAACTTCTTGCAACAGGCTCTTTTTTTGAGGCAGATACACTTGCCCACATCAACGAACACTCGCTTGAAGTACTTCTCCCGTTCATCCAAGTCACCAATCCAAACGCTACCATTGTTCCTATAACTATTGCCACAAGCAATCAGGAAACCCTCGCGTTTGTCGGCACTATACTTGCCAGAGCGTTACAGCAAAATCCGAATAGCAGTATTGTTGTCAGCTCAGACATGAGCCACTACATTTCCGCCGATGCTGCAAAAAAACTTGATACTCTTGCCCTTTCCTATGTCCAATCAGTTGACGCCCAAGGCTTGCTGAGCACAGTTGCCCGCAATAACATAAGCATGTGCGGTGTGCTTCCTATGACAGCCGGACTCATAGCTTGTGAGGCTCTTGGTGCAACACGGGCTGATGTTCTAGAATATACATCGTCCGGTGCTGTAACCGGAGACAATTCTCAGGTTGTAGGATATGCAGGCGTGATCATCGACCGCCCGTAAAACCGCGCAAGAACGCCATTGCCATGTGCTTGCAGGGTGCGTATTGTGCGCCTATGTCTACATCTGATTCCAACAAATCCTCCCGACACATTCATGTACGCCCTTCCCAGAAGGACGAAACTGACGTGCGCAGTTTTTTTGACAACGCAGTCGAAGGAATGTTCCGCAAGGCGCGTAACGGTCGCTTTATTTTAGTTAACCCGGCGCTGGCTAAAATATTTGGCTACCCATCTCCCGGAGAAATGCTCCGCAATTTCCCTATAGATCAGGACAAAGTTACCCTTGATGCCGGCAGATTTTTAGACCTGCTGACTGAACTCAAGAAAAAAGGTGAAGTAAAAAATTTCGAGATGCAGTTCCGCAGGCGGGACGGCCTGCTCATGTGGGTACTCATAAACGCACGCACGGTGTATAACGTAAAAGGTTCCATTAAATTCTATGAAGGAACCCTTGTAGACATTACAGAACGCAAAGATGCAGAGACTGAACAGGCAATTATTGACGAACAAATTCGTCAATCACAACGCATGGAAGCCATTGGTATTCTGGCAGGCGGCATAGCATCCGATTTCAGTACGCTCATCCGGCCTATTGTGAGCAGCACAGAATCTGCCCTCAAACAAAGCTCCGGTAACGAACAGGTACAAAGCAACTTGAGCACAATCCTCGGTGCTGCAAACAGCGCCATGGCTCTTATCAAAAAATTTCTGACTATTAGCAGACAAGGCCAAGGGGAAATGCGTCCTACCACCTTGCAACCTGTTTTGGCAGAAGCCCTCAGCGACTTCCGCTCTATCCTGCCTCCACATATTCAGCTTCTGGAAGAAATCAGCGCCAACAATCGAACAGTTCTGGCAGATGCCGGACAGATTCGACAGATCATCGACAACTTGCTTGAAAATGCTCGGCTGTCCATTGCTGACAGTGGCACAATTACAGTGCGCATGGCAGAAGTAGAATTTGACGAACGCACCGGTGCTTTTCGTGCCGACCTCATTCCGGGAAAATACCTTCGCGTTACAGTTCAAGATTCCGGTGTCGGGGTTCCTGAACCATTACTTCCTCGCATTTTTGATCCATTTTTTACCACCCGTGGCGCAGAGGATGCCCAAGGACTCGGACTTGCTGTTGCACACGGCATTGCCCGTGCTCATGACGGGGGCATTACCGTTCTTTCTGAAGAAGGACTTGGCTCTACGTTCTGCCTGTATATTCCATTTTATGAACAGGAAATCGATCAGTCGCGGCCAATTGCGCCCTCACCTAGATTGGGTAGCGAACGTATTTTACTCGTATCTCCAGAGGAGCAGGAAATTCGAAAATGGCGTAGTCTTCTTGTGCCTCTCGGATACCGCGTTGAAGCTGTTTCCGGCAGTGTTGAAGCATTACGTCTGTTTCTTGAATCACCCGATACGTTCGATCTGATTATTTTAACATTTGCTATGCCGCAGATGAGCGGACTTGAACTTGCCCGAATCATTCTCGGGGTTCATCCGGCAACACGCCTTGTCCTGTGTGCAGACCCCACTGATCCGATTACAAGTGAAATTGCTATGGGAGCCGGTGTGCCTACACTTGCGCATAAGCCACTCGACACAAACAGTATTTTTCAGTTGGTGCAGTCCGCACTAGAAGACCATCAGGAGTAGGCAATGGCTCGCGTTCTCATAATCGATAACGACCAAGTTTTTTCCGAAACTCTGGCCTCCATTGTCACAGGCCTCGGACACCGCAGCAAACAAGCTAAAACTCTTAACGAAGCTTTTTCCTCAGGTCGCAAGCACGACACAGACATTGTGTATCTTAATACACAGCTTCCAGATGGTAATGGCTTGCTTGCCATCGCGCAGCTAAATGCCATGCGTGGGCATCCTGAAATTATTGTTGTGACCGGAACCCCGACACCAGACGGCGCAGAAAAGGCTATCCGCAACGGCGCTTGGGATTATGTCGAGAAACAAAGTTCCGTTGACCGCATGGTGCTTCCACTTATCCGCGCCATTGATTACAGAGGAAAACGACCAACTAAAAATGGAGTTGTGAAGCTCAAGCGCAGCGGCATCATCGGCGACAGTGCCGGTATTAAAAAATGCTTGTCGCTTGTGGCAGAAGCGGCATCTTCTGATGCTTCTGCTCTGCTGCTTGGAGAGACAGGTGTTGGTAAAGAAGTCTTTGCAAGAGCTGTTCACGAAAATAGCCTTCGCGCCACTGGCCCTTTTGTGGCAGTAGACTGCGCATCAATGTCTCGTACTCTTGCCAGCTCTATCCTGTTCGGTCACCGCAAAGGTTCATTTACCGGTGCAGATCAAGACAGAGAAGGTTTAGTAGCACAATCCAACAACGGTACACTTTTTCTTGACGAGGTAGGTGAACTGCCCCTTGCCATTCAGAAATTTTTTCTACGTGTATTGCAAGAGCACAGATTTCGACCTGTGGGCGCAAGAACCGAAAAGACATCAGACTTCCGTCTCATTTGCGCCACTAACAGAAACCTAGATGAAATGGTTGCTCGCGGCACATTTCGCAGTGATCTTCTATTTCGAATCCGAACTGTTGTAATGGCACTGCCTCCTCTACGCGAGAGAACAGATGACCTGCCACGGCTCATAGAACACTATGTTAAGCAGCTCTGCGGCAAATACGGAATGCCTGCAAAAGGCATTTCTCCAGACCTCCTCGATCTAGCCTATAAATACTCATGGCCGGGGAACGTGCGCGAACTGATACATACTTTGGAACGCGCAGTGCTTGCTGCAAAAGACACTACCAAAATTTTCAGCCGCCACTTGCCGGATCACATCCGTATTAATATTGCCAGAGCCGCTGCTGATAAAATGCAACGCGATGAAAAAGAAATTCCGTTGCATAAAGGTGCATTCTGTACATTATCAGAAGCAGAAAACAGCACGGACGGATACACTGCCCGCTTTGCAACTTCACCAGTGGAACAAAAGCCACCACTCATTGTGCGACCTAATCAATCTGCGAATAGATTCGTGATAGAGACCTCAACAGACTCCATCACTGAACACGCTAGGGCAACACTGCCGACTGTATCTCCGGCACATATCGATGATACGTCTGCGCCTCTCATATCACCGCAGTTTGACACAGGGTATCGCACCCAGATTTCCGAGAATGCGGACACTTCTTCATTTAAGTCCGTGATTGCGGACACAGTTACTTCTTCCAACACGATCACGCCATTTTTTGAATTCAGAGATAACGCATTCTCACAATATCTACAAAATCTTATGACATTAGCGGATGGAAAGGTAGCAGTAGCGTGCCAATTGTCCGGTCTATCCCGCTCCTATTTATACGACCTACTTAAAAAGTATTCCGTAAAAAAGTAACTCCTTCTCTATAAAAACATTGCTCACAACTAATTATTAACACTGCCGTCCGTGATTACGGACAATTTATTCCGCAATCACGGACGGCATGAGCATTTTCATGCCGTATGCGGTTGAATGCGTTTATCATTTACAGCAAGATAAAAAAATATGCTTTTTTATAAATAGGTTATGACAAACGGCACGCTTCTTGATATATAGAGCTCAGTGCAGGAGGAATGGTCTACTCCTGAAAAGAAATTTCCTCATGTGTTGGACAAAGTTGGGGGAGCTACTTTTTTCGTACCGGCGAAAGCTAACCGGTTTCCTTGATCGCATGTCGATTGAAAAAATGCGCGCTACAGCTTGCTGTAGCGCGATTTTTTTCGCACAAAATTCCGCGTTCTATTTTCGATATAACAAGCTACTATTCCAGAATATTATCGATAAATATTCTTATTCCAAACATAACATACCTACTTGATATTACTTTTTGTGTAGTTTACCACCACTTCAAGGATACTTCATGCCACACGCACCAACTAGCAACTCAACATCTGCCCCTCGCAAGCGTAAGTCTAAAAGTCCAGTAAAAGCGCTTGTAATTGCAGCGATCTGTTCGCTAACAGCGTTAGGTGTCATTCTTTCCAATGACCCAAGCCTGCTCTCATGGGGAAAAGCGTGGCCAGGATTAATCCGTCCGCTCTTACGAATGCTCGGTTTTCTTGGCATCGGTCTTATTATTGGTATTACAGTTGAAGGCATGGGCTGGGCACCCATTCTTGCCACACTAGTGCGTCCTGTCATGCGCTTTGGAAATCTTAAGGATGAATCAGGTGCGGCATTCACAACCGCATTCTTTTCCGGCACAGCTGCAAACACCATGCTCATGACGTTCTGGAAAGAAAAGAAAATCTCCCTTCAGGAAATGAAGCTGAGCTATCTTATTAATACAGGGCTACCTGTCTTTCTGCTGCACCTCCCAACTACGTTCTTTATTATTGTACCCATGACGCGCACAGCAGGGATTATCTATCTTTCACTTAACGGTTTTGCGGCTCTGCTCCGCACATTCCTGTTACTTATTTGGACACGGATCAAACTTTCGCCTCATGCGACAGCATCGCCAATAGAAAACCAATCAGCGCACAGAACAACTTCCGGTGCCAAAATTTTACAAGCATTTCGGAAACGATTTATCCACATCTGCACCATTACTGCACCGGTATACTTTCTCATCTACGCCTTGAATCAGGCAGGCATGTTCGACTATCTTCGCACTGCGGCAGCAGGTTGGATTACCTCTGCGTATCTACCTGTTGAAGCTGTAAGCGTTGTTGTATTTGCAGTGGCTGCGGAATTCACAACAGGTATCGCAGCAGCAGGCGCTCTTTTAGATGGCGGCGCACTTACGACCTCGCAGCTTGTTCTGGCACTGGTACTGGGGACAATTGTTGCCACACCAATCCGCGCACTGCGTCATCAGTTGCCATCACAAACGGGGGTCTACTCTTTTAAGATCGGATTCCCGATGCTGCTCATGAGTCAGGCATTACGCATCAGCAGCCTCATCTGCGTAACAATATTATATCTTTGTATTTCCGGTTAGCAATATCACTCCTTGACCGGTCAATTTTATTACGTGTACAGTGCCTCACTTCAGGTGCTCATTGAGCCTAATAGGGAATCCCGTTTAAATCGGGAGCGGTCCCGCCGCCGTAAGTTTTATTCAATTTTTCTCCATATTGTACCACTGGTTTTACTGGGAAGGTCGGAGAAAGAGAAACAAGCCGGAAGACCTGCCTGATACTTTGTAAATATTCACACCACACCAGCCTTCCATCTCTCCCCTTACCATTCGGCAGGTTGTGAATATTCGGCACGTTTTGCAGACACGGGGCCTTGTTATGCAAAACACACCTTGCTATCGGTGCGCACTTCGCACTGTCCAAGCGTTATATTTCCCGCCCCAAACGTTGGAGGCTTTTGCCATGATCCGCAGTCGTTCTTTACGACTCATACTTGCTGTTGCCCTTGTTTTCGCTTTGTCATTCCCTGCTTTTGCTGGTCACGGACAAGTCGAAACTCCTAAAAAAGGCATCCTGCTCGTAGCGTTCGGTACTTCCGTACCTGAAGCTCGTGTATCTTTAGAAAACATTGGCGAAGAAGTTGCCAAAGCTTTTCCGGATACCGAAATCCGCTGGGCATACTCTGCTGCTATTATCCGCAACAAGATCAAGCGCACAGAAAACATGGTTGTTCCTTCCCCTGCTACTGCTCTCGCACAGATGGGTGATGAAGGATTTACACATGTTGCAGTTCAATCCCTGCATACAATCCCGGGACAAGAGTTTTCAGACATCAAAAAAACTGCTGCCGCATACAACGGTCTCCCTAAAAGCATCAGCCACATTGCTGTAGGCACACCGCTTTTGAATTCCCCTGCTGATGTAGCTGCAATGGCAAAAATCTTACCTGCCATTGTTCCTGCTGAGCGCAAAAAAGGTGAAGCTGTTATATTTATGGGACACGGCACACACGATCCGGGCAACATTTACTACCCGGGCCTTGCTACCTACCTTAAAGAGGAAGATTCCAACATCTACGTTGGTACAGTTGAAGGCTACCCTGCTCTCGACAACATCATCCCTAAGCTGAAAGCTAAAGGTATTAAAAAAGTTTGGCTCATGCCGCTGATGTCTGTTGCTGGCGACCATGCGCGCAACGATATGGCTGGTGCAGAAGATGACAGCTGGAAATCTATTCTTGAAAAAGAAGGTTTCAAAGTACAGGCAGTGCTTAAAGGCACTGGCGAATACGATATTGTTGTTGCCCAGTGGGTTGCCCACTTAAAAAAAGCATTTAATTCTCTGACCTCTTTGTAATTATGACCAGCTCAGCAGACATCGCACAGCGTCGCGCCCGTCGGTGCGTCATTTTTGCCAGCATCACGGCTCTAACCTGTGTGGTGTCTGCTGTTCTGGCTTCTGCATACGGCCCACTGGATATTCCAATTCAACAGGCATTCAGTACGCTGATGCAGCATATTTTTCCAAGCACTCACACTGCTGAAACAACCAATTCAATCGTTGTATGGGAAATCAGATTCAGCCGAATTATCCTGTCCCTGCTTATAGGTAGCGGCCTTGCTATCTCCGGCACAGTCTTTCAGGGAATTTTACGCAACCCGCTTGCAGACCCTTTTACTATCGGTGTTTCCAGCGGAGCAGCCTTCGGTGCATCCGTTGCTATTTTCTTTGGATTTTCAGGCTCTATTCCATATCTTGCAGGAATTGGCATTATCCCGCTTGCTGCACTTACCGGTGCTTTGCTTGCTCTTGGAGCAGTCATCACACTCGGCAGCATGGGCGGCCAACTTAAACGAGACGCTCTTGTTCTTGCCGGTGTAGTGGTTGCAACTTTTCTTGCCGCGCTCATATCTCTCATTAAGTCACTCGACGAAGACTCAGTCGCATCAATCGTATTCTGGATTATGGGAAGCTTGCAGGGAAGAAGCTGGCAACATGTGCAGCTTCTCCTACCGTGGTATGGTCTCGGAGTTGCCATCATTTGGCGCTTCTCTCGAGAGCTGGACATCCTTTCACTTGGTGAAACGCAAGCACAGCAGTTAGGTATGAATGCAAGCCGTGTCCGTCTCTGGCTTCTTGTTGGAGCCAGCATGATAACCGGCGCATCCGTCGCGGTTTCCGGTGTTATCGGATTTGTCGGTCTTGTCGTGCCGCACTTAGTACGCCTTGTACAAGGCGGCGAACACAGACCCCTGCTTGTAAGCTCCGCCCTTATTGGCGGCCTGCTTCTTCTATGGTCAGATGTTCTCGCTCGAACGATTCTTCCTGAAGGTGCCGAACTGCCCGTCGGAGTTGTAACAGCATTACTTGGTGGTCCTTTCTTTTGCATGCTTCTACATCGCACCATGAAACGGAGCAGCCAGCAATGACCGCTCGAATCAATATACAAAATCTTTCCGCTGGGTACTCTAGCATACCTGTGCTGCACGATGTTTCTTTTTCTATTCAGCAAGGAGAAATGGTGGGACTGCTTGGGCCAAACGGAAGTGGCAAAACAACACTGCTAATGTCGCTTTCGGGAATACGAAGACCACTGAAAGGTTCAATCACGCTGAATGATGCGAATCTATTACAGATTCCACCTAAACAGCGTGCCGCGCAGATTGCATCCGTGCCGCAGTACACAGGGGAAACGCCGGATATTGAAGCTCTCTCCCTTGTGCTTATGGGACGATACCCGTACATATCTGCCCTCGGAGGATACAGCGTTGAGGATAAAGAAATTGCCTTGACCTGTATGAAAGAAACAGCCACCGACGACTTTGCCTATAGATCAGCGCGAGATCTTTCCGGCGGGGAATTTCAACGTGTTTTAATTGCACGAGCACTGGCTCAACAAACAAAAACAATACTGCTGGACGAAGCCACATCCGGCCTCGACATCGCACGTACTATTGAAATATTTGACTTGCTAAAAAAACGGCACCACACAGGAACCACTGTAGTTGCAGCAATCCATGACATCAACCTAGCAGCCCTTTATTGTACAAGACTTGTATTTCTTAAACACGGACGCGTGGTACTGGACGGCACTGTTGAAGATGTTTTTACAGACGAAAACCTGACGACAATTTATGACACACCAATCCATACATTCAAGCATCCGGTTACCAATGCACCTCAAGCATTTTTTACTCCCGGTTCTGCTGTTACTCTTCGCTAGCACAGCCCTCGCGAGTAAACCTTCACCGGAGGCTATATCCGCTCCTGTCAGCATCACAGATGATCTTGGCAGAACTATTGTGTTGCAGCGCCCTGCAACACGAATAATTGCGCTGTATGGAGCCTTCAATGAAATGCTGGCAGAACTGAAGAAAGAAGACACCATCGTCGCCCGAACTAAGGCCGACGCCCTACCGCCTTCTATTCTTTCAAAGCCATCCATTGGAACACACATGCGCCCTAATCCGGAGCTTGTGGCAGGATTGCGACCAGATATTGTACTCCAAATGGGTGGTCGGAAAAAAGCACTGGAATCTGTCCGAATGCTCGAACAGCTCGGTATTCCCGTTGCCTTTTTTTCCATCACGACATTTGATGAACTTCTTTCTGTCATAAAGCGCCTCGGCACGCTTACCAATGCCGAAGAACAAGCGACGCTTGTATGCAACACCCTTCAAGCGCGACTTGTTCATGTTCAGCAACAAATCTCTGCTGTTGAGCACAAGCCTTCCGTATTTTTTGAAGTGCGATACCCAAACCTTCTTGGTGCTGGGAACGCATCTATTGTTAATGATATTATCAACCATGCAGGCGGCACCAACATCATGGATGCCTCTGTAAAATTGGTTCGCATAAACGAAGAGGAAGTCATCAAGCGTGATCCGGAAGTCTACCTTATTCAACAAGGTGCCATGAATCCAAATCCGCAACCAATGAAAGAGCGTGCCCATTTTCGCACCATTAATGCTGTGAAAAACAAACGTGTCTACATTATTGATGAATCAAGCTACTCACGTCCCGGCCCTAGAGCCATATCCGCCGTGGAAGAGCTGGCAGCGTTGCTGCATCCGACCCGAGTGCAACCTACTTCCCATATTTCAGGAGACATGTAATGCCCGCTTCCTTAGGCACGCTATACGGCATCGGGGTTGGCCCCGGCGATCCGGATCTGCTTACCATTAAAGCTACCAAAGTTTTAGCAAACGTTGATATTGTTCTTGCTGCATCATCCACAAAAAACGATTACTCAACCGCGCTCTCTATTGCAGCCCCCCACATGCAAGCGGACGTCGAAGTCGTGCATCTCGGTTTCCCAATGACACGCAATGAAAAAGTATTAATGGAAGCATGGGAGCAGAACGCCAAAATCGTTGCTGATCTCCTCATTCATGGCAAAAACTGCGCGTTCCTTACTCTGGGTGATCCGCTCATATACTCAACTTTCGGGTACCTGAAACGCACTCTCGAAGCCATCAATCCAGATTTCAACATTTCAGTAGTGCCAGGCATCACGTCCTATCAGGCATCGGCAGCACGCACCGGAACAATTCTCTGTGAATCCGGAGAAAATCTACTGCTTGCATCAGGTGTTCGTGCGACCGAAGATACCAAAAAACTCCTGCTCAGTGTGGATAATGCCGTTATGCTCAAGACCTATAAGAACTTTGCAGAGCTTAAAAATCTTCTTCAAGAGACCAATAGAAAAGATTCCGCGATCTTTATCTCACGGCTCGGTATGGATGGAGAAATCATCGCACGTAATATTGATGATGCACCAGAAAAACCGCACTACTTCTCACACATGCTTATGCCTGTAAAAAAGTAACTCTGGATCTTAGTCAGTTTTGCCTCCTGCGGCCAAAGAACCTTTCTGTAGAAAAGGTTCTCTGGACTCTCCAAAGACTTTTAGCTGCGAGCTTAGCCCGTTTTTTTTGTAAGCTCGCGGCTTACGCCCCACTACCTTTTCAAAAATGAAAAAGGCTGTCCTTCATATGAAGGACAGCCTTTCTTATTTATTCAAAAAAAATTCAACCCATTTGAATAGTTGCCCATACCCACTTCGCATACTAGACGACCTTTACTATGATAAAAGCGAGGTCATTTCTTCGTGGCTTCCAACGAGATAAGTTACGAGCTGAAATCACGTATAATCGGGTCAAGGGGCGAGCCCCTTGCGGGAGGTGCAGGAGGGTGGAACCCTGCCTGCCCGTCGGAGACTCCTCGAAGAGCTCCCGGAGGCAATCCCACACACAACACACGACCCAAATAAAAACAGTTAATCAACTTCACAGAGTTCGCTCCAGTCAGTCGTATACTTTGGCGACAAATTTTCTTGTTTCATTTTCCAAGCCTGCCCTAGTCCTTCCCCTGCATATTGAACAGTCCCACGCCCAAACTTCTTGTTAATGGCGTCTGTCACATGCATAAGCCGAGACTCGGATTCTGATTGCTGTTGCGTTTTCGGCGAGACCATTTCGAGTAGCGAGCCTTGTTGATTGTGCTTTGATTCCAGACCAGAAAGAAGCACACCAACTTTTTGATACTCATGCCCTTCACGAAAAATTTTGCGGAGCATTTCAGAGGCATGATGCACGAGCAGTGGCGTGTAGTCCGTGGGTTTATCCAGAGTGTGATTACTATACTCTGCATGCTGATCGCCGGGGCGATGCGTACTTGTTTTAATAAAAACAGAAACTGTGGTGGCAAGCAACTCTTCGCGACGCAATTTTTCTGCTGCTCGCACCATGTAGGCTACGGCTGCTTCCTGCGCATCTTTTTTTTCAGTGACTGGCTTACCGAAAGATCGAGACGAGCGGATGCTTCTACGGGTTGCCGGTGCATCGTCTAACGCGATAGAAGAAATGCCGCGCAGCTCGAATGCTGTATAGAGCCCTGTTACGGTAAGCATTTTTTGCAGCCATGCGTTATCTCTATCTCGTAACTGCCTTGCGGTGGTGATACCATAGTTGAAAAGCTTTTCGGAAGACTTGCGCCCTATCCCCCAAATGTCACCTACAGGCACTGTTTCCAGTAAAGCATTTATCTTCGATTTATTTTCCCACTGCTCGTTCATGTTGTAGACACCTGAAGAGGAGGGAGTTTTTTTGCAAATATGACTAGCTATTTTTGCAAGTGTTTTAGTGGGTGCTATACCTATTGATACGGGAACACCAGTCCATCTGTAGACAGTATTTCGGATGTGCTGCGCGTACTCAGTAAGATTGTACGTGGAAAAGCCATCAAGACGCAGAAAAGCTTCATCAATAGAATAAATTTCCATATCAGGGCAAAATGTTCTCAGCGTCTTCATAACGCGCTCGGATAAATCACCATAAAGAGGATAATTAGAAGAAAATACTGTTACGTTATTACGCTCAAGAAACTGCTTCTGCTTGAAATAGGGTGCAGCCATTTGCACGCCAAGTTTTTTTGCTTCATTGGAGCGCGAAATAATACAGCCATCATTGTTAGAAAGTACGATGATTGGCTTTCCGATGAGGTCAGGCCTAAACACCCGCTCGCAGGAACAGTAGAAGTTATTACAATCTACCAATGCATAAGCCGCTACATTCACTTTTTCTTCCTAAGCGCATGGATAACGGACGTAGCAACGCCCCACACTTCAAAACTTTCGTTGTGCGTTACTTCTACAGGCTTGTATTCCGGATTATCCGGCATAAGCGCAACCCGCCCATTTTTCTGCCATAAGCGCTTCACAGTTAAAGTACCGTTGAGCGCTGCGACAACAATTGAATTGTGTGTCGGCGACACAGAGCGGTCTACAACGAGAAGGTCATCTGTATGGATTCCGGCACCATTCATTGAATCACCTTTTATGCGCAGAAAAAATGTTGCCGGTGGATTGTTCACGAGCAACTTATTCAAATCGAGCGCACCTTCCAGATAATCATCTGCCGGAGACGGAAAACCGACATGCGTACACGACGTATGACGAGGCTCGCCTCCATCTACGAAAGCGCTATTTTCTGGAAAATCAGTTGGCCTTTTCATATATATACCTCTCTTCGCACACTGCAATTGCAGCCTGCCTCTATGTACCGTAGACTACGCTAGTGTTACGGGCTATGCGAGTGCAACGACGGCATATGTACATATTCACTTTTACTCAACCGTATTTATGAAAAATTTATCGCTCAATTCATTTGATCCCCGCTTAAAGATCATTCTAGCAGCCGCTATCGGGATGCTCACGTGGCATGTTCCAGTATACGCACTGTGCATATATGCAGTTGGCATTCTTGTTCTTGGTGTCAGTAATCGTGTTTATATAAACCTCGGCCGACGTGCTGTTACAACATACATCTATTTTATTATCACATGGGCAGGAGTTAAATTCGCACTGGATTGCACCCCCATCTTCCAAGGTATAACACCAGACTACCAAACAGCAGCACTGGAAGCAGGCACTCTGGCTCTGCGATTGACTATCCTTATAGGGGTTGGGATTCTGCTTGCTACAACAAGCTCGGCTCGGCAGCTTGGCCTTGCCCTTTCGTGGTTTCTGCGTCCCATTCTTGGCAAACGCAGCTGGGAACCAGCATTAAGCCTAGCGCTCATGATCCACTTTATTCCGCTTATCCAGCAAACGTTCACACAAGTTTTACAGGCGATGGAGCTACGAAATCCTCCACGTTCTAAATGGCAGCGTTTCATCCTTGTCCCTCAAGCTGTACTACGTATTTGTGCTCAAAAAACATGGACTCAAACAGTTGCAGTTGCAGCTCGTAAACTAGATTCCCCAGAAGCTTGGACTCCTCGTTTTTCTCTATGTTATTGGGAGATTATAATTTTTCTCTGTATCCTTATTGCTGCACTATCACCTCTAAGTTTGATTCAAATATAATTTGAAATTTTATTAAGTTACTACTTGCTTTATCCGACCTTTAATTTGTTTGCATCAAGTCTTACTTGTATACAGACTTACTTGACTCTTTTTTTATTTGACACTCAAATTTTTTGAGAGTAGTCCTTTTTTTAACAAAACAATGAAAGGACTTTTATATGCTGTTTGACTCTGTATTCGTTATGGCACTGCAAAGTGCTCTTGCACTTGGTTTCATCCATGGCATCAATCCATGTGGCCATTCATGGTTGGTTCTTGCTCCATTTACATACGGGGCCAAAGACGGAAAACATGTCTTTTCCATCACTTCTGGCTTTATTCTAGGCACTACTATTGCGTGCCTTACCATTGGTTTTTCCTTAGGTTCCATCTCTCTCGCTATCCCTGCATCTTTTAAGTCAGCTGTTGATTTTATAACCGTCGGAGTTTTGATCGTACTTGGACTCATTCTTATTATTAAGCCCCATCTACTTCACAGTCACGATCATGGGCATGATCACGATCACGGACACAGCCATGATCATCACGAGCACAGTAAAGATTGCTGCGGTCATCACGCTCATGGAGATCCAGCCTGCTGCGGTACTCACAGTCATCAAGACGAGTTACAACCACTGACTATCGGAACTGCAGCATTTGCTACAGAACCTACATATGCACTTGGACAATCCGTCAGTGCTGCAACAATGAATCAAAGTGAATTCGTAATGGGGCAGAAGGTAGGCACGCAAAAAAAAGAGCAAGCACACAGTCATCATCATGGTTGTGGTTGCTCAACAAGCAGTAAAATTACGAAAGTTACGTTTTGGGGGCTGACAGTCTTTGGGTTCCTCAATATGATTGTCCCTTGCCCGACCGTTGCAATCATGTACACATACGGTCTGGATTCAGGAAGCATCCTGAAAAGCACACTAGTATTTTTAAGTTACGCTGTTGGCACAGGGTTAACACTTTCCGCTGTCATTTTTGCAATTTACAAAGCAACAAACGCATTGAATGCACTCAATAAACCGTGGATTGAACCACTTGTTATGCGAACCGCAGGAGTGCTGACAATCGTATTTGCTGTATATTCATATTTAGCTGACACAAGTATGATCTAAAGGAGATCAGTGATGGAACTTGATGAGTTGAATCACGCCATAGTGGAGTTTTACGAAAAATTATCCTCTTGGGAACATGATGTTGTGCGCGAAAAAGGGCTTACCCTTCCACAAATTCATGCTCTTGAGATTCTCGGCATACACGAATCCATGCGAATGAAAGAGCTCGCAAACTGGATGGGTACAACCACAGGTACCCTTACAGTACTGATCGACCGACTCGAAAAAAAGGACTACGTACGCCGTTGTCCACATAAAACCGACCGTCGTTCCATCATTATCGAACTTACGGATACAGGCAGACAGATGTTTTTAGAGCATGATAAGCTGCACATGCAATTGACTGAAACCTTGGTCTCCGATCTTTCACAGGAAGAACGGGACTGCCTGAAGCGCTGTCTTGAAAAAATGAACAAAGCTTTTTAGACTGGTTTGTTATCAACCCATTGATCGCAGCGTCATAATTTAAAAAGAAAGGGTGGAGCGTAACGCTCCACCCTTTTTACTTATGCTTTCATTTCTTCTGTCAACGATCGTAACTCAAGCACCATCTCTTGTAGATCTTCTACCGCAACAATCGCGGCTCCAAGGGTTTGCACCCCTTCGTCCGTAATCGTACTTATCTCTGAAGATGCCTTACTTATCTGCTCTGAAGTAGCAGATTGTTCTTCCGTCGCAGTCGCAATAGCCGTTATCTCACCGAGCGATTCGTCCATCATATCTTTAATGGAAACAAGCAACTCGCCGGAAGCTTCTGCCTTAGCAGTTCCTTCGCTCACTGCAGCGATAGCTTTTTCCACACCACCCGCAACATTAAGTGTTGAACTCTGAATACTGCTAACAGCTTCGCCAACCTCACGGGTCGCCGTGGTTGTTTTCTCTGCAAGTTTGCGAACCTCATCAGCAACAACCGCAAAGCCTTTACCGGCTTCACCAGCCCGTGCCGCTTCAATGGCTGCGTTAAGTGCCAGCAGGTTTGTCTGATCAGCAATATCTGAAATCACACGGATAACATTCCCGATTTCATCTGCATGCTTTCCAAGATCAGCCATCTGCTCATTTAACTCTGCCGCTTCGTTATTCACTTTGCTAATCGCATGAATGGTTTCGTTCACAACTGATGAACCTTCATCCACACGCTCGCTACAGGCTGCTGTGCTGGAAGCCGCGTTACTTGCATTCTTCGCAACTTCCAAAACCGTAGCATTCATCTCTTCAACCGCAACAGCAGTTTCAGAGGCGCGTTCCTGCTGAATATGGGCCCCGCTGGTTGTCTCGTTAATCTGACTCAGCAGATTGCCTGCAGCAGATTCCAACGAAATAGCCACAGCGTCGACTCGATCAGCTACTTCAAGGGTAGCCTTGTGCTGCTCAGAGATACGCGCCTCAGTCGCCCGTATTTCTGTTAAGTCATAGTACAACCCAAACGCACCAAGAATGTTACCAGAAACATCATAAATAGGTGTAACAGTGTAATAAACAGTAAGATTTTTACCGTCCACCCGCTCTATAACGTCTTCTTCTCGTGTTTCTCTGCCGTCCCGAACTGCCTGAAGCAATCTAGTTTCACGACTTGCGTCACCAAAGAAAACCTCACCGGAAGTCTTCCCAAGGTATTCCTCAGGAGTTCCGGTTCTGCCAAACAACTCCACAAGCTCCTTGTTCATGAACGAGAAACACCCTTCAGTATCCACAACGCCGCACGGGAAGTTAATCCCCTTCAGCACGCCTTGTGACATCCCGAGCTGTTCTTTTAATTCAACGGACATCTTGCGGAGATGCTCAGCCAATATCTTCAATTCATGTCGGAAGTTACCTTCCAATTTTGCTTCAAAATCACCAGATGCAATTTCTTTGGAATATTCACCAAGAGCTGTCAAAGGTGTTGCAAAAACTTTACGGATACCAAAAAGCAAAATTATGGATGCAGCAAGCAAGGTGAACACGCCTATACCTATAATGATAAGACGCTGCCTGTCTGCTGTTGCTACCAACTCTTTACGAGGAACGGTTGTGCTGATGTACCAGCCAGTCTTTTCGTTTTTGACAAAACGCTGAGACTTTTCGACTCCCTTATAGTTGTAACTGAAGAAGTTTTTTCCAGCGGCCTCTGTCTGAATAATTTTATCAAAAACAGAAGAACGTTTAAAAATAACCTTTTCATTCGGGTGCGCTACAATTGTGCCTGCGGCATCAATCAAATATGCATATCCCGATTTACCAAAAGAAACCGGATCAATATATCGTTCGCCAAAATTTCCAATATCAGCAAACACAACAACACCACCAATAAGGCTGTTATCTACAAAATCATATAATCGTGCGCCCATACCGAGCAGGCGACGCCCAATCACATCATCAGATACAACATGCTGTGTTATGAATAATTCATCGCTCCCGTCCAAAAGCTTCGACTTCCACAACGTAGCCCGTTCTTTATCGCCATTCAGCGAAGGACCACTGCGGGTGACACCGGAAGTAATTTCACCTTTTGCATTAAAAACAAAAACGGCCATCACATCACTGTTCAGCTTCAGAATGTTATTCAAAAGCTTACGTCCTTCTTCACCTTCCACCCAGGCACTGTTGATAACGTCTTCATGTCCGGCAAGGTAGGTGACGAGTGAATGAATATTGGCAGTAAATTGCTTTAAGGAGGTATCGGCCAGCACCGTTTCTCTGTCCATTGCTTCAAGCTGAATATCTTCAACAATTTCGCTTGTCGAAGAGGAAACATACAGCACAATACATAAAACTGAGACAGAAACGATGAGTAGTACTGTTGCAACAAGTTCAGTAGCAATACTTTTTATGCGCACATTAAACCCCTATTTTACCCGATAGAACTTGGATCTCACGTAAACGATCTCCATGACCATTTTTGCCCCTGCACACTCATATAGATATTGAAGGAAAACACACAGTTTTTCTTTCGCACAGCCATCCATAGATATGTGTTATCACGCAGTTGGAGAACCGTATCGTTTCTCATCGGCTAATTTAAGAAAAACTTAAATAACAAAAGCAATCACCTACGCTATAAAAAGCATCCACTATCTATTTTTTAAAGTACGCTATGAACTCCTGATTACCCTTCGGTCCCTTAATACTGGATGGCACAACCCCCAGCAATGTAAGCTTTAACTCGTTTATGGCAAAACCTGTTACGTCATCAATTGCCTGTTGATGCAAAGCAGGATCACGCACAACACCTTTGTCGGTCATGCCAGGCCCTAATTCAAACTGAGGCTTAATGAGCATCGCCACTTCACCACCATCACGAAGCAGAGCAACGCAGGCAGGAAGTACAAGCTTCAAGGAGATAAAAGACACATCACCTACAACGAGATCGAGCGGCTCTGGAATAATCGTGCTATCAAGATTGCGCAGATTAGTACGCTCAAGATTAATAACACGCTCGTCCTGACGCAGCTTTTCGTGCAGCTGCCCATAACCAACATCCACCGCATATACTTTTGTAGTGCCATGCTGTAGCAGGCAATCAGAGAATCCACCTGTGGAGGCACCAGCATCAAGGGCTACCTTACCCGCCGGATCAATTCCAAAATGCTCAATCGCAGTAAGCAATTTATAAGCACCGCGACTAACAAAGCGTTCAACGCCCTTAACCTCGAAAAGAGCTTCTAAATCCATTTTTTGACCCGGCTTTATAACCGGCTCTGGGTTACCGTTGCGAATAACGTACACTTGACCTGCCATAATAAGGCGTTTAGCCTTTTCTCGGCTATCTGCCAGACCCGCATCAAAAACAAGTTGATCGGCTCGTTCTTTTTTTGCCATATTATTTGCCTTGACATTGGAGCAAGGGAGGCATACGCACTCCTTGCCGGTTATAATTACAAGATCGCGCGGGACATCTTAGACTGCGACGAGCCAGCTATGTATTTAAACCATAGTGTGTTCGGCACGGTAAAAATTGCTTTGCTCCTCGGTGGTGTACGAAACAAATTCATTCACCCGAGGCAAGCAGACTAGTTTAATGCAGTTTATGATGCCAACGCTTATAAACCAAAGCGAACTGTCAACTACATCATCGTTTGTGGAGACTCAATATATTTTTCTTGCCTTCCAAACGCAACTGACGTAAGAAAATCCGTTCTGCATCTTCGTGAGGAGTTTTATATGAAAAAAGATACCCATCCTAAAGTGTTCCAGGCAAAAATCTCTTGTGCATGCGGCTATGAATCCGAAGCACGTTCTACCAAAGGTGACGCAGTAGCAGTTGAGATTTGCTCTCAGTGCCACCCGTTCTACACTGGTAAACAGCGTTTTGTTGATACCGCAGGTCGTATTGACCGTTTCCGCAAGAAATACGCCAGTTTCCAGAAATAGCACTTTTCTCGCATTTTTTGAGGCCGTCGCCAGACCGGCGGCGAATCTTCCTCCCCTTAAAGGTCTGCTTTTTGGGGAGGAGTATTCTTTAGCTCGACTGCGAGGAACAGATGACTACTCTCCGCAAAAATTTCCGCACTATTTTATCAGCCATACTTTCTGCAGCCCGATGCAATGTCGGTGGTCAGGCAGTTATGGAAGGCGTTATGATGCGCAATCAAGACCGGTTAGCTATTGCAGTCCGTAAAGCTGACGGTTCAATTATTGTGGATCAGCGCCCTTGGTTTACCTTCTCCAAGGCTGATTTTTTCAAGCGTCCTTTCGTACGCGGCTTTCCAATTCTTATTGAAACGCTGGTCAACGGCATTAAGGCTCTCAACTTTTCCGCTACACAAGCTGTAGATGGTGAAGAGGAAGAAGAGCTTAAACCGTGGCACCTCACCCTTACACTCATCTGCTCTGTAGGCATAGCACTGTTCCTTTTTGTTGTGCTGCCACACTTGTTCTCCATCGGGATGAACTACTTAGGACTTGGTGGCGATGTTAACGGGCTTTCGTTTCAGATATGGGACGGCTTCTTCAAATTTAGCATTTTTTTGGGATACATCATTAGTATCTCATTTATTCCTGATATTAAGCGTGTTTTCCAGTACCATGGCGCCGAACATAAAGTTATCTGGGCGTTTGAAGACGGAAAAGCTGTAAGCCCCGGTTCTGCAATTCTTCACAGTAGATTGCACCCGCGTTGCGGCACCACCTTCATGCTCTTTGTTCTGTCAGTAGCCATCATTCTGCACACCATTCTGGTTCCAGCGATGCTTATGGTCTGGACACCTGAATCGGCATACGTAAAACACGGTTTCATTATCTTCTTTAAGCTGTTGCTCATGGCGCCTATCAGCGCATTTGCATACGAACTTATTAAGTACAGCGCAAAGATTAATGACACACTTTTAGGCAAAATCCTCAGCGCTCCGGGTATGATGCTGCAAATGCTCACCACCCACGAACCAGATTCTAAGCAGCTTGAGGTTGCCATTGTTGCACTTAAGGAAGCTCTCGGCGACGAGGCTCCTGACGATATATATACCCCTGAGTATACAGTAGCGGAGAAAAAATAATGTTAGCCAAGTTAGAACATCTTGAGCGCAAATTTGAAGACCTTGAAATGCAACTTAGCTCTCCTGAAGTCTTTGGTGACCAGGAACGCTACCGCAAGCTTACCAAGGCTCATTCAGATCTTAAAGACATTGTGGAAGCATTCCGTAAATACCGCACCATGCAAGAGTCTCTTTCTGAAAACAAAGAACTCATGAATGACAGCGATCCGGAACTTGCCGAAATGGCAAAAGAAGAAGTTAAAGAACTTGAGCGCAGTATTCCAGAAATGGAAGCCCACCTTACAGTTTTACTTCTTCCTAAAGATCCAATGGATGAAAAGAACACCATTCTGGAAATCCGTGCAGGTACCGGCGGCGATGAAGCAGCATTATTTGCTGGTGACTTGTTCCGCATGTACTCCCGCTACGCTGAACGCATCGGCTGGAAAATCGAGCTGCTCAGCACCAGCGAAACCGGAACAGGTGGCCTCAAAGAGGTTATCGCACTTGTTAAAGGCGACAAAGTATACAGCCGCCTTAAGTTCGAATCCGGCATCCACCGCGTACAGCGAGTTCCTGCAACAGAAACTCAGGGTCGCGTTCACACTTCCGCAGCCACAGTTGCAATTATGCCTGAAGCAGAGGAAGTTGACGCAAACATTCGTAACGAAGATCTTCGATACGACGTTTTTCGTGCTTCCGGCCCTGGCGGTCAGTCAGTTAACACAACCGACTCCGCTATCCGTGTAACGCACCTTCCTACCGGCCTTGTTGTTTCCTGTCAGGATGAAAAATCCCAGCACAAAAACAAAGCCAAAGCGCTTAAAATCCTCTCCTCCCGCTTATTGCAGAAGGTACAGCAGGAACAGCATGATGAACTTGCTGAACAGCGTAAATCTCAGGTTGGCTCCGGTGACCGTTCCGGCCGTATCCGTACATACAACTTCGGACAAGGTCGCTGTACAGACCACCGCATCAACCTGACTATGTACAAACTTGACGCCATCATGGATGGCGACATCAACGAGCTGATCGACGCTCTTATCACTGCAGACCAGGCTGAGAAGCTTAAATCTCAGGCTGACGCATAACACGAGGGCATTATGGCGGTACAAAAACCCGCACAGCTCACCATTCAGTCGGTCATTACAGCCTTCTCGGAATACCTTTCCGGGAAGGCTGTTGATTCTCCAAGACTTTCGGCTGAGCTAGTGCTCCGCAAAATTCTCGGCATTTCCCGTCTCGATATCCTTATCAACTCCAATCGTGAAGTTTCCACTGAAGCATACGCTGAAATGGAAAAGCTCATCCTCCGCCGAGGAACTGGTGAACCTGCTGCATACATCATGGGCGAACGAGAATTCTACGGACGACCATTTCATGTCAATTCACACACCCTTATTCCCCGACCTGAAACCGAACATCTCATAGAAGCCGTTATTGAGCGATTTTCCCATAAGGGACCGTTCCGCTTTGCAGATCTGGGCACAGGAAGCGGCTGCATTGCCACAACCATTGCCGCGGAATTACCTGAAGCATTCGGAGTTGCTGTCGACCTTTCTGAAGGGGCGATAACCACAGCAAAGCAAAATATTCATGACAATAACGTTGCAAATAGAGTCACATGCATCCGTGCCGATTTCACCACACCGTTGTTCAAAAACAACACATTTGACCTAATTGCTACAAATCCGCCGTATGTTAGCCAATCAGAATATATCAAGCTGGATCCAGAAGTTCAGCAATTTGAACCCACTTCGGCACTAGTCCCAGGAACAAGCGGGCTTGAACATGGGATCCCCCTTATTGAGCTTGCTTTGATGTGGCTTAAGCCTTCAGGATTCTTCATCATGGAAATGGGCTTTTGGCAAGGTTCCGATTTAATGAAAGAATTTGCTAAAAATTCCGATAAGTGGCGTGATACAGGTATCTTAAAAGATCTATCCGGTCACGACCGATTCGTCTGCGGATATAAAGCTTAGAACAGTGCTAAAAAGTCACAGTGTGCTAAAAACACACAGTTAGTCTCATTAGTCTCAGTATAAAAAAAGCAACAATTTCAATAATCTGATTATAACAACCCCTCTGGCACGCTCCTTGCTTATAAAGGGCTGGAGGGAATATTTAATGCTACAGAAGACAATTAATAAATCTATCGGATGCTCAGGCGTCGGCGTACACAGCGGTAAAATAGTAAAACTTACTCTTCACCCTGCTACTGAAGACACAGGCATCATTTTTCACATACATGGCGAAGACGGCGTGAAGGTCATTGCACCGACACCACAGCTTGTTACTGCAACCCAGCTCGCAACAGTTCTCGGAGTGGGCAACACCTCTGCCGCTACAGTAGAACACCTGCTCGCAGCAATTCACGGCATGCAGATTGACAACATCCGTATCGAAATTCAGGGCGGCGAAGTTCCAATCATGGACGGCTCAGCTGCTTCTTTCATATTTCTGCTTAAAGATGCCGGACTGCGCGAACAGACTCGTCCACGCACAGTGAAACGCATCAAAAAAGCAATCAATTTCGAACGTGATGGCAAACGCATCAGCGCCAAGCCATACAAAGGTCTTTCTATCGACTACACAATCGACTTTGAACACCCACTTATTGGCGTGCAGACAATGTCCGTTGAAGTCACCCCTGAGACATTTGCTACAGACATCGCAAAAGCACGCACCTTCGGCTTCTTCCGGGAAGTTGAATACATGCGCTCAAAAAAACTCGCTCTTGGCGGCTCCCTTGATAACGCAATCGTACTTGACGACTACAATGTACTAAATGAAGATGGGCTACGGTTCCCTGATGAATTTGTTCGTCATAAGATTCTTGATTTCATCGGTGACATGGTAATGCTGGGCTCCCCTCTTGAAGGACATTTTGAAGTGTACTGCTCCGGCCATGCACTGAACAACCAGTTCCTGCGTACCATTGATGAGAATGCAGACATCTACCTTGAAAGCGTCACCGCAGAAGCTCCTGTAGCAGTTGAAGTTCCAGAAGTTGCTGCATCCGTGGCCGCACCAGCTGTAGCATAGAAAACCTCCCCCTCCTTTTTTGAAGTCATGGCCGCCCGTTGGGCGGCCTTTTTCTATCCTACATCTTGCATCTATATATATGTACCCCATCATCACGCTGAACACGCTTTGCTTTTTAAAGGCATATTCAGCGCATCCGTGAAACTCATTGCGGGTATAACAACATCTATTATATTCCACTTTAAGAGTGTAAATATATAAAACACGTGCAGCACCACTTAGACTATAGTGTGTCCGCATCACTATTTTGCGGTAAAATTAACAGCACATATGCAGCCTTTATCCAGATTATAGTGGACAAAGGCAGCAA
Source organism: uncultured Desulfovibrionaceae bacterium (assembly GCA_942492085.1). Taxonomy (GTDB): domain Bacteria; phylum Desulfobacterota; class Desulfovibrionia; order Desulfovibrionales; family Desulfovibrionaceae; genus Halodesulfovibrio. The sequence continues at coordinate 95,072 of CALODB010000013.1, read as the reverse complement.
AAAGAAAGAGTGTCTACACTTGTTGCTTAGACAACTACTGTCTAAATGACTAATTAGAAGAGAATCTTCACAGTTTTTGCTTTTTTACAACTATCTGATTTATAAGCCTTTTAAAAAAAGAGGTAAAATAAATCAAAAAAAGTGTGTTTTTTGCTTGCCAAAACTTTGGGGGCTATATAAACACTCTCTCGTTGCTGGCGTGGCTCAATTGGTAGAGCAGCTGATTTGTAATCAGCAGGTTGCGGGTTCAAGTCCCATCGCCAGCTCCAGAACAGGTGGGGTTCCCGAGTGGCCAAAGGGAACAGACTGTAAATCTGTCGGCGTACGCCTTCGGAGGTTCAAATCCTCCCCCCACCACCAGTTGCTAAGTAGCAGGCTGTAGGAGACTCAAGTCGGAGAACTACGGCGCTTATAAGCGGGAATAGCTCAATTGGTAGAGCATCAGCCTTCCAAGCTGAGGGTTGCGAGTTCGAGTCTCGTTTCCCGCTCCATCTAGCCTGAGTTCTCCCTATAGCTTTTTGAATAAGAGAAGCTCTCATAGCTCAGTAGGTAGAGCGCATCCTTGGTAAGGATGAGGTCAGCAGTTCAATTCTGCTTGAGAGCTCCATTAATTATTTTCGGATAACCGAGAAAATTCATTGCCAGGGAGATCTACTCATGGGTAAACAAAAATTTGAACGCAGCAAGCCGCATGTAAACATCGGCACTATTGGTCACATTGACCACGGTAAAACCACCCTCACAGCAGCTATTACAAAAGTTGCTGCACTTAAAATGGGCGGCGTAGCTGTAGCTTTTGACGAAATCGATAAAGCTCCAGAAGAAAAAGAACGTGGTATCACAATCGCTACTGCACACGTTGAGTACGAAACTGAAGCACGTCACTACGCTCACGTTGACTGCCCAGGTCACGCAGACTACATCAAAAACATGATCACCGGTGCAGCACAGATGGATGGTGGTATCCTCGTTGTTGCAGCTACAGACGGTCCTATGCCTCAGACTCGTGAGCACATCCTGCTCGCTCGTCAGGTTGGTGTACCTTCCCTCGTTGTTTTCATGAACAAATGCGACATGGTTGACGACGAAGAACTGCTTGAACTCGTTGAAATGGAAGTTCGTGAACTTCTTTCTTCTTACGATTTCCCAGGTGACGACATTCCTGTAATTCGTGGTTCTGCACTTAAAGCTCTCGAAGCAGATTCTGCTGACGATGCTGATGCAGCTCCAATCCTCGAACTCCTCGACGCATGTGACTCTTACATTCCTGAGCCACAGCGTGACATCGACAAACCTTTCCTTCTTCCTATCGAAGACGTGTTCTCCATCTCCGGTCGTGGTACAGTAGTAACTGGCCGTATCGAACGTGGTGTTATCACTGTTGGTGAAGAAGTTGAAATTGTTGGTATCAAAGATACACGCAAAACTACTTGTACCGGCGTTGAAATGTTCCGTAAACTTCTCGACCGTGGTGAAGCTGGCGATAACGTTGGCCTTCTCATCCGTGGTGTTAAACGTGAAGAAGTTGAGCGTGGTCAGGTTCTTTGTAAACCTGGTTCCATCAACCCTCACACCAAGTTTAAAGCTGAAGTATACGTACTTTCTAAAGATGAAGGCGGACGTCACACTCCATTCTTCACAGGTTACCGCCCTCAGTTCTACTTCCGTACAACTGACATCACAGGCGTAATCGCTCTTGATGAAGGCGTTGAAATGGTTATGCCAGGCGATAACGCTGTATTCAACGTAGAACTTATCAACCCAATCGCTATGGAAACTGGTCTTCGCTTCGCTATCCGCGAAGGTGGCCGTACCGTAGGCGCTGGTGTTGTATCTGAGATCGTGGAGTAATTCATGCGCGTTAATATCCAGCTCGCTTGCACTGAGTGCAAACGACGCAATTACGCGACCGTAAAGAACAAGAAAAACACTACTGCTCGTGTTGAATTGAACAAGTATTGTCCTTGGGACAAGAAACACACTCTTCACCGCGAAACTAAGTAAGTAGTTGTTATAAGAACGCAGGGGTGTAGCTCTAACGGCTAGAGCGCCGGTCTCCAAAACCGGATGTTGCGGGTTCGAATCCCTCCACCCCTGCCATTTTCTTCCTTCTTACAACGGCGAGGCGACAATGGCAAAAAAGCACTCCAAAAAAGCTGAAGCGAAAGCTACTGAAGCTAATAAAGCGACACAGCTTAAAGAGTTCTTCGAAGAGTCCCAGGTCGAAATCAAAAAAGTAGTCTGGCCCTCCCGAAAAGAGACAGTGACAACCAGCATCGCAGTGCTGGCTCTTGTTGTTGTTATGTCTCTATTTCTTGGCTTTGTAGACCTTAGTCTTACAAAGCTCGTAGAATACATTCTTTCCTAAACGGATATTCCTATGACCGAGGAACAAGCACCCGTAAGAAAAGCTCGCTGGTACATTATCCACACCTACTCAGGTTTTGAGCAGCGTGTAGAGCAGACCATCGCTCAGATGATCCGCACTGGCGAAGCCCAAGGTGATATTGAGGAAGTTGTTGTACCTACTGAGAAAGTGGTAGAACTTGTAAAAGGTGAAAAACGCACCTCAACTCGTAAGTTTTACCCAGGTTATGTTATGGTCAAAATGATCATGACTGATCTCTCTTGGCATCTTATTTCCAACATTCAGCGGGTAACTGGCTTCATCGGCGGTAAAAACCGACCGACTCCTATGCGGGATTCAGAAGCTGCACGTATCCTCTCCATGATGGAAGAGCGTCAGGAACAGCCTCGTCCTAAGTTCAACTTTGAGCGCGGCGATGAAGTTCGCGTTATTGATGGACCGTTCGGCGGTTTCAACGGCGTCGTGGAAGATGTAAACTACGACAAGGGTAAGCTCAGAGTATCCGTATCTATTTTCGGCAGACAAACACCTGTCGAGCTGGACTTTGTTCAGGTAGATAAGGGATAAACAAGCACAATAAAGCACTTATCGCCACGCAAGTGGCGTTTGCTATAGAGGTATAGTGGTATGGCTAAAAAAGAAATTGCAAAAATTAAGCTTCAGATTCCTGCTGGTGCGGCGAACCCGTCTCCTCCAGTAGGTCCTGCTCTTGGTCAGCACGGCCTTAATATCATGGAATTTTGTAAGTCGTTTAACGCAAAAACCATGGATCAGAAAGGCATGATCATTCCTGTAGTAATTACAGTATTCCATGATCGTTCATTCACTTTTATCACCAAGACTCCACCTGCATCCGTGCTGCTTATTAAAGCTGCTAACGTTGCTAAAGGTTCTGGCGAGCCAAACCGTAACAAAGTTGGCTCCGTTACCGATGCACAGATCGAAGAAATTGCTACGCTCAAAATGCCTGACCTTAACGCTGCAGACATTGATGCAGCTAAAAAGATCATCGCAGGCACAGCTCGTTCTATGGGCATTGACGTTAAATAGCATTCTGTAAATCAGTTGGACTGCCGTTCGCCGTGGCTTTAACACGGCTATTTTTATCTTAGATCGAGCGGCAGGAGATTAACACAGATAAGAAAAAGGATATTACTATGCCTAAGCATGGGAAAAAATACCGTAAAGCGGCTGATGGCCTTGAGCTTACAGCAAGTTTTGCAGTTGAAGAAGCGATGGCTAAAGTAGTTGAATCTGCTTTTGCAAAATTTGATGAAACTGTTGATGTTGCTATCAACCTCGGCGTTGATCCTAAATACTCTGACCAGATGGTTCGTGGCGCGTGTTCACTTCCACACGGTCTTGGTAAAGATGTTCGCGTAGCAGTATTCTGTAAAGGCGAAAAACAGGCTGAAGCTCGTGAAGCTGGCGCTGAAATCGTTGGTGCAGAAGACCTCGTAGCAGAAATTAAAGCCGGTAACCTCGACTTTGACAAAGCTATCGCGACTCCAGACGCTATGGCTCTCGTAGGTCAGATCGGCCGCGTACTTGGCCCTCGTGGTCTTATGCCTAACGCAAAAACTGGCACTGTTACTTTCGATGTAGCAAATGCAGTTAAAGAAATGAAAGCTGGCCGCGTTGAATTCAAAGTTGACAAAGCTGGTGTTCTTCACGCTCCAATCGGTAAAGTATCCTTCGGCGCTGAAAAGCTCATGGATAACCTTAAAACCGTTATTGAGAACGTGAACCGCCTCAAGCCTTCATCCGCTAAAGGTGCTTACATGAGAGCTATGTCTCTCTCAAGCACTATGGGTCCTGGCTTCAAAGTAGACCCTACTCTTATTCGCAAATTCACCGAATCTTAATTTTTTCGGTAGATTATATTTAGGTAGGAGCGAAGCTTCCGTTTCGCTCTTACTTTTTTGGCAGAGGACTGGAATTCTGAGTCGAAGACAGTAGGCATTTATAAGTCCTACCGAGACAATTTGGCTTGGTTTTCCATTGGCAAATCCCCCTTAGTCTAAGGAGACTATCGTGAACAGGTCTGAAAAAGCCGCCATTGTTGAGCGCCTGAAAGAAAAAGCTGAAGGTGCTTCTATTGCGGTTGTGACTGACTTCAAGGGCTTGCCGGTGGAAGAGATGACCGTGCTCAGAAGTGAACTTCGCAATGCTAGTGGTGAATACCACGTTGTGAAGAACACTCTGGCTCGCATCGCAGTCACCGGTGGTGATCATGAAGTTCTCGCTGATACATTCAAAGAGAACACAGCTATCGCCCTTGGTTTCGAAGATCCCGTTGCAGTTGCTAAGGCTGTCGTTGAATTCGCTAAAAAAAGCAAACACCTCGTTGTTAAGCATGCTTCTCTTGAAGGCAAGCTCCTCACCGAAGCTCAGCTTGGCGAACTCGCAAAGCTCCCTGGCAAGCAGCAGTTGCTTGGCATGGCGCTTGGAACAATGAACGCCGTTCCAACAAACTTTGTTGGCCTTTTCGCCAACATTCTGCGCAACTTCCTCTACGCTCTGAATGCTATCAGAGACCAGAAAGAAGCTGCATAAGCAGAACTTGTATTAACTAAAATTATTAAGCCAAAATTATTTTAAGGAGACTACCATGTCCGTGACCAAAGAACAGGTTGTAGAATTTATCTCTAACATGACCGTACTCGAACTTTCTGAATTCATCAAAGAACTCGAAGAAACCTTCGGCGTTTCCGCAGCAGCTCCAGTAGCAGCAGCAGCAGCAGCTCCAGCAGCAGCTGAAGCAGCTGAAGAGCAGACTGAATTTGATGTTATCCTCAAAGCTGCTGGCGGCAACAAAATTGCTGTTATTAAAGCAGTTCGTGCTCTTACAGGTCTTGGCCTCAAAGAAGCTAAAGAAGCTGTAGATAGCGCTCCTAAAGCAATCAAAGAAGCTGCATCTAAAGACGATGCTGAAGCTGCTAAGAAAGCTCTCGAAGAAGCAGGCGCAGAAGTAGAAGTTAAGTAACACTTCTTTTTACTGCTGAAGCGAATTCAGGCGCGGGCGGGGATTTATTCTCGTCCGCGTTTTATTAGCTCTGATGTACAGGGGAAGATCAAAAAAAAGCTTGCACAAAATCTAGTCGTGAACTAGATTACGCATTTGGTCGACTTGTCTTTGTTACGTAACGCTAATTAACAATTGGGCGACACGTTGCTGACCATTTCCGAACGTTTACCATCCCGAATTTTTTCATTTAATACAGAACATGACCGAGCGGACATGTTCTGCTTTCTGCTGCTGAATTTGCATGCCTCAAGCAGCACCTACCAGTTGCCCAGTCTTTTCGGACACCTAAGTCCACCGGGCATCCCTTTTTCGCATGCGCATGTATCCGTTTCGGAGATAATCCGCCGACTTTGGTTAAGCAAACGCGCCATTTTCAGATGCTTCTTAGCCGCAGTGGCATCATCTTTGGCAAACCGTCTCTTTTGAGGTGTAAATATGGGCCAACTTTACAAAAAATTTGGTAAAATCGAAGTAACGCTTCCTATCCCGCATCTTCTTAACTTGCAGGTAGATTCCTACAAGAAGTTTTTGCAGGAAGGACGTACTGACAGACTGCCTGACGAAGGTCTTGAAGGTGTATTCCGTTCTGTCTTTCCTATTGAAGACTTTAACCGTACTGCAAGCCTTGAGTATGTTCGCTATGATATCAGCGATCCTAAATACGACCAGGCTGAATGCATTGCAAAAGGTCTTACCTACGAAGCACCAATTCGCATTACCGTGCGCCTTGTTGTGTATGACGTAGATGAAGAGACCGAAAACCGCACCATCCGTGATATTAAAGAGCAGGATATCTATTTTGGTACCCTCCCTTTAATGACCGAGAAAGGTACCTTTATTGTTAACGGTACCGAGCGTGTAATCGTTAACCAGTTGCAGCGTTCCCCTGGTATCATCTTTGAGCATGATTCAGGTAAAACGCACTCCAGCCGTAAAGTACTTTACAGCTGTCGCATCATTCCAATGCGTGGCTCCTGGCTCGATTTCGACTTCGATCATAAAGATATTTTGTACGTACGAATCGACCGTCGTCGCAAAATGCCTGCAACTATTCTCTTTAAAGCAATGGGTATGTCTCGCGCAGAAATCCTCGATTGCTTCTACGAGAAAGAGTACTTCCGTTTTGAAGACGGTAAAGTCATGTGGGAAGTTAAAGAAGACATGTACCGCAAAGAAATTGCGTACGTGGATCTTGGCGATGGTGAAAAAGTATTCGCGAAACAGGGCAAACCAATTACCAAGCGTACTTGGCGCCAGCTTCTCGATGCTGGTATCGAAGCAATTGAAGTTGCTCCTGATACCCTCACCGGTCTTTTCCTTGCCGAGGATCTTGTTGATGAAAACACAGGTGAAGTTCTCGCTGATGCAGCTGATGAACTTACTGAAGATATCGTAGAACGTATCCGTGAAGCTGGCGTTAAACGCATTCCAGTTCTTCACACTCGTGGTGCAGACGTATCTTCTTCCATGCGTGACACTCTTCTTCTCGATAAAACAGATGATTCCGAGTCCGCACGTGTTGAAATCTACCGTCGTCTGCGCCCAAGTTCACCTCCAACTCCGGAAATCGCAAGTACATTCTTCGAAAATCTTTTCCGTAGCGGAGACTACTACGACTTATCCCCAGTAGGTCGTTACAAAATGAACCAGCGTCTCGATCTTGATCGCAAGAACGACATGCGCACCTTGTCAGACAACGATATTTTCACAGCAATTAAGATTCTGTGTAAATTAAAAGACTCTCACGGTCCTGCAGACGATATCGATCATCTCGGTAACCGTCGCGTACGTCCGGTAGGTGAACTGGTAGAAAACCAGTACCGCATCGGCCTTGTACGTATGGAACGTGCTATCAAAGAACGTATGAGCCTGCAGGAAGTAGCGACACTTATGCCGCACGACCTCATCAACCCTAAACCGGTTGCTGCAGTGCTTAAAGAGTTCTTCGGTACTTCCCAGCTTTCACAGTTCATGGACCAGACTAACGCGTTATCTGAGGTAACTCACAAACGTCGTCTGTCTGCACTCGGACCTGGTGGTCTTACCCGTGAACGCGCTGGCTTTGAAGTTCGAGACGTACATACATCTCACTACGGCCGTATTTGCCCTATTGAGACTCCTGAGGGACCAAACATTGGTCTTATCGTATCTCTGACTACGTACTCCAAAGTTAACGACTTCGGTTTCATTGAAACACCGTACCGCGTTGTTAAAGACTCCCGCGTTACTGATGAAGTTATCTACATGGACGCTACCACAGAACAGGGTCAGGTTGTTGCGCAGGCAAACGCAGAAATTGATGCTGATGGTAACTTTGTAAATGAATTTATTACAACTCGTTACCTCGGTGATGTTCTCATGTCTCCACGTGAAGATGTTACCCTTATGGATATTTCACCAAGCCAGATGGTTTCCATCTCTGCTGCGTTGATTCCATTCCTTGAGCACGATGATGCGAACCGCGCACTCATGGGTTCCAACATGCAGCGTCAGGCAGTGCCATTGTTGCGCTGCAATAAGCCTATTGTTGGTACCGGGATGGAAGGCCCTGTAGCACAGGACTCCGGCGCATGTATCATTGCTGAAGGCGAAGGCATTATTCGCTTTGCTGATGCTGACCGTATCGTAGTTTCTTACTCCGACGGCCTCTACCCAGAGTCCGGTGGCGTTCGTAGCTACGACCTTCAGAAACATCACAAGTCTAACCAGAGCTCATGCTTTGGTCAGAAACCAACTTGTCATCCTAACCAGGTAGTTACTCGCGGTACTATTCTCGCTGACGGCCCTGGTATTGAAGATGGTGAGCTGGCACTGGGTAAGAACCTCGTAGTAGCGTTTATGCCTTGGTGTGGTTACAACTTTGAGGACTCCATCCTCCTCTCCGAACGTATGGTTAAAGAAGATGTCTTTACTTCCGTACATATTGAAGAGTTTGAAGTTGTCGCACGTGACACCAAGCTTGGACCTGAAGAGATTACCCGCGATATTCCAAACGTAAGCGAAGAAATGCTCCGCAACCTTGATGGCAGCGGCATCATTCGCATCGGTGCAAACGTATGCCCAGACGACATCCTTGTAGGTAAGATTACTCCTAAAGGTGAGACTCAGCTCTCTCCTGAAGAGAAACTCCTTCGGGCGATCTTCGGTGATAAAGCACGTGACGTTAAGAACACCTCCCTGAAAGTTCCTCCAGGAATCGAAGGTACTGTAATTGACGTAAAAGTGTTCAACCGTCGTTCCGGTGAAAAAGACGAACGCACTAAAAATATTGAAGATTACGAACTTGCTAAGCTTGATCGTAAAGAGCAGAGCCACATTGCGGCACTTACCATGTCTACCATGACTAAAATTGTGGCAGAAGCAGAAGGTAAGCAACTTGCTTCCAACATTCCAGGTAAGCGCAAAGGCGAAGTTCTTGCAGAAGCAGGTCACGTAGTAACAGCTGAAATCCTTAACGAAGTACCAGTTAAGAAACTTTCTGGTCTGTTTAAAGCTAAAGAAGTAAACGAAGCCATTGATCACTTCATCGAAGAATATGATCAACAGGTTTCCTTTATTAAGAATATCTACGATACCAAGCGTGAAAAAGTGTCTGAAGGCGATGACTTGCCTCCAGGCGTGCTCAAGATGGTTAAGTGTTACATCGCCGTTAAGCGTAAGCTTAGCGTAGGTGACAAAATGGCTGGCCGTCACGGTAACAAAGGTGTTGTTTCCCAGATTCTTCCGATTGAAGATATGCCATTCTTCGTTGATGGCTCTACAGTAGACATCGTACTTAACCCACTGGGTGTACCGTCTCGTATGAACATCGGTCAGATCATGGAAACTCACTTAGGTTGGGGCGCACTCAGACTTGGTGAGCAGCTTGCAGCACTTCTCGAAACCGGTGAACACCTTAAAGATGTTCGTAGCCGTGTTAAAGAAGTATACAAGTGCGATTCAATCAGCCGTATGGTTGACGAAATGGATGATGAAGAATTCACCAAAGCCGTTCGTCGACTGAGCACCGGTATTGTTACTAAGACTCCGGTATTTGATGGTGCACGCGAAGATGAAATCTGGTCCTGGATTACCGATGCAGGCATGCCGGATGACGGTAAGAACGTACTGTTCGACGGCCGTACCGGTGACCAGTTCGAAAACCGCGTAACTACAGGTGTTATGTACATCCTGAAGTTGCACCACTTGGTTGATGAAAAAATCCACGCCCGTTCAACTGGTCCTTACTCACTCGTTACGCAGCAGCCACTGGGCGGTAAAGCTCAGTTTGGTGGCCAGCGTCTTGGTGAGATGGAAGTATGGGCACTGGAAGCACATGGTGCAGCTTACATGTTGCAGGAATTCCTGACCGTTAAGTCTGATGACGTAACCGGTCGTGTTAAGATGTACGAGAAGATCGTTAAGGGTGACAACTTCCTTGAAGCTGGCATGCCTGAGTCCTTCAACGTACTTATTAAGGAATTGATGTCCCTCGGTTTGGACATCACCCTGCATCAGGAAGAGGAACAAAAAGGTCCGCGCACCTTCCTTGCTGACTAAATAGAACGGGGTTGCCTTGCTTGGCAGGGCAAACCCGCTTTTAGGATACTGTTACAGTTCCCAAAACCCGCATGAAACCTTTATGGGTGGGGTAACAACTATGACTTTAGATGATCTTTTCTCTGCACGAAGCAATACAGCTCAAGCTGCAGATATTCACAACCTGAAGGCTATTCAGATCTCAATTGCTGCTCCTGAAGCAATTCGTGAGTGGTCTTATGGTGAAGTGAAAAAGCCGGAAACCATTAACTACCGTACGTTCAAGCCTGAACGCGATGGTCTTTTCTGTGCAAAAATCTTCGGCCCAGTAAAAGATTACGAATGTAACTGCGGAAAATACAAACGCATGAAGCACCGCGGCATCGTCTGCGAAAAGTGTGGCGTTGAAGTAATTGCTTCCAAAGTTCGTCGTGAACGCATGGGTCACATTGAGCTTGCTGCTCCTGTTGCTCATATCTGGTTCCTGAAGACTCTGCCTTCCAAGATTGGTACATTGCTCGATATGACAATGTCCGACCTTGAAAAAGTATTGTACTTCGACTCTTTTGTCGTTCTTGATCCGGGTCAGACTTCCCTTGCTAAAAATCAGGTTATCTCAGAAGACCATTACTTCCAGGTAATCGATCACTACGGCGAAGACGCAATCGTAGTAGGCATGGGTGCTGAAGCTGTTCGCGGCCTCATCGAGGAGCTCAATCTTGAGACTCTGCGCCATGAGTTACGTGAAGAATCTCAGACTACCCGTTCTCAGACAAAAAAGAAAAAGCTTACAAAACGACTGAAGATTGTTGAGGCTTTCCTTGAGTCCAACAACCGTCCTGAATGGATGATTATGGAAGTTGTTCCGGTAATTCCACCAGAACTTCGTCCTCTCGTTCCTCTGGATGGCGGACGTTTCGCGACTTCCGACCTCAACGACCTTTACCGTCGTGTTATTAACCGTAACAACCGCCTGAAGCGTTTGATGGAACTCGGTGCTCCTGAGATCATCATCCGTAACGAAAAACGTATGCTTCAGGAATCTGTTGACGCACTCTTCGACAACGGTCGTCGTGGTCGCGCAATTACTGGTACTAACGGCCGCCCTCTTAAATCCTTGTCAGATATGATTAAGGGTAAACAGGGTCGTTTCCGTCAGAACCTTCTCGGTAAACGTGTTGACTACTCTGGTCGTTCCGTAATTGTTGTAGGTCCTAGTCTTAAATTGCACCAGTGTGGTCTTCCTAAGAAGATGGCTCTTGAGCTCTTTAAGCCGTTTATCTACTCCAAACTCGAAGAAAGAAACCTCGCCTCTACTATTAAGAGTGCGAAGAAAATGGTTGAACGAGAAGAGTTGGTTGTTTGGGATATCCTCGAAGAGGTTGTTCGCGAATACCCTATTCTCCTTAACCGTGCGCCGACACTTCACCGTCTTGGTATTCAGGCATTTGAACCTACCCTCGTTGAAGGTAAGGCTATTCGCCTGCACCCTCTCGTATGTTCCGCGTACAACGCTGACTTCGATGGTGACCAGATGGCTGTACACGTTCCTCTTTCTGTGGAAGCACAGATTGAAGCACGCGTACTTATGATGTCTACAAACAACATTCTTTCTCCAGCTAACGGTTCTCCTGTTATCGTTCCTTCTCAGGATATCGTTCTCGGTCTGTACTACATGACTGTTGAACGTTCATTTGAGATCGGCGAAGGCATGGAATTCTGCGGACGCTGGGAAGTTATATCTGCTTATGACCATGGTCAGGTTTCTCTGCATGCACGCATCAAGGTTCGCCTTGACGACGGCACCATAGTAAATACCACCCCTGGTCGCGTTATCGTTTCACAGATTCTGCCAGAAGGCATGGGCTTTGAGCGCGCTAACGATGTTATGACCAAGAAAAACATTGGTAAACTCGTAAGTTCTGCATACCGCGAATGCGGCATTAAAGCTTCTGTTCTTCTTTGTGACCGTCTCAAAAACTTAGGTTACGAGTATGGCACACGCGCCGGTGTTACCATTGGTGTAAAAGACCTTGCGATCCCAAGCAGCAAAAAAGGCATCTTGGAAAAATCGCAGTCAGAAGTTGATGAAATCGAACGCCAGTACCGTGAAGGTATCATTACCCGCACAGAGAAATACAACAAAATCGTTGATGTATGGACTAAGACCACTCAGGACGTGTCCAACGAAATGATGAAGCACATCTCCCGTGATATCATCAAAGACGAAAAGACTGGTAAAGAAGAGTCTAACCTCTCCTTTAACCCAATCTTTATGATGTCTAACTCCGGTGCTCGAGGTAACCAGGACCAGATGCGTCAGCTCGCAGGTATGCGTGGTCTGATGGCGAAACCGTCCGGTGAAATTATTGAAACACCAATTACATCTTCATTCCGTGAAGGTCTTTCCGTGCTTCAGTACTTCACCTCTACTCACGGTGCTCGTAAAGGTCTTGCGGATACCGCGCTTAAAACCGCGAACTCCGGTTACCTTACCCGTCGTCTTGTTGACGTTGTTCAGGACGTTATCATTGGCGAACATGATTGTGGCACAGTTGACGGACTTGAACTCGGTCACCTCATTATTGGTGGTGAGATCAAGATGCGTCTTTCTGAACGTGCAATCGGCCGTGTTGTTCTTTATCCGGTACTCGATCCGATTACCAAAGAAGAAGTAATTCCGGCTAACGGCCTCATTAACGAAGAACGCGCCCAGCTTCTCGATGATCGTGGCATCAACTCTATCACCATCCGCTCTGCACTTACCTGTTCTTCTGAACACGGCATTTGTGCACTGTGTTACGGTCGTGACCTTGCTCGCGGTCGTCTCGTAAACTGCGGTGAGACTGTCGGTATTATTGCTGCTCAGTCCATTGGTGAGCCTGGTACTCAGCTGACAATGCGTACGTTCCACATTGGTGGTACCGCGTCTACTCAGATTGAAAAATCCAGCATTGAAGCTCAGTACGCTGGTCGCGTTGTGACCTCCCGTGTTAAAGCAGTTACAAACAAAGACGGAAAACATCTTGTACTCGGTAAATCCGGTCAGGTTTCCATCGTTGACGAACAGGGCCGCGAACGCGAAAAATACATCCTGCCTAACGGTTCTCGCTTGAACGTTATTGATGGTCAGGAAGTAAACAAAGGCGATGTTATCGCTGATTGGGATCCGTTCAACGAACCATTCGTTTCTGAAGTTCCTGGTACTGTTAAGTTCACCGATATCATTGATGGCAAAACATTCCAGGAAAAAACTGACCTTGCGACTCAGATGGCAACACGTACCATTATTGAGTACCGTACAACCAACTTGAAACCTTCCATCTCTATTTGTGATGAAGACGGCGAGCCTAAATTCCGCGGTGATAGTTCCATCCCTGCGATTTATCAGCTCCCAGTTGGCGCGATTATCATGATTCAGGATGGTCAGCAGCTTGAAGCGGGTGATGTTATTGCTCGTAAGCCGCGTGAAACATCCAAAACCAAAGATATCGTTGGTGGTCTTCCACGAGTTGCGGAACTCTTTGAGGTTCGTAAACCTAAAGACCTCGCTGTTGTTACCGAGATCGATGGTATCGTATCATACGCAGGTGAAACCAAAGGTAAGCGTAAGCTTATGGTTACTCCTGAAGTTGGCGAACCAAAAGAATACCTCGTACCAAAAGGTAAGCACATCACCGTTACCGAAGGCGACTTCGTTGAAGCGAGTGAGCAGCTTACTGAAGGTCAGCCAGAACTTCATGATATCCTCCGCATTAAAGGCGAGAAATTCCTCGCTAACTACTTGTGTGAAGAGATTCAGGAAGTTTACCGATTCCAGGGCGTAGGTATTGACGATAAGCACATTGAAATTATCGTCCGCCAGATGCTCAAGAAGGTATCCGTGCTTGATCCAGGCGAAACCAGCTTCCTCGTTGGTGAGCAGGTAGACAAGCAGGAATTCCGCGACGAAAACAGAAAAGCAGTTAGCGAAGGTCGCACACCGGCTAATGCAGAACCTCTGGTTCTTGGTATTACTCAGGCGTCCCTTACAACTTCTTCCTTTATCTCTGCGGCTTCCTTCCAGGAAACCACAAAAGTTCTTACCGAAGCATCCCTGCGCGGCAAACGCGACAAATTGCGCGGTCTCAAAGAGAACGTTATTGTGGGTCGTCTCATTCCGGCTGGTTCCGGTTACCGCGACTTCGTTTCCGCAAACATCGAAGTACCTCAGCAGGAAGAACGTGCAGACAAGTTCCTCGACGAACTTGACGAGCCTTTTTATCCTGCAAACGTATAAGCGTTTACTAGTACTCAAAGCCCCCGCATCATCTGATGCGGGGGCTTTTTTTGTTGATAATATCTTTCGATATTTGACTCTAAGCACAAGTCATGGTTTTCTAATTATACATTCCCATTTTGCAACGAGTTACAGGAGACTTCATGGCAGAAAAATTTACGCAAACACTAACGCGCGAAGATCTTCCCGCTTTTTTCAGAAAATTAGCTGATGCCTGCGAATCAACACCTTCAGAAGGTTTTCCCGATTGCACAAAAGCAAAGAAAATTCGGCTCTCAATAAAAGATGAATATGGGCAGCTTACTGCTAAACTGAAAATGAGTGTCTATATTGATGAATGCGATTTGTGCGATGAGTGTGAATGCGGTGGAAAAAGACCGGATGGTCTTCCACAATACAAACGCCTTAAAAAACGTATGGCTACAAGCTTTAAAGTTATATTCAAAGCATTGCACCTTAACTCTGTTCCACCAGACGAAGCCGTTGCCGACTTCATTGCCGACTCACGCCTAATGACCAAATATCCGGGTAAAGGTGATCCTCTCTATGCTGAATATAATAAACTCACAGATATACTCGAAGAAGCATGGCAAACTAAGAATCTACAAAAATTTCACGAAACTGTAGATGCTTTGAACCACATGAAGACGCAGTGTCATCATCAATATAAATAGTGTCTTGCGGTATGGGGGACACCATGAAGTTCACTGATGAGCAAGAAAAAGACAATGCCAAGCTTTTGGAAAAACTTCGTAATTATTCAGAAGAAATTACAGAGGACGATCATGCACTTTTTGTAAAAATGATCTCTACAAACTTGGAGACATGGCAGATCGATCAGATACTTAATCCAGACGAAGTGTATCCGCGGCAACAACATGTTCTTGCTACTCATTGGCATCCGGAATTTGTCCCAATGGAACTCAACAGAGAGCGCATTGAAAAAATGTTCCCCAACCGCAAAGACGAACTAATTATTCCAACGCAGCATAACGAACTTATGACCTATGGCTCCTATGCTGGTGCAGAGGTTGATTGCTATGCCAGTGGGTTTCAGGAAAAAGTTCAACTGCTCATCCATTTTGAGGCAGGAAAACTCAAAGATAAGGATGCAATGCTGCGCGCAATGCTTGCCCACACCCGCAAGTATAGAGCCAGCCAGTTGTTCGACTTTATCAATTCCTTCACAAAGCCTGTTGAAGACCGACTGCACAAAGCTTCTCGTAATACTGGTGTAGAACCAGTTGCAATCAAATTTGCTTGCAACATTGTAGGAAAAATAGAACGGCTTCTTGATGAACATTGGGAACATGTTCCCGAATTTTCAATCCGCAACAAACTTATTCGGAATTATATTGATGCGCTGCGCCCTCAGTTTGGCCACCAATTTATCGATCGCGTCCAAATTTTTGTGAAAGAAGTTAAAGAGATCGTCAAAGCAAGCTTTCCTCTTGAATATTTTTACAGAGCCTCTGAAATAATAGAAGAAACTCGAAATATTGGCGGTTCCATCATTATCCCCCACCCAGAACAATTCTGGCCGATATTGTTAGGACGGTATAACGTGGACGGCTATGAAGTCTGGAACCCCCAATCCAACCGCTATACCGAGTTCCTGATTGATGTAGTCAATGAACACAACAAGCATCGCAACGGCTCCTGCAGAGAACTGCTTATTCTTATGGGTGATGATTGCCATCAAGGTGAGAAGACACGGAAAAAAGAAGAGCAGGACCCAGAAAAAACAGAACGCGAAATAGGTGTGCAACCAGCGTGGGACAATCTCAATATTCAAAAAAAACTAATTCGGGGTGGCATTACGCGTCAGAATGTCATCGAAGAATACCGATGTCGTCTCTCAAGCTAATACGATAATCAACAACGATACTGGAAACGAATATGTCTGATGATAAGTTCTCGTTCGAATCCATTCAGGATTCGTCATCTATTGTGGACTTGCTTGAATCTATCACGCAAGGATTTAGAGATGGTTCCATCGTGCTCTCTTCAGAAAAAAAATATATCAATCTAACACCTGATGGATTGTTACATTTTTCTATTAAAGCTAGGCAAAAAACTGATGAAAGTAAGCTTGAATTGCGTATCCGCTGGAAAAACACAGCACACCATTCGAAAAAAAATTCATTACGTATTAGCAGTGAGTAACCATGCTGACGTTTGAAGCTCTGCACGATAATTTCATTTTCCTTCTGCTGGAAGTTCAAGGACAGATAGACGCCACGCAGCAATTTTTGTTGCGCCCGACTCGCGCCTTACGACAGCAAATTTCTCTGTGTTGCGATAGAACTGCCAACATGCAAGCCGTGGTAGAAACAAAGTGTTATTCCAAGCTGCACTCAACTCACGCGCTTTCGCAGGGTCAAGTAAGCCGTCTCCGTGCCTTGCAAAAAGTGGCTACGCACTTGCATCTTATCTCCAAGTTCTGCGTCAACATAACAAAGCAGATGCACCACCTTACTATCCACAGTAAGCTTGATCCGGAAGAGTTCACCCCCTTCTTTACAGACATTCAGGATGCGCTGAAACTTATCCAACCAACGCTTGATGAGGGCAATCTCTCAAGAGCACTTACGATATGTCGGTACGAGCATTCGCTTGATGAAAAATACGAACGTGTATTTTCAAAACTCATCGAAAAAATTGATTCTGGAAAAAACGCATCCGGTCATGTAACCGCCATCTTCATATACCGATATCTCGAACGCATTGGAGACTCTCTACTTCGCATAGGGGAAGCCCTCATATGCATAACTGTAGGCAACACACTTAACGTTTCGCAATTTGATTCGCTTCAGGAAACTCTTTCACAGTATGGCTTTACTGGCTCTATGCATGATGTTGATTACAAAGCCATACTTGGAAGTCGTTCCGGCTGTTGCATTGGTGTAGTTGAAACTATGCAACCATCCAATACATCAAGACAAGGTTCCATTTACAAAGAAGGGTCAATTTCCAAGATCAAACTGGAAAAGGAAAATATCGAACGCTGGCAAAATCTTTTCCCAACACTTGTCCCAAATATATACGGGTACCATGAAGGCTCTGACAATGCAGCATTGCTTGTGGAACTATTGCACGGCTGTACTCTGGATGAAATAATTCTTCAGGCAGATCGATGTATCATGTCTGAAGCGCTCACAGAACTCAAACGCACAGTTAGAAATGTATGGGAAATCACCAGACAAGATACCGAAGTTCCCACTAACTATATTCAGCAGCTAGCCAGCAGACTCTTGCCTGTGCTTAAAATTCACCCGTCTTCAGCCCGAGATTCTCTGTCCGTCGGTGGAGTAAAAGCATTTTCCACCTACGAGCTGATTCAACAGTGTTCATCTCTAGAAAAAAACCTCACAGCGCCGTTTTCCGTACTTATTCACGGAGACTTCAACATGAACAACATTGTATACAACAGCCAGCTTCAGACGGTGCGTTTTGTCGATTTATACCGCTCCCGCAATTTTGACTACGTTCAAGACGCATCTGTGTTTCTTGTTTCCCTCTTCCGATTGCCTATTTTTGAACCGCAGCTACGCGACAGACTGAATCAGGCCACAGAACAGTTCTATAATTTCACTCGTCAATTTGCTCTTGATCAAAACGATGCGACCTTTGAACCCCGCCTCGCCCTTGCTCTGGCCCGCTCGTTCTACACATCCACCAGATTTGAACTCAACCAGATCTTTGCCAAACAAATGTACATGAGTGCGTATTACCTTATGGAAAAACTCCTCAGCCATAATAACAATTGGAAAACATTCAGCCTTCCCGAAGAAATTTTATTTTACTAAAAAGCGGCTCACAGTTTCGTTGTCCCGCTGTGATAAATACTTTGTACTCTCAGAAGTAAACATAGCCGCTAAATTTCGGGCTTACACGTTGCGCTTTAGTATTAATAACGAAATGAGGTCACATGAAAATAGGCGTTGTTGGCACTCCTGGTGGATGGTCTTCAGAATTTCTTGCCGATACTGTTGCTAAAAAGATAGGTTATCGACTGCTTATCGATATGAAAGACGTGAGGCTTGATCTGTATAACAATACCTGCTGGATTGAAGGCACGAATCTAAGCACACTGGATGCACTTATTATCAAGAAAGTCGGTGCATGGTATTCCCCCGCCCTACTAGACAGACTAGAGATGCTGCGTTTTCTTAATGAACAGGGACTGCCTATTTTTTCCAAACCTGCCAGCATTATCTCAGTACTCAACCGGTTGTCCTGTACCACGTCACTACGGCTGGCCGGTATTCCTATGCCACCGACGACACTTACAGAAAATATTGAAGAGGCTCTTCTCACAGTTGCAGAGTATGGAACAGCCGTGTTTAAGCCGCTTTATTCTTCCAAAGGCCGCGGCATGATAATCGTTTCAGATTGTGACGATGTACGTACTATAGTAACTGACTACGCCGCAAAATTTTCCATGATGTATATTCAAAAGGCTGTTGATCTTGAAGAAGACAAAGACCTTGGTGTTGTCTTTATCCAGGGAAAATATTTAACAACCTATGCCCGTTGCAAAGGTGATTCATGGAATACAACAACGGCATCCGGAGGCCATTACGCAAGCTTTACCCCGCCACTCGAAATCATAGCGCTTGCACGCAAAGCACAGCACCCCTTCAAGCTTGATTTCACCTGCGTAGATATTGCAATAACACCTGACGGCCCTGTGGTATTTGAAGTATCTGCGTTTGGAGGGTTCAAAGGAGTCCTTAAAGCGCGGGGGATAAATGCAGCACAACTGTATGTCGATGCGGTGTTAAAGGAGATTTCATGAACGTAGATTTCGCGAGTTTTTCATCGGTACTCAATGCGATACGCGGCAGGTATCCAGCAACACACAAGCTACAAATTGCCTTCAATAACTTTGTGGTCGATGTCTTTGTGAACAATAAGTCTCTGGCCGTTGCTCTTGAGCATTACTTTGCTGAATTTATTGTGAAATACCCACAACGTGCTGTAAACACAACAGTGACGGTTCACGATGCGCCACCGATTTCTTTCCCATATACATTTACACTTGCCCTGCCTGCTTCACCACACAAAAAAATCAAACATGAATGGGCAGAGCTTGATGAAGGACGAATTATCCATCATCGCACCACTGACATGCATTATCTCATCGGTAACGGACAAAATTGTATTGCGGGCCCTTGTGGGCAGCGAAAGAATCAGGTGATTAATTTCATTAACAGCCGTTTCATTACTAATCAGGTTGATGCCGGATATTTACTCGGCCACGCTTCGGCAGTCACTTCCAATGGACGAGGTCTAATCATTTGCGGTAATTCTGGTGCAGGAAAATCCACACTGGCACTGCACATGCTCACAAGTGGTGCCGACTTTGTCAGTAACGACAGAGTGCTGATACCTAGCGAAGGATCAAATCCATTCTATGGCACACTCCAGCAGCCGCGCATTAATCCCGGTACCGCATTAACCAACCCAAGTCTTGAACGAGTACTTTCCCCGGAAGAACGCATTAAATTTGGCAGAATGTCTCCCGAAACATTATGGCAGACAGAGCATAAATACGATGCCATTATTCCTGAATGCTACGGGAACCACAGGTTCATTCCCCATGCCCCACTCAGCGCAGTGGCGATTATGGATTGGAGGCGTAACAGCGACCCCATGACAATTACAACACTGACAGCCCAAGAAGCACGGTACTTTATTACTCATATGATGAAGAAAAATGATTTGCTATATATACCAAAAAATAAAGGCTATACAGACCCAACGATTAACGACTATGTACAGGCGCTCAATGACAAGCCTATTTTCATTCTGCAGGGCGGTGTAGACTTTGCTCAAGCCACAGAAAAACTGACAACCTTCCTGAGTACAGGGGCAACAGGCGCATAACCAATAATGCAACATCTTGAAATAACCCGAACGGTCACAATACCTGACCCTCTTAAAATTGAACGCTACCGTGCTGCACCGCAAAATGGCCCGCGTATTCTATTTTTTAGTGGGGGTACTGCATTACAGGGAGTTTCGCGTGATATAATCAAGTACACGCATAACTCAGTGCATCTTATTACCCCGTTTGATTCCGGTGGAAGTTCTGCTGTCCTGCGTGAAGAATTTTCCATGCCCGCAGTGGGCGATATCCGCAACCGACTGATGTCTCTCGCTGACGACTCCGCCCTCGGGAGCCCAGAAATTTACGCGTTCTTTACGCATCGCTTGGACAACAAGGCTTCACAAAAAGACTTACGCCTAGAGCTTAATCGATTATCCAGTGGCAGCCATCCACTCATCAAATCTGTGCCGTATCCAATGCGCCGGTTTATTCAAACCAGCATGGGTTCCATAGAAAGCCATATTTCAGATTCGTTTGACCTTCGCGGTGCAAGCCTCGGTAATCTTGTGCTTGCAGCAGAATATCTTAACCATGAGCGCCAGCTTTCACCAGTAATCTATCTCTTCTCTAAACTGGCTGAGGTACGCGGAACAGTGCTTCCCACTGTAAATGTCACAGCCCAGCTTGCAGTGTTATTAGAAAACGGTGAATCCATTGTGGGCCAGCACCTCATAACAGGTAAAGAGTCCAAACCGCTTTCAACTAAAATTGAAGATATCTGGCTGACCAAGTCACAACAAGACTCCTCACCTATTTCCATTTCTATCTCTAAAAATACAAGCGACCTCATCAACAAGGCCGAACTTATTTGCTACCCCATGGGCAGCTTCTACTCCAGCGTTATAGCAAACTTACTCCCGAAAGATGTGGGAGCAAGTATTGCCAATACCAAATGTCCCAAGGTTTTCATCCCTAACACAGGCACTGATGTAGAACTTATCGGGCATACTCTATCCGAACAGATCGAAACCCTTCTTTTTCATTTAAAAAAAGACGCACCCGCGGATATTGCCACGAGCGACGTGCTTAATCTCATCGTGGTTGATTCCGATACGACCCGGTATAATGGCTCGCTCAACAATGATATGCTGTCTCGCGAAGGCATTAGTGTGTTATCCTGCGATCTGATTACAAAACAAAGCTCACCATACATTGATGCCGCAGTGCTAAACCGGATTCTCTTATCTCTTTGCTAGCACTGCCAGCATGAGGAGAGACACATGGAAAAAAAGAAGATCCACATTTCCGGAAAGATGCCTTGTACTCTTGCAGTATCCCATATTGAATGTTTTTTAGATGGATTGCGCAACGGTTCCGTTGTTGTGGAACAAGGTAAAGAAAAGATAGTTCTACATCCACATGCAGAAATCGAAATGGATATAGAAGCGCGCATCAAAAACAATAAACAGCATCTGGTGATCACACTAGACTGGGATACTCCTGAAATTGAAGCGTACGAGTACGAAGAAAAAACTCCGCACAAGCACCCCCATAGACTTCGCGAAGAATATCCCCATATTCATGACGAAGAACACCCTGATGAAATGTACGACATGGTCCATGGTAGCCATCATGCCGTACACTATCCCCCTGCCCCTCATGAACACATGCATGGATTCCACTCCCACTACCATTGCCATGGGGAAGGAGAGTATCAGTTCTGCCACGCGCACGAACATACGGAAAGCCATCACGAGCACCATGGGCGTGGAAGCTACGTGCATGGATACAGAGGATGTTGCGAAGGGACATCACACACACCACATGCAGGGTGCTGTGCTGAACACAATTACGGAACAAATCTCGACCAAATGAGAGGGCACAAAGGAAAAAAGTTTTAGCCGGGCAAACCGGCAACACAGATCACTCTTACGGCATTATTCACGGTGATGAGTATCGGACTTGGCAATCCCAACGCAAACAATTCTTCGATCATAAACATCCGCAGCAGTTTGCATCGCATAAGATGTTTCATGGAACTCAGACGCACCATAGCCCACATGGTAAAGGTGAAAATTACCATCGCAAAAGCCATACGGCTGTGCCCCCACGCACTCGCCAGCAGCCAGACACAGAGACATAAAAAAAAGCTCCCTTTGCAAAGTAGAGGGAGCTTCTTTAATATATCCTAGCAAGTAAGACTTATCAAAAGGCTTACTTATTGTATGAAAACTAAAGATAGCTAGCAGTTACAATCACAATTCCACACATGAAACTTAAAACAAGAGCAGGCTTGCCACCAGATACACGGTAGGACTTATTCAATCCTTCTGCGCGCATTTTCCAAACCATCACGCATGGAATAAAGATAGCAATAATAGTGAAGGCCGCACCAGCGTGAGCAAGAGCAGCAATAAATCCATTCGGAGCTAACAAGGATGCTGCAAGCGGTGGAAGAAATACCATTGCGGTTGTTCCTGCACGGCTTACTTTGTCATCCTTACGGCGGAATGCTTCTGCCACAAGATCAAACAAAGCAAATGCTACACCAATAAATGAGGTTATTAATGCAAGAGATGCAAACAGAGAAAGAATAGAGGAAACCCATGTGGAGCCGCCGCTCATCTGGCTGATCAAAACATCAACGTTATCCATAACAGCAAGCTGGTCAGGCGTTGCACTTCCAAGAGCTAGGGTCAACCATGCAAAGTAGCAAATAAACGGAATAGTACTACCCACCCCAAAAATACGGATGAGCGTTTTTTTATCATCACCTATGTAGTTAACAATACTTGGGATACATGGATGGTAGCCAAAGGATGTGAACAGAACAGGTAAGGACATTATCAATATTTTTGCTTTTGGCTGGCCTATAGCAAGGTTCTCAATATGCAACTGACCACCAAGTGTGGCAAAGCAGACAACCATAGCCACGAGCATTCCAATAAAAAGATACTTGTTTGCTGTGACCACAGAGTTAGTGCCGGAAAAAAGCAAGACAGCACTTATGCCGGAAAAAAGCAGCGTACCCATACGAGCGTCTAAGCCGGTATTACCGGCAATAATACCACCCATACCGGTAAGATATGCAACAAGAAGGCAGTAAAATAAGAAGAAAACACTACCTGTACCCAACAGCTGACCGGGACGACCAAGAATTTTTCGGGTCATGAAGTTTAAGTTAACGCCCTTGCCAAACTCAAGATTGATTTCAAGCAGGAGCAGCGCAACGTACATTGCCACAATCCACATAAACAACAAAACCAAAGATCCTGTTACAAATCCGAGACTTCCGATAGCCATTGGAAGCCCAAGCATTCCCGCCCCGATTGATGTGCCGGCAACAATGCTTACGGCACCTAAATTCTTTGAAAGCATACCTCTCCCTTTTTCATAGTACAACATCACACCCCAAGCTGCCTCTATGAACAACAGGCAATATGCTTCTATGTAATACTGTGTGTCTTTTACTTCTTCACATTGCATACACTACGCACACACAATATGTATTTTTTGACATTTTTGTACACAATAAGACTGCAATGACAGCTTACTTTCATGACGAAGACAACTCCTACACATGCTAATAGTGTAAATCAAGTGCACTTCGTCATAAATGAAGTTCACATTATTGTGATTTTCAACATTACTACAATAGGTTCTGCTTATTATTTCTAAGGCAAAACAGATTGTTACATTTTCAAACATACTTTTACAGTGCCCACCACACACAATGAGACCATTATTCAATACGCTGATTTTATTTTTCTTTTTTTATGCATTTTGAGGCATGAAAAAATATACTTCGTCACATGCAAGTAAAGTAAATTCTGTCATGACCGTTTTACACTGTCGCTTTTGAGGCAACCGGCAAAAAAAAGACCAGCTACACATAAACATGTGCGGCTGGTCTTTTAGTAATACAACATATCTTAATTTAAGTAGAAATACCGTTTATACCGGATTTCTCTTTAACAAGCTCATGAACCGAATTCTGACGGTGACAGGCAACTTTATGATCGCTACCTACATCAATAAGAGCAGGCTCATCCGTGCAACACACATCATTACAGATGCACTTCCGTGTCTCACAACTAACCTTGCCCTCATACTCTATTTACTGACACAAAATTAGCTCACAAAGCTTCTTTAGGAAGATGAATGACATTATCTTCCATGAAAAAACTCCGCCCTTCGCTGAACGATGTAACATTCTGTATTAAAACACTAAAAACACGTATCGTGAGACTTTCTAAAAAACTGGAAAGTCAATAAAATGTATGACTGTGCAAAAAAGACTAATTTTGACTTGTACCCGTTACAAAGAAAAAGCAGAAAAAGGTATAGTGCAAAACTTATATCCTTGCTTCACCCTTAATAAAAACTGAAAATTATTACGATATTTTTTTATTATACAGTTAGGCATCAGTTTGCTTAGGTAATTTTTTTAATCCCAACATACAGTCACTACAGAAAAACCTTTTCTAGTCCAATTAAGCCAATGCAGAACATCTTTCTTATATAAAATAGAACAATCTATTTGCATACCAATTGCATAATGAAAAAATATTTTAAAACAACTAAAAATATGTAACTAAATTCATACAACTGGGGGTTGTATGAAAAAAAGACTATATAAAACAATTGTTCTATTAATCGCACTTCTTTTATTGGCTGGATGTGATCAAGAAATTAAAGAACTATTATCTGAAGCTCCATCTGCAAAAAAAGAAGTAGTTTCCGGTGCTGTTGTCGCTGCTCCAATTGATAATGCCATAGTTGATGCATGCATTAATGGAGCATGGGTTCCTGTTGGCATTACAAAACAAGGACATATTCACTTTTCTGATATAGAAAAAATTACAACATACCCTGCTGTACTACGTGCAAACGCAGATGGAACAGGCCGAAATACAAAAACTGACAATGATTTTAAAGCAGAGTTGCACGGAATAATGATGTCGAAAAATGACATTCCATATCTCACCCCCGTCACCACACTCGCTGCAAAAATATTTGAACTTAACGGCAGTTCGGTTGATGCAGCGAATGAAGCGAAGAGAAAAGTCACTTCCCTTGTCCAAACCACTCTCGGATTCCAAGACATCGACCCATTTGCTAACCCTCTCGGTGACGGATTACTCAAGCATGAGATTCTGCAACAGACTTTCATGGTCGTTCTCGATCTTGGAAATGAGACAGACAACAGTGCTATGCAATCATTCTCTAAAGAGATTGAAAAATGCGCTATCAGCATGCAAAACAACACTTTTCTAGGTGCAGCAAAGCAATCTAACGCGATGCTTACTAAAAGCATTGCAGAGTACATGACATCACAGCTAGAAAACATTCAAAATCGCGTCTGCACCCTGCTGTATGATATAGAAAAGAATCCAATTGACCGCGAAAAAGAACGCATTCAGTTCAGCAAAACAGTTAATGAGATTATGACATCTGAGCTTCGTAATGATGAAATTCCGGAATTTTTCATTCTTACTAAAATTCTTGAGGGAAGTGATGCGTTTGAACAACTTTCCCCCGAAATCGTAACACCTCAACAGACTAACGTTATCCCGCTTACATTCAAAGTTTCTCTTTTAAGCAACACAGATAATGTCGCTGATCTTACTGAAAAATTAACCAAAGCACCGGCTCCAACCTACGCAGGTGGATTCAAAATATCTGCGGTTCCCGCAAAAGGAACACTAAACGAAGGGCAGATGGTCTCTTCGAACGAAGATCAAAAAATAACTGCTGGTGACAAAGTATATGCGAATGGAACCGAGTTCAGTTTCTTTTTCGATTGTAAGACGTCTCCCATCGACTCAAAACACTACATCACATTCACTGCTGCCGATAATCCTGCTGTAACGTACACCATGACCTTCACCGTAAAGGCGCAAGATGCCGTTGCTATTGAATCCGTTATCAGCACTGGCGCACCAAAACTTTTCATCTTTAATGAAGGTACGTATCTGTCTATTCCCAAGGACTCGGTTGCGACGATAGCTAGCCAGCAACTGGTCGCAAGTGTTAAACCTGCTTACGGCTCTGTGACCTCCGAAGACATGTTCGATGCTGTAATGGTACAATTTAAGGCTCCAGATGGTTTCGCCTTCCGCGGCGACAACATCACACGAACAACACTCATTCTTTCTGTCATGCCTACAGCAGTTAATGACACATTTACCTTCGCCATACCAAGCACCGTTGACATTGTGGCAACTACCGACTCGCCCATCGGAAAAAAAGTTATTTCTATAGATGTCTTGGAGCAAAAAACAGGTAACAGGCTCGCTCAAACCTCTACTACTGTCTATTTCGTTCCAACAAGTTCTGTCGGCCGAGTTGCAAGTGTTGCTATAACAAAGCAACCCTTGGCTGATATTACATATGCCAATGACGTTGCTGATACTGATATTGTGCTAGAGTCTTTCATACTCAATTGTGAAATAAAGACATGGTACGATATTGCTGAGGTGCCTAAAGACCAACAGCCGGACTCCCCAATGACACAAACCATATCTTTCTGGAAACTGCGTTTCGAGCATGAGCCTGCAGAGGATAAGGGATTCAAAAATGCTAGTGGGATCTATAGCAATGAAGTTAGTATTGAACGTTATGCATACTCTATGGCCGTAAATCCTGTTCAATTTGAATTTCAGGACTTTACAAGCCTTGGCGGAGGCGATTGCCGACTAACAGTTAAACCGTTCTCTGCTTATGACACCATCCGTTTGTACTTCTCTTACACTGATGATCGGGAAAATGAACAAGTGGCGACAGGCAACATTATCCTCAGGGAACACCCCTAGCAAGGTTGTGCGTAAGTAGCCCGATCACACGTGGGGAAAACCACTAGGTAAAAACACATTGATTCGCCCCCCCCCAAGAGCACTTCGCTACCGACTAAAATAAAAGCGAGCACAGCTTAACAAGCGGTAACTTCCTGATGTTCTACTCTTTCTAAAAGACACTGATGAAGTCTCCATCCTTAACTTCTTTACAAATAAGCATTTAACACACTATAAAAACTAACTTTACGCAAAAAACAACTAATAAGACCCTCATATGACGGGGGTCTTATCAGTGCTAAACTGCAAAGTTGCCACTTCCCCTTTTCCTTTTTGCAAGCTTGTCCTACAGTCATACCATGTTCTTTCATTACGTATGGAGTAAGTGCAGTGTCTGACCAACCGACGATTACAAATAGAGTTACGTTATTACTGGTCTTTATGTTTTTTTTCTCTGCGACCATCGGCATCACGTACATTTATTACATGAATAAAGTGAAGCAGGACGCGATCGTAGAATCTCAATCAGCCATGCTTACAGGCTACAAGCGAAGCATTGCATACTCCATCCGCACCATTTCAGACTTGTTGAGCAACCAACTCAAAAATTTCCCCAAAGAAGAACACCAAGCTCAAATTCAAAAAGCCATTAAAGACCTGCGCTACGACACTGACGGATACTATTTTGTATACAACACACAAGGCGTAAATATTGCGCATCCGCTCCATGCAGAATTCATCAACACAAGTCGCCTCGAACACGAAGACCAAAACGGTCATAAATACATTGCTGATCTCGCCAAAGCCGCAGAAAACGGCGGCGGCTACACTACCTACTGGTTCTCCAAGCCAGGGCAAGAAATACCACTCCCAAAGCTCGCATATGCGCAAATGATCCCCGGTACTGACTTCTGGATTGCCACCGGAACCTATATTGACACCATTGATGCCGAACAAAACGCACTTGCCACGAAGTTAGAAAGTCACGTTCAGAAGGCGATTATAATCGTTTCCGTGGGTACAACTTTTGTACTGTTCTTTTTAGTTGTTCCGGCAAGTTTCTATATGATCAACACCATTGTTCAACCATGGAAACAAATGGAACGAGAACTGCGCCATGCGCAAAAAATGGAAGCCATCGGGATTTTTGCAGGTGGCATAGCGCATGACTTCAACAACATTTTGGGGGCGATAATATCGTGCAGTGAACTTGCGCTCATAGACATGAAGGAAAGCATGTCGGCGCATGAAGATTTGCGGCGAATTTTACAAGCAGCCAACCGCGGTAAGGCACTGGTGCGGAAAATTAAAGCTTTCAGTACACGTAACAGTACCCACGTACAGCTTATGCGTCCTGCTACTGTCTTGCAGGAATGTATGCGCCTTCTCGAATCATTCATCCCTGCAACCATTGATGTTTCTGTTCGTAACAGATGCAATTCTGCGCTCATTTATGCTGACCCTGACCAATATTTACAAATACTCATGAACCTGTGCACTAACGCTGTTCAGGCAATGGACGGAACAAAAGGCAGTCTGCATATTGAATTATCGGTGCGTGAAGTGAGTCTTCCTGAAGCGCAGAAAATGAAGATTTCCGCATACCATTATGTGGCTCTGATTGTTCGCGATACAGGAAACGGCATTCCCCAGCACCTAATCGGGCAAATATTTGATCCGTTCTATACAACCCGTAAAAAAGTAGGTGGAACAGGACTAGGACTTTCCGTTATATCTTCCATCATTAAGCAAAACAAAGGACACATCAGCGTTGAAAGCACTCCGGGCGTAGGAACATCCTTCACGGTACTCCTGCCATATGCAGGCAAATCTGAAGAAGAAGCACCGCAGCCGATTAACGCTATCAAAGTTCAGGGCGGAACAGAATCCATCCTCTTTGTGGATGACGATAAAGATCTGGCCTATCCAGTAGAAAAACTATTTTCGCACTACGGCTACAACGTATCACTTTTCACTAACAGCAAAGATGCACTTGCAGCGTTTAACGCTGCACCCGAAAATTTCGATCTGCTGTTAACAGACCAGATGATGCCGCACATTACTGGTACAGAACTCATTAAAGAGATCCATTCAGTTAAGCCGAACATGCCGACGATTTTATATAGTGGATTGGAAGGAAGCGATTTATGCGCTGAAACCCCATCCGAATGGGAAGACCTAGGCGTAACTAAGTTCTTCTCAAAGCCGTTCGAGCCAGCGCTCCTGTGTGAAGCAGTACGCCATTTGCTCGACGAATCCTGCTCAACAGATAAGGAACCTCATGAATACACCAGCAATACTCATAATTGATGATGATCCTGACGTAACGTATGCGCTTTGCCGCGCAGCACGCCATCTCGGGTATGCTGCGGACTCAGCTGCTACGATTCATGATGCCCTGCAAAAAGCAACACAGAAAGAATTTGATGCTGTGTTTCTTGATGTTCAACTGCCAGACGGAAACGGCATGGACATTATCACTGACATTATGAATCAACCGGCACATCCGGAGCTCATTATCATAACCGGTAATGGTGACCCTGATGCGGCGGAGCTGGCTATATCTAATGGCGCATGGGATTATGTAGAAAAAGGTGATTCCATCCACACGATTATGGAGACCCTTACCAACGCTTTGGAATACCGTTCC
The DNA here is from genome assembly GCA_942492085.1 of uncultured Desulfovibrionaceae bacterium. Classification (GTDB taxonomy): domain Bacteria; phylum Desulfobacterota; class Desulfovibrionia; order Desulfovibrionales; family Desulfovibrionaceae; genus Halodesulfovibrio. The sequence goes on along the minus strand of CALODB010000013.1, from coordinate 65,599 downwards.
GACAAACTTTCGTCACGAAAAGTTCGCCAGATTCAAGCACTTCGCAGGGAAAACATTATTGGCGAAAGCAGCGCGATTACCCGCAGTCTGGAACAAGTTGGAAAACTTGCGGACAGCGACATGAACGTTCTGCTTTCCGGCGAAACAGGAACAGGGAAAGAACTTTTCGCGCGCGCTTTACACAACAACAGCGCACGCAGCAAAGGTCCTTTTATCGTTGTGGACTGTGCAGCCTTGCCCGAGAATCTGGTAGAAACCATTCTCTTCGGGCACGAAAAAGGCACCTTTACCGGTGCGTTGCAGGACAAAGAAGGTCTTATTCTGCAAGCAAACAACGGTACTCTTTTTCTAGATGAAATAGGTGAGCTACCTCTTGCCACCCAAAAAGCTTTTTTACGAGTTCTTCAGGAACGAAAAGTCCGTCCACTTGGCAGTAAGAAAGAAGTTCCCTGCAACTTCCGACTTATTTCCGCCACCAATAGAAATCTCGATACCATGCAGGAAGAAAACACATTTCGAACAGATTTGGCATTCCGCATCTGTTCTGCAAAAATTACACTTCCGCCATTACGCGAACGACGCGAAGATATTTCACTACTCATCGACCATTACATGACGCTCTTCTTCAAAAGGAATGGACTTAATTCCAAGGCATTCAACCCAAGTGTTCTTACTACACTGGAAGAATACGACTGGCCGGGAAACATTCGTGAACTAGTCAATGCCGTTGAGTTTATGGTCTCAACCTCCCGCAACGAATCACGTATTTTTATTAAACATCTACCGCCTGCACTTCGTGCTCGTCTTGCAAAAAGCAGAATAACCCCGCATGAATCCCCTAAAGAAGGATTGCCTTCAAACTTCTCCTATGAAGCTAGCGATGAGGGACTTCCTACCATGCAGGAACACAGGAATGCAGTTATCGAAAAGGCAGAGCACAGCTACCTTACACAGCTGCTCAACTCCACCAGAGGCTCAATCAAACAGGCTGTCGAGCTTTCAGGGTTATCTCAGTCCCGCTTATATGCGTTGCTTAAAAAGCATCATATCAAATAAGTTAATTAAATAAGTCAGACTGTGTCTCCGACGGGGCGAACCTGTGGTGATTGCCTCCGGCGGCCAGAGAACCTGTTCCACTGTCGCTATCCGTACTCTCTCATTCTTCGAGAACGGCTACCGCTTTTGAAAAAAGGCTTCTTTGGACTCTCCAAAACTTTTATTAGCGAGGTCAGCACGTTTTTTATCCAGTCTTGCGGCTTAGACCTCACTACACTTCGCAAAACAAGAAAGAGCTGTCCTAGTTATGTAGGACAGCTCTTTTTCTTATCAAAGAAGAGAAAATTCCTGTCACGCAAGAAAAACACTGTCATATTTCATCAGTCAAACAGTATTAACTAATTGTTTTTATTTGTTTTACGCTTTTATATTTTTTGGCATGTTCCATGCTTTTAGCAAGTAACAACGACCCAAACTAATGGGTTACCGCTCAACACTAACGGTGCAGAACTAAGCAGAACTGTTTGAAAGTTATCATCAACAGTTCTTTTACCCCCTGCACCACAAGTTACCTGCTAAGGAGAGACCATGGATGCTAGTACGCTTACGCTACATGTAAGAAAAAACGGAGCCGGAGTAGGACGCCTTGACGTCATGCAAATGTTGTCAGGAGTTTTGCTTATAGTTTTCCTTTGGGCGCACTTAATGCTCGTATCAAGTGTACTCATAAGCCCCAAAGTAATGGATGCCATCGCGTGGTTCTTTGAAACCACCTACATGGCACAGGTTGGGGGCCCACTTATCGGTCTACTTATCTTTACACATTTCCTCCTTGCTGCCCGCAAAATGCCTTGGCGTGCTCAGGAATCAAATGCTTTCATTAAACATAGCGTAATGATGCATCACAAAGACACCTGGCTCTGGCTTGCGCAGGTTGTAACAGCTCTTCTTATTCTTGTTATGGCCTCCATTCATATGTGGGTAGTTCTTACAGATCTTCCTATTACTGCAGTAAAAAGTGCTGCACGTATCCAAAGTGGAACATGGCTTCCATTCTACCTTGTTCTTCTTCCTCTTGCCGAAATCCATGTTGGCATCGGCTTCTATCGTATTGGCGTAAAGTACGGATACATTACTAAAGCAAACCGCAAATGGTACCAGCGTCTTGAAAATTACATGATGATTGGTTTTATCTCCATTGGTCTGATTACACTTATCCGCTTTTTGTTCCTTACGGTTTAACTGCCAACTAGATTAACAGGATTATCTCATGCAAATTATTTATAGTGATTTACTCTGTATAGGCGCAGGACTCGCCGGGGAACGCGTTGCTGTAGAAGCTGCTAAGGCCGGTTTTGATGTAACTTGTCTTTCAATCGTTCCACCACGCCGTTCTCACTCCTCTGCTGCTCAAGGTGGCATGCAGGCGGCACTTGGTAACGCAATTATGGGTGACGGAGACTGTCCGGACATTCACTTTGCCGATACCGTAAAGGGTTCTGACTGGGGCTGTGACCAGGAAGTTGCACGAATTTTTGCAGACACCGCTCCGATTGTAATGCGTGAAGTTGCTCACTGGGGTGTGCCTTGGAACCGCGTAGAAGCAGGCGTTCATACTTACTACAAAGGTGGTAAGCCATTTGATGCTGAAGAAAAACGCGAAAAGCACGGCCTTATCCATGCCCGCGCATTTGGTGGCACCGCAAAATGGCGTACATGTTACACCGCTGACGGCACAGGCCGCTCTGTTTTGAACACCCTTGATTCTATGTGCTTGCGCTACGCAGTAGGTATTCATGACCGTACTCAGGCTGAAGCACTCATTCATGACGGTGAAAACTGCCTTGGCGCAATCGTTCGTTGTCTGAAAACTGGTGAATTAAAAGCATATCTTGCCACAGCAACATTGATTGCTACCGGTGGTTATGGCCGCATTTACAGAGCGACTACCAACGCAGTTATCTGTGACGGTGGCGGGCAGATTGCAGCACTCGATACCGGACTCGTACCAATGGGTAACATGGAAGCTATCCAGTTCCACCCAACCGGTACAGTACCTACAGATATTCTCGTAACAGAAGGTTGCCGCGGTGACGGTGGTACCCTTCTGGACGTAAACGAATATCGATTTATGCCGGATTACGAACCGGAAAAAGCAGAACTTGCCTCCCGTGACGTTGTATCCCGCCGTATGCAGGAACACATCCGCAAAGGACTCGGGGTTAAATCTCCATATGGCGATCATCTCTGGCTTGATATCCGCCATCTCGGTGAGAAACACATTACCACTAAGCTCCGTGAAGTATACGATATCTGTACTAACTTCCTCGGTGTTAACCCTATCCATGACCTCATCCCAGTCCGTCCTACTCAGCATTATTCTATGGGTGGTATCCGTACCAACAGAGACGGCGCAGCATACGGCCTTAAAGGTCTGTTCTCCGCTGGCGAAGCAGCATGTTGGGATATGCACGGCTTTAACCGCTTAGGCGGCAACTCCCTTGCAGAAACCGTTGTTGCTGGTCGCTATGTTGGTAAGAAAATTGTTGAGTTCCTGCAGGGTCACACTGTTGATTTCAAGCAGTCTGCCATTAACGATGCCCACACAAAAGTGGCAGCACGCATTATGGAAATGACCAAGAGCAGCAGCAAAAAGGAAAGCGCTATCCAGTTACGCGACGAAATGCACAGCACTATGATGGATAACGTTGGTATTTTCCGTAACGGTAAAGACCTGCAAGCAGCGGTAGATAAGCTTGATGAACTGGTAGACCGTTCCAAAAATATTAAACTCCAAGGCACTGCAATTGGCTTCAACCCTGAAATCTCATTGGCTCTCAGAATGCCGGGCATGCTCAAACTTGCTCAGTGTACTGCATACGGCGCTTTAATGCGTACAGAATCCCGCGGCGCGCATACTCGTGAAGACTTCCCTGCACGTAACGACAAAGAATGGCTCAACCGTACTTTGGCATACTGGAAAGAAGGCGCGACCCGCCCTGAACTGAAATATGAAGATGCTTCTCCATACTTTGAAATCCCTCCAGGCGAACGTGGATATGGCGGCGGTCAAATTATTACTGCCGACATTCCAGAAGAAAAGCTTCGTGTGCCAACCAAAGGCGCGGATAAAAAGAAAGCAAAACAGACTAAAAAAAGCTAGCTAAGGAGTTATAGTATGAGCCGTCGTCTACATATCGAAGTATTCAGATACAACCCACTTGATCCAAATTCAGAACCGCACATGCAGTCATTCTACGTAAATGAATATGACTCCATGACACTGTTCATCGCGCTTAATATTATCCGTGATGAGCAAGACCCTACCGTCCAGTTCGACTTCTGTTGTCGTGCCGGTATCTGCGGTTCCTGCGGCATGGTAATCAACGGCAGACCGGGTCTTGCATGTCATACTCAGACAAAAGATCTGCCGGATCATATTGTTCTGCATCCACTCCCAGTTTTCAAACTCATCGGTGATCTCTCCGTTGATACAGGAACTTGGTTCCGCGATGCTGGCTCACGTATCGAAGCCTGGGTTCATAACGACCATGACAAATTCGATGCGAGTGCAGAAGAAGTTCGTATGGAAAACGATTTAGCCAGCGACATTTTTGAGCTTGATCGTTGTATCGAATGTGGTTGCTGTGTTTCAGCATGTGGCACCGCCCGCATGCGTGAAGACTTCCTCGGCGCCACATCTATCGCCCGCATTGCCCGCTTCTACCTTGACCCTCGCGATGAGCGAAATGAAGAAAATTACTATCAGGTCATCGGTAACGATCAAGGCGTATTCGGCTGCATGGGTTTACTTGGTTGTGAAGATGTTTGTCCTAAGCATATTCCGCTTCAGGACCAGCTTGGCATTATGCGTCGCATGCTTGCCATTCATTCCGTAAAAGGAATTCTTCCAAAACGTGTTCTTGATAAACTCAAACACAAAGGATGCTGCCATGAAAGTCATTAAGGCTAAACAGATTCATGACGCTGTTGTTGATCTGGTTTTAAAGGCTGCGCGCTACCTTCCGGAAGACGTAAAAACCGCCATCCGTGTTGCACGTAACAACGAGACCTCTGATTCTGCAAAAGAAATTCTCGGTCAGCTTTTAGAAAACGCAGAACTTGCCAAGGTGTCTGGACTCCCGCTCTGTCAGGACACAGGCTTAGGCGTTTTCTATGTAGAAATCGGTGACCAAGTTCAGATCGAGGGCAACATTACTGAGATCATCAATAATGCAATGATCGACGGGTACGAAAAAGGCTTGCTCCGCAAATCTTCCTGTCATCCGCTTACTCGTAAAAATACCACAGACAACAGCCCGGCAGTTATCCACTTTACCCATGTTGCAGGTGACAAACTGAACATCAAGCACATGGCTAAAGGCGGCGGCTCTGAAAATATGTCCCGCTGCACCATGCTTACACCGGCTCAAGGCTGGGAAGGCATCAAAGAGTTTGTTGTACGCCGTATGGCAGAAGCAGGCCCGAACCCTTGTCCTCCAACTATCGTTGGCGTGGGCATTGGCGGCACCTTCGATCTGGCCCCTTCTCTCGCAAAAGAGGCGCTTTTCCGCCCACTTTCTGCAGAAAACCCAGATCCGGAACTGGCTGCTATGGAAAAAGAGCTGCTAGACGAAATCAACCAGCTTGGCATCGGCCCTATGGGTCTTGGCGGCAAGACAACATGCCTTGGTGTAAAAATCGCCATGCATCCTTGTCACATTGCCAGCCTGCCACTGGCTGTAAACGTTCAGTGTCATTCTTCCAGAATTAAGGAGGTTACACTCTAATGCCTACCTACAACATGACATCACCATTAAAAGATGAAGATGTAGCAAAACTGCGCGCTGGCGACGTAGTTAAACTTTCCGGTACCATATACACAGCACGTGACGCTGCCCATAAACGTCTGTGCGACATGCTGGACAACAACGAAGAGCTTCCTTTTGAACTGAAAGGCGCTGTTATTTACTACGTTGGTCCTAGTCCGGCTCCAGAAGGTAGACCAATCGGCTCAGCTGGTCCCACCACCAGCTACCGCATGGACACATATGCACCGCGCTTGCACAGCCTTGGCGTTAAAGCAAGCGTTGGTAAAGGTAAACGTAGTCCGGAAGTCCGACAGGCACTTCAGGATCACACCGGTGTTTACTTTGGCGCAACCGGCGGCGCTGGGGCTCTCCTCTCCCAGTGCATTACAGCAGCTAAAGTAATTGCGTTTGATGAATTAGGCCCTGAGGCAATTCGAGAACTGACTGTTGAAAACTTTCCACTCTTGGTGGTGAACGACAGCCATGGCGGCGAACAGTACGCTAAACCAAACTTCGAATTTTAACTCAACTGAAAAAGGAAAAGATAATGGCATTGTTCACTAAAGAAGAAGCGCTGGACTATCATAGGCTCCCACGTAGAGGTAAAGTTGAAGTTGTTCCGGTAAAGCCTTGCGTCACTCAGAAAGACCTTTCCATGGCATATTCACCGGGTGTTGCTGAAGCATGTATGGCTATCTACGCAGACCCTGCTGCTGCAGCTCTGTACACAGGTAAATCCAACTTAGTCGGCGTTGTTTCCAACGGTACAGCAGTTCTTGGTCTTGGCAACATAGGCCCTCTTGCTGGTAAACCAGTTATGGAAGGCAAAGGCGTTCTTTTTAAAACTTTCGCAGACATCGATGTATTTGATATCAACCTTGATGTGACTGACTCTGACGAACTCATCAAAATAGTGAAAGCAATGGAGCCTACATTCGGCGGTATCAACCTCGAAGACATCAAGGCACCTGAATGTTTCTATATTGAAGAAACATTGAAAAAAATGATGAATATCCCTGTATTCCATGATGATCAGCACGGGACAGCTGTTATCTCCGGTGCAGGTCTTATCAACGCATGTGAAATCACCAACCGCAAACTCGAAGACTTGAAAGTTGTTGTTGTAGGCGCTGGCGCAGCAGGTATTGCTTGCACCAAGTTCTACGTACAGATGGGTATTAATCCTGAAAACATCTTCATGTTCGATTCCCGTGGGCTTATCCATAAAGGCCGTACTGATCTCAACCCGTTCAAAGCAGAATTTGCTCAGGACAAAGATTACGGTTCACTCGAAGAAGTTATTAAAGGTACAGACTGCTTCCTTGGTCTCTCCAAGAAAGGTCTCCTTACAAAAGACATGGTTCGCTCCATGGCTAAAGATCCTGTTATCTTTGCAATGGCTAACCCTGATCCAGAAATTACCTACGATGATGCTAAAGAAGCCAGCCCTAACTGCATTATGGGTACCGGTCGCTCTGACTACCCTAACCAGATCAACAACGTTTCCGGCTTCCCTTACATCTTCCGCGGCGCACTTGATGTAGGTGCAACTATCATTAACGAAGAAATGAAAGTCGCAGCAGCACAGTCACTTGCAGATCTGGCAAAAGAGCCAGTTCCTAGCGAAATTTGTGATGCTTACGGCGTTAAGTCCCTTACCTTCGGTATTGATTACATTATTCCTAAGCCACTCGACCCACGAGTCCTTGAATGGGAAGTCCCGGCTGTTGCTCAAGCAGCAATGGATACAGGCGTTGCTACAATGCCTATCAACGACATGGAAGCGTACAGAAAAGATCTCAAGCAACGTATCTCCGCTTCACATGCTCGTATCGCCCCATTTGTCGCAAGTTACTATAAATAATCAATGCCACAGAAAACCGCCTGCAGCGGCAACTGCAGGCGGTTCCTGAAAGCGCGACGTGTGTTATACGAATCGCGCGACATCGTTCCCCCTTAACAGAGGATACGACATGAAAAAGTTTGTTTTTTTTCTCTCTATCGTCGGAACTGTCCTGCTTGTAGGTAGTTCCTTTGCGTTCGCTGCAGATGCTCCTGCAGAACCATTAATGAAGGCCTACATCACACTCGGCATCCTGTTTGTTTCTGCTGTGCTTTTCTTTTCAAACATCATCCCGCTCCCTGTAACAGCAATGCTTGTTCCTGTTTCTTTGAGCATGTTCAATGTTATTCCTGCAACCGCGGCCTTTGCTAACTTTGGTAACAAGTGGGTTGTTATCTTCATGGCAATGTTTATTGTCGGTGAATCGACCTTTATTACCGGTTTTGCAGACAAAATAGGCAAAGCGACAGTAAAACTTTCCAAGGGCAGCGAAACCCGCCTGCTCGTGTTGGCTATGTGCTCCGTTGGCGTACTCTCAGCATTTCTCTCAAACACAGGTACAACAGTTGTTGCCATTCCAATGATTATGGGTATGTGTGCTTCAGCAAACATTCGCCCAAGTAAAATTCTTATGCCGGTTGCGTTCGCTGCGTCTCTCGGTGGCACTATGACACTGGTTGGTACTCCACCTAACGGTCTGGTTAACTCCGTACTCGAAAAAATGGGACCTGCCGGAGTCGTGCCATTCGGTTTCTTTGAATTCGCAAAAATTGGCGGCATTCTGTTTGTTGTAGGTATCTTATACTATACTTTCATCGGGCACAAATTCCTTCCGGACAACACAAGCGAATGTGAACAGGCAGAAATTGTTAAACCGTCCCGCCCACACAAAATGTGGTGGTCCCTTATTATCTTCTTCTTCGTAGTTGTTGCTATGGCGACAAAGATTATGCCTTTGGTTACCGCAGCCATGCTCGGCGCATGTCTCGTAATCATCACTGGCTGTATCACCATGGAAGAAGCTTACAAATCTGTTGACTGGACAACAATCTTCCTGTTCGCAGGTATGCTGTCCATGTCCACCGCGATGAAATCATCCGGTGCCGCTCAGCTCATTGCTGACACTATGGTTCAATATGTAACCAGCCCTTACGCACTTCTAGCAGCGGTCTGCGCTGTTACGGCGCTGGTAACAAACTTTATGTCGAACACGGCAACGGCGGCCCTTATGGCTCCGCTTGCTATTCCTATCGCAGTCAACAGTGGGCTTTCTCCACTGCCATTGGTTATGGGCATCGCAATGTCTGCATCTGCCTGTTTCCTTACACCGGTTGCTACTCCACCTAACACCATCGTTCTTGGTCCGGGTAAATACACCTTTAGTCAGTATATTAAGGCTGGCTGGCCGCTACAGGTCATCAGCTTTGTAATTATTGTCGCAGTTGTTCCGTTCTTCTGGCCGTTCTACCCTGTAGCACCGTAATGTGCAGAACTGTTAGCAGAACCCACCAGAGTTCCAAACATATTACCAGTCTGAAGCCTCCATAACGTTCCAAACAAAAAAAAAGCTCATCTTGCAGCAAGGATGAGCTTTTTTTATGTTTTTTCTTACTAATTTTTTAACAACCTGTTGAGTGACAGTCGTTAGATAACTGTTCTGACCGCAGATTGCCGAACAGGTGCTTGAACAGAAGCTAAACCAGCAACACGAGGCGACGTTTCAACTGTATTGAAGTCTTTTGGTAAAATACTCGCAGAGGAATCAGAGGAATAGTTGGTTGGAGCACTGCTCGAAACTGGTTTAACACCATACATTTGCTTGTACGCTCTATGACGCTTCATTACAGCTTGTAACCCATTAGACATTACATAATCTTTTTCTTCGAACAGAGCAGTACCTGTCTCAGTTGCTTCTTCTCTCAACTCAAAATATCTGACAGTGGCAGATGTAACTGAGAGAGCAGCCTGTTGATCAAGCACAGCGCTTTCATCTACGAACACACTTTGTTGTTCTGCCAGTTGTTCTGCCATAACATCGGCAAACGACTTGTGAGAGCGCCCTGTTAATCCAATACCCTGCATTTGATCCTCGTATTTACTGTAAGTTCTTACTCCCATATCGTCTGATTTTCTCTGTTGATTAATAATCTTCAACACAAATTCCCACACAAAGTTTAAAAATTAGCATTATTGATTTGTTACATTGCACATAAAAAAAAGCTCCTGTGAATGTTCACAGAAGCTTTGCAACTATCTATTTTTAAACCGTTATTCCCACGAATACGCCCAATGTATATCCCGAATGTATTCCGCCATTTTTTTAGCATCACCAGCACGTACAAGATCAATAATCACATTATGCTCATTGTAGTTTGCTTCTCTGAAATTTTCACCCCAGTCGCGTTCTGTAAAAACGAAAAGGCGCGCACGGTTCATATTCAGCAAGTACACAAGATAAAGGTTGGGGCATGCTTTTAGATACGCATTATGGAAGTTAGTATTAAGTGCATTGCAGTCCTCATAACGGGCCCCCTGTGACGACATCATAATTCTAGAATTATACATTTCCATTTCCAGAATATGCTCTTCTGTCAAAAGTGGAAACGTTGAAATCACAGCCTGATATTCCAATCCGCCGCACACTTCAAAAATGTATTTCTTATCTTCATGCGTCAAAGCATTAACTACCACACCGCGTTGCGGTAAAATGGTGACAAAGCCCTCAACCTGCATCTGCAACAAGGCTTCACGCAATGGCGTTTTACTGGTTCCGAGCTCATCTGCCAGTTTTTTAATACTGATGAGACGACCGGGTTCCAGCTTGCCGCTTTTCATATCTTCAAGAAGCTTTTCATAGACAGCGTTTCGTAACAAGCCGCCAGAATCAGCATACATCATACCCAACCCTCTCCATTTCTACTCATCTTTCATCGATGATATTGATAGCTATAAAAGACAAAAGCAGGTTGCATTTTAATTTTCCGTTTGATAGTTGCGACAGAAGGTATTCTAGTATTCCAGTTATGGCAAATTGAATTCAGTTTTTTGATTTGCATGTATATTAGGTGTTTATATTTTTTCTTGTTATCTATCTAAACTGATATACTAGTACATTACTAATGGTCGGAAACTGATACACTAGCATATCATAAACATTCTTATCGTTGTTCTCCCTCTCTGATTGACTTCAAAACGCATCTTCAAAGGAGAAACCATGCTGCGTTCAATTCCCATTCCTCGACAACTCTCTACTGGAGTTTTGTACACCCTGCTTGGAGCAGTTTGTTTTGGGACAACTGGAACCATACAGGCTTTTGCTCCAGAAGGATGCCAGCCTCTTGCAGTCGGAACGATGCGTCTTGTTGTCGGTGGCCTTGTCATGTTGCTGTGGGTATGTTGTCGCTCGGGATTCACCCATAATGTTCCATGGCCGAAAAAAGCCACGCTCACCGCGGCGGCAGGGATCGTCATTTTTCAAATACTTTTTTTTCAAAGTCTTGTACGAACAGGTGTTGCAGTAGGAACCGTCATTGCTATCGGATTTGGTCCTATGGCTGGTGGAATCATAGATTACCTACTTCGTGGATCTGTACCATCACGATCCTGGTTCACAGCAACTGCTCTTGCTCTCTGCGGATTAGTCCTTCTTTCTGTTGATGACAATGCAACTATTGACATGACAGGAGTACTTATGGCCCTTGGTGCCGGAGCAGGATACGCTCTGTACGCAGCCAACAGTCAGACTATTTTGGCAGACCGCTCTCCGCAGGAAATGATTGCTGTCCTTTTCACATTCGGTGGAATTGCCATGAGTCCTATTCTGTTTCTGTATGACATTTCATGGATGTTTACCATGCGCGGATTCATTTCTATTGTACTGATTGGTGTCATCGGAACAGCAATGGCGTACAGTTTTTTTGCGACCGGACTTGCCACGCTGCCTCTATCATCCGGCCTCACTCTCGGACTAGCAGAACCGCTTGTTGCGGCACTTTTCGGGATACTCCTACTCGGTGAACCGTGCTCTTTCCAAACAGCAATGGGCATATGCATCATCTTTAGTGGCATGTTTGTCATAGCCCGAAACCCAACGTAAATCTTAGTTGTCCCAACGACAATTACAGGCTGCGCTGTTTCTCTTTGCCAAACTAAGTATTTTGTCTGATGCTGCTCTACGGAAAAAGCAATATACATCTAGAAATAGAATGATACGCTGTATCCTCTTTTTTGAAGACAGGACACATAAACCGGACAGCATGATGGACAACAACAAACTTCTACAAAAAGCTGCTGCTGCGATACGCGCACAAAAGCAATCAGCAACCATTCAGCTGGCTAAGCTGCTTTTGGAGCGACAGCCTCAATGGTATAAAAATGAAAGCTGTACTGAATTAATCACACACCTTTCTCATTTCATAGAACTTATATGCGGATGCATGCACGACAGCACGTTGGCTCCGCTTGCTAAATTCTTTTCTTCTGCCGCCTTAGAAAAGGTTGAACGTGGCATTCAACTCTCAGATATGCTCGAAGGCGTTATGTTGGGGAAATTATGCCTGTCGACAGCGATTATGCGCGAACTTCCATCCGGCGAAGAGCGTGATGCCATCCTCACTGCTGTCGAACTGCTCTACATCGACATCAATAAAATTACCGGCGAAAAATACTCCGCTCTGCTTACCCAACAGCGCAATGCCGAACACGAGCGCACCAAGCTGTTGCTGGAGGCAACACGATCCATCACAAATTTCACAGATTCGCAGGCCGCGCTTGAACATCTGGCGCGCGTCATCAGCGAGACCCTTTCGCAGGGATTCTGTATCATTTTCCTCCGCACCGGTGGTACAAAAGGACTCACGCCGCTGGCGAGCTGGGGACATGAATCTGAGGGTTACCAGCGCTGTTTTGATGGGGTCAGGCTCTGCACTAAGGGAAACACGATCACTGCTATTGGCGGAAAAACCTTTGGTCTCTGTGCTCTCAACTCGGAGGGCTTTGCTCTGGCACAAGATATTCCTAGGCAGATTAGCTCTGAAAGCATGGCGATGTTTCCAATCTACAGTAGCGCAAACTGCCTGCACGGTATCGCAATGGTCGGCTCTGCTACGCCGGACTATGTGATAGCTCCTAAGCAAAAAGAACTTATCGAAGGAATTCTGCATACGGTCTCCGCAACAGTGGAACTTGCTGCCAGCGTAAAAGAAAAAGAACGTCAGCTAAAAGAAAGTGAAAGCCTCCGCCGTGTCGCTAACTTACTTTTGCAACATCCTGAGACCAAAATTCATGACGTGCATACTGTCATTTGTGATGAAGCTAGAAGCATCGTGCAAGGCACGGGCAGTTCAATCCTTCTTAAAGAAGGAGACTTCCTTCATCATTCATGCGGTACAGGCACCCCTCAACCGCCAATTTCTACTTTTCCCATAGCAACTACCAAATACGGACAAATTCTCCAGCAGGGAAAAGCTGTCATCATTACAGATGCTCAAAAAGAAATTCCTGAAGACCAAAGAAGCACAATGGTGCAAACCATGCTTGTAGTACCACTCATTGAGTGCGGCAATGCCATAGGTTTATTGCTTATTTCCAACAAGGAAAACGGCTTTGACTTCACCGACAAGAACATTATGGAGCTCTTTGCCGGTCAGGCAACGCTAGCTCTACGCAATGCTAGGTTAGCGGAACAAAGCGATAAGCTTGTAGTAGTAGAAGAACGTCAGAGACTGGGACGTGAATTACATGATTCCGTAACACAGGCTCTCTATGCTGTTACCCTTTGCGCGGATGCAGCAAGCCGCTCCATGGCTCTGGGAAAGGAAAAAGTAGCTACGGAGCAACTCCATGCCCTTCGCGGAATGGCGCAACAGGCAATGCGTGATATGCGCTCGCTTATCTTCGATCTTCATCCTCCTGAATTGGAAAATGAGGGTCTGGTCGGCGCTATTCAAGCTCGAATGAACTCTGTTGAAATTCGCTCGGGACTTAACGCTAAAATGTTTGTGAATGGGGAAGAACGCAGGCTTGCGCATTCTACTGAAGAAGAAATGTTCCGCATTGCTATTGAGGCACTCAGCAATGCAACAAAACATTCACATGCAAATAATGTTTCTGTTACCTTTGCATATGAACCGGAACTCGTTTCCATGTCCATTACGGACGACGGGAAAGGCTTTGCAATAGAACAGCTTCCTACGGGCGGCATGGGGCTGCGTAACATACGCGAACGCGCCAGTAAGTTGCACGCAACGTTGTCAATCGACAGCACAGATAACGACGGAACAACTATTTGTGTTGTTGTTCCGCTAACCCGTTAGGAGCATTGAGCATGCCTGCACCAATTCGAGTTCTCATTGTAGACGACCACGATATAGTACGTATTGGACTGAAGGGATTTCTTTCAGGCTATGATGATATAGAAATTGCGGGAGAAGCCGCCAACGGACAGGAAGCTGTTGAACGTGTGGCAGAACTTGCACCGGATGTTATCCTTATGGATATGGTTATGCCTGTTATGGACGGCATTCAGGCCATTCAGGAAATCCGCGACCGCAAATTATCCGGTAACATTATTGTGCTCACCAGTTTTGCTACGGACGACAAAGTCTTCCCTGCCATCAAGTCCGGCGCAATGGGTTACCTGTTAAAAGACTCTGCACCGGAAGACCTCCTCAATGCGATCCGCAAAGTCCATAGTGGAGAACCGTCTCTCGCCCCTGATATCGCACGTAAACTGCTTGCGGAGCTCTCACTACCGAATGCAGTAGAAAAACCGACCCCTGACCCCCTTACGCCGCGAGAAGTAGATATCCTTCGCCTTGTGGCACAAGGTATGAGCAACAAAAGCATTGCGGCAGAAGTGTTTGTCAGTGAAGCAACCGTACGTACTCACATGACCAATATCCTCTCCAAACTGCATCTTGCCAACCGCGTGCAGGCTACTTTGTATGCATTACGAGAAGGCCTTGCCTCTCTTTCATAGACAAAATTATGCACCAAGCCATTCAGGAAAGTACAACATTTATCGTACATCATACTCTGAGTTTAGTTCCGCCTATTGTTAGACCTCTTTCAAACTTCCTTCTGATGAAGAAATGGTGTTTATCACATACCGTTATTGTATCCGGAAGCATTTCTACCCCTGCTTCCAGTGAATAATTCAGCAGGAGAATACAGGTGGAAAAAATTAATATCGGGTCACAAGGCTTTACACTTCCTATGCCTATGGCCATTTTAGGAACTCACCATAACGGCTTTCCAAACTATATGGCGCTTGCTTGGGTTACGCGAGTAAACTTTTTACCGCCTTTGATCGGCATTGCTGTCAACAATGGGCACGCCTCGCATAGTGCTATTTTGGAGACCGGAGAGTTCAGTATTAACTTTCCTTCCACTGAAATGGTCAAGGTTACAGATTACGTAGGTCTGATCTCCGCAAGGAAGACAGACAAATCAGATCTCTTCGGACGTTTCTACGGTACTCTACAATCTGCTCCGCTTATTAAAGAATGTCCGCTGTCTCTAGAATGCAAACTCCATAAGACTGTCGAGATGCCGACCAACACATTCTTTATTGGTGAAATTGTCGGTACATGGTGTGAAGAACGATTTATGACCGAAGACGTTCCTGACATCTCAAAAATTAAACCCTTTGTTTTGACCATGCCGGACAGCCGCTACTGGGAAGTAGGCCGTTGTATTGGCCATGCATGGCGAGACGGAAAAGTGCTTAAACAATAATCCGCTGCACACAACATATTCCACATGAAAAAAGCTCTTACAGTTTAGACTGCAAGAGCTCTTTTTATTAGACATCAATTGTACGAATTCTAGAAAAATTACTGACAAATCTCCCCAATTCTGGCTGCCATATGCCAAGTTTCAATTTGGGTTTCACCATCCACAAGTTCATCGAAAACAACTTTTGCTTTTTTGAGTTCTTCGCTGGCAAGGTGGTCTTTGAATGCTTTTTCAGAAAGGTAGTGCTCATAGAAAAGGAATGAAGCCGGATCAGATGCGTCTTGATGTACGCTGTACAACAAAAGCCCAACGTGGTGATCACAATCCTGAACGAGTTGTTCAAGAGCTGTCCGTAACTCAGCTTCTTTTCCTTGTTTAGCTCGCAGGTGAGCTGTCACAACAAGAATATCTTTAAATTCCATGGAGAAATCCTTTAAATGGAGTCTTGGTTCTGTCGCGTGGCGACGCATGCCTTTTTGATTGCGCATAGTACTATTGCTGTGTGATTAAATAAAACTGAAGGCACAAATCAGACTCCGGTTGAATTACATTGAGTGACTGTATCCAAACCGCCGCACAGGTTCCATCGTATAAAAGAGGTAATCACAAAGAATAACCTCAGACTATTAGATCAGAACAAGTACGACATATGTCGTATAAGGCGTTACAATTTCGACCAAAATTCAAAGAAAAAAGGTCACGTAATAATACGTGACCTTTTTACAAGCTCTTGTCGAGACACTCAATTGTTCAAAATACCATCAAGCATTATGCTTACGGCTTTTTTGAAGACAAAGAGTTACGCAGCAGCTTCGGTGGTTGATTCAATTGTTTTTTCAGGGGAAGCAGCAATGTCTGCAGCAGCGGTAAACAGAACATCTGTAGAGCTGTTAAGTGCAGTTTCTGCGGAGTCCTGAATTACACCGATGATAAAGCCAGCAGCTACAACCTGCATGGAGATATCGTTCGGTACACCAAAGAGACTACATGCGAGAGGAATAAGAAGCAGGGAACCACCAGCTACACCGGAAGCACCACAAGCAGAAATAGAAGCAATGAGACTCAGCAAGAGAGCAGTAGCTAAGTCAACCTGAATGCCCAAAGTGTGAACAGCAGCCAATGTCATTACAGTAATTGTAATAGCTGCGCCGCCCATGTTTACAGTAGCGCCAAGAGGAATGGATACAGAGTAGGTGTCTTCATGAAGATTAAGACGCTTACAGAGTTCCATGTTTACTGGAATGTTTGCAGCGGAGCTACGTGTGAAGAATGCAGTAATGCCGCTACCCTTCAAGCAGGTAAATACGAGCGGGTATGGATTCTGTTTAGTTTTGAACCATACAATCATTGGGTTCACAACAAGAGCAATAATACCCATAGAAACAAGCAGAACCATGATCAGATGGCTGTAGCCAGCAAGTGCTTCAAAACCGGTTTCAGCAACAGTGTTAGCAACAAGGCCAAAGATACCAAGAGGTGCAAAGCGAATTACGAGCTTTACGATCATGGATACACCGTCAGAAACGTCGTTAAGTACAGTCTTGGTGGTCTCACCAGCATGCTGGAAGAAGAAACCGAGGGCGATAGCCCATGCAAGAATGCCGATAAAGTTACCGGAAGCAAGTGCATTAATAGGGTTATCAACAATTTTAAAGAGCAAAGTGTTAAGAACTTCACCAATACCACTTGGAGGAGTTGCACCAGTATCAGTAGCAACAAGAGTAAGGGTGGTAGGGGAAATAAAGCTCATTACAACTGCAACTAATGCAGCCATAAATGTGCCTACAAGGTAAAGAGTGATAATAGAACGCATGTTTGTATGCGCGCCTTTCTTCTGGTTCGCGATAGACGAAGCAACAATAACAAAAACGAGTATTGGTGCTACGGCCTTGAGTGCTTTAACAAATAACTGACCCAAGACGGTTACAGATTTAGCGGCATCCGGAGCAAACATTGCTACGAGAACACCGGCACAAATGCCCAACACGATCTGCAGTACTAAACTGCCTGAAGCAATTTTTTTTATGATATCCATCATTTGACTCAATCCTTCCAAAAAATTTAAGAACGCTATACACCTAAAGTATGCCTCTTAGAAGACGCATCACAAATCTGTCAATACATTATTTATAACCAAATTATGCAGATTTATTGGTATATATATAAAAAAAAGCTCTTACTATTTTTAGTAAAAGCTTTTTTTTATTCGAAAAGGACTGCAACCTACGCGTACGGTAATAAAAAAAACATTTTATTCTCTTTGCCATTCAATAGCCGTACCTTTTTTGCCGAAAATGACAAAATTCGTAAAACTGTTTTTTCCCAACTTTTGCCCATAAAAGTTGAACATCAGCTCCGCATAACCAATTTCGTCAAGCAAATGTTTTTTGGCTACATAGCAAACCCTATTTCGGGTCAGAAATATTTATAAGAATCTCAGTGACAAACTTATTGGTATCCTGAGTACTCCAATAATCCACAACGTACCGCTCATAAACTTCAGGCCCAAGCGTGTAATTATTTTCACTGGCCCAACGGGTTACTCGCTCATACGTGTCATTAATATTTTCGTGTGCACCTATATGATAGGCCGACACCATCATGCATCCACCAAACCGCGTCTGTATTTCCTTTTTGCACGTCTTAAGAGCACGCTGCAAAACAGAGATATTAGCGCATTTTCCTTCCATTTTTTCCTTGTAATCAGAGAATCTTATGATTACCGGTCCTGTTATCTCGTTATCAATGGATTCGATAAAATTTGTGAACTCAATATTAATGATTGAGTCTCTATAATCATATGCAAATTCCTGATCAAGAAAACAGTACGTATCTTCTTCGACAAATTTTACTGATATGCCCTGAACTTTGTAATGCAGTACAGATTCCGCTTCCACCACAAGCTCATACCAGTCTTTCACTGAAGTGAAATTTCGATCCACTTCTTCTTTAACTTGACGCAATTCATCAAGTTTCGACTTAAAAGATGCCCTGAGAGTGCGATAGTCACCGCTTTCCATTACATCTTTCATTTCAGAGAGTTTAAAGCCCATCTGCTTATAATATTTGATAACCGGCACAGCCAACAGCGAAGATCGGGAATAATATCTATAATTATTGCCGCACGATCTATCTGGCGTAATGATGCCTACCTTATCATAATGGCGAAGAGCTTTTTTGGATAAGCCGCATATTTTACTGACTTCTCCGATTGAATAACTACTCTTTGATTTCACAACCACCCTCCCGCTTGAACACAGCGCAAGTAAAACAGAGTATCATGACTAAATTACGTTCCACGCATTGTAGTATTCAAAAACGTTGAACAAAACCGCCATAGCAGACTATCGGGCATGCAAAATGTAAAATCGTAACACGTGCAAAAGTATCGGGGGAGCACAGATCACATGCATGTTACAAAACAATTCATCTCCACACACATTGTTGATGAAGAACTCTTTGTTTCAGTCTGCGGGAAAAAACATTCAAATAACTTTCTACTTTCTTATAATAGTTTGGTATGCTTATACTATTACCAAAAAAACTCAAGAAACACATGCAACACGATCTTATACACACTTTTGCATCACATGATACTATCCTCTACCCTAAGTACATATAAAAAAAAATCCCCCTGATGAGGTTTTTAAACCTTCATCAGAGGGACAAATACACCAATGACTTCGAATTGTTACTGGTGAATCAACAACAAACTAGTCTTGAATGTAGTAGTTAATTGTTGCTGCACCATCTTCAGGAGCACAATAGTACACCTTCAATTCGTTGCTTGAGCTCATTTCAAAACGAGTTTCAGCTAACAGACCGTTTGCTTCTGCTGTCATAATAGCAGAAACCAAAGAGTTGCGTTCAAATGCTTTAAAGTGACCGTATACATCTTTGAGTTCATCCATCACATCATCAACACAAGCATCTTCAACAGTAGTAAAGTACTTCAACATTGCGTAGTTAAGTGGCTTCATATTACACCTCTTCTTTCTGTTTGAACAAATCGAGCGGGTTCATTGCAACAGTAAAGATACCCACGATCATCAGAACAGCAGCAGCCCAAGCGATAGGTGCCATGGACCAGCCATCGATACCAAAGATTACACCGAGGATAATCCAGCAACCGAATGGTCCCCAGAAAGAGAATGTACCGTTACATGACATACCGAGTGCAGCACCACACATGCCGTTACCACGGTACCAGAACATGAATGTCAAGTATGCACAAAGGCCGCTGATTACAAACCAATGGATGGAACCACTGTTTGTGAATGCTTCTACAACAAGACCTAAGGAATCCAAGCTACCGGACATAAATGCCATGATTGGAATAAAAATAAACAGGGTGGACAATGCAGAGGTAGTCTGACGGATGGTAATAGCAATCTCAGAGTCAATCATGGAAGTGCCATAACCGCAAACACAACCCTCAAAGCCCCAACCCAGAGCTGCGATAAATGCAATACAAATACCGAGGAACTGGCCATCAGGTGCTTCGCCACCAAGACTGGTGCTTGCAATCATAAAGCTTGCAAGGAAGCAGATAGCGATGCCAAGAATCATACGTGCATTAAGTTCCTGCTTGAACAGAATTCGACCCAGAATTGCGCCGATAGCAGGACAAAGAGCACTAATTGGAACAACAATAGAACCAGCAAGCTGGAGGCCTACAACGTAAGCGGTGGTAGCAATCGGGCCACCGATTAACGCTGCCAAAACCATTACACGGCCAGGCTTGGTGTTAAGACATCTAAAGAAGTCACCAATACGACCGCGGGTTGTTGCAAAAAAAAGTGCCCAGATTGCGCTGAAGCTATCGTTAATAGCAGAACCAACAGCACCAAGAAAATATGTTACAACAAATGCGGACAACCCAGCGGTGTTTGCGCCATACCAATCGCCCCATACACCTTTAGCCATACCAAGGGTAAGGAAGCCGGTGTAAAGGCCATAAAAAACAGCTGAAAACAACGCAATGACAATGCCTTTAGTGCGGAAACTAGCATCAAGCTTTCGTTTCGCGAGAACGGCTTCTCTGCTCTGTAAAACTACTTCACTCATAGATAAGAACCTTTTTTATTTAAGTTTCTTAATATCGGTTGTCCAGAATAGACAACACGCCCCTCTTTTCTCTCTCCACATCACTGCGCTCTTAGCGTGTTGCATCAGCCAGTCGAAACCATTGCGGAAGGTGAAGCTTGTAAACCTTACAGACGCCTTTTCTCAGGTATACAGCATGTTCAAAATACACATCAGTTATGTAAAGTCCTCTAATGAGGTATGCACACTTTTACAACTGATATTCAGCATAAAGCGAACGGTAACATCACCTGCCGGAATGGTTACGAAATGTGGAACTAGCAAAACGTGCAACGAAAACAGATTCATTTGCACGTTTTGCAAAATATATTATTTGGAATCCTTCCGTACTGGAAGAATGGCTTCAACATCACCATGCGGACGAGGAATTACGTGTACGGAAACAACTTCCCCAACACGTTGTGCAGCTGCTGCACCAGCATCAGTTGCTGCTTTAACCGCCCCCACATCGCCTCGCACCATAACGGTAACAAGCCCGCTACCAATGTGCTCTTTACCCAGCAGGGTAACGTTGGCAGCTTTAACCATCGCATCAGTTGCTTCAATTGCACCGACGAGACCTTTAGTTTCGATCATTCCTAACGCGTCATGTTTAGACATATGTTCTCCTGTTCCGATATTAAATTGCGATATCAACAACGGATGAAGAGGTAAGGTTCATTGCGTTTGCTTCTTCGATGTCAACATGAAATTCCAACGCGGATTCATTGCTGACTCTAATTGCTACGTTATGAAAAATACCGCCTCGTACCCCGTCAAGCTCAATGCCGACTATTTGCCCATCCCGCACGCCATGCTCCCTTGCATCGTTTGAATGCATATGGATATGACGTTGAGCAACAATCAGCCCCTCTTTTGTCTGGACAGATCCTTTCGGACCTATAATTGTAATTCCCGGAGTTCCTTGAAGATCTCCGGATAGTCTTGCAGGTGCCTTGACCCCTAATTTAAAGGAATCTCCCGCAAGAATTTCAACTTGAGTTTTACTACGTACTGGTCCAAGCACTCGAACCTTCTCAATGGCTCCCTTTGGGCCGCATATGGTTACAATTTCCTTGCATCCAAACTGCCCGGGTTGTGAGAGGTCTTTTAGTCTTGTCAGTTGGTACCCTTTCCCAAACAGCACATCCAAATCTTCCTGTGAAAGATGTACATGGCGATTGGAAATTCCGACTGCTATGCCCTTTTGGTGCGCTTCCGACTCTTCCATTGCTGCTTCAACAGTCTTGAGTAGAAGTTTCAGCACCGCATCGTAGCTACTCATTTACGCTCCCTTGTGAAGAGCGTTAACCAGCGAAGTAACCAAGTCTATAAGGTGATCATGTTCTATCGTGCTACCAGAGTCAGAGCATCCGACCTTAGAAAACATGGTATCAACAACAGGCTTCTTCGCAGTGTATTCTGCCAGTTCCGGGTAGTTGAATGTAGGATCGTTTTCAGCAATTGTGCTGCAATCATGTAACCCGTACGCCACACTCTTAATGTTAATAAGATGCAGTGGTGTTACGTTTTCAGAGATTGAGCTGCCGCCCCATGTTCCGCACCCGAGAGTGAAGGAAGGGATAAGACCAGTGCTCACGCCGGTGCCGCCGTGCGTACCGCCTGTATTCACCAAGATTCTGGATGAAGGCTTTACACTGAATTCTTTTACGATATTTTCATCTTCAGTATGCAGGCTCATTGTGTGCCCGATACCGTTCTGAAGCAGCTTAATGCTCAGCTTACATGCTTCGTGCCAGTCCTTTACGGTGTAGAACGCTAGTACTGTGGTGAGCTTTTCAAACGAGAGTGGGAAGCCATCCCCAACACCTTGCTGTTCGCCCATCAACACTCTTGTCCCTTCCGGAATGGTAATGCCCGCAGCTGATGCGATAACTTGCGGAGCTCTGCCCACAAATTGTGCATTCATCACATGGCCATTTTTAAACAGCAGAGAACATACTTTCTGTGTCTCTTCAGCAGACATGAAGTACGCACCCTGTTTCTTAAACTCGGCAACAGCAGCATCTTTATTACACTCTTCAACGATTACAGACTGCTCTGACGCGCAGATCGTACCGTAATCAAATGTTTTACTTGCAATAATATTCTTCACAGCCTGAGGAATATTCGCTGTTCTTTCAATATACGCTGGAGAGTTACCGGCACCCACACCAAGAGCAGGTTTACCTGCGCTGTATGCGGCTTTGACCATACCGGGACCACCAGTCGCGATAATCATTTTGATTTCTTTCGAATGCATCAGCTCTTTTGTCGCAGGCATTGACGGCTTGGAAACACAGGAGATAATGCCCTGTGGTGCTCCAGCACTCATTGCCGCTTCGCACATGAGCCGTGCGGCTTCCATGGTGCATTTACATGCAGCTGGATGCGGTGCAAAAACAATGGCGTTACGTGCTTTAATGGCAACCATTGCTTTATAGATTGTTGTGGAGGTAGGGTTCGTTGAAGGTGTAATCCCCATAAGCAAACCAACTGGTTCTGCTATTTCGATAACCTTACGCGCCCTGTCTTCACTAATAACCCCGACTGTTTTCATGGGCTTGATTGCATCATACAATAGCTGTGAGGCCATATGGTTCTTGTATGTCTTATCAGGCACATTGCCGAAGCCGGTTTCTTCAACTGCTAAACGGGCAAGCCGTACCGCATTCTCTCTTGCCACCTGCACCATGCAGCAGAGAATAGAGTCAATTAACTCATCAGTGTAACTTGCAATCTTTTCAGCAGCGATACTGCCCTGACGGGCTAGATCCCGCGCTTCCTGGACAGATAATAGATCGTAGTCCATTTTGTAGCTCCTCTAACATCTCATCATTTATTCAATGAAGCGTAGTAACGCTTGAAAACTTCCACCAGTGTGCGCTTTTTCACTTTGGAAAGTTTTTTGGATTCAATAGGGAGATCGGAATATTCACGAGCTAAGATTCGCAGTTTTGCTAATGTCAGCTTAGTTAATCCGGTAGCTACCCCATCAGCACCCTGCTCTGCCCACAATGCATCCACGTCTTCTTTACGTGTGCCTGCACCCTTGGACATAACTGGCGCTTTTACGTTTTCCGGTTTTGAAACCGGAGGTGTCTGCCCAGCCGAAGCAAGGGTAGGCTTAGGTTTTTCTGAATCATTACCAGAATGTTTGCCGTCATTCTTAGTACTGATTTGTGTTGCAGCAGGCGTTGTCGTTTCCTCAGAAGTTGGTGGGAGTTCTGTTTTTACTTCAACAGAATCCTTCTTCGGTTCCGTAGAATCAACTTTTACTGGTTCTACTTTTGACAACTCGATTTTTACTTGCTCAACATTTTGAGAATCTACTTTTTTAGATTCAACTTTTGCTGTTTCTGACTTGATTGACTCAACCCGAGTTGGCGCTCTCTTTTCCTGTGCAGGTTTGTTGACTTCAGGCTTACCCTTTTCAGGTTCAGCAAAAGCCTCTGCCACTGCAACTTCAATCACTTTTTCCTCAGTGACTTCAGCCTTAATCAGGTCAGACGAGTCCAATTCAACTTTTGACTCAATTACAGGCTTAATTTCCGGCTCAATGGATGACTCAGATTTTGGTTCCGGATCAGCGACTTGTGCTTCAACAACACCGGACAGTTCTGCGTCAGCATCATGTTTATTCTCGTCGCTTCTGCCAATCAGCGCTGAGCTAAACATTCTGTCGAACACTTCTTCGTCCGGACGAGGAATCACATGACTGGAGTACAACGCATTGGCATCCAGCTGTAATAGAGCTGCCTTAGCAGCATCTACAGCAGCCGAAACCGCAGCCACATCGCCGGTCACAGAAACAGAAACAAGTCCCGCACCGACGCAAGTTCTACCCAAAAGGCGAACGTTCGCGGCCTTCAGCATTACATCCGCACACTCAATGGCAGGGAGAAGTCCTTTTGTTTCAATCAAACCAAGTGACTTCATGTGTTATCCCTTTGACTGTGGAAATCTGGAGTAAAACAAACGTGCTTTACCTGCTGCGTCCCAAACTACTTTTGACCCTGCTGGAATATAGAAAACGTCACCGGTTTCTGCTTTCACAGTTTGACCATTAATGGTGATGTTTACTGTTCCTTCAAGTAAAAGGCAGTTTGCTTCACAAGCAAAATCCTGCTCAAATCGGGAATGATCAATTTCAAAAAATCCAGAATGAATTTGACCATCACCTTTACCAATTACTTCCTGAGAACACGCTTTTGCACCGGCTGTTCCGGTCTCAAACGGTTCCATTTCAACAGAATTACCTCGAACAATTTTTCCGCCGCCAACGGCTTCGGAAATGAATCCTTTTCGAGTTAAATCTTTCAGGAATGCGTCAAGCATTCCTCGCTCATACATTGCTTTCAATGCTGAATAGATCAGATCACTGCTGATAGCCCCATCACATGATGATGCGGGAGTAGAATCGTGTTCACATGCACGTTGCTGTGGTGCACCTACAACAATTTCTATGTCAGCAAGTTTTGCAGCATCTTTCGCAGAGGGGGTCAAAATAGTATTCGCATCGACATACAATGTTGATTTACCTTGTTCGATAAGGATCTCAACGTCCTTTGCACAAACGACTTTTTTCATTTCTTCATACCTCCTTCTCTGTTTCTGCGCCCATAAATTTCAAACACATCTGTCATGGTACTTTGCTTACAGCAGTGCAGGTATCAACTTCTCTGAAGGAGAAGGAATAACCTCTGCATTTACCAGCAACCCCTTTGCTTTCATTACTTCCTTTGCCTGATCAACGCCTGTGCTTACCGCAGCCACATCACCAGTAAAAGTAAAGAAGGCCTTGCCGCCCAAGCCTTGCCCCAAGCGCAATTCAATAGGCTCAACATTCACAGCTTTAAGCACTGCGTCTGCGGCAATAACCATTGTTGACATGGAGAAAGACTCCACAATACCAATGGCACCCATATGTTCAGGCATTGTTGCACCTGAAAGTGCAGGGAAAAGCTCCTGAGAAATGTTAGGGATCATGATAAAGTCGACCAGATATTCTCCGGCGTGTTCTTCCCCAACCCTTACTGAGTTTTCCACTGAAGCAACGTCACCTGTGACAATGACAAAATATTTACCCGGGCAAGTAGAGACAGCAGTAACGACATCCACTTCAGCGACTTTGATCATCTGATCGACGGTGTAGATACCCTTTGCAATACTTGTAAATTCAACCATTCCGATTGCGTTACCCATCTCAACCCCTTCTTATGGCGATGTGATTATTCTCAATTCCGATAACGGTTCCGGCAATGCTTGAATGAACCGGAGCGCCAAGTTTGCCCTCAGCAGCAACACCGATACATTGGCCTGCCTGCACATGGTCTCCAACAGAGACAGTCGGAACAGCAGGTGCGCCCACATGCGAATTAATCGGAATACAAACGGTCTCCGGCGCACATACAACATCCTGCAAAGGAGCGGCCTTGTCGTACGGACTTAATCCCAGCCGTGCTGTCAGACGCTTGCTCGGTACCTGACGGTATTCACGATTCTGTCTTGCAGTCGGTTCGTTGCCGCTTGCCTGATAGCGAATATTCTGCTCTGCAAGATCACGCTTCAGCGCATCGTTTGCGAGCTTTGGATGTAATCCGGCAGGACAGGAGAACAATTCGCAAAGGTTACACATGCAACATAGTTGCGCATGTTTTTTGCCTTCAACGTCATCAAGTCCATAATTTTGAATTCGCATGGACTTATGAGGCTCGACATTATGCCCGATAAGGTAACGTGGGCATAAATCTGTACACATGCGACACTGCGCACATGCTGAAATATTAATGCGTCTTGCTTGTTCAATCGTGGTTGTTTTTTTGCGGATAAGAGAATGATCCTTTTTAAGAATCACAAAACCCTTATGTTTTTTACCAACATGACCACTCAGGTCAGTCATGACAGGTCCCATCATAGGGCCGCCATCAATCACTGCGTAGTCGTCGAAAGAATCAAGACCGCTCTGCTTCAACACATCCATAATCGGCGTGCCGACCGGAACTTTCACCGTCACTCGGTTCGGAATGTCCCCTGCAACCGTGATGAATTTTTCTGTTACCGGCAGACCTTTTGACGCGTTAAAAATGTTGAGGGCTGTTTCGGAGTTGATAACAACACACCCGACATTCAGCGGTATGCCTGCTTCCGGTACGGAACGCCCAGTCACGGTGTAGACTAAAATTTGTTCGTCGCCAGCAGGGTACACATCAGGAAGCGGTGTCACTTCTACAAAAGGAGATGCATTAAGTGCTTCAATGCGCTCTTTCAAAATTGAAATGACTTTTCCGTGCTTTTCTTTGATGCACAGGTACGCTTTCTTTGCACCTACGGCTTTTCCTGCACTCTGGAATCCCATAATAATTTCATCAGGATAGATTTCCATTAACTGCTGATCCACTCGCAGCAACGGCTCGCACTCTGCGCCGTTAAGCAAAATAAATTCTGCGGTAGCGGAAAGCTTTACGTGTGTTGGAAATCCAGCACCGCCTGCTCCAATAACGCCTGCATCGCTAACTTGCTCAATCAGATTCACATGCATCTCCAAAACTAGGCAGCTCACAATCATCATCGATAATGCCGACAATTACGGCATCCACAGGAACATTGTCATCTTCCAGCATTCTTCGGGCAGAAGATCCGGTTGTGATGATAACCCTGTCTCCGATTCCAGCACCGATGATATCTACAACCATCATGCGCTCTCCGTTACGACATCCGCCTAGCAGTTCTACAAGCATCAGCTTGAAGCCTTTCAGGGTTTCCGCTTTACGGGTTGACCAGACGCTGCCTATGAGTTTTGCAACTAGCATGCGTTATGTCCTTCTTTGAGCTTGAACTTGATCTCTGCCATTGCAGCTTCAACGGAAGCTGTGTCGCCCATAATGGCAAGCAAGATCATGTTCTGCGGGCAGTTGCCTTTAATATCTTCCACGACAACCCCAACGCTCTTCTCCGCTATATCTGCTGCAACAACCATATCGATCATTTTGCCTTGAATAAGACCGACCGCGTCGATTGGTTCATCTATTGTCGACTTACCGGAGCCTCTGCGCCGTAACAGAATGCTCAATGCTCCAGGAGACGGTGATTTAATTATGCGAAATTCCATAATGATACCCTTCTGAGCTATGATTTCGCCTTACAGCTAAGAGCGATTCCTAACGGTGTGACGAACATTGGATTTTTTGGTTTATGCGTGTAGATGCCAGTTCGTTTTTCGATGACATCTTCAATCCCCGCTAAACAGCATGTGCCGCCAACAAGTGATATTTCCTGAACATCATACCCTTCGATATGGGTGTTGATGATGGTCGACATTTTTTCGATAACTGGTCGTAAAACGGGGAGAAGCTCTTTGTGATTTTTAGCGTCGCGCTTAAAAGCGTCAGCTTCATCAAAAGGCATTTTGTATGCACCGGAAATAACGAGTGAGAAATGGGTACCGCCAGTTGCTTCATCAGCAACATAGATAACTTTTCCATCCTTCAGGATAGAGATACCGGTAGTGCCGCCACCGATATCAACCACGGCTCCATTAGAAATTTTGAGTACTTCATTCGCTGCGGTCGGCTCATCAAGAAGTTGAGTCAATTCAAACCCAGCACTTTCAACAACGTTTCTGATCGCACCGGAGTCCAGTCCATCAGTTCCCGGGGGAATGGCAGAGGCAGCATAGAGTAATTCTGTGCCGAGTTTTTCTTCAACTTCTTCTTTCAACTCGCGGACAAGCTGCACAGCGCCGATATAATCCACAACCATTCCGTCGCGAACTACATCTGCGTATCTGTACGCACCGGCAACAGGCTTGTGGTCCTCATCAAGTACAGAGATAACCACGCACGCAGTGCCCAAATCCACTCCTGTGTAATAAACAGAAGAGTTGTTCTTAATCGGCTTTTCAACTGCGTCTTCAAACTCCTGAACGAGCTGATCGCAGAATGCAAAATTTACTCTTTTCTCTGACACTCTGTTCCTCCCAGTGCTGTGCAAATCATTTGCGACAGAACATTTCGAATCTGGTTGACCCGAACGCAGAAGCTATTTTCATCGAGGCGAGTTCCATAAAGCTCCAAAACAGATGCTTCCAGTATGTGCATGGCACAACGCAATTTGTTCAGAAGCAAAATTTCTTTGCCATTGGGTGGACGCATATGTTCCGGAGTAATCTCGAAACAGTCCTCCAATGAACTGGAAAAGTTTTCTTTTGTTATGCCGTGGCATTCTGCAAATTCCAGATCCTGCAACTGTGCATCTTCATCAAGAATGGTCTGCATTGCAGCAACTTCACGTTCGAGAGCTACAACGCTCTGGGAAAGTGTGATGTCACGACCCTGTAATTCACAGGCAATAAGAAGAAAGGTATTGGCGATGGATTTAAGTTCGCTACGAAGGCGCTTCTTTTTCCAGTCGGATTCAGCTTCAGTAGGCTCAGCAACGTTGGCAGCCGTAACAGCAGGATTTTCAGCAGCCGAAGCTTGAAAGTACGTTGAGGGAGAAGATTCGGCACGCTCAGAAGGCACCCCGTCGATAAGGATGGTAATTCTTCTGTCGTTTAGGAACTGACGTGCACCGGGAGTGAGTTTCATGTCCTTCGTAACATTGAAGTCCGTAAGGGCTTCTTTTCTATGCAATGCACGAAGATCGTCTTCGGTAATAAACTTCATCTACTGTTCCTTTCACGTACGAGCATCAAATAGATGCTGTAATAACTCCGGAATCCCGCTTCCATTTGCCACACTGACATTGAAATATGGTTCCGAAACGCCAAAATACTGTAACTGCTTCAGGCAAAATGCATTGTTTTCCGGCTTCACATCGCACTGGGTCACAACTCCGGTAACTGGGCATCCGAACACTTTTGCAAGTCCCGGAGCACCGGCAACTGAACGTTGTGACTGGCTGACAACAAACACCACATGGGATGCATTGTTCTGCGCTATGGAAATAAGATGGTTGTACATCCACGGGGTATCAAAATATCCCCCCGGCACATCCACCGTATGTTGTCCATAAACAACTTCCTGTCCGCAGCGGACGGGTGAGCATCCGGAAAAAGACACGTCACCGTGCACAGAGCCACCATGCTGATTAAGCACATTAGCGAGTGTTGTTTTACCGCTGCCTGTTGCCCCGATGAGCATGATTCGTCGTCGTATCATCTGCCGTATTACCAAGAAGCCTAGGAGCGGGTAACAGTACCGGCGGTAAAACCAAGATTGCGGGCAAGCACATCCACAACAGCCTGCAATGCAGTTTCTACACTTTCAACGCTGCCAGTAAGAACAACAGAGCCGGTGAAACGGTCTAAAAAGCCGATCTCCACATCTGCTGTTTTGGTGGCAATATCAGCGGCAATAATTGCAGTTTCAAAAGGAGACAGAGTCAAAATGCCCAGTGCGCCTCTTTCTTCCACTCCTAATCGCTCATAAATATCCGGCATCGGAGCCGCTATTACGTGGGCGATTGTTACTTGCTTGCCGGGAACGGTTTCTTGAATGATTCGTTCCAACTCTTGGGATTGATTACTTTGCATCACGAACTACCCTTAAATTTACCTGCCATCCGGTTTTAGAAACTACCCCTCACCACAAAGTCGCGGTCAAGAGGGCGTCCCCCTTGCGGGTGCAGGGCAGAGCCCTTGCCCGTCGGAGACTCGCCGAAGGCATATTGCTTAATGTCGAATTACTGAAACTGGGAAATCGTGTGCTTTGAACTGGTTTTCAATTCTATCCAGATCGGCATCACTAAGGGCGAACTCACCTTTCATCGGGTAATCCCAGCCCAGCTGCTTGTATTTGTTCACGCCCATCTTGTGGTACGGAAGCATGTCGACACCTTTGAAATTTTTACGTCCGAGGAACGGCTTTAAGAAGGCGATAATCGCTTCAATATCCTCTGGTGCATCGTTCACATCTTTCATCAACGGCAGACGGATTTTAACGTTATGACGCTTTTCAATAAGCGCGGTTACGTTCTCCAGAATGGTTTCGTTACGCACTCCGGTCAGTTCGTAGTGCTTTTCTGAATTCATATGTTTGATGTCAAAGAGGAACAGATCCACGAACTCAGCAGCTTTAAGCACTGCTTCCTGCCTTGCATACCCGCAAGTTTCGATAGCAGTGTTGATGCCCCGCTGCTTACAGGTCATCAGTACGTTGGTAGCGAACTCTGGTTGCATCAGCACTTCTCCACCGCCTAAAGTAATCCCACCGCCGGATACATCGTAAAAGGCTCTATCCTCTTCGATAATATCCATCACCTCTGAGGTGGTCTTCTTTTCACCGACGACGGAAAGTGCTGATGCAGCGCAGACTTCTTCGCATTTACCGCAACCTATGCAGTCTATGCTGTCTGACATCTCATGCAGCGTTCCACCTGCGCCCATGGAATGAAGTCCCACAGGGCATACAGATGCACACTTGCCACAATTGACGCAGAGATCCTGTTTATAAAGGATCTGAAACTTGCGTTTCTGGCCTTCGGGGTTTGAGCACCACTTACAACGCAACGGACATCCCTTGAAAAATACGAGGGTTCTAACTCCCGGACCATCGTACATGTTGTACTTCTGTACGTTGAAAATCAGTCCCTTTCTTTCAATCATGTCTGAATTAGATGTAGTCATGTGTACTCAAACCCCGTCTGGCTATATTTCTGTCAGCATGGTTCTGCTGATAATTTCGTCCTGAACGTCTTTGCAAAGCTCAACAAAGAATGCTGAGTAGCCTGCAACACGTACAACAAGATCTCGGTAGTTTTCTGGACTCTTCTGAGCGTCGAGAAGAACATCGTTATCAAGGTAGTTAAACTGCATTTCACCGTTGCCAAGCATGTTCGCGGTACGGATGAGAGTAATGATGCCCTCTTCGCCCTGTGGGGTATCCAACAAGCCGGACATAATTTTGAAGTTATGCACCATGCCGATATTCATGCTGTCGTTAGGCATTTTGGAAACAGATTTGATGATGGCTGTAGGCCCTTTGAAATCTGCACCATGGCTTGGGCTGATACCATCAGAAAGAGGCATCCAAGCTGCACGACCACCAGCAGATGCGCCGGTGAGCTGACCAAACGGAGTGTTGTTGGAAATAGACAGAGTACCGTGGCTCAATACAGAGTAGAGAGTTTTAAACTTGCGGTGCTCTACTTCGGTAAAGTTAACAAGATCAGCAGCAATAAGGTCTGCGTAATCGTCGTCGTTACCGAATTTAGGAGCAGCAAGACAATCAGCTTTAATCTGATCAAAACCAACAAAGTCAGCTTTGAGAGCTTCGTTCATCTGATGAAGAGTGTATTTTCTTTCATCAAATACGAGGCGTTTAATTGCAGCCATTGAATCTGCGTAAGTAGCAAGCCCACTCCAGATTACACCAGGACCAAAGTTGTACATTGCACCGCCTGCGGAAACATCGCAGCCGCTTTCCATACAACCTTCGTACATGATGGACATGAGCGGCTTAGGAGCAAGCTCTCTATGAACACGCTGAGAAATAACAGTAGCTACGCTGCTCTTCTCTGTGATGAATTTAATCTGTCCTTTTACAGCTGCTTCGAACTGCTCGTAAGTCTGGAAGCTGCTGAGTTCGCCCATATCCGGACAAACCTGTTTGCCATACCAAAGCGGCACGCCGTGGTTGAGAACAAGCTCAATACAAATTGGCCACTGAGTGTATGCGGTGGAAGTCCACTGGTAGAGACGACCGGATTTCTGCGGTTCTACACAACCCATGAGGCAGTAGTCGCGCGCGTCTTCGATGGAAACGCCTTTTGCAAGCATCATCTTGATGTGGGTGTCATCGAAGTGAATTGCCGGGAAGCCCATGCCTGCACGAATTACATCGATAATCTTGCGCAGGTACTTCTGCGGAGATGTGCTGTGCACTCGAGCTGAAAGAGACGGCTGATACACTTTAACGTGGCGCACAGCGTCCATCAGGAGGTAGGTGAGGTCGTTTGTTGCATCAAGACCTTCACGAGTTACACCACCAACGCACATGTTTACGAACGGCTGGTAACCAGCGAAGAACTTAGAACCGCCTTCGCTTGTAATCCACATCATTTCAGACATTTTAATCAGCATACAACCGGCAAGGTCGAATGCTTCATAGTCTGTCATGCGGCCAGCTTCGAGATCGGCTTTGTAGTACGGGTACATGTACTGGTCGACTCGACCGATAGACATACCAGTCTGGTTTTCTTCAACAACAAGAAGGGACTCAATAGTCCACACGGACTGAATTGCTTCATGGAAAGTAGAAGGCTTATGCGCAGGAACACGAGCGTTTACTTCAGAAATTTTCATGAGTTCAGCTTTACGCTGAGGATTCATTTCCTGCTGTGCAAGCTGTGCTGCGTATTCAGAGATTCTACGTGCGTAAATCATGATACCTTCAGCGGTATCAATCAGTGACTTGTAGAAGTAAATTTTTTCGATATCTTCAGGGTTCTTGTAGTCCAGCTTTGCAAGATGTTCGTTTGCTTCACGCTGAACGTCGAGCATACCTTTGTTCATCAGAATAACGTCGTACCCCGGGTTGGAGTCACCACCACCGTTTACTGCGTGGTATGAACAATCGGATACGTAAGATTCTCCGGAAATTTCCCAAAGACCTGCTTCGCGGTACTGATCTTCACAATATTCATCAACGGATTTGCCAGCCCAGTACGGGAACAGCTCTTCACGCATGATTTTTTTGTCTTCTTCAGAGATGAAGAACGGGTCCTGACTACGAGTACCAATGGTATCAATTTCATCAGCCATCCAGCGCCATGCGATATCCGGAGAGAAAGCACCGGCACGAGGTGCACCACAAGGTGCGCCGACGATGAGTTCGTCATTCTGGATAACCAGAGGAGCAGTCTCACAACAATGCTTAAAGCATTTTGCACGAAGCAAAATTTTAGGCATGCCAGGATTTTCTTTAGCAATTTTAGTAATCGCACGAGCACGGTGAGTGGTGATGGTTGGAACCTGCTTAAGGAAGTTTTCTCTCAAGCGAACCTGACGATCTGTTGGGCCGTCAGGAATTTCGGTACCATGTGTAGTTGGAGTAAATTGAACAGGGGTGCCTTTAGCAGCCTGACGGTTCAAAATATCTTCAGTTACTTCTTCGAACATTTTTTTCAAAGAAGAACGCTCTTCCGGAGTCATGTTTTTTGTAGCTTCAGCAAGCTGATTTGATAAATCCCGAATATCCACTACTACCTCACTTATATTTGAAATCTTTCAGAGTTAATTGTTGGCATTAGAGCTCTCCAATAGCCTCTTTCAAAATGCGATGTACTGCCTGCAATGAACTGGAGCTGAAATCACCAGTAGATACAGGTTCGACAATTTTTGCTGCCGGAGTATCTTTATGGAAAACTTCTGCCCCCATTGATTCAACACCACGCACGCCGTATCCGACTTTGCGAAGGTAAATCAGGTTCATTGGCGATACGTTATCTGATGTAAAACCCTTGCCTGCTGAGCCGCTGCCCAGAGTCATGGAAGGGAATAAATTCGTTGTTGCGCCCATACTGCCAAACGCTGCAGGCGTGTTAACCAACACCCTGCCCACCGGCTTTTTAAGCGCAAATTGAGTAATTACATCTTCATCTTTTGAATGGATAACCAGAGTGTGCCCGCAGCGATCACTAAGCAGCAGCTCTATGCATTTTTCGCATGCATGCATCCAGTCCGGCTCAATGTAAAAGCCAAGAACAGGGCACAATTTTTCTCGAGAATATGGGTCAAATTCAGACACATACTTTCGGGCTGCGACCAATACAGTAGTGTTATCCGGTACTGAAAAACCGGCTTTACGTGCAATTTTGACAGCCGGTATTCCAATCAGATCATGATTTGGTTTTCCGTCGGAATGAAAAAGTAAAGATCCAAGCGTGCTAGCTTCGTCTTCAGACATGAAGTACGCGCCATTGCTTTGCAGTGCGCTTTTTACTTCACCAGCAATGCAACCATCGACAACAATGGACTGCCCTGCTGCTGAAACGACACCGTAATCAAATGTTTTACTGGCGATAATGTCTTTAGCAGCCTGCGGAATATCTGCAGTGCGTTCAATAAATGCCGGACCATTGCCAGCACCACCGTAAATAAGCGGCTTGCCGGATTTGCTTGCAGCGTCAAGCATACCGGGAACGCCCGTATTCAGAATGAGTGAGACCTCTTTGTGCTCCATCAGTTCCACGGTTCCGCTAGGTGCCACTGTATGCAAGTACGACAGTGCGCCTTCCGGAAGCCCGTGTTTCTGGGCAGCCTCAATCATAATATCAAGAGTCTTACTGATTGTTTTTTTTGCTCTCGGATGTGGAGAGAAGACAATGGCATTGCCCGACTTAATTGCAATCAATGCTTTGTAGATTGTTGTTGAAACCGGACTAGTTGCCGGACACAGCGCAACAATTACACCTACAGGAACCCCGACGTCTTTTGTCTGTTTCTCTCGGTCTTCACCGATGATGCCTACGCAGCGCATTCCTCTCAACGCTCTGCGGGCAAAGCCACAAACGAACTCGTTTTTAATGAGCTTATGTTGCCAGTCGCCATAGTCCGTTTCATCATGGGACATCATAGCGAGAGCTTGTGTATGTTGTTCAAGCTCGTCGGCCATACTCTCAACAATAACGTCTAGCTTTTCCTGAGAAAATGTCGCAAGCAGCTTCTGAGCTTCATGCGCATTTTCTGCAAGAATTCTGGCTTCCTGTATCGAGAGCAAATCATTGTCTATAATTGTCATCAAAGGCACTCCCACCAAGCTACAATCGTTCCTGAAAAACCGAATCTACTGTTACTATGGAAGCAGTTTGTCCAAAGAGTAACGATTTGTAATTTTGTAAATATCCTGATGCGGTGAAGGGATAACAATGGAGCTGTGAACTTCAGCACCAAGTCTCTGCACAGCACCAACACCAGCTTCTACAGCGGAGTTACAAGCAGAAACATCACCCTGAACCAGTACGGAAATGTAACCGGATGCGGTGTTCTCGTAGCCAACCAACTCAACGTTAGCTGCTTTGAGCATTGCATCTGCTGCTTCCAGCACATACACGAGACCAAAAACTTCAAGTAAACCCAGTGCGCTTGCTCTACTCATTATGCTTACTCCACATCAATATCGTGCACGGAAACAATGTCGCCAACTCGTGGCTCAGGACGTGCCATTACGTTTTTTGCTGTCACTGTTCCAATTTTAGCCGCTGCAGCTGCACCAGCTTCTACAGCTGCCTGAACAGCCGCTACGTCGCCCTTTACCATTACGGTAACGAGGGTAGAACCAATGTTTTCGTATGAAACCAGTTCAACATCTGCTGCTTTAAGCATGCAGTCTGCGCCGTACAACGCTGGAACCATGCCCAGTGTTTCAATGAGACCCAATGCATTTTCACCGTGATAACGCATGAAATGTTCTCCTTTGTTGTGGTTAACTCTGCTGTAATAAGAGTAGGTTATTATAAACATCCCCTTAGGGCAGACTTTTCGATAAAAAACAGTGCAAGCTTTTAGGCTGATAAAAAACGAAGAGCACATCTCTCGTGGATATTCAGCTATTTCAGGAAGAAGCCTGAATACAATACTGCTTGTGTTTGTTTTTTATTTGGAAGCGCTAGCCGGGAGAACGGTCTCAACATCTGAATGTGGACGAGGAATCACATGAACAGAAATAACCTCTCCAACACGCTGGGCAGCGGCAGCTCCGGCATCTGTTGCAGCCTTAACAGCACCAACATCGCCTCTAACCATGACAGTCACTAATCCCGCACCAATGGATTCTCTTCCCACTAAGGTAACGTTCGCAGCTTTCACCATGGCATCAGCAGCTTCTATTGACCCAATCAGCCCTTTTGTTTCGACCATGCCTAACGCATCATTCTTACTCATTTGACACTCTCCTTCACTATCCGGTTACATTGTTGTCGGTATGCATCGGCCTTATCAGCCTTGATGCATCACCTCTTCAACATGCTCAAACCACTCAAAATTATGTAGAGAATACAGGTTGAAAGAATAAACCAACTCACTAGTTTCATACCA
Source organism: uncultured Desulfovibrionaceae bacterium (assembly GCA_942492085.1). Lineage (GTDB taxonomy): Bacteria > Desulfobacterota > Desulfovibrionia > Desulfovibrionales > Desulfovibrionaceae > Halodesulfovibrio. The sequence continues at coordinate 29,091 of CALODB010000013.1, read as the reverse complement.
AGCCGTAGCGGTTCACATTAAAAGTCGTAAACAAAAAAGAATGTTACGAAAGATAAACTCTGAACAATCACAAATACAGGTAGATACATAGAAAGGGGAAAACGCAGTATCGAATGCGGTGCCACTTCAGTCGCTTCTATTTTTAATCAAAAAACAATTTGATAGATGCAGAAGCCTTTAGTATCCGGCACAATTCTTACGTTTTAAACAAGTAACACTTCAAAATAGAAAAGGATTTTACGTAAAAGATTCACGAACCTTTTTTGAGTGTGCGTAACCGTAGCCCTGCCCCCTAGGGGGAAGGTCAAGATTTTTCTCTAAAACTTTTTAATTAGACATTTTTTTCTTTATTTACATAATGTTACAATAGAAGTGTTGCCAAAAAAAATTTCATAGAGTTTTTATGAAAATGTTGTGTTTTCTTCTGCCTTCCTTATTTATTCGAGAGAACGACTCTCTATTCTTGTAGTAAGTAACGCACTTTTTTCAGCACAAAATGAAACTGTTATGCACGAAAAGAAAAAAATGATGCAGTTTGTTGTATAGAGTTTACGACCAGATCATAAATTTAGCATGACCCCAGAGAGCTTCTATATAAACGCAATAAGCATAGATTGTTACATACAACGCATTGAACAAAAAAAAAGCTCTTACACTTTCGTGTAAGAGCTCGAATTATTTGGCGTCATAAAAAAAGACTAGTGTCCTGCTGCCTACTACTTGCTATCTGGCTTCTGCCATACGTTGGAAATAAGTTATTTGCTCAAAAGTTAAATCAAAAAAAGCATACGTACTTCTATATACAAACTGTTCAGACCTACCCATCAACAATCTTAAGAGTACGCATCTTACGGAACAAGGTTTTCCGATCAATCTTAAGCGTGGTAGCTGTTGCCATACGGTGCCAGCCGTTACGCTTAAGACCATCAACTATGTGTCGCCTTTCAAATCGCGCTATGTCTCGGTCTAGAGGCTCTTGGGGAATGATTTCTGTCTGGCTATATCTCTTTAAGGGCTGGAAACAGGCCTGCATCGATAACAATGAAATCAAACTTGGTCTTAACGTTCTCGAAGGCAAAGTCACCTAACAAAGCAGTGTGCGACGCATATGGCCTTACACACACCTGTAGACGAAGTTCTGTAGCCAACCGGCTGCAACATCGTTCATGATCGGCTGATAACCGTATCTGACACAGCCTCTTTCGTCTGTTGCGGCATCAGCCATTTTGTTAAGGAAAAAAACTCGTTGAGTGTTTAGCAACCAACCTAAAGCCGACACATACGCAGCAAAATGCGTCTGCTTTCCCCTAAAGATATCGGTACCAAACTACATCTCCATAGAAGCTATAACCATAACCCATTATTGATTCTCTAAACCCCAACCTGAGATTTTTATGGGGTGCATACAACAACAGCACTTGCGACACCGTCGTAAGAACTATTGTCTTCTAAACAAAATTTAACGTACCAGAAATAAAAACACCACCCGCTCATATATAAAAATCGAAACACATATAAAGCTGAAATGCGCTACCATCACTCATAAAAAACGCGGAGCAGCCATAAAAGGAAACTCCGCGCGGTACGCTCAATATTTACTACAAATACAAATCTCGTTCACCCAGATCGATCCGCGACAAGCAATCTTCCAAAATCTTTTGACTCTTTCCCGAGCCCTTTTTCACTTCTTCTTCAATAAGCTTATGGCCGACATCACGAGTCGCTTCGCTGGCGTAGTCCTGCAAGTACTCGTTGAACGTAAGCAGCGCATTAGGACGACAAAAATTCTGGATGAAGCCGTTTTTAGCCAGTTTCATAAATTCTTCGCCGGTTCTCCCCTCGCGATAACAAGCAGTACACCACGATGGAGTATATCCGTGCTGCACAATTTCTTGAATAACTTCGTCAAGATTACGGCTATCACCAACACAAAATTGTTGAACTTCAGGACGATCATAATTCGGATCAGAATACGCGCCGGGGTATGTACGGGAGCCCGCACTAAGCTGCGAAACTCCGATATCAAGAAGCTCGCGTCGCATTTCCCTGTTTTCCCGAGTACTCAAGATCAGTCCGGTAAATGGAACCGCGAGCCGTAATACAGCAACAAGACGCTTAAACTGACTATCCGAAATCGGGTACGGAGGATTAAAAGCAATATCTGAATTAAGAGCTGGTTCAAGACGAGGGAAAGACAGCGTATGCGGCCCGACACCAAAACGTTTTTCCAGTTCCGCTGCATGAGCCAACAACGCAATGGTATCAAAACGGTAATCATACAAACCAAGCAACGTTCCCATACCTACATCATCAATTCCGGCATCCATCGCTCTATGCATCGCATGGAGCCTCCACAGGAAATGCTTTTTATGACCTCGTGGGTGAAGTTCAGCATATGTCTGTGGATGGTAGGTTTCCTGAAAACATTGGTAAGTGCCAATACCTACTTCATGTAATTTGCGGAATCCTTCCACGTCCAACGGAGCACAGTTAATATTAACGCGCCGAATCTCACCACTCTTTTCAGAAACAGTTTCGTAAACAGTACGCACAGTCTCCGCAATCCAATCTCCACCAAATTTAGGATGCTCTCCATACACCAACAACAAACGCTTATGGCCGATCTCCTCAAGAATGCTCACTTCATTTTTTATCTCAGCAGCATTGAGAGTTCTGCGAACAAGTTCAGTGTTGGTGTCCTTGAATCCACAATACGCACAGCAGTTACTACATTCGTTCGTAATGTAGAGAGGAGCAAAAAGGACAACACGCTTACCGTAAATGGCTTGTTTGACTTTGCCGGCAGTTTCAAAAATCGCCTCATTCAACTCCGGATCTTCAGTCTGTAACAAGCAAGCTGTTTCTTCGAGGGTCAGGCCCTTAGCTTCAAGCGCCTTATCGAGAATTTCCTGAATGCGAACTGGAGATGCATCGGCGTTTTGATTTACAATGCCCCATATAGCTTCTTCATCAATAAAATTTTCAAGACCCGTTGTATCGAGTTTCATTTTATACTCTCCATAAAAAAACTGGCTTTCCAAATGCGAAAAACCAGCATTTCCAAAAATATTGTAATGCAGACTGTGCCCGTCATTTTTTGACCTGCAAGCTGCTTTATACGCTAGGCTATCCGACTACTTTCCGTTGGGGTTGCCGTCTTTTCTGTTCGAAATTCTGTAGTAAAGCATCCTGATGGATATTCCGAGCAGCTTCGCGGCTTGTGTCTTATTGCCGGACGTTGCAGCCAAGGCTTCGTCTATTTCTTTTTCCGTTGGCTTGTTACGTCGTTTTTTAGAACTTGATGGCGGGATAACATCAGCTTGCGGTGAAGAGAAAACACCATTGCTTCGGATATCCGTAAGAATTGTAGCCAGATGTTCAGGAAGCAACTGCGGCGCGTCATGCATAACCGAAACCCACTCCAATGTGTTCTTCAGCTCACGCACGTTTCCAGGCCACGGATGAGTCATCAATAGCTGCGCAGCTTCCGATGATATGTCCGTAAATTTTTTGCCACGCTTTTTGGCAAAGTTTGTGAGAAAGAGTTTTGCCAACGGAACTATGTCCTCAGGTCGTTCGCGCAAAGAAGGGACCATGATGGAACCCACTCGTAATCTGTAATACAAGTCTTTGCGGAAAAGCCCTTGCTCCATACGTTCGCCTAAATCAAGATTGGTAGCGGCAATAATACGAATGTCCGCATGAACCTTCTCCAAGCCGCCAACACGATAAAAGCTTTTATCCTCGATGACTCGTAACAGCTTTGCCTGCAACTCAACCGGAATTTCACCGATCTCATCGAGAAAAAGCGTTCCACCTTTTGCAAGGTCAATCTTCCCTTTTGCCCCGCGGGCAGCACTGCCTGTAAAAGCGCCCGGCTTGTAGCCGAAGAGCTCACTTTCAAACAACGTAGCAGGCAACGCAGCACAGTTTATCGCGATAAATGGGAGGGAAGACTGCTCGGGGCCATAGTGGATAATTTTTGCAACAATATCTTTCCCGACCCCAGTCTCTCCCTGTATTAATACCGGAAGCTCCCTGTCTTCGTGGTAGCGTTTTGCCTGAGAGACAACCTGCCACATGGGTTCAGAAAAAATACCTATATTATCAAGCCCGGCCTGTTTCTCCAAAAGCTCTTGTAATCTTGTAAGCTCAGCTCTGAAATCATTTGTTGCTTCGGCGACGACTTCGTCAAATTTTCTGGTCAGTCGGTCATTTTCTGCGAGTAAAGCCTGATGCTCTGCCACTCGATTCAAAATAGAACGAAGCTCTTCCATATTAATCGGTTTCGTCATGTAGTCATACGCACCTGCGCGAAGTGCCCCGATTGCCAGCTCTAAATCTGAATGACCTGTGTAAAGAACCACATCGGGAAAATATGAGTCGGACATGTTCCTAACTTCCCGTACCAGTTCAATGCCTGTTTTACCCGGCATCTGTATGTCTGAAAGAACCATTTCAAAACTATGGTTGCGGCAGACATCTAAAGCACTTTCAGCATCAGAGCACGAAGTCACCGCATGTCCCAGCAAGGTCAGATATTCAGCAAGAGAATGACGAGTTGCTTCGTCATCATCGACAAGAAGAATACGCATATTCTTATGCACCGCTCCAGTCTGCCGAAGGCAGGGTTACCTTAATCAAAGCACCACCTTCCGGACGATTTGAGGCAGTAATGGAACCACCTGCCGCTTGGACAATAATCCGCACAATGGACAGCCCAAGTCCCATAGAAGTTCCTGAAGATTTTGTAGAGAAAAATGGTTCAAACATTTTCTCAGCCAGTTCCTCATCAAACCCCAAACCATTATCAGACACAGTAAGTTCCACTACGTCTGAACCATTTGAAGTCACATTAACCTGAATAATTTTTTGTTTACGCTCTGTTCCATCAAGAGCCTGCATGGCATTCGCCACCAGATTAGCAACAAGCTCCTCGAAACGAATTGCTGTACCATTTACCATTGGAATATCTGGAGAAATATTCACATTCAGCGTTATTCCCCGTGCAATAACCTGCGCATTAATCAAGGAAAGTGCAGAACGGACAGCATTACCAAAGTCGCAACTTCCAGAAGTCGTATTTTGATTCTGCCGGAGATGTTCACGCAAATGGTTCACAATAGAATCTATCCGATCAACCTGCGAAGCAATATCTCCTAGCATTCTGGTCAACCCGCTATCAGCATGCTCGGAACGTTCTGCAAGTAATTGCGCGGAAGCCGTTAAGATACGGATAGCATTCAAGGGTTGGTTTATTTCGTGTGCGATACCACCACCAATCACCGCAAGAGTTGTAACTTTGCTCGCCTGAGCCATTGCAATACGGGCTTCTGCAAGAGTTGCTTCTGCTTCGCGCTGAGCCGTAACATCACGCCCTACGGACTGGTATTCAACAATGTTGCCGTGCTCATCAAAAATTCCCTTTGTAACATACTGTACAAAGTGCATCCGACCATCAACGCCAAGATATCTTGGCTCTGTGATAATTTCTGGATTCTCTGGAGAAATGGAATAAACCAGATGGACAATTGAATCGCGCTCTTCAGGGTCAAGAAGATCCTTAAAATTTGACTGAAGCAACTCATCAGGCTCTTTACCGTAAAAACGACAAAGTGCACTGTTGACAAAAGTCAGCTTTCCATCTGGACGAAACCGACGGATAAACTCCGTCTGCTCCTCAACGACAGCCTGATAAATAGAGTTCGCACGAGTCATTAACGAATTATTCCTTTATGTATGCCCGAGAGATATCTGAAGAGCGCTTTGGCGTCTTTTCGAGCCAGATATGTGCTTAAGCTCTTTCTTGGCTAAAATTCTGAGTGCCCCCGCAGGACAAACAGCAACACATGCCGGTCCCCCGTCACGTTCCGTGCAGAGGTCACACTTATGGGCAACCGGCATATCCGAATTTCCCGGAATATACCCCACCTGCATCGCCCCCACAGGACAAGCTGCCATACATGCCTTACAGCCGAAACAACGTTCTGAATTCACCCGCACGGTCTTACCATCGGACATAATTGCTCCGGCAGAACAAGCCGCTACACACGGGGCATCTTCACACTGACGACACTGGATAGGAGCTGTAACCTCCGCCTCGTGTACAATGCTTATTCTTGGAGAAAAGGGTAACCCCTTTTCTCCAGCCTGTCCCATATCTTCATCCATGTGGGCGCCGACACAGGCTACCTCGCAAGCGCGGCAGCCTATACAACGTGAAGGATCTGATAACACAAAAGAATGCATTAGTTATGGCTCCCCACATCATCCCCGTAACAGGTATGAAGCAGCTTATGGGAAAGATGCCCGAGCGGCTTTTCTAAATAATTTGAATACAGGGCTGTCACAGAAGGGTTCCTGTGTGAAGCTCTAACTGGCAACTCTTTATCGTGAGTATGCAGACTCTGACGACGACGCGCAATGGCATCTGCAATATCAATATGCGGAAGCAATTTCGGCTGTCCCCCGCCTGCGACACAGCCGCCAGTGCAACACATAACTTCCATAAAATCAAAATCCGCTTGTCCTGTACGAACAGTCTCAAGAAGTTTTGCAGCATGAGCTAAACCGGAAACAATAACTGCACGTACGGTCTTTCCTGCCACTTCTATTGTAGCACGGCGTACGCCTTCATCAATTTGAATAAAAGTAACACCACTTTCGTTAACATCATTTCCTGTTGTAACTGCGATTGCAGTACGCAATGCGGCTTCCATAACGCCACCGGAAGCGCCGAAAATAGTTCCCGCTCCAGAATAAAGTCCCAAAGGAGAATCAAACTCTTCTTCCGGAAGTTTATCTAAGCGAATCCCTTTGCTCTTAAGCATGGCAGCAAGCTCAGTTACGGTCAAAACCGCGTCAACATCAGGCGTTCCTGTAGACTGCATTTCAGGACGACCAGCCTCATATTTCTTTGCTGTACAAGGCATAATGGCAACACTGGCAATATCTTCAGGATTCTTGCCCGCAATTTCTGCACCGTATGTTTTAAAAAGTGCGCCCGCCATTTGCTGGGGAGATTTGCAGCTGGAAAGATGTGATACCTGATCGGACCATGCAGTTTCCATATAGCGAACCCAACCCGGGCAGCATGATGTAAACATAGGCAAATTTTCACCGGACTCAAGACGTTCCAACAGCTCAGACGCTTCTTCCATGATGGTTACATCAGCAGCAAAAATTGTATCGTATACAAAATCAAACCCAAGCCTACGCAGAGCTGCCGCAAGCTGACCGGGAGTCAACGTACCGGGAGCAAGACCAAATTCTTCAGCAATGGAAGACCGGACAGCCGGTGCACACTGCACCATGGAAACCTTAACTGGATCGGCGAGCATATTTGCCACGTTTTTCTTATCAATCCGAAAATGTGCAGCAAACAGTGTGGAAGTATCGTCTTCAGGAAGACCACGGTCTTTTCGAATATTTGACAAGTCCTCTGCGCAATCATCAAAAGGAGACAAAAAAGCAGAACACCGCTGAACACACTGCCCGCACATTACACAACGGGATGCGTCAATAGCCTGAGGTTCATATTGCTTCCCGATAATGGCATCTACAGGACACACTTCAACACAACGACGACAACCGGTACAAAGTAAAGGGTCGATGGAAACAATTTGGGATGAAATAGTCATTAGAATTCTTCTCCAGCTCTGGCACCAAAGCCAGCCAAGGCCAGTGCTGCTTCAACATTCCGGCGGTTTTTAATTTTTGCAGGATTAATTAAAGTCAATGCATCCTTAGGACAAGCTTCTACGCATGCAGGCCCAGCTTCACGGCCTTTGCAGAGGTCACATTTACTAGCCAAAAGAGCAGGTTCAACAGTAAAGCTTTCAGGCGACAGGGGATCAGTCACACGGCGCATTACCGGCTTTCCGGTTTCCCAAATTTGCGCCATTTCCATAGCACCTACAGGACAAGTAACCAGACAAGTTTTGCAACCTACGCAACGGCTTTCATCAACCTGCACTCCATTCTCTGTGCGATAAATCGCAGCATTAGGGCACACGGCTGCACAAGGTGCATCTTCACAATGCCGGCAGCCAATCGGAACACGAACATCTCCAGCACAGGTCAGGTAAAGTCTCGGAGTAAGGGGGGCTTGAATACTTCCGACAGAAACTCCGCCCTGAACATGTGCGGCAGCACAGGCTAATTCACAAGCTCGGCAGCCTATGCATTTGGAAGCTGTGGCAAGAATGAAGGGATTTAAACGGGTTGGCATGACAAATGATCCTCTATGTCTACTGAATTCACTGCTTGTGCATCATCAGAAATTTTACGGATAGATACAGCACACACTTTAAGCTGCGGAGTGCCGGTTAGAGGGTCGGCAGCTGAAGTTGTAAGAATGTTGGCCGGACTCTCGGAGAAATGAAATGTCATAAAGACTAGCCCAGGGCGAACTCGGCGAGTCACCCAAGCCCTGCCCTTTGCAACACCACGGCGGGAACGAACTTCAATCAATTCACCGTCGACAATTCCATATTCTGCCGCGTCGGAAGGATGAACCTCTACCAACTCTTCAGGCCACGTGCCTGCAAGCCCAAAACATCGTCTGGTCATTGTCGCGGTGTGATAATGAGCAACGACACGGCCTGTTGTGAGCGTCAACGGATATTCAGCGTCCGGAAGTTCAGCAGGTTCTCTATGAGTAAGCGGCACAAACTTGCCTGCGCCACGCATACACTGCCCTACATGCAATATAGGTGTGCCGGGATGCTGTTCATCCGGACATGGCCACTGGAGTCCACCACTTTCAAGTCGTTTGTATGTAATCCCAGTGTGGGTTGGCGTAATCTTACACATTTCGTTAAACACAGCTTCCACATCTACATACCGTTCCGGTCGTCCGATTCGTTCTAGCAATTCAGCAATAATTTTCCAATCCGGACGACTACCCCCTACAGGAGAGACTGCTTGTCGTATTCGCTGGACTCTTCTTTCAGTACTGGTGAATGTTCCATCTTTTTCCGCGAAACTGGCTCCAGGGAGTACGACATCAGCGAGCTTTGCTGTCTCAGTAAGAAAAATATCCTGAACAACCAAAAAATCTACGTGCTTCAGACAATGTTCCACATGGGTAATATCCGGATCACTTCGCATTGGATTTTCACCAAAAACATACAACCCTTTAAGACGGTCTTCCTCAATGGCGGTAAACATTTCAGGAATAGTCATTCCAATAGCGAAAGGAAGCTCTACGCCCCATTCTTCTTCGAAGGTAGCCCTAACCGCATCGTCTCTTACCGAACGATAGCCAGTCAGCACATTGGGTAGCGCACCCATGTCACAAGAGCCCTGAACATTATTCTGTCCACGAAGAGGGTTAACTCCTGTTTTTGGACGACCAATGTTGCCGGTCAAAAGAGCAAGGTTTGAGACAGCCAGAACGTTGCTTGTTCCGGTGTTATGCTGGGTAACTCCCATCGTGTAATAAAAAGCGGTATTCTTAGATCGAGCTATGCACTGCGCTGCCTTGCGGATGCCTTCAACGGGAACTTCTGAAATGGCAGAGACAGTTTCTGCATCAAAATCGTTAAGTCCCTTACGGTATATCTCGAAATCCTCGTTCGCTGCGGCTACGATTGGAACGTCAACCAGACCGGTGTTAAGAATTTCTTTAGCAATGGCAGACAGTAGCGCAGTGTCCGTACCGGGACGAAGCCGCAGCCAGACATCTGCCTCGCGGGCAAGGTCTATCTCACGAGGGTCAATGACAATCAGCTTTGCACCATTGCGCTTGGCTTCCATCATTCCCAGCCCGATTACCGGATGGCATGCCGTGGTATTAGTTCCGATAATGCAAACACAATCCCCTGCCCCCATCTCCCACAATTCACGAATAGAATTCGTCATTGATCCGCTTCCGAGTGATTTAGCCAGACCGGCCACAGTCGGAGCGTGTCAAAGTCGTGCACAGTGATCTATATTATTTGTTCCGATCCCTGCGCGAAAAAATTTCTGAAAAAGATAGTTTTCTTCATTGGTGCAGCGGGCACTACTGAAACCACCCAATGCATCTGGACCATGAGTGGACGTAATTTCGGCAAGCCGCGTTGCAACCAGATCAAGAGCCTCATCCCATGAAGCAGGAACAAGCTCTCCGTCTTTCCGTATTAGAGGTGTTGTCAGCCGATCTTTATGATGAACAAAGTCAAATCCAAATCGCCCCTTTGAACAAAGCGCACCTTGGTTGACTGAAGGCTCTGGTCCCGGAGAAACACTGACAATACGCTCGTCCTTGACTTTCAATGACAACGCACAGCCAACGCCGCAGTAAGGGCAGGTAGTAGTAATATGTTGCATAAGTTGTATATGAGCATGAATCATGCCACATGTAATTTTTATGTTAATAAAATAATAACAAGCTATTAGTTGAAAAAGGCACACGCTTTTTTTTGCAATATAAAGAAGATTGCATGCAACTGGTCTGCAAAGAAACAAATTGCATGCAATCGGTCAAGACTATTTGAGCACTCAAAGAGCAATCTGTGTACATAGATCAAAAAAAAGCTCTTACACTTTAATGTAAGAACTTTTTTTGCTTGGCGTCCCCAGGGAATTTGCCTTCCCTAGTCGTCTGCGTGAAAGGAAGCTGTAATATCTAATTAAACCTACTTATTCCTTTACGACAATGTTTCAACAGAAGCATAAGCGACATGAAAAACAGGAAAACTTACACCCAGGTTACACCTTCCAGAACATTTCATTCCACCAAAGCATCTTGGCTTAACTATGCGCCTACAAGTTCGCAGCAGGGCTCAGCCATCAACGTAGTTTTCAAAATAAATATTATACTTCTCATTGCATCCTACCTGTAAACAATGCACAGGATAACTTTAGAATCAGTTAAAAAACACAGCAATTTCAGGCCACATTGTTAACATCTGCAGCAGAAATAACTATGAAAAATAAAAAACTAGAATCAGACTATTTTCAAGAGCCAGATGATTTTAAAAATTCTGATATAAAACTTTCAGTTGTTGTCCCTTTTTACAATGAAGAAGAGGTATTACCAGTTTTTCATGAAAGACTCACAGCTGTTCTTGATGCAATCCAAGAAAAAACAGAAATCGTTTATATCAATGATGGTAGTTATGATAACAGCCAAAAGATAATTACAAACGTCTTACCTACGTCAAGCACGATAAGGTACGTCTGTCTAAGTAGAAACTTTGGCAAAGAAGCAGCAATGACGGCAGGTCTTCGAAACACACGCGGGCAAGCAATTGTCATTCTGGACGCAGACCTACAAGACCCTCCTGAACTCATCCCACAAATGCTTGCAGAATGGGAAAAAGGCTATGATGTTGTAAACATGCAGCGTGCCGTACGGCATGGAGAAACAAAGTTTAAACGTTTTTCTGCAGCAATGTTCTATAAACTCATAAATATGATGTCCGAATTATATATCCCTGAAAATGTGGGAGATTTTCGATTGATTAGCCGTACTGTAGTTGAGCATATCAATAAGCTTCCTGAAAAGAATCGATACATGAAAGGCCTGTTCGCTTGGCCAGGGTTTACTCAAACAACCCTGCAATTTGATCGTGACCCTCGTTTTTCCGGAAAAACTAAATGGAATTATTTCAAGCTCATGGGACTTGCCATGAATGGAATAACTTCATTTTCAATTCGCCCGTTACGAATTGCTACCGTACTAGGAACGTTGATAGCCACCGGTGCTTTTGCGTATGGCTTTTGGGTTATCATTAAGACATTAGCATCAGGAGAGCCCGTTCAAGGGTACCCATCATTAATGGTTGTTCAGTTAGGTTTGGGAGGGGTTCAATTACTTTGTATAGGCCTCTTGGGCGAATACATAGGGAGAATTTTCATCGAATCTAAAGGACGTCCGACCTACGTTATTGATCAAATTCTTGACCAGCCTGCTAATCATTTAGAATCTAAAGGCAAACAATGCGCCTGAACAAATCATTCTTACTTGCTATCTTAGCAGTTTTCCTACTGATGAGGCTTCTTTCACTAGGCTTGTATCCGCTTATGGATACAACCGAGGCACGCTATGGTGAAATGGCACGCTTGATGGTTGAAACAGGCAACTGGCTTACCCCTCAGTTTGATTACAACGTTCCATTCTGGGGCAAACCCCCTTTATTCACTTGGATGAGTGCGCTAGGTATAAAATTGTTTGGTCAATCCGAGTTCGCAGTCCGCTTCCCGCACTGGTTAGCCGGTCTTGTAACGATCGGAATGGCTATGATGTTTGCTTCCTACCATAAAATCAGCCCACTTCTCACTGGAATAGTGCTCGCAACCTGTGGAATGTTCTTTATTTCCAGTGGATCTGTGATGACTGACATGGCTCTAACTCTTTCAATTACTGTTGCCATGCTTTCATTTTACCTTTGCTGGAATGGAAAAAAGGCATGGGGTTATGTCGGCTTTGTTGGTCTTGGCATAGGATTGTTAGCAAAGGGGCCTGTGGCCATTGTACTTGCAGCTATAGCGTTCTACCCGTTTCTTGCAATACAACACGGCCCATTTAACGCCATTGTCGTATTTTGGAAGCGGTTCCCTGTTATCAGGGGTACGCTTTTAATGCTCGGAATCTGCCTTCCTTGGTACCTCATGGCTGAGAAAGCAACCCCAGGTTTTCTTGACTACTTCATCTTAGGTGAACACTGGAAGCGCTTTACTCTTCCAGGCTGGAGGGGAGACTTGTATGGCTCTGCGCATGATCGTCCGCACGGCATGATTTGGCTCTTTGGATTGCTTTCGGCTTTGCCGTGGTCGTTAGTACTTCCAATGCTCTTATGGAAGAAATGGAAAAGCTCGACTGAAAAAGCAATCTCCCTCCCCCCTTTAACTTGCATGCTTTTCTTCTGGCTAATTTCTCCTATGGTTCTTTTTACCTTTGCCGGAAACATCTTGCCTACATATGTATTGCCTGGACTTCCTGCGTTAGGTTTAATCTGTGCCGGGTTACTTACACAAAAAGATGAAAAATGGTTTACAACCTTCTGCAAAGTCATGCCGGTCGGAATGCTTGTTGCTCTGCTGGTTATAATGTTCATAGTCGCAGATACAAATAGTGATAAGGTTCTATTTGAAACAGCAGATAATTCCGTCCCTGCATTTTATATTCGAAAACGTCCTTTTTCCGGTCAATATTACAGCAACGGTAAGGCTATTGTTTTAAAGAACTCTGAACTGCTGAAAGAGCTTAATTCTCCCTACTATTTGCTAGGGAAGAAAAAAGATTTGGACAATTTTTTTGAGAAAAACAAAATGGATTGTAGAATCGTTGCCGAGTCACCTAAACGCCAAAGGTATTTATGCGAATAGATGCCTTTCCCCACATACTCGTGTTTGCTTTTGTGGGCTCTGTCGGCTTTGTCGTTGACGCAGCCATATTCACATTACTATTCGAATTTTTTAATATTACAGCACTTACAGCTCGACTGATTGCTTTTATATGTGCGGCGACAACAACATGGATAGGCAACAGAGTGTTGACGTTTAAACATCGGGCTCAAACTTCTCGACTCTCACAATGGAAAAAATTCATGGTAGCTTCCTGCTTCTCCGCTTTACCTAACCTACTTGTATTTAAAATTTCATTGGAATTGTTAGCAAAAACACAATTCACACCGTATATTGCATTAATTTTGGGTGTGCTAGCCGGAATGATAAGTAACTATACGCTTAGTTCTCGCTGGGTATTTGCAGCGAATAAGAATGTACATCATGAAATATAAATTCAGTAACGTACCACTCGAGATTTGAACACAAAAAGGCTCTTACACTTTCGTGTAAGAGCTTAAATTGCTTGGCGTCCCCAAGGGGATTTGAACCCCTGTCGCCTGCGTGAAAGGCAGGTGTTATTTCTAGCGAAAGCTGCTTATTCCTTTATTTGCAAGGCTTCACCAGAAGCACAAACGACATTAGCGACATGATAATCAGGGGAATTTACACCCGATTTACACCTTTCACTAAAGTAGGCAACTTGCTTAGTTGGGTTATACAGCGAATCAACAATCGGGGAATTAGGAGTGAAACCACTGACAATTTCTTGGAGCAAGTTTCGAGCGGCTAAACAGTCATTCTCAACTTCAAGCAATTCAAACTTTGACAGTTTTTCTTCTAAAACTTCAAGTGAAAGAAAGATCTCGTGTGCTTGCATTATCTTAGGATGTTCAGTTTTTTGAACATCCTCACCAACCAGCAATTCTTCATATAGCTTTTCACCAGGACGCAACCCAACTACAGAAATTTCAATATCACCATTAGGATGTTCAGCATCCTTAATAGTCTTTCCCGAAAGCAACACCATCCTGCGAGCCATATCAAGTATCTTTACTGAGCTCCCCATATCTAGAACAAAAACGTCACCACCAACTCCCATCGCACCAGCCTGAATAACAAGCTGAGCAGCTTCAGGGATCGTCATAAAATACCGAGTGATATCTTTATGAGTAACTGTTAGAGGACCGCCACTTGCTATTTGCTTTTTAAATAATGGCACAACCGATCCTGATGAACCCAACACATTTCCAAACCTAACCATGGAAAATACTGTCTTGGATTCTTTCGCTGCCATTGCCTGTAGGATTAACTCTGCAGTACGTTTCGTAGCCCCCATCACATTTGTTGGACGGACAGCTTTATCTGTTGAAATCAAAACAAAATTTTTAACATTAGCAGCCTGAGCGGCTTCTGCTAATATTTTTGTTCCAAACACATTGTTCTTAATTCCCTGAAGAATATTGCCTTCCACTAAAGGAACATGCTTATACGCTGCGGCATGGTACACTGTTTGTATCTCATATTGTACAAACAATTTATCGAGCCTTGCACGATCACAAACAGAGCCCAGCAAAGGTACCATATTAATATTACAGGAATTATGCTCTTTTAAAATCCCACGAAGTTCTTGATCAATTATATACAGGGCAAGCTCGGTAAGTTCATACATTACCAGTGTGGTCGGCTCTGCACTAAGAATTTGACGACATAACTCAGACCCGATTGACCCGCCAGCCCCTGTAACCAGAACATTTTTTCCTTTAATACACGCAGAAAAAAGCTGTTCCCTTGGTGCAACAGGGTCACGACCTAAAAGATCTTCAACGTCAATATCTTCAAGCTGTTCAAGTAACGCCTTACCGGAAACAATTGCCTCTAACGGTGGGATTGATTGTACACGCAAAGGATATCCATCAAGCTTGTCTAGCATTACGCGGCGCTGAGCTTGAGTCGAACTTGGAGCAGCAAGCAATACTCGGGAAGCTCCCGTTAACGCAATAGCTTGAGCCAGTTTATCAAGTCCATAGACTTTAATCCCATGAACAATGCAACCTTGAAGCACATTATTATCATCCAAAAATGCACACGGAAAAAAATCTTCACCAGCTATTAAGTTTTTCGCTAGCTGAACTCCTGCCTCTCCTGCACCATAAATAATCACTGGTTCTTTGGCATGCTGTTTAAAACGTAAGTGTTGATAAAGGCTGCGCACAGCCCAACGGCTTCCACCAACTAAAACAAACAGTAATAACGCATAAATAAAAGGTACAGACCGAGGTAGTGTCTCAATTCTAAACACAAAGACCACTGATAATAAAAGAAAACTTGAACAAGTTACACCGAGTAGAATTGTTCGAATTGCATTAATTCCCATAAAGTGGACTACGGCTCGATATAGCCCCAACCAAATAAAAATTACTAAACTCCCGATTGTTACCAACCCAATTGCAAGAGACAAATCTTCAATTGAAGACGGCCAAAGTTCACCAAACCGCAGCCCCATAGCGCCCCACAGGGCAATAGGAATCAACATTAAGTCAATTAACAGCATTAAAACTTTTTTTTGAAATCGAGTTAACGCTAATAGTTTAATAGTAACTTGGGGTAACATATACTTTCGTCCTTAAAGTGGAGCCAACCAAATAATTCGCTAATTCATAACCGTTGCATAATAAATTACTATACTAGGAGGATGCAACATACATGCTTAATGAGTCATTCAAAAGATCTCAAGCAACAATAGAGAAAAGGCAGAGGTAACCAACGCGATTAGACCAAGGCCTGTTTAATAACCTTCTTTATTGTTGCCAAAATAATAGAAAGATCATTGCATAAGGAATTGTTAGCCACATAACTCAGGTAGTACTTTGCTTTTATAGGCATTATTTCATCAATATAAGCTTGCCGTGGATCTACCTTCCCTTCCAACAAGCTAGCTTCATCAGATAATTCAATAGAAGCAAGATCTGTGATTCCAGGTCGCACTGAAAGAATTTTTTCACGCACACTCTCTGGATATTCATTTACAAACTCTTGCACTTCAGGACGCGGCCCAACAATGCTCATGTCTCCCTTAAAAACATTTAAAAGCTGTGGAAACTCATCCAGCTTTGTTTTGCGCAAAAAAGCACCAACACGGGTAATACGTGGATCACAACCCACAGTAATTTTTAACCCTTGCTGTTCTGCTTTGGGAATCATTGTTCGGAACTTATAAATACTAAACGGAATTCCTTTAATGCCAACCCTAGTCTGACAAAAGAATACAGGGCCCGGACTAGTCATCTTAATTATGACTGAAACTATAAAGAGAATTGGAGACAGGGCAATAAGCCCTCCAAGCGAAAACAGAATATCAAATAATCGTTTCATCATTTTTTATACGCACCCAAAACATTGCGCACCGCACGAATGACAAAATCGATTTCATCTTCTGTCATAGAAGCAAAGTTTGGCAGGCTCACAATACGCTCAAAAACAGCCGTCGAGTGTGGAAAGTGTTCATCTTTCAATTGATATGTGTCACGCCAATAAGGCATTCTATGTAATGGGATGTAATGGACAGAAGTACCAACCCCTTCCTTAGCCAGCTCTTCAATGAAACGATCACGCGAAATCGTAATTTCTTCCAACTTCAAACGTAGGGAATAAATATGCCATGCATGGTAATCTTCAGAATTTAAAACAGTTGGAACTTCCACAGCCAGATCTGCAAAAGCTTCTGCATAACAAGCTGCGATATGAGCTCTTTTACTCTGAAATTCGTATGCTTTTTGAAGCTGATGAATTCCCAGAGCACCACAAATATCCATCATGTTATATTTATATCCTGGAGCGACAACTTCATAGTACCAACCTGGTGTTTTACTAGTAAAACGATCAAATGCATCGCGGTTAATACCATGAAGTCGCATAACCTTAACACGACTAGCAAGCGCTGGATCGTTCGTCGCAACCATACCACCTTCACCGGTGGTAATAGTTTTATTCGCGTAAAAGCTAAAGACCGTTACATCACCAATAGTACCAACGAGTTGTCCTTTGTGTGTACATGGTAAAGCGTGAGCTGCATCCTCTAACACACGTGCGTTATACTTTTTAGCAAGTGCCATAATTGCTGTCATATCAGCAGCCTGTCCACCATAATGAACAGGTATAATGCATTTAATATCATCATGGCTCTTCAAGAGGCGCTCGACATGATCTGGGTCGATACAAAAAGTATCAGGATTAATGTCTGCAAACACAGGTTCGCCACCAAGATAACGTATAACCTCTGCGCTGGCTGTGAAAGTATGGACCGTGGTAATAACCTTATCACCAGCACCGATGCCTAACGCTTCCAAAGCTAAGTGCAAACCAGCGGTGGCAGAGTTTACAGCAAGGGCATGTTCACAGCCTATAACCTTTGCAAAATCTTTTTCAAACTTAGCAACCTTAGGCCCAGTAGTAAGCCAACCTGAACGCAATGTATCAACAACTTCCTGTATTTCTTGCTCATCAATAACAGGTCGAGAATATGGAATAAAAGTCATAACACCCCTTGTCCCCTGCCTAAACAAAGTACAAAAAACAATAAATTAAAACAAAGATGAGTAGACAGCGATACTTTTAGCCAACACTACTTCCATCGAATATTTATCTCGAACTAGGTCCACATTAACTTGTCCCATTCGCTTTAATTCTTCAGAACTTGTGGCTAGAAACGATTCAAGACTCTCAGTCAACTCATCAACCCGTTGAGGAGCGACTAACCAACCGTTTTCACCATGAGTTACTAAGTCTGAACAACCAGGCATGGCTGTTGTCAACAATGGTAACCCTATCCCGCCAGCCTCCAGCAATACACGTGGAACCCCCTCCCTATATGAAGTCGGAAGAACCATCAGATCACTTACGAACATTATGTTTTTCACATCAGAACGTTGCCCTAAATACTCCACATCTGCACTATATGATTCTATATCTTCAATTGGTACAGCATATTTCCCTTCTGTACTTAAGGGGCCAATCAGTAAAAAATGACAATTCTTGTATTTTTTTTTAATTGATCTAGCAGCCTGCAGAAACTCATAAACACCCTTATTTTTTAATATTCTGGAAACAAGAATTATTTGTTTAACATCAGATTTATAATCCTTCTTTACTGGAAGGGAATTACAATCAATACCAGAACCTTGTATCAAAAAATTTTGAGAATTATTTATCGTCGGTACAGCTTCAAACATTGCTTTATCATGACTATTTTGAAAAATAGTAAATGCGGATTTCCAAGAAAAAATAGTTTGTAACAACCAAAAAACATACTGTAAAATTCTATTCTTTAGCGATAACTCTGAAAAAATTTGTCCTGTTCCGTTTATTGTTCGTCCAGCCTTAACTGGTAAAAATATAGACGCACAAAGACTATAAAGTGCAGGTTTTGTATCAAAACCGTGAACAATATCAGGCTGAACTTGCAGAATAATTTTTCGCAATTGGAAAATCGTTCTCAAATCATCCAAGGGATTAACCCATCTATTTAATGCATATTTAATATATGGAATACCTGATGCCACAAATGCTTCTTCATCCTGACTACCAACAGCGGTAATAGAAAAATTATTACTTACTAATTGCTGCATGTAAGGAAGGCGAAGACTTAAATCTTCCCCTCCTACAATCATAATTTTTTTCATTATAAAAATTTCCAAATAATCTTTTTGGCTGCCTCACATACCTCTTCAGATGACATTTCAGCACTAACTTTAGAAACATTTTGCGCTGCCGGAACAAAACTACAATTCTGATAATAACGTGCCTCTATTTCTTCGTCGCTTTCTTTGCCTATTTTATCACGTAGTTGATTGCGCAAAATAAATGTTTCTAAGCTACCACTAAGTGCTATTGCCAAATCAACTTTAGGCATATTTTTGTAAAGCGCAGCCTCACAAGCTCCAAAAAAATTAACCAAGGAAGAGTTACATGCTTTTTGGGCAACACGAGGTGAGTCCATCCTTCCAACTTCAAAAGAGTGGCAACGATCAACAAGAACAATATTTCCTTTCATTACATCTTGCTGAATTTTGCGCATAAGAGCGGCACGTTCATAAGCTAAAACAAGGTATCGTAGTGCGTATACAATCGATATTTTACTTGGAGTAGCTTGAGCAGAAAGAGAGCACCCGCTGTTAATTCTTTTAAGATTGCGCAACCGTAAAGCAATTCGAATAGGAAATGTAAGCAAAGTAAAAGTAGGACGCCCAAAATGATATTGCTTAGTCCTAAAGGTAGTTGTGAAAAAATTATGAAGATTTGCTAAAAGAGTTGACTTTCCAGCTCCATCAATACCTGTGATCGCCACAGCTACCCCATGTGCTTTCTTTTTTTGCTTAAGAAATAATCTATTCACAACTCGATAACCAAATCGTCTTCCTCCATCAACTAACAAAGAAAGCGATGAGCTTCTGAGACACCATTTCAATGCCCTTTTTTTTCTCCAACAAAAAAAGAAATCTGATAAGAACTTGGTAGATAATGAAAACAGCTGATCTGAACTACATCCAAAACGAAAAACTGAGTTTTGTTTGTTGTAATTTTTCATGAGATACTGCCGCTCTGCATCGTAGTCGGAACGTTCCTTTTGATACAAAAGAGCACCTAAAAGAGAGCTTTTCTTCACAACATGACGTAATACATAGATTAATGCCTGCTCTTCAATCCCAACTTCATAAATTCCATAAGAGTTGACGAAACGAGACGCTAATGCTTCGTCACAAAAGTTAAAGCAATATTCTTTTCCATGACTCGTTCCTGTCACAAGATCATAGTACACATGTAAGTGACAAATTTTTCCTGAAAAATGATCTAACCCATAATAGTGTTTTATTTCTGGATAAACGAGCCACGGGTTCTCTGCTTCAACAAAATTATAATCTAAAAGAATCTGCTCGAATTTACGACGATCTTGCTTTGCTACAAGTAAATCTATGTCACTATTGCCCTGCAACGCACCATTGAGTTCATGGTTGTTCTTCCATGAAGCATAACAGACATCCGCATATTCTAAACGCTCAAAACAGGCTCTATATAACTCTAACATCCAACTTCTCTTGTTTTTTCAGGGCTCTTAAATATTCTTCTGAAACTTTAATATTTAGGCGTGCAAAGCTCGTTGCTGACTCTTTACACGTAACCTTTTTATGCCCTCGGGTGATCAGCCTAACGACCAAATCTTTTTCAGGTGGCGCTGGCACAAGTAGGATACTAATATTTTGTAACTCATTTCTGAAAACTGTGAGAAAATCAGAAATTTGATTTGCTTTAAGTTGAAACACAAAGGGGAGATGGGAAATGCCTTCGTCTACAAGGACAGCTCGGTTTTGAAACAACAAATAACAACCTAATTTTTCAACGGCATTCCTCATCGCGCTAACTTTATGCAATGAAGACGTATGAATGACTTTACACTGGCGAATAATCCAAAACAACTTTGCAGGACGAATCATTAGGTAGAAAAAACCAAGTACAAAAAACACACCACGAACAACTACAGAGGGGAAAAAGCTCCCAGAAATCTTCCCCCCTGTTATATAGCTCTGTACGTGTTCAAAACATGTTGACTTCCCCGCACAAGAACTACCTGTAACTTCAGTATATCTCTTTACTTCAACATTATTCATATAACTAAAATTCTACCCAAGAAAATTCACCCAAAAATAAAGGAACTACCCTGAAAAACAAAGGAACATAAAAAAACTCGAAAGCAAACCGATTGCAAGAACATTATCATCCAAGAACATTATCATCACGTCGATCACTAACACTTTTCCCAACATATGTTAGTGATAGCAACATTCCCAAAAGTATCCATGTCTCACGCTGCCGCAAACCATTTGTAAACAGATTGTAAAGAGCTAAGCTAGCTAATCCAATAAGTAAAGATTGCAACACGAGCGTTTCAACTGAACTCACGTCACTCTTTAAAGCGAGCAGGACACGCCTCAACACCATCCACATAATCAAAGTCCCAAGAAATAGACCTATGACACCAGTTTCAAAAAGCAAAA
The DNA here is from genome assembly GCA_942492085.1 of uncultured Desulfovibrionaceae bacterium. GTDB lineage: Bacteria > Desulfobacterota > Desulfovibrionia > Desulfovibrionales > Desulfovibrionaceae > Halodesulfovibrio. The sequence goes on along the minus strand of CALODB010000013.1, from coordinate 7,765 downwards.
CCAAATAACTACAATGCATTTCATGTTCATGAGCACCTTTTAGCTGTCGTGTTCTTTGAAGGCCATAACCCGTAAAAATATTTTCTTTAAATAATGAATAGCCAGCCTTAACAATACCAATTCGACCACTACTAAGGCGATCATAATGAATTGCCGTTAATTTCTTTACTGGCTTATTATAGTTGTGAAAAACAACTCTCTCAAATGTTCTATTAACACGCTTCAATCCAGCAAGGGGGTCATAAGTTTGTGACAACTCTGTACCAAACAACAATACAGTAAGTAGCAACAGGGCATAAGTTGCTTGCTGCCCCCAAAAAGTAATTGAAGAATAAGAAAAACGTCGCTTAATCACTCTCCAGTACACAAAAAAGCAACAGCCCCACTCGAGGGCAAGCATAAAAAAGCCAGATCGGCTTCCAGAGATAAGCACAAATAGGACACTACTGCAGGATAAAAAGATTGAAGCTATCCGGATTGAAAAAGGTACATTCTTTAAGCTCCCAACAAGTATTAATAATGGGAATAACGGCAATAAAAGAATCTGAGGCTGATTTGCTCCGACAAAACTCCCTATGAGGATTCCATAAGAAAACCCCCAACTAGGCACGCTTACCAAAGAATAAATAGCCAAAAGATTACTTATTAGAATTGCTACGACCCATCCTAATAAAACATGAAAAATCTTCTGAGGTGAGTTAGCAACAGTAAAAATTAATAACAACAATCCTACATTATAAAATAAAGCTAAAATTTCCAACTGAGTGAATACTGCTGTAGAGAAAGAATCAATAGAGATAAACGAACTCAACGTCACCCAGAGAAGAAATAAAAAAACTACAACGAGAAAAGATCTCAATTGTAAAATCCGTTCCCTTGCCTCTGTTTCAAAAACGACAATGCAACCTGATAGAAGGAAAAAAAAATCTGCCAGTAAAATTTTATATTCAATAACAGGTAAAAAAAGAACTTTTTTCAACGGAAGCAGCGCGATCCCAAGAAACAAACAATAAAATGAATACAACACTAGTTCCTTGCTAAGTCTTAATAAAAAGACCCATATAACGTTAACGTGAGGAAACAGCTCAATCTACCCACAATTTACTTTCTAATTGGCAACAAGAAAAGAGAGTCAATCTCGACTTATTGCCCCACATACACACTATGAGTTATGGATTTGGTACACGGTTTACTTATTATAACTAGAGAAAGAATTAAAATAATTAAGACTCCTCCTCCTCCTGTAAACATCTGTGACAAAATACCTTTTGTTGACGAGAAAGCGATAATTGTAATTAGGCAAGATAAAAAAGGTAAGTAAAAAACGTTAGATCTATACTCTGAACTAACTATATCCAACTTCATTAAAAGAGCGCCCCAAAATACATATGCAAGCGATGCTACAAAAAATCCAAAACTTGCAAAAAATTCTGCCATAATACCAATGGAAGACCATCCACGTGTACCACCCAACTGCTTTTTCCAAAGTTGACTGAAAGTTAGGACATCGTCGCCAAGAATTTTATGTATGTAACGCATAGGAATATCAAACCCTAAGTAGTCAAAAGTGATTCCATAGTGCTCAATACATAAAAACTCTTTTAATCCTTCTACAATAAAAATTCTTCGAAAAAGCCTTTCAAATAGTAGATTGATAGACGTGTTATACGCAGTGGTTGAAAGACACAGAAACAACACAGTCAATCCGGAATAAACAAAGAATTTTCTTTTCATCCCTGAGGAATTACTAAGTAACAGCGTAATAAAGCACCATGTTGCAAAAAATAAAATAGGTGTTCGCTTCATAGTTCCAAGTAAAAAAACGAAACTAAATAAAAAGAGAATAGCGCTGAGGGAGTATGCTAGTTTAGATCGATAATTCTGCTTACCAAGAATGAAAAACATCATGCCACTCAGTGGCAACATTGCTCGGTAAAAAAGAGAAGTAATTGAAGGTCTAAAAAAGTATGGGATTTCATTTGTTTTACTCCCATATCTAAACGCCAAATCACGTAACGGAACTCCTTCTTTTCCCGTAAAAAAAGAAATTAAGGGGAAATCCGACACAAAATATGCTCGCGCAAGCATGTACCCTAATGCGATAGCACCCAGCAGAGCAGCAAAAACAAAATATCGATCTAAAGGAACCTGCTGTACCATTTTATTCTGGGAAGTCGAGATAGAATAAACACAGTATCCACCAACTAAAAAGCATACTTGAAACAACAATAACACTGAAACGGGTCGTATACCCGTCCCTCGCGCGAGAGATGCTGTTCCATGAAAAGCTATACTTGTTATTGAAGTTAAGCTGATCAACCCCTGACAATCTGCAAAAATTAGAAAAAAAGGCAAAACCAAAAGTAAGCAAAAGAAAAAGTAGAATGCCTGAAAAAAAAAGCACTTCTTCCCTTTTACAAGCCTCCAAAACAGGACAAAAAGAACGCACTGAAACAATAAAAAAAGAAGATAGACCACCATTATATTATAACCACCCCTCAGTTACGCACTATGCAAACGTATAATTAAATGACTTAGGCACGTTCTTATCTTAAATCAAACTTTCTAAACAAAGGCTGGGCTCACTAAATATACAACCTGTTACGAAGATCTAACACACCCATAAGAACTCGTAATGCTCGTCAAACGAACGTACTATCATTCATCTGATTCAAGAAATTGTAACGGAAATTAAATTAGTAAATCAGAATAACGGGAAGCCAGTTAAGAAAACTTCGTCCGAGCATCTTAACCACCTAGTAACCCCATTTTATAATACAAAGCTGTCCACAGATCAATTCTCAGATCTTACAGCTTATTATACGCACTGTTATGGATAATTTTATTTCGACGAATAAAACAACATCAAACTATTTTCGTATTTCTTTAAAATAAATGAATGTGCTAAATAATTCCAGATACATTGTCCTACAACCACGGCTAAAGCAGCACCAACACTTCCCCACCAATAAATAAATGGCATGTAGAAAATTAAAGAAGCAGCAAAGCCAATCCACATCATTTTATTTAGCCGACCTTGATCACCGGTCATTTGTAAAAAAATATCATTTGGGCCGGCTATAGCGTTCAAACAATTCCCAATCGCCAAAATAGCCATTGGAAAATAAGCAACGCTAAAGTCCATACCATAAATAACTTCTAAAAGGATTCTCCCAAAAAGAAGCAGCACTACCGTCAGCGGTATTGTTGCGATACAAATTAACCGTGTGGTCTTAGTCCCAACAGAAAATAGAGAGCTATAATCCATACGGGCATGCAATTCCGCAAATTTTGGCGCAACCATACTATTCACACACCCTAACGCCACGTTAATCAAAATCGCTGTATTAACTGCAACGCTGTAATAACCAACACTTATTTCTGTAGCAAAAAGACTGTAAATAAGGATACTTATTTTACTTGTAGAAAATACAAGCAAACTAACACCACATAAGGGGAGTGACTTCTTTAAAAGAGAACAAAAGTCTATTGAAGAAGACCTGCTTTCTTCTTCGCGACGTACACTTCGAAACAAATATAAAAAGAACAGGACAGCTGTGAGAAAAGCAATAACAGCAGAAATCAAACGTGCATAAACAACCCATAATCCATTAAAAGAATAAATAATTATGATGAGTAAAATGCAAAAATTGGAAACTGGAGTTACAAGTTGAAGTATTGTAAAAAATTTAACAGCTCCAATCGCTCTAAAAAAACTTAAAAACAAAGCACGAAGCGCATAGATTACAATAAAAAATGCCCCAACCTGTAGCGCTGTCTCTAATTGAATCTTTTGTCCAAGCCCCCCAAAAACATCTAGCCCTAAATAAGTAAGACACGACAGCACAGAAGAAGTTGTTATAACAAAAATTGCAACCTTAACAATAAAAGGAAACGGAAAGTACCTGTTTTCAAGACTTTCCTTTGGAATGGTTGCTAAAACCGACTGATTAAACCCAATCAAGGCCAAGAGGGACAAAAGTGTGAGTAAAGTTTGGACAATACTCAAAATACCAATAAGTTCTGCGCCATAATACCTTGCTACAAGAATATTATTTAAAAAACCAAATGCGATAATTAATATCTTTGCAAAAAGCGCGTAAGCAGACCCTCGTAAAACTACAAAGAAGTGACTATCATTTTTCTTCAGCAAATTTAGCAAATTATTTTTCTCTACAAAACAGAAGGAGTAACACTGTTACGAGAACACCGAGTTAACAACATGATCTAAGAGTCATTGCGCGTTATCCATCTACGTATAAAAATAAGTCACCATTAAAGACAACTAAAAAATTGAATCGCCACTAATTGATGAGACCCTCCCGACATTACAAACAAATCTTTTTTCAAAATCAACTGGCGATAAATTTTCGTTATGCCCATGTCGTCGGACTGGGTTGTAGAACATTTCAATATAGTTGAAGACGTCCTGCCGAGCAGATTCTCTGTTTTCGTATATTCGTCGCTTAATACGTTCACACTTAAGGAGTTGAAAGAAGCTTTCTGCAACAGCATTGTCATTGCAGTTTCCGCGCCTACTCATGCTGCATACCAAGTTATGAGACTTCAAAAAGGAGAACCAGTCGTGGCTAGTGTACTGACTGCCTTGGTCAGAATGAATTAAGACCTTGCTCTTAGGCTTTCTTCTCCACAGCGCCATCAGAAGTGAATTTAGAACCAGTTCAACAGTCATCTGGGGTCGCATTGACCAGCCCACAACCTGTCTTGAGTACAGGTCGATAATTGATCCTACAGCAGAAAAGTGGACACAGAGTTAAGCCACAAGGTCATATTGTTCATTACGGTATTCATATTCAACTGGGGACAGCCATCCATTGCTAGAATGACGTCGTCTTCGATTGTAGTGTAAGTGTCCAAACAGCCCCACCTTCCGCCAGTTAACTATTCCGTTGTAAGCTGCATTCCCCGAACAGGAAGTAGCTTTTCGATATCATCAGGTGTTGTAGCGTTAGGCATCTTTTCGAAAACATGCAGTAAATATTCGTATGGATTTAGATCGGCAGCCTTTGCAGATTCAACAAGGCTGTAGAGGAAGGCGCTTGCATGGGCACCAGATGGCGAGCCGGAGAAAAGCCAGTTCTTTCTGCCAACGGCGAAAGGACGGATAGCATTTTCTGCGGTGTTGTTGTCTGGAGTGAGGCGGGAATTTTTCAAATAATTTTCAACATACGGAAGTTGCTTCATTGCGTAGCTGATGGCAATGCCGAGCAGGCTTTTCGGGGGCGTGCGCAGAACCGCATTGGTGCAAAGCTCTTTTAGTTTCGCGAATAACAGAGTCACTTTTTCTTCACGCAACGCTTGTATAGCATCTGAGGAAAGCTTTTTCTTTTGGGCGGTAGACTCAAGTTTGTAAATGTTTTTAATCAGCGCAACAGCACGCGATGCAACGCCTTTTTTCTTGTTGGAGCCTGCCTTCAAAACGTCCATGAACTTACGGCGTACATGCGCGAGACATCCCACTCGCGTGATATCGTCACGCGCACCAAGTGCGTTATAGCCTGCATATCCGTCAACTTGCAGATAGCCTTTAAAGTCACCCAGCATCTGCGTTGCCACTTCACCTGCACGACTGGGCGAATAGCGAAACAGCACTACTGGCGCATCCGAGCTGCCACCACGGCAAACCCACATATACGATTTTGACGTATTCTTTCGATCCTGCTCACCAAGTACCTGCACCGTCGTTTCATCCATATTAATGATGTCACTCTGATGGAGCCGCGAACACATCGCATCCTGTAACGGCGAACACACTTTTGCCGCCAACATCGCCCAGTTCGACATGGTAGAGCGTGAAATATCAATGCCCAGCCGAGCGAACATGTTTGTCTGCCGGTAGAAAGGAAGTCCGTCGCAAAATTTATTGACGAGGATGTATGCGAGCAGCCCCGGTGTCACGATCCCTTGCTTGATAAGCTGTGGCGGCATCGGGGCGATTTTCACTGTAGATGACAGGCCTTCAGAAACCGTTCCTTCACAGCCTTTGCAAGCATATTTGGGTCTGATGTGCCGGATGACTTGTATCTTTTGTGGGATGATGTCCAGCTTTTCGCTGACCTCTTCGCCGATTTTTGTCAACGAGCAACCACATGGGCATATTTTTTCTTTTTCAGGAATGTCGTGGATTACCTCAACGCGCGGAACATCCGCGGGAATCGGCTTGCGCCCTCGTTTGGTACGGGTGTGCGATGGGATTTTAACTTCTTCAGGTTCAGCAATATCTTCGGATACAACCATCTCTGCTTCATTAAACAGGTAGTACTGGTCTTCGTTTTTTGCAGGCTTCGTCTGCTGTTCACTGGATTTTGCAAACGGCATGGCCTTAAGGAGACGGACCTGTTCCTGAAGTACTTCGATGAAAGAATCTTGCTCTACCAAACGTGTTTCAAGCGAAGCAACAAGTTCCTTCAACTCCTCTAGATCATTTGGCAAAACAGATGTATTCATGTGATAGAGTGTACACAAAATTTTGATTAACGTCCCGTAAAACAAGACTTAAAGCAAATTTTCAAAATGCAAGTCAGGATGTGCTTTCAGCTGTTCCGGGTTAAGTCCGTCCAGTAGCCAGCGCAATTCACGCTGAGTAAATTCAAGGACTTCTTCTGCTCGTTCAGGCCATACGAAACGATCCTTTTCAAGACGTTTCTGCCAGAGACAGAATCCGTTGCGTTCCCAATAGAGGATTTTGATGATTGTCCGCGCTCGATTACAGAACACAAAAAGATTGCCTGTGAAGATATCAAGGTCAAGGTGATCAGCAACCAGCATTGACAATCCATTTACAGCCTTACGCATGTCCGTCGAGCCAAGCACAACGAAAACCTGTGTTTTCGAATTGATTGGCAACATCAGGCGCCGACAACCTTAAGGATACGCTTCAGAGTCTGCTGGCAGAACCCGGGCTCGATATCGAGCCTAAGATTGTCACGCACATACAGTTTTATGGGTCTATTGCAAATCACGTTTGGTATTAGAGGCACCACACTATGCGGAACCGGAATAACCTCCTGCACTTCACAAACAGAAGCAAGCTTTCGTTTGTGATACCCGAAGACTTTGATCGAAAGCCCATGATCTCGGCAATACGCCGCCTGTGACAGTCCGCTGTCTTGCCACGCTGTAATATGCTTTTTCCAGTACCGCTGCTTTCTTGTCATATATGTTCTCCTTAAATGTGGAGAGCGTTATGACATAACAGAAAAGACGTTGTAAGATGTAGGGCTTTGGACGCTTACAATATATCGTAAAACAAGACCAGCCAAGCCATGTACTACAAATGGAAATCAAAACACGGCGGGATGGAAGCGTCTGACATTCGCCGGTTGCGTGACCTGGAAGCTGAGAATGCACTTTTAAAGCGAATGGTTGCCTATTTGAGCCTTGAAAACGAGACGCTCAAGGATGTAACTTCTTCCTTCAACCATAGTCGGAAAACTATTCTCTGCAGCATCCACTACTTCACACGTCATAGCTCCCACTGTAAATCTCCCATAGTTAGTTCCATCCAAACGACATCGGGGAGTGATTACCTTGCTGACATTATATTCAATTATATGAAAATGTTATTTCAAAACATCTCAGCCTTCCTGATTTTTTAAAATTAATTAGCAAATTAATATTTTTCTCATAAAAAATGTCATTTAATGTTGAATGGTTCTGTCAATTTCTTTTCCTTAAGGTGATTATGTCATATTATCACTAGAAGCTTTTACTGTTGTAGTTCGACATTGCAGTCTGTAGTCAA
>CALODB010000012.1:0-26088 GCA_942492085.1 uncultured Desulfovibrionaceae bacterium | reverse complement strand
TACGATCAAGACGACCTTGTAGTTTTGTTTGAACTAACGACGAAGGCATTGGGAACGGACTACACTGTTACCGGAGCCGGTAACGAGGCAGGGGGTAAAGTTACGCTTGTTACTCCGCCTGAGAATGGGACTCGTGTAACCGTGATCCGCAAGGTGGATTTTACCCAGCTGCTTCAAATTCCTGCGAACGGGATTATCCCCGAAGGTGCATTAAATCGTGGCCCTTGATCGTATCGTGATGATGATTCAGCAGCTTGAAGAGCAGGCTGGGCGCGCTGTAACTTATCCGGAAGGTACGACAAAGGATGATGTCGCAAACGCTGGCGAGATGTTGGATTCAATCGACAAGGCGCGCGCAGACATCAACAACGCTGTGACTGTTGCCGGTACAACCTTGGAGACAGCAAATCAAAAGCTTGGCGAGATCAACACAGTAAGCGCAGAGAAGCTTCAGGACATGACAGAGAAGCAGCAAGCAGCAAATGCAGCAGCAGATCGTGCAAAAGCTGAAGCAGATAGGGCGCAACCTCTTCCCATTGGGCAAGTCATTCATGGTTTTTGGAAGACAGCCCCAGCCGGTACGCTTGCCCTTGTGAAAGCACAGTGGCCTATCGCCGGATTTCCTGACCTGTGGGATAAAGTGCTAGCAGAGGGCATGGCGGTTCCGAAAGCAACATACGATGCAATCAAAGCTGCAAAGGGTTCGGTGGGCTTCTACGGTATCGACGATGATGGGGTGTCTTTCTGGACGCCGCATTATGCTTCGGACATTTCTGATGTCCCTGCGGTCAACGGTACGGATGGAACGGGGACGGGGGATATTAAAGACCCGTCGCTACCTGAGATCTACGGCGAGATCACTGATGGTTTTCGAGGGGTTAGCGGTGTAGCTGCCTCGTGTAGCGGTGCGCTTGTCGGTAAAGGTGGCCGCACGACTGCGGGGACGTCAGGTGCGGGCAGCGTTTCAGGTTTTGATTTCAGAGCCTCCCTCTCTAACGATGTATACGGTAGGGATGGGGATAGCGATGTAAAGACAAAGCGCGTGCACCTCTTGTACTGCGTAGTGGCCTACGACACCATTACTCCTGCAAGCGTGGCAGAAGTTTCCGTCATGCTTGCGAGCATTACGCAGTTGCAGACGGATGTGCAGGAGTTGCAGGGCATCCCATTAGACCATGTCTGTATCATCAAAGGCACGTCTACGGGCGCTCCTAATGAAATACAAGATGTTAATCTTGGAGGAGTGGAAGGAACCCCTGCGGTCAATACAAGATACGTGCTTACTAACCCTTTTGGTATTAATACCCCTGTTATTGCCATGGTAGAGACACTCATGGAAGGTGTATGGGCTGAGATGGGTTGGTTTTACTCTGGCGGAGGCTATGGCGTCAAAGCTAGTTACGTGCAGGGTTCCGGTATCATAGTACAAACAGGGTCAATCCATACTGGGTATACTTCTTCAGGAATAGGAGGGGGGCATGGTGCCACAGGTGGCAACAAAGACGGAGGACGCCTTCGTGTTCAAGTTTGGAGATTAAAAGTATGAGTATCTATGCGGAAATAAATGGTTCAATGCAGCAGTTCGGTGGAACTTGTCCAGAGGGTTGGGTTTCGATGTCCGAAGCAAGACCGGACGGTGATTATGTGGCAACTTCTGAAGGACTATGGGTTAAGCGTCCGGCGAACTGCCCCTACTGGCTCGAGGGGGTAGAACACATTCTTGTATACCCAGCGGCCTTGCCGGAAGGTGCAACCCTCGAAAAGCCAATAGAGATTTCGGCACAGGAGGAACGCGCGATGCGTGATAAGCTACTTAGTTTATCCGATTGGGCAGTGCTACCAGATGCTCCATTAACCAATGCTCAGAAGCAAGAGTGGCAGGCATACCGGCAGGCATTGCGGGATATTCCACAGCAAAGCGGCTTCCCTGAGGTTGTGATTGTGCCGGAAGTGCCTGCTAAGGTGTGATTTTGTTATTATGATAGGGGATTTGACAACAAAATAGCTTATAGCTACGAATGGTTACATGTTATGTCAGCCAAAAGAGTTACTTGCCATATTTGGGATTACAGAAAGTGATCTTTGTAGAGTTTATGCCCCAGATTCACCAAAAAATTTTAATAATTTTTTTTCTGGGAAAACTATACCGCGATTGAAAACCCAAAAAGCTTGGCAAGAAAATTTGTTTAAATGGGGCCAGAAGAATCAAACTTGGTTTGAACCTCCTTCGCAAGATTGTGGATATAAACTTATCCCAAAAATTAAAGTTTCAGAGGGGATTCATACCTCTTCAATAAAGAATGCCAATAAAGTTCTTCCAGGGTTTTCAGAAGTACCAATATGTCAGTTGATCATGGTTCACGAAATCTATTGGAAAACTTTATCTATCGTTCTCAAGAAGAAAGATAAGGCTACTCCTCATCCTCCTTTTCCTGAAGGGATTATTGAAAAAGGGTTCAATGATGCTGTAACGAGAATTGTTCGTGGAAAGAAGGTAAAAGATCCTATGCCAAGTGTTTTAACTATGTTTAATGAATTTCTGTACCTGTTTGCCTTTTTTGAAGAAGATTTAAATCAAGTGTTAGGAGTAAACAATTCGTTGTTTTCTAAATTGTTGCCAGTTCAACTTCAAGGAAAGTTACAACAACCCATTACGCTGTGGGTTAATGTAGTAAAAAAGGTACTAGAAGTAGAGACTGATAATGAACTTGCTGATCGAATTTCTTTTTGCGGAACGGCAGATAAAGATCCAATTTCTGGAGAAACGGTACGCTCATGGAGAAAGGGAGTGCGTCAGCCTAACTTCAATAATTTTAGAAAATTAAAATTAGCCATAGGTGATGAGCGTAAAGAAATGCACTTTGTTCTACTCTACAGAGCGGCATATTGCTTTCAAAAATTGTTTACTGAGTTTAAACAGATAGGTTGGACTGATGAACAGTCTATAGAATATCTTTCTCAATATCGAAAGTGGTACACATATCATGAAAAAGGAGAGGCGTAGTTGCCTCTCCTTTTTCATCAGTTATTTCTTTTTGTCATGTGCTTTTTGCATGCGAGATGCATGTGAGTTTGGTGGGGTTGTTCCACCAGTTTTTTTGCACGTTGATTTTTGTACTCTAGCGACTGCAGCTGCATCTGGTGTTTTGTTTTTTTTAGACATAATGTTCTCCATTAAAATTGTTTTTTTGCGGCTAGTTGTTCCGCTAAAATGGAAAGTATCGGAGGATAAAACAATTTGCTGGGACATTTTTGGAAATTTAGAAATAAAATTATGAAGAATGTATGGTTGGGTAGCAATAGGGTAGCAGAAAAGAAAAAAGGACTTACGAAATGTTTCGTAAGTCCTTGCATTCTCTGGTGGGTCTAGCAGGATTTGAACCTGTTACCTGCCGGTTATGAGTGGGGAGAAGGTTTATGAGTCGAGAATGGTTATTTAAAAACATTTACTACAGCCTCACGCCGTGCATCCGGGATCGGCAGGCCACAGGTTCGACTCCTGTCAGGCGCACCATTTTCGCTTATTTAATAGTCCTTGTTCTACAAGGACTTTTTTTTATGGTTAACAATAAGTTGAATAGACATAGTTCTTGCTTTCGCTTGTTTCAAGTAAAACTTGTAAACAAGGATAAAAAAGCATGAGCCACACAGTCAAAGATGCTTGGACACTGTACCAAGAACTCAAACTCCCTTCCTTGAAAAAGCCGAGAACCGACCTTCAAGTCTGGCAAATGCATCTTGCGCCTTATCTTGCTGACAAAGAATTGACAGTAATCAAAAGCGTCGATGTTCTCAGGTTACGTGCTAAGATCGAAGCAAAGCAGCTCAGCCCTCAGTCTGTTCATCATGTGCTGGCTCTTCTTCGAAGACTCCTTCATAGAGCAATCGAATGGGACATGTATCCAGGTCCCTTACCAGCATTTGATATGCCCAAAGTTCAAAATGATCGAACTAGATTCCTCACGATGGAGGAGGCTGCGTTCTTGCTTCTTGAACTTCAGAAACGTTCAGAGCTGTGGCATGACATCAGTCTATTCGCACTATCTACCGGATTACGTTCCGGTGAAATTTTCAACTTACTTCCTGAACATATCAATATTGCGACGAAGACTATTGCGGTAATGGACACTAAATCTGATAACAGAGTGGTGCCTCTTAATACCGCAGCGCTTGAAATCGCTTCCTCTTATATGAAACGGAATACCGGTTCATATCTCTTCACAACTATTCATGGAAATAAAATCCAGTTTGCAGGGAAAGTTTACCGCAGTGCGGTCAAAGCCTGCAAATTAAACAACGGTATTGTCGATCGTCGCCAGCGCGTTGTTTTTCATACTCTCCGACACACCTTTGCGTCTTGGCTTGTCCAAGGCGGTTTTCCTCTTGCTGTAGTGAGCAGACTTCTTGGTCATAGCGATATCAAAATGACAATGCGCTATTCACATTTGGCTCCTCAGCAAGGACAAGAAGCGGTGTCGTACATTGATAAATATATGCAATCGTTCATGCGGTCAACCGTGTAAGCGAAATAAATTTCAATGAGTTACGGTCGTTTTTATGCGATCATTATCAATTGTTATCAATTCGAATCGAGCACAATCGAGCCGAAACGAGCCGAATCGAGAACGTTATAAAATATCTCGATTTAACTTGATTAGTGTGCTTATTCTTCTGCGGAGTCCGTAGGCAGGACAGGTAAACTAGTCCCACTTTTCAAGTGGGCTAGTTTACGGCCTGCCACCATAAAGGTGGGGAAGAGCTTATTCGCCTATCGGCTCAACGTGGTGCAAAAAGTCAAATTGAACCTGAATTTCATCCGATGGAGTAGACACATGAATACTGAACAAGTCGCAGTTTCCAACGAAGCCGAGTTTGATATCGAATCGTGCGAACCATTAATGTACAGGTATTTTCCTGTTGTTCCGTCCCAGCTATTGGCACAGCTGTATGGGAGTTCTGTGAAGCACATTCAGCAAAACTTTAAAAGGAATGAGCACCGTTTTGTCGAAGGAAAACATTATTTCAAATTAGAGAATGAAGAGCTCAAAGAGTTAAAGAACTTACCTTCTAAAAGAGGGCAAGTCGAAATCCCTACTCGAACACCGGTGCTCATGCTCTGGACAGAACGCGGAGCAGCTCGTCATGCAAAGATGCTGGAAACAGACGCCGCGTGGGATGTATTCGAAAAATTGGAAGATGCATACTTCAACCGCCAAGCCGCACATAGCGTAACCTCTGATGATGATTGCTCCTTGCTGAGCCAGTATGCAGAGCTAGATGTCATTACTTCCTTAACGGTCGCAAAAGCACTTCAGAAAGATCATAACGCTGTGCTGGCACAGATCGCTGCCATGAATCTTCCTCATGATGTGTATCACGCTAACTTTCTGCACGGCGAAGAAGTCCTCGGCGGCCGACAGCGCATATCTATTATCGCTATGACGCAGGGCGGTTTCAGTCTGCTCATGCATGAATATTTTGGAAAGAAGGCACAGCAACTGATGATGCATGTGATGAAGAATTTTCTCACGTGTCAGCCAAGATTAGCGCCGGTTCAACCCATCAATGATACCAAACCACGTTTTCTTAAACGTCGAATTGATGCAAAGCGTATGCTTGCCTTGCGTGGTGCATTGAAAATCTATTCTGCCGTTGAGTGCAAAGCATACGATGAAGTAGAGGCTGAATTGTGTGCGTACTTTGCTTTGGCTCGTATAGAAGATTTAGGGTTGGAGTCATATGGTATTGCCATGGAGTACGTGCAGGAGGCGATTAATCGTCCTGCAGAGCATGAAGCTGAAAGAGAGGCAGAAGAAAAGAGTGCGTCTGTCACAACAGCAACTGTGCGTGGTGCATTGGACTTGTGGGCATATCATGCTGCTAATCAGCCGTATGAAAATGTCATGCAGGAGTTTGAGCAGCTCACCGGTGTTTCTACTTTGGACGGAGTTGCAAATCAGCACTGCCTGAAACTCCTGCTAGTTGTTTGGGGGCGCATTAACGCCGCTCTTGCGCTTAAAGAAGCTTGTTAGGACATTCGTTGCCATGAATCAAAAAAAGCCTCAGAAAGTCCGTAAGGTCTGTTTGAAGTCATATGTTACGGAGTTTGAATCTGACCGCATTGTTTCCCTGGCAAAACAATGCGGCCTTTCCGTTTCTGAACTGGTACGCCGCGTTGCACTTGGGCAGGAAGTAAACACCAAGGTAGACAAAGAGGCATTCCTCAGTCTGCTGAAGGTTAATGCTGATCTTGGGCGTTTGGGTGGTCTGTTGAAATTTGCGTTGACCGCAGAAGCACGAAAGGTTGCTAGCCATAGAGAAATTCGTGAACTGCTGCATCAGATCGAAGATAGACAGGAAGAGATGCGCCAGCTCATCCGCAGAACTGAGAAGGCAGTGTTGAATCGAAACTCTGGCGGTGCTGCAAAATGATTTCTACCAAACAATCTTCGCCAAAGCCGGAAAACGACAATTATGCACGCTTGGCCAACTACATTGCAGATGCTTCAAAGAAGGGGGAGAAGTGCCTTGCTTCGTGGAGCGCTGGCTGTATGGCCGGTGATGATTACGACTTAGGCATATCGGAGGTTTTAGCGACACAAGGCTGCAACGAACGTACGAAGAGAGAAAAGACGTACCATCTGGTGGTGTCGTTCCGGCCGGAGGATGAATCAAAACTTACTCTGCAGGACTATAAAAATATCGAAGAGCGTTTTGCTGAAACGCTTGGATTCACGGAATACCAGCGCCATTGCGGTGTACATATTAATACAGCGAATCCTCATATGCATGTTGCCTACAACATGATTCATCCGGAGAAAAAAACACGTCTGGAGCCATATCGTGACTACTGGAAGCGTGACGATTTATGCCGGCAATTGGAAAAAGAGTACGGCGTGGCGATCGACCCTGGAAGAACACAGCGCAGAGAATTCGTTCATTACCTCTCGGACAAGAAGAACGATTTTCTGCCGGCTGTAAAGGCAGCGCGAACATGGGAAGATGTTCATGCTGTCATGGCGAGTTGTGGGCTTCAGATCTCTTGCAAAGATGACGTACAGATTACGCCGATGGAAACTGAAGTGAAAGGGTGCCGCATCACGGGACAAGAGATACATAGCTCACTGAATAAGGAGGAGCTGATTCAGCGGCTTGGTGTATTCAAGCCTAAAGAGAAATTTTATCCGACTAAAGATACTTTTCAGCCGGCAGCGCAGGAAACAAAAAACGATCGAGCTGAGGCAATGGAAGCTTACACCGGTGAAGAAAGCTTCATCGGGTATTTGCAACGCCATAAAGAGATCATCGATGATGCGCGCGCGAAGTCTGACACTTGGGCAGAGTTTCAGATGAAATTGCAGTCAGAATTGAATGTAACTGTAAAGCTACGTGGCCGCGGAACCGTATTTGCTGATATCACGAAAGTGAAGGGAAAGAAAAGCGAGCATCATGCAAAGGTGAGTGACTTGGGCCGTGAGTATTCTCGGCAAAAGCTCGAAACTCTTTTGGGCAAACTGGCACCACTTCCATATGGAAGTTTTGTGAAACCGAAGCGTCAGTATCATCGTGATCCACTTCATCAGCATCCGGAGCGCGGCAAGTTGATAAAGGAATACAGAGCGGGAATTGATAAGCGCAAAGCCTTATTTGAAGAGCAGAAGGAACAGCGTCAGAAAGAAATGCATGAGCTGCGTTTGAAATGGAAAATAAAAATGAAGAAGTACCAGCTCGATAGTCGGCTGGGCCGGAAAGAAACGCGCTACCTCATTAACGCTGCCAAGGCCGAGCAGTTGCGCCAGGAAGAACAGGTGCAAAATAAGTTCACTGAGCAGCGCAAAAAGATCAAAGAAGAAGTTCCCTACGGCAACTGGAACGAGTTTCTCCGCCAGAAAGCCGAAGCTGGTAACACGGTAGCGCTGGCCGTACTTCAGTCATCAAAGAAGAAAGAGAAGACTGCCTATAAAGAGCTCCCTGTGGTGAAGTTGCTGGAAGGTATGACCTACACTGTCGATAATGAGGGGAATATTACTTACAAGCTCAAAGATGGTGGGGTGGTTCGGGATAATCGAAAAGAGATTGTTGCTAGTCGGGATGTGGAAGCGCGGAAGTTTGCTGAAAAGT
Source organism: uncultured Desulfovibrionaceae bacterium (assembly GCA_942492085.1). Classification (GTDB taxonomy): domain Bacteria; phylum Desulfobacterota; class Desulfovibrionia; order Desulfovibrionales; family Desulfovibrionaceae; genus Halodesulfovibrio. Next base: position 17,967 of record CALODB010000012.1, on the reverse strand, counting down.
TACGGGGTAGGCGGTTTGGGAAGAGCAGAAAGCGAGGTTATAAAGATAGTATATGATTTATATTACAATAAGATTGTGCTGGATTACTGAACCTGCGGTGAAATGGCTTAACTCTGTGTCCACAAGTTTGTAGCAGGATCAGAAAATAAGTTACCATTGCCATCTTTCTTTTCAATAGCGATCTTATCGAATACTACGCGTAATGTAAGAGGGTTCAGACGTACTTTCTCAATAGTAACCTTACGTTGTATCAACGGTGGGAGCTGTTCTTCTAACTGCCATTTTGCGACAGGCGCAATAACAAGAAAACCCACAAGGACATACAACAGGAAAAGTGAAAACAGAGTTCCTATAGTAATAGTCGTGATCTTACGCGTTCTCGTTGCAACGAAAAATTTCCAGTTCATTGTAGCCTCTTAGTACAAAAGTAAAGGCTGGGCTATGAAGAACCGCTTAAGCAGGGGAGCAGTTCTTTTCTTCATAGTTACGCCAAGTTCTGATTACATTAGTCGAAAAGTGGCATTCGTAATTGGTTCATGTAAAAAGATCAATCAGCAATGATGATGCTTCATGGTAAATCTTAACCTGAAACAAAGTGAACAGCCAACAGATAACTACCTGACGATGAGAAGAAACTCTCTGTTTTCATCAAGTAGAGAGCATAGGTGTCCAGCATTTTGTTACTATCCATCGTGTTATATTTATGTATAATTTTTGCTGGGTTGCCCTATATACAGTTTAAAATGTGCAATCAGCCTCACTACTTTGCAGCTCACCAAATAATCAAAAAAATGCCTCTGACGTACTCCACAAAAGTATGACAAAGACATTTTAAATTAAAAGACATACACACGGTGCGAACCGCCCATAGCTTCGAAGACATTCTTGATCATAGTCTCTTAATTTCAAATAAATACGGAAATACATAAAAAGCTGCCCAGTCTCATAGACTATGAGACTGGGCAGCTTTTAGGTGTAGTCGCGCTTCAATATTATGAAGCAATATTTTTTATGGAACGAACTTAGTAAACAGATAAATTAAGTTAGGTTCGCTGACTATATATAGATTGCCTTGTTGATCAAGCGTAACGCCTTCTGCCTGTGGAACATCTTCTAGCAAGCCATTAAAACCTGCTTCCAAGTCCAAGTAGCTAATCGCATGACCAGTGTTGTCAACTTCAACAAGCAATTTTGCTTCATCGCTTAATAAAAGAAGGTGGCCAGTTTTGGGATCTATATGCAAACCAGACAAGTCATCAAGATTAAAATCGTTAATATCAATATGCGCCGGCTCACCAATAGCTATGCCTTGTATTCCATCAACCAACCCTGATACAGAAATTAGCTTTAATGGATTCCGTTCCTGAACTGCATAAATCACTTTTGTTTTTGTATTAAAAGCAAGTCCTTCAAGCCCATTATTATCTGAACCACCTTGCTTGAGTGTGATAAAACGCAGCTTCTTACGATTCAGTATTTTCGTCTGAGCATTAACCGGTGCAACCACAATGGACAAGTCTCTCTCATCAGCGATAACGAACGTGCTGTTACCAATATAAGCAACTGCTTCGGTATCAGAAAAATTCTCTAAAAGAATCCTTCTCACCGGTGTAAAATGCATATCCAGTTCTATAAGCTCTTGAGGTTGGTTTGTAATAATCCACAATGTATTGTTGTCGTAATCATAGGTAATTCCGGATACATTTTTATCGACATTTGGAATCTGAAATGCCTGCACTTCAACTCGATAATCTGGCAGCCAAATTGCGTTTTCTTTTTGTGCCTCAGAAGCATGCCAATTCATCCAACGATAATATGCCTTGTCATCCCAATCGAACCAATGAGTAAGACACACTAAAACCAAAACAATTGCAGCAGAAATGATCATTATGCTTTTGCAGCATTTTCGTTTTTGAAACATAAGTTACGTCCTTGATTTGACGACAACATCCTAAACTATAAAAAGAAAAGGGCGTAATTAAAAAGTAAGAGAATACATCAAAAAAGGGGGGGAGCTTCGATTTTTTTACGATTCTAATTCTCGTCGAATCGTCCTCTACGTCTTCCAACTATACGCCCATTTTCTGGATCGATAATTATTTGAACTAACTTGCTATTAACTATCATCAGAATTTCATAGTTTGCCCAACTATCATAAAATTCAACGTCCGCCTTGTATGTGAACCCTTTTTCTGAGTTCTCCGCAATCGCTATTGCTTCTCGCAAACTAACTTTTGCCGTTTTTAACGAACTATATCTGTTGCTAATTCGGGCTAAAATACTATGCATAATTTTCGGAGTACCAACAGTGACGACCTCTCCGGTAACAGGGGAGCAGTCGACCCGAAGAATTTCATCATTACGGATAAGAGTTACTTCTATCTCGTTATCAGTAAGGGTAAAGCCGATAGCTATACCCTTACCAGCTGCTTCAGCAGCAAATATGACGTCCGAAATAGTAACATCATGCTGTTGCAGGTTTTTAACAATAACTAAAACATACGACTGGTTATTATGAAAACCATCGGTGTCTTCTGCATCCGATACTAAAGGAAATAGGAAAAGTATTGCTGCACAAATCCCGGTCCAGACTCCTGCAACAACATTTCTACGTCTAAAAAAAAATCTCATAATGTTGTCCTTGGCTATGAATACATTATGAGATGCTTACATTGTCTTCAGCTTGCATGAAGATGACAAATAAGAAATATTGTCAAAATAGATACGGAGCCTATCATTAATTATACTTTGGAAGATGAATAGAAAAGACGCTACCCCCATCCAGAGTATCCCCCACAGTCACAGTCCCTTCATGCGCCGTGACAACAGCGCGGACAAGGCTTAAACCAAGTCCAATTCCCTTCTCAGAACGACTTTTGTCTAGCCTATAAAGCTTATCAAAAATTCGTTCGCGCTCCTCTTCCGGTACTCCAATCCCAGTATCTGAAACAGCTAAAGTCACAGTCTGTGAATCACTAGAGGCTGCAAGTCTAACAGCCCCGTTTTCCGGCGTGTATTTAAGTGCGTTATCAACGAGGTTACCAAGCGCCTGCGCCATCCGATGACGGTCAACTGTAACTATAACGTCCGTAGGTTCAAACGTTAAAGAAATGGTACGATCTTCGGCGATGATCTCGTAAAACTCTGTAATGTCTCTAAGCAAGTCGCCAGCTGAAAATGTTTCACGCTTCAAACGCATTTGACCAGTTTCCGCTTCGGCAATATCCATAAGCATGGTGATAATGCTGTTAATGCGCTCAATCTCTTCTGCACAATCCATAAGAGTATCGCGCTGCATTTCATATGAAGTCTCTTCTATAAGAGTACGTTCAATTTTGGTCTTCATACGGGTAAGAGGGGTCCGCAAATCATGTCCCAAGTTGTCGAGAGCATCACGCATAGCGATAACAAGGGTTTCAATGCGTTGAAGCATGCTGTTTACCAGCTCTGCCAGTTCATCCAATTCACCCTTGGTCTGTGAAACCGGTACACGGCAAGCCATATCACCTCTGGAGACCTCTTTCACTGTCTTTGTAAGATTACGAACCGGTCGTAACACTTGGTATGCTAAGGCTGCACCACCTCCTGCGCCAAAAAGAATGATACCTAATACAATAAAGAAAAAGATGTCTCGTAGATTTTCTACAAGCATCTCCTGACGCTCTGTTGTCCTACCAACAAAAAGTTTGGTGCCATCGCTAAAACGATGTGAAAAAACATCTAGGTCGTTTTGAATAGGGAGGTCATAGAACTGCCAACCTTCAAGATTGATTGCCTCAGGCGGCAAAAAGTAAATGGAAGGAAGGTCATCGAGCTGTTTGGGAACAGTGAGCCAGATAGTCACACCGTTTGCATCGGCTAAATGGGCAAAAATGTCGTTTGCTTTGTTATACCCATGTTGCCTACGCAACTCAGAGGCAAGAGCGGCAACGCCGTTCTCATCTGCAACATCAACGTACGAGTCAACTTTTGTACTTATTCGTTCACGCTCCATTTTACTGATACCAGTATCAAGCAAAAAAATGCTGAAACAAAAAAGTACAATTGTACTAATAAAAAAAAGAATAAAATATCCCACCATTACCTTAAAAGATAATAGCGAGATTTTAATTTTCCGGAGCACTGAGAACATACCCAACCCCACGAATCGTTCGGATCAAACTTGTTCCGAATGGCTTATCAACCTTGCTGCGCAGCCTGTGGATAAGTACCTCAACCACATTCGTTTGAGGATCAAAGCTATATTCCCATATTTGATCAAGGATCATAGTCTTCGTTACAACGCGACCTACGTTTGACATTAGATACGCGAGCAGAGCGTATTCACGCGCCTGTAATATGATTTGTTGGTCAGAATGCTTAACTTCCCGCGTAAACCGATCAAGCCGTAATGCTCCAACTTCCATAACAGAACTTGCAGGAGTGGTTGATGACCGACGAATAAGCGCCTGAACTCGAGCTTGCAATTCAGCAAAAGAAAATGGCTTGGTAAGATAGTCATCAGCACCTGTTTGAAGACCGGATATTTTGTCGCTCACGCTTTGACGCGCACTCAAAATTAAAACAGGTGTAGATATTCCCTTGCCCCGCATTTCGGAAATTATTGTTAACCCGTCTACTTCGGGAAGCATTAGGTCAAAGATAGCAACATCAAATGTTGCATCAAGCGCGAAATGTAGCCCGTCTGTACCGGATGCCGCATGCTCAACACAAAAACCGGCCTCTTGAAGCCCTTTAACTATATACTTAGCGATGGTGTGATCATCTTCTACCAATAAAACGCGCACTCAACTCTCCTTGTATTACATAAAAGGGCACACGGGGTAGGGATTACCCGTGTGCCCTCCTTTTACCATTGAAAGACAAAAAGTACCAAATACGTTGCTACCAAGTAGAGGCTGATTGCAGCAATGGAAAAGTACACATGATTAATTTCCCTTCCAAACATAACGAGGGATAATGCGTGAATCTTTTCAGGGCAAGTGCCTTTATCCAAACAATTGTAGCAACCAAGACAATCCTCACCACTAACAACATCGTGCTCGGAGAGCTTTATCTCCATTGGGCAAACACGATCGCATTTCTTACATCCAATGCACGTATCCGTATTCCGTCTTATTTTCGTAATGGTAAATAATCGATTAATTATATTGTAACCTGCTTTTTGAAAGCACATATATTTGCAGAAAAAACCAGGAATAAAAAGAGGGATGAATAAAACAGCCCAGTGCTTTAGCTGGATATAATTCCACGAAAAAGCGTTTGCCTTATACATATCCATATGCTCAGCAAAATAGTTCACACCTTGAGAAATAAATAAGTAAAGGAAGCCTGCAAGCATCAGGTACTTTATATTCCGAAGCCAACTGTCAAAAGGTTGAGGAATCGTAAATTGAAGTTTCGGAAATAGAAAATTACCGATGCGAGTCATAAAATAGGAACTAGCACCAAAAGGACAGAACCAGCCACAAAACAAAGGACCAAGTATCAAAATAGACCCTAGCACCACGTATTCACTTTCAAACTCAAATTCTATACCCAACGTTTTCGCCAGCAAATAGAAGTTGAGCGCAAAAAACAACCTTACGGCATCACGGGTGAGGGTGAACGGTGTGTCTTTCTTATATAATTTCATACGCCTCTTATTGTAGATCAAGCCAAAGAGGTGAAACAAAAATTCCATCTCGTGCTTCTTGTTCAAGTTCTAAAAAAAGCTTCCAAGGCACTGCATAAGTTAAATACTCTTCAGGAACAGTCTTACGAGTGTGCTTTCGCGTTGCGAGATCTGTAAACCCTAAAACAGGGCAGGGAGTCTCTTGCTCTGCCTGTTGGAAAACATACGCCCCCATCATCTGACACGATGCCCCCTGCGGTGCCATTATGCTGAGAAGTCCAGAATGAATTGAGCCTGTGAGTGTAATAAGGCCAGAAAGCTGAAGCGGAGTAACAACAAAGATAACGGAATCTGGCTGCTCATGCTCTTCAACCTCAGCCAACGGCTTTATGATTCTGTAGCGTTCTTCATAATCATAAAGCGGTAACTCGTTACTGAACCAATTACGTGCCTTTTCCGGTGAAGAATGAAAGCGTTCCCCAATTGTTAACTTCCTACGCAAATGGGCAGGAGCTTGAGCTATCATGGATTGATATTTTTCTGGATCACGTGCAGATTCAATGCCTTTAGAAAAGAATGCTTCAAAAGAATCTGCGCCACCCATTGCCGTGGTGTACGCGGTTCCCATTCCTAAGCCAGCAACAGCTCCCGGGCATCCGTATGTCTCTCTATCAAAAACAGCAGTTGCTCCATGTGCTATCACTTGAGCAACCAGCGACATAACACAACAATACTTCCCCGGTTTAGGCTGTAACGCTCCGTCTGGTCGTTCATTTGAGCGGAGCAAAGCAATTGGAAGCATCTGAGATTTCAAGTGTGATGCAATAAGACTTTTCATTTTTCTCTCCTTGCATAGGGCATACAGAATAACGCCGTGTGTCCTTGTTGAATGAAAAAGTAGAAAGGTTAACTGCGCTGTTTTGCTTGCCAATGTTGCTTTATAATAAAGCAACATAACGGCTAAGACACTAACGCCAGCTCCCAATAGTTATGAGCTGTACAGGACAAATCTTTTCCTAAAAAAAGACCTCCGTTTTGTTCTACGGAGGCCATAATGGGTAGTAGGGCTTGCTCAAGCATTACTGGAACATTACTGATTTGAAATGTTAGAAGGTGAAAAAATACTTATGAATAAGAATTGCGCCGATGTTCACTGCTCGTTAGCCATTCTTAAACAAAAGTTAAAGTCATGGATTAACATTCTAGCCGCCGCCCATTCTTGGATAGATAACAAGATGATCGTGTGGATTAAACTCAGCTCCTAATAAGTAAGGCTTTTCATTCGCAATAGTTGTCCTCATCAAACTATAAAAATGGACAATCAAAATTTCCACTGCATGTTAAGCGCAACATATTGAATGTGGTTCACGTTATATTCACCTTTCAGCGGTCCCGTTAAGGGGCCACCTTCACGGTCAATCTTAGCTTTACCGGCATCAAGATATTCATATGCGACGCCCAAGGTTATGTCCTCATCCACCTCATATTGAATACCTGTTGCTACACGGATTTGCCGATCCAATGGAAGTATTGGGGATCTATTACTCTCCGAACACGGAGAAGTGTCATATGCTGCGCCAATTGACCATATCCATTGTTCTGCAATGCGCCCTCGAAAGCCTAACGCAAAATGCCATGTATCAGTGTAACTCAGGTCAATAGTTGCATCAGAAACATTGGTGTCATCAATTGAAGTTTCAAGCACGCCAAACTCTTTCCAGTTCTGCCAACTTACACTCCCCATGACTGCCCAACGTGGCGTGAAGTCATAATGCAGACTAAAAGAAATAGCCTGAGGAACTGTAAACGTTATATCAAGGTCCTTCCCAAGCAACCCGCTATTCGCAAGTTCTTGCTCAAGGATAGAGCCAAGACCGGAAAATGATATGGCATCATCAAACTTTAATCGAATAGGGCTTCGATACGTTAAGCCAGCCCTTACTTTTGGGGTTATCTTATAAAAAAGGCCAATATTACCACCAACGCCTGTGGTGGTAGAATCAGCTTTTAATTCGCCATCAGTGACAGCACTTTCTAGCGGCAGGTTATTTACAGCGGTCTTCATGAAAAGCTTCGCAACAAGAACATTTACTCCTAACCCCACAGCAAAAGAATCGGTAACCTCAGTTCCCATACTCACTGTTGCACCAGCTGTTAAAAGGGAAGCCTCTTTTACGTAATACCTACCACTCCAGTCATCGTCGTAATTTAGTCCTAACCCAAAATATGACCCCATACCTATCCCCAGCCACACAGAGTCGTTCAATTTATCCGCATAGCTAAAGCTTGCTGCAGGCATTACCCCACCAGCGTTACCGCCGTCACCACCGCCAAAGCCACTTTCCTGAGTGGAAAATTGAGTATCAATAAACAAAGCCTGAAGTCCGGCCATTAACTGTGGACGGTCGAGGTTTGTCATAGCAGCAGGGTTAGTGATCGCTACAGAGGCATCCAGTGCCGTTGCATCACGACCAGCAGCAGCAACGCCTAAATCTGGCGTACCTATTTCGTAAAGCCACACTCCACCAGCTTCGGCAGAGTTTGGAGTGCAGAATAACAAAAGTAGAATCCACATGAATACAAGAGACCACTCGCAGCGCCTTTGTATAAAAATCCAAATACATTTCTTTTCCCGCATAGAACCGCCTTCAAAATATTTCATCAGCAAGATAATTTTCAATATAATAAAATATTTTTAATACGTTATACATTGCAGAACGATTATATTTAGCGTTTCATCTATCCTTCACAACTCAACAGCAGAAACCAAAGCACAAAAAGAAAACACACAGACTTAATGCCAACTATACCAATTATAATGTTCTTAACTTGCTTAAACTATGGTAAAAGTTTCACTGAAATAAAGTAATCGTTGTTTTGAATGAGCAAAAGGAGCTGGGATGGATATGGAAAGCAAGCTATCACACCACAAAAAAATGCTTTGTAGAATAGCAGTTACCTGCATATTTCTGGTGGTGACTCCACATCTTCTTTTAGCTGATAATGGACAATTTATTGGTTCAAAAAGCTGTAAAGACTGCCACGCACGTTTTTATGATCTATGGGCAACGTCACGTCATGGAACTGCGCTTCAACCATTCACAGAATCGTTCGCTAAAAAACAGCTTTCCCCACAATCAAAAGCAATTTCAGTAGGTGATGCCACCTTTCTCTACAAAAATAATAACGGAGCGGGGCTAATAGAAGAAAAGTCTTCTCAAGGCTCTGTATCATATCCTATCAGCTATGCACTCGGCGGAAAGTATGTGTACTATTTTTTAACAAGAATGGAGCGGGGTAGACTGCAAACGCTCCCTATTGCCTATGACGTGAGGACAAAGGAATGGTTTGACGTGTCTGCCAGTGGAGTTAGGCATTTGACAGAGACCCCTGTGTCATGGCGAGACCAAGCATATACTTTTAATACCTCCTGTTATGGATGCCATGTAAGCCAGACTTCCATTAATTATACCGAAGCAACAGACTCCTATGACACAGAATGGAAAGAAGCAGGCATTAACTGCGAAACATGCCACGGGCCTTCTTCAGAGCACGTCAAGGTCTGTACTGAAGCGGCAGCCAAGGGCACTGTTCCCAAGGATTTAAAGATACTCGGAGGAAAGGGGAAGTTTACAGTACAACAAAACACGGATTCATGTGCACCATGCCATGCACAAATGACCCCTATCTCCAAAAATTTTGTTCCAGGTGAATCTTTCTATGACCACTATGACTTAACCACACTCGAAGATGACGACTGGTATCCAGATGGTCGAGATCTTGGAGAAAACTATACGCTGACCACATGGAGTTTAAGCCCCTGTGTAACATCCGGCAAATTAGGATGTATGCATTGCCACACATCAAGTGGACGCTTCAAGCAAGCTGAAGAGCCAAACCAGGCGTGTTATCCCTGCCACAAAGAAAAAATCCAAAATGCAGCAGAGCACTCTAGGCATAAACCGGACAGCGCTGGAAGTAAGTGCATTTCCTGTCACATGGTTAAGACTGAATTTGCTCGAATGTACAGAAGTGACCATTCCATGCTGCCTCCAACACCGGCAGCAACTATCCAATTCGGTTCACCCAATGCATGTAACGTTTGTCACACAGAAAAAGATGCAGAATGGGCGAATTCATATGTCAAAAAATGGCGGGCTCGTGATTATCAAACTCCTATATTGCACCGTGCTTCATTAATAAAAGCTGCGCGTGAAAACAAATGGGACAGACTTCCAGAGATGCTTGCATACATCAACGATCCGTCTTCAAACGAAATATTTGTTACATCCTTAATCCGTTTACTTCGCAATTGTCCGTATCAGGAAAAATGGGAAACAATTGCCAAAGCCGCCTCACACGCTTCGCCACTCGTACGGGCTGCAGCTTGCACCATTTTAGAAGATTGGAACACTCATGATGCAATCTCCGTATTAGCAGCAGCCACAGGTGACAACGTCCGATTGGTTAGAATCCGTGCGGCATCTTCACTCGCGGGAAAACCCTATGCTGTAGCAGAAGGGGTGTTAAAAGATCAAATTTCAAAAGCTACAAGTGAATATTTAGCAGCCCTGCATGCACGCCCCGACGTATGGACTACGCATTACAATCTTGGAAACTATTATCGAAAAACAGAGCAGTACCAAAAAGCCATTCAAGCATATTCCAAGTCAAATGAACTCGCTCCTACTGCAATAGCACCTATGGTTAACTGCGCATTGCTCCATGGAAATCTAGGCAATTTAGAAGAAGCAAGTACGTTACTTACCAATGCCTACACGCTTGCTCCTGAAAATTTGGCAATCCTCTATAATCTGGGGTTACTTGAAGCTGAAAAGGGACAATATGATATAGCAGAAAAACATCTACGAACTGTCCTGCAACACAACCCAGAGTTTGAAAAAGCAGCATCGAATCTTGCAGCGATTATCAGTCACCGATCACCGTCAGATGCAATAGAGTTCGCTCAAAAAGCATATGAAATTAACCCAAATCCAGTGACAACATTCAGCCTTGCATATTACATGAAGGAAGCAGGAAAAACACAAGCCGCATACAAGTTATTGCTCTCTTCAATCAAAAAATGGCCTACATATTCTGACTCTTATTTACTGCTTTATGACCTTGCCGAAAGCACAGAACAAAAACAGAAAATAAAAATGCAAATCAGGCAACTTCTCTCAACGGAAGAACTCTCGACAGAAGATAAAGAAAGATTAACAACCATCCTTAATGATTAAAAAAACAAGAATAGAAAAGGCCTCCTTTCAAAGAAAGGGGGCTTTTTTCATATGAAGCACATGAAATATCATTAGGAAACTGTTTGCAGAAGAATAGAATAAGATGATCTGTCATCAACTTCGTTTTCATAAAACACTGTAACAAACGAGCCCGTCGATGAAATTTTTCATATTTTGTTGCGCATTCATTTTCCCTTACTCCTTGCCTTCAACGTAGTTGCAAACAACACGTCTAAGCACTCAATGGACGCAGTCCACAAAAATATGAATCGCATCCAAGGTTACATGCAAAATCATCCGCCACATCTACCAGCAGAAAATAACGCCACACAGCGCCAAAAGACCCCATACACACGCCCACAACTCCAGCCCCAAAATAACACAAACACATCCCTTCAAGACAAAGCCAAGCTCATCGAATTATTAAACAAAGTGCAATTAACAGAAAAAGAAAAGCAAGAACTCATTACTATTATTCTCAGTAAATAACGGCATAAGGAGTGCGTATGCTAGAACACAGCGTTAGAAAAAAAACATTTCAAATTGGGGTGTTATGTTTTTTGGCAATATTCTTAATTGTAAGCAATTCAGCTTCATATGCAGCAGAAAAGCCAAATATCCTTGTTATATGGGGTGACGACATTGGGATATACAATATCAGCTTCTGGAACCGAGGTGGTATGGGATATCGGACTCCACACATTGACAGAATTGCTCATGAAGGAATCGCATTCACAGATTATTACGGAGAGCAATCCTGCACAGCCGGACGCTCCTCCTTTATTACCGGACAAAACGGATTACGAACCGGTAACACAAAGGTTGGCCTACCAGGCGCACCGGATGGGCTGAAAGCAGACGACATGACCATTGCTGAAGCGTTAAAAAACATGGGATATGCAACAGGACAGTTTGGGAAAAACCATTTAGGCGACAGGGATGAGCAGTTACCGACGAATCATGGTTTCGATGAATTTTATGGATTCCTATACCACCTTAACGCTATGCAAGAACCTCAAAACCCTGACTACCCACGCTCACCAGAATTCCTTAAAAGATATGGGCCACGTGGTGTGTTGCACACTTTCTCCGACGGTAAGATTACAGATACAGGCCCACTGAACATCGAACGCATGAAGACCATTGATGATGACACCATCGTTCACGCAATCAAATTTATGGATAAAGCAGTAGCAGCAAAAACCATTCTTTGTTTGGTGGAACGCCTCACGGATGCATCTATACACTTACGTTAAAGATTCGCTAATCGGAATTTCAGGCCAGGGATTCTACAATGACGCTATGATGGAACATGACATGCATGTTGGCAAGTTGCTTGATTACCTCGATGAGAAGGGCATCGCTGATAACACCATCGTTTATTATGGAACCGACAATGGCCCTCACGGCAACGCATGGCCAGATGCAGCAAGTACATACTACCGTTCAGAAAAAGAAACTAACTGGGAAGGCGCTTACCGAGTGCCGGCATTTGTACGCTGGCCAAAAGGAGACTGGAAGGGCGGCAAAGTTTTAAATGGTCTTGTTTCTTCGCTAGACTGGATGCCAACACTACTTGCTGCTGCTGGTGATCCAGACATTAAAGAAAAGCTTCTCAAAGGGTATAGGGCAAACGGTAAGAATTTTAAAATTCACTTAGATGGATTCAATCAGGCAGACTATTTTGCAGGAAAAACAGACGAATCGCCACGCAAAAGTTTTATCTACTTCAATGCCGATGCACAAATTGTAGCCATCCGTTATGACCAATCAGATTACAACACCAGTTCCGGCAGCATGGCTGAAGTTGGCAAATCAAGTATCGGAAAAGAGTCTAAAGAAGTATACACAACTGCTTGGAAAGTAATTTACGGTGAACAAAGGAAACACACGTTAGCACTCTGGGCGGAACCCTTCATATGGTTACGCTTGCCTAAAATATTTAACCTGCGTCGTGACCCGTTTGAACGGGCAGATTACGATTCAAACACATATTGGAATTGGTATATCAATCATTTATTCGTATTCTACAAAGCCAACGAGATCATCTTTGAAGAACTAAAAACATACAAAGAGTTCCCACCAAGTCAACGCCCGGATAGCTTCTCAATCGGCAACGCCAGTGAAGGAGTATATGAAGATTATGGCGTTGGCCCCGGTGGTTCAAAAGGTACCGGTATTAAGAAAAAATAAATGCATCACACTAACTCTCAACAGAGTGTAGGAGTTCTATGAAGGCGTTTTAACATCCACAGCTCAAAGAAAAACTAGCAAGTAAAAATATGCGGTAAAAATGTTGTCGTGGAGCATACCATACTGATTCATATTGCGAATGGGCATGTGCTTCTTGAAAAACCCAAATCTCACAAAAATACGTGTAATAAAAAAACTTAGCTAGAGCATTAAAGGTAGGGTGTATGCAATTTACGCCCTACCTTTTGCTTTCAGATGCTATCAAGCATGATGGTTACTACCAAAAAATCCTAATGACCTTTAACTAAGAGCCCATTTAACAAGTGAATATGAAACCAAAAAGCTCTTAACAGCATCTAACGTACTTAAAAGTAAAACTACCACTGAGCAATGGTACGTGATATAAATAATGATCTAACATCATTTATTCATAACAAATTTACCGAAAAGTATACAAAAAGAGAGAACGTTAATGCGCAAGGACTCATTCTTCCATACTGCTATGCTGTGGATTATTTGTGCCTTGTGCCTGCTTGCCTTACTTCTCGTTGCCTCCAAGGCTTTACCTAAAACAAAAGTTCCTTCCCTTAAGCTATCAATGATTCATCATAAAGCACAGAGCATCAGCAAAAACAACGATCATGCACTGTCCGAATAAATGTCTCAACCTTACTAAAACGCCTAACGATCCAATGTTTGCCCAAATGCTATTTCTCAACACTCTTCATAAAAAAAGCTCTCACAATCTATTGTGAGAACCTTTAAAATAAGAATCCTTAGTTTTGCACTGTGACTCGATATAACAACAGAGGGTCACGCTTAAGATATCGGGCTAGATATTCTTTTCGACAATAATATTCTTTGGAAAAGCTGTAGGATAGGCTGCAACAACCACGTATTCTCCAGAAGAGAATGATCTAAGATCATCCGGAACAATCCGAGTTGAAGGCTTACCTAGAATCCACTGGGTTTGGAGCTTTAACGATGTAAAAGTGTACACAGTTTCACCCCCTTACCGACAAAGCTACGCACGTCTTGAATGGGAAGTCTTCCCCTCTTGGGTAATAGTGTTTTGATATGCGGTGGGGTAGTCATAAGAACAAAAGCCACCAACCCAAAAACACATCCCAAAAGTAGGGTAGGCTTACGACACACATAGGTCATACATAATGTTACAGCCAGAAAAATATAGCACCCCACTATAAATAATTCATGAGGATCATTGATCAAAGCTAATGACCTAATCTCACCAGAGCCCCAAATAATCCCTATTGCCGCAAGTATAATTACTACTCCCAATACAAGATAAAGCTGAAGTACTCTTCGACTCTCGGAAAAAGAAAAACCACGCGTTAAACAGTAATCCAAATATCCGCCAACAAGCATGGACAATGGAATAATGACCGGCAGTAGGTAACGTACTTTCTTTTCGGGAATAATCGAAAGAAGTACAATAATTCCCAATGTCCAAAGTAAAAGTTGGTTGTATGGAATAGAATCTTGCAAACGCGGACGAGCAAATTTTGGAATACAAACGAGAACCGCAGGGATAGCCCAGAGCCCCAACATCGCCGGAACCTGAGGCAAGTAGTACCACCAAACCCGAATATGCCTTCCTGTCCAAGCTGTTGTCTCCTGAGAAAACATCGCCACCATCGCTTCTGGATGCATTATCGTAACAACGAGATACCAACTCGCAGAAATTACTACTCCACACCCAGTTACAAAAAGATGTTTCTTCCTATGACTGGCCATTTTTTGAGCACCATTAACAACTACGTCTGAAAATATAAACGGCAGTAACAATGCATAAAAAGCCACAGGCCCCTTACTAAGAAACGATACCCCAAACAATATTCCAGCCAATAAACAGAGCCATGGTCGAAATTCTTTAGACTTTAACAGTACGTCTAGTGCCCATATCATTGCAGTCATGTAGGCAATAGCATGTATGTCCCATGTGCCTCTCCGCACCATAAATATATATAGATAACTGGTTCCTAGCACTGCTGTACTTATTGTTGAGATACGTGAAGAACCAGTCATAGACTTGGTTAAACCCCAAAAAGTGAGCGCTAAAAATAGCCCGGCAAAGGCAGACGGAATTCGATTTATAGACAAGTTTATGTCAGTGCCAGCCAAAACCATTACAGCTGAAGTCATCCATGTTGGAAGTGGCGGTTTGGCGATACGCAACTCCCCAAAAAGTCTTGGTACAAGCCAATTTCCTGTTTCGACAATTTCACTTGCTGTTATGAAATTTCTCCCTTCCATTATGTCAGGATCAAGTTGATTCAGATATGTTGTAGTGGTAAGTAGCAGCAACAACCCCAGTAAAAATAAGGGAACATACTTACGGCGCAGTTTTGATTCAAAAAATGTACAAATTCTTTGCATACTCATTTATGTTATCCAACAAGAATAAAGTGTTACCATCGAGTTGAAAACAGAGATAGCTAACGTTGTGTACATAGCTTGTCTCTTCAACCCCATGTAGCTGGAACATTGCTTCGATATTCAAGAAGGATACTCTTTGGTACATTTCAAAGAGCTTACTGGTGGATTACAAAAGTTGTTATTCCCAGTTGAAAAATAAAAAAGCCAGCAGATAAACTGCTGGCTTTTTTTGATTTTTAACATCACTTTCTATCGGTACTGAGGCTAATTTTGCCCGAATCATAAGTAATAATATTAAAGGGGAAGCACTCA
Organism: uncultured Desulfovibrionaceae bacterium; assembly: GCA_942492085.1. Lineage (GTDB taxonomy): Bacteria > Desulfobacterota > Desulfovibrionia > Desulfovibrionales > Desulfovibrionaceae > Halodesulfovibrio. The sequence continues at coordinate 2,211 of CALODB010000012.1, read as the reverse complement.
CGGCCTTTCAGTCCGAAAAAAATCTTTATATCCCTCGCTATTTTCACTTCCTGGAATCATAATAGATTACGGTAATCCATTGTCACAACGGTAAGATATTTAAAGGTTGCGTCACGGTTCAATTTAAACAAGCCATGACTTTTTATTTTTATTTCAGAAGTAGGCAGAAGTCTGAAACGTCATCTGCTGTCCCTGAACATTTTTAATAGTAACAACAGAACGTTTGGCATCAACAAAACTATTTTACCTTTAAGTGCAGGCCAATGATCATTATTGCTGGCAAACACTGTCAGCACAGCGCCAACGCTGAGACAAATAAAGATAACGACTGTTACAACTTTGGGAGCTATTTTCATCGAGATTCTCTATAGCATTTTAAATAAAACAACGGCGATGCTTAACATTAAGATCATGCAAAAGGTCGTATGCAATGGAAACAAACTACAAAAAAGTACTCCCAAAAATCAAACAGAAACATTACAGTGTTGTTATTGTTGGGAACAACAGAGTAAACGTAGTTCCCTTTTCCAACCTTCAGTCTCAACAGAAACACTGCCCCATGCAGACAGTCATAATCATTTGTACGAAGGCAAGTTCTAGTCCTTGTGTTCGAACGATCGGCAGCACGGGCAGAATCAAAACGATAAAACCGAGTAAAAATATGGAAGGTGCTGGGGTTCTATTCCTGTTCCACTATCGGGCATAACCGTAAATTTTACACCCCTATCAACTTGCTCTGATATCAGTTCAATAAGCCCACCAGCAGGTGTAAATCTCAGGGCATTACTTACCAGATTAAGTAGGGCGCGTCGTAATAAATCTTTATTGGCAATCATAACGCCCTGACCACGCCATCTAATTTCAACTTGTTTCTCTTCTGCCAAAGCTTCAATAGCAGTCTTTGCTGAAATTGAAATTCTTCCGCAGTAAATGGAAACATTCTTCAATATGCAAAGCCTGAAAGCATATGTTCTGTCCCAGTCAGAAAAAGCATATTCTCAACAAGCTTAGAAAGGTGTGTTGCCTCAAGTTCAATCGTTTCGAGTGTCTGCTGGTACTCGGCAGCATCTCTATCTCATTAGAGTCACTTTGAGCAGCTGACAGCATATTACTTACCGGCGTACGCATCTCATGTGCAATATCAGCAGAAAATTGACTAAGAACTGTAAACGCCTTTTCCAGACGTTCGCGCATAGCATCAAAAGATTGAGCAAGTCCTGCAAGCTCTTTAGGCCACGGCTGGTCACCTATACGCTCCGATAGATGCTCCCGAAGAAATCCCCTGCATAGCCATTGCCACATGCCGTAAAGGGCGTAAGCCGTATCCGCTAACAAACCAGTTTATGACAACAGAAAGTAAAATTCCAGCAAGCAGAAGTTTACCATCAAGTTCCATCGATAAGCACTGAGGAGAGACTACCGGTTGGGCTCAAGTCATACGAAGCGTCAACTCGCCAGATGTGTTCCGGTTCAGTCTCTATCAGAAACGATGTACTCTCATATTCCAGTTATCGGACTTGGGGTCAGTCCAAACACCATACGTAGGTGGCTCTGACTGGGAAAACATATCTGGAGGAATATCTATGTTAGGTGTGGTGAGATAAAGCTCTTTATTTGTGGAAAAGACACGAACACCCAGTCGGCCATGAGCATTCACAGCATATTCCCAAATGAGCTGCCAACTTTCAGAGTCGGTTGTAATAGAAAGAGTTTTAACGGCCTTACGAATAAAGGAAGTTGCTTCAATAAATTCCATCTTATCTTCATTTCTTACCTGATCTTTGAGACCAGAATAAAGCAGAAAAGATGTCGCACAGACAATCATCGTTGTTATGATTGCAAATGATATGGCAAGACGAGCCTGCAACGAACATGTAGACAGTACGCTAAACTTATCCTTCTGCTTTGAGAACATAACCAACTCCACGTTGTGTATGAATAAGTTTTTGGGTTGCTTCAGCATCAATTTTAATTCGTAATCTGCTCACAGCCACATCAACCACGTTGGTGTCGCAGTCGAAACTAATTCCCCAAAGTTGTTCAGCAAGTACGGTACGTGTAAGCACCTCACCTTTTCGCCGCATAAAGAGTTGAAGTAGAGCAAATTCTTTAGGAGTAAGCTCAATAATCTTTCCAGCGCGCGACGCCTGATGCGTCAAAAGGTTTAATGTTAAATCACCAACAACTAAATATGTCTCAGCCGAAATAATA
>CALODB010000011.1:0-32632 GCA_942492085.1 uncultured Desulfovibrionaceae bacterium | reverse complement strand
AAGCAAAATCCGGCGTTGATTACGGAACACATGGGGCAATCTGCCCATGCTGCGGAAAACGTGCGCGGGTTCATACCACCAAAAAATCTGAGGGCGGCATCCGCATTCGCTACCACAAATGCAAAAACCCCGATTGCCTATTACGACAGATCGGGGTGGATATTAAGAGTGTGCAGTGTGATGAGGCGGCTTAAGCCGCCTCTCAATGGAACATTTATTAGAATCAAGTTATTAACCATTTGTTATACTAATAAAATTCTACACAGGGCTTACTTTTTGGATTAAACGCCTCGGCATTACGGTGACAGTCCTCTTTTGAGGTGAGTACAAAATAAATTCATTGTTACTTGATGATAACGGGATGAACTCTTCTGAGACAGGTAATTTCTGCTTTATGTAAGTAAAGTTCATCGCCAACTCATTGTTTTCTATGATTTGGTTATGGCTACTAAGTGCTTCTAAGTATGCGTTCACACCAAATAATATTAACAGTAAGATTATAATGAATGCATGCATGCTATTTTTGAAATACATTGATAGCTTTTCGACCATAAGCCCAAGGACAATAGTCAGTAACAAAATCAATCCACTATTAAAGAGGCTACCTGCAAACTGTTTCGCAAAAATCATACTTAAAATAGAAAGAGTTAGTGCAGCTACAAAGAAAAGTTTCCATATAAAAGGCATAGAGTTAGTTCCTGTGGAAGGAACATCTGCTGCGTTATTTTTATGATAACGGTAAATTGCTCCGCCATAATAGGAAATCGCTAACGTTGCAATTTTTGTCATTGATGGCCAAAAGCAATTGCCAGCAAAAATTACTTACGTAGTCAGGTAATTCAAGATGGTTTGATGCCTGAATACCAAATGATGCGAGAAAAGTGTTTCCGTAAATATAACAGGAAGCACAAATGGTACCTGAAGCTATGGCTACTAAAGTAACAAATGAAGAAAGTGATATATCAAAAAAAAGCATTCCTTGTTCATTAGAATCCGTTGTTTCACACGTCATTACTTTACCCTATCTTAAGTTCTCTATAGCTGACACATCAAAACTATTATGCAATCTTTTATTATCTATTAAGATACTAAGCTTATGGCTTCTTGAAAATTTGTGTAGCCCCAACTTGCAAAGCAATTTTTATTACTTCCAATGTTGCTACAGCACCATATTCTTTCAATGCAGTGATAGCCTTCCCTCTTATTGTCTTATTCTGAAGGCCTGTATAAAAATCCCGACCTGTTGCAGTTATTCTGAATATAGCATGTAGGTCTGCAACGACATTCCCACCATACATGTTACTAAACCCACCTCCGTCACAGTCAGTCTGGATGCATTTCAAATCAACAAGTTGCCGCATATGAGTACATGCTTTCTCGACTTGTTCTTCGTCATCTAGTGCAAAAAAGCCATCCTCAATGAACTCCGAATGGCGAAGATTTGCTGAATTAGCAGTAATAAATTTCTTTAAGATTCTCTCAAGATAATCGATTTCAATTTCCATAACCCCTCCAATGTAAAATAAAGTGAGTACGCACTTACGCCCCCAATCTAACCATGTAAATTCATTTTCTAATATTCAAAACCCTCTACTTGACACCACACACAATCACATGCTTAATGGGTACCGGTGCTTGAAACACACCTCAGACATAGCGGACAACCGCTCCCGTCAGCAGTGGCTTTTTTATGCCCTTTTTTCGACGTTCCGTGGAATTAGTGCATCCAAATTTATTTTGCCTCTATTTTGTCGGGAGTCTGCAAGCCATACAATACCCGTATGGGAAAAGTTTGCAGGGCGCACTATGTCGCGTTGTTTCAAGCTCCCGATATTTTTATTTTTGGTTCTTGAAACAACCTAAAGACATAGGAGGCAACATGCCTAATTCAAATCTCCCTACCGATTTACTCGATCATCTTGAGTACATTCTCTCCCCAATAAAAGCTTACGCAGAATTGCTGCAAAAAAGCGAAGAAGACTATGCCTCTGTTGCAGGACATGTGCTCTACTCCCTTTGCCGTGACGCAGGCCACAGAATGGAAAAATTAAGTGACGGACTAGAAGACCAGTTCGGCTCTCTCACTATTTTGGATTCGCTTCGCACTGAAGTTATGCAGGGAGACTGCCACGACAGACAGTAGCATCTCTGATCTGATAAATTGTATGTAAGAAAAAACCCCGATTGCCTGTAAAGGCAGTCGGGGTTTTCTTGGAGTGTGCAGTGTGATGATGGGTCTTAACTATTTACCTTTATAATATAAGTTTGACGTACTCCGGCTCTAAGCATAAAGCAAAAGGTCTGCATTAATAACTACATAGCTTGGAGATAGGTTGTGCGTAATAAATTTCTTGAAAAAGTTACCAGTCTACTAACAAATACAGATTCGCGAGGTTATTTGATTGGTAGAGAAAGCACTACACTCGAAATGAAAGAAAACTTCGGTTTTCATAGTATTGCAAAGTATCTAAAAGCACTTGCCTCTTTTGCAAACAACTCTGGAGGAGTAATTGTTTTTGGAATTTCAGACTCACCACGAATTCCTAACGGAATAAATGTAGATACATTCAACAAAATAGAGATAGAAAAGTTATCATCATATTTTGCACAGTACTTTAGTCCTCTTATGCAGTGGGATCTAGGGCTTATTGAATGCAACTCAAAACATTTTGGATATCTTTGCGTCGAGGAAGCAAGCGAAAAGCCTGTCATATGTAAGAAGAGTGCAGGTGATCTTAAAGAGGGTGCAATCTATTTCAGGTATCGCGGACAGAGCAAAGTAATTGCGTACCCTGAGTTAAGGAAAATCCATGACGAAATGAAAGAAAAGGAACGTCGTTTATGGATGGAGCATATTGAAAAAATTGCTAAAATAGGCCCTCAACATGTAATGTTGATGGATTTACTTCAAGGGGAAGTAGAAACCGATAAAGGTCGATTCATCATTCAAGGGAACTTGCTTGAAGAGCTAAAGACAAGTGTTGGCTTTATTAAAGAAGGTAATTTTCATGAAACAGAAGGTGCTCCTGTTTTAAGAGTAATTGGAGAAATTGAGACTGCTGACACTGTCGTCATCTCCAATATGAATCCAGATCGAGACTATCCTTATTTTATGAGCAACTTAAAAACTGAATTAGGAATTAATGGCTATGAAGCTCAGGCCTTAATTTGGAAACTTAAGATAAAGGGTAACGCTAAATTCCATTTGGAATCAAAAACTTCTAAAAAATCTTCAATGAATAAATATTCTGAGTATGCGTTACATAAAATGAAGACTACCCTTCCCGAAAACGATAAGGAACGTAACGAATATCTTTCAGCACTAAAAACTGAATATACAGCGGCGAAAAGACATCGCACAGGCTAAGAGCTTTAAGCGACCTAGCTTAGAAATTTCTTGCCAACCTGTTATAAGGCTTCTTCAATATAAAAACTGAGGGCTATCACATGTTATGTGTGATAGCCCTCAGTTCATTAATCACATTAGCAACAATTACGGTTTGCCAACCTTAACTGAAACAGACCCATTAAACTCAAATGTTGAGCTTGCCCTTGATGCGCCCCAAACTAAGAGGATACAGACCGCAACCGTCAGTAATCCTAAAAGAAAATTATTTAAAATTTTACCCATGTACAAACAACTCCTAAAGCTTGTCTGTACAATAATTATGCGCTAGCATTAGAGCACTACATCTACGTGCGCATTGTGTACGTTCAGACAAGCTGGGTTATACGGTTATGCCGGAAGCCCGGCTTTTTTCTTGACTTTTTCTGTATACAGAGAACGCAACCAACAATAAAGTGTGCAATAGTGCACAAACGCCCAATCCACAAGCAATTCACAAACTAATACCCTAATATATTAGAATTATTCTTTTTACGCACAAATTCAGTACACCCTTTTTTGCACTTGGGTGTTCAAACACAAAACTTTGAGTGAATATTCTCAACAACTGCGAATCAAAACTTAGGAAAATCCTATAAATAGGACTTTCCTACTCACCCCCAACTCCCCCAATATGTAATTATTACGGCTAATCACACCATTTCGGTTTGATTAGCCGTTTTTTTTATCCACAGGGGGCAGCATGTCTAATTTACAACCAACAGCAGATAGCACTGCCACTACTAAAGAGCGTCTTGCTTTATACTTTGCGTGTGAGAAGGCGATCTTGAGCGGACACCAGTCGCATACTGTGGACGGCACCACCTATACCCGTGCTGATCTGCGGGCTGTGCAGAAAAAAATTGAAGAACTGCAATACGCACTTAACGCTGGCAAGGCTCCCTTTACGCAAACACCGGTGGCGTTTGTATGAGTGAAGTAGCAGCGCTGAACGGCATTGAGCGTTCTACAATATATGACGGCATTACGGATGCCGTTTGCTACGTGCTTGCGATTAAAAATCCACACGCCGCTATGCAGTACCGTGCGAGTCGGGAGCAGCAGTATTTGTATGCTGCTGGTTCCCGTAAGAAAAAGCTGCATACAATGCGCCCCAACAATAAGTCTGCTGATGAACTTATTAAAAGCGACATGAGCAACGCCCGCGCAGAGTGCCGCCAGATGGTTAGGAACAACCCTAACCTTGCCGGTGCCATGCGCGAGATGGGCAACAATGTTGTATTCAAGGGGATACTTCCACAAGCCCAGTTTGGTGAAGAGCGAGAAGCAGAGAATACCGCTATTGAACATGAGTGGAACCGCTGGGGCAGGCAGGTGAAGTTACGCCGCAAGCTCAAACAGACAGTGACCCACATATGGCAGGACGGCGGAATTTTCTGGCATTTTACGCCGTCTAAAACTTTGCATGAACGCGGTGTGGTTCCACTTAACTTGGAGCTGCTGGAAGTTGATCACCTTGATCATATGCTGAATGCGGATCTGGATAACGGTAACTTCATCAAGCACGGTATCGAATACAACTCCGAAGGTTTTGTAGTCGCTTATTGGCTTTTTGAAAAACATCCGGGAAGCACACACGGCCTTGTGCGTGGCAGCATCTACAAATCTAAACGAGTGGATGCAAAGTACTGCATTCTTGTTGCTGATCCTGACCGCGCTTCGCAGTCTCTCCCTATTCCGCGTCTTGCCAGCGTTGTTTGTATTCTGCGTGACTTTGAACAGTACCAGAACTTCGAACGCCTTGCGGCGCGTCTCGCTGCTGCTTTTTCCGTTATCGTGAAAGATACTTCTACCCAGTATCAAGGCGGTAACGGTCTTAACGGCAGCGCCAGTGCCGATACTGGCAACCCGCAATCGCGCATTCCTGCGACTGAAGCTTTCATTAATCCCGGTTCTATTACCGAGCTTCCTGCGGGGAAGGATATTCAAACCATATCCAACCCGCGCCCTAGCAACACCTACAGCGATTACAGCCGCAACAATATGCAGGCTACTTCTACCGGTGTTGGCCAGTCCTACGAAACATTCACCAACGACTTTACAGCCGCTTCTTACTCCAGCGTGCGCCAAGCCATTTCTAAAGAACGGCGTGGGTACATGGAGCAGCAGCAGTCTCTTATTGAAGATGCGCTTGATCCTGCTTTTGAGATCTGGTGCTTCTTTGCCCAGTTGTTCGGCTTTATCGGTACGGAAACCGTACCTGTTAGCTGGCAGACACCGGGCTGGGAATACATCAACCCATTGCAGGATGCGAACGCAACAAAGGTTCAAATAGAAATGGGCATTGAAAACCCATTTGATGCAGCCGCAGCGCGTGGGCGCAATCTGGACGACAACATAAAAAAAACAGCCCGTGCAAAAAGGCTGCGCATATCCGCTGGCCTAGAAGGAAAGGAGCAAAGCAATGCTGAAACCGCGTAACGGCGAAGGCAAGCAGGCGTTTTTTAAACGCGCTGTGCAGGAGCTGATGAAGGAAGGCAAAACTAAAAATGCTGCCATTGCTGAAGCATCCGCCACTTGGAACCAGCACAACCTTTCTGCCGGCGGAACTGGGTACCACTTCCTGAGTGCGCCAGTGCAATTTGATTTGAAACAGAAAGACGATGAAGAGCCTACCGAGCAAAGAACTTTTGACATTCTCGCCTACGCTGGCGGCATTGTTGATCTTGGTTACTACAAGTTCATCATTGCGGTGAAGGGCATTAAAAACAAAGCCGCGTTCCCTTGCCTGTACGAGCATGAACGCAAGGCCATAGCAGGAACAAGCACCAAGGTTTCTAAGAAAAACAACGAGCTTTTCTGCCACGGAAAATTTCACAACACCGCTGAAGCTGCCCACATAATCGAACTCGCTGATGATGACTTTCCTTGGCAGGCATCAATGGGCATTTGGGCTGAAGATGTCCGGTATCTGGCGCGTGATGAAAAAGCCAAGGTTAACGGCATTGCAGTAACAGGCCCTCTCTACATTTGGGAAACGAGCGAGATGAAAGAAATTAGCATCTGCTCTCTCGGACAAGATGGCGAAACGGCGGCAATAACAATGAGTTGCCCCACAACTGATACGGAGTTTTACATGGAATACTCAAAAGAATTGAAACTGGCTTTAGGTCTTGCCGCCGATGCCTCTGACGTTGAGGTGGAAGCAGCAATTGCCGGATTGAAACTAACACTTGATGACAATGCAGCGGAGTCCGCTATCTGGGCAGCACTCGCAGCGGCTGGGCATCTTTCCGGCTCCGGTGGTGGTTCAGAAGAAACACCTGCCACACCGCAGGAAAATTTATCTACTCCCCCGCAGGGAGGTTCACCGACACCAGTTGCGCCTGATGTAGCCGGTGAAGTTTCCAAAGCGCTTGCAGCAGAACGCACACGCGCCGCAGATATTCACCAGATTGCTGCCAAGCTTGGACTTGGTGACGACTTTGTGCAGGAACATATCAACTTAGGCTCTAGCAAAGAACAGACATTGACTCTTGCCGTTGATCTTGCCTCACAGCAAAACCCTTCTTTCGGTTCTGGCAGATTAATCGAAGGCACTAGCGAATCCGACAAAGTACGAAAACTTGCAGCTGAAGGGCTCTGCTTCCGCCTTGGGTTTACTCCAAAAGAAAAATTGTCCGCAGGTGCGCAGGACTTTACCGGCATGTCTCTGCTGCGTTTAGCATCTATGCAGCTTTCCCGCTCCAACATGCCTGTGCTGCAAATGAGTAATGACCAGATTGCACGCGCAATCTTAAAACCTTCTGCACGTCTTGATGCCGCAACAGCAGACTTTATCCACATTTTTAAAGACGTGGCGAACGTGGCGTTGCTTAAAGCATACGCCGAATCCCCTATTACGTTTGAAAGCATCGTCAACATTGTAAGCGCGTCCGACTTTAAAGAAATGCACGGGGTGGCTCTCTCTGAAGCACCAGATATGGAGCTGATTGGTGAGAATGACAACTACCCAGTGAAAACTCTCTCCGATAGCGGAGAAAGCTACCACATTGCAAAGTACGGTGAAATTCTCCGCCTCTCCTACGAAATGATTGTGAACGACAACCTGCGCGCCTTCACTCGCATTCCGCTTCTTTTTGGTGCTGCTGCACGCCGCAAGCAAGGCGATCTTGTGTACGGCCTTATCACCAGCAACCCAGTTATGAGCGATGGCAAAAAGCTCTTCTGCGTTGATCACAAGAACGTGTGCCCTACCGCAACCGCTGGCAAAATCAACACTGCTTCTCTTTCCGCTGCACGCAAAGCCATGCGTAAACAAAAAGGGTTGAAAGGTGCCACGCTGGATATTCGCCCACGCACCCTGCTTGTTCCTACCACCTTAGAGACAGATGCTGAAGTTATGCTGCGTTCTATGGCTGCTCCAGAAGGCACCAACGCAGGCGTAACTAACATTTTCCAGAACAGTCTTGTGCCTGTTTCTGATCCACGCCTTGACGATGCCAGCGAGGAAGCTTGGTACACCGTTGGTGATCCAAACCAAATAGACACCATTGAAATGGCCTACCTTGACGGCAACCGCGAACCAGAAATCTTTGAAGACGAAGATTTCAACTCTGACGGCATCAAATACAAAATTCGCCAGTGCATGGGCGTTGGCCTCATGGATCACCGAGGCATGTACATGAACCCGGGCAAAACAGTTTCCGCCGGCTAACTACAAGTTTCACGAATAAATTACCTCTCCTCCACACACTCCCTGTTCGGCTGCTCCCCTACGGCAGCCGGACAGGGCAATAAGGAAACGCAATGCAGGACTTGGCAAACTACCTACAAGAAATGGGCAGCAACACGGACATAAAGAGTGTCTTCTCCGTGTTTGCCGCATGTGCAGCTGCAATTTTTGGCGGCTCTATCCCGCTTGTGTATGCACTAACTGCATTGTGGGCGTTGGATTTTATTCTAGGATTCAAACGTGCGTGGGATGCAAGCACTCTTTCAGGTCGCAAGTTTAGAGCGGGAGGCATGAAAATAGTGCTGTACGTAATGACAGTGATTGTAATGGGACTTGCTGAATATTCAATGGGATCAATGGGAACCTACTTACCGCTACGCAACATCACTATTGCGTATTTGTGCATGACAGAGGCGTTGAGTTGCCTTGAGCATCTTTCCTTTTTCGGCGTGCCTATTCCCAAAGGTGTGCGTGATCGTTTGACCACCTATCGAGACTGCCTTCACGAATGCCAACTACCGCAGGGAGGTTCTAAATGAGAAATCTTACAGGCTACAGAACAGATCATTTTGCATTGTATGAGCTGCTGCCCAAATACCAATTTTCCGTACTTTCAACAGCAACCGGCTGGGGGCTTTTTGACCCTCGCATGTTGTGGACACTTGATCGCCTTCAAGAGCGTTTCGGCACTGCCACAATGAATGACTGGTATTGGAACGGGCGTAACCAGTTTCGTGGATGGCGTCCCTTTGATTGCCCCGTGGGTGCTGATCTTTCTTCCCACAAGTTTGGCCGCGCTGGGGACATAATCTTTAAGAAATATCCAGCTGAAGAAGTCCGCGTTCACATCTTAGAGAATCCGGACGACGAAGCGTACCAGTACATTACCTGCATTGAAATGAACGTGAGCTGGTTCCATTTTGATACCCGCAATTACAACACAGTAAACGGTCTTTTGAAAATCTACCCATAGGAGAACATCATGAAACGACTCGTTGCATTTGCATTGGTAGTTGCTTTCTGCCTGCCGCTAGCGGGCTGTGATGAACTGGCGAAGAATACAGCAACTGTTTTGAAAGCATGTGACATTGCATACAACGGCGTGATGGACGGTTCCGCAGTTGCTTTTAAACAGGGCCATATCAATAAAGATACAGTTGCCCGTGTAGCGCATATTGCTGCCATCTATCACAGCAGCTGGAAAGCTGCCTGTACCGCCTTGGAAGAATACGAAGTTGCAGCAAAATCCGGCGATGCTGTGAATAAGGAGGTGAAACGCATTGCCCTAGATGCTGCGGTTTCCCTAGCACGAACCAGACTGGATGAGCTCAAAACCTATTGGCACGAAGCTAAAGGCGCATACACCGAACTGAAGGAGAAAAACGATGAGTAGAAACGACAAGATTCTAAATATTATCGAGTTCACTCTCGAAGTTGGGCCTGACCTTGTTCAAGGGATTATCGACTTGTGTCGCTCTGGGACTGTCACCCCTGAATCAATCCGAAACATGAAAGAAGCTTCTAAAGACCCATACGAGATTCTTGCAGAACACGGAATCAACCTTAGGGACGATTAGCCATGCTTTCCCGCGAACAGATGATTTCTGATTTTCGCGCCATCCTTGATGATGTCGGGCAGCTGATCACTATTAACGATACCGAGCTGCTCGCCATTGTCAAAGACGGTGGAACGGAAATGCTTAGTGACGGAGACGAACGTCAAGGCTTAGGCGGTTCAGTATCGATAATGGAGTTACGTTTTATCGCTGACGACTGGCCTCACCTTCCAAAGATTGGCGCTGATCTGACCATCAACGGTGAAGCATGGACCGTTAACAACCGTTGGAAGCTGTGCTTGGGAACCACCCTAAAACTGCAATTGTTTCAGGAAGTATTTTAATGCCTCTGGTGAATATCGATAGCGCACAGATTGAACAGGCTGTGAAGAAAGCAGGACGCGCCTTACAGCTTGTTCCTCAAGGCATTGAAAAAGTAACTTCGCATGCAATGAACCGCACGATTACGGGCATCCGTACTGACATCGTGAAGACTGTTTGCGGAATCTACAACGTACCTCAATGGCGGGTGCGAAACCACATTTCCATATTCAAGTCTAACCGGAAAGATCTGCGCGCACATTTACGGCTTGAAGATAGCAAAAACGTTTCTTTGATGCGCTACGGCGGGCGTTCTGTCGCTATCAACAGGAAAATGTCCAAGCGTAAAGGTGCCACGGTTCAGGTTCATAAAACAGGTGCGCGAAAGCCCATTCATGGTGCCTTCATTGCCAAGGGACGTAATCACGCAACGCTCATATTTAAACGTGACGGAAAAGAACGAAATCCTATTCATGCTTTGTATGGCCCGGGCTATCCCAACTTATTCAAAGATGACGACATTAGAGGGGATCTCCAACGCAAAGCAGAAGAGCGTTTTGAAAAGAACTTTTTCCATCATGCTCAAGCACTCATAAACGGGATTATTGGCTGATGTTTAAAGATTTACTCGACCGCGTTGAACAGTTTGTTTCTGAAGCTGTGGCAGACCTTGCAATGGAACAAAAAGGTTCTGACACACTCGGCGCTATGAAGATTTTTAAAAGTGCTGTGCCGAAAGACACTGACGCAGAAAAGACTTTCCCCTGCGTCGTGGTGCGGTGGATCAGCGGCGAAGATGATGAGGAAGGCTATTGCACAGAGCATGTTGATCTACTCTGTGGCGTGTATTCGCGCGAGGGTTTTGCTCATGCAGAAGACTGGATTGCAGTTGTAACCGGCAGGCTGCGCCGCAAGCTTTCCACCCTGAACCATTTAGGCAGCTGGGAACTTGTTCGGCCTGTGAAGTTTGCCAAGCCGGAACCGGAAGAACAACACAAGCATATGCATATGGGTGTTGTGCGCACCACATGGCAGGGAAAATACCTTTCAACTAATCATACAGGAGACTTGTAGATGGCTACAGAAAAACCAACCACCGTCACACAAGAGACCGTTATTTACTTGGGCGCTTCTCTTAATGGAGATCGCCACGTTGGACATGGCAGCGTTTTTATTGGTGGCAAGCTGCCTGACTATTTGGCGCAGGCCATAAAAGAAGATGCAAACTTGGCAGCGCTTTTTGTGCCGCTTTCCAAAGCCGGTGCAGCAAAGCGTGATCTTGAAAACCCTAACAGTGCAATTGCCAAAGCTTTTGCCGCAATACAGGGGTAACGTATGTCCGGTTATTACCACAGAGTTCATACACGCGAAGTGCCTACTGCTATTGTGCCTCCGCATCGCATTAGTGCCAGTATCCCTGTAGTTGTAGGTACTGCGCCAGTACATTTGCTTCCGGAAGGACAGCACAAGCCTATTAATGAGCCTGTGCTTTGCTACACGTTTAAAGAATTTGTTGAGCAGCTGGGCTTTACTGATGAGGCAGACGCTAACAGCATGTTTAAATATACGCTGTGTGAATTTGCTGACGTATTCTTTGGCAAATGCAATGTAGCGCCGATTGTAGTTATTAACGTATTTGATCCAGCTACCCATAAAACTGGTGAAGCTGCTGACGTTACAAAAGTTGCTGCCGCAGATATTGTGGGTGGCTACGATGCAGACGCCGGCACGTATACCGGTTTAGAACTTGTTTCAAAAGTGTTCCCAAAATTCCGTGTTGTACCAGGGCAAATTCTTGCACCAGGCTTTTCTCATGATCCTGCTGTTGGTGTGGTTATGGATACCAAGGCAAGTACCATCAATGGTATTTTCTCCTGCCTTGCCCTGACCGATATTCCCGACGCTACTTGCACCAAGTACACAGACGTACCAAGCTGGAAGGAAACCAACAACTACACAGGCAAGCATACTGTATGCTGCTGGCCTAAAGTTACTCTCGGTAAACATGTATACAACATGTCCACCTACCTTGCCGGACTTATTGCCCAGACTGATGCCGATTATGAAGGCATCCCATACGTTTCTCCATCCAACCGTCGCATGCCAATTAGCGGTGCTGTAGCAAACGGCAAGCCCGTACACCTTGAATTGCCACAGGCTGAATATCTTAACGGGCAAGGCGTTGTTACAGCGCTGAACTTTGACGGTGGTTGGAAAGCTTTCGGCAACCGTACTGCCTGTTACCCATCCAACACGGACCCGAAAGACGCATTTATTTCTGTGCGCCGCTTCTTCAGCTGGCACGCCAATACCTTTGTGCTCACGTACTTCCAAAAACTGGATGGTCCCACCACACGCCGATTTATTGAAACCATCGTAGACAGTGAAAACATTCGCCTGAATGGATTCAAACAAATGGAAATTATCCTCGGTGGCGAGATCTTCTTTTATCAGGAAGAAAACCCAACCACTGATTTGATTGACGGCGTTGTGCGCTTCCATACCAAGATGACACCGCCGGTTCCTGCACGTGAGATCGTGAACATTCTGGAATTCGACGTAACCAACTTCCAGAACCTTTTCGGGAGTAACTAATGAGTAAGCAACCAGAAAAGATTATCTCGTTTGATGTGTACTCCGGTTCCGAACTCTTTATGGGCGTTGCAGATGCAGAGCTGCCTAGCATTGAGTTTATGTCTGAAACGCTTTCCGGTGCCGGCATAGCCGGTGAACTGGATTCGCCAACTATCGGGCACACCAGCAACATGAGTGTGAAAATTAAGTTTCGCACTGCAACAAAGCATGCGTTGGAACTTAGTGCGCCGAAACGCCATGAGCTTACCTTCCGCGCGTCTACTCAAGCACGCGCTATCTCCAATGGTGCAGCGCTGACCACCTTCCCGCAAAAGGTAATGGTGGCAGGTACACCAAAATCTGTAGGACTTGGCAAATATGAGTCTGGAAAAATGCAGGATGTACCTGTGGAATTGGCCTGCGATTATCTGAAGATGTGGCTTGATAACAAGCCTGTTGTGGAGATCGACAAGTTCAACATGATCCACAAGGTAGGCGAAACAGACTACTTGCAGCAGGTTCGCAAAGATCTTGGCCGCGAAGGTTAATCTACCCCCATCTTTTACCCTAGAGAGGAAACACTCATGTCTGAACCTACTGTGAATGAAATTATTCTGATTAAGCCCATCACTATTGATGGTGAAGCTATTTCCACCGTTACCATGCGTGAGGCCATTGTTAGCGACCACCTTGAAGCTGCGGACATGGCAGGCCCCAACGCAAGTAATGCCCGTTATGAAGCGTGCCTGCTGTCGCAGCTGACCGACATTCCGTTTGGTGTGTTCGTCAAAATGCCAGAAGCCAACTACTTCAAGCTGATGCAGGAATACCAAGACATGGGAAAGTCTCAATCAGCGCCGATGATCTCAGACGCGCCTGTCTCGTCTTCTGCAAGCAATCCGGACAACGATTAGCAGACGTTTTGCAGATGCCGCTTGGTGAACTGGATAACTGGTTACGCGCATTACGAAAGAGGTAAACATGGCAATTAAACAAGTTGGTTTTGATTTTGTTATCGGCTCTTCGCTGAATAGCAACTTTACGGCGAATATGAACCGCACAGAACGCGGACTCAGCCGTATTGGTGAAGCTGTTACCAGCTTGAACAAAATGCCTGCGTTACGTCTGGGGAATGATCTTGCGCGCCAGAGTGGACGCATTAGCGAGTACCGTACTCAGCTACAAAAAGCACAAGCAGAACTTGTTCAGTTGAACTTGCAGGGCAAAGAAGCCGGAGAAATATCCGGCTTGCTTGCCCGCAAGATTGAACGCACAGAAGCAACCATTGCCAAAGTAACAAATGCAATGGAGCGCGAAGGCCGCAGCTATGCCCGCAATGTTGTTAAGGCCAAACAGCATGCAGGCTCCATTGCTGCCATGCGCAAAGAATATGGCGGATTAAATACTGCACTCGCGCAGGCAAAACAAAGGCAGGATGCCTACGCCGCAAGCATGGCAAAATCGCAAAAATATGCAGAGCAGCGCAAAAACCTTAAAGGGCAAATTGTCGGAACAGCTGCAATGGCTGGTGCAGCTGCGGCTCCCCTTGTTCTTGGTGAACAGGTAGCACAGGCAAAGTTCCGTTTAAGTACTGCCATCAACAGCGACAACAAAAACGCAGCAATGATTGATGCAGGTAAGCAGGCGCGTGAATTATCTCGCGAAGGCTTGGCCTCTCTTACAGAGGCGTATGACATTCAATATGCCCTGAACTCTGCGGGACTTGATGCAGCTGCCGCACGTGCCGGCTCTTCCATTGTTGCCAAGGTTTCAAAGGTAACAAACGGACAAGCAGAATCCGTGGGTGAAGTGCTTGCAACCACATACAACAACTTGGGCAGTTCTCTTGCCGGAACAAACGAAGAAAAGTTTGCCCGTATCGGTGATCTGCTTACAAAGACGCAGCTTAAATTTCAGATTAAAGACTTCGGGCAGCTTGGCGAGTCCATGAAAGAAGGTTCTGCCGGACTTGCAAACTACAATGTAAATCTTGAACAAGGCGTTACCTTACTGGGCGTACTTAACTCCGCAGGTCTTGGTGGCAGCAAAGCTGGTACGGGCATGAATGCGGTTCTTCGTCAGTTAGGAAAGGCGCAAAAAGAATGGAACATTGATTTAGTGCGCGGCGCTAACGGGCAGCTTGATATGGTTGCCACGTTGCAGCAGGTGAATGCTGCGCTCGACGGTATGGGGCAGGATGAAAGAGCACAGGCCATTCAAAACGTGTTCGGTGATGAAGGTTCAAAAGCTATTGTGCCGATACTGAAAAATCTTGATTCGCTCTCTGCCACTGTCAAAGACGTTAGCGAAGGTGCCCGTGGCGTTGTTGATTCCAACATTGCCAACTACCTCAAAACCGCCACACCTAATGCCGCCAAGGTTACAAACAGCCTTACTGATCTTGCGGGCGTTATCTCCTCTGCCGTTGCTCCAGAATTAAACACGATGCTTGGAACCTTTGCCAGTGGCGTAAACGTACTGGCTGATTTTGCACGCGAACACACAGGCGTAACTAAAACAGTTACCGGCCTTGTGGGTGGCCTTATTGCTCTAAAAACTGCTGCTCTTGGGCTTGGAATTTTCCGCACCATTATGGGGCAAGGTTTCGAGTTTTTAAAACGAGGCAAGTTGCAGAAAGGGTTTAGTGGCCCCGTTCCCGTTACGGTTACAAACTCCGGTTCGCTGAGTGATTCCGACTCCGGCGGGTTTGGTATGGACGGCGATAGCGACAAGAAAAAGTCCCGCAAACGTAGCAGTAAAAGCCGTAGAAGCAAATTTTCGCGCAGGCTTGGAAGATCAAAAGCCGGACGCATATTCGGCAAGCTTTCCAATGGGCGTATCGGCAACATGTTTAGCAAATTAGCGAACAGTAAAGCCGGCAACATGATGGGCAATCTTGTGAACAGCAAGGCTGGAAAGTTCCTCGGTAAAGGCTTTCGTCCTCTCAGTATGATTATGGGCGCTGGCTCTCTTGTTAATTCTCTTTCATCCGGTGAAAAAGTTGGCGAAACCGTTGGCAGTATGGCGGGTGGAACTGGAGGCAGCATGGCAGGTTCTGCCATTGGCGCTGCTATCGGTTCGTTTATTCTTCCCGGCATTGGTACAGCGATTGGTGGCATGCTTGGCGGTATGGGCGGCGGCATGCTAGGTGACTGGCTTGGCGGTGCAGCTGGTAAACAGTTTGATGGCATCGAGCAGGCCGCAGAGTCTGCGGATAAAGTTCTAGCACCTGCCAATGAAACGAAAGTGGAAATGTCCGTCACGTACAACATTCCCGCTGGATTAACCGAAGCAGAAAGAAACCGGTTTATGGCTCAAAAAGATAAAGAACTGGTCAACACTATGACTGACCAAGTCAATAAAATGCACCATGAACAACGGAGACGCGCCCTTGACTAGCTACATTGCCCAAACGGGTGAAACCTTTGACGCGATCGCCCGTAATTTGTGGAACGATGAACGATTGTTTCAGCGGCTTGTTGATGCGAACCCGCAGTATCGAACCGTTGTGTTTTTCGCCGGTGGTGAAACGCTTAATGTGCCAGATCTTCCAGCAGCAACAACGACTATCAAAGCGCCCTGGGAATAACCATGCATACCAGAAACGCCTACTTCGACATAACCATACGCGGCAAGAATGTTTCCACGCAGCTTGCGCCGTACATTACGTCCGTTACGTGGTCAGATGCTGCTAACTCTACCGAGGCGGACAGCTTGGACATTGAGCTGGATAACCGAGATGGCCTTTTCTCCGGAGCATGGCAGCCCACCAAGGGCGATAAGCTGACCGCGAAACTGATTACCGAACACTGGCACAGTGAACATGAGCGGCTTGTAGTTAACTGTGGCGTATTTGAAATAGACGAAACAGCCTACAAGTTTGGCGGCGATGGTGATTCCATCACGCTTAAAGCTATTTCCGCAATGGTTAATGGCGCAATCCGTCGTGAGAAGAAGAGCCGTGCATGGGAGAACACCACTTTTTCTGCCATTGCAAACAAGATTGCTACCCAGCACGGTTTCGGCTGCGTGTTCACCGGTGATGATGTGCAGTTTACTCGCATTGAGCAAAAGTCTGAAAGCGACATTGCCTTTATTCGCCGCCTTGCCAAAGAACATGGGCATGCGTTGAAGCTTTCAGACGGCAAAGTAATTTTGATGGACGAAGCCAAGCAGGACAAAAAACCAAGCGTGGGAACCATCAACAAAAACATGGTGCTCTCTGTTGAGATTACGGACAAAAGTACAGACATCTATTCAGCCTGCGAGATTCAATACCATGACGCTGCCACGAACGAGACGCGCAAATACGTATGTAAACCGGAAGGCGTTCCCACCTCTGGCCAGACTCTCAAAATCAAAACGCGAGTTGAGTCACTGGACGCCGCCCGCAAAAAAGCAACCGCAGCTTTACGCAGGAAAAACAAGTTTGAAACAAGCGGCACCATCTCTTGTATGGGCAACCCGCATTTTATTGCAGGCTCTGTCTGCACGCTAGGTGGTTTCGGAGTTTTGAACGGCTTGTACGCTATTGAGAAATCCACGCATACAACGGGTGAAGGTGGCTATACCGTGTCTCTCTCTATCCGCAGGACGGTGAATTACTAATGCAAGACTACACCCACGACATTGGCGCACTGGCTGCGGTGCTTGGCAACTTATTTCAGATCGGCAAGGTCACGTCCGTTAGCGATGCAGCCGGAACCTGCCGCGTTGTAATGCCGGATGCAGACAACATGGAAAGTTTTGACCTGCGCGTACTGCAAGCCAAAACCCACAAGGACAAGCAATACATTATGCCGGATGTTGGTGAAATGGTGCTGTGTGCCTTTCTTCCATCCGGTAACGAGCAAGGCTTTGTGCTGGGTGCCTACTACTCTGAAACAGATTCCGTGCCTGTTACTACCCGCGACAAGTGGCATGCACGATTTAAAGACGGTGCAACCATTGAGTACGACCGGAATACGCATGTTCTTTCTGCAGTTATCCCCGGTGATGCCAACATAAAAACAACCGGCAATATTTCCGCAATAGCTGACGGAACGATTACCGGAACTTCTAAGAAATCTATTACGCTCAATGCTCCAACTATTACGCTTAACGGCAAGACCTTTATCAACGGCGCACTCTCTCAAGGTGGCGGCTCCAATGGTGGCGATGCTTCATTTAAAGGCAAGCTGCACACCACAGACGATATTTCAACCGATGCTGATGTAGTGGCAAACGTATCACTCAACGGTCACAAGCATCCATGCCCGCATGGTGGCGACACAGGAGCACCGCATGACTAGCTTGCTGAACACTATCAGTACCGAACTGTTTGCAAACGGTCGCGCCTCAGAAGGCATCCCAAAAATTGCACGAGAAATTGCAGAACAAGCAGGCACCACGCTCGAGCATGAAGGACTTACCCTAGTTACGCGCCAGATGGAACGCGAGCATTCTGCCCTTACGCGTGATCTTTACGAAGCAACAGGAAACGCAACAGCCGGCGGAACACCTGACCAAGTTGCAAACAGTTTTTTGCATGGTCGGTTCGTAAAAATTCCCGTGGATGGTTGGAGCGTGGCAAACGACAATGAACTTCGCTCCAAGCTTGTAGTTACCGCGCTGGATGGCATGAAGGACAAGAAACCCGTGCCGCAGATTACTGAGAGTATGCAACAGGTACACACAGAAACCGTTGCTATGCCAGCGCCACAGGTTGCGCCTGTAACAACGCAGCCCGTACCTACGTCGCAAAGCATGACAACTTCACAGGCCTTACCGCCGCAGAGTCCTATAGGATCTTTCGGGACAATCGCATTTCAGGTTTCACGCGAGAACACCATCACGCCGGAAAAGTTAAACGTGTCACGTCCTGCCCGTTTTGCAGAGCACGCCATTCTGCATGCTGCGCCCAAAGGCCAGCACCTTGGCATTGGGCTGCGTGACATTTCAATCACTATCAAGTTGATGCATCCATTCTGCAAAAAGCCAGCTGCACGCATAGCAGAGCTGGAAGCCATGCAGGAAAGTGAACAGGCATACCCGCTGGTATTAGGTGGGCGCAACTACGGCAATTACGCCCTGTTAAATCTTGATGTGACCGTGAACAAGTTTGGATACGGCGGCGCGATTCAGTCCGCAGAGGTTCAACTGAAGCTGAAGGAATATTTTTAAATGTACACCGTAGATACCACCACCGAATGGCGCCAGCAGTATGGGGCAACGAGTATTACAGCAATCCTGCAAAATGTTCGGAACATACTTTCCACCACGCGCGGCACTGTACCGCTGGATAGAACCTTTGGTATTAGGCAAACGTTTTTAGATAAGCCGCAAGCGGAGGCCATGGCGCTGTTTACGGGTGAAGTAATCGCAGAGGTTGAGAAGCAGGAACCACGTGTGCGTGTGCTGCGTGTTGAGTTTGCACCCCGTGCAGCTGAAGCGGCTGACGGGCGGCTGTACCCCGTTGTTACGCTTGAAATTAAGGAGGCAGCATGAGTCTTCCCGCTCTTAAATTTGTAGATAACGACCCTGCAAAGATTGAAGCGCGCATGATTGCGAACTTTGAGGCCATTACAGGCACGAAGCTTTACCCGGGTGCGCCTGAACGTCTGTTGCTGGAAAGTACAGCAATGGAGTTCGCGCTGATCCGCAGCGAGTTTGACCATAGCGCAAAGCAGAATTTAGCCACCTATGCAGAAGATGAGCACCTTGATCACGTAAGCGCGTTTGTTTCTACCAAGCGGCTCGATGCTGCATTTTCCTCGTGTCCTTTTGAAGTTACGGCAGAGGCAGAACACACAGGCATTGTTGTTCCCAAGGGTTCGCAGATTACACCGGATGGCAAGCTTATGTTTGCCACAACCGAAGATGCAGGACTTGTTGCTGGCAAAACAACAGTAACTGTAGAAGCAGTATGTGAAACAGCCGGCAGCATTGCCAACGGCTTTGCAGCTGGGCAGATCAATAAGCTTGTTAAGCCGATTGCGGGCATTGTTTCTGTACAGAACACCGCCACAAGCATGGGTGGTGCAAATGTGGAAAGTAACGACCACTTGCGAGAACGTGCCCTCAAAGCGCCGCGTGGGTTTAGTACAGCCGGCCCCGTTGGTGCGTATGGCTGGTGGGCCATGTCTGCACATCAGGAAGTTGCTCACGCCGTTTCAGTCTCACCGCAGCCGTGTGAAATTGAAGTGTATGTACTTATGGAAAAAGGCCGCATTCCCACCACTGAGGAGCTGGCACAGGTTGCCGCTGTTCTTTCTCCGGACAAAGTGCGCCCGCAAGGTGACAGAGTGCAAGTTCTCGTACCCGCACAGATTGATTATACGCTAAATATTACATGGTACGCGCCATCTGTGCCGCAGCAGGCAGCACTTGCCGCAGAGGTTGACCGCATTGTTGCAGAGTTCACTCAGTGGCAGCGCCTACGCCTTGGGCGTGACATTAACCCTTCCGAATTAATTCACCGGTTACGCAGTGCCGGCGTTCAGAATGTGAATGTAGCTTTGCCAGCGTATGCCGCTGTTGCATCGACGCAAGTGGCAGTCTGCACCGACACCACAATCAACTTTGGTGGGGTGCAAGCCTAATGACCACACTTACGGAACTTCATTTTGTAAATCTGCTTCCGGACTCCATCAAGAATGACGCAACCACGAAAGCGCTGGCAGAAGTTATTGATATAGAATTTTCACTGCTGCTTGCCACAATGAATGTGCCGCAGTTTTTATTGCGTGTTGATGACATGGTGGAGCCGGAACTTTCCATACTAGCGCGTGAATTGTGCGCGCCATTCTGGGAGCCTGCTTTCAGTGTGGAGCGCAAACGCGAGGTTATTAAAAAATCCCTTATCTGGAACATGACACGCGGCACCAGCTGGTGTGTGCGTGATGCACTGGAAACAGTGTACGGCAACGCAACACTAGAGGAATGGCACGAATACGGCGGCACACGCGGCACTTTTAAAGTACGTGTGGATAATGATGATCCTGTAACAAAAGATTCATTTGGCAGGCTCACACGCATACTTACCGAAACCAAACGACAGAGCCAGCACCTAGACGCGCTTGTCATACCCCGCAGTGCAGAATGCAGTCTTGTAGTTGGCGGCATGTGCGAGGTTGCACAGCCTATTATCGGCGTAATGCAGCATCATGCATCCGGTAGCGGGCAATGCGGCAGTGTTGGTGTGGCGTCTTTTCTCCCAAGCATCTTGTGCAACTCTCAACTGTACAAAGGAACACCCATGGCAACATTTATCAACGTCCGAACTACTGAGGTAGGACAGGCGTTACTTGCACAAGTTCATGCAGGTAGCGAAGAATTGACCATTACCGGTATTGCATTTGGCAGTGGCGCATGGACAGACGAAGAATACGCCGAAAGAAACTTAACAGCGCTCAACAACGAAGTCATGCGTGTTGCCCCAAGTGGCGGCAGGCAGTCTGGCGGCGCAGCAGATATTACGTGCGTGCTCACAAACGTAACGCTTGATGAAGGTTTTGCCCTTACTGAGCTGGGTGTAATTGCAGAAAAGAAAGACGGCTCCGAAGTGCTTTACATGGCAGATTGCGTGCCGCCTGTTAAATCAACATGGATCAGCGCCAAGGATGAATACCGCATTGAAATTCCTGTTACGCTGCGCATTAAGTGTTCCAGTAATTCTACGGTAGAGATCCGCGTTGAAAGCACTGTGCCTGTAACAAATGAAGATTTGGAAAACCACAACACTGCGCCGAACGCGCATCACGATATTCGCGAACTGTTGCGGACCCACACTCATACGTGGAGTGTTATTACTGGCAAGCCTTCTGTTTTTCCACCAGCTGGACATACGCACACCCCTAATCAGGTAGGTTTAGGCAATTTGCCTAACGCGAAAAGTGATAGCGTAACTTCCACCAGTAGCAACAGCCTTGCCACAAGTAAGGCTGTAAAAATTGCGTATGACAAAGGAAAGCAGGCTCTCGATCTAGCCGGCCAAAAGGCAGCATCGAACCACAACCATAATAGTGTGTATGCCACTAAAACACATACGCATACGCCTGCACAGGTGGGGCTTGGCAACCTGCCTAACGCTAAAAGTAGTAGTGTTTCATCAACTAGTGAAAATGCTCTGTCTACTAGCAAGGCCACTAAGACTGCATACGATAAAGCAACGCAGGCATTAAATGCCGCAAATACCAAAGCTGCATCGAATCACAATCACGATTCACGTTATTACACAGAAAGCGAAGTCAGATCGCGTATTGCAGACTCTAAAATTCATGGTGGCATTGAATTATTTAGTGGTTCTGTAAACAGCTCCGGACGGCCTATAGATGAAAAAACGGGGCAACCCGATTTGCGATACGGCGTATGTGATGGTCGCACATATGCTTCTCCAGATGGCAGGAATGTAAGTACACCTAATATGAGAGACCGATTTACCGTTGGTGCAGGCGGAAAATATTCCGTTGGAAGCAAAGGTGGTGCTGAAAAGGTTTCTCCAACCGTAAGCACGACTGCGTCACATGACCACCTAATCGCATATGAGACTGGTAATGACTTGTCGGGTTCCACTTATCACAACTTCAACAGCCGCAATACTGGCGATCCCGATGATGGAACGGCTCACACTGGTGGTTCTCAGGCGCATGAAAACCGGCCGCCATACATCGGCGTGTTTTATATTAAATATCTATAGGAGAAGTTATGCACGTAACAGTTATTGCACCAGATAAAGTAGTTCTAGTTGATGGCAGCGCTCTAAAACTGCCTAACTTTGATTTTGATGAAACTCTTCACGCTATCCAGTTTGATGGGCAGGAGGGACAAATTGAATTTGAAACACCGGACGGAGGCGTAACCACTGCGCCAGTCACAGAATTAGAAGTGCAGCCGTATGTGGAAGCGTGGAATGCAGAAAAAGCACGGCTTGAGGCGATTGTTCCACCTAAACCAACACTCACTGAAGCCCGCACCACAAAGCAACGCCAGATCGCTGCCGCGCATGATGCGTTTCTTAAAGCTCAAAGCGTGGAGTATTCCGAAATGGAGCGGCAAACATGGGATAGCCAGCGCACAGAGTCACAAGCGCTTCTCGCTGATCCACAAGCAGCAGCTCCACTTGTACGAGCGATCGCTAATGCACGCGGCATGGATGTGATAGAAATGGCGCGGCGAATTCAAGAGAACACTCAAGCATGGTCAGTACTCGCAGGCCACGCCACAGGGCAGCGCTTAGCGTTTCAAGATGCGCTGGAGGCTTGCACGACCGTTGAACAGGTTGAGGCTATTTCTATTTCATTCACTACACCGGAGTAACCAATGAAACTACTCGCACCTGCTACCTACTTAGAAGCCTCTGAAGATCTTAAAAACCGAATCTGTAATGGCTGCGGTCCAGACGGATTAATCGGTAAGCTTGTTCTGGAACATCTTCTAGGCGCAAGCATTGCCGGGGCTTGTAATATCCACGACTGGATGTACCAGGAGGGAGAAGATAAGCAGAAAGCGGATCTCTATTTTTTGGCCAACATGATCTTTCTATGCACCCAAAAAAGCAAGTGGCTTTTGCCAGCTCGATCACTGATGGCAGTGCACTTTTTCCTAGCTGTTCATTATGGTGGGGAGGAGTATTTTGTGGTGGATGATGCGGTGTAATAAAGAAGGCATACTCATTACAACGCGTATGATCATCAAGAAAAGTGTTTTTGAACGTTTCTCTATAAATAGATATGTATGTATATTTGGTGACCAGTAATTGACATGGTGGTACTATTGACCTAATGATCAATAAGGCACAGTGCTTTTTTTGACTGTGACGTATTCCAAAATACAATACTAAAAGGAGGAAGGCATGGCACGTCCTATTAAACCAACTCCTGTTTTACGTGGTAAAGAGGCTGATAGATTTTTAAAAACTATCGCAGAAGACATGAATAAACCGCTTCAGACTCCTCCTCCCCCATGTCTGAAAGCAGCAAAAAAAGCTGTTTTTGCAAATGCCACTTGCCAGAAATAGAATAGAAACAGAAGACTACGTACTAGAACCCGTTGAAGATTTTTCGATCTTCGCGGGTTTTTGCTGTGGTGATGATGACCTAGACGATTTTATTAAAAATGACGCCAAGCCCCATCAAGAGCAATTATTAGCAAACACATATGCATTTCGGTTAAAAGATGGAGAGCAAACATCAGAACCTGTTGCTTTTGTGAGCATTGCAAATGATCGCGTGAACAACTTGCCAACATCCCGAAAAAAAAAGAAATTTCCACAGCGAAAAAGATATAAGGATTTTCCTGCCGTCAAGCTGGGGAGACTAGGAGTCGATGGCCACGATATCAACGCCTAGGAATTGGTAATAACTTACTACAAGCTCTTACAACTTTTTTCGTTACCGCAAACCGTACTGGATGTCGTTTTATAACTCTTGATGCTTATCGCTCAGCGTTACCATTTTATGAAAAATGCGGTTTTAAGCCCCTCAGCAAAAAAGATCTTGATAGTACTGACCCAACAGTACTTATGTATTGCGATTTACTACGTACGGAGACAATGAAGCCTAAAGAGACTTAGTATATACACTTGCGCCATGAAAGAATATATACAGCTGCATACAAAAGCCTATCATCTAGATGGGCTTTTTTTTGCCCAACAAACAGATAGCACCTAACTATCTATCAAAATAGAAACTATCACATTATCTATTGCCACACCCTGTATTTCTCCGTATCGAAAGGCAAACCGATTTAGGAGATCGCAATGGATATACAATGCAGCCTGCATGAATATAGAAAAAAACGAGGTGAACCAACAAGATTCCTTGGTAACCTCTTTGATAATCGTAAAATCTCTCTTGCTACAACTCTAAAGCATGCAAAGGGCGATACTGTTGAGATTGGAGAAATTTTATCCATCATTTTATTAGGCTGGGAAGACTCTCGGGCTAATACCGTTGAATTTCTTGGAATAGTTAATCTCTATTTCAATATGCTGCTTGACAGGATGGATTTAGAATTCCCTGCCCTGCTCACACTAGAAGCAAGCGAAGCATACCTGCAAGGTTCATCAAGTCCTCTTGAAACAGCTCAAGACGGAAAAGAAATTTTTGCGATAGTTCAAATTGCAAAACATAAGCTTATAGCGATTGCAGAGCAAATAAGCGAACAAGAAGATGTCTCCATTAACCTTGCCCATTTCTGCACTGAATTATATGACCTGATCGCTTTCAAACTGCCTAAAGAACATCAACCTTATGCTGTAAACGCCCTTCTAAATTTACTAAGTATGAAATTTATTGCTGAGTAACATCAAAGAATAAGTGAACGTTACCAGTAGGCTTCTATCTAGTTGTCCATCGCTGCAAAAAATCTTTTGCAACAAAATAGTTATTAAAAAAGCGCAGAAAGAAGATTCGATCTTTTCTGCGCTTAACTACAATTATTTGAAAGTGATAAATTTGTTGCCCTTAAACTTTTTTTTCATATCCTTAAGGGCGTTATCAACTACATCTTTAGCAACATCATGTGTGTACTCGCTTACTTCTTCTTCAACGCTTTGTATTAAAGAGGTTACATCATTCAAACGCCCACAGTTGGCACAACGAATCAATTCACCGGGCTGTGGCTGGTAGTTTTTCGTAGGAAGCTCAAACTTATCTGACATGCAAAAACAGCAAAGTGACTTAAACTCCTTATCATATTTGGACATAAGCCTACCCTACTTTTAAGCTAGAACCAAATCCATTACTGAATCCTTCTACTGCGGTCAAAATAAGTGGATGACTAAAGAAACGCCCAACTAGAGATTTAGCTTCTTTTTTTTGCTCTTCAGAAGCGCCTGATTCTTCAATCTGGCCAAGCACGTGGTTCTGGAAATTCTCTATATTTTGAACATTGTGGTTACCGATCTGTGCTGGACCTTCAACATTGACTGTACCGATATGCACTTGAGGAGAGGATTCATATTCTGTACCCAAATTAGCTGATAACGCCCGCCTTTGTCCTAACTTTGTAAGTACTACATTATTAAACCCACTGCGCCCAGATGGAAAAGTCCCAGTCAATTCCCTACTCCGACAAATATTCACTACCCGTTTAACCTCTTCTAATTCTGCTTTATGCTGTGCACAAAAAGTTATTAAATCTTCTCCTCCTTCTTCAAAATTAAAACAAACATGTTTAATATTCCGACCGTGGCTCTCTACTTCATCGTTCATAAAAATTAAAAGAGTGTCGATGAATTCTTCCGTATTTAATTTATCCATTAATATCTCCTTGGAGTATTTTAAAAAATCCATCGAAACGCTACGCCCTAGCATTTATAATTACCACTTTATTTTCCTAGCACGTTAAAAAAGAACATTTTTTTTAATTGTTCCACGATTTAAGATGGCATTAAATTACGTTGTACTCCGCCAAGTACAGCGTTTTTTTTCTTTCTGCGCTATGTGCACAGTATGAAGCGCCCATTTTTATACGACCCCATAAAGTACCTGCGGGATAAAGGTGTTACCGTCCGCAAAGGTTTTCCTCAGAATGGGGAAGATGAAATTGCTCTGACCTTTGAACAAGGACGATATTGGACACCACCCCGCGTGCTAGCCATGTCCAAGCTGGTGCAGCAAAGCCGCACGCTCATTCTTATGCAATTGAATGTAAATAAAGGAATGCCGCCACTCTCTGTAGAGTCCTTACTTGCTAAAGACTACATCCGCATTGCATGCGATGATCGCGGTAAAAGGCGCTATGTGATTACGGAACGAGGAAAAAAAAAGATGAGATGGTGACTATAAGCCCCCACCCCATCTATATGCTTTTTACTTACGAATCTGTATTATCGTCTTCTTTAAACAAGGTCAGTTGTCCCGTACCATTATCCTTAATCTTAACTTTTGGAAGCTTTCTATGTTCAAAAAGTTTTGGATCCATGAATAACGAATCTACAGGAATTGAGGTCGGTCTCTTAGGACCAAATCCTTCAATCCAAGCTCTTTGATATTTCCCGCCTTTAAAGGAGACTACAACTTGTAAAAAACAAGCTTCAGCACGCTTATTTTTTACAACACGCTCTGCAATTTTACCAAGACGTTCCCGATCCGCTTTATCTAATTTTTCTATAAGTAATTTATGGTCAAAGGTTTTGCCACATTTTGCACTCACAGATGTCGTTGAAAACTCACGTAACGTAAACACGTCATCAATATAGAAAAATTTTACGTCCTCTTCATCAGGCTTAAACTTTATTTCTCGTAAGGTTTTTGCTGTAATAGGAGTTTCATTATTTATACTAACAGTTGCTTTATCTTGGCTCAACACATTAGCTAAAAACTCTGGAGTGCTTTGTCCGCCTAATATTATTTTCTGCGCATAGGCTAAAACCGTTTTAATCGGGCTATCTTCTTCAAGATCATAGTCGATTGCCAAAAGAGGACGTAACGAGTACCAACTAGCACTGCCTAGCATTGCCGTAGAAAAAGCCAGTAAAGAAGCACTCAATTCGATCTGCCAACTCTCATAATCATTAGCCAACAATTCGCTATAATGTCCTAAAATTGCACTTAGTATTTCTGTCAGATCAACCGTAAAGTATATGCAACCCTCGCTTACTTCAAATTCAATTTGTGACTCATATAACTCAATAAAACCATCAAGTGTTAACAAGGCAGCAGAACGAACACAAAGCAACGCAGCAAGGTCATTGCACAATTCTTTAAGAAAACTTACAGACTTCATAGCCAGTTTCTTATTCTTAAAGTCCCATGCCTCATCTACAACTTTTATACTTAGTACACAGATACCGTCGTCATCAAAAACTGCCTGTAAGGGATTATCCTCGCCTCTGGCAACTTTCTTTGCAGCATCAAATAAATTCCTAATTTTATTACTATTCATTTTACTTTTCTTATCTTTATAATAAAAATATCTTACCAGCGGTAAACATACGGGGGTAAAGAAATGAAACTATCTTTTGCAGCATTAGTTATCTTTATTTCATGCAGTTACTACGCATACCCACTAAGCACCTCAGCCCCAATTTCACGCTCAGGATTTTGGCTAAATATCGCCTACTCAACAGCATCTGCATGCATCTGTTATTTTGTATTTAATTCCATTCCTGATCTCGCATCATGGAAACGCAACAAGGAATGTTATAGAACACACTCTGTCTACTTATTTAAATGTGCTGCCGGCTTTGATAAGGCATTTAATTTATCTAGCGACTTATCATACATAGGATTCGATAAAGGACACCGCGCTAACTTTAAAAAAATCGTACCCAATCAATACATTGCCTATTGCTTTTCAAACGGGGTTAAAGAGCGATGTGACAGAAAACATCCAGATAAAGTTGCAATTGACTTTTGCATTAGTGTTCTTGAAATAATTAACAATATTAAGATAATAAAAAAGATAGTCCCCCAAACACATAAAAAACACCTGTTGCACATCGAAGAAGCCATTGAAGACTATCTTACGAGTTCAAACCAATTCAATGAAATCCAACTGCTTAGATCTACAATCTGGCGTGAACTTGACAACCTTTTAAAAAAACAAAGTCACGAGTTTTTCGTAGAAGCAGAAGATCTTATTAAATTCAAAGAATTATCCTACTGCTTGTAGTAACCATCCATCATAAAACTACTAAGATGAATATTATCTGTCGGTATATCCAGCTTTTCAGCTATTGCATCTTTTAATGCAGCCTCATCTGTCATGGCTCCACCGTATCCATCAGGGATTTGATAACCATCGCGCAATTGCCACCATAGGGTTTCAATTGCGAGCTGTTGAGCACTAGGAAGTTTTTTAACAGCCTGCACTTCCCAAGTATGAATGTCTTTCCCTTTTGATTTCGCATCCGGAATGAACACGGCCTTACCTGCAACGCTGCCGGTGCCGATAAGCGCTTTATTCATCTGCACCCAGATTACTACAATATTAGGTTTAGACTCTTCGTACACATCCCATGCCGCTTTCATCGCGGTTTGGGCGATCTGCTCTTGTGTAACGCTTTCATATTGCTCTGGTGGTACTGCAAGCGAGATGTGTCTTTCGAAAAGAGAAGCAGACCCGATCTTTCCTTTTTCAGAAAGCAGCTGCTTGTAATTAATAGCCTGTGGTGTTTTTGGTTGGGAGATGCCGTCTGAGCAGGCAGAAAGACAAAGGCAAGACAACAAAACTAAGAAAATGGCTCTTATTTTCATAAACGCCACCTATTCGCAGTCTGCTATAAAATCATCAAGCTCGTTATGAATTTCTTCCTTCATAACGCTCTCTATCTCGTGAATCTTATCTTCAAGAGCAAAGATATTGTCTTGAGTAAGAGGAAGTTCATCATGTCCCTTAAAGACACTCCAAATAAACGGTACCATTTCGTACCCTTCAGCGCGATTTAGTTTAATCCTATCTAAAAATCCGCGATAGCTACCGTCACCTTTTACTCGCTTATTCCATGAATAACTATGTTCTCCAGATTTAAGAACACGTTCAATCTGATCACACGAATCTTTCGACTCAAAACCTTCATTGATTAGGTCAACAATACTATTCATCTCAGCCCCCAATGGCTCACCAAATCAGTAAGCCCTTACTGTGTCCATTTGTCGCAATCCGCTCCCCCGAGCTTGCACCTTGCACGACAACACGGGCACCTGTTTTCTAAGTCCTTTTCATACTCCACTCGCATTTGTCTGCGAAAGCCGAAGCTTCAAGAGTATTCGTCTCAGCCTGAGTGTGTGTCTCATTCTGTGAATCCAAAATTTTCATTACCGCTTGCTGGATAACTTCAGGTGAAGCGCCAGACTCTTTGAGTATGCGTGTTGCTATTTCCAGTCGTTGTGCGATCGGATCTGTAACAGCAACCGTCTCTTTTTGCGCCTCTGGCTGTGCTGATGCTTCTTCCCCAAGAAACACTTCGCCTTCACCAGTAAGAAGCCAATTTGGTGTGAAATTTAACAGAACTACCAAATTCTGTAGATCATCCGCGCTAGGACGCTGTCCTGCTTCCCACGCACGTAGCTTCCCTTCAGTAACCCCAAGAAATTCCGCAACTTTCCCACGGCTCACCCGCTTCGCACGAGTTTTTATCTTGATTCTATCTTTAATTATTTCAACTAGATGCTTTCCATCTGTCATATTACACAACTCTATTCGCGAAATTTCACTTGATTTCACGTAAGATTACACATAATTCTATTTTTAACGAAACAACGAAACCAAAAACCATAAATTGAAATAACCGCAAGGGGTTAATTGATGGAACAACGAAACCTGATTCCCGAATTCATATCTGATTTGACCCGTAGTGAAAAGCTAGAAATCTACATGAAGCGCAAAAAGCTGTCGTTTTCCGATATTGGCAAAGCGATCAAAGCATCGCGTACCGCTGCGTATAAGCTGCTTCATGGTAAATCCGTTCCCACCTACCGACATGCGCAGCTGCTTAAAGCTGGCATTCCAGAAATTTTGATTCCACCTGCCCTAGACATTGCACCAGGGCCAAAGCCTAAGAAGTCCATACTCGTTTCCCCAGACGATACCGAGCCAAATTACATGGGACAGGCTGCATAAACATCACGCGCCCTGTCCTGCCTACCGATGCTGCTAACAGTGCCGCATACCTAGTAATACAGGCAACGTGCAATTTTTTGGAGAACTACCACCATGACAAAGTTACAACACCTCGCTTTTCCCGCTGCGCTTTCCCTTGCTTTGGGTGAAAGCGGCCTTTCTCGCGATGAAGCTGGGAACGCCATGGGCTGGAGTGTTAGCAAGACCAGCCGCGTATTTAATTCTGAAGACAACTATTTTCCTGCCATCCCTTCCATACCGGATCTTTGTGTTGTTTTACGAAACGACATTCTTTTGGACTGGCTTCGTGTGAACACGCACGAGCTCCGCAAAGGTCGGCACGACCTCCTTCCACAACTCAGCAGTTTGGAAGTGCTTCAGCTGTTGAGTCAGATCGGGGAAGAGATGGGGGAAGTTAACGCTGAAGTCAACAAGGCGCTCGAGGGCGACAACCAAATTCAAAAGCACGAAACGCCTAGAATTATCAAAAAAGCCCACCGAGTACTCGCCCGTTATCAGGAACTTATTATCGCAATGCACGCAGTGCAGGAGGAAGCATCATGATGAATCCATCCGTTATTGTTCGTCGTAAATTGGAATGCGTTCGCAACTCTGTTGGAGTGCTTGCGAAGCAGGAAGGGATTTGTGTCGAAGATCAGCTGAACATTAGCAACCTGTACCGCATGATTGCCCAGATTGATGAACGGCACCGTAACAAGCTGAAGCTTACAGGCCACGTTGTGATTCCACTAAAGCGCAGAGCGTTGGCCGCAGATTGTTTGACTACTGCCGAACGCAATGAATTGGCCAGAAGAGTATGCGGTGATGGGCACCATGATCCCGCAGCTTAACCTACACATCACATTTTTATTTTTATCGCCTAATATAACGTCAATTTCTAACGAACTG
Organism: uncultured Desulfovibrionaceae bacterium; assembly: GCA_942492085.1. Lineage (GTDB taxonomy): Bacteria > Desulfobacterota > Desulfovibrionia > Desulfovibrionales > Desulfovibrionaceae > Halodesulfovibrio. The sequence goes on along the minus strand of CALODB010000011.1, from coordinate 1,644 downwards.
GAGAGATCATGAATAAAGTAGATTGGGAACGTGCACTGAATGAGGATGAGAAGGAATTTTTAGAACATATGATCGAAGGGCTGCCGAACTACATTGCACGGCAGCGGGTTCATATATTTCTTGGTGGCTGGTTTGAAGGCAAGACTCTTGCTAATGCAGATCTCAACGGCGACGGCCCACGTTCTATGATCAAAGGTGGTCGTCGCGTCTTATACGAAACTCGCGATCTTGTTGAATGGGCTATCCGCTATTTCGGCATTAAGCGCATAGAGAACAAATTACTCTTTGTCCGTGCGCGGGCGGCATAAAGCTTCAACCGCATCTTGTGTGGCGTCCGGCAATAAGTGTGCATAGCGTTGCGTCATTGTGAGCGTTTTATGGCGCATGAGCTTACGAATACGATTCAGATCTACCCCGTTCATAGCCATCCAGCTTGCAAATGTATGGCGCAAGCTATGAAACACAATACGCTGCAAATTGCTTGTTGCATCATCATTCAAACCCAGTTCGTTTACCAACTCGGAGAACGTATGCGAAATATCCTTAACTTGACCCCACATCGGCGGAACCACCAGTTTCTGCCGTTTGTCGCGCTGCTTATTGCGGCGCGTCAACATATCGCGAACGATCGAATTCATAGGCACGGAGCCACCGGGCTTTCTATCCTTCTCATTCTTAATGGTAATAATGCCGGCAAAGAAGTTTACGTCGCCCCACTCGAGGCGCTGGACTTCTCCAAGACGCAAGCCGGCATACAAGGCCAGAATCACACTGTCGTGGACATCCTGCCAGCCTTGGGCATGCATGGCGTTGTTCGTATTCTCGCGGCGCGTGATGCAAGCATTCAAGACCTGCTCTGCTTCATCGTAAGTCAAAAAGCGTTCGCGTCTATTGGTGACGGTGGGCATTTCTACATGCGCCATTGGGGATTCACCAGTGAAGACCGGAATGCCCTCTACGGTGGTCAGCGCTGCCACGTTGAACACTCTACGGATAACGGCAAGCACATGCTTAACCGTGGCATCACTAAGGCCATCTTCATACAGATCCTCGCGAAGGCGTTCAATGCAATCCGGATTAACCATGTCCAGCGGCAGATCTCCGATACTCGGATGGATGCGCTTTTCTGCGCGGAGAACATCATCACGCCAAGTACGCTTACGCTTCTGAGCCTTGGGAACATAGTGATCATCAAAGAACTGTCTGAAGGTCAGTCTACCGGCCTGCGCTTTTGCGTGCTCAACGGCTTCGGTCTGCTGGCGTTGTTCTTCCAGCGCTCTGGCTTCAGCGAATGTTCCCGGCTTAATGCCACGCTTGTAGTTCTGCTGCAATTCACCCATCGCACCAGTAGCCTTGCTGATCGTCCATCCTTCAGAAGCCCAGCCCAGTGCCTCAGACACAACTTTACCGCTACGACTCCAGCGCACCAAGTAGTAGCGATCTGCTCTACCGGCATGCTTCCGTGTGGCGTGTTCTCTGTACTGAAGGCCGCGAACATTTGGGACTTTGATATACTTCCTCATGGGTACAGCATAGGTACAAGTTTTTTTGTGGTCAAGGGGTTCATGCGGAATCATAATGAATCACAACTCACTGTTTTTTCAAGAGAAGGAATCTCTAGGAACAATCAACTGTACCCACAAT
>CALODB010000010.1:0-226254 GCA_942492085.1 uncultured Desulfovibrionaceae bacterium | reverse complement strand
TGATCATTGCGAAGAACTGACGGGGAAGCTTACGCTGAAACGATAAAAGAATTAACACCCGATAGGCAAGTTGTTGAATTTTTAAATCATTTATTGCGGCGCTCAGAAGTCGTCCTGTAACCTTTGATGTTCTTGCGTGGGAAGTTCTAGAACGAAATGAACTCACAAAACAGCTTGAAGATATCAGAGTAAGAGCCGTTCTAGAGTATCTTGAATGTCTGGCAGATATTCCTGATGATGAAAGTTTGGCTGCAATTGTCGCGATTATGAGTGGAGCTGTTACTTATCTTCTATTAAGTCACGAATAATCGGTAGTGTTGGTGGGATTGATATTGAAAAAGAAGACGGCTGGGAAAGAATAAACAGAGCGATAGAATTGTTATTGAAGGGTGTCTTTGAATAAGTTGGGGCCAGTTGTGCGGTGTTGAGAATAAAAAACAGGTGGTGAGTTGTACATGTAGACTTGTTTTTGGTCACATACGGATGCGCTTCGAATGGCAGGGCGCGGATGTTGTCTTTAATTTTACTTGTATTACGATGCTGCAATCTGGCACACACTTTTTATATCAACAGATTTTCAGTGTAACATATAGATTTGACGAACGCGTCAAGGTGTATTTTGATACTGCTTTACGTTTCCAAAAACTGAAAACGAGTGGCTGGCAAGTTCTTGCTTAAAAGCAGGCAACTTTTTGCTCATTGAGCAAGAAGTTGCCTGCTTTTTTGTTTTTATGGAATAGAGTCGATGAGTTATAATTCCTTAGATTTTATGTGGTGTTGAACAGAGTGCTTTGATTGAAAAACAATATTATTATTCAAGTGGTTATCGTTTTTTCTGTCGTCTGAGTTTGGACTGGTTTTTTTATGAGAAAAACGATTTTCCAAATAGGTTTTACGTAAAAAGCTAAATAATTATCGAAGTTTCTATTGATGTTTGAATTTTTTAAATGTAGAGGGCAGTTGTTGCTTCGATATAGAGATTTAAATATCGGCGTGGATGTTTTTTTTAGTGCAAAAAATAGAATTTAAAATTTTTTAAAAAATAAGATTCATTTTTCTGTTGTTCACAATCAAGCGAAATATTCCAAAACGATGTTGTAATTTTTTCTATGTCTCATGCAATAGAAATTTAGATTGTACATTGTAATTACAACGATTCATTTTTTGGCATGGTGAGCATTAGTTCTTTGTCATTTGATGGGCATACTGTTTATACGTACTTATTACAGTGTTGATGATTGTTTTTTATGATGATGATCTTTTAATAACAACATGTTGTGAATCTGAAAGTGCAAGTACATCTTTCAATCACAAAACCATCTCGATGGAGAATTTAATATGGCTAAAGAGGGAAGTGTAGCTCCAAAAGAGCGAATAAATATTAAATACGTTCCCGCCACTGGCGACCAACAAGAAGAAGTCGAATTACCATTAAAAATGGTTATTATGGGCGACTTTAAGGGGCATCCTGAAGATACTCCTATTGAAGAAAGACAAACTGTATCTGTAGATAAAAACACTTTTTCGTCCGTAATGGCTGAAAGTGACCTCTCTTTAAGTACATCAGTGCCTAACTTGATGGTTGAAGAAGAAGGTGTGGACTTACCAGTTAATCTATCTTTTCGTTCATTAAGCGATTTTGCACCTGATTCAATCGCAAATCAGGTTCCAGAACTCAAGCAGTTGATTGAATTACGTGAAGCGCTTGTCGCTTTGAAAGGCCCACTCGGTAACATCCCTGCCTTCCGTACCAGAATGCAAGACCTGCTATCCTCGCAGGAATCTCGCGACAAATTGCTGGCTGAATTGCAGTTGGTTGGTAGTGGTGATGAAGCAGCTTCTAAAGCTGAACCTGCTCCGAAGGCTGAGCCTGCTCCTAAGAAAGACAAGTAGCCCGTACTGTAAGAAGATCAGTGCGAAGAGGATTATTCTATGTCCGCTCAAGTACAAACTGCTGCAGTTGAGACTGCTGCACCGGTAGGCCTTCTCGATGAAATTATGGCGCAGACCAAAATGGCGCCGAATGAAGAAGGCTATGATGTTGCTAAGAAAGGTGTAGCAGCATTTATTGAAAACCTTATCGGTACTAATAAGACAGAAGAGCCGGTAAACAAAACTCTCGTAGACCAGATGCTTGTTGAGCTTGATAAAAAGATTAGCTCACAGATGGATGCAATTCTTCACGATGCTAGCGTGCAGGAGATGGAATCCTCATGGCGCGGGCTTAAGCTCTTAGTTGATAGAACTGACTTTCGTGAGAATATTAAACTTGAATTGCTTCACGTTACTAAAAAAGAATTGCTCGATGACTTTGAGTTTGCACCGGAAACCGTGCAGTCCGGTTTATACAAGCATGTATACTCTTCCGGTTATGGTCAGTTCGGTGGTGAACCAATCGCTGCAATGATTGGTAACTACGCGTTCTCTCCAAGTACACCGGATATGAAGCTTCTCCAGTACGTAGCTGCTGTTGGTGCAATGGCTCACGCGCCGTTTATCTCCAGCGTTGCTCCAGACTTCTTCGGTATCGACTCTTATGAAGAATTACCGAACTTGAAAGATCTCAATACAATTTTTGAAAGTCCACGTTACACCAAATGGCGTTCCCTGCGTGAGTCTGAAGATTCACGCTACCTTGGTCTTACTGCGCCACGCTTTTTGCTGCGTGTTCCTTATGATCCAGTAGAGAATCCTATCAAATCATTTAACTACCGCGAAAGTGTTAGCGACTCTCACGAGAGCTATCTTTGGGGTAATACTGCGTTTGCAATGGCATCTCGTCTTACAGACAGCTTTGCAAAATTCCGCTGGTGCCCGAACATTATTGGCCCTCAGAGCGGTGGTGCTGTGGAAGATTTGCCAGTGCATGTATATGAAGCACTTGGTTCCCTTCAGGCAAAAATTCCAACTGAAGTTCTTATTACTGACCGTAAAGAATTTGAACTTGCAGAAGAAGGTTTCATTTCCCTTACCATGAGAAAAGGCAGCGATAACGCAGCGTTCTTCTCTGCTAACTCTATTCAGAAACCAAAAGTGTTTCAGAATACCAAAGAAGGTAAGGAAGCAGAAACTAACTACAAGCTTGGTACTCAGCTTCCATACATGATGATCATCAACCGCCTCGCGCACTACATTAAAGTGCTCCAGCGCGAACAGATTGGTTCATGGAAAGAGCGCCAGGATCTTGAGCGCGATCTTAATACATGGATTCGTCAGTATGTTGCTGATCAGGAAAACCCACCTTCCGATGTACGTAGCCGTCGTCCGCTTCGCGCTGCAAAAATAGAAGTTTCCGATATTGAAGGCGATCCAGGCTGGTATCAGGTTTCTCTCGCAGTACGTCCTCACTTCAAATATATGGGTGCGAATTTTGAATTGTCTTTGGTAGGCCGACTCGATCAGGCATAGCAATGTCTCATCTTCAAGCTAAGAGCAATTCTTACGGAAGCTTCTTTGAACGACTAGAAGCGGATGCATCAACTCGGTCGGTGACGCAACGTCCCGACCCTGTTGATGTGATTGATTCCGTAAAACGAAATATCGCACAGCTTCTTAACACTCGTATGGGTGAATCACTCAGTGCACCCGATCTCGGGTTGATGGATTTTAATGATGCAACTCTAGGTAGTCAGGATTTGGCTGCGCAGATTCGTCGGGCAATTCGTCATTGCATCGAGCGGTTCGAACCGCGAGTGGAAGATATCGATATCAGAGTGTTACCGGACGCAACAACGCCGCTGAAGCTTAAATTTCATATTGTAGCAACAGTACGTTCAGGCGCTATGCACGATAAAGTGCAGATAGACCTCTTCTTGGATAGTAACAGATCATACAGAGTAAAGTAGTGCGTGACAGATATTTCAGAGATGAACTCGCTTTCTTGCGAGAGCAAGGTGCCGCTTTTTCAGAAGTGTATCCTCAGCTTTCCCGTTTTCTTAATGCCCGTACAACGGATCCCGATGTCGAGCGGTTGTTGGAAGGTTTTGCTTTTCTAACAGGACGGTTACGGGAAAAGGTGGAAGACGAGTTTCCTGAGCTTACGCATTCAATCATTAATATGCTCTGGCCTAACTACCTGAGGCCTGTTCCTAGCATCAGTATCGTACAGTTTACTCCTGATGAAAAAGCAATCAGCGAGCGGCAGACTGTGGCGAAAGGAACTAGATTGAACAGTGTGCCTGTGTTCGGAACGACTTGTCAGTTCCGCACCTGTCATGAACTGGATATCTACCCGGTAGTACGTGAGAAGGTAACAACAACCACAACTCGTGAATCTTCGCATATTGATGTGGACTTACGAATTTTGGGTGATCTCAATGCTGAGAGCGTGGATTTTAATTCGTTACGCTTTTATTTAAGCGGTCAAACGTACAGTGCTCAAATGCTCTTTTTGTGGCTTAGCCATTATTTAGAGCGGGTTGAACTTGTTGCAGGAGACAATGTGTACTCGTTGCCAGCAAGCAGTTTCAGAGCTGTAGGGTTTGATTCTGTTCACTCAATTTTGCCGTATCCGAAGAACGTGTACGAAGGATACCGTATCCTCCAAGAATACCTTGCTTTTCAGGAAGCATTTTTATTCTTTGATGTAGATAACTTTGGCAAAACATTGCCGTCTGAAACAACCGGTAACGTAACAGTACGTTTTTGTTTTTCTAAAACACTTCCAGCAGATGTTCGTGTGCGAGATGAAAGTTTTGAGCTGCATTGCACGCCTGTCATTAACCTTTTTACACATGATGCAGACCCTATCGATCTGAATGGTAAGAGTGCTGAGTATAAAATCGTCCCTTCCAGCAGATTCTCTTCTCATTATGAAATCTTCAGTATCGATAAGGTTCGGGGATGGCAGGAAAATCAAACAGGCCGAGTTCGCGGTCAGGCGCGTATTTATACGCCATTTGAAAGCTTTCAGCACGAAATTGAACGCGCGCAGGATAGAAATACACTCTATTACCGCGTACGGGTGAGAGATAGTATCCGTAACGACGGATTTGAACACTACCTTTCATTCGTACGTGGTGATGAGTCTGCCTGTATGAATTTTAGTGAAGCCGTGTCGCTGGAGTTGACGTGTACAAACAGGCAGCTCCCGCTTGAATTGGGGAAAGGGGACATTTGTGTGCCCACGGATAGTTCTCCATCCTACGCTGAGTTTTCCAATATTACAGAACCAACCGCACCTCTACGCCCAGTGTTGGATGGCAGTCTTCTTTGGACACTTATTTCCAACCTTTCGTTGAACTACATGTCGTTGCTCTCTAAAGATGCTTTGTGTTCTGTTTTGCAAGCGTACGACTTTCGTGCCTTGGTCGATAGACAGGCGGAGCGTATTTCTCGTCATAGATTGGATGGCATTGTGACCATTAATTCTTCGCCTGTGGATAAGATTTTACGAGGACTTCCAGTTCGAGGTTTGCGTTCGGAAATAACGCTTAACCAGTCCGCATTCGGGTCAGAAGGTGATTTGTATCTGTTCGGTACAATTCTCAGCCGATTCTTTGCACTTTATGCAAGCATCAATTCATTCCACGAATTGGTGGTGATCAACTCGGATAATCAGGAGACATACACATGGGACACTCAGACGGGAATGCAGCCGTTGATTTAGATGCAAGCCCAGTGTGTGTCTTGCCGGAAAATGTCCGGTCATACAACTTTTACCAGCTTGTGGAGCTGCTGCACAAGCTGGATGGTTCAGATCCAGAAAGCGAAGAGTGGGAATCCACATGTCGCTTGCTGTTTAGTTCGAGTACCAGTCTGGGGTTTGCAGCCAGTGATGTGCAGGGGATTGAACGAATAAAGGGTGGAGCATGCCGTCTGGAAACAACGTTTCTTGGATTAAACGGGGCGCAGTCACCATTGCCGGGATATTATCTCGAAGAAATTTTAACAGAAGGGGACGAGGGACTTCGTAAAGAGTTTCTCAACTTCTTTAACCATCGACTTGTGTCGCTGGTGTACCGTATCTGGCGAAAATATAGGTACTATATCCGGTTTAAGGATAATGCCTCGGATGTATTTTCAGGACAGTTATTTGCGTTGGTTGGGTTGGCCGACAAGGGCATGCGAAGTGGAACTTCGATCAACTGGTGCAAAATGCTCGCGTATGCGGGGATGCTTGCAGGACGTAGCCGCTCCCCACAGGTTGTTTCCGGTATTGTAGGACATTGTTTCGATTTGCCGGATGTCTCCATCTTGCAGTGGCAGGTACGTAATGTGCCTATTCCTGCAGAACAGCGGTTACTGCTTGGAAGAAAGAACATCCAATTGGGGCAAGATACCGTTATTGGACATTATGTGCGCGATTGCACAGGGAAATTTGTTATTTGTTTGAAAGAATTAACTATGGAACGGTTTGGGGATTTTCTTCCCATAGGGAAAGATTTTCAGCCGCTCTGTACACTGATTGAATTTATTCTACGGGAACAGATGGCGTATGATTTGGAGCTTGAACTTAAACCGGACGAAGCGTTCCCGATTTGTCTCGATAAAAAGTACGGCACGTTATTAGGCTGGTCTTCATTCATGGGTGACATAACGAAGAATCGGCGCGTGCGAATCCAGATTAGGCTTTAGAGGAACATATGATGTCAGAGCAACAATGTATCACATTAGTAGTCACAAATACTCAGGTGCTTGAAGCTGGGTTGTCCGCAACAAAAACATTTTACGCTAAGGGGGGCTCCATTGGTGCCAGCCCTGGTGATGATTGGAATCTGCGTGATAGAAAAGGGAAAGTTCGCCTTTCACATTGCAAAATTTCAGTTATTGATGGTGAATTTTGTATCACCGATACCAGTGATGCAACCTATGTAAACGGTGCTTCTATGCCTGTTGGCTGGGGTAAGCATGCCCAGTTGAACGATGATGATACAGTTACAGTCGGCCCGTACGAAATGCGTGTGCATTTTGCCGATGAAGATGAAATTTTTGCTGGTAAAACTAGATCGTTGAAACAGGTTTTTGATGATTCCGATAAGTCATCACTTTTAGCAGACGGTGTTGCGCATACGTCGTTTGATTCAATGTTAAGTGACGATAGCGGTGCAGTGGATGATCCACTCGCTGCGCTGGATGAATTAGAAGGAATGCTTGCCACGGATCTAGATGACTTTTCATTGGATGGACTGAAAGCAGAAGATGATTCTGCGTTTCTTCTCGCAAAAGATCAGCAGTGGCAAGGTCATTCTGTGACAGTGCAGGCTGATAGTGATTATGAAACAAGTTCAGCCATTTCATTGCAACAACAGGCATCACCAAAGGGGCGTGAAATGGATGAAAGTGCACTTGAATCAATAGAGCAGGCTGTTGCCGGAAACGGGTATGGCACAGATGCTAGTTCATCACACTTTGTGGCCGGTCCTATGATGCGCGGTCTGGGAGTATCTATCGGTAAAGGTGATAATCTTGCCGAAATGCAAGTGCTTTCAGAAGAGATAGGGTGCTCATTACAGGCTGCTGTGAAAGGGCTTTTGAATCTGCACCAACAGGTTGAAGACAGCCGTTACGGTGTCATGAATAAAAACCTTCAGCCTATTGAAGATAACCCACTCCGTCTCGGGCTGCCGTACGATGAAACTATTAGGACAATGTATGACGGCAAACGCAGTCTTGTGCATCTTGCCGCTCCTGCCGCGATTGAAGAGAGCCTTGGCACAGTAAAGAATCACAATGAAGCTGTGCAGATTGCTACTGCAGAGGCGCTTTCTCAAGTGCTCCGTGCTTTTTCACCGGAAGTATTGATGAAACGTTTCACTAGCTATCGTCGTACAAGCCTGCATGAAAGTGAATCGCAGGAAGCATGGGCATGGAGCATGTACAATAGCTACTATGCAGAGCTTATTTCAGAACGGCAGAAAGGGTTTGAAAAGCTTTTCTGGGAAATTTTTGATCAAGCGTACGACAAAAAGTTACGCGAAATGCAGATGGAGTCATAATATGAAGTTACGACTTATAGTTATCGTCTGCCTACTTACTCAATTGACAGGTTGTGGTTGGTTTTTTGGTGATGATGAGGAATTACCGCAGCTTCCTTCACAAATTTCGTACTGCGTTTTTGCAGATACAAATGTGAACCAGAACGTCAGTGGTGAACCGACTCCAATTGGAGTGCAGATTTTTCAGTTGGAAGATGACTCGTTGTTTTTGGATGTCAGTTACGATGAACTGGTTGAAAAAGAAGACGATGCTCTCGGCAGCAGTTACGTTGATGATTCTGACTACCTGCTGGCTCCCGGACAGTTCAAGCATACAGAGTTTATTGAGATAGATGAAGATACTCGTTTTATCGCTGTATTTGGCAAATATGCAGAGCCGAACAAAGTGCAGTGGAAGAAGATTATTCCTGTTAAGGCTATCAATAAAATGTACCGCTTGATGGTGTATCTGGGACCTGATGAAGTAAAACTGAGCATAGTGGAATAATATATGTCTGCACGAAATCGCGTTGTCTGGAACGAAGGGCTTTTCATTAAGCCTCAACATTTTCAGCAACAACAACGCTATAACGAATATTTACTCGATGCACGTGTCACTGCAGCAAGCCGCTATCTCTATGGTATTTCTGAGCTGTCGTTGAACCCTGAATATCTAAGTTTCGGTCGTATTGCTCTTGAAAGCGCATCTGGCATTATGCCGGATGGTACACCGTTTCGTATTCCTCAGGAAGATATTCTGCCGGAAGCGTTGGAAATTGCATCCAGCGATGTTGCAAGCCAGATTGTGTACCTGACCATTCCTCTCCGCAGTGACTCTATTACAGAGTTAACGTGGCCGGAAAGCAAAGGTGCCAGCCGCTTTGAAGTTCAAAAACACGAATCGCGCGATATCCATACTCCGCAAGGTGACTTAACAGTCATCGATGTAAGCCCAGTCCGACTGCGTTTGATGCTGGAACAGGAAGATCGCAGTGCATATGCATCTATTGCAATCGCAAGAATTTTAGAAAAACGGCCAGACGGCAGTATCTATCTCGATCCGGATTTTATTCCGTGTCATCTGGACGTATGCGCAGTCGCGATGCTGCATCGCTTTATTAGTGAAGTGGCAGGGCTTATGCGGGAAAGAGCACGCAATATTGCTCAACGCATTGGTTCCCCTAGTCAGGGCGGCGTTGCGGATGTTTCAGACTTTATGCTGTTACAGGCGCTTAACCGTATTCAACCTCAGTTACAGCATCTTGCGAAACTGCGCAGCCTGCATCCAGAGCGACTGTACGAAGTGCTTTCTTCCTTTTGTGGTGAGTTCGCAACTTTTACAGATGAAAGCAGAATGCCGCCTGAGTTTCCCGGGTATAACCACGATATGCCGGTAAGTTCCTTTGCTCCGGTTATGTCAATGCTCAGACAGGCTTTGAGCATTGTGCTTGAACCGCGTGCAGTTTCATTGCAGCTGCAAAAGCGCAAATTCGGTCTCATGGTTGCCCCTGTGCAGGATCCGTCTCTTATCAGCAAAGCCGACTTTATTCTGGCAGTTCGTGCGCGTATGCCGCTTGATGAATTGCGTAAGCAGTTTATGCAGCAAACGAAAGTGGCCTCTGTGGAGAAAATTCGAGAGCTTATTTCTCTCCAGCTTCCGGGTATTCCGGTTACACCGCTGCCAGTTGCTCCTCGCCAGTTACCTTACCATGCAGGCTATACATATTATCAGCTTGATAAAAGTAACGAAGCTTGGAACATGCTGAATAATTCAAGTGGCTTTGCTCTGCATGTCGCTGGTGATTTTCCAGACCTTGACCTGCAGTTCTGGGCTATCAGGAGTTAGTTATGAGTGAAGTGTCTGTAGAAAATCCAGAACAGCAAAGGCATTACGATAGTCTGTTGTTTGATGAAGTGAAAAACATTGATGCAGATCAGGACTACTGGTTTCAGTTGCGCGGGGAAAATATAAACCCGCTGATTGATGCTGCTACACCGCTTATCGGCATGGCATTACGAGTTCGCCGAATGTCCAGTTGCGATAGCATCGGTGAAATTTATAAGCATACTGTCGGAGAAGTAAAAGCCATTGAGGTAGAGCTGACGGAAGTAGGGTACGAGCATGCAGTTATTTTGGCGTACCGTTATATTTTCTGCTCATTCCTTGATGAAACTGTGATGAGTACCTGCTGGGGTGCGGAAAGCGTTTGGGCAGAACATTCACTGCTTACCCGATTCCATAATGAGACATGGGGCGGCGAGAAGGTTTTTACGATCTTGTCCCGTTTAGAAAACGAGCCTGCCCGATACAAAGATTTACTCGAATTTATTTATTTATGTCTGAATCTTGGGTTTGAAGGACGATACAGGGTTATGCCTCATGGTCGCGAAGAATATGAAAAAATCATCAATAGATTGTTTCTTATGCTTCAGCGCCTTGAGGACAAGGAACCTCAGGATCTCACCAGTGCAACAGACCATGTTGTGAGCACGAAATACCGATTGAAAAAGCAAATGCCTATCTGGGTTTTGTTCGGTGGATTTGTGCTGGCGTGGGGTGCTATCTTCGTCGCCTATTCCGTTCTGCTTCATGCAAAGTCTATGAACGTAATAGAGCAGTTAACTCAGGTTTTGAAGTAAGGAGTTGGTCGTGATACGAGTTGAGTTAAACACATTAATTAGCAAGTTAAATGCTCAGACAAAATTAGCTCTTGAGCAGGCTGCTTCTCTTGCCATTAGTCGTCAGAATCCAGAAGTTACTATTGAGCACTTTATGACAACCTTGCTCGATAATCCTCTTTCAGATTTACGTATTCTGCTCTTGCAGTTTGAACTGGAGCATGAAGTAATCCGACAGAAAATTGCGGACAGCATGAGCAGAGAAGTGAGCAACGATACGTATCCTGCTTTTTCTCCGTTACTTGTTGAGTTGTTGCAGGATGCTTGGATGCTTTGTTCAACGGAACTGAATGTTACTGAAATTCGTTCTGGAGCAATCTTTTTGGCTGCTCTCATGCGTCCAGACCGCTACCTTCCATACAGCCTTATCGATGCTCTTGATTCGATTAACCGCGAAGCGTTGCGCAAACATTTTGCTCAGCTGACTGCAGATTCTTCAGAAACTGATGGTGTTTCAGATGGTAAAAAATTTGCGCCGATCATGGATGCAGATGCAACAGCTCTTGGTAAATATTGCGTCAATTTTACAGAACTTGCTCGTAATGACGAACTTGACCCTGTGCTTGCTCGTGATGATGAAATTAGCCTGATGATCGATATTTTGTGCCGCCGCCGTAAAAACAACCCGATTATTGTTGGCGATGCCGGTGTTGGTAAAAGTGCGGTTGTAGAAGGCCTAGCATTACGAATCGTAGCAGAAAAAGTACCGGCATCTTTGCGTGGTGTAGAGCTTCTTTGTCTTGATTTAGGCAGATTACAAGCTGGAGCTGCTGTTAAGGGTGAATTTGAAAAACGCCTTAAGAATATTATCGATGAAGTAAAAGACTCAGTTACTCCGATCATTCTGTTCATTGATGAAGCCCATACACTTATTGGCGCAGGTAATCAGGAAGGTGGCGGTGATGCTGCTAACTTGCTTAAACCGTCACTCGCACGAGGCGAGCTGCGTACCGTAGCTGCAACCACATGGAAAGAATACAAAAAATATTTTGAAAAAGATCCGGCGTTATCTCGTCGTTTCCAGCTGATTAAACTGAATGAGCCTTCTGTCCCGCAGAGCATTGACATCATGCGTGGTCTACATGGCGTATACGAAAAAGCGCATAAAGTGTTGATTAATGATGAGGCACTTCGTGCAGCTGTTGAACTGTCCGCCCGATATGTCTCTGGCAGACAGCTTCCCGATAAAGCGATTGATGTGCTTGATACGGCGTGTGCACGTATTGCCATTAACTTGAGTGCACCTCCTCGTCGTTTATCTGAGATTGAAACTCGTAGTTATCAACGCCAGTTGGAAATTGACATGCTGAACAGGCAGGCATTGCTTGGACAGCCGGTTGATGAAGAGCATTTAGAAGGCTTGATTCAAGCAGGTCAAGCCGACCTCGCGGAGCAGCAATCCCTAACAGCAGCATGGGAAAAACAGCGTGCTTTGATTGAAAAAGTCATTGAGGTGCGTCAGGCAATTCTTGAGACAGATAGTGTTGAACGAAACTCACAGGCAATGCGGAAGCCCCATCTTGACCTCGTGAGCAACTCCGACATTACAAGCGTGTCTGATGCACCAAATGACGAAGCTGTAGGTGGCACTGTGATCTCTGAGAACATCATAGTTTTACCGGAAGAGCTGGATATGCTCATGCCGGATGAGAACGCTCCATCTTCTACTATGGTGGAGCTGCGTGCTGAATTGAACGCGTTGTATGCTGAACTTGAAACGCTGTCACATAATGACCGTATGGTTCATCAAGAAGTAGATGCTCAGCAGATTGCAGAAGTTATTGCAGACTGGACAGGTGTACCGGTTGATCAGATGAATACAGATGAGCTTTGCCGCATCACAAACCTACCGGACATGCTTGGTGAGGTGATTAAAGGGCAGGATGTTGCCATTGAGCGTATTCATCGCCATATGCTGACAGCACGTGCTGATTTACGTCGCCCTGGTCGTCCTAAGGGTGCATTCCTTCTGGTAGGACCAAGTGGTGTAGGTAAGACCGAAACCGTGTTGCAGATTGCAGAGCAGCTCTATGGTGGCAAGCAATTCCTTACCACCATCAACATGTCTGAGTATCAGGAAAAACACACTGTTTCCCGTCTTATCGGTTCGCCTCCAGGCTACGTAGGATACGGCGAAGGTGGTGTACTTACAGAAGCAATTCGCAAGATGCCGTATTCTGTAGTCTTGCTGGATGAAGTTGAAAAAGCACATCCGGAAGTGTTGAACCTTTTCTATCAAGCGTTTGACAAAGGTGAGCTTGCAGACGGTGAAGGTCGCTTTATTGACTGCCAGAACATCATCTTCTTCCTAACGTCAAACTTAGGGTTCCAGACCATTGTTGATTATGCAGAATCACCTAACCTGCTTGAAGAAAAGCTGTATCCTGAGTTGGCAGGGTTCTTTAAACCTGCACTGCTTGCTCGAATGGAAACTGTGCCATACTTGCCGCTTGGCAAAGAGGTGCTTGAGCAGATTATTCGCGGCAAATTAGCCCGTCTCGAAAATGTTCTTACCACTCGCTACAAAGCAGAAGTATTTATTGATGATGCGTTGATTAGTGAAATTATGCGACTCGCAACCCGTTCTGAAAATGGTGCCCGAATTTTAGAGGCAATCATAGAAGGACATGTTTTGCCTCCATTATCACTCGAATTACTGAACAAGCTTGCTGCCAGAGAAGAAGTGCAAACGGTTCGTCTGACAGTTAAAGACGGCGTGTTTGTTGGTGAAGTGGAGTAGTGAACATGAATCAGTGGTTAGCAAGAGCCGTGAATCTGGCTGCTATTCGCGACACTGAAGAACTCGTAGAAAAATATGTAGCTGAGCTGCGCGAAGAGCTGGGCATACGTGCTGTTTGTGTGTTGCTCCCCAGTGCAGACGGGCGAAGGCTTCTTACGCAATATAAGGGGAAAGAACTGTCATGGGCTGTTGATGATTTTGAAAATCCGTTTGCTCATGTTCTTCAGACTCCCGAACCAAAATTCCTTGATGATAAAAAGCGTCTGTACTGGTTGAGTGATGCGGCATTTTGTACGCTTATCGAAGATATAGGACGTGACGAGAGTGTCCTTATTCAGCCTCTTTTGCCGGATGCCCCGTCAGTGCACTTGATTGTTGTGCTGATGGGGAAAACGGAAGAGCTGAACAGCTTGGTACAGTCGGATACTTGGTTGGAATTCAGCAAGTTTTTTGCACTGCAATGGCAAGTGGCTTCAGGAATCGAGCGACAACTGGATAAAGAGTCAGTTCTTACAGAATCAATTGCCCGAATCCGTCAAGAAGAGCGTGCCCGTGAATTGTCTGTACGGCTTCGTACGCAATTAATAGGGAACAGCGAGGTTATGCAGCAAGTGCGAGAGCAGGTTATTACCGCAGCTCAGTCTGGACTTACTGTGTTGATTCAAGGTGATACAGGAACAGGTAAAGAACTTGCGGCGCAGGCAGTTCATAACTTGTCTTCCCGCAGCGAAAAGCCTTTTGTGGCCATTAACTGCGCAGCCATTCCTGAAAATCTTTTGGAAAGTGAACTGTTCGGTTACGAACGGGGCGCCTTTTCCGGTGCTGACAAAGCCAAAAAAGGGCTTTTAGCAGAAGCGGATGGCGGCACGTTGTTTCTTGATGAAATTGGTGACATGTCTGTGATGCTGCAAGCTAAGCTGTTGCGGATGCTGGAGACTCGAAAGTTCCGTCCTGTTGGTGCTAAGGATGAAATTCATTCAGATTTTCGTCTGGTAGCAGCAACACATGTTCATCTACGCGATCAGGTAGAAAAGAATCAGTTCCGATCCGATCTGTATTACAGACTTAATCAATATCCATTAGACCTTCCTTCTTTGGCTGAACGAAAAGAAGATCTTTCCGAACTCACATTGCATTTCATTGATGTTTATAACAAAAGCCGTGGCACAGAAGTCACTGGCATACGGTACGCTGCATTGAAATTTTTACGTGAGTACGATTTTCCCGGAAATGTGCGAGAGCTACGAAATTTAATTGAGTTTTCATGCGCGCAGACAAGTTCCGGTGAAGAGATAGATATCATGAGTTTCGGGAAACGTACGTTTCATAAGAAAACACGGGGTGGAAAAAATTCTTCTATCGCTGAGAAAGAACATCCGTTTTCACAAATAAAAAATCTACGACAAGCGTTGCTCAACTATGAAGCAGCGATAATTAAGTCACGATTAGAATTGTACGACGGTAACAAGACCAAGACAGCGGTAAGCTTGAGTTTACCAAAGCGGACGCTGGCGCATAAATGCCGGAAGTTGGAGATTTAGTAATTATGAAAACGAAATCAATTTGGACTTGGGTACTTGTAGGCGGGGCGTTTGTGCTCATGCTGGTGCTCGCAGTTAATCAGAAAAAAGCTCCTGTTGACGATAGGGTAATTGCTTCCGTGAAGAATCAGGAGAAAGTCAGAACAGCGTTGCTCTGTGTCCCGATTAAGGCTCGTCTTGCTCGTCTTGCATGTTTTGACAACGTGTTTCCAGCAACAATTGATGAGTTGTTGGAAAAAGAAGAAGTTGTAATGAACGAGAAGCCGCAAGAATGGTTGCGTGCGGAGGCCAGTGAAGCGCTGAGAAAAGAAGAAAATGGGTTTCGCTTTAACAAAAAAGAATCAGAAGATGCCGAACCCAGTATATGGTTCACGGCTCGAGCCCAGAAGAGAGAAGGAAAGAAAGGCAAGCAGCCGATTTTGCAGCTTGGTTGTATTGATAAAATTAGCCGCGTTGAACTTCTCCTCGACAAGCCGATAAAAGATGGACGCATGTTAATTACCGTGATGGGTGAAAAACCTTTCACGCAGCAATGGACAAGTGATGAGTCTGGTTTGGTGTTACGTCCTGGACGCGGAATTCCTGCCATTCGTGCCATGAGAGCTATGCTGGGATCAAAACCGATAGTTATTCGTTCCGACGTTGTAGCGGTTGACGAACTTGCATTCGATAGCCGTGGGTTGAGCGAAGCAATTGAACCTATGCGAAATATTTGCGGTTGGTAGGGTGCCAGTATGGATATCAAAAAGTACCGAGAACAAATAACAAAGGTGATAGAGGGTGAAAGCCCAGTTGGAGACCGGCTGCTCGATGATACCCTTTTAGATTTTGTTGAAAATCAGATGATGAAGATTGGGTCTCTTTCCCATGCCGATGTGCAGTGGGAAGAGGCTGAAAAGGGTGCCCTTACATTACTGGAGAATAAGACTAAGGACGTTAAAATTCTCACCTATCTCCTGCAATGTTTGCAACATCAGACCACACCGGAACGGTTTACACTTTCTGTGTATGTACTGGCAGATTTTATGGATGCGTATTGGGATACATGCCATCCAGCTCCGGGGCCGCGCGGTGCGTTGCCCCGAAGAAAGTTCTACGGGCAGATTATACAGCGGACAGTAAAAGCTGCTGAAAGTCTGGATGGCAATAGTTTTGATTTTGATCAGAAAGAAGAGCTGGAAAAAGCCATTGTTGTTCTTACACAAGCTGTAAAAAAATACGAGCTCCCTGAAGATGGAGTTGAGGGTGTTGGGGCGGCTGTGCGGCGGAAGCTGTCGAGTGTTAGCCGACAGGACTCCAAAGCCAATGCTACAAAAGGACAGTCAACTGCCATCGTTGAACCTGTGTTTGGTGGCCATTCGAAAGTGGAAATTGATAGAAGCAGCGATAAAGCAGTTAGGCAGACCTTTTTTAAGGTTGCTGATCTGTTAGCTGATTTGGACGGAGGGCAGGCCCTAAGTTTACGGTTACGACGGTTTGCAATTTGGTTCTCCATAAGTGCAGCACCGGATGCAGACAGTAATGGCGAAACACAACTTATGCCGGTTTCTGTTGATCGTGTGACGGAATATGAAGATCAGTTGCAGCGTGGTGCAGATCTGGCGCTTTGGCGTAATGTTGAGAAAAGCCTTACCGTTGCCCCCTTTTGGTTAGATGGTCATTATTTGAGTTTTCGAGTTGCGAGTAAGCTGGGTAAAGAAGACTGGGCTGAAGCGATTCGGTCTGAGGCACGAGCCTTTGTTTCCAGACTTCCATCACTCCTGCACCTTTCTTTTAAGGGCGGCAGTCCTTTCGCAGGAGTAGATACGGCTCACTGGTTAACAGCTACCTCTGAAAAAAGCAGTGGTGGAGAATCTTCCGGCGGTTGGGAAGCAATGCGTAACAATGCGTTGGAACTAGCTAAGGAAGGCGGTGTATCTGTTGCATTAGCTCAATTGAATGAAGGGTTAGCAACTGCACGCGAGCCACGGGATAAATTTTATTGGCGCATGTTATCTGCTGATGTGATGCACTCACATCAACTCTCTGCCATTGCCCGTCAGGAGTACGAAACATTGCTGGATCAAGTTAGCAAGGTTTCTGTGTCTGACTGGGAACCATCACTTATTCAGCGTTTAAAAACAGGTGCTGACGCAGTATAAGGTTAGGAAGTACGATATGTTAGGTAAGGTTTTTAAATTTTTGAAAAAAGCTGTCCCGGGGATAAAGTCTGCGATTCCAGTATTGCTTGTGTTGATTGTAATACTGCTTGTTATTGCAATATGGTGGGCTGGACCGTGGCTTCAATATAACGAAGAGAATCCTCTACAGTCTGTTTTTGCACGGTCTGTAACAACAGTCATATTTGTATTGTCCTGCTTAGCTGTCTGGGGTTTCGTCCAGTGGCGTAAACTTGCCGGTTATAAAGATGAGCAGGAGCGTGAACTGGAGCTTCAGGAAGATCCAATTCAGCGATACGAAGAGCGGCAGGAAGAAGAACTGGATATGGTTATGAAAGGGCTTAAAGATAGCCTTAATAAACGTAACTATATGTACGCGCTTCCGTGGTATCTTGTTATGGGGCTTGAAAATGCCGGTAAAACGAGCCTTATCAACCGCTCTGGGCACAACTTTGTATTTTCTTCAGTCATGCGTGCCTCTGGCAAAAAGACTGAAAACCCATACTCCTTTGATTGGTGGATCGGTGATGATTCCGTTTTGATTGATCCTGATGGCGAACTGCTTACACAGAATGCAACCAGTGAAGGGGAAAACGGAGAGATGGAACGTCGTCTCTGGATGAACTTTCTTCAGTGGCTTGAAAAGACACGTAGTCGTCGTCCTCTTAACGGCGTGGTGCTGACATTGGATGTGGCACATCTTATCTCCGCGACAAACTCTGAACGGCGGGCGTATGCGAGCTTGCTTCGTGCGAGAATTCGTGAATTGATGGAGACTTTATCCATCCGTCTTCCAGTCTACATTTGTTTAACAAAACTTGATCTTTTATATGGTTTTGAACCGTTCTTCCGTCATTACACACGAGTGCAGCGCGAAGAGGTAATGGGCTTTACCTTTACTATGAATTCAGTGGAAGACCTTGATAGCTGGCTGCAAGAATTTGATACTGACTATCAGGAATTCATTATACGAATTAACGATATGCTTCCTGGGGCGTTGCTCAAGTGTTACGAATCGGAAGACAGTATTGCAATCTACAGCTTCTGTCGTCAGATGGCAGGATTGCATGATGTGCTGAAACGGTTCCTTGAAGACACTTTAGGGAGTGATCAATTCTCAACTTCCGCATTAGTACGTGGTGTGTACTTTTCCTCAGTATATCAGCAAGGGGTTCCTACAAACGCGTATGTGGATGCAGCATCACGAAGATATGGCTTAGAGCACACAATTCACAGTGCTCAGCAAGCTAAGAACTCGACGACATTTTTCACACAAAATTTGTTCGGACGTATTATCTATCCTGAAGCAGGGATTGCGTCGGATAACTTTAGAGTGGCTAAAAAGAAACGTCAGGTGATGCTTCTTTCTACCGTAATGTGCATCATAGTATCTATTTTACTTGTTGGCAGTTGGCAGCGTTACTACATGAAAAACGTTGAACATGCTGATGCAGTGCTTGAGAAGGTAAAAGATTACAATGAGAAGTTCTCTCACGAAATCATAATCGATAGCGGTCAAAATATCCTTGGCCCTCTGAACGCAATCCGTGAAGCAACGTTGAAGTTTGGTTTCTTCCGAGACAAACCTCATTACATTTCTGACATGGGTTTGTATCAGGGACATACAATTGGACCAGAGGTTGAACAGACATATTTGAGTCTTTTAGAAAGTCGTTATCTTCCGGCACTTATGAAGCGTTCTGCCGAAGATTTGGCAGCAGCTAATACAGATGAGGGCAAGCTGGCATCCTTGCGCGTCTTCCGTATGCTTACGGATAAAAGTGGACGCTACAAAGGCTTTGTAGAGAACTACTTTGCCCGTAAGTGGCAGAAGAGCTATCCAGGTAATAAAGAGACTCAGGATAAGCTGATGGAGCACCTTCAGTATGCGATGAAGCACACTGATCTGCAAAAGAAGCGTGATGCTGGTGATAAAGCAGCTGAGGCAGTGTTAAAACCATACGACATGCTAGTTGCAGACGTTCAGAATGCATTAAATAAAATGCCTGTTGAGCAGCGCGTTTACCGAAATCTTAAGCAAAATGCCTCCGCAGTGCTTGGTGCATCGCTTAATCTTGCGACCTCAATCGGACCAATTTACGATGTTGTATTCTCAACTCGCGGAAGTGATAACTCAGCATTGCAAATTCCTCGTTTGCTCACTCGAAAAGGGTATGAAACGTACTTTATTCCTAAGTCTGATTCCGTTTCCGAGTTAGCCCTTGTAGACAGTTGGGTACTCGGGCAGACAGCGACAATTAACTTCAGTGAAGAAGATAAACGTGCGCTGCGAGAAAAAATTAGAGATCAATACGTTTCTGACTACGTAAACACATGGCGAACTGCCATGAACAATATTGATACTAAGATTTTTCGGGACATCAACAGTGCAGCGTTAGTGCTTGAAAATATTACAGGTAACTCCAATCCATTTGTTCGTCTGCTGAATGTGTTGACGGAAAATACAAACTTGTTCCCGCCATTACCTGATGATGATCGGGCACGCGAAGAGATGATGACATCTCCGCGATACAAAGTTGCAGCCATGATCGACAAACAGTTCGCAGGTGTGAACGGGTTGATCGTAAAAGATGACAGCAAGCCTGCATATATTGATGAAGTACTCGAAGCTGTGACTCAGCTTCAGTCTTACCTTAAGTCAATTGCAGATGCGCCGGATATCGGCAAAGCCGCACTTGAGGCAACTAAGTCTCGTGTGAATTTGAATAGTGTTGACCCGATTTATGTGTTGCAGCGTATCGCAACCGGTCTTCCACAGCCGTTTGATACTATGATTACAAAAATGGCTGACGAAAGCTGGTTTGTGGTGAAGCAGGAAGCAATTAAGCATTTGGAAGTGCGCTGGTCTAACGATGTATACAAAGAGTACGTACAGAAGTTTGCAAATCGCTATCCGTTTAACCCTACAGCTCCAAAAGACGTAGCCTTAATTGACTTTGAGAGTTTCTTTGGCCCTTCAGGTACTTTGAGCCAATTTTATGAAAATAATCTGAAACTGTTCCTTGATGAGAATATTATCTCTAAGGACACAGAAGGCGGTTCTTCCCTTATTAGGTCTGATGTGCTGGATCAGCTTGCGACTGCACAGAGAATTCAGCGTGCCTTCTTTAATAACAAAGGGGTACTTGATGTTGAGTTTACGCTTGAGCCAGTTGAACTTAGTCCAACAAAACGCCGAAGCATCATTAACGTAGATGGGCAGTTTGTAGAATACAGTCACGGTCCTCGTAAGTCCGTTGAGCTTATCTGGCCGAACACACTGCGCGCAGCATCAGCAAGTAAGTTAACGCTGATTCCTGCAGAGGTTAATAAATCTCCACGTAGTATCAATATTCAGGGGCCGTGGGCGTTCTTCCGCCTTCTTGATGAGGGTGAGATTGTGGGTACAAGTGTTACCAGTGTTGACTACAGATTCACCATTGATGGTGGAACAGTTCGATACCGTCTGTACTCAGAAGCGGATAGCAACCCGTTCACTTCGGCGTTGTTCAGATCATTCCGTCTTTCACCGACACTTTACTAAATCATTACACGGGGGCTTTATGCCCCCGTCTACATTTGTGAGTATGTTGTGAGCAGTTTGTTTTTTTCTGAACTTAAAAAGTTCAAACTGGCTGATGATGAAGAGAGCCTTAGAGACACCTCTGCGTACCAGCAGGTTCGTAGCGAGATTAACCGCAGAGTGAACCCGTTGACAGGTGGGATTGACTGGTCGACGGTATTTACACTGTGTGAAGAAATAGGGAAGCGTGAAGGGTTTGATTTACTCCTCGCTGTTTATTACACGGTTGCGGCGGTTAAAATTCACGGGTTGCGTGGGCTGTCAAACGGTTTAGAAATCCAAGCCGCGGTATTAACGCATCAGGGCTTAACGTCAACGTTTCCTGCAGCCAAAAGAATCGATCTTTTTAACTGGATGATAGGGCAGATAGGCGGTGAAATTCGTGCTGTGAAGCCGGGTATTACTCAGTTGAGGGAGTTGTACCGTTGTGAACGCGCGTGTACGGCTTTGTATGATCTTTTAAAAGAGATTCAGCCAGATAATGTGCCGGATCTGGAAGCGGTGGCGTTTAACGTATTTGAGCATATTGACCGGTTGGAAAATCCAGTTATTCCTGCCCCGCAGATCATTAAGGTGTTCGCAGTTAAGAAACTAGCGCTTTTTTCAGCACTTCTTCTTGGTATAGGAGTAGGCATTCTTTCCTTGCACTTCTGGCTTACGATGCCTCGACTTATGGAATCTGTCGTTGTTACTCAGCAGACACCAAAGATATTAACTAAAGAAGAAGGCGCAAAGCTCATTCAGGAGTTCGGTTCTAATAGTATTTTAGAGAAACGTGATGATTTGACTAGGTTATATTCTGGTGCAACACAGGGCATAATGGAACGTCCTGTCGGTGAAGAAGTTTTGAAGACATTGGAGCGCAGTGAAAGCCTTCGGTATCTCTTTCCGGAAGACGTAGATGTTATCGTACAGAGCCTTGAGGTTGCGAGTTGGCAGCAAGTTTTAGAAGAAGATTTTCAGGCTCAGATGGCACGTTTTCGTGCTGCGCGCACTTTGGCTGCGAATCTAGCTCTATCAATAAAACTTGGTGAACTGAACAAGGCGCGCAGATTGAGTAAATGGTTTGAAAAATACGCTGTAAGTTTGTCTCCTTTGTATGGCAGAACTCTTTATGTCGAAGAGCTGCTAAACAAAAATGACTATAGTGGTGCAGAAGGGGAGTTGAAAAAATTATCTCGAAGCATGAACGCATTATCTCTCAAGATTGCACGGCTTGAACGTCAACTTTCTAATGCGCTATAAGCGTATTGTCTGACACGTCCCTGTACAGTTTATGTGAAGTTATCGCGACGATCTGTGAGTAAGCAAATAAAAAGGGCAGTCTCCTTTAAGGAGACTGCCCTTTTCTATGTAATCAAAGCTTACTTACTGTTCAATCTGAGCACGCTGTTCGTGTTCATCCTTGTAAAGCTTGTAGGTGATGGAATCAGCCACAGCTTGCCAGCTAGCCTCTATGATGTTGTAGGATACCCCTACCGTCACCCAGCGCGAAAGATGGTCACCGGATTCAATAAGAACGCGTACAAAGGAAGCCGTACCACCGCCTGCTGGGGATTCTGCTGTCATGACTCGAACTTTGAAGTCGAGCAGCTTCATCTCGGAGAGACGCGGGTAGAAGTTGCAGAGCGCTTTACGCAGTGCGTTATCCAAGGAGTTAACAGGACCACGCCCAGTTGCGGCGGTATGTTCTGTGACACCTTCAACTTCAACTATTACAGAAGCTTCAGAAATAGGATCTAGATCTTGAGCTTCTTTAAGTTCGAGCACACGGAATTGGTTGAGTTTAAAGAACTCCCTTACTCCACGACGACCAAGCTTTTTGAGCAAGAGCAACTCTACAGATGCTTCTGCTGCGGCATAGTCGTAGCCCATGCTGGAACGTTTTTTTAATTCATTGAGCAATCCTTTGACAACTGGCTCATCTTTATCCAAATGGAATCCGAATTTTTTAGCCATGTTGACAATGTTAGCTCGTCCGGCAAGTTCTGTGAGCAGTACTCGCTGTCTGTTGCCGACAATTTCTGGATCAATGTGTTCGTACAGTGCTGAGTTTCGGTTAACCGCACTTGCGTGAACACCGCCTTTATGCGCAAACGCTGACCTGCCGACAAACGGCTGGCGATCGAATGGCATTATGTTGGCTACATCTGTAACAAATGCTGATGTACTTGTTAATAGTACCAACTTGTCCTTACCGAGAGTTGAGTATTCGTCGTTGAATTTCAACTCAAGAGTTGGAATGATAGAGCAGAGGTTCGCATTACCGCATCGTTCACCGATGCCGTTAATGGTTCCTTGAATATGAGTAGCGCCTGCCTGCACCGCAGCAATGGAGTTAGCCACTGCCAGCTCACAGTCGTTGTGAGCATGGATGCCAAGCTGTGCATCAGGGAGCGCTTTAGTAATAGTCTGTACAATGCGATACACTTCGTGCGGCAATGTGCCACCGTTGGTATCACACAGACTAAGCGTTTGGGCGCCTGCTTCGTGTGCTGCTGTAATGGCAGCAATAGCGTATTCCTGATTTGCTTTGAAGCCGTCAAAGAAATGTTCGGCATCAAAGACTACATCGCGACCCATAGAATTGAGGAACGCAACAGAGTCATGAATAATTTTCAGGTTTTGTTCTAACGGAATTCGTAGCGCTTCGGTGGCGTGGATATCCCACGTTTTACCGAAAATGGTACACACATCTGATCCTGAACTAAGTAAATTACGTAGGTTAGGATCGTTTTCCGCAGTAAAGCCTGGGTGATGGGTGCTCCCGAAAGCAGCAATTTTTGCATGCTTTAAGGAGGTGCGCTTAATTTCACTAAAGAACGCCATGTCCACAGGATTAGACCCTGGCCAGCCGCCTTCAATAAAATCTATACCAAGTTCGTCAAGCTTAAGAGCAATCTTAATTTTGTCGTCATTGGTAAGGCTGATGTCTTCTGATTGAGTTCCATCACGCAAACTTGTGTCGTAGATCTGAATTTTTTTCATGGCCCTTTCAACTTTGTTATTCTTTGCCGAGCCCGAAGGCATCGTGCAGTGTTCTTACTGCGAGCTCCGTGTACTTCTCCTCGATAAGGCAGGTAATTTTAATTTCTGAGGTGCTAATCATGAGAATATTAATGTTTTCTCTACGCAGAGCATCAAAAGCCTGTGCAGCAACGCCGGAATGATTACGCATGCCAACGCCGATTGCAGATACTTTACAAACATGTAAATCGTGCAGAACTTCTGCCGCATTTGTTTGCTTTTGAATTTCGACCATTAATTCAAGAGTCTTGTCCAGATCACCGCGTGGAACAGTAAAGGTCATATCTGTTTTGTTATCACGGCTTGGGTTCTGTACAATCATGTCAACAACCACACCGTTCTCTGCAAGCGGGCCAAACAAGTTGGAAGCGATACCCGGCACGTCCGGAACATCGCGCAATGTAACGCGCGCTTGATCCTTGTCATATGCGATTCCTGAAACTAAAACGGCTTCCATGCGTGAATCCTCCTGAGTGACTAAAGTGCCTGGGGCGTCTGTAAATGTTGAACGAACAAGTACTGGTACTTTGTACTTTTTTGCAAATTCTACAGAACGAATCTGTAAAACTTTAGCGCCCATGGAGGCCATTTCTAGCATTTCATCATAGGAAACGCGGTCCATCTTACGAGCTGTACTTACGATATTAGGGTCGGTGGTGTATACGCCGTCTACATCGGTGTAAATTTCGCACTCACAGCCAAGGGCTGCGGCAAAAGCTACTGCGGATGTATCAGAACCGCCACGACCAAGTGTTGTTACGCGGGAATCATCGGTGCAACCTTGGAAACCTGCAACAGCGAGAACATCGTGCTTTTCAAGTAATGATTGAAGCTTTTCCTGATTAATCCCTAAAATTCGAGCATTCCCATGAGCACAGTCTGTGCTTACAGGAACCTGATATCCGAGTAGGGAGCGCGTGTTGGCTCCGGCATCTTTCATTAGCATCGAAAATAGTGCTACTGATACCTGTTCTCCAGTGGAGACAAGAACATCAATTTCCGCCGGGTCAGGGGAGGTGGACCACTCTTTTGCGAGTCCTAAAAGCCGGTTTGTTTCTCCTGACATTGCAGAAAGAACAACCACTACTTTAAATCCCTTGGCACGAGCGGCAAGAACTTTATCACGTACTTTTTTCATGCACTCTAAAGTGGCAACGGAAGTTCCGCCGAACTTCTGAACCAGAATACGCATACTGATTCCTTTGTCGTTAGAAAGAGAATGAGAAGGGTAGAACAAGTCTACTAAATAATTATGGTGCTACTTGCATCGAGGTCACAAGTGGTTTTAATGCCTCGATTACACGGGTAGCTCCTGCCCCTTTTACCAAAATGTCAATTTGTCGTCCTTCTTCGCATGGAATCCAACTGAATTGCAACCATTCATTCGGGTATTCCCGCTCGGGAAGATGCTCCGCCCATTCAACAAGCATGAGGGTCTGCTCTTCATCCAGCAGTTCATAAAACGACTCGTCAACGCATCCACCCGCTAGTCTGTAAAGATCATAGTGAGCGGTTTCAGGTGTGGTCGGGTACAGGTTATATACATTAAAACTTGGGCTGCTTACCTCAGCTTCATCCCCACCGGGAAGATGCTGAACAAGCGAGCGGATAAGAGTAGTCTTACCCGAACCCAGTGTACCTTTAAACAATAAAGTTTGCACAGGATCTGTAGAAACGAGAGCCTGTGCAAGATATTTTCCCAGAAGTTCGGTTTCTTCTGTGTTTTTTACATAAAGAAGCACAGTTTGGTTACTCTTTTGGTTCTTCCTTAGGCAGGAGGGTGCGTAGAATATCTTCTTTTCCGACAATTCCTACCAATTTGCCATTTTTGACAACTGGCAGTGAATGGTAATTATTATCCACCATAAGCGTGGCAATTTCGTCAATAGGCGCTTCTTCTGTCACAGACGTCGGAGTCGGCGTCATGGCCTCTGCAACTTTGCTGGCAGATATTTTTCTCATTTCCGCATCCATATCAGAATTGGAACGTAAAGGAATGATGCCATCCAGTATCGTAAATAGCGAAGGAAGGTTAAGACGCTTGTGTTGATTGATAAGATCGCTTTGGCAGATGATGCCAATAAGCGTCCCATCAGCTTCTACAACAGGCAGTCCGTTATACCGTTTTTCGACCATTATGCGTGCTGCGGTTACAATATCATCGTCCGGGGAAATCGTCTGTGGATTCTCTGTCATTAGGTCGTAGGCTGTTAACATAAGTACTTCCTTACGGCTTTTGGCAAAGCATGAGCGATTTCTTGTGGCAGATTTCCTCTGTGTGGGAATTCTTTTTCAAGAAACTCTCCAGCAAGCCCGTGTTCATAGACTCCAAGACAGGCGGCTTCCCGTACTGGAACTCCCTGCGCGAGGTGGGTTCCTAATATGCCAGAAAGAACATCTCCGGAGCCGGCAACTGCAAGTGCAGGGGTGCTGAATGGAGAAATAACTGTCGGCTTTCCTTGTTGTGCGACACAGCTTGCTGCTCCTTTAAGGATAACAGCACCTTTGAATGTATCGTCAAGGAGTCTTACAGATGTAAGCCTGTCTGCTTGAATTTCACTAATTGTTTTCCAGGTAAGTCTTGCCATTTCGCCCGGGTGAGGGGTGAGAATGTCACTATCAGATAGTGAGTGTAAAAGATTTTTATCTTCAGCAAGATGATAGAGAGCATCTGCGTCAAACACAGTTGGTGGTCGATGTAATGCAATCAGTTCTCGTAAAAAATTAGCTGCCTCGTCTGAGCGCCCCATGCCGGGGCCGATGATAAGACTGTCTGAGTGTTGTATTGCCCGAATAAGTACCTCTGGGATATGGATAGGCCATTCATCCGATGTCCCAATATCAAGAGTTAATATTTCGGGTTGTTCTGCTTTAATTTCCTGAGTCAATAGTGCGGGTGAAGCAATCGTTGCGTATCCAGCGCCGGAGCGCATAGCTCCGAGTGCAGACAAATGAGGTGCGCCGGTAAGTCCTTTTGAACCACCAATAATGAGCACCTTGCCTGCGGAGCCTTTATGCATTGCTTCAGACAACGGCCTGCGAAAATCGAGAACGTTGTCTGTCATTCCCACGTGAGAAGCAGGGTGCGTGATTTGTACCTGTGCGGGGATTCCAATGGAACGCACATGCAGATTTCCAACCCATTGGTCGGTTTCCGGCATAACAAGTCCGCATTTAGCTGCCTCAAACGTCACCGTGGCATTGGCTCGTATTGCTATTGGATCAACGGTACCTAAAGTTCCGTTTAATCCGGACGGGATGTCTAAAGCAAGCACGAAGGCCTTTTTACCTAGCGAATTTATGTGTTCGATGAGGCTTATTTTGTCAAAAGATAATGTCCCACGAAGCCCTGTGCCGAGTAAGCCGTCTATAATAATATCCGGTTGCTCGGCATGCAAAAGGCGTGAAGTATTCTTAGGTGTAATTAACGCGTGAGGTGTACCAATAGTTCTGGCAAGCTTGAAATGGTAGCCAGTCGTTTTGTGATACTCTCGCACAGGCTTAGTATGAAGCAGTAGAACATCAGCACCAAGATTATGTAGGTGCCTAGCAAGAGCAGCAGCATCGCCGCCGTTATTTCCGCTTCCCATAAATGCAAGAACGCGTTTGCCTGTTACGGAACCCGTCAGCTCGAGAAGCACATGAAGTGCTTCCCGGCTGGCGTTTTCCATAAGAATTTCTTCACGGATACCAAAAGCAGAAATTGCTTGAGTATCCCAGCTGTTCATTTCCGCCGGTGTCGGCAAGGGAATGTATGCCATTGAGCCTCCGTTAAACGGATGGTGACTATAAAGACTCGAGAATGACAACAGCAGATGCTGTATCTCTGCCATGCGTTAAGCTGACATGGTACCGCGTGGCAGATAAAGCGTCTGCAACCTCTGCTGCTTTGTTATGTAGAACTAGCGTTGGTTTGCCGGAAGGTTCCGATTGTATCTCGATATCCTGAAACTGAATGCCTTGCGTAAAGCCTGTCCCAAGCGCTTTTACTGCAGCTTCTTTTGCAGCAAAACGCGCCGCAATGTAAGCTGCAGGGTGCTTGGGCAGTGCTGCTTGTTCATTCGGATGGAGGATCCTCGAAGTGAACCGGTCGCCATGTCGTTCAAACGATTTCTGGATGCGATCCAGTTCTGTTGTATCAATGCCAAGTCCGACAATCACCAAAAGCCCCACAGAATAGAATTGTTATTCAGCAAACGTGCTGATGATGTCATTCATTTCACGCACAGCGCGATCCATACCTACAAGAACTGCACGGGAAACAATGGAATGCCCGATAGAGTATTCAGTGATACCCGGAACATTCGCAAATTCGTACACGTTGGTATAGTTAAGGCCATGGCCGAGGTTGACTTTAAGGCCGAGACGTTTTGCATACGCCACGCCTTTAATGATCTTGTCGCGTTCGAGCTGCATTTTTTCCGGAGTTTTTGCATCTGCAAAATGACCGGTGTGAAGCTCGATGTATTCAGCACCACAAGCGTGAGAAGCATCAATCTGCTTTTCACTTGCTTCAATGAACAAGCTGGATTTAACGCCTGCTGCATGGAATGGTGCTAAATATTCGCGGAAAAATTCTTCACGTCCTGCGACTACGAGGCCGCCTTCTGTGGTGAGTTCTTCGCGTTTTTCCGGTACAAGACAAATCATGTAAGGATTAACGCGAAGTGCAATTTCATGCATTTCTTCAGTGGCCGCCATTTCAAAATGGAAGCGGGTATTTAGACAGCGGGATACCAGTTCAATATCGCGATCCTGAACATGACGACGGTCTTCACGAAGGTGCATAATGATGCCACGAGCACCAGCAAGCTCTGCAAAATGTGCAGCAGTTATTGGTTCTGGCTCGACACCGCCACGCTGTTGCCTAAGAGTTGCAACATGATCAACATTAACTACTAAGACGGGCATATCTTCTCCTCATATAAGTAAACCCATATGTATCTAATCACTTTATATAAAGTCTTGAGCAAAGAAAACATAGTTTTTGCGGACTCTACAGATTTTATACACTCTTTTACAATAAACTTCATGCATAAAGTGGAATGAATCTACGTGAAAAATTTGTAAGGGCATCTGTTTGACGGCAAGTACATAATCAACCTTGAATCTATTCACAAAGATAAATTGTTATTCGGTTGCTGTTGTTACTTGTTTTGGAAGTTCTTATGCGTTGCACAATTCTTTCCTGCACATAATTGACTGTTGGGATACAACTCAGTAAAGAGTGTGTCCATATTTACATGAAATCTGAATTTATATGAAATCTGACATCTCAGCAGGGATGAACTGGAGTTCGTTTATGAACGTTTGTATTGTTGGCACTGGTTATGTTGGTCTTGTAAGCGCAGCATGCTTTGCAGAAATGGGTAATGCCATCACATGTGTTGATGTGAATCCTGAAGTTGTAAAGATGCTTTCCAATGGCCAGGTTCATATTTGGGAACCAGGTTTGGAAGAGCTTGTACAGCGTAACTATGCTGAAAAGCGACTCACCTTCACAACAAGCCTGCAAGAAGGCATTGAGAAGTGTGATGTTGTATTTATTACCGTTGGTACCCCGTCTAGCGACGATGGTTCATGCGACCTTTGCTATGTTGAGCAGGTTGCGCGTCAGATTGGCGCGGTAATGAAATCCCCAAAAATTATTGTTGATAAATCTACAGTGCCTGTAGGTACTGCTGATTTCGTTACTTCCCTTGTACAGGAAGAACTTGATAAGCGTGGAGAATCTATTGGTTTTGCAGTTGTTTCTAATCCAGAGTTCTTGAAAGAGGGCGACGCGGTTAGTGACTTTATGAAACCGGATCGTGTTATTGTTGGTACTGATGACGAAAATGCTGCTGCTGTTCTTGGCGAACTGTATGCTCCATTTGCCCGCAGTCGTGAAAAACTGATAGTTATGGGTGTTCGTAGTGCTGAAATGACCAAGTATGCAGCAAACTGCATGCTCGCGACAAAAATTTCTTTCATCAATGAAGTAGCAAATATTTGTGAACGTGTTGGCGCGGATGTCCGCGATGTTCGTACCGGCATTGGTTCTGATCACCGTATCGGGTACGAATTCATATACCCTGGTGTAGGCTATGGTGGTTCTTGCTTTCCTAAAGACGTTAAAGCTTTGATTCACACTGCACATCAGTATGAGTACACCCCGGAGTTACTCGAAGCTGTAGACAACGTGAACAAGCGCCAGAAAAAACGTATGGCAGAGCGTCTTGTTGAGTACTTTGAGCCACAGGGTGGTGTCGAAGGAAAAACATTGGCTCTGTGGGGTATCGCGTTTAAAGCAAATACAGATGACACCCGTGAAGCAGCTTCCTTAGCGATTATTGAAGAACTTACCGCAAAAGGTATGCGCATTCGTGCTTTTGACCCTGTAGCAGGTGAGAAAGTAAAAGATCGTTTTGCAGATAACGACCTAGTAGAAATTGTTGATGAGCAGTATGCGGCACTTGATGGTGCACAGGCTCTGATGGTTGTTACTGAGTGGCATCAGTTCCGCACACCTGATTTTGATCGTGTGAAGGAACAACTCACAGCACCTATCTTGTTTGATGGACGCAACCTGTACAATGCTACAACAATGGCAGAGAAAGGTTTTGCGTACTTCTGCGTAGGTCGTAAAGCAGATTAAAGCAAATTCGCATCTTGTTGCTTTTTTGAAAAAATCAGATGTCCACAGATAATATGGAGTGTTCAATTTTGATTTTTCTCGTGCAGGTGTATTTTCTTTATTCGTAAAGCCGTTGCTAACGACTAAAGATTATACTGCATAAATTTGTTTTAGTCTAAGAAGCGCCTACCACCTGTAGTGTGGTGACGATAAAGCCTTAAGAAAAGAAAAACCCTGCCGATGAGGAATCATCGGCAGGGTTTTTCTTTAGGAAAAATCTTATAGTTGAGCAGTAGCGGCACAGCGTCTGCAAGATCTCAATTGAAGTTCCTGTAGAATCAATTTTTCGTATTGCAACGAATCTTGATTATGCACAGGAGTGCCTTCCTTCAGAAAGCGTTCAAGAAATTGTGTTTCTTCCCAGAAATCAAGAAGTTCCTCGTCGCCAAGCGATTTAATCTGCATGGCAAGCGGCGTTTCTTCAGGGAATGGTAAGATGTTCGCCATCAATTTGGTACTCCTCGCGGATAGCGTTACACTCAATTGCTTTTGAGCGAGGTTATATTATCTAACACTCTGTTTTTTTACAACCGCTTTTATGGACGGTGGTATCGTACTGTAGTTGCTTTGAATTGTGAGAACAGGTATGTGTCGATTTACTAAATTTTTCCCGTAATCGCTGCTCGGGAAAGTAAGGAGTTGTTCTGTATGAATGAGCCTCAGAAGAAGCAGGATGACGAGCTGATGCAACTTGTCACCTTTAGTATAGGTGAAGAGGAATTTGGTGTTGATATCCTTAAAGTACAGGAAATTATCCGTACAATGGAAATCACTAAAGTGCCCAAAGCTCCAGTTTTTGTTGAGGGGGTAATTAACCTTCGAGGAAAAGTGATTCCAATCATTGACCTAAGAAGGCGTTTCGGGCTTAGCTCCAAAGAGCATGACAAACACACCCGAATCATTGTAATCGAAATCAACAACATGATTGTCGGGTTTGTAGTTGATTCCGTGTCAGAAGTTCTGCGAATTCCAGCAGGCACGGTAGAACCGCCTCCGGCTGTTGTTGCAGGTATGGAATCTGAGTACATCAGTGGGGTTGGTAAGCTTCAGGATCGTTTGCTTATATTGCTTGATCTTGATCGTCTGCTTTCTAACCATGATCTTGACGTGCTCGGACAGATTTAGTTTTTCCTTTGGGTTTTTCGGCAAAACGAATAACCTTTCTTGAAAAGCAAAAGCCGCCTGCCTTCCTTAGGGCTGGCGGCTTTTTCAGTTTATATATTCAATAATCCGGGAGCTGTGACGAGTGCTGTTTTCTGAAATAGTCAGAAAAATCCAGAATGATAAAAATGCCGTTGTCCATGTTGCGCGAAGTGGTTCTGCAAGTCAGGCCAGACTAGCGCGAGTGTTGCGTGACAGAGGCGAAAATGTGGTAGTGGTCGCACGTGATGCCAAAGAGTTTGCAGAACTGAATGGACTGCTGCGTCTCTTTACTCCGACTTGTTCCCGAGGATCTGCGCCACTGGCAACACCGCAGTGGGATGATGAGTGGATTACTATCCCTCAGCATCCGGCAGGTACATATGGCAAATCACGCTGGGCAACTCGAATGGCAAGTCTGTACGGACTTGGTTTGAAACGCTCTGCACAGGGTGTGTTGCTGTCCATAGATAACTTTCTGCCTGCACTGCCTCCAGAAGACATTTTTTCTCATAATGAGCTTTTACTTGTTGTCGGTGACGAAACAGGTCCTGACCTCATTATCGAACAGGCCATAGAATGGGGATACACACGTGTCCCGCTGGTAACTCAACCGGGTGAAATTGCGTTGCGTGGTGATATTCTGGACATTTTTTGTCCCGGTTTCACGCTTCCTATTCGTATGGAATTTTTTGGCGATCTTCTGGAAGAAATTCGACTTTTTGAACCTACCTCCCAGCGTTCCCGTGGAAATATTCAAGAGCTTGTTCTACTTCCGGCTGCTCCGGTTGTTCTCAATGACTCCAATGTGGCGCAAGCTTCTGTTTGGTGGAAGCAGTTAGAAGCAGATGGTACGTTGGCTAATGGCCAATCATCTGCTTTGCAACATGCTGCTGAAAATGGTGATTACACATTTCTTCCGGGTTGCTTTTACAAGAACGCAAGTTTTCTGGAAAGCTGGCTTCCAAAGAACGCTGTCTATGTACTACCTTCCGAAGGCGGTCTAAGTGAGGCCCTAGAAGAGTCAGAGCGCTCATGGGTGTCATTCCTTGATGAGCAGGCTGAAGAATATGGAGTGCGTCAGCCTGTAGGCAACGTTCTCCGTTCCGCTGAACTTGCCGGTACCGTGTGGCACAAGTCCCGAAGAGCCCATTTTGAAGAATTGAAAATGGGAGTAGAGTTGCAAGGCTCTTCATTGTCGGAACGAAGTTACGGTGCGTTTCAGGATATTTTCCAGAAGCCGGAAGATGCGGAGAGACCTTGGCATACGTTAGTAGCCCGCCTGCGAGAATGGATGAAAGAGAAGCGACAGGTTGTGCTGAGCTTTGCCACAGATCGTAGTCGAACAAAATTTTTAACGCTTGCAGAGCAAGATGGCCTGATGCCGCATATGTGCTACGACCCGAGAGAGCGGGGACTGTTTGCACTGGTATCTTCTTTCCGACGCGGTATTGATCTTGAGTGGGACAATATTCTTTTGCTCGGTGAAGACGTATTGCAGCCAAAGGTGGAGCGTCTGGCTCGTGCTCGTTCCGGTGCCTTTTCCGGTCTTAAAGACTACGATGACCTAAAGGTAGGCGCACATCTTGTTCACAGAGATTATGGTATTGCTACATTCGGAGGACTTCTTCGTCTTGATTTAGGCGATGTGTCGAACGACTTTTTGCTTCTAAAGTATGCTGGTGAAGATAAACTCTATCTCCCTGTAGACAGATTGTCTCTCATTCAGCTCTTTAAAGGACCGGATGGTGCATCTCCGGCGTTAGATAAGCTCGGCGGTGCTGGATGGCAGGCAAGCAAGTCTAAAGCACGAAAGGCCATTGAGAAGATTGCTCATGACATCATGGAGATGTATGCATGGCGCAGGCTTGCCAAGGGATTTACCTATGGCCCTGTGGATGAGCTGTATCGAGAATTTGAAGCTTCTTTCGGGTTTGAAGAAACGCCGGATCAAGCCAGAGCCATTCAGGATGTTCTGGATGATATGCAAAAGCCGGAACCAATGGACAGACTTGTTTGTGGTGACGTTGGGTTCGGTAAAACTGAAGTTGCCATACGTGCCTCATTCCGTGCTGCATGCGAAGGCAAGCAGGTAGCGTTGCTTTGTCCAACAACTGTTCTTGCGGAACAGCACTATCAGACATTTAAAAGTCGCCTTTCCCGATTCCCTGTGCACATTGGCCTATTAAGTCGTTTTGTCACCCGTACCCGTCAGAAAGAGGTACTTTCTGCTGCGGCACGTGGTCAGATTGATATTTTGATAGGCACGCATCGCCTGCTATCAGATGATGTTGATTTGCCGAATCTGAGTTTACTGGTGCTGGATGAAGAGCAGCGCTTTGGTGTTCGCCATAAAGAGAAGCTTAAGAAACTGAAACGTAATGTAGACGTGCTAACTCTTACAGCGACACCTATTCCGCGAACACTTCAATTATCCATGTCCGGAGTGCGAGAGCTTTCAGTTATTGAAACAGCACCGGTTGGGCGTAAGCCTGTTCAAACGGCTCTTATTGAGCGAGAAGCTCCTGAACTGAAAAGAGTGCTTGAGCGGGAAATTGCTCGAGAAGGTCAAGTTTTCTGGGTCTACAACCGAGTTGAAGGCTTGGAACGTGTGGCCGAATATGTGCGGGAATTGGTTCCTAATGCCCGTATTGGAATGGCACACGGCAGAATGTCTGAGAAGAACCTTGAAGAAACCATGCATCAATTCTGGCATGGAGAGCTAGATGTTCTGGTCTGTACTTCAATAGTAGAATCCGGCCTTGATTTTCCTCGGGCGAACACGCTTATTGTCGATCAGGCTCAAATGTTCGGACTCGGACAACTCTACCAGTTGCGTGGTCGTGTCGGGCGTTCTGACAGACAGGCTTACGCGGTATTTGTTGTTAATAATTTGGATAAACTGCCAACTCCTGCACGAAAGCGATTACGGATCATTTTGGAATTGGATTACCTTGGTGCCGGTTTCAGAGTTGCTATGGAAGACTTGCGCCTTCGTGGTGCTGGTAATATTTTGGGTGAGGCTCAATCTGGTCAGATGGCTAAGGTTGGTCTTGATATGTATCTTGAAATGCTCGAAGCGGAAGTAAAACGCCTGAAGGGTGAAAAAGAAAGTGTTGTGGTTGAGACAGAAATTAACCTCGGCATAAACGCTCATATTCCAGAGTCCTATATTTCAGATGGAAGAGAACGCTTGAAGTTTTACAAAGCCCTTTCCTCTGCGACTGACGCTGTCCACATGCAGGACGTTGAACTTGAAATACGCGACCGCTTTGGAGCGTTGCCACCTGAGCTTGTGAGTTTCCTTGGTGTACTTGAGTTCAAACGTTTTCTTATGTCTATTCAGGTAGAACGGGCAGATATTTTACGAGATAAAGTACGTCTTACATGGTCAGAGAATGCAGACGCTATTTCGCCTGCACTGCTTGTAGGGTGGGTGAACGATAATATAGAAAGAGCAAAACTGACTCCGCCTGCAACGCTTGAACTGCGCTTGAAAGGAAATGATGATTTGCGTACACGTCTAGCTAAGTTGAAAAACGAACTTGAACCTCTTGTAACTGCATAAAGGTAACGAATGCGTCGACTCATATTATTGCTGACTCTCTTACTGGCTATTGCTGGTTGTACGCAGCACCCCGAAGAGAAGGGGATTGTGGCCCGGGTGAATGGTAAGCCAATCTACTTGAAAGAGTTGGAAGCCCGTTATGACCTGAATAATCTTGGCTGGGTTTCTGGAGTTGTTCCGTCTGTTGAAGCTATGAGTGCAGAATACGGGAACGTTCTTTCGGAACTTATTGTTTATAAGCTTGTCGGTTTTGCTCTAGAAAAAGAAGGCCTGAGTGTTTCCTCGGAAGATGTACTAAAAGAAGAAGCAGCTATTAGGGCAGATTACCCGGGCGACCTTTTTGAGCGAACTTTAACTGAAGAGTATATTGATATAGCTG
Source organism: uncultured Desulfovibrionaceae bacterium (assembly GCA_942492085.1). Taxonomy (GTDB): domain Bacteria; phylum Desulfobacterota; class Desulfovibrionia; order Desulfovibrionales; family Desulfovibrionaceae; genus Halodesulfovibrio. The sequence continues at coordinate 190,846 of CALODB010000010.1, read as the reverse complement.
TATGGCGATTGTTTTTAAAACGTCATTTGGAAATGAAGTTATTCTTTAATGATGTATTGCGCCCGAAAGTCTCTCTCACATATCAGGAAGCAGAAAGGTACTACAAAGATAATTTGTCAGAGTTTTATATTCCGGAACGGGTGCATGTATTGCTTGTGCGCGGTAATGACAGAACAAGTGTACAGCGGTCTTCTCTTTTATTAGAAAAAGCTGAAGATTGGAAAATAGCTGCTGAGACATTGCCAGCAGAAATTGCAGTGCGTGAACTGAAGCTGAAAAGAGATCGTTTGCCAGCCCAGTGGGCTTCCACATTGCAGCAGCTTCGTCCTAAAGGCAGCAGCAATATTACCACAACTGCATACGGTTTTGAACAGCTAGTATGCCTCGCTATTATTCCGGAAAAGTTACTTGGGCCGTCTCAGGCGTATTCAGTCATTGAACGTGTGCTAATTGATCAGAAAATGAATGAAGCATTTAGTGACTGGCTTGAAGAACAGCTCACCTCTGCTGATATTAAAGTCACTCCGCTTTTATCAAAAAAGCTGGGTGGGAAAAATAATCAGAATGCTCTTTCTAACCCTCTGCAAAAACAGGATGAAGTTCAGGAAGAACCATATAGAGAACCTGACTCAGAGGTTGGTAAAAGTTCTGACCCATAATGTTGAAATGAAGTACAAAATTATTTTAGATAGTTTGGTTTGAATTAGAGGGTCTGATTTTTCTCATTATTGCATAATTGCTTAAAAGGTAATACAGACCCAATGAGTAAGAACTCGTGCACCACGAGGGGAGCTGTGGTGTACGAATGTTTATCACCTATATCGGGAGAATAGTATGACCTCCAGATTTTTAATTGCGCTGGCAGCTGTTGTTATGTTCGCTGCACCTGTTCATGCTGAGCAGTTGGTTAATAAGATTGCAGCGGTTGTGAACGGTGAAATTGTAACGTTATATGATTTGAAACAACTGGCAATTCCGGAACTGAAAAAAGCCGGAGTGCTTGGTCCTAAATACGCTGACAGCCCAAAGGTAAAATCTATTCTGAGCACAGTTCTTGAGAACGTCGTGTCAGAAAAACTTTTTTTACAGGATGCAGAGCGTCGCGGTATTACCGTTAAAGAGGCCGAAATTGAAAACGAGTTGCGAAAAGTTGCGCAGCAGCGTGGCATGACTCTAGAGAAAGCTAAAGAGCAGATCTTAAGTGAAGGTCTTACTGTTGAATCTGTAAAAGAGCGAGTGAGAGCATCTATTATTCGCCAACGACTCCTTGGACTTATGGTAGGACGTAAAGTCGTTATCACTAAAGAAGAGGTTCAACGTTTTTACGATGAACATAAATCTGAGTTTGCTGCAGACGGAAAAGTGGAGGTAAGCTTGCTTATTTTTGCACCGACAGCTGATATTAATGACGTTCGCAGTGAGCTTTCTGCTGGTAAGATTTCATTCGAAGAAGCAGTTCAAAAATATTCTGTTGGTCCGGGTAAAGATCAGGGTGGTTACCTTGGTGAGCTTGGTGTTAAAGATGTATCACCACAGATGTTAGCTGTTGTCAAAGATATGAAAAATGGTACTGTTTCTGATGTTCTGTCTCTTGGGTCTTCAAAGGCACTTATTAAATTGCACAGTAGGACCAAAGGTTCACTGCGTCCGCTTGAAGAAGTAGCGCAGGAAATTGAAGCTAAGCTGAGAGCGCCTCGCCTTGAAGCAAGCTTTAAAGACTACGCTGAAAAACTGCGTAACAATGCCGTCGTAGACGTTCGGCTGTAAGTGGAGGTACAGATGTCTGAAATGCTGGAGCTCGGAACCCTGTTGCGTGAGGAACGTGAAAGAAAAGGTTTATCTCTTGAGGAACTTTCAGAACGCATAAAATTGGCACCGCGCACACTTGCATTTATAGAATCAGGTACTAAATCAGAACTGCCTCATGCAGTGTATGTGAAAGGATTTGTTAAAAGTTATGCAATGATTTTGGGACTTGATCCTGAAGAGCTTGGTGCAATTGTTGATGTTGCATACAAGGATGAGCTTGAAGAAGATATGGCAGAGTCTGTGTTATCTCGTAGAGACAAGAAAGGATGCCCTGTTAAGCTCATCATCATTGTAGTGATTATTGCTGGTCTCGTTGCGGCGGGCTACTTCTATATGCAGTCTGGTACTGCTACGCTTGGTAATGAAGAAGCGACAGTGGAAGTGCCTGTTCAACAACCCCCTGCACAGCAGGAACCGGTTGAACAATTAGTAGAGCAGCCGAATGCTGCTGATGTTGTTGCGGCTGAACCAGTAGCTCCTTCCGTTCAAGCAGAAGAAATTACCCCGGAAGTAAAGAATGAAGCGATTAGGGAAACTGAAGTCGCTCCGGAGTCGGTAGTTGTTAACGAAACAGCGACTTCTGTTGTTGTAGCTCCTTCTGATGTCGTAGAACAAAAGGCAGAAGAAAAAGCTGTTGAAGCAGATCAGGCAGATAACAAAACAGACGTTGCAATGCGTTCCTTACGTGTTGAAGCAACTGCGGACTGCTGGGTTGAAGCAACCGGTGAAGGGTTTACTCGTAAAGAGTTTTTACTGCGTAACGGGCAGGGGTACACTGTTACCTTTCCGAAAAATCTGTCTTTACGCTTAGGAAACTCTGGTGGGATTTCACTGACACTTGATGGTGCTCCATATTATTTTAATGGTGCGGACGGTAAGGTGCGTACAGTACATATTGCCGCTTCATAGTTCTGATGGAATTTACCGAAAAAGTTATCATCCTCCGTGTTGGAAGATTTAAAGAAGCGGACCTTTGGGTCCGCTTTTTGTCTCCAACGCGGGGAATCATGAACGCGTTTGCTTTTGGCGGGTGCCGAAGCAGAAGGCGTTTTTGTGGTTGTTTGGACCACTTGAACCGCGTGCTGTTTCGGGTAAAGGGCAGCAAACTTGCGACCTACTTTTCGCTTGAAGAGGGAACCTTGATGGATTCCCCGGAGAATCTTCGTGTTAGTCACGAAAGACTTGGGCTCGCAGTAAACTGTCAAAAATTTTTAGAAGCAATGGGTATATCTTTTGAAGGTGCACCTGCTGCCTATAGCCTTTTTTCTGACATGCTGGTTTTATTAAATGAAGCAGAAGCGTTGGATAAGCTTTGGCCTATTTTTTTTCGTGCTCGTTTTGCATTCGATCAAGGCTACAGTCCAGAGCTGAATGTCTGTCAAGTATGTGCTAAAGACTTGAAATATCCAGTTTTTCATGTTCAAGAAGGCGTGCTTACATGTGCGGCTTGTGCTCGGTCGCAAGGACCAAGATTCAGATTAAGTAAGGAATCTCTTGACGCTTTGCGATTTGTACAGGAAAATTCTCCGCTTCGTTGGGCAGAGCTGAACCTTTCTGTGAAGGCGCGTAAAGAGCTTTCAAGAGCTATTGACGGCTTTATCCAATATCATATAGGTCTTTCTTGGGAAAACGGAATGTTTAGGCGCGTTTAGCGTTACATAAAGTTACCACAACAACTCGGCATAGGCCGTGTAGAGAATATAGTATTCAGGGGAAAAACATGAACTTCCAAGACGTTATCCTCACCCTGCAGGACTTTTGGTCCAAACAGGGCTGTGTATTGCAGCAGCCATTCGACATCGAGTGTGGTGCCGGCACGTTTAACCCCGCAACTTTTTTGCGTGTTATCGGTCCGGAGCCATGGAAGGCTGCATATGTAGAACCTTCCCGTCGTCCAACAGATGGTCGTTACGGTGAAAACCCGAACCGTTTGCAGCACTACTTCCAGTTTCAGGCTATCTTAAAGCCTTCTCCTGATAATATTCAGGAAATGTATCTCGATAGCTTGCGTGCCATCGGTATTGATCCGTCAGCGCACGATATTCGCTTCGTTGAAGATGACTGGGAATCTCCAACCCTTGGCGCTTGGGGACTTGGCTGGGAAGTTTGGCTGAATGGTATGGAAGTAACGCAGTTTACATACTTCCAGCAGGTTGGCGGTATAGATCTGCATCCTACCAGTGTAGAGATTACCTATGGCCTTGAACGTATTTGCATGTACTTGCAGGAAAAAGAGTCTGTGTACGATCTTATGTACAACGACACTGTGACATACGGTCAGGTATACCATCAGAACGAAGTGGAAATGTCGAAGTACAACTTCGAGCATAGTGATCCAAAAATGCTTCTTGATCTCTTCAATATGTTTGAAAAAGAATGTAAGCAGCTTTGTGACACTGGCCTTCCGCTTCCAGCCTACGACTACTGTTTGAAGTGTTCTCATACCTTCAACATGCTTGATGCGCGTGGTGCGATTTCCATTACGGAACGTACCGGCTACATTGGTCGCGTGCGCGCTCTTGCTTCTGCTGTTGCTCGTTTGTATGCACAGCAGCGTGAAGAGCTTGGTTACCCGTTAATGCCTGCAAAAAACAACGATTAGTCCATAGGAAGAATTGAGATGTCCTTATTTATTTTGGAAATCGGCACCGAAGAGCTTCCCGCCCGTTTTCAAAAGGGGTTGGAAAAAGATTTAATTACCCGCCTTTCTAGCTTTCTCAAAGAATCCAATGTGGAATTTGATAAGGTAGAATCGCATGTAACCCCTCGTCGTGCTGCTGTAATGGTCTATGACATTGCAGGAGTTCAGAAAGAAAGCGAAGAAGTTGTTCCGGGCCCTCCTGTTCGTATTGCATATGATGCAGACGGCAACCCGACAAAAGCCGCCGCTGGTTTCGCAAAAACGCAGGGTGTTGACCTTGCTGATGCATTCCGTCTTGAAACTGATAAAGGTGAATACCTTGCAGTTCGTAAAAAGATGGGCGGCGCAAAGACTGCAGACCTACTCGCAACATTTTGTCCAACGCTGATCGCGCAGCTCCCTTTTGCTAAAAAAATGAAGTGGGGCGAACAGGATTTCACTTTTGCTCGTCCAGTTCGCTGGGTGCTTGCAATTCTCGACGATGCTGTTGTTCCGTTTGAAGTTGCAGAATTGAATTCCGGCAGAGAAACATACGGTCACCGTGTGCATGCTGCTGGTCCGTTTGCGATTGCAAATGCTGCTGACTACTACGCTACCATCGAAGAAAAATGTGCCGTTGTTCTTTCTGCAGAAAAACGTCGCGCTAAAATTATTGAAGAAGGTAATGCACTTGCTGAGAAAGCAGGTGGGCGCATTATCTGGAAAGACAGCCTTCTTGACGAAGTACAAGGCCTTGTAGAGCATCCGATTGCCTGTCTTGGTGATTTTGACGCTTCATTCCTTGAGCTTCCGCGTCAGGCATTGCTTACCAGCATGCAGAGCCACCAGAAAAGCTTTGGTGTAGAAGATGCTGAAGGTAACTTACTTCCTCACTTCCTTACTGTACTGAATACTACTCCAAAAGAAATGGAAGTTGTTAAAGTTGGGTGGGAACGTGTGTTGCGTGCTCGTCTTGAAGATGGCCGATTCTTCTGGAATACCGATCTTAAGGCTGATATTGATACTTGGCTTGCAAAGCTCGACAACGTTATCTTCCTTGCTCCACTTGGTAGCATGGGTAACAAAACTCGTCGTATCTCTGGCCTGTGTGCTGACCTTGCAGCAAAGGTTGCTCCAGAGATTACAGCTGATGCAGAACGCGCAGGTCGCATCTGTAAGGCTGATCTTGTTGCTGAGATGGTTGGCGAATTCGACAGCCTTCAGGGCATTATGGGTGGTATTTACGCAGCGCGTAAAGGTGAGTCTGATGTAGTTGCTAAAGCGATTGCAGAACAGTACCTGCCAGCAGGTCCTGACTCTCCGGTACCATCTACTATGGGGGGCGCTCTGGTTTCCATGGCAGACAAAGCAGATACCCTTGCAGGTTGCTTTGGTCTTGGTATGATCCCAACCGGTGCTGCTGATCCATACGCATTACGTCGTTGCTGTCTTGGCATTGCACGTATTATTATTGAAAAACATCTTCGTATTTCTGCTGCTGAGCTTTTTGCTGCTGCACAGAGTCGTTACGAAGGTATTACTTGGAAGCTGGATGAGCAGGAAGCTCTTGCTAAGCTGAATGAGTTCTTTGCTCAGCGTCTTAAGAACTACTTTACCAGCAAGGGTTATGAAACTCTGTTGGTAGAAGCTGTCCTTGGTGCAGATTCTGACGACGTTTGGGCAGCTGCCGCTCGCTTAAAGGCTCTTTCTACATACAGCAAGGGTGAAGGCTTCAACCAAGCTGTGCTTACCTTTAAGCGTGCTGCAAACATTATTCGTAAGCAGGGTAGCGACGCTGGTCTAGAGCTCAGCGGCGCATACGATGCTGCGTTATTTGAAAATGATGCAGAGAAAGCTTTTGCTAAAGCACTTGAGGACGTAGCTCCTAAGTTTGCTCAGCTTTGGGCTGAAGAAGATTTCGATGCTCTTTTCGCGTTGCTCGCAGAACTCCGTCCTGCAGTAGACGCATTCTTTGATAATGTAATGGTTATGTGCGACGATCAAAAGGTGCGTGCAAACCGTTTGAACCTGCTGAGTGCTCTCGTACAACAGCTTGGCCGCTTGGCTGACTTCTCAGCATTACAGATGTAGAGTTGTTTTTGTTTACTGGGATACGTTGATAAAAAAAGGTGAATTAGTTGACACGGCGCAGCGATGCGCGTAATGAGCTATTTCCCGTGTTCCAGTAAGGTCTTTATTTTGAATCTTACTACCATATAGTTTTGGAGGAAATTACCTTGGCTAACCATAAATCTGCCATCAAGAGACATCGTCAGTCCCTTAAACGTGCTGCACTTAACCGTGCAATGAGAACTCGCGTTCGTAACGTTGTTAAAGACGTTCGCGCTGCAGTAGTTGAAGAAGATATGACGAAAGCTCAGGAAGCTCTCCGCGTAGCTAACGGTATCCTGGATAAAGCTGCCACTAAAGGCGTTATCCACTGGAAAACCGCAGGACGCAAGATCTCCCGTCTGAGCAAGGCTGTTGCTGGCATTAAAGCCTAGTCTGTCCTGCTTGACATTTCAAAAAAAGCCCGCTTTTAGCGGGCTTTTTTTCTTTCAAACGTTTCTATTGCTTTGCTTGGTTGATGTTGTATCTTGAATCTGGTAACTTTGCGTAATGAACCATATTTCTTCATGTAAAGAGTGTTGATGTAATTGTGGCACTACTGGCAACGTCATTTTCACAGGTTGATGCAACTTCGTTTCGTGTACTGCGCTTGAGAGGCGAGGGGGAAGCATACGTTTATGCAAGCGGAATTTGTTTTTTAAAGACCAATTCAGCTGTAGACGAGCCTTCGAGTTTTATGGGAATGCTCCCTAAGACGCGCGGTACTGTATGATTTGTACTTAATCTGCATTTGTTACGTCTGTTTCGATACAGCTCAGTGGTCGATGTTATGTACATCGTTTGTTGTGCTGTTGAGAATTCAATTAGCTGTGAGACATATTTTAGTGGCAGTTTTTTTACATGTGGTCACTGAATTGGGGCGTATGCCCCTAACTTTTTTATGTCTTACGTTTTTGGGAGTTACTCTCTATATGCGTTTATTCCATCGGGAACCTAAGGTTGACCAGCTTAAAGTTGTTATCGTCGGAGCTGGCGAAGTTGGTTATCATATTTCACACAGACTTGCTCAAGAACACAAACAAGTTGTTGTGATTGATCAGGATGAAAGTGCACTCAGACGAATCTCAGAGGTTCTGGATGTGCAAACCATTCTTGGTTCTGGTTCCAGTCCAGAAGTTCTTAAAAATGCTGGTGCTGAAAATGCTGATATCTTTTTAGCAGTGACAGACAGTGATGAAGTCAATATTATCGCATGCTTATTTGCGAATATTATTGCTCCTAATGCAAAGAAACTTGCACGTATCCGTAACGAAGAATACAGCGGATACAGTAAAGAGCTTTCAGAAAATCTGCTTAATATTTCTGCTATAATCAACCCCGAAGTTGAAGTGATAAAGAGTATTGATCGGTTGCTATCTATGCCGGGTGCCGTGGACTATAATGAGTTCGCTGGTGGTAAGATTAAATTGATTGGTGTTCGAATGGAGCATGGTCCTTTGCTAGATCAAGCGCTTGTAAATTTTAGAAGCGTAGTTCCAGATACCAACGTAATTATCGCTGCGATTGTACGCGATGATGCGCTCATTATCCCGGGTGGCAGCGATACTCTTCAAAAAGACGATATTGTTTACTTCGTATGTAAAGATACAAGCATTGAATCTGTGCGCAAGGCGTGCGGACGCAGTCTTGATCCGATAAAAAATGCATTCATTATCGGCGGTGGTAATATTGGTTTCCGACTTGCTTCATTGTTTGAACAAAAAGGAATTCATACCAAAATCGTGGATTCGAATCCTGACCGTTGTAGTGTTCTGGCTGAAAAACTTGATGCACCGCTCGTTCTTTGTGGCGACGGTACCGATCAGGAGTTTTTGCAGGAAGAGAACATTGCCGAAATGGATGTAGTAATTTCTCTTACATCAGACGAAGAAACGAATATTCTCACTTCTCTGCTTGCCAAGAACCTTGGCGTAAAGAAAACCGTTACCCGTGTGAACAAGCTCGCGTATCAGCCACTTATTAAAGCTGTTGGTATTGACCACTCTGTTTCACCGCGCCTTTCTGCTGTTAACTCCATTTTGCAGTATATACGACAGGGCAATGTGCTTTCTTCTGTCTCAATTAGTGGTGAAGGTGCTGAAGCTCTTGAAGCCATTGCTGAAAATAATTCTGAAATTGTCGGCAAACCGATTAAAGATCTTCCATTCCCTAAGGGAACATTGGTTATCGGTATCCTGCGTGGCACAGAGGTTATTATTCCAAGCGGCGACAGTGTCATTCATCCTGATGACCGCATTATTATTCTGACTACTCCGGAAAACGTTGCACGAGTCGAGCAGGCTCTGCTTGTGACGTTACAGTCCGTGTAGGTTCCGTATGAGAGTTAAGTATTGCCTTTACATTATCGGAGCATTACTCGGGGCTGTCGGCCTCACCATGTTCTTTCCTATTGGTTGGGCGCTATATTATCAGGATGAAGGTTTGGTTCCGTTACTGCTCTCTACGGTAGTTACACTTTGGAGTGGGGCTGCGCTGTTTCTGATATTTCGTCCAAAACAAAAGCTCGTGATGAATCATAGGGAAGGGATGGCGATTGTAGCCATAGGCTGGCTTGCTGCTGGTCTTGCAGGCGCGTTGCCGTTTTATTTCGGGGCCGTCTTTCCAACATGGACAGATTGTGTCTTTGAGTCCATTTCCGGCTTTACCACTACTGGCTCCAGTGTACTGACGGATATCGAATCTGTCGCACAAAGCTTGCTTCTGTGGCGTAGTTTAACGCATTGGCTTGGCGGTATGGGAATTATTGTACTTTCCCTTGCGATCCTGCCATTTCTTGGCGTTGGTGGCATGCAGTTGTATAAAGCGGAAGTCCCGGGGCCAGTACCCGATAAGCTTAAACCGCGAATTAAAGATACAGCCGCAGCATTGTGGAAAGTATATGTGTATTTTTCCATCTTGCTTTGTGTCTTACTTATGTTCGGTGGTATGAACTTTTTTGATGCCATTTGTCATACCTTCGGTACAATGGCGACAGGGGGCTTCTCCACCAAGAATACCTCTGCTGGATATTACAATAGTGCGTATATTGACTGGGTTATTACCATCTTTATGCTCATTGCAGGAGCTAATTTCTCGTTGCATTTTAGAGCGCTGGCAGGCGATTTTAAGTGTTTCTGGAGAGACTCAGAGTTCAGGTTTTATATCGCAATTATCTTTGTATTTACAGTGATAGTCACCATTACAGTTTACGGTTCAAATTACGATTCATTCACAGAATCTTTGCAGTATGCAGCTTTTCAGGTTGTTTCAATTTGTACGACGACTGGGTTTGCAACAGCAGACTACGAACTGTGGGCACCACTTGCTCAGGCCCTGCTGCTGTTTCTTATGTTTTTAGGTGGTTGTGCCGGTTCAACTGGTGGTGGCATGAAATGTATGCGTATTCAGTTGCTGCTCAAACAGGGGTATCACGAGCTGTTCAGACTGGTTCACCCACGCGCTGTTAAGCATATTAAACTTGGCGGGCGAACTGTTCAGGCAAGTGTAATGTCCGGCGTGTTGGGATTTTTTGTTATTTATCTGGCAGTATTTGTTATTTCTGGATTTTTACTTTCTGCAACCGGTCTGGATGTACTAACGTCTTTTGCCGCAGTTGTTGCGTGTATTGGCAACATTGGCCCTGGACTTGGCTCTGTTGGTCCTGCAGAAAACTTTGCCCATCTACCAGCATTTGCGAAATGGGTGTTAACTCTTTGTATGCTGCTAGGGCGTTTGGAAATTTATACGGTATTTATTCTGTTTGTTCCTGAGTTCTGGAAAAAATAGAAATGAAGCCTGAGGAGTTACTCCTCAGGCTTTTTTTTAGTGTTCCTACAAGAATAAGCGTTGGTGTGATCCTGCTACAAACTTGTGGTCACAGAGTTAATCCCTTGTCATATGCCTAAGGTAGCTGTGTAGCGTCGATTGAGGGCTAAATGTATTTGTGGCATAGCGGGTTACCACTTGGTTTGCGAGTGGTAGCGAAAGAGTAAATATGCCAGATAGGAATATTTGATAAAACTTTAAGGCCATTGCCCCCCATTCTGGTAGTCAAAGATAATACCCTTAAGGGTGCTAAGTGTTGCATATAAGACACAGTATAAGGGAAGTTTGAAATTAATCCTAAAGCATAAAAAAAGCCCTCTTACCTATTGGTAAGAGGGCTTCATATACAAAAGTAGTCTTACTAAGAGAGCTTGGAGATAAGAGTATCTTTGATGGATTCGATAGAACCTTCACCGTTAAGCTCAACGTAGTTAGTTTCACCTTTTGCAGCGAGATCTTTGTAGAAGTATGCTGCAGCAAGAGTACCGTCACCGGTGTTGTAGTAGATGTCATGACGTTTGTTGATTGCGTCTTCGTCCTGATCGTCTGCACGAGCAGTAAGAGCGCCGCCACACACGCGACAAACTTCACCTTTAGGTTTGATAGGCTCAATAAAGATGTTGTTAGGGTGGTTGTTGTCATTTTCACAAAGACGACGACCCATGATGCGGTTTTTAGCAACTTCACGAGGAAGAAGGATTTCAACAACGTAGTCAAGCTTGATGTCTTCAGCTTTAAGAGCTTCGTACAATTTTTCAGCCTGAACCATGTTGCGTGGGAAACCGTCAAGCAGCCAGCCTTTTGCGCCTTCTACTTTCAAAGTTTCGAGAACCATCGGGATGGTGATTTCGTCAGGAACGAGGTCACCGCGGTCGATGTATTCTTTAGCTTTTTTGCCAAGCTCAGTTCCACCACCGATGTGTGCGCGGAAGATAGCGCCGGACTCAATGTGAGCCATGCCATCGTACTTTTTCTTAATAAGAGCGCCCTGAGTACCTTTACCACTACCGTTTGGTCCAAAAATGAGAATATTCACCTCATTCCTCCTTGTCATTTATTTCACAAATGAAATACAGCAGGCTGTAACGTCTGTCAATCGCAGAGAGATAAAATAAATAATCATCGGTAGCTAAAATAAATTACACCCTTTCGAATAGTGGCAATTTTATTACCGGGAAACTGCACGATCTTGCCGCCAATGTTGGCTTGCCACGCTGTATCCAGCGCGAGCAGGTTTTGCTGAACCGGCTGTCCTTTGCCCATGCTAGACAATACTGCTTTGTATACTCGCAGTCTCGTAGCTTGTGACATGGTGCGAAGATCTTCTTTGAGCAATATCGGGGTTTCAATGTCAGTGTTTTCGAGGTGTTGCTCAATAATAGCTGCCCAGTGATCAGTATCAATCTGTGCAAGTTCCCAAAGGGAAGTTATTGCATCAAGAAAAGCAGGATTCTCTTTGCATAACAACGGGATCACTTGCGATCTTACGCGGTTGCGTAGGAAATTTGTGTCTAAGTTCGATGCATCTTCACACCAGTTAAGGGAACATGCATTCGCAAACGAAATAAGTGTGTCTTTTGATGTCGCAAGTAATGGTCGTAATATCTTGCGATTATTGCATTTTCCTTCCATACCACCTAACGCAGGCCAGCCCGTTCCTCGAACAAGACGCATGATAATGTCTTCTGCAAGGTCGTTTGCGTGGTGTCCTGTTACAATCCAGTCTGCCTTTATTGTGCGGCGCGTTGACGTTAAAAAGTCATACCGTAGCAAGCGAGCAGCTTCTTCAATGCCCAATTTATGAAGGGAAGCGTATGCTGCAACATCTTGTGAAGATACTGTTAATTCAATGTTTAGTGACGCGCAAAGTTGGCGGACATGTGCTTCATCAGCTTTGGCTTCTGGACGAAGCTGATGGTTGAAGTGTGCCGCATGAATAGTGCAGTTATTTTTTTTTGAAAGGCATGAGAGAATGATGAGTAGGGTGGTGGAGTCGACCCCTCCCGAAAGCCCCACAAGCAAAACGGTGTTCTTAAGAGGAGTTTTTAGCTTGTTTGTGATAAAATTCTCAATCCCAAGACAGATGTGCGCTGTCTTGGGATTGAGGTCTTGTAAACTTGTGGGAAGTTGTTTGTTCATAATCTGTTTTAACAACAGCCGTTGCTAAACATAAATGTCAAGCTCAGTGAGCATGTCATCAATGTATTTGATCATGTGTGCACGCAGTTCTTCTGAAGCGTAAGAAACGCATTCACAGCGCAGTTTGTTACGCGCTCGAACCAGAAGCTCCAACCGTAACGTTTTGCCGTCAACTTCAAGAGCCATACAGTGTGGGCCACACTTGTCAGCATGTTCCTTCTGGACGTCGGAAAGCAGTTCTTGCGGACATGGAAGCCAGTAGATGCCTTCCATAGCACCGGAGAGCTCCATTTCGTTAAGTTGTCCGGTAATGGCTGTGATATTATCACTAGTGAAATCTTCAAGCAGGTAGAGTCGCATGTGAGTATTCCTTTCTATTCGGCTGACAGCGTAAGTGCGGCAATAGGGCTAGCGTCTTCTGTGAGGGTGTGCCTTTTCAGTCACATCATCCCTGTCCAGATTGAACATGCGACGTGTGATATCAATGTATCGTTCGCCGGCTTCTTCTTCCTCATAACGACGTTTGAGGAAAGAAATAGGTTCATGGTTCACCTTTTTTGAAATGGAGTTGATCATTTCGCGTAAATGCATTTCCATTTCAGGTGTAGCGTTAGGAATATGCTTGAGCGTTTTGGCAAGCTCATCTTCCATAATTGCATCTGTTCTTGAAATTAGGTCAACAATGGTTGGCTGCAGTTCCAGTGATTTTAGCCACTTATTAAAAGTGATGGTTTCACAGTCAACAATTGTGCGTGCCTTGTTAGCTTCTTCCTGTCGCTGTGCAAGGTTTTCTTCAACCACTTCCTTAAGATCATCGATGTCGTATAGGTACACGTTGTCCAGACCGTTAACGTCCGGATCAATGTCACGCGGTACAGCAATATCGATGAAGAACATGGAACGGTTTTTACGCTTTTTCAATACCTGACGTATATCCTTAGCGCGGATAACTGCTTCATGAGCACCAGTGGAGGATATGATGATATCAACTTTTTCCAGCTGGTCGATAAGTTGGTCAAACGGAATTGCTTCACCATTAAATTGTTCTGCAAGGGCTTGGCCACGTGCGAATGTACGGTTAGCAACATAGACTTTGCTGATGCCGTTATTGAGCAGATGTGTTGCTGCAAGTTCAGCCATTTCACCAGCACCGATAAGCATTGCACTGCGTTCGCTCATGTCGCCAAAAATACGTTTTGCCAGTTCAACGGCAGCATACGAGATAGAAACAGCACTGGAAGCAACACCAGTTTCTGTTCGCACGCGTTTAGCAACAGAAAATGCTTTGTGCAGCAGTCTGTTAAGCACAACACCAGTGGTGTCTTTGTCTACTGAATCATGGTAGGCATCTTTGAGCTGACCCAAAATTTGCGGTTCGCCAATGACTAGGGAATCAAGGCTGGCAGCAACGGTAAACAAATGTGTTACCGCATCAAGCCCCTTGTGCTTGTAAACATACGGAGCAAGTTCTTCAACCGGAAGATTACATGCTTTTGCCCAGCATTCTAATACGTGGTCAATGGCGTTTTCGCCATCTGCAACAACGAGTAATTCGACTCGGTTACAGGTAGAAAGCGTAAGCGCTTCTTTAATACATCCATCAACAGGCACAACGCCTTCTTCAAGATGTTTGCAGTCTGTAAGAGCGAATTTTTCGCGGACTTCAACACCGGCGGTCTTATGGTTAAGACCAATGAGATAAATATCGCGATCCATATTGATTACTGAAGAAAGCTATGATGTGTTGATGTAAAGATATTTATGCCAATTAATGAGAACATGCAGATACTAAATATCCAAATAGCTGCACGTGCGGCTTTACGGCCGCGCCATCCCATTACGAGTCGCTGATGGAACAGCCACGCGTAGACAAACCAGACACCTAAGGAAACAACTTCTTTAGGGTCACCACTGAGTATTCTGCCCCATTCGATGCGAGCCCAGATAAATCCGGTGACAACACCCACTGTGTACAAAGGAAAACCAGCAACTACAGCAAGTTGGTTTACTTTGTCAAAAGTGTTTAATGCAGGCATTTCTTTTTCAAAATCACTAAGTGGTTCTTTTGACTTTATTTTTCTTTCAAGGCGAGTGAACAAAAGTCCCGCACCAAAGGCCATTGCCAGTAAACCAAAGCTCAAAAACAATGTGCCAATGTGTAATCCAAAAAATGCACCAGCCCAAGCTTTTGGCAGCTGCGATGCCCCCTTAGCGTGAAATGAACCAATAAAAAGTACTAGTGCAAGTGGGGATGCTGTGAGCGACAAAAAGGAAAGCTTGAATCGCCACCACATAAAAAAGTAAATAAGTAATAAGCTCCATGACAGCATGGAGATATAGTAACCGGAAGGCAATGCCCATCCGTTTAGCGCCATGGCATACCCAAGCAGAACTGTGTGCAGTCCAAAACCGCAGATAGTCAGCGCGTTAGACAAGTGTTTAAGCTTTGGGTTTTTAACAATCGAACCGGTAAAAACGGAAAGAGCACCTAAACAATACAATGTAACGACGACAATGGAGAATAGCTCAAATGAGCTCATGGAGTAACGCTCCTATGTTAGAATGCAATGTCTCCGGAAGGGTTGATCGTAAAATCGATTCAGCCTCAATCCGATCTTTTTTCTGAATGGCTTCTGCAATGTCAGATGAAACAAGGCTACGAAACATAGCTGTGTTCTGTGCAGTATCATTTGCCAGTTCAAGTATCAATGGACGAATCCGCCCCATAAGCGTGACAACAGGGGCGTACTTGTCGCCAACCTGCTGTTGAAGTTCTTTTTTTATCTTACGAGAAAGTGCCGGGCTTGCGCCGCCCGTTGAGAGCGTAATCAATAAGTCTCCTTTTTCTATGTGTGCAGGCACGGTAAAAGTTCCCGCAGAAGGGTCATCAATTACATTACACAGGATTCTTAGTGTCGCACATGCACTTGAAACTTCTTCATTAACGGCTCGATTGCCGGTTGAAGCAAAAACAAGAGTTTTTCCTGTAACATCACTTGCTTCAAAATCCCGCTGAGCGTAGGTAACGAGAGGGCTGTTAAGTAGTTGCAGCAATTCAGCATCGTTCACTTCTTCAATTGCAAAGGTATCCAGAACAGTCACCTGTGCTGGATTTGCTTTAAGAAGAGTGGCAAGCTTACGTTGTCCGACTTTACCAAGTCCTACAATAAGGCAGTGCGTGCCATGAAGGTCTAATAGAAGAGGATAATAGCGCATACATGTCTTATATATTGTGTACAGCGTCTTGTAAAATACTGCCTTCAGTAAATTAGTGATAAAAATATAGGATGATTACTCCTAATTGCAGCAGTATTGCGCATTGGTGAGGGGTTCTGTACTTTTTGTACTTAAGGCACTACTAACAGCAACTGAACGAGATAATTTTTTACCGTAATAAATATTATGAAAAAATACTGCGTTATTCAATCAGGTAGTCTTGCTGATTTGCTTCAGACTAAACGGCTAATTCTTTCTTTGTGTCGAAAAGAAGCACAGGTGCATCTTTGTGTAGTTCCTGAACTGCAAGATGCAGCCGCATTTTTGTATCCAGAAGTTGAAATCCATCCATTTCCGTTCAGTAAAGAGTTTATGAACGTGGCAACGACTGATTTCGCTTCAGGGCACTTGGATTTTGAATCATTTGAAGCAGTGTACAACCTACATAGCTCTCCCCAGAACATGATGATGTCCACACTTTTTCCTTCAGACCTAATGTGTGGCTATTGGCAACATAAAGGGCGTGAGTATCGCAGTCCGTGGCTGACTTGTTTGTCTCGCGTGCATGGGCGACAGCGTTTCTTGAATATTATGGACGTGTGGGCACACCTTGCTCCGTCTCCAATTCCTTCCCATATGGTTAACCCTATAGCCATGCGAAAGGGTGGTGGGATCGGAGTCGTTTTGCGCGACCTAAACGGTAGAGCCTTGCCGTTATCCGTTCTTGGTGGATGCATTAATGCTGTTTGTACTGCCAGTAGAGAAACAGACGTTGTTCTTTTTGGTGAGAAAACGGATGAGCAGCTTGCAGCCGATTTGCTTCCGTTGTTAAAAGAAAAGATTGTGGCAAAAATAGTAACCCGATGCTTTAAAACTTCTTTTGCAGAAGATGTTGAGATCATAAGCACGTTGGATATGCTTGTTACTCCGGAATCTACGCTAATGCATGCTGCCGCGCATGTTGGGACACCCGTGAATGCATTTTTCCATTCTTCGGCATGGTGTATGGAAAATGGTCCTTACGGATTAGGCCATAGAGTTTGGCAGGCTGATACAGCGTGCGCACCATGCATCCCAAAAGAAGATTGTACTGAAAATTTTGCGTGTATGCATGTTTTCGGTGAAGATAAGCTTCAACGGTTCCTTGCTGGAAAGATTGACGATGATTACCCACAAGGTGTAACTGGTTATGTATCCATGCTGGATGAAGTTGGTGTGACATATATGCCGGTTTTTGGAACAGAAGAACATGCTGTAGAACGCCTTGCGTTACGAGGTATTGCTTCTGAGTTTGTCGGCATTACTAAAATCAGCAAAACAGTGCCGCATGGCAGCAATAATTTTTATGCTGAGCAGGATTGGATTATGCAAAGCTGCGTGAACGACGAGGGAATGGATGATGAGTAACAATCTCGAACAGATTTTGATAGTACCTCCTCTCGATAATCCTACCTCTTGTATTGTTACAGGCTGTAAGGAAGCTTTGGAAAAGCAGGGGCAATATGTAGAAGTTTTCGATACAGAAGTATGGGGGCCTGTATGTTCTGCACTTCAACATTTGCCTATAACGCTTGAGCATCAGGACACACTCGCCGCACAGGGGTTAGATCTTATTTCCCGTGCTGTAAAAGCAGTGGCAGAATCAAAAAAGATAAAGATTGTTCTCGGGTTTCCTCGGTCTCCGCTGACCGCTGAGGTACGAAAAGAATTACAGGCTCAGGGTACAACAACAGCGTGTTGGATGACTGAAGAATGCACTTCCTTCCCCTATTGGCGAAAAGTCATTGAAGGATACAATGTTGTCGCAACAATCCAGCATGAGCCGCTGATTAGCGAAATATCTGTGCTTGGTCATTCATCCGTTTATCTGCCGTTCGCCGCTAAAAGTGCATGTTGTACGCCTGTAAGTACGCATACAGCAGCAGAAGATATGATTGTAGTCCTTGGAGATGCTAGCGATGAGATTGCTAATGCTTTAAGTTCATACATAGGCAGAGGAATAGTTCTCTGGGGTGATGGCTGGGAGCGTTACGAACAGTTTATGCCATACTACCAAGGCAAACTTCAGTCTCTTACGCGTTCTGAACGTAAGGCCTTGTACAGAGATGCTGCCATTATCGTAAACTTACATTCAGCAACTATCGGCAGGGGTGATTCCGTAAATATGGAAACTTTTGCTATTGCCGCCTGTGGCGGGTTTCAGCTTGTTGATAAACGGACACTTATGGAAGGCATGTTTTCTTACGATGAACTGGTCATGTTTGAGTCACCAGAAGAGCTGTCTGAGCAGATTTCTGAATTTATCGATGATCGTAATGCCCGTTTGGAATACGCACGGAATGCACAAAGGCTTGTGTTGTCTGAGCACACCTTTGAGCAGCGAATGCATACACTAATGCAAGCTATTACAGGTGATATGAAATAGAATTTTGGTGAACAAAAAAGGGGCTGTCCTATCAATAGGATAGCCCCTTTTTTTGTGAAAAGAAAAGAGTGGGTACGTAAGAAAAAGTTTTAACTGCGTAACGCCATAACGGCTGCTACGGCTTTTATGCCTTTTTTCGCACCGGTAAAGCCGAGCTTTTCTTCGGTGGTAGCTTTGACGTTCACTTGGTAATCGTTGAGCTTAAGCATACGGCAAATATTTTTCTTGATCTGCGGTTTCCAAGGCACGAGACGCGGAACCTGTGCGATGATTGTGAGATCTACATTTGTAAGCTGGTAGCCTCGTTGGAGAAATTTGTCGTACACTTCGTTGAGGAGTACGCCGCTTGAAATGTTGTCAAATTGTTCTGAGGAATCCGGAAAATGTTCACCAATGTCGCCGTCGCCCATGCAACCGAGGAGTGCGTCACACAGGGCATGAAGCAGAACGTCGCCGTCAGAGTGGGCTACAACCTGAGGGCCGCCTTGGATTGGGATGCCACCAAGCTTCATGGGGCGTCCTTCACCGTAACGGTGTACGTCGTATCCCCAGCCGGTAACAGGAACGGGCATAGCAGCCTGTTTTGATTCGAGCATGGTAAGGTCTTCCGGATTTGTGATTTTACAGTTTCTTGTTTCGCCTTCCACTATGGCAACAGTAAATCCCGCCTGTTCGGCAATGGAGGCATCATCTGTTACTTCCCAACCTTCTTTATTGCACTTGTTGTGCACCTCGAGGAGCATTTTTTTGTCGAAACCTTGTGGAGTCTGACAAGCTCGAAGAGTAGAGCGGTCAAGTGTGTGGCTGATGGTGTTGTTCTCGGTCACTTTAATGGTGTCTGTTACTGGAATTACAGGAATTACAGCTTGAGAACTTGTTTTGAGAGAATCAAGAAGTGTGTTTGTTAGCGCTGTGGAGAAAAACGGGCGAGCTGCGTCATGTATTAGTACGTGTGTGCATTCTGAAGGTAATGCCTGTAGTCCGTTGTAGACCGAATCTTGCCTGCGTGCGCCGCCTGTGACTACTTTCCAAGGCAAACCAAGTCTGCGTCCAAAATCAAGCTTTGTCAGTGTTTCTGTCGCTTCTTCAACGTCTTCTTCAGGGAAAACAAAAAGGAGTCCACGCATACGGGTTGTATGAGAGAACGTGATTGCAGAATGCCAGAAGAGCGGAGCGCCTTTCCATTCCAAGAACTGCTTTTTAACGCCGTTAGTGGCAGCAGAGAGACGTGTGCCGGAACCGGCAGCAAGAATGATGGACCAACAATGCATGGGGAATTCCTTACATATTGTGCAGTGGTAGTAATAAAAAAGTATAGCATATAAAAAAAGGGTGCAAAGCACCCTTTTTTTAAAATATGGAGTCAGGACTATAAGCCGGGTTTTGTCTCCCTCTTGCGAGGGCGGTTATCATTCGTCTAGGATTATGATTACTCATAACCTCAAGCAACCTACCCGAAAACAACGACCGGGCCGGTCGTAACTGTTTCCCTATTTGGTCTTGCTCTGAACGGGGTTTACCTAGCCTACCATGTCACCATGATACCTGGTGAGCTCTTACCTCACCGTTTCAACCTTACCGGCAGTAAACTGCTTAGGCGGTTTGCTTTCTGTGGCACTCTCCGAGGATCACTCCCCCTGGGCGTTACCCAGCGCTCTGCCCTTTAGAGCCCGGACTTTCCTCCCCGCACAAACGTGCGCGACGATAACCTGTCCAACTCCAAAAATATGTTTACGCTTCTGCGGCAGCTGCTGCTTTATCTGCTTCGCTAGCGAAGTGCTCTGACCAGTAGATCAGACGTTGGCAGTTAGGGCAGCTAAGGATCTGATGACCCTTCTGAAGCTCAATGTAGCTCTGTGGTGGAATCGCAATGTGACAACCGTTACAGATCTGTTCTTTAACAGCAACGATAACTGGGTTGTCTAAACGAGAGCGGATAAATTCGTAACGATTGAGGATAGGAGTCGGAACTTCTTTACCTGCAATGTTGCGTTTTTTATCAAGCTTATCGAGAACTTTGCTTGCTTCTTCGACACGCTGTTTGAGGCTGGCTTTTTTCTCTTCCAAGTCCTCTTTGATGATGCTGTAACGCTCATTCATGTCGGCAACTGCCATCTGCTGGCGTTCAAGTTCTTCAGAAAGAGCAAATTTCTCTTCATCACGAAGACGGTTAAGCTTTTCAAGGTTGTCCATTTCACGCATCATTGCGTGATACTCTTTGGTGTTACCAACGAGCATAAGTTTGGACTTGCTTTTTTTAACTTTAAGAGAATCGTTTTCGATCTCAGAGTTAATGCGTTTTTCCTGTCCTTTGAGATGATCAATCTTCTCAAGGAAGTTATTGCGCTGGTTTTCAAGCGCATCAAAGCGTCCTTGAAGAGCTTCAACTTCTTTTGGAGCTTCATCAAGTTCACTGGTGATACCAAGGATTTCATCATCAACAAGTTGCAATGCAACAAGCTGTTCGATTTGCTTTAGATACAGGCTCAAGGTTTTTTCCTCCTGAAAACCATAGGGTTCGGACTTGCCGACACTGTGAAATTTCTATTCTGCGAATGGACCGATCAAACGCATTGGATCCTGCGCGGGCAGGAAAAATATTTCTATGTCATCCAGTTCTTTTGCAAGCTGCAAGGCAAACTGGCGCATCATTTCTTCTTCAAGACTGAAATGTCCGACATCAAGAATGCATCCGGTTGTATCCAGAGCAGAGTGATATTTGACATCACCAGTAATAAACACATCCGCACCCATGGCAAACGCTTTCGGGGCAAAATCACTGCCTGATCCTGTACAATAAGCAACTTTAGTTACTGTTTCAGGAGTTGGGCCGCTCTTTACCCAATAATCACGATCTACCACTGAGGCAAGTTGCTCAGCGAATATGCCAAAAGATACAGGTTTTGGCAAAGTGCCAATGGTACCAAAGCCGAGGCTTCGAGAATCTGTATCTGGTGTAGAAGGTATAAAAATTGGCAACTCGTCCAAATCAGCTGCAAGCTGAGCAAGGACGGAGCTTCTGTGCTCTTTACTATATGTTACATTGATCATTTGATCAATGTGCCGCACGCTATGAATTTTAGGGTTGTTTTCCCATTCATAAAGCATAGAGCTTGCTGCGATATCATGCGAAGGTGTAAATGCGATTGCTTCCGGTTCAAGCGTACAGGAAGTACCAAGCAGTTTACAATTTTGCAGTTCAAGCGCACGTGCTAGCCATCCCGCCGGTCCTTCGGGGTTTGCATCAAGCGACGTATGCGCACTGTAGAGGCACATATTATTCTCAATGAGCGCTGATACAATTGAAAAATGTGTATCAAGTTTGTTTAAGTACCGGGGCTTCATCAGCAAGGGGTGATGCGTGAGAACAAAATCTGCCCCCTGTGCTATGGCTGTCTGAATTGTGTATTCAGTAGGATCAAGCGCAAGAGCAAGTCTTTGTACTTTTTTTCTTCGATTGGGAATCTGCACGCCACAGTTGTCCCACGAAGCCGCACCGCAAAGTATAGCTATGTCTTCGATTTTTTTGATAAGATCAGTTGTTTTCATGACTATCTCTCAGCAAGTTAGAAAGGCGGTAGAATGTGTCGCCTGTAAAACAGCGTTAGTATCAACGAAAACTGAGAATAAATCCAGCAATAGGGAAAAAAAGCAGTCTGCTGCTTGTCACAGTGATCTTTTTTTTGAAATGCTCTGACTTATTGTTGACCATATGCAATCGGCACTATTCTTTGCGTGTCGTAAAGCGGATGTGTGCTATGACATAACATATGAAGATGGTCAAGAAAAGTATGCAAACCGTGCTTTAAGGCCGGAATGAAAGTTTGGGATATTTATGGCGGAGAATGGGGGTAGTGGTGAAATATTTATGGAAAGTTAGGGAGTGCTTTTATAAAAGTATTGATCCTCTCGAAAACATTTTTCAAGAGGATCAAAGAAAATTACTGTCTTTTTTTGCTCGGCTGCCACATGTCCCAATCTATTGGTCTGGTTACAGCGCTTTCTTCTCTTGTCTCGTTCGCACAGCTAATGCGTTCAGCAGCTTTTTTAATCCAGCGATCTTTGTTCTGTGGTTCCCAAAGGTCATTCCAATTTTTAGGGCTGTTTGCAGTTTTAGGTTGTACCATTTCCCTTTCCTCCTGGTTGAGCGTGCCCATGAACAGATATTATAATCTGAAAAATAAATGTCGTACAAAATTGACAGTCGCCACTGTTTTATTTGTACAATGAGATTATCCCTTAAAGCATACTTGCAAGGTATGATTTGAACGTAAAAAAATATCACCACGCACATCGTTCAAGCTTCTAAACGATGTTAAATGGAACAAGATGATAAAACATACAGTTATCACTGTTCCCAATGTGAGTGCTAAAAACTCACTGTATGGAACAACGGTACAACATAGAAAAGTTTGCTTCAACCTTTTTCCTACTAAATTTGTAGGAATTTAAAAAAAAGAGTGTGGCGATCATTGTATTAACTTGGTCATATTCAATAAAAAAAACCCTCTACGTAAAGTAGAGGGCTTTTTAAAATCAGGATATTGGTTGTTATGCTTTTTCTTTACCAAGAGCGGAAAGAAGTTCCATAACAAGGCCAAGTGCCTGCTTGGATTCTTTGGAATGAAGTTTTCCAACCATACCAAGCGGGCTAACAGGCTGTGCATTATTAAGGTCTGCATCGCCCATTTTTTCAAGAAGTCCGGCAAGTACTACCAGACCATCGCCCATACGACCGATTTCTTCTGGAGAGTATTGCTCGGTGATTTTGCCCATGGATTCAGTAAGTGCACCAATAGACTTGAATACACCTTTCTCATCCAGTTCCTGAAACTTGCCGATTCCAGCAAGGAAGGTAGGCTTAATCATAGGCTCAGTAAGCGCCCATATGTCTACGAGGTCGTCAAGACGCTCAAGTGCCCATGTGATGTTGCGGACGCTCATTGCAAAGCGCTTCAACAAGGCAGTGATGTCATTGAGTTCGCAACGGTGCTGAAGAGAATCAAGCTCTCCGAGCATTACGTTGTGAAGAGTGTCCCGCATAATCGGGGTAACTGTAGCCCCCAAGTCAGCCATGGTTTCAGCGCGACTGTGCATCATGCTGATTTTTTCTTCCATGACCTCAAGGCGGGCTAAGATGAGTTCTTCGTTGGTCATTATAAGCTCCGCTATTTTTTGTTACGAACGTCGATTTTGCCAGCCATGTACATGTTTGGCTCAAATGGAAGTTCGTGACCTTTCAGCATGAGGTTGTAGTAAACCCAACGGAACATCTGTTTGCCGTAGTAGTTCATACGGGTGTCGCCGAGAAGATCGAATGGTCCAATACCTGGAAGCGGGAACTTACCTGGAAGTGGCTCAGTTTCGTAGTTAAAGTCGATAAGGGAAGCTTTCTCGAGGCTGGTAACAATAAAGCAGTTTGAATGACCATCAAATTTGTGGTGCGGTGCGTTACCGTTGATTTCAGCAGTGAGGTTTTCGCAGATAATGTCACATTCGAAGTGAGCAACGGAACCAGCTTTAGAAGTTGGAACGTTGGTTGCGTCACCGATAACGTACATGTTCTCATGCTCTTCAGCTTTGAGAGTGTGGTTGTCGGTAGGTACGAAGCACATTGCATCACCGATGCCGGAATCTTCGAGAACCTGCTGACCGAAGTTAGGTGGAATAGATACGAGCAAGTCGTAGTTTCTTTCTTCACCCATTACGTCAACAAGAGCTTTGTTTTTAGCATCAACGCTATCCAGAACAAAGTTAGGCACGATGTTGATGCCCTTTTCTTTACAGAGGCCACCAAGAATTCGGTTAGCTACAGACTTGGTGAATGCACCAGTAAGCGGGGTAACGAGTTCGATTTCAATGTTGTCACGAACGCCACGCTTTTTGAAAAAGTCGTCAGCCATGTAGAGGAATTCAAGCGGAGCAACTGGACATTTGTACGGTGTCTCAGCAATGTTAAGAATGAGCTTACCCTTGGTGAATTCGTGCATTTTTGGCATAAGAGCCGCAGCACCATCAGGGGTATAGAAATCGTGAATGTCACCACGCCAGTCATCCATCATGCCTTCAACTTCTTCCGGCACAACTCGACAGCCAGTACCAACTACGATCCAATCGTAATCGTACTTGCCTTCTTTAGTGGTAACAACTTTGTTCTTAGGATCAATATTGGTAATGGTATCCAGTACGAAGTTAACACCTTTAGGGATAAATTCAGCCTTCGGCTTTACACAATCACCTGGAGTGTACACACCGAAAGGCACGAACAACCAGCCTGGCTGGTAGTGGTGCATCGGGTCACGGTCGATGATGGTGATATCCCATTCTTTCTCGGCAAGTTGCTTACGCATTTTTGCGGCAATCATAGTGCCGCCACAACCTGAACCGAGAATAAGTAGTTTCTTCATGCCTGATCTCCTCTTACATATCAGTGAAGTAGTCTTACTTGCAGGGTAATTCCCCACCAGTAAGCGGTTACGTCATTTTTAGACGATTTTTAGAGCAACATTCTTTTTACAGAAAAAAACGGGGACATGCGGCAACGCAAACGCTTTTTCCTGAATGCTATTTACAATGGTGGGTAACACCGGAAGGGGATGGAGTGTGTCGCATCTCGTGTTTCCTGTATCTCACCAAAAACAAAAAATTTATTGGCTGTAGCTTGAGGCGTGACTCTGCATCAAATCAGCAAGAGTAATTTTCTCAAGGGTATCTTCTAATGCTTGAGCTACACTATCCCAAGATCCAACAACCTGAGTCGGAACAAAAGCATCATCAGCTTGCAGAGTAGGGGCAATTACTCCGCCCTCAATTACTCGTAAAACCTGTGCGAGGGTTACGTCTTCAGGGCGTCTGCAGAGGATGTGACCTCCAGCAACACCGCGTACGCTTCTCACCATTCCGGCAGATTTTAATGAGCGAATAATTTTTTCGATGAATTTAACAGAGATACCTGTTTTGTTAGACAAAGTTGCAGCTGGAACTGGTTTGTTGCCATCCTGTAGAGCAAGATGAGCTAGCAGTAACGATGCATTATGTGCAGTAGTAGATATACGCATGACTTGCTCCTTGGGTTTGGTGTGTAGTTACTGTTTAATTCCTACCCGTGTAATCCAGATTAATTTAATCCGGATTAGATAAGTCGGAAATAGCTGAATCAGAGGGGGGTGTCAACAAGGATTCTAAAAAATAGTGATGTGTATTATAGGGGGTTATGAAGAAAGGAATGTGATGGAAAAGAAACTATTCGTAAGCAGTAAGGATGCTTACAACAATATATAATTGGGTTGGGATAATTAAAAACAACAACGCCCTGCTATAAAAATAGCAGGGCGTTGTTGTTTATGCCGCATTCGTAGCATCTTACAATGCAAAAAAACACGAAAGAAGAAGTGTTAAAGACTATTCAATAGGATGAACTTTGCCATCTATAATGTCTTGTAGAGATATTGAGTTCAGCTCGTTCTCTAAAACTTGAGAAGCTTTAATCCAAACGCTACGAGTAGTGCAAAACTCTTTGCGTGGACAGTCATCCGCAAGTTTTTTGTCGCAACAAGCGGTAAGTCCCACATTTCCTTCCATTATACGAATTACATCCCCTACAGAAATAGCATCAGGCGTTTTAGCAAGCATATGCCCGCCGGCAGCGCCGCGCATACTTGCGATGAGTCCAGCTTTTTTGAGGGGACGCAGAATTTGTTCAATGAACTGAACGGAAACTCCGGAAGATTCTGATAAAGAAGTGGTTTTCAATGGAGAGTCAGTGCCGTGCCGTCCTAATTTTACTAAAATTCGGACAGCATAGCGAGTACGCGCAGAAAGCTTCATTAATTATGCCCCTTAAATTACGAAGTCTATTTATTGCGTGTCGATATTTGATGAGAGTACTACGTTAGTAAGTACTTCTCGTCAAGGTAGGCTGCGGGTTTACCCTGATTCAACCTGTAATGAATATTGTATAACAGCGTATACAGCTTTTACATCTGAGATCAATATTGCACATAAAGTTGTAATAGGAATTTAAGTGTGTAGTGGGTGTCGCGGGTAAATGCAATGTTTGTTGACTACCGTATGGTATGGCATAAAAAACTTACAGGCAACGTAGGAAACGCTGTTACTTGTCCGCTGTAGAGATAATATTTCAAATTTACAGAAATACAAATGCAGGACAGTTGAGGGAGGGGGTGCGTTTTGATTTTTTAGCAATTGAACACAAAAAACGCTTGCGGAAATTTCCGCAAGCGTTTGAGTGCTGGTGGGCCTAGCAGGATTTGAACCTGCGACCTGCCGGTTATGAGCCGGTGGCTCTGCCAACTGAGCTATAGGCCCTTCATTTGCTGAGGAGGAGTAGCTAACACCTTGGTAACTCACTGTCAATTGCAAATCGTCAAAAAGTTACTATAGATGCACGTTTCAGCGTTTTTTCTTGTAGTTGTTTATAGCGATTCATAAGCCTTTATGAAACGCCACAGAGAGTAACATACAAAAAATACAGAGAAAAGTAATCCCCTTCCTGTAGATTCTAAAGTCCCAGAGATGCGAGTAAATTATCAACGTCAGATTGAGATGAAACTTCGCTAGGTCCCTTAAGCTCTGAATTCTTAACTTTGTCTGTAATATCAACCTGTTTGGTCTGCGATTCTTTTTCAGCTTTTTTTACAGCAATGAAATCACTGGTGGAGTAGAGGTCAAATACTGTAGTTTTAAGATTCTGCAATGCACCGATAATGCGAATGATGCGTTGTCCTGCGAGATCTTGAAAGCTTAGCGCAGTCATAATTTCATTCATGTTCTGGCCTAATTTATCTTCAAGAGAAGTAAGAGCGGCTAAGTCCTTGTTATCCGGCAGAGCGCGTTGTGCGCTTTGCAGATGAGCAAGGGCTAGTTCACGCATTTGAATTTGCTGCTCAACAATGGTCATAATGTCATCGGTGGCATTCTCAAGAGTTTTATAGACGGCATCTAGTTGCTCAGAAGCTTCACCGAAAAGCTGTGTAGCTTTTTTTTCTTCAGAGACGTTTTGCTCTTTTTCACCGGGAGCAGTAATTTCTGAGTAAATAGACTGAAGACCTTCGTGCATTTCTACACTAAGTTTTTTGTAGAACTCACCTTCCAGTAATGACTGGGTTAGATGCTCGCTTAGGGTATTTTCTACACTGTTGGTAATGGTCTGGGTAATGCTGTTCGCGAGCTGGTTGGAAACGCGATTGAGAATTTCATCCATTACAGAAGTGTCTGAAGTATTCATTGAAAAAGTCCCCCTGAGGCGTCGTTGATGTGCAAAAATAAGGAAATACTCTTAGAAACGGTGTAACTATGAATAATTATTGTGTGAAAAGCAACGGCTTATGCGTTGTTTTCCTGTTGCAGACGGTGCTTGCAGGGATTGAGGCTTGTTGTGAGGTCGTGGGAGGTATATGGAACATATAAAAAGCCCTCATGTTGAAATCAACACGAGGGCTTATTTATTATGATAAACAGTACGTCTTTGAACGGCTGTGTGTACAGCTGTTACGTAAGTCGCTGGGTTCGGATTTGTCTTCGTTCTTCAACAAAAACGTGATGAACGATTTTTTCTCTGTCCTCTGCGCTGATTCTGTAAAATTCAACAGTTGCAGTTTCATTGTCTGCCTTGCTGATACGCCCGCAAGCACCTGTAACACTCAGTGGGAAGTCACTTAAGAAGACGAGCAACTCAATGTGCGTGCCTTCAGTTAATCCATGAGTGTTCTTGATGGTAAGATCCGCTCCGCTGAGTTCGATAACTTCAATTGGGCTTGGAAAGTCCATTTCAAGTTGATCATGTTTCAGATGAGAGAGAATAGCATCAAGTTTTGCGTTCATGTTGAGCAGAAACGAAACCATAGCTTCCGGCGTATGCGAGTTCGTGAGTTCTTCAGCTTCCGCTGCGGAATCAGAAAGACCGAAACCGGAAAAACGGGACGGCTCATCTTTATCTTTGAGAAGGCGTAAACGACCTTTGAGGTACAGTGAGATGGATGCAAATTCTCGTTTTTCCATAGACAACTCCGGTGTTAGATCATTCCGTTTTCAGCATCAATATGCATAGCGTTAACAGGGCAGACTTTTACGCACATGCCACAAGCGGTACAGTGATCAATATCAAACACGACAACGCGCTTTTCACGATCAACGTAAAGAGAACCATTAGGACAGATTGCCGTGCACATACCACAGTGCATGCAGGAATCTTCATCGCGGGAGATTCGCTGAGTAACAGGCGTTACAACAATGGAGTTTTTTTCCAGATACTCGATACCCTTTAGGTAACTTTCTTTGCTTCCGATAATCTCAACGGTCATATGCCCTTCTTTACGAGGGGTGATCTGTGCTTTGAGAATGTTGAAAGATAGATCAAACCTTCGGGTAAGGTCACAGATAACAGGTGAACCGGAAATGGTCGGCGGAAATGTCAGGTGAACGTTTTTACGGTACTCTTTTGTCATGATGTTAACCAATGTTGCACTTACTGTTTAGAAAGTTCCTGCTTTGCGCGTTTAGCCTCAATTGATTTAGGGAATTTTTCAACGAGCTGATTGAGGCGGAACTTACCGGCATTCTTTTTGCCTTGTTTAAGAAAGCTGAGACCCTGTTTTAATAAGGCCTGTGGATATTTGTTGCTGTTAGGATATTTTTTAATAACATCCTCATAGGCCAGAGTTGCACGCGGGTAGTTTTTTAGTTGAAAATATGACTCACCCTGCCAAAACTTAGCATTAGCAGCTAGCTTTGATTTTGGGTACGTTTTTTCATACTCACTCCACATGCGCTGTGCGTCTTCATAGCGGCGTTCATTGAATGCCTGTAACGCACTTTTGTATAATGCTTCTGCAAGGTCTTCAGGTGCCACTTTATGGGGAGGAGTAGCTGGAACAACCGGTGCAGGCACCATTGGTGGGATGTCCTGAACTACTTGTCCATTTTGAGACGGAAGCATGGTATCGGAACCTGTAGGCTGCTGGTTAGCCGCACTTGGCTGTACTGCTGTTGTTCTAGCTGCTGCAGCAGGAAGGTGGTTTTCAATCCCTAGCTGTGAAGACATCATACGCATTGCACCTTCAATTTGTGCAATACGCTGTTTGATGCTTGCTACATCAGATTCAAGAGCAGGCACTGTGCCTGTTTCGGTTTGTACATCTTCAATCTGACCTTCCAGCGTAGCTAAGGAAACTTTCATGCCCTTTAATTCAGACCATATGTCAGCCTGCTCTGGGCGAACCGTTTCAAGAGCCTGTGAAGTTGAGCCGAGTGAGTTGTTGAGTGCTAGAATTTGTTGTTCTTGTTGAGACAGCTTTTGTTCTAAGAGATTAACCTGTTCCTGTTTAACACAAGCGAGTAGGAACAAGGTACTGATACATACTAGAGTTACACGAATAGCAATTCGCATGGATTATCCTCTCTGTTGAGGTGGTTTAGCCCATGAGGCAAGGCCGGTGGTACGACGAAAGCCGAATAGAAGGTAGAGTGTTCCACCAAGAACTGGCAGCATTACGCCAGCCAGCATCCAGCCGTATTTTTCCATTGGTGAAGAAAATTCATGTTTATATGAATGCCAAATAGACCATAAATTAGGCAAAATTGGAAGAGTGAGAGCCAGGGCTAACAACGCGGGATGCATATCAGACGTTGAAAATACCTTAAATATTGGTAGCAAATCAGTCACGGATCCTCCCTAGGTAATATCCTTAAAGGTCAACAGCATTAAGCCTGCGCCAACACATATGCAGATGTCTGCCACATTGAATGCTGGCCAGTGGTAATTTTTATAGTAAAAATCAAGAAAGTCTATAACTGCACCGAGTCTGATACGATCAATGAGGTTACCCACAGCCCCGCCGAGAATAAAGCCGAGTGCAAGAAAAAGAATTTTGTTGGGCTTTGCTGAACGTGCCATGAGGTGGACGGCAATACAGGCAGCGATTGCGGCACCACTAAATAGCCATATTTGCCAACTTGTTTCTGTGTTGTTCAAAAAGCCAAATGCCGCACCGCGGTTAAGCACATGCACTAGGTTAAAGAAATCAGGAATAACAGGAAAGCCAGTCCAGAGAGGAATGTGTTGAACAGTAAGCCACTTAGTGAACTGGTCTGCAATAATGGAAAAAAGACCAATTCCGTAGACGATGAGATATCGAGTGCGCATGGAACCTCCAGATACGGAAGCATATATAAAAAGAGCCTGCCGAAGCAAGTCCGGCAGGCTCTTAAATTTATGACAAAATCAGTTGCCTCCGGTAATTGAGGGAAACTTAATAACTATTCTTGCCCATAACTCTTGTAGATAGAGAAAGAGGAAGGTTGTTGCAGTAAGTTTTTCCCAGACTTTTTCCAACACTTTTACTTTGTAGAGCAAGAGGTGTGGAAAATTGTCATCGTAATAAACTGCATGCGAGAAATAACTTCTCGCGAGGGCTAAGGCAAAGCCTCAGCCCTCGGAGGCAAATGTATTTGATTACTCAGCTGCCTGGAGCACGTTAGTACAACGTGGGCAAATAGTAGGATGTTCGCTGTCGCTGCCAAGCTCGTTACTGTAAATCCAGCAACGTTCGCATTTTTCGCCTTCAGCTTTCGCTACTGTGATTTTAAGACCTTCAACGACATCTGATGCAAAGGCATCTGCCGGAGCGTCTTCAAGAGCAGCTGTAGAAAGCTGGGAAACAATAAAGTTAGAACGCAAGTCAGTTTTCAGTGCTTCAAGTTTTTCAGCAATAGGTGCTGCCATATACAAAGTAATGTGGGTATCCAGTGGATGGCCAACGATACCTTCTTTACGTACAGGCTCAATTGCTTTGGTCATTTCAGAGCGAACCTGAAGCATGGTTTCCCAATTTGCACGTTCTTCATCAGTGATGGAGAACAGCTGCAGATCTTTGGAAGAGAGAGCGAATACGGTTTCCACTTCCGGCTTGAGACCTTCTGGGATGTAACTGAATACTTCTTCAGCGGTGAAGCTGAGAACTGGAGCCATGTTGCGAACAAGCAGAGTAACAATGTGCAACATTGCAGTCTGTGCAGAACGACGCTCTTTGCTGTTTTCAGCAGAAGAGTAGAGGCGGTCTTTCAGGATATCTAAGTAGAAAGAAGAAAGATCGGTTGTGCACAGGTTATGCAAGGTATGGTACACCTTGTGGAATTCATATTCGGTGTATGCTGCCTGAATTTTTTCGTGTGCGCGGCATACAAGGTCAACTGCGTAGCGATCGAGTGGTTCCATTTCTTCAAACGGAACAAGCGCATCAGCAGTAAGATCGCTGATGTTGCCAAGCAGGTAACGGCTTGTGTTACGAATACGACGATATGCGTCAACAAGGCGGCTCAGAATTTCTTCAGAGATACGGATGTCTTCGCGGTATTCAACAGAAGAAGCCCACATACGGAGAATTTCTGCACCGTATTTTTTGATAACTTCTTCCGGCTCAATACCGTTGCCCACAGATTTGGACATTTTCTTACCGTTACCGTCTACAACATAGCCGTGAGTAAGAACTTCTTTGTACGGAGGACATCCACGTGTACCCATAGAAGCCAGCAAAGAGCTGTGGAACCAACCACGGTGCTGGTCAGAGCCTTCAAGGTACATGTCAGCAGGGAAGCTGAGTTCTGGACGCTGTTCTACAACTGCGGCAAAGCTTGTGCCGGAGTCGAACCATACGTCGAGAATGTCTTTGCTGCGCTTCCAATGATGTCCGCCACACTTAGGACAAGCAAGACCTTCTGGCACGAGATCAGCAATGTCTGTCTCAAACCAGTAGTCACAGCCTGTTTTATGTGCTGCAAATTTTTCTACAATGCTTTTAACCCAGTCGGTATCGTACCATGCTTCGTCACAGCTTTTACAAAGCAATGCGATAATAGGTACGCCCCACATACGTTGACGGGAGATACACCAGTCAGGACGGTTTGCAACCATATTGTAGATACGTTCTTCGCCCCATGTTGGAATCCATTTTACATCGTTACGGATTGCTTCAAGGGAGCGTTTGCGAAGGTCGTTAGCTTCCATAGTGATGAACCACTGAGTGGTAGCACGGAAGATAACAGGCTTTTTACATCTCCAGCAGTGTGGGTAAGAGTGTTTTACCTTGGACTGCGCGAGAAGGTTGCCAACTTCTTCAAGCTTCTCAATTACCTTAGGGTTAGCTTCGGTAACAGTGAGACCTGCAAAGAACTCAACGGAATCAAGGAAGCGAGCTTCATCGTCCATTGGGGAATAAATTTCAAGACCGTACTTCTGACCAACTTCAAAGTCTTCGCGACCATGCCCCGGAGCAGTGTGAACACAACCGGTACCTGACTCGGTAGTAACATGATCACCAAGGCAGATTGGAGCTTCACGGTCGTAAATAGGGTGCTTAGCAATAATGCCTTCGAGCTTTTCACCAATGGTGGTGCCAACTACGGAGTAGTCTTCCCATCCAAAGGTTTTAGCGTTGTCTTCAACCAGTGCAGAAGCAAGCAGGTAGAAGTCGCCATTTACATCAACAAGGCTGTATTCAAGCTCTGGGTGAAGAGCAATTGCCATGTTGTCTGGAATTGTCCACGGAGTGGTTGTCCAGATGATTGCAAATGTTTTTGCTGGATCAGCTTTAGGGAATACTTCCTTCACTCGTGCGTCGTTCATAGGGAAACGTACGTAGATGGAAGGAGATACGTGATCGTCGTATTCCACTTCTGCTTCTGCAAGAGCCGTTTTACAGGAAGCACACCAGTAAATAGGCTTTTTGCTACGAGCAACAGAACCTTTTTCCATAAAGCGACCAAGCTCACGAGCAGTAGCTGCTTCGTAAGATGGGTGCATGGTGAGGTAAGGTTTTTCCCACTCGCCGAGCACGCCAAGACGCTTGAATTCTTTACGCTGGATACCAACGAATTTTTCTGCGTATTCGCGACAAATTTTACGGAATACATGCTCAGGGATAGTTTTTTTCTTATCGCCGAGCTGCTGTTCTACTTTAAGTTCAATTGGGAGACCATGACAGTCCCAACCCGGAATATACGGGGCTCTTTTGCCCTGCATGTTCTGAGATTTAATAATAATATCTTTAAGAACCTTGTTCAGTGCGTGACCAAGGTGGAGGTGACCGTTAGCGTATGGAGGGCCGTCGTGCAGGACGTACTCGCCATTCTCGCCGCTTGCAGCGAGCATTGCATCATAGGCTTTTTTGCTTTCCCATTCTTTGAGCATTTCTGGCTCTTTTTGGGAGAGGTTAGCCTTCATTGGAAATTTTGTTTTTGGGAGATGCAGCGTCTTTTTGTAGTCGCTCATTGGAATCTCTTCCTCCGGAAGTAACATTGCTGAAATAAGTCAGCTAGATTGATTTAAATGCCTGCTAAAGTCAAGAACACAGCTGTGATGAAGAAAAATAACTTTTTTGTCAAAAGAAAAAAGTCTCCTGCAGTTATTCTGCAGGAGACCTAAGATCGCTATGTATTGATAAACTAAAAAGCGCCAGGTGTGTTTTCATTAATTCCTGCCATTTGTCTGAGCAAACGCAATGTCTCCTGAGCTTCATCAAAGTCCAGTTTTCTAAGAGCGAATCCTGCGTGAACAATCACGAAGTCGCCTATTTCTGCGGGGCTTTCTAAAAGCATGGTTGAGGTCTCAATGTACGTTTCACTTTGACCTACACGACACTTTGCCATGGTATCAGACTGAATTTCTACAACTTCAGCAGGAATTGCAAGACACATAAGCACTCCTAGGAACAGCGTATTGCTGATAATTCATCAAAATATACTTTGAATAGATTCCGACTGGCTACTTTACAAAAAATTTGCCGCCGGATTCGGTAATTTCCTGAAGTACAATGTCACACATTGAATCGAGTTTGCAAGCTACTTCTGGTGAGAGATTTAGATTCATTGTTGCATAGTCACTAGGTTCCATCCCGATAACTACAGTGTCAGGACGATTTCCTATTAGTTCACAAAAAATGAGGGTGTCCACTAAGTCAGTTTGATGCATCGAGTTGTTAAATCCAAGACTCTTGCGCAGGTCTTCACCTACCAGACGATATATCGAACCGGCCTCATCTCCACACAGTACCGCATCAACAACAATAAGTTTGTCGTATTTAACGATATAATCCATCAGCTTCATGCCAAGGGTGCCACCGTCAAATACAGTAACGTTTTCTGAAAAATTATAGGAAGAGGACAACTGTTCTACAGCGCGAACTCCAAGACCTTCATCGGTATACAGCGTGTTTCCTACGCCAAGAACTAGAATTTCAGGAGGATTAGTCATGGGTATTTTTCCTTTGCCTCCGGCGGGCGGGTATTAAACCTGCACTCCACAAGGGAGTACTGCCCTTTGATCTCAATTAGGGTAATTCTTTGTTTCAGGCAGACATCTTTTGGTGGATGTTGAGCTACCTGAGAGCGCAACTAGTCATAATAAAAGTCTTTGGAGAGTCCAGAGAACCTTTCAACAGAAAGGTTCTCTGGACTTCGGAGACTCGCCGAAGGCAATAGCCTTACTTATCTAATCTTGAACTTATGTACTTTGTTCGTATTGCCATCGATAACGTGAACGCCACAGGCGATACATGGATCGAAGGAGTGTACAGTTCTGAGGATTTCAACAGGACGAGCAGCATCTGCCACAGGAGTACCAACGAGTGCTTCTTCTACTGGTGACAGCAGATCGTTTGCACAGCGAGGGCCGAGGTTCCATGTGGAAGGCACAACAAGCTGGAAGTTATCAATCTTTTTATCATTAACTTTGAGCCAATGTGAGAGGCCGCCACGAGGAGCGTTAACAAAACCCACACCTTCAGCTTTATCCACCATCTCGATATCTTCGATGATCTGGTTTTTGCCTGCTGCGAGGTTGCCTTCAAGCTGATCCAACATATCTACACAATGCTCGGCAACAACTGCTGTTTCAATACCGCGAGCTGCGATACGGCCAAGTGTTGAGTAGAGGTTTTCAACTTTAATACCAAGTGTATTAATAACGTGGTCCACAAGTGGCTTAATTTTTGGATGGCCTTTAGCGTAGGCAACCAGTACCTGTGCGAGAGGGCCAGTTTCCATTGCTTTGTCTTCGTAGCGAGGTGCTTTCATCCAGGAGTAGCGATCTTCACCGAACATATCGGTGTACTTAGGATCGGTTTCGCCTTGGTAAGGATGTAATGCCTTATCGCCTTTGTACCAACTGTAGCGTACGTGCTCAGCAATTTTACCCGGGTCAAAGTCTTTAACTTCACCGAACTTACGATCCATAACAACGCCGGCTGGGAGGAAGCGTGTATCCAGTTCCTGACCTTTTGTCGGGAATTCACCGAAGGTAAGGAAGTTTTGACAACCACCGTATTGAGTCCAGTCTTTATACTGTCCTGCAATAGCGATGAGGTCTGGAATGTAAACTTGATCAATGAAGTTCTTTGTCTGCATGAGCAGGTCGCGGAACTGTTTGAGTTTTTCTTTTTCCAAAGATTTGTAACAAGTAACGCCACCAACCTGCATAAACTGTGGATGTGGGTTTTTACCACCGAAAATAGCCATAGCGCGGGCAGGAAGAAGCTGCATTTTAAGCGCTTCTAAGTAGTGTGCGGTGCCGATAAGGTTGAGCTCTGGGCTCAGGTAGTACCCTTCGTGACCATTTAAGAAGTAAGCGTTTGTGAATGGACCAAGCTGACCGCTATCTACAAACTTCTTAAGTGTGGCCTGAACAGCCTTGAGGTCTTCAGCTTTGGTCTTGCGTGGTGAGATTGAATTAGCAATGGCAGCAGCTTTTTTAGGGTCTGCTTTAAGTGCACCGGCTACGTCGATCCAATCCAATCCACAGAGATGATAAAAATGCACAAGATGATCGTGCATGTACTGACAACCCATAACGAGGTTACGGATAAGGGTGGCGTTTTCCGGAATAGTAACTTTGCAGGCATCTTCGGCTGCGCGGGTGGATGCAAGGCCATGCACGTAGGTGCATACGCCGCATGAGCGCTGGGTAAAGTGCTGTGCATCTTCCGGCTTACGGCCCTTAAGGATTATTTCAAGCCCACGGAATAGAGTAGAAGAACTCCATGCGTTGGCAATTTTACCATCTTTTAGTTCTACCTCGATACGAAGGTGGCCTTCGATACGCGAGACAGGGTCAACAATAACTCTTCCGCTCTTGTTGCCCTGCGGGGTAATAGGGAATCCAGAGGAATTGCTTTTCATGTATCTTGCTCCTTGGGAAGACTATCGGTTCAAGCTGCTAGTTTTCATAGAACGGGGTCATTTCGTCCCAGAAGTCTGGCTCAGAGCAGCCAATGCAAGGGTGCCCAGCCTCAACTGGCCAGTTTACCTGATTGAATTTGATAGTAGGACAGTTGTTATAGGTATCTGGTCCTTTACATCCTAATTCATACAGGCACCAACCCTTGCGTGCTTCCTCGGAATTGAAGGAAGGAGCAAACTCACCAGCATCAAAATGCGGTAAACGTGGGCACTGGTCGTGAACGGTTTTTCCGAAGAACGGAACAGGTCTTTGCAGATCATCAAGTTCTGGTGCTTTGTGTTCTGTGAGATAGTATAAGATGGTGTGTACAAAGTTGTACGGATTAGGAGGACAACCCGGAACATTGATGCCCACAATATTTTTATCTTTAAGAACTTCGTTAACGCCTTTTGCGCCTGTTGGGTTAGGAGCAGCAGCCTGAACACCACCGAAGCAAGCACATGTGCCGTGGTTGATAAGAGCTTTAGCTTTAGGAGCAATTTTCGTTACAATGTCCAGCATGGTGTGTCCGGCTACTTTGCCGTATACGCCACCATCTTTAGTTGGGATTCCGCCTTCAACGGCGAGGATGAATCCATTAGGGTTGGCGACAGCTTGTTCGAGTGCTTTTTCAGCGGCATCGCCCGCAGCGGCCATAATTGTTTCATCATAATCCAGTGAAATTGTGTCAAAGAGAATTTCTTGAATGTAAGGTTCATGTGCACGAAGCAGAGCTTCGGTGCAACCTGTGCATTCTGCGCAATGCAAATACACAACGGAAGGACGGAGTTTAGAGGTGAGAGCTTCGGCAATTTGGACACCGAACGCTGGAGCCATTCCAAGGGATACAGCGGCAGCAGTACAGTACTTGATGAACTGACGGCGGGAGACCCCTTTTTTTTCTAGTCGTTCGACGACATCTTCTTTGCCGAGACCTACAGAAATTTTCATACAACCTCCTTATAGGAAGGAAACGGTTTGCACCTTGGTGCTACACCAGACGTATAAACAACGTTGGCTTCATCTGTAACACATCAAAATAATAAAGAAGCCAACTGGTATAATTAGCATCACCATAGCATAATTGATTTTTTTTTCATAATAGAAAAAAAGAATATCATCGTGTGATTAGTATTAGAATTTCGAAAGGTGTAGAGGATTGTATAGGGCACAAAAAAAGCCCCTTTTCAGGGGCTTTTTTCTTACTGGCAGTAAAATTAGGTGCTAGTTCATTTCAGCAATAATCTCGTTAATGCGTTTACGTGCATGGGCTACGAAGTTATCAAATTTAGGCTTGCAAGCATCGGAGAGACCAATGTTCCAAGTTGTGATGTCGTAAGGCTGCATGCCGATAATTTCCATTTTAGGGCGAGTACCGCAGCGCATTTCGCACATGCGTAATGAATCAAGCATATCGATATCGTGGATAGAAACACGTTGTTTTTCGTTAGAACGAATGTCGTCTTCAGTCAGTTCATAAATGGTACCTGGTTCATGCTCTGCATGGATAACATCAAGAACAAGTAGTCTGTCGTAGCCTTCGAAAAAAGCGTAAATATCTTGAGTAAAGGTTCCCGCTTCCATAACAGTAACGTTTTCCGGCCATTCTTCTTTCCAAAGAATTTCAGCAGCATGAACGCCAACGCCGTCGTCTGTTAAGAGTGTGTTGCCAATACCTAAAACTAAAAGTTTTTTCATGATCAGTCCTTTAAGCAGCAATGTGAAAACTGTAAAAATGAATTACTCTATCAATAAAATAAATAGTGATGCATGAGCAAGGCTTTTGTCTTAGCTGTCCGCTTGGCTGAGACAACAAAGGGGGTGAAGAAAAAAAGAGGAACCAGACGGTTCCTCTTTTATTAGGCAATTTCAGGAGCGAGTCTTATTCAAACTCTACTACGGAAACTTTACCGGTCTCTGCGTTCATCACGTGAACGGCACAGCCCAGTCATGGATCAAAGGCACGAATGAGACGCGCCACGTTTACTGGATTGTCAATGTCCGGCACAGGGATGCCGATGAGAGCTTCTTCAACAGGACCACGTACCCCCTTGTCATCGCGAGGGTTACAGTTCCAGAGAGTTGCAGAAACAATCTGGTAGTTGTCGATTTTGCTGTCTTTAACATTGAGGTAATGGAGCAGAGCGCCGCGAGGTGCTTCTGTAAATCCAGTACCTTCTCCAGTTTCAGGGATTTCGAAGGCTGTGAAGGTTTCTTCGTCAGGCTTAACTTCTTTGAGCCAAGAGTCAATGAAGTCAAGGATGTACCAAGTTTCTTCAGCACGCGCTACGTGACGACCCATAAGGGAGAACGCTGCGTCTTCACCAAGGTCACGGAAGCGTTTTGCATCCATACCGAATTTTTCTTTCAGCATTTTCTGACCAACAGGTGAAAGTGGAGGGTTCTCAACCCACATACGTGCGAGAGGACCAACTTCACAAGCAACACCGTCGTAACGAGGAGCTTTAATAAAACTGTATGCGCCTTCTTTGTGAGGTGCAGGAACAGTTTGGCCTTCAGAGTAGTGCAGACCAGTAGTGGAGTCTTCAAACCATGAATGTTTTACATCTTCATGAATTTTGGAAGCATCAAACTTATGATCTTTACCATCAAAGTATACGCCGGATTTCATCATGAACTTGGAGTAAGCATTATCAAGCGGGAATACGCCGTATGCGATACATGCTTTATGCCCCTGTCCAACTTTGAACATGTCAGGGTATACAGAACCAACAGTGTAAACAGTTGGAAGGTATTTGTTGTTAACAAAGTCACGAACTTTCTTGAAGCGTACAGCGTACTCAAGAATGCGATCCTTGGTAGGCATTTCAGTTGCGCCACCAGCTACGAGACCTTGTACGTGAGGCATTTTACCGCCCCAGATAGCAACCATTTCGTGACAGACTGCGCGTACGTCGA
Source organism: uncultured Desulfovibrionaceae bacterium (assembly GCA_942492085.1). Taxonomy (GTDB): domain Bacteria; phylum Desulfobacterota; class Desulfovibrionia; order Desulfovibrionales; family Desulfovibrionaceae; genus Halodesulfovibrio. Next base: position 151,555 of record CALODB010000010.1, on the reverse strand, counting down.
GTGCTTCAATGTACTGATCAACAGCAGCTGCGTTAACAGCTTTGAGATCTTTATTGCGGTCTTCGAGCAGGTCGGATTTCTGGTAACGAGGTACAAACGGTGCGCTATCAGGACCTTGAACAAAGTCCTGTGCTGCTAAGTGGTAGAAATGCAGAATATGAGACTGCAGGTAGTTAGCACCGAGTACGAGGTTACGGGTAACGCGAGCATTGTTGGTGACTTTTACACCAAATGCTGCGTCCTGAGCCATAATAGAAGCAGTTGCGTGTGCTGTAGGACATACACCACAGATGCGCTGAACGATCTGAGAAGAGTCACGAGGGTCGCGACCACGAAGGATCTGTTCAAACCCGCGGTACATACCGCCGGAAAGCTTTGCGTCCACAACTTTGCCGTTTTCAACGGTAACGTCAGCTTTCAAATGGCCTTCGATTCGGGTTACCGGATCGATTGCGATGTGAGCTGTTTTACCGCTGGCTGCTGCTCCATTTCTTTTGCAACCAGACATGTTAATTCCTCCTTAGGAATGTATAAGGGCGCACAAGCCGTTAAGCAGGCTCGTAGAACGGGGACTTACCATCAGGGAAGTCTGGCTCAACGCAACCGATACATACAGCGTTCTGTACACACCAGTTGATACCGTTGTTCCACTTACGTTTGTAACAATCAGAGTTGGTATCTGGACCTTTACAACCGAGTTCCATGCGACAACCTTTTACGTCAGTAAACTTAGTTGCCATTTTGTCGTTATCAAAATCTTCAAGGTACGGACAGTTATCGTGAATGTTTTCGCCGAAGAATGGAGTTGGACGTCCATCATCATCGAGGATTTTAACTACTTCACCAAGACCATCAGCAAGACCATGCTTTTTGATAGCGTCAAGAGCAACAGTTACTGTTCCAACGATCCAGTCAGGATGCGGAGGACAACCAGGAATGTTCACAACAGGAGTTGCAATTTCTTCAGCTTCGAAGAATTCGCGCACACCTTTAGCACCGGTCTGGCTACCCGCTGCTGCAGGAATGCCGCCGTATGCAGAACAAGTACCTACTGCGAGCACAGCTGCTGCCTTAGGACCGAGTTCTTTCATTGCATCGACCATGGTAATTTCTCTGTGATCAGCTTCGCCGATAACACAGTATTTACCATCTGCTTCGGTAGGAATGCTTCCTTCGACAACAAGGAAGAATTTACCGTCATACTTGTCTGCAATCTTGTACATGTGTTCGATTGCAGGCTCGCCTTCCCATGCCATCACTGTAGGATGGAATTCGAGGCTGATTACTTTGAGCAGAACATCTTTAATGTGTGGGTTAACAGAGTTCAGCAGGGATACGGAACAACCCGTACAACCTGCGCCCTGTAACCATAAAACTGGAGGGCGTTCGCCGTTTAGTGAACCGGAAATCGCTTCACATACAGCTGGGTTGAACATTTGGGAAACCCCAAGTCCAGCCACAGTCCCTGTGCACAGTTTAACAAAATCACGCCTATTGAGACTCATCCCTGCCTCCTTGCATTTGGGCGTTTGTAAACCATAAGGATCAAACGATCTATAACGTTGAAGAACAATAAAAGTCGTACATCCTGCTTGCAAAATGTGTCAATAAAATGCCGATAATTTATCCTATAATTCATAGAAAAAGTTGATAGTACGCAGTATGTGTAATGACTGTTTATTCAATCGTGATTGTTCGTGTTATGAAAAGAAAATAAGTGGCACTGTTGGTTGAGTAACTAGTTTGGTGGGTAGCAAGACTTAAGAGTAGGTATAGAAAAAACTACTAGAGAATATCGAATAACCGGATGGATTTTTTTTGATTAAAAAAGCTGAGATATAAAAAAAGCACCAAGACAAATGTCTTGGTGCTTTAAATTTGAGTTACGTTGAAAATTGATTAGTTTCCTAATTCAGATGCTGGCGAATTTATGGTTCTATTCGCCTGTTAAGATGCATGGTGGAGCTTCCAGATGGACACCTCCCTAAAACTTTGAATTCTATCAGTTAGGTTTCAAGGTGAACTAATAAACTTCAGCTTTAATGCTTATCTTGAATTAACTATACCCCGAACTAATTACTAGAGCAACAGTTTTTAATTTTAAATTGAAAACTTCATTTTCAGGGTGGTAATACAGTGTGTTAGGAAGGGGGTTGTTGTTATTTTTTTGAACCGGTGCCGCAAAGTAAAATTTCAAATTGCTTTAGTTCTGCTGGGGTGATTTCCCTGTTTTCCATGACAAAGTAATCAGACTGTGTTGCACCTGAATAAATGCGGCCTGACTCAGGGGTAGTTGTAGTGCTTTTTTGTGTACGATGTTTTTCTGGCATAGCTACTCCTTTTTTGTGGTGACTATAACATATCTTTCTTCTCGGAAGAACATTTTGCGGGGCTGTATATATTGTATATTGCCAAAAATGTTTAATTATCAATAAAAACAAGTGTGTAGTGATGTGCCCTTCGTAAAGATATAATGTGTATTGGGAATGGTTCTAACCCCGAGGAAGGATTAAGAATGCCTACTGCAGGAGTCTTGTATTTCAATTAAAAAGAGATGATGGAGAAATTTACAGTGGCAATGATGGTTGACTTATCATTCACAGCATGATTTCAACTGTGCATGAGTTCTACAAGTAATCTTTCGAAAATATCTGAAGAAATATGTCCATGTGGCTTGGTTGCGAGCAGTACTGTTAAAGGGCGCTTTGCTCCATCACCGACTGGGTACATGCATCTAGGCAATGCTTGGTCTTTTCTTGTGTGCTGGCTTCTTGCTCGAAAAGAGAACGGCAAACTTGTTCTTCGTATTGAAGATATTGATCCAGAGCGATCCAAGCCTGAATTTGTGGATGGCTTAATTGAAGATCTGCATTGGCTTGGTTTGGATTGGGATGAAGGAGTAGATATTGGTGGAGAAAATGCACCATATACGCAAAGCGAATCTACATCATTATACGAGCGCGTAATTGATGCTCTTCAGAAGGATGGGCTTGTCTACCCATGTTTCTGTACACGTAAAGAATTGCGGTCGTTAGCGTCTGCGCCGCATAAGGGTGATTACGGAAGTGCTTATCCTGAGCTTTGTCTGCATCTTTCGGATGTGGATCGAAGAGAGCGGGAGGCCACTGGGCGTAAAAGTTCTATGCGACTGCATTGTGGTAAAGACGAGATACATTTTACTGATGTTTTGCATGGCAACTGCTGTATGAGTTGGAGAGAATGTGGTGGAGATTTTCCTTTAAGGCGGTCAGACGGTGTTTTTGCCTACCAGCTTGCCGTTGTCGTTGATGACATCCGTCAGGGTGTCACGCAGGTGGTGCGTGGAGAAGATATTTTGCATTGTACGCCACGTCAGGTCTATCTGTATGAGCTATTTGGCTGTCCGACTCCAGAGTATATTCATTTGCCACTGGTGGTAGATCATGATGGGGAACGTTTAGCCAAACGTCACGGGCACTTTGAATTACGAAAAATGCGAGAGGCTGGAATTTCTGCAGAAGCAGTGATTGGTTATATCGCGCACCTTGGTGGAATTATCTCGACATGTCGGTGCATATCAGCTCGTGAGTTGTTGCAAAATTTTTCTATAGATTTGATTAATAGAAAAGAGCTGAAGCTTGGCGAAGAAGTAATAGCGCGGCTTAAAGAGCTTTCTGGTGCTTGCTGAGTTGGTCTAAAATCTATACGGTGCGTAAACGAGCAATATTGAGCATTGCTATGCAATAAATTTGCTGCTGAAAACCAAGTTGGCACAATCACAGAAAAGGTTGGGAGTTAGTTATGCAGTGGGATACCGTATTTTCTAAAGAAAAGCTGGAAGAATTGTTTCCAGCGTCAAAAGCTGATGAATTCTTCGATGCGTTATACGGAGAAGCAGAAAGTGGTGCTTACGATATTGAGCTTGCATTTGTCAAAGCAACAGATTCGATGTTTGAGTTCGCTTTTAATTTAAATCAGCGCAACGGTGCTTGTCTTGCCTGTAACCTGACCTATGGTCTTCCCCAGGTATTTATGCGTCACCCCATTATTAATGTTAAGGGGCTGGTGGATAACATCTCGTCTATTATTGGAAAAAACGAGGTGACTTTTGAAATTGGCAGAACTCAGGAAGTATCTAACGCGCGCCACATTATTCCGTTAGTGATAACTGTCGCGTAGTAGATGAAGAAAAAAATTTCTTAGATGCAACAATAGCACAAAGTTGGATTTAAGCTAACACGCATAAAAAAAAGGAAGAGAAAAATCTCTTCCTTTTTTTTATGGATTAGCAAAAATTGCTAGTCACCCTTAATACTGCGTGAAATAAATTTGAGAACTTCATCGTAAAGATTGGCTGGCGCATATGGTGTCAGAAGTCTGGTTCGAATTGCACCAACCAAGTTACAGGTGAGGACTGAAGTAGTTTCGTGAGCAGGTAAGTCTCTGATGGAACCATCTTCAATGCCTCTTCGCACATGATACTCTAGCTCGCGTGGTACTTGATTGAATTTCTCGTACATAATGTCGCGATCAGTCTGAGTTTTCATGTCTGAGTATGGAGAACAACGTACGAGAACAAGGAAGTGAGATTCGGGCTTTACAGAGTAATCGAGATAGGTACGACAAAAATTCATTACAGAGTCGTAACCGGTATCACCTTGCGCGCATGCCTCTCTCAGCTTGATAATGAAGTCATCCAGAACATCCAGTCCAGCTGCAAGAAACAATTTTTCTTTGTTTCCATAGTGATGTGTAAGTAGTCCAAGAGCCACTCCGGCACGTTCAGAAATCTTTTTAAACGTAGTCTCGGAGTAACCATACTCACCAAAGAGCTCTTTTGCAGCCAGTAGCAGAGCCTCTTTTTTTGTAATTGTCATAGCTTGACCCAGTAGTTTTAGGGTTAATCCAGTAGGGGGTCGCGGCAACTCGAAACCCTACCTTGAAAACTGTTTGAGCACGCAATAACGCTTAGCTTACATTTTTTTTTGCGTCAATGCATGAGAAAAAAATTCTGTACTACCATGCAAAAAGTCACATGTTTGCTGGTTATAAAGAAATTGTAAAAAATGTAATATTTTTCGCTAGTTCTCAGAAACATAAGAGTCTTTCTTTATTTTTGGAGAGCGAATTGTGGTTATCCAAAAAAATAATGCCTGCTCCAAATGCATATAAAAAAAGTACACGCAGCCGAAGCAGGCTTTAATTATGTTTCTTAGAAATTCAGAAAAATTGTTTTAGCATTCAATGTCTTATTTCTTCCATTTTTCCAAGGAGCTTTCAATAAAGTCACACACAGACGTATGTGCATCTTTGCCGTTACCTTCAGCCATAATTGGTGTGCCGAATGCAAAGTGAACTTTTTTTGAAATATCAATTGGCCCAAATTCTTTCCCCAGCTTGCTGTGTCCCCAGCTATCAGTCTTCAGCGCTAACGGCACAATCGGCACTCCAGCTTTTTTAGCGAGTTTTACACCAATTGAATTGAACTTAGCGTGGTCGAACTCTGTGCTTCGCGTGGATTGAGGGAAGACAATAACCGATTTTCCTTGTGCAAGCTTTTCGCATCCTTCTGTAAGCACTTTTTTTAAGTCCTCGCGAGGGTTCGTTCTGTTAACCGCAATAGGGTTTCTTGAAGCCATAAGGTGGCCGAAGAATGGGTAGTTCAGGAGTGAGCTTTTGACAACAAAAGTAACAGGCTTATGGGGCTGAATAATAGCCGGAAGTACAAATGTTTCAAGTGTGCTCATGTGGTTGCCAATGAAGACACAAGGGGAATCAAGTTCAGTAAAGGCTGAGAGGTTTTCAAAAGAAAGAGTTACTCCGACTTTTTCTAGTGCTTTGATAATATATAGACTGGCTGTAACCCATGCCTGATCGGACGACTTCCCTAATTTTGCTTCTCTATTGGCGCAGAACGCTATTTTGGCCATTGAAGGGTAAAAGAAAAGAGAAGGTAGGCGGCTGGAAAGATAGCCTTTTGTATCGCTCGGGGTAGTGTATGTGTTGCTGTACATTACAGGGTAGTTTTTCATGTAGTCTCCGGACAGTGGAAATATATTGGTCAATTTGTGTTCTAGCTAGCATAGAACCAATTGGTATTACAATGTGTTAGATTGTGTCTAAAAACTAATTTTTAGTACGATAAGGGAAGTTACGTTATTGGAAAGATGTGATTTCCTTTTCTGGACAATTCGCTGCAAATGCGCAAAAAGAGAAAAAAATATGTATCCATATTATATGTACCTTGTTCTGTTTGTTTTAGAACGAGGACACAATATGAAGCATGATGGCAATGAAAACGAGTAGCGAGCCTACAGTTTATTAATAGATTCAAGGTGGTAATATGAGTCAGAACGAGCCGGATAAGATTATTTATTCAATGGTTCGCGTGACAAAGCGTCACGGCCAGAAAGAGGTTCTCAAGAACATTTCTCTTTCATATTTTTATGGTGCAAAAATTGGTGTGCTGGGTCTTAACGGCTCCGGTAAATCTTCCCTTCTTAAAGTCCTTGCTGGTGTAGACACTGCATTTGAAGGTGAAACTCACGTTTCTCCTGGTTATACTGTAGGCTACCTTGAGCAGGAACCTCTTGTAGACGAAACACGTACTGTACGTGAAGTAGTGGAAGAGGGTGTTGGTGACGTTATGACTGTGATTAACGAGTTTAACGACATTAACGCTAAGTTTGCAGAACCGATGGAACCTGACGAAATGGATGCTCTCATTGAGAGACAGGCTCAGGTTCAGGAGCAGATGGACGCAATGGGCGCTTGGGATATCGATTCCCGCCTGCAGATGGCAATGGACGCTTTGCGTTGCCCACCTGCTGATACTCCAGTAAATGTAATCTCCGGTGGTGAAAAACGTCGTGTAGCCTTGTGTCGTCTGTTATTACAGAGCCCTGACATTCTGCTTCTTGACGAACCAACTAACCACCTTGATGCAGAATCTGTTGCATGGCTTGAACGCTTCCTGCAGAACTTCCCTGGTACTGTTATCGCGGTAACTCATGATCGTTACTTCCTCGATAATGTTGCAGGTTGGATTCTTGAACTTGACCGTGGTCGCGGTATCCCTTGGAAGGGTAACTACTCAAGCTGGCTTGACCAGAAGCAGAACCGCCTCGGTCAGGAAGAGAAGAAAGAATCTGAACGCCGCAAGACCCTGCAGCGAGAACTTGAATGGATTCGCATGTCTCCAAAGGGACGTCACTCTAAATCAAAAGCTCGTATCAGTGCTTATGAATCTCTTGTTTCTCATGAGTCTGAAGCTCATGGTAAAGATCTTGAGATCTACATTCCACCGGGACCACGTCTTGGCAAGCAGGTTATCGAGATGAAAGACGTTACTAAGTCTCTCGGTGACAAGCTGCTTGTGGATGGAATGAATTGCATTATTCCAGCCGGTGCTATTGTTGGTATTATCGGCCCTAACGGTGCTGGTAAATCAACAACTTTCAAAATGCTTCTTGGCGAAGAAAAGCCGGATGCAGGTGAAGTTGTAATTGGTGAAACTGTTCAGTTTGCTCACGTAGATCAGGGACGTGATTCTCTTGAAGCTGGTAAAACAGTGTATGAGATTATCTCTGGTGGCTATGAGACTGTAAAGCTTGGAACACAGGAAGTTAATGCGAGAGCATACTGCTCCCGTTTTGGCATTACCGGTTCTGATCAGCAGAAGAGTGTAGATGTACTTTCTGGTGGTGAACGAAACCGCGTACACCTTGCGCAGATTCTTAAATCTGGTGCAAACGTAATCCTGCTTGACGAACCTACTAACGATCTTGACGTAAATACCATGCGTGCGCTTGAAGAAGCTCTTGAGAACTTCGCTGGCTCCGTATTGGTTATCTCTCACGATCGTTGGTTCCTTGATCGTCTTGCAACGCACATCCTTGCTTTTGAAGGCGACTCTCAGGTTGTTTTCTTTGACGGTAACTACTCTGAATATGAAGCTGACCGTAAGAAACGTCTTGGCAAAGAGGCTGACCAGCCTCACCGTATTAAGTACCGTAAGCTTACCCGATAGTTGTAAACGACCTTTGTATAGTACGTACAAATAGTTGCTTAGAAATAATGAAGCGGACTCGAAAGAGTCCGCTTTTTTTATGCTGCTGTTATGACCTCAATCTGTAAAGTCTGCTGAATTATTTGAGGAAACAGAAAATTTTTGGAATGGATTGTTTTTAAAGCAGTGAGTTTTTATTTCTGTATAGTCTAAGTTAATCTTCCAACTATTTTTTGGAATAAAATGTATTGGGCTGTATTAGAAGATGGAAATAAAAAAGGCAGACTCGACTGAATCTGCCTTTTTTATTATTGAACCTGAATATACGAAGTGACCGATCGCACTTTAGGAACTGCGTTTGCGTGTTGAATAATTTTTTGTTTTTCTTTGTTTGTTCCGACAATACCTGTGAGAACAATGTTGCATTGTACAACGTCAACAGAAACGTTGGTGGACCAAATTTCTTTGTCAGCAATTAAGGTTTTTGTGAGTCCTGCGCTCATAGACATGTTGTCTGTAGTCCCACAGAAGTCTTGCTGATTTTTGAGAAGTAAATACGGCACAACACTTTTGACACCTTTTGTCTCGCGTGCCGTAGATATTACAAGGTTACGCTGTGCAAGGGAATCTACTTCACCAATAAGATAGGCTTTCCCATTGTAGGTATTGACGGAGATATCGAGGGAATTGATTCCTTTGCGTTCAACCATTTTAGAAAGAATAGTTGTAGTGATAACCGTGTCTGAATATTGTTTGCTTATGTTGCGCTCATCCACGGCAGCATTGTACACGGCACACCCTGATAGGGCGTAGCAAAGTGTAAGTATTACGGTAATACAAAATAGCTTCTTTAGCATGTGTGTGTCTCCTAATGCTATGGGAATTAACGGAAGCTTTTTCTGGCACGAGCAAGCCACGCAGTTAGACGTGGTTCTACTCCTTGCTCTCGCTGCTGATAAAATCTGCGACCTGCGAGATCGTCAGGTAGGTATTGCTGGGGAACATACCCTTCTGGATAGTTGTGTGGATAAAGGTATCCCTTACCGTACCCCCACTCCTTTTGGAGTTTAGTGGAGGGGTTTCGTAAGTGCAGGGGGACAGGTTTGCTTCCGTGTGTCCGTATCTCTTTTGCAGCGGCCAAGTAAGCTGCATAGGTCGAATTACTCTTAGGTGCAAGCGCCAAATACGTCACAGTTTCGGCCAGTGGAATGAAGCCTTCTGGCATTCCAACAAACTCAGTAGCTTGCTGACATGCCACTGCCAGAGGTAGTGCATTAGGATCTGCAAGGCCAACGTCTTCCGAGGCGGAGAGTATTAGTCTTCGGCATATGAATCTTGGATCTTCTCCGCCTTCAAGCAAGCAGGCTAGGTAATAGAGGGCTGCATCCACGTCACTACCACGGATCGATTTGATCATCGCGGAGGCAAGTTCATAATGACTGTCTCCATTTTTGTCATGACGCGCGAGCACATCTGGGAGAACGGCTTTAAGTTGATCTGGTTCTCGCGATTCAGGTGGAAGTTGTGCAATATATTCTACAAGGTTCAGCATGGTACGAGCATCACCGTGAGCAATTCCTGCAACCATTTCGCAAACAGTGTCGTCTAATTCAACATTACACGCTTCAGCACCTTTTTGTGCGAGAGCTTGAAGTGATGTGTTTGGAAGTGGCTTTAATTTGAGTGTGTGGAGTCGGGATAACAGCTGACGTGTGACACTGAAAGACGGATTCTCAGTAGTCGTTGCAATGAGCGTAATTTCACCTGATTCTAAGATGGGAAGAAAAAAGTCTTGCTGAGCTTTGGAGAATCGATGCAATTCATCCAGCACGAGCACTTCAATGCCTTTCAGGGATTTTCGAAGCTGTGTGAGTCCAGCTTCAGGCGCACTTACCCGTAGCCATTTTAATCCTGTGTGCTTGGCAAGTAAAAGTGCAAGAGTAGATTTGCCGCATCCCGGAGGGCCGAACATAAGCAAACTAGGAAGCCGGTTTGCCTGTGTCAGCGCAGTAATGCGTGCAGAAAGATGCTCCTGTCCTGAGAATTCTTCAAAAGAATTAGGGCGAATTTTGTCTGCAAGAGGTTGTTTTGCCTCCATAGACATCTCCTTGCTAACGTGCAGCATTGTTTATTTCACCTCTCCACCATGCAAGCCCGAGACATAGTAGGGCTGCTGTTTCCCAACGCAAAATCCTTTTTCCAAGACTTACTGGTTTGGCACCTTGGTCTTTGAAATATTGAGCTTCAGCATCGGAAAAACCGCCTTCTGGGCCGATAATGAAGAGTGTTTTTCCTGAAAGATCAAGCTGCTCAGAGGATAGAACGTCAGATGGCGACTGGCCTTCCCAGAGCATGAAAATATTATCAAACTCTTCAGCGCGGTTCATAACACCTTTTGATCCACTAGGAAATGTTGCAAGCTCTGGAATCCAAGGGTTGTCACATTGTTTAGCTCCAGCCAGCATTTGGCCTTCCCAGCCTTCTTTAACTTCTGAGGGAACTTTGGATTGGGAACGGTCTGCCTGCCAGAACCAGAGTCCTGCAGCCCCGAATTCAACTGCTTTTTCAAAAATCCAACCACGTCGTACGGATTTTCCCCAACCTATTGCAACGTAATGCTCTGCCTTTGGTTTAGGGTGCTGAATAATTTCTTGTTGTTCGATTGATACGGTATGTTTATCCATTTCTGTAATGACAAAGGTACCTTCTCGCCCTTTGCCGTCTAACAGACGAATAGAATCGCCTGTTCGCATGCGTAGTACTTTAATTGCATGCTTAGCTTCTTGACCTTCAAGCACACAGTGCTTGTCCCATTTATCTGTTTCAAGAAAAAATGTTTTCATGAATTACTATCTCATTATTGTATGTAGTGCTAATGGCAATAAAAAAAGGGAAGCCATACGGCTTCCCTTTTAATTTATTCATTTGGATGCAGCTTAGTCAACAAGCTTCATGCGTGCAGTACCATCTTTGTAGAATGGCAGTTCTGCTTTTGTTGCTTCAAGGGAAGTACGAGCGCCTTTTACGAGGAATTTCTCATTGTCAGCAGCTTCAACTTTTACGTAAGCCAATGCTACGGAATGTCCAACACTCGGGCAGTAAGAACCACTGGTAACATGTCCAACTTCTGTGCCGTCTTCAAGCATAACAACGTCATCGTGACGTGCGGAACGTCGACCTGGGATGGAAAGAGCGATAAGGAGTTCGGTTCCTTCACGGTCTTTACCTTTACCGATGTAATCTGCTTCAGAGCGAAGCATCCAGCCCATACCGGCTGCGGTAGGAGAGTGAACAGTGTCGAGATCCTGACCGTAGAGTGGGAGACCAACTTCAAGGCGAAGGGTGTCACGTGCGCCAAGGCCAGCTGGTTCAACTTCTTCCTGAGCCATAAGGGCTTCCCAAAGTGCTTTTGCGTTTTCGGAAGGAAGGTAGAATTCGTAACCCAATTCGCCAGTGTAGCCAGTACGGCTAATGATGAGCGGCTGGCCGTTAAATTCTACAGTACGGAAATTAAAATATTTGAGGTCTCGCAGGGAACTGTCAAATATTTTTTCAAGTACGTCGTAAGACTTAGGGCCCTGAAGGTCAATTTTTGCAGTCTGATCAGACATATCTTCGAGAGTAACGTACTCAGGAAGACGTTCTTTTATCCAGTTAAAATCGCTTTTAATACATGCAGCGTTGACGACGAGCATGTATTCGTCTTCTTCGAGGCAGTACACGATAAGGTCGTCAAGGATGCCGCCTTCTTTGTTCAGCAGAAAACCGTAACCGCATTTGCCTGGAGCAAGTTTATCCAGATTATGTGTTACGATTTTAGAAAGAGCATCACGAGCGCCTGCGCCTACGAGAGCAAATTCACCCATGTGGCAAATGTCGTAAATTGAAGCTTGCTCACGGCAATGAGTGTGTTCAGCGATAATGCCGGTATACTGGATAGGCATTTCCCATCCGGCAAATGGAGCCATTTTGGCACCAGCAGCTTTGTGCCACGCGGTAAGCGGGGTGTGTAAAGTTTTAGACACAGCATGTCCTCCCGAATCTGGTTAAAGTGTTGTTGTTTTGTGGTTGTGTTTATTAAAGGTCGAAACCTTCAATAGATTTGTTTCGAGATTTGCGAATCGCTTTAATGTCGTCAAGCAGTGAGACCAGTTTGCCGTATTCTTTTTTTATGCCTAATCCGTACCCCGAAAGATCGTCATCACGCTTAGTGATATAGTTACGACATAAGTAACGGTCATTTAGTATAGTCTCAGTAATGCTGATCATAGAAGCCACTAGCTCATCGAAATATATTGCAATGTCGAATTTTAATTCTTGTAAAATACGAACAGCTTGATGAAGCATTTCTGCGTATGGGATTTTTTCACCCTTAATCTTACGCTTTTTCAACCGTTCAAGAATCATTAATTTTCGAGCTTGCTGGATATAATTGTAGCGAAGCTGAACGTCTTTATAGAGGTTTTTGTACCCGTCGAAAGACTCTTCTTTGTCTGGATCAAACAGGTAGCCATCTAGAATTTTTACGACATTTGCGTAAAATTCGTCTGAGTAGCTAATGATGCGACGTTGATGCTTTGACAACCATGAATATAAAAATTTAAGGCGTTTTTCTTCGGTGTCAGTGTTTTCAACAAGCTCAATTCGCTTGTAGGTGATGTGCCCGACATATTCACCGCGTACGATATCGTTTAAACGCAGGATCATATTTGTTGTATCTTTAATGATATTAAGATCATCAATTGCACGGCCAGTAATCGGGTGAATAACTTCTTGTTTTGCTACAGAAAGGGCACGCTCCTGCCGAACGTTTTCCGGGTTGAATTTATGCTGCGTGTAAGTGACACGCAATATTACAACATGCCGTTTTCTATTAACAAAGAAACCCCCTTCTTCTAAACGACGAATAACTTCAGTCTGATCTTCATCAACTTGTACAAGCGCAATTTTTTCTACAGTAGGATAGCGCCGCGTTTTTGTAGTTGAAGAGATTGTCGTGATGACTCGGTCTGTCTGACCAAGTACACGAACCATGAATTTTTCACCAGTCTTATGTAATCGACGAGAGAATAATGCACTTGAAGTTCGACGTTCGGAGCAAATTGTAAAGCCGTAAAGTTCCATAAGATATTGATATACAAACGCTCTGTTGTGTTCGTACTTTTTGTGATTTCCAACTTCAAACTTTTTAGCCCGAAGTCCAAAACGTTTTATCTCTGGATCAAGATCAGAAGGGAAGGATCCATATACGCCTGCAAGATGAAAGTAGCCGGATGAATCTAATGCAAGAACATGGGCTCTATCCATTTCAAGAATGTAGGGGAGTAACTGTGGGTAGTAATCCAATACGGAGGTGTCTACCTTGCCAAATTCTTGCTTGAAATCCTCGTGCATTTTTCGTGGAATACGGTTTTGAATTGTTTCAATATTTTGTTCAATTGTGCAGTTTTCTAAAGGGCAGGCATAGCCGTCAGCCTTAAATGTCACATCCATTAATGAATGTAGGATATCAAATTGAAAAATTTCAGAAAAATATTGAAGTTCCCGTTCGAAAGCTACTAGCGAAAAACCGGGCAAATCTTTGTATTCGAAAAAATCGCTTTCAAATGAAGGTAGCAGTTCTCCGCGCTCCACAAGTGGATAGTTGTTGTTTTCAAAAAAAGGACGCAACAGACATTGCGTGATCTGGACGGCATCAAGAAAGTCCTTAAGTTCAGAAAGAGTCGTGATGCTGATAGGTTCGCTAAATGAAAAAGAATCTTTCCATGGTAGACCGCATTCGCGGAAGGCGTCTTTCCAGTGTTTTGGCATTGGCAATTGGGTTGGCTGTTGTTAAAAAAAGTAAAATGTCTGTTTACGCTAATAGTTCAATGGGCTTGCTGATCGTTGCATACTATTTTTTTTTCTAAAAAAACTCTAGCATTTCATGGAAAAAAACCTGTACTCTCATTGCTTGGCGTCTTATTAAAAAAATGATAATAAATTCTGAGGGCTTTATCTATATACTGAGCCGTAAAGGTTAGCCATTTAAAAGGTGGTTGGCTTATGTTCTATACGTAAAAAACGTTATAGAATATTGCGCTGCAAAGTTATTATTTACATATGCGCAAACCATAATATTTTGACTGGGTTATATTGGATGAATACAACCGCTTGTTATGAAAGAATTTTAGGCATTATCTGCAGTGTCTTTGATGCATATTCTGCTGTATTAATTATGCCGGATCGCTCCGGTAGTCACTTTTCTGTGGCCAGTAGTTTTAGCCTTGGAGACATGGTAAATAAGGACGAGACTTTTTCTGCCGGAACAGGAAAAGGGCTGGTAGGGTGGATCATTAGTAATGAAGAACCCATGCTTGTTAATGACTTTGATACCAGACAGTATAATCTTGGGTATTATGCGCAGAATGAAGAAACTAAGATTAAGGCATTTATGGGGGTGCCACTTAAAAATGGTGCCGGGGTGTTGTGTTTAGACAGTAAAAGACAGTATTCATTTTCCAGTAAAGATCAAAAGATTCTACAATTGTTCGGGGAGCTTGTGTACGAGGTACATTCCCGTTCTTTTGTTGTTGAAGAGCAGGTCAACTTATCGCAGCAATACCATTGTTTGCAGGTGATTTATTCATTGCGTAAGCATTTGAAGAAGTGGGACTCTTTTTTATCTAAGTTTTTAATCCTTCTTTCAGATACCTCTCATTTTGAATATTGCAGCTTGTCAACAAGGGATGAAGGCGGTCAAAATTATCATATTGAGGGTGAAAACTATCAACTGCTACGGGGTGAAATGGGAGAAATTCCATATGGTAGCGGCTTGGTAGGCTGGGTGTTTAAAAATAGTACGCCTTTTTTTGTGGAAGGCGGCAAGGCTGCAAGTCAAACTTCTCCACTGTATGGAAAGAAAAAAGGTGTGCCGCAGTTTGTCAGCGTGATTTGTATCCCGCTGGAAATTGGGGGGATGACGCGAGGTGTGTTAACGCTTGCCAGTGAAACTTCTAAAGTTATTCCTGAAGAGCTTAAGACATTTTGTCAGATGGCATCTGAACATCTTTCTTTGTTTTTGGAGAATTTGTACCTGCGCAGCAAACTGTACGAGGCGCATCGACAGGTTGATGACCTGCAGCGCGCGGCAGCTTACGAACATGACAATGAATCTCTATTTTCATTTTCATCTAAGACCCAAGAGAGCGAATAAATGCTAGGAAAACTCTTGAGCATGTTCGGGAAAGATCTGGCTATGGATCTTGGAACTGCTAATACGCTTCTATATACCAAAAAAGACGGCATAGTGCTCAACGAACCGTCAGTTGTTGCAATTGATGTCGAACGCAACAGCGTGCTCGCAGTCGGGCGCGAAGCGAAAGAATTTCTTGGTCGTACTCCTCGACGTATCCGTGCAATCCGTCCGATGAAAGACGGTGTTATTGCGGATTTTGAGGTAACCAAGCAAATGATTTCGTACTTCATTAAAAAAGTTATTACTGGCTTTAGTCTTGTAAAGCCGAACATTGTAATTTGTGTGCCTACCGGTATTACTCAGGTTGAAAAACGTGCTGTAATCGAATCTGCTCAACAGGCAGGCGCTCGTGATGTAAAGCTCGTTGAAGAGCCAATGGCGGCTGCAATTGGTGCCGCACGTCCTATTCATCAACCTGTGGGAACTATGGTTGTAGATATCGGTGGCGGTACGACAGAAGTTGCTATTATCTCTTTATCTGCAATTGCTTACGCAGAATCAGTCCGAGTGGCTGGGGACGCATTAAACAGTGCCGTACAAAGATATTTTCAGGAAGAGTTTCAACTTCTAATAGGTGAAAATCAGGCTGAAAAAGTTAAAATGACTATCGGCTCTGCTTTTCCTTTGCCAGAACCTCTGGTAATGACTGTGCCGGGAAAGGATATTGTTTCAGGAACTCCAACTTCTGTTGAAGTGACTGACGAGGATATTCGCATTGCACTTTCTGAGTCAGTTAAAGCGATTGTTTTTGCTGTTCGTAAGGCACTTGAAAAAACCCCGCCTGAGCTTGCAAGCGATATTGCGGAACATGGCCTGCTTTTGGCGGGTGGTGGTGCGTTGCTTAAGGGCCTTAATGAGCTTATTATGCAAGAGACTGGATTGCAGGTTGTTATTGATGATGACCCGCTTACCACGGTTGTTCGAGGTACCGGCAAAACACTGGATGATCGAGCAAAGTTCTCGGATGTGTATATAAACTAAATTACTAAGGCGACCCTAAGGTCGCCTTTTTATCTTGGAAGACACAATGGATTTAAAAAAGTTGTTACCACAAGTTCGTGCTGCTGTTATTGAATCTGGTGCACTTATTCAGGAAGCATGGGATAAGCCGCGTAAAGTTCGTTACAAAGGGCGTATTGATCTTGTAACAGAAACTGATGTTGCGGTAGAACATGACGTGAAGGCTAGGCTTGCGAAAATTCTTCCCGAAGCAAGCTTTCTTGCTGAAGAAAGTGCGGCTGATGCTCCGTTGAATGATCTGACATGGGTAATCGACCCGATTGATGGAACAACAAACTTTACACATCAAGTTCCGTTTGTTTGTACTTCTGTAGGGTTGTGGCATAAAGGCCGAGTTGTGCTGGGGGTTATTAATGCTCCCATCATGAATGAATGCTTTTATGCTGCGGCCGGTAGCGGTGCTTGGTGTAATGACAAGCAGATTTTTGTTACAAAAAATGATAATCTCGAACAATCTCTGATAGCAACGGGTTTTCCGTACACAATTGCAGAAGATGCTGATGAGATCACAGATCGTTTACGCCGCGTGCTGCAAGGCGCACAGGGAATTCGCCGTTTAGGCGCTGCTGCTCTCGACTTGGCATACCTTGCAGCAGGACGTTTCGATGCATTTTACGAAAAGGGCTTGAAGCCTTGGGATACCGCTGCGGGCTGGCTGCTTGTAAACGAAGCTGGTGGTTGGGTAACAGAATATGATGCTTCGACTGACTTCTCTTTGTACTCACCAAATATTTTGGCAAGCAATACACTTTTGCATGCAGAGATGACAAAGCTTATGTAGCCCTCTGGACTGTGGGTGATGTTAGGTAGATGTTGTGAAAATGATGTTTGCACGAATAGCCCACACAAGAACGGAGGTAAGCATGCTTGGGAAATGTTCGTAGAGTGATTGCAGTTCCTCTGCATCAACATATAGCCCATCTTGAACTTCATCTGGATTGGGCGAGAGGGGGGTTGTGCCGATATTCGCAGAGTAGAGTGATATCCATAACGTTGAATCATCTATCCGTTCCTGCTGTGATTTTTGGTAATGCAGTGATACTGATGAAATGTTGAGCTCTTTGCGGAGCACTCTTTCTGCTGCGGCTTCCAGTGCTTCATCTGTACCAACATGAGTTGCTGCAGATATATCCCACATGCCCGGTGCCAATGCTTTGTTGTTCGCCCGTCGTTGCAGAAAAAATTTCCCTTGCTTATTATAGATAAGAACAAAGACAGACTTCATTGCAAGGCGCTGTGCATGTGCGGTTGCAGAGGGCATAACCAAGAGTGGTTTGCCGTTGCTGTCTACCACTTCAATATGACTCCCACGAGAAGCCGCATTGTCGGTGGACGTGTTTGGATATGTAATGTCTGACATATTTGCTAAGATAGGGCCGCTGGAAGCTGATGGATATGTTTTTTTTCGGTTAGGAAAAAAAGACAGTGCAGAAGTGGCGGCGCTTGAGAAAAAATGTTTTTCAACACCATGGACTGAAAAAGAGTTCAGTCTGTCTTTTGACCAAAAGATTTTTAAGGTCTTCGGGTTGAAGAAAGATGATACATTAGTGGCCTATATTGCCATGTATCATACAGTGGATGAGTTGGAAATATTAAACATAGCCACGGACCCGAAACAGAGAAAAAATGGTGCAGGAAAACGGTTACTTGCTCTTATGCTTTGCATTGGGCAAAAATTAGGTATACAACAGGCGTTTCTCGAAGTGCGCAGAACCAATATCCCTGCCATCAATCTTTATGAACGGATGTGCTTCTCTCAAATTGGGGTGCGAAAAAAATATTATAGTGACACCGGAGAGGACGCATTACTGTATAAGTGTACCCTTGCGGATCTCCCCGATAGTCTTTGCTAAGTAAGGAGTAATGACCCATGAAAAAGCTTATGGCTGCAAACTGGAAAATGTTCAAGACTGCTCAGGAAGCTAAAGATACTGCAGCTGGGCTTGTTAAGCTCGTTGGCAAACTCTCTGAAGATAGAGAAGTTGTTGTGTTTCCTCCATTTACCGCTCTGCATGCTGCAGGCGAAGTTTTCTCCAAGCATGAAGGCTACTCTTTTGGTGGTCAGAATGTATGTGCAGCTTCTGAAGGTGCATTTACTGGCGAGATTTCCCCTGCCATGCTTAAAGATGCAGGTTGTACCTGGGTTCTTACTGGCCATTCTGAACGCCGTGCTCTTTTTGGAGAGACCAGCGAGCAGGTTGGTGAAAAAACAACTTTCGCACTGAACAACGGCCTCAATGTTTGCCTTTGTATTGGTGAAACTCTTGAAGAGCGCGAAGCTGGCAAGCTTGAAGCCGTGATTGCTGAACAGCTTGAGAAAGGTCTTGCGACTATTCCGGACACAGAACCAGCACGTCTTGCTGTTGCATACGAGCCGGTTTGGGCTATCGGAACCGGTAAAGTTGCTGGTCCTGAAGAAATTGTAGAAGCTCATGCAATTGTTCGTGCTAAACTTCTTGATATTTTGGGTGGAAAAGCTAATACTACCCGCGTTCTTTATGGCGGAAGTGTAAAGCCAGAAAATGCTACTCAGATCATTACACTTGACAATGTTGACGGTGTATTGGTAGGAGGCGCTTCCTTGAAGGCTGAAAGCTTCAGCAAAATTGTTACTGCTTAGCAACCGATTCGGATTGATATAGCTCTTAGGAGGATGTTTCGTGGAAACCTTGATTCTGACCCTGCACGTTGTGGTCTGTCTTGCACTCATTTTGCTTGTTCTTTTACAGGCTGGTAAAGAGGGCATGGGTGTTATCTTTGGCGGCGGCAACCAGTCTGCTTTTGGCGGCGCTGGTGCAGGCGGTCTTCTAGTGAAGGTTACTGCAACTCTTGCAGCAATTTTCTTCATTACTTCTTTGAGCTACAACTACATTGCTAGTGATCGTACTTCTGATGAATCAACCATCATGAATATTCAGATCGAGCAGAAAGCTCAGCCTAGTCCTGACCAGACAACTAAATAAGTCGATAATGCGCGTTTAGCGCATCCTCAGTAACGTTCGCGTTACATATATGTGCCCAGGTGGTGGAATTGGTAGACACGCTATCTTGAGGGGGTAGTGGGCCACGCCCGTGGGAGTTCGAGTCTCCCCCTGGGCACCATGTACGTAAAGGGATCGCAGAATAAGTTCTGCGATCCCTTTTTTCGTGTTATTTGATAATAAAAAAGCCCGCGCATGCGGGCTGTTGATTTATTATTCGGCTTCGTTTCGTAAGTCGAAAACTCGTTTAGCCTTGCCTTGTGAGCGTTCAATGGATCTTGGCTCGACAAGTCGTACTTTCGTTGAAACACCGAGAAATTCTTTGATTGTTTTTTGAATGCGCATTTCAATCTGCTGAAGATTTTTAATAGCATCAGAGAAAAGTGACTCGTCAATCTCAACCTGAACTTCAACAGTGTCAAGGTTGCCCTGACGTTTAACAATAATCTGATAATGCGGTGATGCTCCCTCTGTTTCCAGAATGATAGATTCAATCTGTGAAGGGAACACGTTAACGCCACGAATGATGAGCATGTCATCGCTACGCCCTGAGATACGGTTCATACGAACGTGGGTACGACCACATTTACATGGAGTGTAGTTTAAGGACGTAATGTCACGTGTTCTGTAACGGATAAGCGGAATACCTTCTTTTGTCAGAGTAGTGATAACCAGTTCGCCGGTTTCACCTTCTGGAAGCTGCTCGCCCGTTACTGGGTTAATAATTTCCGGCAGGAAGTGGTCTTCAAAGATATGCATTCCATCTTTTGCGACGGCACATTCAATTGAAACCCCGGGTCCCATAATTTCAGAAAGACCATAAATATTAACAGCATCGATGCCCATTTTTTCCTGCAAATCATTACGCATTTCGTCTGTCCACGGTTCAGCACCAAAAATTCCGACTCGAAGTGGAAGGTCGCGTAAGTTGACACCTGCCTGTTGTGCTGCCTCATGCAGTACAAGGCCGTAAGACGGGGTGCTGCATATTACAGTTGCACCAAAGTCTTCCATTAGGGAAACTTGGCGCTTAGTTCCGCCGCCGGAAATCGGGATAACAGTGGCACCGAGACGTTCTGCACCGTAATGCACGCCAAGACCGCCTGTGAATAATCCGTATCCATATGAGTTGTGGATAAAGTCGCTGCGGGTTGCGCCGGCTGCCATAAATGAGCGAGCCATAAGCTCAGCCCAGTTGTTCACATCACGTTGTGTATATCCTACAACTGTAGCCTTGCCAGTGGTGCCACTTGAAGCATGGAGACGGACAATATTCTCTTTTGGAACAGCAAAAAGTCCAAACGGGTAGTTGTCACGTAGATCCTGCTTCTCAGTAAACGGGAGCTTAGCCAAGTCGCTGAGGCTTTTGATATCGGCAGGAGTAATTCCCGCCTTAGTAAACTGTTCACGGTAGTGAGGAACATTTGCGTACACTCGTTCACAGAGGTTCTGTAAACGGCGTAATTGAATTGCTTCTAACTCTTCGCGAGGCAGTGTTTCTTGCTCAACATTAAAAATCATACATGACTCCTGATACAAAAAGAATAAAATAACTACACGGTTCAAGAAATGTAATGAGCAGATTACTGAACAGAACATTCCTTGAATCTTATGGACCTAGCCAGCGTGCTGACTATATATATGTGCAAACATAGGAAATGCACCATAAGCGGGAGGTGGGTCAAGTCTGTTTCTCAAAATTGTCATTTTTAATGAAAATTCTCTTCCTGTTGTTAATTGCTTATAGACAGTAAATAACGTAGGAAGGGGCAGGAATTTAAGACTGGCAAAGTTGGAGACATGTTCTACTGACATTGCCGGAAGAGAAGTTATCATCTTTTTGCAGCTGCACAGGTACTGCAAGGGGATTAAAATTATAAGCATTGCATGTGTTGCGTGTAGTAGCCTAAAATTTAGCCTGCATTATAAAAGCGCAGTACTAACGAGTGGATTAAAAAATGATTGGAAAGATTGAAAAAAAATACAGCACTGTTTCTTCACAGGAAAAAGTAGCTAAGATTATTGAATGGCTTGAAGCTAAAAAAGCTAGCGATGTAGTAGTTCTTGACCTTGAAGGCGTTAACTCCTTCACCGATGCAGTGGTTATTGCCACAGTAAAATCTGTTCGCCAGTCAAGAGCATTAGCAGATGAGATTTCTAAGCTTGCAAAGGGTGAAAACTACGAGCACCTGCGCGTTGAAGGT
The DNA here is from genome assembly GCA_942492085.1 of uncultured Desulfovibrionaceae bacterium. GTDB lineage: Bacteria > Desulfobacterota > Desulfovibrionia > Desulfovibrionales > Desulfovibrionaceae > Halodesulfovibrio. Next base: position 130,126 of record CALODB010000010.1, on the reverse strand, counting down.
AAAGACAGTAACCAGTGGGTTCTGATTGACCTTAACGACGTTATTGTAAACATTTTCCAGGAAGAAGCTCGTGGATCCTTTAATCTTGAAAGCCTTTGGGCTGACGCTAGAGTTTTATACAAATCTGAAGCTGAATAGGAATACGCACTATGACACCAACCCTTTTGCTGATTCTTGATGGCTGGGGCATTGCTCCTGCTGGTGAAGGAAACGCAATTTCTCTTGCTAACACGCCAACTCTTGATCGTTTAGTTGCTGATTGCCCGATGTCCCGTCTTGCTTGTTCCGGCCGTGCTGTAGGCCTTCCGGAAGGATTTATGGGCAACTCGGAAGTTGGGCATATGAATATCGGTGCTGGTCGGGTTGTTTACCAGGATATGACACTTATTGATGTTGCACTTGAAGAGAATAAGTTCCAGAAGAACCTTGTTCTTAATAATGTTATGACATCGGCGAAAGTGAAGGGTGGAACAGTTCATTTGATGGGGCTGGTCTCTGATGGTGGTGTTCATAGTCATTTTAATCACCTCGTTGCTTTGCTTGAGATGGCAAAAGCGATTGAGGTTGATGTGTGCGTGCATGTGTTCCTTGATGGCCGCGATACTTCTCCTACAAGCGGGCTCGGTTTTGTGGAACAGCTTATTAAAGCTATTGATCGCATTGGTGCAGGTCGAATTGCATCTATTTCCGGTCGCTACTATGCGATGGATCGTGATAAGCGTTGGGATCGCAACCAGCTTGCGTGGGATTGCTTTGTGTATGGCAAAGGCAGAACTACATCAGATCCATTGAAAGCAATTCAGGAGTCTTACGACGAAGGTGTCACGGATGAATTTTTCATTCCAACATCTATTATCGCAGAAGGTGGCAAGCCGACTGCAATGAAAGATGGTGACTCTGTCTTTATGTTCAACTTCAGAGCAGACCGTATGCGCCAAATTGCTCAGGCAATGTGTGTTGACAGTTTTGTTGATTTTGAACGTGGAAACTTTCCTAAGCTTTCTGCACTTGCCTCTATGACTTGTTACGAAAAATCTTTTGGGTTGCCTGTAGCATTCGCCAAAGATGACTGCCCTGATCCATTAGGAGAAGTTGTAGCTAAACAAGGCGTGAAGCAACTTCGTCTTGCGGAAACAGAAAAGTATGCTCATGTAACATACTTCTTTAACTGTGGCCGTGAAGAGCCTTTTGAAAATGAAGATCGAGTACTTGTAAGCTCCCCTCGCGATGTGGCTACATATGATCTGAAACCTCAGATGAGTGTTGAAGAAGTTACAGAAAAGCTTGTCGCAGCGATCACATCTAAAAAATATTCATTTATTGTGTGTAACTTTGCCAACCTTGATATGGTTGGACACACCGGAATTATTGATGCTGCAATTAAGGCGTGTGAAGCTGTTGATGTATGTGTTTCTAAAGTGCTGGATGCCGTCCATACAAGCGGTTGGAGGGCATTGATTACTGCAGACCATGGTAATGCTGAGGAGCTACGCAACGCTGCTGGCAAAACCCATACCGCTCATACAACGAATCCTGTCCCGGTAGTACTTATTGATGAAAGTACTTCGTGGAAACTTCGTGAAGATGGAATTTTAGGCGATATCGCGCCAACAATTCTCGATATGTGGAATATTGAGCAGCCTGCTTCAATGAACGGAAAAAGTCTTATCTGTAAGGACTAAGCATGAGCAATTCACAGAAACCGATTTCTCCTGTTAAGCCCGTCGGGATGGAAGTTATCTTCTTTTACCCTTGTCCACATTGTGGACGTAAAGTGCCAATTATAGGCGCTGTACAACCATCAATGGAACGCTGTGATGCTTGTCAGAACATTTTTCCGATTGTGCCGGTTGACCGACGTACTCTTCAATATCTGAAGATATCATTAGCAGATGGCGGGGCAGCAATCGATCCCGATTTTATGTAGAATAAGTTTTTCATTTTAAGAATATAAAAAAGCGGAACCAAGAAATATCTTGGTTCCGCTTTTTTATGCGCAATTCGCTTGTAAATTTACTTTTTCGCGTTGTTGTATGCGTCAGTAATTCTGTCTTTAATGTAGGCTCGCATTGCAGCATCGTCTTCATCAAGGTTAAAGCAGCATGCATCTTCACCCATTAGTCCGCCCGGCACCCAGTCTCCAAGTTCGTCAGCGTCATTGATCATATCTGCATAGAAGCAAACAGAAAGCCAGCGATCTTCAGGATCATCATCTACTACGTCCACAAGTACAAAAAGTTCACGTTCAGTCTGTTTATCATGTTTTGCACGCAGGGAGAAGCTTACACCGGGTCTGCCTTTGAAGGAAAGGCTTGTATCTTCAAAAGAAAGCAGAAGGTCTTTGTAGTTTGCAAATGCCGCTTTTGTCTTAGTTTCAGATTCAGTCCAACCTTCAAGAAGGGCCTCAAGTTCTTTACCATGGGAATTGTCAGTAAACATAAATCTCTCCTGAGTAGAGTGTCGTGAAATTAATTACTAAAAGCACTAAAATTTCTCACGAGAGAGGAAGTGTGTCAATGCTGATTCATCATTCAGTTGAAGATCAAATCATGTATAATGTACGCATTTTAGTGATAATCCGATAATAAGAAAATAAACATTTTGGTTAAACAACTAGCCAGTTATAACAACTTTCTTACCATAGCAAGAATTACTGATATATACAGTAATCCAGACTGTTAGCGATTGTTTTTTCAATTTTGACAATCCATGTTGAACAATTCTGTAAGAAATGTGTAGACATTTTTGTGATCTAAACGTAGTCCGAACGTAACGAATGGGAAGTGAAAGCCTTGATGCAGGCTGCTGTTTTACAAATTTGAGATTTAGCACCCCGACGATTCTGCTAAAATATCGTCTGCTGCTTTTTTATTCTTCAAATTGTAATAGCAAATCTGCTGAAAGAAGCATTCACTATTAGAGTGTCAATTTTAGTCGAGGTGTTGCTATGGAAAATCGTGAACAGTGGGGATCCCGTGCGGGATTCATTCTTGCTGCTGTAGGCTCTGCTATTGGTTTAGGTAATATCTGGCGTTTTCCGTACATGGCGTACGAAAACGGCGGTGGTGCATTTTTTATTCCTTATATTTTTGCACTGCTGACTGCTGGTATTCCATTTATGATCATGGAATTTGGTCTTGGTCATAAATATAAAGGTTCTGCTCCAAAAGTTCTTGCCGCTGTAAATTCAAAATATGAATGGCTTGGTTGGGTACAGATTGTTATCGCAGCAATTATTGCAGTATACTATGCTGCTGTAATTGGTTGGACAATTAACTACCTTGGTTTCTCTTTTGATGGTGCATGGGGTGCTGATACTAAAGGTTTCTTCTTTGGTGAGTACCTCGGTCTTACATCTTCTCCGACAGAGCTTGGCGGAATTCGCTGGCCTATTTTTGGTGCCTGTGCACTTACTTGGGGTTTAACTTGGCTTGCTTGTAACTCCGGTATCCGCGGTGGTATTGAACGTGCTTGTAAAATTCTTATCCCGCTTCTTTTTGCACTTGTTCTCGTGTTCATTGGTCGTGTAATTACACTGCCAGGTGCAACCATGGGTCTTGATTTTCTTTTCACTCCAGATTTTTCTAAGCTTACAGATTTTGGTGTTTGGGCTGCTGCATATGGTCAGATCTTCTTCTCGCTGTCCATTGGTTTTGGTATCATGGTCGCATACTCAAGTTACCTGCCTAAGAATGCTGATATTTGTAACAACGCTGCGATGACTGTATTTATCAACTGTGGTTTCTCTATGCTTGCTGGTATTATGATCTTCTCAGTACTTGGCAGCATGGCTCATTCCACTGGTCAGGCAGTGTCTGATGTTGCTGGTGCTGGTGTAGGCCTTGCCTTCATCACTATTCCGGCTGCAATTAACACCATGCCGGCACCGCTGTTTTTTGGTTCTGTGTTCTTCCTGTGTCTCACAATGGCTGGTGTTAGTTCTCATATTTCTATTGTTGAAGCTGTTACTTCTGCATTGATCGATAAGCTTGGTTCTTCTCGTAAGACAGTTGTAACTTTAATCTGTGTTGTTGGATTTGCTCTTACGGCAGTCTTTACTACTGGCGCGGGACTGTTGATCCTCGACATCGTTGACCACTTTATCAACAACATTTGTTTGCTTTTTGCAGCTCTTGTAGAAATTGTTCTTATGAGTTGGATTATCGGTCTTGATGGAGTACGTGATGATGTTAATGCACATTCCGACTTCTCCGTAGGCAAACTATGGGCATTTAGCTTGCGTATCATCACAGTACTTGTTCTTGGCTACACCTTCCTTTCTAGCCTCTACAATAAAGTGACTGTACCTTACGGTGGTTACCCAATGTCTGATCTCGTGATGTTCGGTTGGTCTATCCTGCCTCTCGCGATTTTGATTGCTATCTTCTTTCAGAAGAAACAGTCACATAAACAATTCCAGCATTACTCTTAAGAGCTTTTAAGGAGAAAATCCTATGACTACATCCGCAATCATTATGATGGCAATTGGTCTTGGCGTAACTTGGGGTGGAGCAGCACTCTGTATTTCCCTCGCTATCCGTAATCGTGAAATTTAAATCGCAAAATATATAAAAAATGAAAAGACGCTGTCCTGAGACAGCGTCTTTTTTTACGTGTTGTTTAATAAGTCGACGATAGTTTCCTTTACTACCACGAACTCTAAAATAATGTAGCGCATAGTATCCTGTGCTTCTGGTCCATCAAGAGTCTCTGCAATATCCTGTGAGTGTTGGAAGTGTTTGTATAGGCCGGATGCTTACTAAAGGTGGGCATCTAAGGAGGAAGGCAGTGGGCTTTAGAAAGCAATAGAAGCAGTGCGACTACACAGCCTGGAATGGTAAGAATGAAAAGCCTTGAAGGCGAGCTGGAAGAACGTTTAATGAGGGCTAAAAATAAAAAAAACCTCGCCGAAGCGAGGTTTTTAGATCTCTCTAAGTTGTTCTTACTTATTCATAGAAAGAAAGAACTCGTTATTACTTTTGGTCTTGCGCATTTTGCCGAGTAAGAAGTCCATGCTATCAATGGTAGACATTGGAGCAAGGATTTTGCGAAGAATCCAAATTTTGTTAAGCATTTCTGTACCAAGAAGGAGATCTTCCTTGCGAGTACCAGTGCGGTTGATATCAATTGCCGGGAACACGCGTTTTTCAGCGAGGTGACGGTCAAGGTAGATATCAAGGTTACCAGTGCCTTTAAATTCTTCAAAGATGACTTCGTCCATGCGGGATCCAGTATCGATGAGAGCTGTGGCAATGATAGTCAAGCTACCACCTTCTTCGAGGTTACGTGCTGCGCCGAAGAAACGCTTTGGGCGTTGCAGTGCGTTAGCATCGAGACCACCGGAAAGAACACGGCCAGAAGATGGTGTAACAGCGTTGTATGCACGGCCAAGACGAGTAATGGAATCGAGCAAAATAACAACGTCTTTACCACGTTCAACAAGGCGTTTTGCTTTTTCCTGAACCATTTCTGCAACCTGAACGTGGCGCTGTGGTGGTTCATCAAAAGTAGAGCTGATAACTTCAGCGTTCTTAACCGTACGCTCCATATCAGTAACTTCTTCAGGGCGTTCATCAATAAGCAGGATGATAAGATAAACATCAGGATTATTAGCATTGATGGAGTTAGCCAATGATTGAAGAAGAATAGTCTTACCAGTTCGCGGAGGAGCAACAATCAGACCACGTTGTCCACAGCCGATTGGGGCCATGAGGTCAATGACTCTGCCGGAAAGGTTTTCTTTTCCGTTTTCCATTACGAGCTGGCGCTCTGGGTAGATAGGAGTGAGGTTATCGAAGAGAACGAGGTTGCGAGATTTTTCAGGTGGTTCAAAGCCAATTTCATTGACTCTGAGCAGGGCAAAGTAGCGTTCGCCTTCTTTCGGCGGTCTGATCTGACCTGATACTACATCACCTTTTCGCAGACCAAAGCGTCTGATCTGAGAAGGGGAAACATAAATGTCATCCGGGCCAGGCATGTAGCTGTACATTGGTGAGCGTAAGAAACCAAATCCATCAGGAAGGATTTCGAGAACGCCCTCACCAAAGATGGCTCCATTTTGTGCAGCACATTTTTGCAGTAAAGCAAAAATAAGCTCCTGCTTGCGCATGTTGCTCGGGTTTTCAATTTCATACTCTTTGGCAAGCTCCATGAGCTCTGCTGCTGGCTTGCGCTTAAGTTCTGAAAGGTTGAGACCTTCACTTGGATCTGCATTTGGATCGGGAGTAAATTGAGGCGATGTGGCTCTCCGTGATTTCTCGACACGGGGAGCAGCAGGAGTTCTGCGTTTGCGAGCTGTAGGTCGGTCTGATGTTGACGCAGCCCTACGAGGTCTTTCCTGCTTCGCTTCTTCGACGTCTTTTCTTGTTGCCATATAGACTCAAAGGAATGGTTTAATTTGAATAGAAATGTACAAGCGTACATAGAGGAGCTATAAACATAGCCGATGACATAGTTTGGGGAAGTTTTGTGCGTCCCCCGACGGAAGGACAAAGACGTTGAGCAGTGTCAGATGGGGGGGACTGAAGAAAACGTGTAACGTATATAGAAGAAAGTAGCTTATCAGAAAAAAAATGACAAGAAAGTGTGACTATTTTTTTTCCTGTGCAGCAATTACGTCTGCAAACATTTCTTCGATTTGTTTTTGAACAGCATCCTGAGTGGTGTCTGTAGCGTGGGCAATTTCAAGGGTAATAAGACCCATTGCCTGTTCTAATAAGCGACGTTCACCGAATGAAAGTTCTTTATCCTTACCAATAAGCAGGAGTTCTTTAAGAACGTATGCTACGTCTTCAAGAGCGCCACTTTTCAGTTTGTCGGAATACTCACGGTAACGACGGTTCCAGTTCTGACCAGTATAGCCAGTGAACCCTGAGCGGTCATCGAGAGATTTAAGAAGATCAAGAGCCTCTTCATGTGTACACAGTGGGCGCAACACGTTGGTTGCAGTTGTAACTGGTACCATAAGAGTCACATTGTTGCTCAGTATCCGGATGAAGTAGAATTCAGCCTCGGTACCGCCAACAGTCTGAGTCTCGATTCTTTCTACTTTGCCTACACCCTGAGCTGGGTATACTACTAATTGATCCTGAGCGAACACATCGAGTCTCCTTGCAATATCTGCGTTACATCGTGAAACGCAAATCACACTCTAACGCAATAAGCACTAAGAGTCTATGGTTATCTAATCGAAGAATTAGGGAAGCTTAAAGGCGTTGGTTATTTTCACAGCTTCGTCAAAACCTGATGAAACAAACGCTTCAAGACCTTTTCGGGCACCTTCAAGAACTATTTCCACGTCTGTACTTTCAGCTTTAGTGAAGCGGTTAAGGACGTAGTTAGAAACGGATCCATGTTCCGGTTTGCCTATACCAAGACGCATGCGGTTAAAATTGCGACTTCCAAGGTGCTGTTCAATGGAGCGTAATCCATTATGTCCAGCGTGGCCGCCACCAATTTTAAATTTCATTCGTCCTAGTGGTAGGTCTAGTTCGTCATGCAGCACAACAACTTGTTCAGGGTCAATGTCGAAGTAGTTACACGCATGACCAACAGCTTCACCGGACAGGTTCATGTAGGTCATTGGCTTTATGATAAGCCAGAAGTTGCGGGATGTGCCTATTCTGCATTTCCATGCATCATATTTTTTCTTTCCGATGGAAAGAGGAGAGCATGCATCTGGCGAAAAACGCTGTGCATCTTCCAAAAGGTGGTCTGCAACCATAAATCCGAGGTTGTGCCGGGTATTGTCGTATTCTTTACCCGGATTTCCCAATCCAACGATTACTCCGGAAATATTCATAGCGATCCTGTTAAGCAATCCAATAAAAAGGAAATGGCCTCATGCCGAAGCATGAGGCCAACGATTTCACAAGGAATTCGCTTAAGCTTCTTCTTCTGTCTTAGCTGAACCACGACCAGGTACTACTGCGAGTACTTTGTAGTCGTTGTCGTAGTAAGCTGTAACGTTTTCTGGAAGCTCGATATCGCTAACGTTAAGGAAGGTGTGGATGCTGTAATCAGTAACATCAACAACAATTTCGTTAGGGATGTCAGCAGGCTTAGCAGAAACGGTGACAAACTGACGGTATTCTTCAAGACGGCCGCCGAGTTTAACACCTTTGGATTCGCCAATTGTGCGAACAGCAACTTTAATGCGAATTTCTTTTTCTGGGTCTACGCCGTAGAAGTCAACATGCTGGAGACGGTTTTTGAACGGGTGACGCTCAAGTTTCCAGATGAGACATTCTTTAGTTTCGCCTTCAATATCAAGTTCGATAACGTTGGTAAGACCAGCTTTATCGTAAAGCTTGATCAATGCCATTTCGTCCATCTGAACTGGTACGTTGTCACCGGAAGTGCTGTAAAAGATACCAGGAACGTTGCCAGCTAAACGAAGCTGACGGTTAGCACCTTTACCAAGACCTTCACGTTTTGCAACGGAAAAAGTAATTTTTTCAGACATGTAATAGCTCCTTTGAGGTTCCACCACGAGGTGTTCCACTCGCTGCAGATACGTTCTTTATACGAAAAGAACGCTAACGGAGGATTCCGTATGGATATTATGAATTGCTTTAGCAAGAAGGCCTGCAATAGAGAGAACTTCAAGTTTATCGCAATGGTTGAGTTTGTCGCCGAGCTCAATAGTATCGGTAACAAAAACTTTTTTGAAAGCTGAATTACAAAGACGGTCAATGGCTGGGCCGGAGAGAACCGGGTGAGTAGTACACGCCATAACTTCTTTGGCACCGTTGTTCATAAGAACGTCAGCTGCGGCACACATTGTGCCAGCAGTATCGATCATGTCGTCGACAACGATGGCTATTTTATCTTTTACATCACCAATAACGTGCATTGCCTGAGCCTGGTTAGGCTTGTCACGGCGTTTGTCGATGATTGCGAGGCCAGCGTTAAGACGTTTTGCGTAAGCACGCGCGCGCTCAACACCACCAGCATCAGGAGAAACCAAAACGATCTCGCCTTTTTCGCTCTGAATGCCGCGAAGGCGGTCAAGCATAACTGGCGCAGCGTAAAGGTTGTCTACAGGAACATCAAAGAAGCCCTGAATCTGTCCTGCATGGAGGTCTACGGTTACAAGGCGGTCCATGCCTGCAGTAGTCAGGAAGTCCGCAACAACTTTTGCACTGATAGGCGCTCGAGGAGCTACCTTGCGATCCTGACGTGCGTATCCGTAGTAGGGAACAACTGCAGTCACGCGGCCAACACTAGCACGCTTAAGGGCGTCGAGCATAAGGCAAAGCTGCATGAGGTTGTCGTTAACAGGCGCACAAGTAGAGAGAACAACAAATACGTCGTCGCCTCGTACGTTTGCACCGATCTCGATGCGGCATTCGCCATCGCTGAAAGTTTCACAAAGGGTTGGAGTAAGCTCGCAGCCTAAGTGGCTACAGATAGCTTCTGCCAACGCAGGATTGGAAGAGCCGGTGAGGATTTTTAGATCGCCGTTCATGATACCATACTGGGGTTATAGTTAGTTATCTGTAAAAAATGGCTGGGACGGCAGGATTTGAACCCGCGGATGTCGGGACCAAAACCCGATGCCTTACCAACTTGGCTACGTCCCAGTATTACAGATGGTGGAGATATGTGGCAACGCCATCAGCCTCTAAGGCGGTTGCAGCACTAGCAGCCTGTTCCATCTCTCGATACAAAGCAAAGATGCTTGAACCGCTTCCACTCATAACAGCGCCTTCAGCGCCAAATGCCATAAGTTTTTCTTTGTACGCCCGCAGCTTCGGAAAGGCCGAGTATACCACCACTTCAAAACTATTAAAAAGCCACAAGGCACGAGAGGAGTGCTTTCTATCTTCTGACGTTGTAGTTGTCAAGATTTCTTTCTTATTATTGCTTGCACTATTTGCTTGTATTGCCTTGTCCCAAGCCGCAAAAGCCCACGGTGTGGAGATGCTGATGTCAGGACAAATAAGTACAAGAAAGTATCCGGAAAGAGAGACATCAGACGGTGCCAGACGGTCACCAATGCCGGTTGCGTGTGCCGGAATATTGTTCAGGAAAAATGGTACGTCTGCTCCAATTGTCGCAGCAAGCGCATTGAGAGAATCTGCGGAGAGTACATTTTTCGGACAATATTTGTTGAGATAATTGAGCATAACGGCAGCATCAGAGCTTCCCCCTCCAAGGCCCGCACCATCAGGAATACCTTTTTCAATAGATATTTTTAGGTCAGGTCTCCAGCCTGTCGCGGCACAATATTTTTCCCAACTTTTATACATAATGTTTTTTTCAGGGGGAATAGAGAGCCCGGGGCAATCAAGAAGAAGTCCGCTTCCAAAAGAGCCTTTAGAAATTGTTATGGTGTCAAACGGCTTAGGAAGGGGGAAAAAGAGAGTATCAAGTTCATGATACCCGTCCTCTCGAACTCCAGTAATTTCTAAATGCAGGTTGATTTTGCATCCAGCACGCAATGTAATTGAATCTGGTTGAATAAGAGGCATGTTATGCACTAATAGTTTCAAGCGTGAGGTTCTCGTTGGTGAATACGCATATTTCAGAAGCAATTGCCATTGCGTGGCGGCATATCTCTTCTGGAGCCATTTCGGTGTTGCGTTGCAATGCGCGTGCTGCGGAAAGTGCATATGCGCCACCGCTGCCAATTGCTGCAATGTTGTCATCAGGTTCGATAACATCACCGTTACCACTGATGATGAAGATGTATTCAGCATCTGCAACGATCAACATAGCTTCAAGTTTTCGCAGATATTTATCAGAGCGCCAGTCTTTAGCCATCTCAACGGATGCGCGTAGCAAGTTGCCGCCAAACTCTTCAAGTTTTGCTTCGCAACGTTCAAATAAAGTAAAGGCATCTGCTGTTGCACCAGCGAAGCCAGCGATTACTTTTTCACGGTAGATGCGGCGCACCTTGCGTGCCTGATGCTTCATAACAATGGATTGTCCTAATGTTACCTGACCGTCACCTGCCATTGCAACACCGTTAGCATTTTTTACCGCTAGAATAGTTGTTCCACGAAGTTCCATGACTAATCCTTATATTGTACTTGTCGAATATGAATCGAAGTTAGTTAGGTGGAAAGAGAATATGCTTTGTGCCAAAGTTAGAGGCAAAACAAAAATCATTTCCAGTAGGCAGCTCGCTCGTCTCGTTGCTTTTTAATTAATTCAAGAGCAGTTGTCTGCTTTTGATTACTAGCAAGCGCTTCGGCTTTTTTGATGTGATATGCTGTTTTCTTTGCATCATTGCGGTACAAAGCACTGTACGCAAGATGAAGATGACCATTGAATTGGTCGCCGCTTTGTCCGAGCATTTTGCCGTAGAAAAAGTGTACCTCTGAATCTTCAGGTAGTGTCCGTAAAATTTTCTGGTAGTAGGTGGCCGCAGATTTGGCATCACCTTTGTCGTTCAATAGACGAGCATAGAAGAACAGCGTCATTAAGTCGTTAGGATTCCGTACGGCAGCCTTTTGAAGCAGAAAAATCGCTTTTTTGGTATCGCCTTTGGTGTAGTGGAATTTGCCTGCCTCGCGAAGGACTAGGTAGTCTTTTGGTGCGCCCTTTAATGCTTTGTCAAAATATTCACTAGCTTCTTTTACTTTGTTTATCCTTGCCGCCGCAATGCCTTGTCCCATGAGAACGAGCGGTGTCTGTTTTTGATTTGCAAAATAGGAGAGAGCAGTTGACGCATCAGTGAACTGTGCACGAATGAGGGTTTGCACTCGTTTAAACCGCACATCATCTTCAGAGCGGTTTTGTAATTCTTTTGGCAAGGATGCAACTCGGTCAGCAAGGTAGTTTTGACGTTCTTCTACGGCTGGGTGAGTTGATAAATAGGTCGGCATATTAGAGCCGGATTCCCATTTCCGTCTACGGATTTTGGCAAAACTACTGGCAAGTCCTTTGGGATTATATCCTGCTTCAGTAAGATAAATAAGTCCCATGTGGTCAGCTTCTCTTTCGTCAGCACGGCTATAGTTGAGCAATGCTGCCTGACCTGCTGCCATAGAGCCGGTAATAAGACCACTAGCAACTTCAGTTCCATTACCTGTCGTCGCACCAAGCACGGCGCCAGCGAGCATCCCCACAAGACTCATAATTTGAACTTTTTGTGATTTTTCAATGCGTTGTGCGATGTGCCTTTGTGTGATGTGCGCAAGTTCGTGAGCAAGAACACCTGCAAGTTCGGATTCGTGTTCCATTTCCAACAGCATTGCTGTGTGGACAAACACGTAGCCCCCCGGCACAGCAAATGCATTAAGCGTATCGTTTACGATGACATTAATTTCAAATGGAAATGGTTGGGGAGGGATGTTTTTTTGAAGCCTTTTCAAGACGCTGTCGGCGTACGATACGATCTCTGGGTCTTCAATGATAGGCATTCTGGATTTGATGAGAATGCTGAATTTTTTACCAAGTTCTATTTCTTCTTTAACGCCGAATTTTCCGAACGCCTCAAGAATATTAGCTTTTGCAAGGTGAACAGGTGGTAATAAGACAATAAGCACTGCAACAAAAGTGCACAAGAGGTTCTTCCAGAATGGAGTATTGTTCATTGTGAAGTAATGCTGCAGTGCTTTTTTCATAGTTAGATTACATCCCATACTGGGCCAGTAGGTGTATCACGTACATCTACGCCCAATTCGGTAAGTTTTCCTCGGATAGTGTCAGCAGCTTCAAAGTCTTTGTTCTTACGGGCTTCAAGGCGCTGTTCCATAAGTTCTTCAAGGGCTTCAATGGAGATATTTTTACGTGTAGCGCGCTTCATTTTGAGAGCCAACAGGAAGGATTCTGCATCAAGACCGAACAGGCCGAGTACAGCACTCCATTTGATGAAATCAGCGGTAAAGCGATCGAAGAGTACTTTAGCACCTTCGGACTTGCGCATACCTTTATCTTCAATGATGCGGTTCATAAGACGTACAAGTGTAAAGATATGACCGGTTGCACCAGCAGTGTTCATATCATCAGCCATAGCTGCATCAAATGCAGCGCTCTGGTCTTCGTACTCTTTGAGAACATCTTCAGGCAGAGCAGCTTTGCTCCACTTGGCTTTGTTGAGTTCGTTAAGAACTGCAAGCTTGGTTTCGTAAATGCGTTTGATGCTCTTTTCAGCTTCGTCCATAGCAATAAAGCTAAAGTCGATAGGGCTGCGGTAGTGCTTGGTGAGCAAGAAGAAACGAAGCACTTCTGGAAGGTATGATTCCAGAATGTCACGAATGGTTTTGAAGTTGCCAAGAGACTTGGACATCTTTTCAGAATCAATCTGTACAAAACCATTGTGAACCCAGTAGCGTGCCATTTCTGTTTCGGAAGCAGCTTCGCTCTGTGCAATTTCATTTTCATGATGCGGGAAAATAAGATCAAGTCCGCCGCCGTGGATATCCAGTGGCAACGGCATATGACGATGACTCATTGCAGAACACTCGATATGCCAGCCGGGACGGCCTTGTCCCCAAGGGCTTGTCCAGGAAGGTTCTCCCGGTTTTGCGCCTTTCCAGAGAGCAAAATCGAGTGGATCTTCTTTTTCATCACCAGGGGTAACTCGTGCACCGGAACGCATGTCATCAACATCGCGGCCGGAGAGTTTACCATAGTCTTTGAACTCGCGTACTCGGAAGTATACGTCTCCGGATTCAGTAGAGTACGCCTTGCCTTTTTCGATCAAGGTTTCACACATCGCGATCATATCATCAATGTGTTCAGTACATTTAGGCTCAATATCAGCGCGAAGAACGTTGAGAACATCCATGTCTTCATAGAAGGTCTGAATGTATTTTTCTGCGACTTCAGTGCTGCTCAAGCCTTCTTCGTTGGCGCGTTTAATGATTTTATCATCAACGTCGGTGAAGTTACGTGCAAACAAAACTTCAAGACCAGTGCTGCGAAGGTAGCGAACCAGAACGTCAAAAACTACTGCAGATCGAGCATGACCAATATGACAAAGATCGTATGCGGTAATACCACATACATACATATTTACTTTGCCTTCGGTAAGAGGTGTGAATGTCTCTTTTTTGTGTGTTAGAGTATTATAGAGCTGCATGGTCGTAGGGTTCCTTCTACGCTTTGTCGAACTGGTCAATGCGGCGCTGGTGACGGCCGCCTTCAAATTCGGTTTCTAGGAAAAGTTCAGCAAGATTTACGGCAACACCAGGGCCAGTAACACGTTCACCAAGGCAAAGTACGTTTGCGTTGTTGTGCTGGCGGGTAAGGCGGGCATGAAATTCGTTTGTTGCAAGCGCAGCACGAATGCCCGGAATGCGGTTGGCAGCCATAGACATACCAATGCCGGTGCCGCAAACAAGAATACCAAGCGCGTTTTCTTCCAGAACCTTTGTACAGACTTTTTCTGCGTACATTGGGTAGTCTGTGCTTTCGGTGGAGTAACAACCCAAGTCTTCAACATCGTAGCCTTTATTGAGAAGGTCTTCCACGATGACGGCTTTAAGAGCAAAGCCACCATGATCTGCGCCGATAAATACTTTCTTAGACATTATTACCTCTATGTTACTGGCGGCGTAATCGCCGAGTTATGCGTCTTGCTTATGCGCTTCTTTTAGACGCGCAATTTCTTCTTTTAAAAAGCTGATCTGCTTTGCAGCACTGGTCATTTCAAAAGAAGGGATAGCAGGTTTCTCTTCATTTTCTTCAAGATGGTACGAAGTCACCTTGCCGAGTGCTGCATACTCTTGCTCTAAACGCTTTTCAAGCTGCTTTATTTCAAAAGAATGAAGAATGTCAGAAAACATGCGTTTCATGTTCTGTTTCCAGACGGAAATACCAAAGCAAAGGTTTTGGAAAACAGATTTATCTTTTTCAGGTGTGGAAGTATCAGACATGATTTCCTCGTATAGTTTGCAATGCTTTTGAGCATCTTACGGCAGTGGCTGTTTATTAAACGGGATAAATAATCACTGCACACAATAAAAAAAAGTTCCAATGGTTATGACATTGGTCTCATTGATTCAAGTTTGGTGTCTGGTGGTAAAACAAGCTCAAGCGCTTGTGATTCAAAAGGGACGACCGGATTTGAACGTTCTTTTATTAAAAAAAGTGCACTTCGCTCGGTTCCGGCTATTACGCTAATTTTATCTGGTAGGCCATGGTCATATTTTTCAAAGGAAATAGACATGGCTTTTCCTTTTTGTTCCCAGACAATAGGAAGTCCTTGTTTATTTAAAACAAGAATGCCTTCCGTCAACTTTTGTGACGATTTTTTGTTCTCAGGTGATGCAGAAAATGTATACGCAATATTAGTAGTCCCTTCAACGTATGCTGTGTCATATGTTTTTGGGAACAAGTCTGCGAAGTTGCCTCGTAAAAGAGCAACAATGTCTTGAACTGACACGGACACAGGAAGCCCCATACGCACAAGTAGTTCCTGCCCTGAATCTGAGTAGACTGCGCGTTTACTGTCTGGTTCGTAAATCACAGACCGTGAATCACTGATACGCAAGCTTGCTACAACAGATCCGAATGGTCCGAGGATATCTATGCGGACAGGGCTAGTTCCGTTGCCCCATATTCTCAATGATGCTCTGTTGCTTGAGTCCGGCGTTTTAAACCGGAAGGAGGTACTGAGGCTGAAGGGAACTTCGGCTGACCTTCTTTCTGCGTTTGCACGATATTTCGCCCATACTTGTTCTGCTTCGGTCTGAGGCGCCAGCTGGTCTATGCGTAATTGGGGCGCATGTTGCGCACAGGCACTTAACAAAAGAATGACGGAAACTACAGAAGTCAAACGAAGCAGTCTTTTCATTTATAAGTCCTTGAGTTTTTCTCTGATCAGCTCTGGGTTGCTGTGCCCTTTGAGCGCTCGCTGGTAGCCTTTTCGAGCTTCGGTATTATTTTCACGTTTTTTCGCAATATCACCATAATGTTCCCAAATAGTTGGGTCATTTGTTCCAAGAGTTACGGCTTGAGTGATATATGTCCATGCATTTTTGTAGTCATCGCGTAAATAATAAACCCACGCTAACGAATCAAGAATATAAGGCTGCCCCGGAGCAAGGCTGGCGGCAGTGCGAACCAAGACTAAAGCCCGGTCTAGATCTTTACCCATTTCTGCAAGAGTATAACCGACAAAATTCAGCGCCTTGAAATATTCAGGATCGTTACTGATGATTTGTTCCATAATCTCGAGTGCACGTTTTTTTTCACCAATCGTGTGGTAGATAGATCCTTTGGTAAAGAGTAATTCTTGATCATTAGGCCAAATGGTAAGAGCCGCATTGATGGTTTTCAAAGCATCCTGAGGACGTTTGGCAGCCATGAGTAATTCGGTTTCCAGTTCGAGAATAAAGCGACTTCTTGGATCACGTTCTCGAGCTGCTTGTACTAATTTGATAGCTTCGCTGGTTTTGCCGAGTTCATATAAGAGACGGCTTCTAAATTCTAAACTCTTTGTCCAGCTAGGATTGTCCTGTGGGATATTGTTAAGCAGTTCAAGCGCCTTGTTCAGGTCTTTTTCATATTCGAAAGCAATAAGAGCAAGGTGGAAGAACACTTCAACAGGCTGTTTGGCTTCAGCAAACGGCTGAAGCATTATTTTAGCTTCTTTGTAAAAGCCTTCACTGATGAATATTGTAGCTGCTTCCAGCATAAATTCGTTAGATGCAGGGCCAATTTCTACAAGCTCAAGAGCCTTGGCAGGGTGGTTAAGTTTGAGGTTCAGATTGATGAGGCGCAGCCAGCTTATCTCGTTAGAGGTGTCTGCGGTAATAAGCTGTTCGTATGCTTGCTCTGCAAGAATGTAGTCTTGTTTAAGCTCGTACAGTCGTGCTAGCTCAGACCATGCTTCCAACAGACGGCCTTTTTGATCTGTCGCGGCAATTAACTCTTTTTCTGCATCATCATATTTTTTTAACTGCATGAGTGCTTTTGCAAGAAATAGCCGAGTCAGTGGAGAGCGAAATTGTTCATCGCTTTCTCGGAAGGCATCAACAGCTTCAGGGAATTTCCCGCTATCAAAGTAGAGCAAACCGATTGCGCGATATGCATCGTCGGATTGAGGTTGTTTTTCGAGATAGTCCCTCATGACCTCAACTGAATCTTCCAGCTTATTTTCCAGCCTATAGGATTCTGCTTTAAGCAGGACTAGCTGAAAGTTCTCAGGGTACGCTTTCGTGCCTTGAACAGCTACTTTACGACCCGTGATGGTCTTACCATTGCGAAGGTAGAAGTTTATTGCTTCTATATACACTTCCGGTGGTGGGGATAACGTAAGGAGGGTTGTGAGTGCGTCTTCAGCCTTGCTGTAGTCGTTTTCTCTCGTTGCTTCCTCAAAGAGTAGGTAGTGATAGGTTGTAGCAGCTTCTGCATTAAGAATTTTGGAAGTTGCAGACTGTGGTTCAGGCATGTTTGTGGCACATCCAGAGACGAGCAACAAAGCGCAGAAGGACATGATAACAGAACGAAACCGCTTGTTATTTGTACACATAGTAAGAATCCATAATTAGGGATAGAAGTTTGTGGTAGTTGGAAGCACCCCTAGCGCTGAATCCAATCTTTAGAAAAGTCTTTAATTTCTTTAAACAAATGATCTCGAATCTTTTGTAGCAATCGCGCTTCAATTTGCCTGACACGCTCTCGGGTAATCCCGAACTGTTCTCCAATTTCACGCAGCGTAACCGGATCGTCAGACAAAAGTCGTTGGTGCAGAATTTCGAGTTCTTTTTCGTTAAAAGTATGTTCGATTTCGTTAATTTTCTGCGTAAGCATGTCTGCCATTTGTTGATCAGAAAGAATGTCTTCAATTCCTGGGCCAAGAGCTGGAAGAAAATCCATCCTTGTGGCGCCGCCTGCATCATCACCAATCGGAATGTTGAGCGACATATCGGAAGCATCGAGACGTTGTTCCATTTCAACAACTTGCTCTTCTGACACGTTGAGTTTTTTGGACAACGTTGCAGCGTCTGGGTCAAACCCCTGAGAAATAAGGCGCTGGCGTTCTTTGTTCAGGTTGTAGAAAAGTTTACGTTGGGCTTGTGTAGTGCCAACTTTAACAAGTCTCCAATTGTCCATAATGAACTTGAGGATGTATGCTTTGATCCAAAAAGAAGCATAATAGGAAAATTTAATGCCTTTATCAGGATCAAATTTATTAACAGCACGCATCAGTCCAACGTTCCCTTCTTGAATGAGGTCAAGAACGTTTTGCATCCAGCGGCGTTGGAAGTCCATTGCGATTTTAACAACAAGGCGGAGATGGGAGGAAACAAGACGAAAAGCAGCATCAGAATCATTACTTTCCTGCACGCGTTTGGCGAGCTCAAATTCTTCATCGGGTTTCAACATAGGAAACTTGCTGATTTCACGCAAATACATGCTCAGAGAGTCTGTAGACCGTGCGCGAGCCGTAGAGCTTTTGTCTACAAACACAGGCAGGGTGTCAGGCGTATAGACTTCGTCTTCTTCTGTAATATCGATAACAGGATCAATATCTAAGTTTTCCTCTTCTTCAGAATCTTCAACATCAACAAGTTCAGCTTCGGCAGCATTATTGTCTTCAAGGGAATTCTTAGTTTTTTTTGTAGAGTTGGTCATAATCCTGTTTTTATATAATACCTTTATAGCTTAGCATAAACACTGCTGTTTCACAGTATCTATGTCTGGTTAACCGTGTGAATACGTGCTATTTACCAATGCCAAACTATATAGTTTTTGTTTGTTCTTTTCAATGTTTTTCAGTAGAGCATTACTTTCTTCAAATGATGATCTAACGTCCGATGTGACGTATAATACCCTTATGTTATGTTTAGGAGTTGTTTGTGGCGAATTTTCGTAGTGCCTTATCTTCTGGCCAGTTTATATTTTTCGATGGTGCAATGGGAACAATGCTGCAAGCACGCGGGCTGACTGCCGGAGTAAGTCCGGAAGTCTGGTGTATGTCAAACCCTGATGTTTTACAGGGAATACACTGTGATTATGCTCGTGCCGGTGCTACTGTTCTTACTACCAATACCTTTGGCGGCACTTCTTTCAAGTTGCCCAACGACATGGATGTTGTCGGCTTTAACCGCGAAATGGCTGCTGCTGCGAAACGTGCTTCCGTTGAGTCTGGCAGAGAAGTATATGTAGCCGGTAGTGTTGGGCCAACTGGACATTTTCTTCGCCCTTTGGGTGATGTAGAGTTTGACAAACTGGTTGAAGGATACAAAGAACAAATAATCGGCCTTGTTGAAGGCGGTATTGATCTTGTTATCTGTGAAACTCACTTTGATGTAGCAGAACTTCGTGCCGCTGTTGTGGCAGTACGTGAGGTCTGTGACTTGCCCGTGGGTGCATCAATGACATTTGAAAATGGAATGTCATTAACAGGCTCTTCACCAGAGGTCTTTGTTGAAACAATGCTCAATATGGGCGTTGATTTTGTAGCGACAAACTGTAGTGCCGGACCTGAACAGATGGTTTCTGTAGTACAGGAAATGCTTAAATATTCAACTGTTCCTGTTTTGGTTATGCCAAACGCGGGTCTTCCTGAATTAGATGAAGATGGTAACACTGTTTTCCGTCTTGACCCTGAATCTTTTGCAACCCAGACAAAGGTGTTTGCCGAGATGGGCGCACGTTGTCTGGGTGGTTGCTGCGGTACATCTCCTGAGCATATTTCTGCCTTGGTTTCAGCAGTTGATAATCTGACAGCGAAGCCTGTTCTTCGCGAAACAGATTGTTTTTGTATGACTTCCCGTTCTCAGGCTGTGCGGTTTGGTAAAGAACATCCTACTCGTATTATTGGTGAGCGAATTAATCCGACCGGTAAAAAACAGTTTATTGCTGAACTGCAAAATGGACAATTGACTTCTGCTCTTATGTTTGCACAGGAACAGCTCGACTGTGGAGCACCAGTTCTGGATGTAAACGTTGGCGCACCAATGGCGGATGAAACCGTAATTTTACCAGAATTGTTAGAGAAGTTGATTTCTCAATTTCCTGTTCCGCTTTCTATCGATTCCTCAAATATGAATGCGGTAGAAGCTGGTTTAAAAGTGTATCCTGCTTCTGCACTGGTAAACTCTATTAGTGGTGAAGAAGGGCGCTTGGAACGTTTGGGGCCGTTATGTAAAAAATACGGTGCACCGTTTATTATGCTTCCTCTTACTGGTAGTAAGTTGCCTGTAGCTGCTAAAGATCGCATCGCCATTATTGATAATATGTTGGCACAAGTGGACGCTTTGGGTATTCCGCGTCGTCTCGTTATCGTCGATGTGCTTGCTCTTGCAGTATCTTCTAAGCCGGAAGCTGCGGTGGCGTGCCTTGAAACAGTAGAGTACTGTACAAACCTTGGTTTACCGACCACTATTGGTCTTTCAAATATTTCTTTTGGGTTACCTGCAAGACCATTGTTAAACGGCACCTTCCTTGCCATGGCTGTGGCTAAGGGGTTGAGTTCTTGTATTGCTCATCCGGGGAATCCGCAGATTTGTGAAACTCTTGCTGCTGCTGAAGTTCTGCTTGGCCGTGATGAAAACGCAGCACGTTTTATTGCCGGCTTTACTGACTGGAAAGCTGGTTCAGCTACCGTTGTTGCTGGTGGATCTGTTGCAAGCAGGGCTGCTACAACCGTATTTGAAGCAGTTGTGAAGGGTAATAAAGACTCAATTATTGGTCTTATTGAAGCGGAGCTTGAAAAGAAAGCAGAACCGTTTGAAATTGTGAACGGTATGCTTATCCCTGCCATTACCGAAGTAGGTATGAAGTATGAGCGTAAAGAGTACTTTTTACCGCAGCTTCTTCGTTCTGCCGAAACTATGCAGCATGGTTTCTCTATCCTGCGTCCTTTGTTAGAAAAAGATGCAGCTGCAACTGTTCGTCCTAAAGTAATAATGGCTACAGTTGAAGGCGACATTCATGATATTGGCAAAAATATCGTGTGCTTGATGTTGGGAAACCATGGCTTTGATGTGGTTGACCTTGGTAAAGACATAAAAGCAGAAGTAATTGTTGATGCAGCCGTTGAGCACGGTGCTAAAATTATTGGTCTTTCTGCATTGATGACGACGACAATGGTTCGTATGGAAGATACTGTATCATTATTGAAAGCACGTGGCATGGATGACGTGAAAGTAATGATAGGCGGGGCAGTTGTTACCGCTGCATTTGCTGACACAATCGGTGCTCACGGCTATTCAGAAGATGCGGTATCAGCTGTACGCGTAGCTCAATCTTTCTTAGAGGAGAAATAGTCAGCATGAAATCTATTAAATCCGTAATGCGTGTTGCGTTATTGTGCATGGCGTTTGCCGTTGTTTTGGGAGTTCAGTCTGCCGCGGCAGAGCCATTAAAAGTGGTTGACTCTCCAGAAGTTATTAAGCTCATTAATAGCGGCAAAGGCAAAGTTACTGTTGTGAACTTTTGGGCTTCATGGTGTCCACCGTGTCGCGAAGAAATGCCGGATTTAAAAAAGACGCGTGCTGCCTACTCTGATGATGAATTGTTGCTGCTCGGCATTTCTGTTGATGAAAATGCTGATGCTGCTGAAAAGGCTGTGGAAGAGTTTGGATTGAATTACCCCGTAGTTCGTGCTGAACGTGATGTTTACGAAACGTTCGGAATTCAATCTATTCCACGTCTTCTCGTATATGATACTAAGGGTGAGCTTATTGCTGATCACGTTGGTCCTGTAACCTTCGAAGATTTAAAAGCGCTCATTGATAAAGTTTTAAAGGAAAAATAGAAATAATGTCTGAGCCGTTTATTCGCAAAGCACAAATGCGGGATGTGAAGGTAATTCACCACCTGCTGATGACGTGCTCTACTCAGGGAGTCCTCCTTCCTCGTTCATTAACTCAGTTGTACAATAGTCTTCGAGAATTTAACGTGTTAGACCCTGGCGATGGGGGATCTATAATAGGCTGCTGTGCTCTTTCTATTGTTTGGGATGGATTGGCAGAGATCCGTTCACTTATCGTAGATGAAAAAGCTCGTCGCGGCGGGCACGGGCGTGGCCTTGTAGATGTATGTTTAGACGAAGCTCGCAGATTAGGTATTTACAAAGTCTTCACACTCACCTATCAAGATGCCTTTTTTCAGAAACAAGGCTTTGTAGAAGTGTCGAAGGAAGTACTGCCGCAGAAGATCTGGGCAGACTGTGTTAATTGTCCTAAATTCCCAGAGTGTGACGAAATCGCCATGCTCTTAGAGATACAACCAGAGAATTCTGGAGAGAGTTAATGGAAATCAAGGAACTTACAGTAGTTTACAGCGAAGAACAGATTCAGGAACGTGTTAAAGAACTTGCAATGCAGATAAACAAAGACTTCGAAGGTAAAGACCTCGTAGTTGTTTGTGTACTTAAAGGTGCTTTCATGTTTTTCTCTGATTTATTAAAGCATCTCACCGTTAAGCCCGAAATAGATTTTGTGCGCTGTGCCAGCTACGGCGACGGCACTAATAGTTCTAAAACAGTTTCTTTTACCAAAGACCTTGAAATCTCTATTAAAGGGAAGCATGTTCTTATCGTGGAAGACATTGTTGATACTGGTCATACTATCTCCTTCCTCATGTCTCAGCTTAAAGCTCGTGGTGCAGAATCACTCAAACTTGCCTCTGTTGTAGAAAAAGTTGAGCGCCGCGAAATTGATGTCGTTGTTGATTACCCGGGTTTTATTTTGGAAAAAGGGTTTATTGTCGGGTATGGCATGGACTACGCTGAAAAATATCGTGAGTTGGGAGCTATTTACGAAGCAACTGTAATCGAATAACGGTTTTTGAAAACGTAATTGGGAAGCGTTATGCACATTACCTGTCCAAATTGTTCTACCAAGTTTAGTCTTCCAGATGAAATGTTCAAAGATGGAGCTCAGGCTCGTTGCACAGTGTGCGATGAGGTCTTTCCTCTTATCCAACCTACAGAGCACAATGTTGAAGTAGAACTCCAAGAAGAAATATCCTTCTCTGAATCGCCTGAAATGGAAGAGGCCATCGCTCCTGAGGGTGGCTTGGATGCTCTTATTGGTGATGAAGGCACATTTGGGCTTGGCGAACCTAAGAAGAAAGAAGAGAATAAATCCGGCAAGGGTTGTCTTATCTTTTTCTTAATTCTCCTTTTGTTGGGTGGAGCTTGCGCCGGAGCATGGTTTTTAGCACCAGATCTGGTTAAGAGTTTCCTTCCTACGGAAGAGAAAGCGCAGAATGTTTCTGCAACAGCAGCGAATGATGTTTCCCGAATTTCACTCAAAAACATTAGTCAGTATTACATTACGAATGAGAAGATCGGTCAGATCTTTGTTATCGAAGGTGATGCAGAAAACCGTTTTGGTGTTCCTAAGGAACTTATCAAGGTTGAAGCAACATTATACGATGCAAACAACGTATCTATTGCTAGTCAGCAGCAGCTTGGCGGCTCCGGTGTTTCTTTATTCCAGCTTCAGGTTTTAGCCAAAGAAGAGCTTGCTGATGCTCTGAATAACAAGGTTGAGATTTTAACAAACAACACAAATGTCATGCCTACTAAATCTGTCCATTTTATGGTTGTATTTTATGATCCGCCTAAAGGCGTTGCAGAGTTTGGCGTGAAAGTCGTTGAAGCTAAAAATCCTCCTGTTCAGTAGTCTACAGTGAAGACTCGCGAAATATATATATGTTCCGCCTGTGGAGCTTCTGTTGCACAATGGCGCGGACAATGCCCGAAATGTAAGGAGTGGAATACTCTTGAGGCCCGCACTGTTTCGAAAGAGCAGGCCAAAAGGCGTGGTTCCACTCCTTTAGTACCTTCAGGCTCTGCCATTATTCCTCTTAGGGATGTCAAAGAGGATGAGCATACTCCGTTTGGAACGGGAATGGCTGAACTTGATCGAATTCTTGGTGCCGGTATTGTGCCGGGAGCAGCACTGTTAATCGGTGGCGAGCCGGGGATTGGTAAGTCTACCTTGCTGCTGCAAGTGGCAGGGGGAGTTGCTGAATCTGGGAAACAGGTTTTGTATGTCTCAGGCGAGGAATCACTTGGACAACTTCGTGCTCGTGCTGCTCGACTTGATGCGTTAGATGAGAATTTGACGGCTATTTCTACCTCCAAATTAGATGATGTGTTGCCTGTTTTGGAATCCTCGAATCCTCCTGATTTGTTGATTGTCGACTCTGTGCAGACTGTGTCGTCTCTACGCGTGGAAGGCTTGCCGGGTAGTGTGACGCAGGTGCGTGCAGTCTCTATTGAGCTTATTGAAACATGTAAGCGCGTAGGCGTTGCGTTGTTGCTTGTGGGGCATGTTACCAAAGATGGACAACTTGCAGGACCTAAGCTTCTTGAGCATATGGTTGATACTGTAATTTCCATTGAAGGTGATCGCAGACAAATGTACCGCATGATGCGGGTTATCAAGAACCGTTTTGGGCCGAATCAGGAACTGATTGTCTTTGAAATGGTGCATGATGGTATGCAGATTGTGGATGACCCTTCAACGTACTTTCTTGGAGCGCGTGATCCTGAGCTTTCTGGAACGGCTGTTGTTATGGCTGTTGACGGTCAGCGTCCGTTTGCTGTTGAAGTTCAGGCATTGGTGAGTCGTAGTTATCTTTCTATTCCACGTCGTACTGGACTTGGTTTTGACGTGAACAGACTTCACTTGCTGCTTGCTGTATTAGAAAAGCGGTTGCGTTTGAATTTTGCAGAAGTCGATATTTACGCAAAAGTCGGTGGAGGGATGAAACTGCAAGACCCAGGAATGGATCTTGCGCTGATAGCGGCTGTTCTTTCTTCTTTTTATGACCTTCCACTTCCTTCTAAGTCGGTATTATGGGGAGAGGTCGATTTGAACGGACAGGTTCGCCCTGTAGCCTCGCATGACATTAGACAGCGTCAGGCTTCTAGACTTGGCTATCGTCCTATATTATGTCCTGAGACAGAGCCGGAAACTGGACTACGTACTATTGTTCAGTTGCAGGAAGCTCTTTTTAGTAAAAATGGATAGCAGATTGTATTTAAATTTCATTTGTTAGATGCTTTGGTATGCAGCATGCACCAAAATCTCTTTGAGAATTTTGGTGTTTTTTTTGCCACTTTTTCTGTGATTTCTCATAGTTATGACGAGTGAAAGTGTATAGTGTTACTTCCCCAAGAAAAAAAGGCAAAATGTAATGTTAGATGACATACATATACAGGGTGGCGGCGTAGCTGGTCACCAGAATCATTCAGAGATGGCTGTTCAAGTCTCTGCTGATGGTCAACTGTGCACAATGTATTATGTGCGGCTTACGTTGCAATCTGACCTTACAAATGAAACTCCTGCGTCCATTTTTGCTGCACATGAAAAGCAGGGGACAATATTTTATCTGCCAGAACTGACTGCATTACCTGCGCTAGATGAATACACAGCAGGTAAGCGATATTTACAGTATCATGTCCTAATCATTACGCCTCTACAGTGTGAGGCTGAGTTGTGTAGTTCTGTATTTGACTCGCTTGGGCATGGGGAATCTGTTCAGTTGGGCGTAATAGGCACGAAGCATAGTAAAGATGCTACCTCAGTTTTTTCTCAATATTTTCTGTCAGCTGTAGGGCGCGGCAGTGCTGATTTGGCTGAAGTTTCTGAGGGGCTACAGAAGCTTCTAGAACCATTATTGGTAGAACAGGAGTCTGTGCTTGGCTTGAACGAGACTCCAGATGTTGCCTGTCAATCTGAAAATAGTACTGTGCCTCAAAGTGGTTCTCGATCTGTCATTCAGGACCTGGCTGCAGTAGATTCTCTTATTTCTGAGGCACAGGCTGAAGTTTCCGCTTCTGTAATCGAATTGTACGATTCAGAGTTTGTATCGCCAATGTCCGAACTGGAGTTTTCTCTTAATGCTCCACGCGGTATTGAGTCTGTAGCTGATACTGATATTTCTGTTGAAACGTCGAATGGAAGTAGTGCTCACTATATTTCCAAAGTTTGTGACCAGTTGGTGCCATTGGAAGAGAGCAAGTCCCACAGTATTTCTTGCTTTGAGTGGGGAAACTCTTCAACTCTTGATTCTGAGAATTGCTTGGCAGATGATGTGCATGAATCAGACCATTTTTCATGCAAAAAATCAGCACACGTCAATGAACTAAGGTCAGCGCAGCAGGAAGATAAGCTTAACAGACTTATTTCTCGCGTGAGCGAGTTGTCCGGTATGCAGTCTAAATTGTATGATTATGCTGTAACACAAGAAGATGATCTTCTCCGTAGCATGGCAGCCGAGTTTGACAGGCTATACTGTGTGCTGCGCGATTCGGCTTTAGAACTGCGTATGGTTTCACTTGAGCCATTGTTGCATTCTGTGAAAGATTGGCTAGAGGATGCAGCTCAGTCTTTTGGAAGGCAGTTACAATTGACCCTGCAGGGTGCTGACGTCCAAGTTGATGCCGTTGTTGCCGAGACCGTGACAGATGCGCTTGCAACATATTTTTCTGCGAGTGTTCTTTCTGTAATTACAGATACTGAATTCGAATCTGTTTCTCTTACCGTGGAATATTCCGGTACAGATGTCCTTTTGTTTATAGATCATTCTGGCTGTGGTGGGACAGAACGAAATTTTCAGATTTCTGAGGCATTGCTTGGGTTGCAGACAGAAATATTAGCGCAGCATGGGGCTATGGCTGTTGGCTATAATGATCAGGGCAGAACAAGTATTAAGATTAGCTTTCCAGTTACTCAGGCAATGATCGAAGGACTTATCGTGCAGTGTGGCGACGAGGAATATATTGTCCCGATGAATCAGGTTGCAGAGTGCGTTGACTGCAGTCCTCGTATGGGAGTAGAGGCCAAAGAGAACAAAGTGGTTCTTGGAGGTGAGTCTTTTCCTTATGTTCGACTTAGAGAGTACGTTGATCTGGATGGTAAAGGAGAGCATGAACAGTGTATTGTTATCCAATCCTTATCTGGTACCTTCGGTTTGATTGTTGATGGGGTAGTGGGAGAATTGCAAGCAGCCGTAAAGCCTGTAGGTGCTCTGTATAAAAATATTAAGATGATTTCAGGTGTATCCGTAAAAGCTGACGGTGTTCCGAGTTTGGTTGTGAACCTTCAGCACTTGCAAACAGTTGCAGATTGTCTGATTATAAATTAAGAAAAAATATGACTGTGTAGTCAAATAGCTTGTAAAAATTTATTTTTTTTGCATAAGAATTAAGAAGGTACAAAAATACAAACAGTTGAATGTTTGTTTTTTTGTATTTTTTGTATGGTGTTAAGAAAAGTTAACAAAACAATTCGATAACATATTTAAAAGTAAATATATTCTTATTTGCCAAAAAATTAGCGTTAATTGCTTAATCAAGTATAGTTACTAATAAGCATAGACACTGGCAAAGGTGTGGTGTAAGAAACGCACCACAACAAAAAGAACAAAAAGTTCTTTTAAAGCACAGTTATAATCATATTATAATAAAAATAACTATTAAGAAGGGTGTAATATGACTACTCCAGATGGTGCAATTTTACAGCGCGACAAAGAAACTTATGCAATCGTTCCACGTACTCCAGCAGGTATGCTCACTCCAGATGTTCTTGAGACCATCGCATACGTCTGTCGTAAGTATGAAGTACCGATTATCAAAATTACTTCCGGTCAGCGCATGGCTCTTGTTGGCATGAAAGAAGAGCAGGTTGAACCAATTTGGGAAGAGCTTAAATGGAAAGTAGGCCGCGCAACTGAACTTTGTGTTCACTATGTACAGGCATGTCCTGGTACAGCTGTCTGTAAGCTCGGTGTGCAGGATTCTCTCGGCTTTGGTCTCGAACTTGAAGAAACTATGTACGGTAAGCCATTCCCTGCAAAAGTTAAGTTTGGTGTTTCCGGCTGTCCAATGTGTTGTGGCGAAAGCCGCGTGCGCGATATTGGTCTTGTTGGCACCAAAAAAGGTTGGGAAGTTATCGTTGGTGGTAACTCTGGCCTTCGTCCTCGTATTGGTGATACTCTTGCAAAAGATCTCACTCAGGAAGAAGCTCAGGCTCTTATTGAAAAATTCCTTGACTACTACCGCGAAAATTCCGGTAAACGTGTGCGTATCTCTAAGTTCGTAGAAAAAGAAGGCATCGACGCGATTAAAGAAGCTCTTTTATAGTTTCAGTCGATTAATAATTAAAAAAGCTCAAAGATATGCATTCCTTGCAGGTTTTTGAGCTTTTTTTTATTAGGAATTAGAGGTTTGTTGTACGACTGTTACGTCTTCTTGTAGGATAAGTGCTTCTCCGGCGAACTGCTCTAATTTGGGAATAAAGCTTTGAATGTTCTCTTTTGTGTCGATAATTTGTATAAGAAGAGGAAGATCTTCTGAAATACGCAAAATGCCCATCGAGTGTATCTTTTTGTCTCTGCCATAGCTGTATAATCCACGGAAGACTGAAACCCCTGCAAGGTTAGCATCCTTTGCTTGTTCCATAATTACTTCGTAGAGACTTTGTCCTTTGAACTGATCTTTTTCACTGATGTAAAGACTAAGTCGCTGTACGATTCCTTGTAAGTGATGCATTGAATTCTCCTATACAAGTCTACCAAGAGTGAGTCCAAATTTAAGAAGGATAACTCCGGTGATAATTTGTCCTACAACATTTAAAAGAAAATATGGCCACTGCGCAGAGTCAAGCAGAGCGGCTGATTCAAAAATGAATGTAGAGAAGGTGGTAAAGGCACCCATAAAGCCGGTAAGAATTATTACGCGAAATTCAGGCGAGAGAGATAGTCTGTCTTGTGCATATGCCCAGATGAGACCGAACATAAAGCAACCGATGATGTTGACGAGATATGTGCCAATTGGAAAGCTGATGTTTATTGCACGTTGAAATACTCCCGAAAGTAAGTAACGGCTTAAACTGCCAAGCCCTCCGGCACAAAATAATAGAATGATTTTTGTCATGCTGTTTCCTTGGTTATGATAACAAAAAATCTGGAAGTTACTATATGGCGTTCGAAATTGAACTAAAATTTATGCATGTAGACCCCTCATTGTTGCGCGAAAAACTATCAGCACACGGTGGCTTGTGTAAAGGAAGACATCTGGAACGAAATGTTGTTTTCGACACGCCTGAACGTGCCATGAAAGATGCAGGCAAGTTGTTGCGACTACGGACAAAACAATGGAAAGATAGTCATGAGACAGTTCTTACATTGAAACTTCCGCCGAAAGGTGACATTCCTTTAGGTGTAAAAATATACGATGAACGTGAAACAAAAGTTGAGAGCTTTGACGGAACGTATGCTATCCTCGAAGGGCTCGGGTACAATGGAGCCTTTCGCTACGATAAAATGCGTGAAGAGTGGACGCTTGATAGTGTAGAAATTTGTATAGATGAGCTTTCATTCGATACTGTTATTGAGTTGGAAGGTGAGCGCGATGATATTTTTTCGTTAGCGGACAAGCTGTCCCTGTCACTTGAAAATTCGTCTACTGCTACTTATCATGAACTGCACAGGGCCTATCGAGAGCGAGAGAATCTTGATCCGCAGGATAGCTTTTATTTTGCTGATGAAGAGTGTCGGCAACTGCTGAAAAATTTATAGTGAAGGCAGTAAGTGGTAATAAACTTTATGTGTAGGTTGCTATTACCTGATCTGACATTAACAATACTATTACATGTAATGGATTCATTATGGCTGAACATCATAGACCTGATTTCGATTCTGACATTCTGCTTGAAGAAGAGCTAAAAGAGCCTCGTAAGTTTCGAGTGCTCATGCATAATGATGACTATACCACAATGGATTTTGTCATTTTAATCCTTGTTGAAGTTTTCCGAAAAACCACTCAACAGGCAACACAGGTTATGTTGAATATTCACGAAAAAGGTGTCGGAGAATGCGGAGTCTACACTGCAGAGGTTGCTGAAACCAAAATTGCAATTGTCCGTGCCCGCGCAAAAGAAGCTGGCTATCCTCTAAAATGTTCAATGGAGGAGGTATAATATGCTGAGTATACATCTGGAACAAGCTATTGCTAATGCTGTCCACGAAGTACAAGAACGAAATCACGAATTTTTAACCCTTGAACATCTTCTTTACGGTATTGCCCAGGAAGACCAAGGGTACTTTATTCTGGAACAGGCCGGTGCAGATGTGCCGTCATTGCTAAACAGAGTAGAAGTATTTTTCTCTTCACATCTTGAGCCATTACCGGAAGATGTACCGACAGAGATTATTCGCACAATTAGCGTACAGCGAGTTTTACAGCGTGCAGCCATGCAGATGCAATCATCTGGACGGGATGTTGTTGAAGTTGGTGATGTGTTGGCAGCAATCTTTGAAGAAGAAGATTCTTATGCTCTTTACTTCCTGCGTCATATGGAAGTGACCCGTTTAGACATTCTTGAAGTTGTCTCACATGAAATGGACGGA
Source organism: uncultured Desulfovibrionaceae bacterium (assembly GCA_942492085.1). GTDB lineage: Bacteria > Desulfobacterota > Desulfovibrionia > Desulfovibrionales > Desulfovibrionaceae > Halodesulfovibrio. The sequence continues at coordinate 99,844 of CALODB010000010.1, read as the reverse complement.
AGCGAATGGGCAATGATGGGTGAAGAGGGTGAAGACGAATCACGCACAGATTCTCTTAAAGAGTTTTGCGTTAATCTTACGGAAAAAGCTAAGCAGGGTGAGATTGACCCGCTTATAGGCAGAAAGGCAGAGCTTGAGCGCACAATACAAGTTCTTGCCCGTCGTCGTAAGAATAACCCGCTTTTTGTTGGTGAGCCGGGTGTGGGCAAAACCGCACTTGCAGAAGGCCTTGCTGTTCGTATTGTTGACGGTAATGTCCCCGAAGGCTTTCATGATGCCCATATCTATGCATTGGATATGGGGTCACTGCTCGCTGGTACTAAATACCGCGGGGATTTTGAATCTCGTCTTAAAGGTGTCATTCAGGATTTAAAAAAGGTTGAAGGTGCTATTCTCTTCATTGATGAAATTCACACAATTGTGGGTGCAGGTGCAACCACAGGTGGTTCTATGGATGCGTCCAACATCCTTAAGCCTGTACTCGCCAGCGGTGGAATCAAGTGTATTGGCTCCACTACCTATGAAGAGTATAAGAACCATTTTGAAAAAGATCGCGCGCTGTCTCGTCGATTCCAGAAAATAGATGTTCCGGAACCGACTAACGAAGAGTGCATGTCTATTTTAAAAGGTCTTAAACCTTATTACGAAGAGCACCATGGTGTACGTTACAGCCAGCCTGCAATTAAAGCAGCTGTAGAGCTTTCTGCACGGTACATTACAGAACGTTTTCTTCCTGATAAAGCTATCGACGTTATTGATGAAGCAGGTGCAGCATTTCGCCTGCATGGCACGCATCGTAAGAGTAATAACATTACCGCGAACGACATCGAGCGTGTTATTGCAAAAATGGCACGTATTCCCGAACAACGTGTGTCCACTGGTGACAAGCAAAAATTGTCTGGTCTGGTAGATGATCTCAAAGGTGAGGTTTACGGGCAGGACAAGGCGGTGGATGTCGTTGGAAAGGCTATTCTACGTAGTCGTGCAGGCTTGGGTAGAGATGATCGCCCAACTGGCTCATTTCTTTTTTATGGGCCAACCGGTGTTGGTAAAACAGAGCTTGCTCGTCAGCTTGCAACCCAGCTTGGTGTACAGTTCCTTAGATACGATATGAGTGAATACATGGAAAAGCATGCGGTATCCCGTCTTATCGGATCGCCTCCAGGCTATGTTGGCTTCGATCAGGGTGGGCAGCTTACGGACTCCGTACGCAAACATCCACATGCTGTTGTGCTGCTTGATGAAATTGAAAAAGCACATCCGGATATTTTTAATATCCTTTTGCAAGTTATGGATTATGCAACATTGACCGACAACTCTGGTCGCAAAGCAGATTTCCGTAATATTATTCTGATCATGACATCCAACGCCGGCGCTCGTGAGATGGCAGCAAAATCCATCGGGTTTGGTTCTCAGGGCAAAGTTGATGTGGCGCAGCGCGGCTTAAAAGCTGTAGAGCGTACGTTCAGTCCAGAATTTAGAAACCGTCTTGATGCAATGGTTCCTTTCCATGGTCTCGAAGAGTCCATTATGGAACGTGTTGTAGATAAGTTTGTTGCTGAATTGGAAGAGATGCTGAAAGCTAAGCGTGTGCGTATTGAATTAACAGATGCAGCCCGTAAGCGACTTGCAACTAAAGGGTATGATACTGCATTTGGCGCACGACCAATGCGTCGAGTTATTCGAACAGGTCTTGAAGACGCCATTGCGCATGAAGTTCTCTTTGGTGACTTACAGAAAGGCGGCATAGCCACCGTTGATGTTAAGGATGCGAAGTTACCGCCAGATGCAGATGATCTTGGTCTGAGCATAACGTTTTTACCGTTGAGTTCTAAAAAGACGAAAGCGTAAATAGATAGGTTGGCTGTGGTAACACTACAACTGAATTGAGGTTATTTTATCCGGTGGACAGAGACATTGTCTTGTATCCTTAAGGAGAAGGCTTCATTCTTCTTTTAGTATATTAAAAGAGGCAGACGTAGTGCTAGCCTACAGCTAGTTTGTGTCTTCGCTATGAGTTGTGCCAAAAGGTAATTTTTCAATATAGAAATTATGACAGTATACTTACTTTCAGATGATGATGTAGCCTTCCCCAATCCTGCATTAGCGGATGGGGAAGGCCTTCTTGCTGTTGGTGGCGACTTACGTATGGAACGTCTGGTTAACGCATATGCCAATGGTATTTTCCCTTGGTATGATGATGACTCCCCCATCCTTTGGTGGTCCCCAGACCCACGTTTTGTGCTGTATCCTAAGGATCTCCACATTCCTCGTAGTTTACGCCGTGTTATTAACTCCCGTAAGTTTATTATTAAAATTGATACGGCCTTTGAAGAGGTTATGAGGAACTGTGCTACATCGCAGCGTCCAGATGAAGAAGGCACTTGGATTGTTGAAGAGATGATTCAAGCCTACTGCGAACTGAACGAGGCCGGACTTGGACACTCTATTGAGACGTGGCGTGATGATGAGCTTGTAGGCGGGTTGTATGGAGTGTCTCTAGGCAAGGTTTTCTATGGTGAATCCATGTTTTTCAAAGAGTCAGACGCGTCTAAAGTTGCTTTTGTATGGTTAGCTCGACTGCTCGTTGCGGCGGGGTTCGAGATGATTGATTGTCAGCAGGTAACTGACAACCTAGAGCGTTTTGGTGCAGTCTCCATATCTCGTGAAGAGTTTTTAAACACACTTCATGAAGCTTTGGATGCCTCGACCATTCAAGGGCAGTGGACGTTTCCGGAAGAGTTTTTCCCGTTATAAATAAAAAAAGCCCGGCTCAATAAGGTGCAGGGCTTTTTTATTATCCGCCAGTGGTTTTATTTTATTATAAAATGCTAGATAATATTAGGCTCATGCTGATCCAGATCGTAGAAAGCTCTAAATTTAAACTTAAGTGGATATCCTGGCATGTCGTCGAATCTAATAAAGCCCATGCTTTTACCTTCTGGTATGGAAGCAAGAGGCATGGTGCCTTGTGGAACAGGGAATGAGAGTGGTGCGGCAAAAATACCTTCAAGTCTGGTATGATACCGTTCTTCGAGGTAGTCGATAATGGCTTCCATTTCTTTTTTTGTAAAACTTTCAAGTACCATTTGTTTGGTATCTTCGAGTGTACCACTCAGGTGCGGCTCGAGTCGATACTTGTCACAGTCTGTATCAATACATTGATGTAGATTTGTGTCTTGTAGTTCAGCTTCAGGAATGTCAGAACGAAACAGGTGCGCCTGCACATTTTTGCGTCCTTTGAAGCTGCGTATGATGACGTACATAGTGTATATTCTGTCAGTGGGTTCGTTACCGAGAGCAGATACAATTTCTTTCTGCATGTGGTTCTCTCCGCGTAAAATGGAATTCTTTATATCTGTGTATTTTATGCGATTGTGGGTGGTGCCGCAACTAAGTGATTAATTTTTGTACAAAGACGTTTTGGGTAGGCTTGCGTTGAATACTATTTAAGAATGCCCTTATTTTTTTGTAAGTTAGCAGTAGAAGATACTATACGAGGAAGTAATGCAGGATACGCTGTTTACACTAGAAACTTCATTTACCCCGCAGGGTGATCAGCCACAAGCCATTGAAGAGCTGACAACGAACCTGAAGCAGGGCGTGCAGGATCAAATCCTGCTTGGAGTTACCGGCTCAGGTAAAACCTTTTCTGTTGCCCAAACCATTGCTCGTGTCCAGCGCCCGGCGCTTATTCTTGCGCCAAACAAAACGTTAGCGGCTCAGCTTTACAACGAGTTTAGAGAATTGTTCCCTCACAATGCAGTGGAATACTTCGTGAGTTACTATGACTATTATCAGCCGGAAGCATATGTTCCGTCTTCAGATACATATATCGAAAAAGATTCATCCATTAACGACAATATTGATAAATTGCGCCATGCTGCTACCCACGCACTGCTCACTCGGCGTGATGTAATCATTATTGCCTCAGTTTCCTGTATCTATGGTCTTGGTTCACCGGAGTACTATGCAAAGTTAGTTATTCCAGTAGAGGTTGGACAGTCCCTTCCCATGGATGAAATTATAACGCGTTTGGTCGAAGTTCAGTATGAACGTAATGACTATGACTTCCACCGTGGTACATTTAGAGTGCGTGGGGATGTGTTGGAAATTATTCCAGCGTATCATCATGAAAAAGCGCTGCGAATAGAATTTTTTGGGGATGACATTGATGCTATGCATGAGATTGATCCTATCACTGGGAACATTCTCGGAAGCGTGGGAAAGACTGTTATCTATCCAGCTAGTCACTATGTTTCTGACAAGGACAATTTAAAGCGTGCTGTTTCGGATATTCGCGAGGAACTTCAAGTACGTCTTGCTGAATTTAAGGCAGGAAATAAGCTTGTAGAGGCGCAGCGTTTAGAACAGCGTACAATGCTTGATCTCGAAATGATTGAAGAGATGGGGTATTGTACAGGTATTGAAAACTATTCACGACACTTGGATCGCCGTAAAGAAGGTGAACCACCGGCATGTTTGATTGATTACTTTCCTAAAGATTTTTTGCTCTTTATTGACGAAAGCCACATCTCGGTTTCGCAGGTGGGCGCAATGTATAAAGGTGACCGCTCGCGTAAAAGCACTCTTGTGGATTTCGGTTTCCGGCTTCCTTCTGCTTTGGATAACCGACCTCTTGAATTCAAAGAATTCTTGGAACGCATCGGGCAGACAGTATATGTTTCGGCAACACCAGGGAAATGGGAATTGGAACGTACTCAGGGACTTGTAGTTGAACAGATTATTCGTCCTACCGGTTTGGTTGATCCACAGCTTGAGGTGCGGCCTCCGAAAGGTCAAATGGAAGATTTGTTAGGTGAATGTAAGAGCCGTATTGCTAAGAATGAGCGTGTGCTTGTTACAACCCTTACAAAGCGTATGGCTGAAGATCTTACAGAGTACTTTAAGAGCATGGGCGTGAACACCCGTTATCTGCACTCAGATATTGATACGTTAGAGCGCATGGCCATCATTCAAGCACTACGCAGGAAAGAGTGTGATGTACTTGTTGGGATTAACTTGTTGCGAGAAGGGCTTGATATTCCGGAAGTTTCTTTGGTAGCAATACTAGATGCGGACAAGGAAGGCTTTTTGCGTTCTGTCGGCTCACTTGTTCAGACCTTTGGTCGTGCAGCACGTAATGCTAGCGGTAGAGTTATCATGTATGCAGATAAGATAACGAAGAGTATGAAGGCTGCAATGGATGAAACGGAGCGCAGACGTGAAAAGCAAGAGGCTTATAACGTAGAGCATGGCATTGTTCCGCAAACAATTATGAAGCGTATTGATACGCCATTCGATTCCATTTCTTCTTCTGCAGAAGCAGAGAAAGATAAAAAGAAGAAAGGCGTGGCAATTTCGCCGGATATTGAACATGACCCTAAAAAGTTGGCTAAAATGATAGCTAAACTTGAACGCGCGATGCGTGAAGCAGCAAAAGAACTAGAGTTTGAGAAAGCTGCTGAATTACGAGATCAAATTCACATCCTGCGGGAACATCTGCTCGAAACTGGTTAACCTGGGGAAATGCATGAAGTTGTTTTCCAAGTCTTTTATTGTCCGGCTTATACGCCTTCGAAATCAGTTAGGAGTTTTCTGGCCCCTGATCGTCAGTCAAATATCCATACTTGGTGTCGTGGTGCTGGCTGTCTACGGTTATATGGAGCTTGAGGGATGGTCCATGTCAGACGCTGTCTACATGGTGGTTATTACACTCTCTACAGTAGGTTTTGGTGAGGTTCAGCCTCTTTCTACTGAAGGGCGTATACTAACTTCATTTCTTATCTTAGCTGGTGTAGGTAACTTTGCTTTTATTCTGGGGGCGTTTTCCCAGTTGTTGGTAGAAGGTAAGTTTTTTCATTTTATCGGGAGCCGCAGAGTGCTTAAAACAATCGCCAAACTCAAAGATCATTGTGTTGTCTGTGGTTATGGTCGTATTGGTTCTGTTGTAGTGGATGAGATTATAGCGGAAGCACAGGATGTCGTTGTAATCGAGAATGATCCAGAGTCCGTAAAGATTCTTCAGGAAGAGGGTATACTGTATATTGACGGGGATGCTACTTCTGACGACGTATTGGCTCAGGCAGGAGTGTTACAAGCCAAGAACCTAATTACAGCTTTATCTGAGGATGCGGCGAACGTATATGTCGTACTTAGTGCTCGTGAGATGAATCAGAAGTTAAATATTGTTTCCAGAGCCAGTACACACCAGCGTGTGAGTAAACTTAAGCAGGCGGGAGCGAACTCTGTTATTTTACCAAATCATATTGGCGGATTGCGTCTTGCTCAGTCAGTTCTGCGCCCGACGGTGACAAGCTTTATGGAGCTTGCGTACGGAAGAAGTACAATGGCTATTCAGATGGAAGAGCTTACAATAAGTGACAGCTCTTCTCTAGTGGGTAAAGACCTTATCCAGTCAGAACTTCGTCCAAAGTTTAACTTGATCGTGATTGCCATTAAGAAGGAAGGTCATGATATGGTCTTTAACCCTGATGGTCGCACTGTGCTGGAAGCTGGGAATACTATTGTCGCTGTTGGGGCTCAGGAGCAGCTCGATGAGTTTGCAAAGCTTCTGTAAAAAGTTTTAAATTTGGGTGTGTAATGTTTTTGAATACAAAAATGCACAATTGTTTATATATATAAACATAGGGTGAAAATGGCATTTTAATCAATACAGGTAATGCACTGTTTTTTGATGAATCTATATTTATGAGTGTAGAATATTATGGTATATCACCGTATCCTACACTCTTTTTTTGTATGGCAAAAAGCATCAAAGGTAAGGATATCTCTTGCTAAACGAGGACAAGGGACTGGACAAGAGAGGGTAAGGAAAGTATCCAGCGGTTCTAAAAAAGATTAGCCTGCAAGGCTGTATTGCCGCATTGGTATATAGGGTCTTTAGGGGGTGAATCTCTAAGATTTCGTTAACAAGCTGTAAGCCTTCTTACACAGATAAAATAAGGTGTCGCATGTCTGATTCTACCACGTTGTCTCTTCATGAAGCTCAAGAACGAGTACTCCAGTTCCGCAAGGAACTCGAGCATCATAGTTATTTGTATTACGTTCAGGATGCTCCTGAAATAACAGATGCTGAATATGATGTTTTGTTTCGAGAGTTGAAAGGACTAGAAGAAGCATACCCGGAACTTCTGACGTCAGACTCCCCGACTATGAAGGTTGGCGGAGAAGTGCTCCCAAGCTTGCAGTCGCAAGATCACAGTTTACAACTGTATAGTCTGGATAACGCATTCAACGGAGAGGATTTTCTTGCGTTTGTAGAGCGTATTAAGCGTCAGCAACCAGATGCAGATTTGTCCTTTTGGGTTGATCCCAAGATGGATGGACTTGCTATGGAGATCATTTATGAAAATGGTTCCTTTACTGCGGCGTTAACTCGAGGCGATGGAACTACAGGTGAAGTTGTAACTCACACCGTGCGCACTATTAAGAACGTACCGTTACGCCTGCGTGGAGAGAATTTCCCAACCCGTCTAGAAGTCCGTGGAGAAGTAGTTATACGACGAGACGCATTTGCTAAACTAAATGAGACTCAACGTAAGTACGGGAAAAAAGTTTTTGCTAATCCGCGTAACGCTGCGGCGGGCTCTGTTCGTCAGTTGGACTCATCTGTAGCGGCATCTCGTCCTCTAATGTTCCTTGCTTATGGTATAGGCATTGTGGAATGGGCGGATGAAGGACAGGAGTGGACTACACAACAAGCAATCATTAATGGATTGTCTGACCTTGGTTTTACTGTACCGTCGGATGCACAACTTTGTGAAAGTCCTGAGGAAGTAAACGCCTTATTTGAACAGTTAGGTGAGAAACGTGACACACTGCCATTCGAAATTGACGGTATGGTCGCAAAGCTGAATGATCTCGAATTGCAAACAGCGCTCGGGTTTACAGCAAGGTTCCCTCGTTGGGCAATCGCATTTAAGTTTCCTGCACAGCAAGCTGTTACCAGACTGGAAGAGATTACCATTCAGGTTGGCCGCACAGGCGTACTAACACCTGTAGCTGTTCTAGATCCCGTTGAAGTCGGTGGTGTAGTTGTATCCCGTGCAACACTTCATAATGAAGACGAGATTCAGGCAAAGGGACTTATGGAAGGGGATATGGTTATCGTTCAGCGTGCTGGCGATGTTATTCCTGAAGTCGTTCGCGCTCTGGTAGAAAAACGTGACGGCTCAGAGAAAGAATTTACGTTTCCGAAAGAATGTCCTGTCTGTCATACCGATGCAGTACGTGAAGAGGGTGAGGCTGCATGGCGTTGTATTAACGTCACATGCCCTGCCGTTGTTAAGCGCTCTATTTCACACTTTGTGTCTAAAGCTGGTTTGGATATTCAAGGTGTTGGTAAGAGTTGGGTAGAGAAGCTTGTAGACAAAGGGATGGTTAAACACCCTGTGGATCTATTTGAAGTAACGCGTCTTGACCTTATGCAGTTTGAAGGCATGGGGCCGGTTTCAGCTCAAAAGTTTGTAACCGCGCTTGCAGATATTAAAAAGTCAGCTCCTTTATCCCGTTTTATATGTGCATTAGGTATTCGACACGTTGGTGAGCAGACAGGGAAGGTTCTGGCAAAGACCTATAAAGATTTAGATGCACTTGCGCTTGCAAATGTAACAGAGCTTCAGGAGCTTCCAGACGTCGGGGCAGAGATTGCTGAGTCTATAGTCGACTTTTTTGATAATGAAGCCAACAAGGCTATGCTGGAGCGTTTTAAAGCCATTGGCTTAGATCCTAAGCAAGAAGAAACTGTCGCGATCGATGAGAACCATCCATTTGCAGGTAAAACTGTTGTCTTTACCGGTTCACTTACAACAAAGCGTGCAGATGCTAAAGAAATGGCGGAAAGCGTGGGGGCAAAGGTTGTAGGAAGTGTTTCTAAAAAGCTTGATTATCTAGTCGCAGGTGAAAAAGCTGGAAGTAAGCTTGCAAAGGCAGAGCAACTCGGGATAATAATTTTGACGGAAGATGAATTTTTAGAAATGTATAAGGGTGAGTCTTCAATTCAGACTGTGGATTCTAATGCTGTGGCGGCAGTAGCAGATGAGACACCTTCAGGTATCACAAAACCATCACAGGATGCAGTGGATGATTCTGTTGTAGATAAAGAAGAGAGAGAAGACGTTGCGGCGGAACTCGCTGTTATAACAGAAGCTGTCTCTTTAGAAGAGCCTATAGCAGAAGATGATATTGTTGAGCCTGTGAAAGAAGATACAGAGAAGAAGGATGAAGCAAAAAAGAAAAAACAGTCAGCAAGTTCATCAGAGCAACATAGCTTGTTTGGATAATTGCTGGCAGTCTTCCGCATTCAATACATTTTGAATGGACAAGGCATGAAAGTGTCTAAGGAAGAATAACCGTCGTACATTCGGAGGAATGACATGAGTGTATCTATAGTTGTAATGGGTGCTAATGGTCGTATGGGCACAACAATTGCGCGAATGGCGCAGGATAGCGACAAATACGAGCTTGCTGCTGTTGTTGAACGTAAGGGCCACGAAGGCCGTCTTGATTTTTGGGGCTGTGAAGTTTCAAATGATCTGGATGATGTTCTTGGTAAGCTTAGTCAGGCTGTTGTTATTGACTTTACCATTCCTGCTGCAAGCTTGGAGAATGCTAAGATTGCGGCAAAACATAATACTCCGATTGTAATGGGTACTACTGGCTTTACTAACGAAGAACGTGCGCAACTTGAAGAATTGGCTAAAACATCTCCTATGTTTTGGGCACCAAATACAAGTGTGGGCGTATATGCTCTTACTCAAATTTTGCCTGAGCTTATCAAAATCCTCGGTGAAGACTATGATCTTGAAATGGTTGAATTACATCATAACAAGAAAAAAGATTCACCAAGCGGCACGGCTATGCGTCTTGCAGAATGCCTTGCAGAAGCTAAAAAATGGGATCTTGATGAAGTTGCCAACTACCATCGTGAAGGTATAATTGGTGAACGCCCTAAAGAAGAAATTGGTATTCAGACAATTCGCGGCGGTGACGTTGTGGGTGTGCATACTGTATACGCAATGGGCCCGGGAGAACGCATCGAAGTTACACATCATGCGCATTCTCGTGAAACCTTTGCGGCTGGTGCACTTCGTGCTGCATACTGGCTTGCAGGACGTGAGGCAGGAAAACTTTATTCTATGTCGGATATTATCTAATGAAAGTAGCGCTTCTTCAGCTGAACCCTGTTGTGGGTGATGTTTCTGGCAATATTAGTAAGATTGCCGAAGCAGTAAAAAAAGCTGCAAAAGACGGAGCACAGCTTTGTGTGACTCCTGAATTATCTGTATGCGGGTATCCTCCACGTGATTTGTTATTACGTCAGGATTTTATTGACGGCTGTCAGGAATCTCTCAGCGCACTTGCTGTAGAGTTGAAAGATATGCCTCCTACCTTAGTCGGTGTGCCTATTCATAATCCGGATAATATAGGCAAACCCGTGTTTAACGCTGCTGCTTTGGTGGCAAATGGAACGTACTCCATTGTAGCGCATAAAACACTGCTTCCTACCTATGATGTCTTTGACGAGAACAGATATTTTGAGCAGGGAAAACTACGCGGACTCGTGACCATTAATGGACGTAAAGTCGGCGTAACAATTTGCGAAGATATTTGGAACGATAAGTCCTATTGGAAGAACCGCAGGCAGTATACGCAAGACCCGCTTGGGGCACTTGTTGAAGACGGCGCAGAGCTCATTATTAACCTATCTGCATCACCATTTACGCTCGGCAAACAGTTTGTGCGTGAGCAGATGCTTTCATCGATGGTTTTTCATTACGAGCTTCCGTTCTTGTATGTTAATCAGATTGGCGGCAATGATGACCTGATATTTGCAGGCAAAAGTCTTGCTTACGCTTCAGATGGTACACTCATCGGCAAAGGCAACTCTTTTGAAGAAGACATCATTCTTGTAGACCTTGAAGCCAAATCGGGTCGAGTTGCGCATGAAGATGCTCGAGACGAAGCACAGGCTTGGCAGGCTCTGGTTCTTGGAACCCGAGATTACGTGCACAAGTGTGGCTTCAAGAAAGTCGTACTTGGTTTGTCCGGAGGAGTTGATTCAGCTTTAACGGCGGCCGTTGCGGCGGAGGCTCTCGGTCCAGAAAATGTTATCGGCGTACTCATGCCGTCACCATATTCCAGTCAGGGTAGTATTGACGACTCTCTTGATCTTGCAAAGCGTCTTGGAATCCAGACAGAGACAATAGAAATTGAACCAATGCTTACAGCGTTTCTTGGTTCCCTTAAACCTGTCTTTGATGGTGCAGATACAGATGTGACTGAAGAAAACCTTCAGGCCCGTATTCGCGGTAATTTACTTATGGCAATGTCTAATAAATTTGGTGCGTTGCTTCTTACTACGGGTAATAAATCTGAATTGGCAGTAGGCTACTGTACTATCTATGGTGACATGGCTGGTGGTTTAGCTGTGATTGCAGATGTGCCAAAGACACTTGTTTGGAAAGTTTGTCGTTGGGCAAATGAGAACTGTGGCGAAAAAATTCCTGTTGAGATCATCGACAAAGCTCCGTCTGCTGAATTACGTCCTGATCAGAAAGATTCTGATTCTTTGCCGGAATACGAAGAGCTTGATGCTATTCTTCATAAATACATTGATGAGCGTCTGGGAAAAGAAGCTATTATTTCGCAGGGACATGCTCGGGAAGATGTCGAGCGAGTTTTGTGGCTTGTAAAGATTTCTGAATTCAAGCGCAGGCAGGCTGCTCCGGGATTACGCATTACTGACCGAGCTTTTGGTACAGGTTGGAGAATGCCGGTTGCGAGCCGTGTTGACCTTCCGTAGCTAGATAAGAGCATACGAAAAAAAGCGTGAGTCATATGACTCACGCTTTTTTTTATTCACTAACCTCTAAGCGAACTCGCTGGCTGTAATATGCGGCGTTGTCACCAATGTCGGTTATGTGTGCTTCGACAATAGTGTTAGCGCATCGGTTGAACATCATCCAACCACCACGGCGTACGATAATTGCCTCTTGGTGCACTGAGGTATCAGCTACAGCCTGTACGAGCAGCTTATCGATGGAGGATACAATGTATGCCTGTCCACCCGGCTCAATGCTGTACTGTTTAAGGGTCGCAGGGTGTACATACGCTTTTAACTGCTCTTGCTGTTCCTCTGCCGGTATCTGCGAGTGCTCATAGTCTTTGTTAATAAGAGACAGCAGTGAGAGAGGATAGTCTGCGTTTATCTCTGGCTCATCATGCAATACAGATTCAGGTAAACAATATTTGCCATCTGGATGACCAAATTGCAGGTCCTTAAAGGCTACTGCCGGTCTGTCTGTTGGGAGAAATCCTTGTTGGCGAATTTTTTCAAGCGGATTTTTTGTAAGATTAGTAATTTCTTTTGTATCAAGTGCTTGTGCCAGAATACTATCTATCTCGGGAAACGGAATAGATAGGCGATTTGCTAAATCTCTGATGATGTCATAATCCGCGCGTGCTTCGCCCTTCGGTTTGAATAATTTGGCACTATACTGAATATAATTGTGGAAGTAGGAACCGAGAACATCTTCCCGTTCATAGATAAGTGCACATGGCAGGATTATGTCCGCACACTTTGCGGTGTCATTCATAAAAGCATCCACTACGACAACCATATCGATCGTGCTGAATGCTTTTGTCATTTTTGTTGCTTCCGGTGTTTGGTTGATGGCGTTTGTTCCGTCGCACCAAAGAAATTCAATGTCATTAGCATCTAAAATTTCGTCAGCAAGCTTTGGAGTAAGCAATTTTCGCGACGTTTTGCTGCCGGAACGCCAACTTGAGTTAAAGTTTCTACTTGTACTGACTCCACCGTAACTACCGGCACCTTTTTGGCCAACATTACCTGAGATCATGCAAAGCGCGTTAATATAGCGAACATTTTCTCCACCATAGAGATAGCGTTGCAATCCCCATCCTATGATGCTGGAAACAGCAAAGTTATCTTTGCCGTAAATTTCGACAAGAGTGGACAGATCTGTAGAGCTAACCCCACATGCATCCAGAAGTTGTTGCTCATCGAGAGTTTTGATGAAGCGAACAAACTTTGAACTGTTTGAAGTGCGGTTTAAAATATTGTCAGGGATTCCTTCGTTTGCGAGGCGTCTGATGACTGCAGCGGCAAGGTGTCGATCAGTACCTGGGCGAATTTGAATATGGAGGTCGCTGACATGTATCCGCATACCTTCTTCAGGAGAAGCAGGGGATACGCTAACCATCTTGCAGCCTTTATTTCGTGCATCTTTTAATAGCGTCGCAGTATGGATGGAAGAGCGCAGGACATCTCGCCCCCAGTTTACGATACAGTCGGCATTGAGAAGCTCTGTGTGGCTATTTTGATCGAGGGCGCCAAAGTCCAGAATACAGGATTCCATAATTGCGTTGTCACATAGCGCCCCTCGTGTTCCAGAGGCACCGAGCTGCCCGAATAGGTAGCGACTTGTGTCTGCGAGTACTCCATGGAATCCGTAGCCGCGAACATGAAGCATACGGTCAGGAGTGTTTTTTAGCGTAGAAATTTTATTAACAATTGTAGTGAGAGCTTTGTCCCATGATACAGGAACAAAGGTTGACCCACTACGCATAAGAGGGGTTGTTATGCGGTCTGGTGCGTTTATGCGTACAAGGGCGTGTTTCCCTTTTTTGCAGGTGTACCCCTGTGTTATTGGGTGTGCAGGGTTGCCCTTGATTGAATGATTACCATGCTCGTCGGTTGTAACAATTGTCGAGCAACCGTCTGGACAGTCCAACGTGCATGCTGAAATACGTTCCATTTGTGCTCTCCTTTAGGGAGTGTTTCCACATTCTAAAGTTATTTATTCGGAGTGGTATAAATGGCTGTGGTGTTAACTTACAATGGATATTGCTCTAACATTGCTACGTTTGCATCACATTTTATTGCAGTATTTTCAAAAAAATATGGTTAAGGGGTTGAAGCATTGTTTACAAACGAAAAAAAGCCGGATCGTTCCGGCTTTTTTAAATTGCTATGACTCATTGCTTATTGAGCGTGCAATTTTGTACCTGGAATGATAGGAATATTATTCTCAGATAAAATTTCAACGGCTTGATCTGTCTTGTCAAAACGGAAAATCAAAGTTGCGTTTGTGCTGCCAGGCATAACAAATGCGTACATGTACTCAACATTAATACCATTGTTACCAAGAGTATCAAGGATATGGTTTAATCCGCCCGGCTTGTCTTCAACTTCCACTGCAACGACATTGGTTTTGCCAACAGTGAATCCTTTATCTTTTAATACGGACTTTGCCTTTTCACTATTATCTACGATAAGGCGCAAAATTCCAAAGTCCGTTGTGTCCGCGAGCGAAAGGGCTCGAATGTTGATGCCATTCGTTGCCAGTGTGTTAGTTACTTCTGCAAGGCGTCCGGCCTTGTTTTCTAGAAAAACGGATATTTGTTCTACTTTCATGAGGATTGCCCCTTATTGTCTTCAGATACATAGATATATACCCTATTTCTAGCATTTGAAGTTGTAGTGGGCAATATTTAATACAACTTTGTTAAAATTAGGTAGAAAATGTTCTTTTTTTGAAGAACCTCGCACCGAGGAAACTTGCGGGTTGTGGCGATTTTACACGATTTCTTACTTGCCAGTACCCAGTTGTGATGTATATTACAGAATTCAAAAAAAAGATTGAGTATTCAATGAACTCTAGTGGTAGTTACTCATACGAATGACTTTAAAAATAGGGGGTGTATTAGTGTCTTCATCTTTGCACGCTGGTGTAATGAATTTTGGTTTTTTGCAAACTAAGAATACACCCGCAATTGATAGAAGTGTTGGAATTATTGGTGCAGGACCTTCCGGACTTGCCGCTGCCGGACTTTTGGCCAGCCAGGGGTACGAAGTACATGTGTACGACAAACTCCCAAAGCCAGGTGGTCTTATGGTGTTTGGTATTCCAAGCCATAGAATTCCTGCAGATCGTATTAATCGCGGGGTACGCGATTTAGAACGTCGTCTTGGAGTTACTTTTAGAACAAATACAAAAATTTGTTGCAGTGCTCCCATGCATGAAGAAGAGGGTGACCATTTTGCTGCGGATATTTTAGGTCTCTCCGATTTAACTGATAATCATGATGCTGTGGTTGTTTGCTCTGGGTCATGGAAATCTCGAAAGCTGACCATCGAAGGAAGTATGTTGGAAGGTGTGTATTCCAGTCTGCAATTTCTTTTTCCTATACGTGCCGTTAAATATGCACACAGCAATGTTTCTATGCCTGAAGTTAAAGGTAAAAAAGTTGTTGTAATCGGTGCGGGACATTCAGCTATTGATGTGGTGGATTCTGCCAGAACTCTTGGTGCCGAGGACATTTCTCTTGTGTACCGACGAAGTGTTGCTGAGGCTCCGTGTGGAAAATTCGAGATTAATCGTATTCAGGAAATGGGAGTTTCATGGCTTGAAAAACGTTCTCCAGAATCCATTCAAGGTGCAAGTTGTGTTGAAAAGCTTATTGTACGCAACAGTCAAACCAACGAACTGGAAGTACTGGATGCGGACATCGTTGTAAGCGCTATTGGGGAGATTCCAACTCCGCCATTTCAAAAGGAACTAGGATTAGAAAATGTGCGCAAGGGTGATGTCCGTTGGTTGAATATGACAGCAATGGATAACGTTTTTGTTGCGGGAGATGTGCTAACTGGTCCGAGTAAGATTGGTAAAGCTGTCTACAGTGGACTTCGTGCGGCTCGTTCGCTGACAAACTGGCTTGATCTGAAAGCACAGTCTCGAGAAGCGGAATATAACTTTGATGCGGATAAAATATCTCGGTAACGGCAGGAGCAAATGTGAATAGTATGCAAGAACAAAAGACACTGTTTGTTGATTACTCCAAATGTATCGGTTGCGAAACATGTGAAGCTGTGTGTCGCTTTCTTCACGATACTCCGCGAATAGCTATGTCACGTACTATTGAGGGTGAAATAGTCCCTTTATATTGCCAACACTGTGAAAACGCTGCTTGTCAGCGGGTGTGTAAACGTGGTGCAATTTCTCGTGATTCTTGCGGTGCTGTACTGCATGATCCTATGAGGTGTCGTGGCTGTGAAACAAAAGATTGTTTGATAGCGTGCCCGTATGCCGCTTTTTTTGCCACATGTAAGGGAGTAGCTGTGGCAAAGTGTGATTTATGTAAAAAGCGCAGAGCAGAGGGGGTGCTTCCGGCTTGTGTCGAGATGTGTCCGTGTGATGCTATTAAATATGTTGATCGCGAAAATATTACATCGTTGAAGACGTCTGCTTCTGAAGAAGCTTTTAAGCGTGTTATGGCGCATATTCGTCCAAAAAAGTTTGTTGATTAATTTTTTGTGGGGCGTTGATTGGTTGCAAAATTTGTAATGAAAGGCACGAAGACTATCAGGTAACGTTAGTATTCAAAGGAGATTTGTATGCCTAAAAGAAATTATTGTACGATCAAGGTTGCAGCTAACATAGAATTATTCGTAAAAATGGTGGAGTGATACACTCCACCATTTTTTTATGCGTGATTTTCAAGATATTCGAGCACTGTTTTTGCGTGGTCTGCTGTTTTAAATTTATTAAATACCTGCTCTATCTTTCCATCCTTTCCGACAAGAAAGCTCATGCGGTGGATACCGTCATAAACTTTACCCATAAACTTTTTTTCCCCCCATACGCCAAAGCGTTCTGCGATTTCATGTTGTTCATCAGAAAGTAATGAAAAAGCCAGAAGCTGCTTTTTAGAAAATTTTTCCAAACGGTTTACTGGGTCTGGGCTAATGCCGAGAATAGCAATTCCCATGGAGTCAAATGTGTCTAGGTTGTCACGCAACCCTTGTGCTTGTGTGGTTCACCCCGGAGTTGATGCCTTGGGATAAAAGTAAACTAGAACGCGTTCCTTGTCTTGAAAGTCTGCGAGGCAGATTTCTTCTCCAGCTTGATCTGTTAGACAAAAGTCTGGTGCGTGATCTCCTGGTTTTAGTGTCTTCATAAGCTCTCCTTATTACGTAATAGGCTTAGTATACTCCGAGATTGAGAAAGGGGGGGCCTTTATTCTATAGCTTTTCAACGGACCCTCGTATGGTATCATGAAATTGAATGTAAATCTCTATGGGACGAAGACTCTATTCTTAGCGAAGCATAATATTGCTATTTTACTAATAAAAAAGACTATACGGTGTAGAATATGAGTAAAAAAAAGTTAAAAAAATTGTGGTGTTAATGCGTCATGGTATTCGTGCTCCCAACCAACCAATGGATAAACTTGCTGAATGGTCGCATAGAGAGTGGCCTGTCTGGTCTGTTGCTCTCGGACATTTAACAGCCAGAGGACGAGAGTTGATAGCTGTCTTTTGGCATAAACATAAATTGGAAGAACCATACAAGTCTTTGTTGTATGGCAGGGGACATTGTGTAACTCCTGACAATATTTTTGTTCACGCGGACATAGATGAGCGTACACAGCCTAGCGCAGCTGCTTTTGCTGCTGCAATAGCCTCAGAATGTTTACTCCCGTATTTTATTACTTACAGATAAGGATAGTGATCCGTTGTACCACCCAGTGCGCGGCAGCGTCTGTCAGCTGACTCGAGAAGGGGGAGAAGACGAGATTACAAACTTTATCGGGCATTCTTTTAAAAAGCTTGGAAATGAATTTTCTGAACAACTCAACTTTGTAAATGAATTGCTTGGCCCAATGCCGCAAATAACATGTAATGAGTACGGCGTTGAGCAAAGTTGCGAGCTTAAGGATCTTCCGCCGCGTGTAAATTTTGCAAACAGTGGTAGAACAATAAATTTGCGTGGTGCGCTAGGTATTAAGGCAACACTTATTCAAAACTGGTTGCTTGAAAGTGCTGAATGGCCGGATAATGATCCCGGGTGGGGGAAAATTACACCGGATAAGCTTTCCAAACTGCTTGTTGCAAGGGCTGCAATTTTCAACAGTCTGAACAGGACGAGTGGATATGCTCGAGATCGTGGCAGCGTTGTTTTGAAGGTTATGACGGATGCTCTTACAGATACACATTATGATCAGAGAGTTAATCAGGCTCAACTCGTTGTGTTTGTAGAGCATGATACGAATATGGCACATGTCAGCGAATTGCCTGGTATGGATTGGAATTTAGAGGGGTTCGCGTACAACGATATTCAACCAGCAAGTTTTCTTCAGTTTGTTCTTTGGGAAGAGCCGTCTGGTTATGAGTTTGTGACGGCGGAGTTTGTAGCACAACCTCTGGACGTAATGTGAAGTAACCATCCTGAAAGGGTCTTGCCCTATGAGATAGTAAAAAAACTTTCTTTTTCTCATCGTGAAAAGGGAAAATTTGAGCCGCGTGTGACTAAGTATCCAATTGAGAAATTTTGTTCAGTAGTGGCGAATGTTATAAATATGGATTGTGTCCCTAAGATGCAGCCTCTTGTGAAAGGGGAGTTGAAGTAAGTTTGTTTTTCACAAGTTAACATAATCACATGAGCTAAAAAGATACTCCATATGATTGTTTATAGGAACACCGTATTTTGTAATTTCCTAAAGAACAAAGAGGGGTTGAAAAGGGCGTAAATTGAACAAGATGTGTGTTTCTCCGACTCATAGAGAAAATTTTTATATAAAAAAAGCCCGCGCGAGATAACCGCACGGGCTTTTTTATGATCTTAGTGTTAATTAAAGTTAAGTTTATCAGTGACGTTGTACTGGATCCAACGATCGTCGAACCACTCGATAGGAGTTACAGGAACCCCAGAGACAATAACACCAAAGTGGAGGTGGTCACCGCCAGACATACCGGTTGAACCAGATGTTCCGATTATGTCTCCTTGGTTTACCACAGAGCCTACAGTTGTTTTGATTTCAGTCATATGCGCATAGAGAGTCTGCAGGCCAAGGCCGTGATCAATCACAACAACGTTTCCGTAAATTCCGAGGTTACCTGCAAAAACAACGGTTCCCTTATTTGCAGCTGGAATTGGAGATTGCTTACGGGAAGCAAGGTCGAGTCCCAGATGTGTTTGTTTATCAATTACTTTCTCATTGTACATGTAGCTTCGTCGGTCGCCGAACCCCGCACGGGTAGCGGAGTTAGGGAAACGTATGAACTTGCTTTTCCATAAAATGGAAGAAGATGTTTGACGGCCTATCTTAATAAGCATCTCGCGGTTTGCCTTACGTATTTTTTGGTTCACGATGAGAAAGCGTTCCAGATTGTTCGTTGCCTGAGGGGTATCTTTGGCAAAGGCTGGCATTTTGGTATTTAAGAATCGGTCGCTTAATCGAATTTTGTCGTGACGGAATTTACGAGACAATGGATTGATGGAAAAAGGTTGATCATATACGTTGCCAGCAATATCCATTGCAAACGCTGTTGGATTATAATCCTTTTTCTCTACGCTCTGTGGGAAAGCAAAGAAGCTGATGTAGGTTCCATCTGCTTGTTTGTAACCCGGGAAAAACATTTCATTAACTTTCACGCCTGAAGTATCAACAGGTTCAGAAACAGTATAAGCAATAACTCCGGTACCACCTTGCCAAATATTTGGCGGAAGTGATTTTATAGTAATACTTGGAGGAGTGTTGTCCATTCTCATGGTAACTACTTTGTGAGTAGTGTTTCCTTTACCAAATGCTGCAAGGGAGGTGTCAGTAGCAGTAATGATCATTTCAAATGCGCCATCTGAGACGTTCGCACTTGAAAGAGGGACATTAAGTGTTATTGACTTTTTACCCGGTTCAAATGATGTTGAATAAAGCGGAATGTTTTTGGAATTTTTGCGAACCGCGATGGAAAGATTTTTAAGTTCAGAGGTAACATCATGCAGCGAAATTGTAACGCTGCTGTCTTTGTTTACACGAGCATTTTCCTTATCGATAGCAACGATTGGACCCTGCTGGTCTTTAAATAAAAGCCAGCCAGCGATTGCACCGCCGCAAATGAGTGATAGGAATACAATAAAGAAGAAAGTTTTTTTAAGGCTCGCCATGGGCAGTCCCTTGTACAACGTTAATGTGGTGGAATGGAGTAATATAACTATATTACCTAAGACAGGTATTTGATTGGTGCAGTTACAACTTTGCCAGTATGAAAGCGTGCGCCGACATTATGGTTATAGATAACCATAGCTCAAAAAATCGATTATTTCATAATTTTTGTGATGATACCGACGAGACTGAGTAAAAAACTCAGCGTTCCATAAAGTGAAAAAGCACAGCAGCCGAAGAGACCTTACCTAGATACACAGAATCTAACAAGGCAAAGTATCAACTGCCATGCATATAGTAGGGTTTGACTTATGTGTCTAATGCATCCATTAAGTCAATTGTCAGACGTAAAAAATCTGCTTCTGTAATAATCCCTACAAGCATATCCTTTTCTACGACTGGTAAGCACCCGTATTTATGATTCAGAAGTAGCTCAGCTGCATCGCGTAAACTTGCCTGTGGTGCCACAGCAAAGACATCACTGCGCATTATTTCTGATACAGGAATAGAAGCTTCTATTTCGTCCTGCACATCTCTATCTACGTCTGCTAATTTGGAGAGGGTGGAGGATAATATGTCTCTATGTGTTATGATTCCGACAAAAATATTTTTTCCCTCGACAACTGGAATATGGCGAATACGTGCTAGTTCCATTAGTGACTTGGCAGCCATTAATGAGTCGGATTTTTTGAGTGTGAATAAATTTGTGGACATCAGGTCTTGTACATGCAGCATAATGGTCTCCATTGATTTCTAATTTACACAATGTTCATTTGATGTTGCGGAGCGTCAAGCTGTGTATACAGTTGACTTGTGTAGAAAAATCTGATTCTCAAGCCGAACAGATATGGTATCCAGTGTACAGTGTACCGCGTGGTTGTTTTTCTGACTATGACTATTTCACGTTAAAGGAATCTTATTTTGCCGTACGATTTGAAGCGTAACAGAGAAAGAATGGTTCGCGACCAGCTTGAACAGCGCCATATCTCTGATCCAAACGTGCTACGTGCAATGCGTTCTGTTCCACGACATAAATTTGTACAGGATGCCATGCGGTTGAGCGCTTATGAAGATAATGCGTTGCCTATAGGTTATGGGCAAACCATTTCTCAACCCTACATTGTCGGACTTATGTCAGAAGCACTCGAAGCAGAGCCTGGAATGAGCGTGCTTGAAATTGGCACTGGTTCCGGCTATCAAGCAGCGGTACTCTACGCCATGGGTTTACAGGTTTATTCTGTTGAACGTATTCCAGAACTACATTTTGCTGCGATAAAACTTTTTACTGACCTCGGTTACACTTCTCCACAGTTTAAGTTGGATGATGGTACTCTTGGCTGGCCGGAAAAAGCTTTGTTTGATCGGATATTGGTAACGGCAGGGGGGCCTGAAATTCCTAAGCCCCTAGTTGATCAATTGGCTGACCCTGGAATCCTTGTATTGCCTGTAGGACGAGCAAGGCGAACACAACAACTTGTGCGAATACGAAAAAATAACGGTGACATCACATTGGAAAAACTAGGCAGCGTTGCTTTTGTAGATCTGGTGGGTACACACGGATGGTAACTTAATGAAATTGATGTCTAAGCTGATGGACTGGGTTTCTAAGTCGGCTCTTTCTCCTAAGGCAAAGTGGATTCTTGCATTTGTTGCAGTTACGGAATCCATTATTGTACCCCTTCCTCCTGATTTGCTTTTAATACCTATGGCACTCACTCAGCGCAAAAAAGCATTCTATTTTGCGACGATTTGTACTGTCGGCTCTGTTCTGGGTGGAATAATTGGATATTACATCGGGTATCATTTTATGGACTACATAGGTATGCCTATCGTCCGTTTTTATAATCTATCTACCGAATATGTTGCTATTAAAGAATGGTACGACACCTATAATGCCTGGGCTGTTGCCGTAGCAGGGCTTACACCAATTCCGTACAAGCTGTGCACGCTGTCGGCAGGTGCTTTTAAAGTTAACTTTGGCATTTTCCTTTTTGCTTCAGTTATAAGCCGGAGTTTGCGCTTTTTTGTCATTGCCGGTCTTATTTACATGTTTGGTGAGCAAGCACGATATTTTTTAGAAAAACGATTTGATCTGATTTTAATCGGCGCTTTGGTACTTGGTATTGCCGGCTTTGTCGCGTTAAAATTTCTCTAATGGCAAATTTTGCTGCTTGATAACTTGACTGATCGGGCAGACTACTTATCTAGCCATTAAATATAAGGAGTTGCAAAAATGTCTTCTTGCAGCGGTTGCTCCTCTTCCAAGGAACTTACTCCAGGGAAAGAGATTAAAGCGAGCCCAAAAAAGAATATTCAGGACGAAATGATTAACTGTACGTTGGATAAGATCCGCCACAAGTTATTCATCATGAGCGGTAAGGGCGGTGTGGGCAAAAGTTCCGTTACCGTTAACACCGCAGCAGCGCTTGCTGCCAAGGGTTTTAAAGTAGGCATCTTGGATGTTGATATTCACGGTCCAAGTATTCCTGGGCTCCTCGGCATAAAAGATTCTGGACTTGAAGCTGATCGTGGTGGTTTGTTGAATCCTGCAAAGGTTAACGACAATTTGTATGTTGTTTCTATGGATTCTTTGCTGAAAGATAAGGATACCGCTGTATTGTGGCGTGGGCCTAAAAAAACAGCAGCAATTCGTCAGTTTGTTTCAGATGTGAACTGGGGAGAACTTGACTTTTTGCTTATTGATTCCCCTCCTGGGACCGGCGATGAGCACATGACTGTTCTCAAAACTATTCCAGACGCAACCTCCGTAGTAGTAACTACTCCGCAGGAAGTTTCTCTTGCAGATGTGCGAAAGGCTGTTAACTTCCTCCAGTACGCGAAAGCTAACGTGCTTGGTGTAGTCGAAAATATGAGCGGCCTTGCTTGTCCGCACTGTGGTGAGGAGATCGAGCTGTTTAAGAAAGGCGGCGGGAAAGAGCTTGCTGAAAAGTATGGTCTTGAATTTCTTGGTGCCATTCCGCTCGATCCTGCAACCGTAGTGGCTGCGGACAGAGGTATTCCTGTTGTTATGCTTGAAGAAGAAACTGCTGCAAAAGCAGGATTTCAAAATCTTGCAGATAACATCGTAAAAGCACTTAACTGTAGTCTTGAGTCTGTATCTTCAGACCACTCATAGGTAAGGTTTTCGCAAGAAGCATACAGGGGCTTCCCCTTTGTTATGCTGTACGAAATTAAAAACCATGGCGGCCCCGTCATGGTTTTTTTATGTGAAAATTTAAAAAAAATACTTCAAATAACTCTAGATGCTATCATTATATTATAATTTGGTGTCCTAGCAGTCTTTGCACCTTGTATGAACTGTGGTACACAGCGTTATCTTGAATAAACTAGCTAGAGGTAGAGCACACATGTTTAATTTGGCGAACAAGATTACCATGTTCAGAGTTTTGTTAGTTCCATTTGTGGTAGTACTCTTGTATTTCCCGAGTGAAACAACTTGTTTACTTGCGTTTTTTCTTTTTTCTCTTGCTTCTTTTTCAGACCTTGTGGACGGCTTTATTGCCCGTCGTGAAGGCATTGTAACAAGCTTTGGGAAATTTCTTGATCCGCTTGCAGACAAATTGCTGATTTGCTCAGTACTTGTCATGCTTGTAGAACTTGGTTGGGCGCCAGCTTGGGTTGTGATTACAATTATTTGTCGGGAACTTATAGTAACTGGCTTACGTGCTATGGCCTCAGATGAAGGGATTGTTATTGCAGCAGATAAATACGGAAAAATGAAAACCGTATTACAAATGTTAGCACTTTCTCCTATGATTATTCACTATCCTTTGTTCGGGTATAATGTCGCCGTTATTGGTGAAATACTTCTTTACATTGCATTGATCCTAACTGTATTTTCTGGTGGAAATTACCTTTTCGGGTTTTACAAAAACTGGTTACAGCAGGACGAACAAAAATAAAATTTCTGCTGAGAGCATATGACACAAGGTGCATCCCTTTTATGTTAGACTCGCAAGGAAGATACATGAAAGAACTTAAAGAATTGAAAAGCAGGTTGCGTAATTGCCTGCATACAATTCTTGAGCTGGAGCCTGATCTTGACGACATTGAGTTGAGTCATGATTTGCGGGATGAATTCGGCATGTTAAAAATGCTGATTGAGCGAATCAACGAGATGGAGCTAGTTGAAGATGATGTTGCACGCATTGAGTCTGCAACAGCTAACTTCTTGGAAGAACTGCAGTTCCCTATGTCGCATGTGAAGGTTACTGCTGAAAGGCGACGTTTTTTACAATAGCTATGCTAATAAAACGAATTTTGCTGGCGCTATCAGTCCTGCTTAACCTTACGCTAATAGTTTATCTATTAGTGAGTGATAACGGGCTGAGCAATTACCAGACGCTTAAAGCTGACACGTATGCTTTTACTCAACAGCAGGATATGCTTGATGAAAAAGCGTATTTATTGAGTCATGAGATACGACTTTTGCAGAATGACTCAGAGTACGTTGAAAAAATTATAAGAGCACGTCTCGGATTTGTTAAAAGTAATGAAATATTGTATATTTTTCCCGATAGCAAAATCAAGATTCCTGTTGGAGCGCGCGAATGATTCAAGCAAAGATCAAGTGGTATAAGGAAGTTTTGGAACTCGATCCAGGTTCTAAGGTATTTTTTCCACTTGCGCGACTTCTCGTAAAAGAAAGGGATCTTATTGAAGCTGTCTCTGTTTTAAAGGCAGGGCTAGAAAGGCATCCGGAGCACTTCGAAGCCCGTTTGTTACTGTTAAATTGCCTTGAACGAGTAGAAGATTTTGACCAGATTAATACAGAACTAGGAGCGCTTGGAGAAATATTAAAGCGGTATCCGAACTTTTGGAAAATTTGGGCAGGATTGCTTGCTGCAGAACCTGGCTCTCAAGATGCTGCACTCGCAATGACTTTTCTTGCGGCAGCTTTTGAAGAAACTCCGATTACTTGGCGTGATGTTATTGATAGAGGCCTTCAGGCTTGTTTGGAAGAGAATGTTGACAATTTTTTCATTTCTCAACCCATATCGAAACAAAAATCTGCACCAGTTTCAGAATCTGTAACTGCCGACCATGATATGGAATCGGTAGAGGATGTTGCGGAAACTGTTGTACCAGTTGCATCGTCGCACGAGATTTCTCAGTTAAAAAGTTTAGCAGAACTAGAAGGTGAAATTCCGCTTATACGCAAACAGGAAACTGTTTTTAGTGGAACCATGGAAGGGGGGGAGTGTATTTCAGAACGTACTTTGTCTATGGCGCAAATACTTGCGGACCAAGGCGATCTGAAAGGCGCTCTCGAGCTCTGTGACGAACTCACAGAGCAAGTAACAAGCAGGGAAGAGCTTGAGAATATTACTGAGCTTCGAACAACGATTCTGGCAGATAAGAAAAACTCTGTGCCAGATGAACCTAATGCCGTTACAAGTAAGGACAGAATTGTCCTCACGCTTGAAGCACTTGCAGAACGTTTAGAAGCTAGAGCCTCGTAATTCTTTCCTTTATAGTTTCAGGAGATTGCATTGCATTATTCATTGAAATGTGGTGTTGCATTATGCGCGCTGCTAGTCTTATTAACTGGTTGCAAACAAAGTGTTAACAACACATGGCGTGAGACTAAAGGGTACTACAATACATATTTGAATACCCCTGCTGAACTTGAATTTGCTGAAGTTGATGCCGAAACGGCTGAAGAGAATTTGGCTGTTATGTATACCCCGATTGGGGAAGAGTTGGAAACGTTTGTTCGCGTTATTGATGCAAAAGATGTTTTTCCAGATCTCGCTTGGGTTGATGCAACCACTAAACGTTTTCCTTGGCTTTCCGGTATCGCCGTTGTGAACCTTGAAGGTAAAGTGCTCATGCAGCGTCCCGCTGTAAGTATGAAGCCTCTAAATGTCGCGCCACTTCTTGATGAAAATAAGAAGTACGATTTCCGTAAGCTACGTGGATATGTTGACGAAACACCACTTGGTAACGAAGCGTATGTTGCAATGCCGTTTTTTGTTGATAATAAAATGAAAGGGCTTGTTGTTGCACATTTTGATGTACGCAGCCTTGTTAAACTTTCTCCTAATCCAGAAGAGCTTGTTATTCTCGCTGGAGAGAAAGTTTTGTGGAGCGGTAAGTATCAATTTGAAAGTACACCGTTTGCACAGATCAACTGGCAGCAAATGCTCGGTGAAGAAAGCTACGGAGTTGTCACTGAAAGCGGCAATTCGTACACTTGGCTTGTTCGATACCTTGGAGATATTCCAATTGTTTTCGGTACAGCCACGCCTCAAGCGACCGCAAGCTAACTTGCACTCTGTATTGCTTTTAAACAACAAACAAACTGTTTGACTCTATAAGTCATTGTGCATAGAGCAAACTTTCATCCTGCTTAGTAACATGAAAGGGTACCTGTGTTGATGTTGTCAACACAGGTACCCGTTTTGTGTCATGAGAATAGTAGCAACATACTCAATGCATTAAGATTGAGTAGTATTATATTTTTCGGGTAATTGACAAATCCCACTTCCATTGTAGTATGAATAAATTAATTTATATTCATAGATAGTTAGGAGTAAACCTATGCGCCAAGTAACCGTTACTGAACATCTATTATTGCATCAAGCAAAGACTCCTGATGCTTCCGGTAAATTTACTGCACTCTTTTATGATCTCATTTTGGCTGCAAAAATAATATCTAAGACAATGAATAAGGCTGGCTTGCTTGATATTTTAGGAGCAACTGGCGAGATCAATGTTCAGGGCGAACAGGTTCAGAAACTCGACGCGTATGCAAACAGAGTGCTTATCCATCGCATGGAGCGTACTGGTGTTTTGTGTGCGATTGCTTCTGAAGAAAATGCTGATTTTATCCGCATCCCTGAGCAATTCAAACAAGGCGAGTACATTCTTATTTTTGATCCTCTTGATGGATCTTCCAATGTTGATGTCAACGTAAATGTCGGCACCATTTTCTCCATCTTGCGCCGTAAATCTCCTTCCAATAACGACGTTACATTATGTGATGTTTTGCAAAGTGGTGTAGAGCAGGTTGCAGCTGGCTATTTCCTTTATGGTCCTTCCACAATGCTCGTATACTCTACAGGTGATGGCGTTCACGGCTTTACACTTGATCCAAGTGTTGGTGAATTCTTGTTGTCTCATCCAGATCTTCGTATTCCAGAACAGGGTAAAGTTTACTCTGTGAATGAAGGTTATTACAAGTACTGGGATGATGCGACCCATGAAGCTATTGAGTTTTTCAAAGGTGAAGCTAACCCATTAGGCAAGCCGTATTCTGCACGCTACATTGGTTCTCTCGTTGCGGACTTCCATCGAGGTCTTCTTAATGGTGGTATTTACATGTACCCAGCTGACTACCGCAATCCGGGTAAGCCAAAGGGCAAGTTGCGTTACTTATGCGAAGCTTCTCCGCTTGCATATCTTGCAGAGCAGGCAGGTGGTGCAGCAACTGATGGCATAAATCGTATCCTCGAGTTGCAGCCTGAAGAACTACATGAACGTGTACCGCTTTTTATTGGTTCAAAGAACGATGTGAAAGCAGTGGCTGATATTTATAAAAAAAACCGAAAGGCAGCTAAATAGCTGTTACGGAACGGACTGCGGAATATTTGTATGCTCACTTTAGGTATAGAATCTTCGTGTGACGAGACTGCTTTTGCTCTTGTTCAAGACGGGGAGTTGGTTGATAGTGTCATTTCTACACAAATTGATATTCATGCACTGTTTGGCGGTGTTGTTCCAGAGATTGCTTCTCGTGAACACTATCGGCTTATTGGGCACTTATACGATTCTTTACTTGCCAAAACAGGTATTGATGCAGAACAAATAGATAATGTCGCAGTCTCTCGAGGTCCGGGTTTGTTGGGAAGTCTGCTTGTCGGGGTTGGATTTGCAAAAGGTCTTGTTGCCGGAACAGATAGAAAGCTTATAGGTGTCAATCACCTACATGCACACCTTTTGGCGGCAGGTTTAGAACAGGAATTAAAACTTCCAGCTCTTGGTTTGCTTGTGTCTGGAGGGCATACACAGATTTTCCTTATTCGATCGGCTGATGATTTTGTTGAGCTTGGTAAAACGTTGGATGATGCAGCAGGTGAGGCCTTTGATAAGGTCGCAAAAATGTTGAATATGCCGTATCCTGGGGGTAAATATATTGACCAGTTGGCCAAGCTTGCCACACCGGATAAAAAGCGATTTACTCGACCATATCTTGATAATAAGAATCTAAACTTTAGTTTCAGTGGGTTAAAGACTGGATTAAGTTTGTACATTGAAGCGCATTCACATCTAAAGTTACCTAGTCTTAATGCTATTGATGATCTCTTTAATGGTACGCGAGATGT
Organism: uncultured Desulfovibrionaceae bacterium; assembly: GCA_942492085.1. Lineage (GTDB taxonomy): Bacteria > Desulfobacterota > Desulfovibrionia > Desulfovibrionales > Desulfovibrionaceae > Halodesulfovibrio. The sequence goes on along the minus strand of CALODB010000010.1, from coordinate 71,507 downwards.
GACTGAACTTGCTGAACTATGTGCATCCTTTAACTTTACTGTTGCAGATACGTTGCGCGTAAAAATGCAACGTTCCATAGATCAACGTAAAGAGCTGGGCGACTCCATCAATAGCATTATTGTAGCAGGGGGCGTTGCCGCTAACAGTGTAATCCGTGAGGCGATGGCTGGTGTAGCTAATGGACGTAATATTCCGCTCACGTTGCCATCATTTGGGCTGTGTACTGATAATGCTTCCATGGTCGCATATATGGGTGAACAGCTTATTCTCAAAGGATACTCACACGGACTGGACTTGGATGCCATTCCTCGTGGTAGAAAGATTCCACAGGACTATCTGCATAGTTTATGTTAGAAATTAAGGTGTGAGGAACGAATAGTTATCTCACTCTTGACACCGTCTTACAGGCTTACTATTTATAGTTTTCAGTAAATATAACAGCCTGTAGATATTTGCTGAGTTCTGAAAGCAATGGCCAGTTGGCCAATTTTTAATGTTTAGTAAAAAAGGAGCGAACAATGGCTGCTCAAGTAACAGATAGCAATTTTGAAGCTGAAATTCTCGAATCTAAAATCCCTGCACTGGTGGATTTTTGGGCTCCTTGGTGTGGTCCATGTCGTGCGATGGGACCTGTAATCGACGAGCTTGCTGCTGAATATGAAGGCCAGGTTCGTATCGTAAAAATGAATGTTGATGAAAACCCAGGTACACCGAGCAAGTACGGTATCCGTGCAATTCCTACCATCATTCTTTTTAAAGATGGTGAAGTTCTCGAGCAGGTAACTGGTGCAGTTTCAAAAAGCAGCATTCAAGATATGATTACCAAGAAGGCTCTTGGCTAATGAAAAAATTCGATTGCTTTGTAATCGGGGGCGGTCCGGCTGGAATGACGGCCGCCCTTTATCTTCTTCGGTCGGGGGTGACAGTGGCGATGGCTGAAAAGCTAACGCCGGGCGGACAAGTTCTGCAGACCGAGGAAGTAGAGAACTACCCGGGCTTTCCGAAAGGTATTAAAGGGTACGAACTCGCAGATGTTTTTGCAGAGCATCTCGATGGGTACGAACTGGAACGATACACCGAGCCAGTAACCTCTCTTCAACATGCGCATGGTGCTAACAAACTTAAAGTGGGCGATCAGGAAATTATTGCCCGCTCAGTTATTATTTGTACCGGTGCACGTTACAAAAAGCTTGGTCTCCCTAACGAAGAATTTTTGACAGGCAAAGGCGTATCTTATTGCGCTTTGTGTGACGGCAATTTTTTTAGAAATCAAACAGTCGTTGTAGTCGGTGGTGGTAACTCTGCACTAGAAGAGTCCCTCTATCTGGCGAAGTTGGTAAAAAAACTGTATCTCATCCATCGTCGGGAAGGCTTCCGCGCTGCAAAGCACTATCAAGATAAGATAAAAGCCTCTCCTGTTATTGAAGTTGTGAAAAACACCATTGTCAAAGAGCTGCATGGTGAGAACGGCTTGACCGGGGTACTCGTTAAGAACTTGAAAACAGAAGAAGAGCAAGTGCTGCCAGTAGATGGCCTGTTTGTTTTTGTTGGCTATGAGCCAAACAAAGAGCTGCTACCAGATGGTTTGCAGACTGACGAAACAGGATTCATTTTAACTGACATTGAAATGCGCACGAACTTGCCGGGCATATTTGCCTCTGGTGATTGTAGAGCAAAACAATGTCGTCAGGTTACTACTGCGGTTGGTGATGGTGCAACTGCAGCAAACTCTGCCTTCCTTTATTTGGAACAACTCAATGCGTAGAACGCTGCTTCGCTTTATAGCTATTCTTCCACTGTTAAGTGTTTTATCCGGCTGCGGTATTATTGACTATTTTTACTTGCCGCCTCCTGAAGATACAGCTCAGGAGATTTTTGAAGCAGGTAATGATGCTATGCGTGATAAAAACTACGCAAAAGCAAAAGAGTACTTTAACACCCTTAAAGACAAATATCCGTTTAGCCCGTATGCTGTGGAATCCGAACTTTCCTTGGCTGATGCATACTTCCTTGATACCGACTACTTGTTAGCGGTTGATTCATACAAGGAATTTGAGTCATTGCATCCACGGCATAAAGCTATTCCATATGTATTGTTCCAGATTGGTAACGCAAACTTAGAAAGTTTTGTTTCCATTGATCGACCTCAGGATAACATCGCCGAAGGCTATGAGTATCTGACCCGTTTGAAGGAATCATACCCGGGTAACGAATATGCAGAAAAGGCAACACCTTTAATGCAGCGTGCACGTAAGTTAATGGCAGCGCACGAAGTATATGTTGCTGATTTTTACTGGCGACGTGAAAACTACGGCTCTGCTTATGAACGGTACAAGTTTGTGATGCAGCACTTTAAAGATGTTCCAGACTATCAGGAGTACGTAAAAGAACGTGCTCGACTTTCCTACCTTAAGAAGACTGAACAGGAAGCTGAGCTTCTTCGTGAAGAAGACCAAGGGTCTTGGAAAGATTATTTTGAGTGGTTATAATACTCCACTTTAATAGAGTTGAAAACTCCCACGTAGCAAATGTTACGTGGGAGTTTTTTATTAAAATTAATGTCACCTTTGTTCGTCCATCATCTGTGAAAACGCCTTAGCTATTTTTTGAATCCGGAACAATTTTTTAACGGTGCATTTGAAGAATACTTACACTATATAAAAAAATTGGCAGATGAGGCTGAAATTTTCCCAATTGTCTACAATCCCATCTCAGCACAGTGTTCAAGTTTTTTTCGAGCTAAAATATGAACATTTCGTCCTTCTATTGCAATCATACCTTGTTCACTCATTCGTTTTAATGTTCTTGATAGCGCTTCAGGCGTTGCCCCGATAACCTTGGCCAGTTCTTTATGCGACATTGGTAGAGCTACCGTCTGTCGTTTTTCCGGATAATTGCTTTGGGGTTCAAGTTTAGCAATGAATGTTGCTATGCGTTGAGGTACCTCCTGTAAAGAAAGAGTTCCCGCAAGTTCCATTGCATCTCTTAATCGTTCTGATACTTTTTGAAGTACAGAGAATAGAAATGATGTGTTTTTTTCCGCGGCGGCGAAAAAGCTTTGTTTTGAGATAGAAACGACTTTGCATGTTGTTAATGCAGCTGCTGTTACAGGGAACGGTTTTTTCCGAAAGGTTGAGCATAGGCAAAAAGGTTCACCATCATGTAGAACAAAAAGCGTCTGCTCTTTTCCTTCTGGAGAGCTCTTATATAATTTTGCTGTACCGCTGAGCAAAAAGTATAAGCCAGAAGGGGATTCCCCTTCCCCAATAATGATGTCTTTTGCATTATAAGTAATTTCAATGGCACCGTTGAGCAGTATTGGAAAAATCTCTGCGGGCACCTGAGCAAATAGTGGAAGTTCTTGAAAAGATTGTTCTAATGTCTTCATTTTTTGTGACCTGTTGATGTATGTCAATGCGCAGTAATACCATTCATTGTATAGAATAAGTAATTATCAAAAGTAATTCTGTAAGCTAAGAGCTCTTAGCTCAAGTAAGTGATTTACTCAGTGTGCTTTTGACTGTGTTGCAAGGAGTTCTTTGAATGTTTGTTACGGTGTTCCAAGTACTTAGTGAGCGCTGTGCTAATTTTATCCTCCCATTTATGAGCCAACGGAGGTTGTTATGCTAACTGGGTTGAGCACGTATTGTTCCCGATTTTTCTTATTAATAGCTGGATTTTGTTGTTTCTATATTCTTTCTGGTGGAATATCTTTTGCTGATCAACTGACAATCGAGTCAGAAAAAACGTATGGCGCAGAACAAGCTCGAAAAGTTTCTCAGCCAACCAAGCGTTGGGTAACTACAGATCATAGCCGTCACGCTGTCTTACAGCAGGAATTTGCCTCCCCTGAAGATGTGACGAAGGCATGTTTAACATGCCATAATGAGGCATCACGTCAAATACATAAAACCATCCACTGGACTTGGACTGATCCTGCTGACAGTGAAAAGCTGATGGGAAAAAATGGGCTTACTCTTAATAACTTTTGCATATCAATCCATTCAAATGAACCTCGCTGTACCTCTTGCCATGCTGGGTATGGCTGGAAGGATGGACAATTTGATCTAAGTAAAGAGGAATCGGTGGACTGTCTTGTTTGTCACGATACCACGGGAACCTACGAAAAATTTCCGACTAAAGCAGGGTACCCAGCGACAACGCCTACAAAATTTGACAAAAAAACATTCCAGCCTCCGAACTACACTGTGATAGCAGCTTCGGTTGGTCGTCCGACACGAGCCAACTGTGGTGTATGTCACTTCTTTGGCGGCGGTGGAGACGGAGTTAAGCACGGTGATTTAGACTCTTCATTGTTTAATCCTAGTCGTGAGCTCGATGTTCATATGAATGCTGAAGGGGCCAATTTCACTTGTCAGCGTTGCCATTCGACGGATGCACACTTCATAGCTGGTCGTACTTATAAGCAACCAGCCTTTACGGATCGTCGAAGCCTCATTGAAGATGACCTTGTAAAACGTATTTCGTGTGAATCGTGTCATACTGCCACCCCACACGCAATAGGGCATAAGGCGAATGATCATACAGATAAAGTTGCGTGTCAGGCTTGCCATATTCCAGCATTTGCTCGAGTGAAACCTACGAAAATGTATTGGGATTGGTCGACTGCCGGAAAAATGAAGGATGGTAAGCCATATAAAGTGAAAGGTGCACACGGCAAAGCCTCGTATATGACGAAGAAAGGCCATTTTGTATGGGAGAAGAACGTCCAGCCTGAGTATTTTTGGTACAACGGAAAGATGGATTATCTGCTTGTCACTGATAAAATTGATCCGAACAATGTCGTGAAAGTGAATTCTGTTGAAGGGGACATGAATGATCCAGATTCACGTATTACTCCGTTTAAAGTTCACCGAGGTAAGCAGCCTTACGACAGCGTTAATTTGACAATGGGAATCCCGCACCTTTTTGGTAAAGACAAAGCAGCATACTGGAAAGGGTTTGATTGGAATAATGCTCTTAAAGTTGGGATGGAAGCAGCAGATGTTCCATACAGTGGTGAATATGGTTTTGTTGAAACAGAATACCATTACCCAATCACACATATGGTCGCCCCTAAAGACAAAACGCTAACGTGCGAGTCGTGTCATGCAAAAGATGGCAGACTGGCCAACTTGGCTGGCTTTTACATGCCGGGACGTGATCGAAGTGGTCTTTTGGACTTCACAGGTTGGCTTGCAGTGATTGTTGCGCTCATCGGTGTTGGTATACACGGCATTATGCGCATAATCAGTAAGCCGAAAGAGCAATAGGAGTACATATATGTCATCTACAAAATTATATCTGTACACGCGGTTTGAACGCTTTTGGCATTGGGCACAAGCCGTTTTGATAATTGTTCTGCTTGTTACAGGATTTGAAGTTCATGGGTCATTTTCATTATTAGGATTTGGAACTGCAGTGGAAGCCCATAACTTTTGTGCATGGACTTGGCTGGTGCTTTATGCCTTTATCGTGTTCTGGATAATAACCACGGGTGAATGGAGACATTACGTTCCAACGTTTGTGAAGATGTTTGAAGTCATTCAGTATTATGTGTCCGGAATCTTTAAGGGCGAGGCGCACCCCGTACCTAAGTCTCAGCGCACTAAGCATAATCCTCTTCAGCGCATTACGTATTTAGGGATAGTCTCCGTGCTTGTACCATTTCAGATCGTAACGGGCTTTATGTACTACGTGTATAATGATTGGTTAGCATTTGGATTGGTTTTGAATCTTTCTACTATCGCGATTCTGCATACCGTAGGTGCGTTTGCAATGCTGGCATTTTCTGTTGTGCATGTTTATATGACTACAACAGGGCATCATCCATTGTCGCACATTAAAGCAATGTTTACTGGCTATGAAGAGTTGGAAACAAAAGAAGAATTGTAATTTCAGTCTTGCGGTTGGAGGGCATGGATCAGTAATCCCCCCGAAAAATAATAGTCCTCAAAAGTAGAATTATCCGCTAGGGCAACCATAGGAGATTCTACATGAAAAAATCACGTTACACTGACAGCCAGATCATGAGTATCCTCAAGCAGGCAGAAAACGGCACACCTGTTCCAGAGCTTTGCCGAGAACATGGTATGAGTGGCGCTTCTTTTTATAAATGGCGCGCAAAATATGGCGGAATGGATGCATCTATGATGGCGAGACTCAAAGAACTCGAGCGTGAAAATAGCCGCTTAAAAAAGATGTACGCTGAATCTCAAATGATGGCAGAAGTGTTGTGTGAGGTGCTTGAAAAAAAGTAAAACGGCCATCCTGCCGTCGAGAGATGGCCAAAAAATATGTTGCTAGTTCGAAGTGCAATATAAGACAGGTATGCACGGCATTCAGCATCAGCCAGTCTTGCTACCGTTACCACCCAAAGCTCGCTGATGAAAACACTCTAATTGCGAAATGGCTGCTAAAGCTAACCCTGAAGGAAAAGAATTGGGGTTTTGGGCTGTGCTTCTTGCATTTACGGAATGTAAGAGGCTTCACATGGAATCATAAGCGTGTTTACAGAATTTACTGCGAGCTAGAACTGAACTTACGTATCAAGCCCAAAAAACGGATTAAGCGTGAAAGACCAGAACCCCTGGCCGTTCCTAACGCCCCGAATAATATCTGGTCTATGGATTTTATGCACGATCAGCTTGAGGATGGCAGAAGCTTCCGGTTGTTCAACGTGATCGACGACTTTAACCGTGAAGGGCTAGGCATTGAAATTGATTTCTCCTTGCCAGCAGAGCGCGTAATCCGGTCATTAGATCAAATTATTGAATGGCGTGGTAAGCCTATTGCTATTCGCTGTGATAATGGACCAGAATACATAAGTCACAAGCATCAACTTTGGGCAAAAACTCACGGAATTCGTTTGGACTATATTCAGCCTGGCAACCCTCAGCAGAATGCATACATCGAACGGTATAATCGGACTGTCAGGTATGATTGGTTAAATCAACACTTGTTCAGCAGTATCAAACAAGCTCAAGATTATGCTACTGCGTGGCTATGGACATATAATAACGAGCGTCCCAACATGGGAATAGGCGGGATTACCCCTATCCAAAAACTACAACTTGCTGCCTAGTCTCTACTTTTAGCGGCTATTAAAAATGGGATGATTACCATCTTCCAACCGCTTTGTTTTTTAGGACTCAATAAACTTGATCTCTCTTGTTCGGCATTAGGAAATATTCGAATGTAAACAGTTTGTTATATTGTTTATGAGTTGGGTCTTTTTTGTACTTTTATGAAGTGGAAGAGTTGTAATGAGGCGGGAGCGAGGGGAGTGATGCAAGGAAATTGGGACAGGAAAGATGATAATTTGAGTTGTGGCGTATTTATGCCTTTGCATAAATATTGTCTGTCGGTGGTAGCGTCGAAGAAGAGCGAATTGAAACAAAAAAAGCCGTCGGTATAAACGACGGCTTTTTTTGTCTTGAACTAATCAAGATAAGTTGTTGTTTGGCTGGGACGGCAGGACTCGAACCCGCGGATGTCGGGACCAAAACCCGATGCCTTACCAACTTGGCTACGTCCCAGCAGCACCAACAAGAGCGTGTATAGTGAGGAGTTCCATTTCCGTCAAGCAGAAATTTATTTATTTTTATATTTTTCGTGTGTTAGCTAACATTCAAACAGTACGAGTAATCAATAAATTAGGTTTTAATTATTTTATTTACCTAGAATATTTATTTTTTTTGAGAATGAGCTTTCTAGCGTAGTGTATGTGAGCAATTTAGAATTTTCACTGATATTTCCAACCGGTTGCACTTTTTGCTCACTTTTTTAGCGCAGTGCATCAATGTGCAGTGGCTTATGGCAATGTGGACAAATGATATGTGGGCTTTGCTTTGTTGTATCAAGCAAAGTGTATGTCCAATTCCCAGAATGCTTCACGTAATCTACCAAAATAACAAAACCACAAGTGCAGAATCTTTTTTGCATGACAACCTCGTTGTTTATAAAAGTTAACATTTGGTGCTAAATAAAAGCCAGCTGGACTGGCTTTAGGTTTGTGACAAACCTGTATGATGTCATGTGCTGTAAAAGCGTAATCCCCTTTGGGCACTTTTTTTGCTTGTAGCACTTCTTAATCCGTAATGCTTGATGGTTTGCAAGCGGAATGAGGGAACATCACACAGGCTTGTCTCAATCTGAATAAGTAAAAATTAAAGTATGATTGAGTTAACGGTTGAAGTTAATAGTCTCTTGCTGACCAGACAACTCTGCCGATAACTCTGAAGGAGAGTAATTCGTCTCCTTGAATAATTATTGGGGAGTATTCAGGGTTGTCGCTTGTCAGCGTTATTTTGTCTTGTTCTTTTATAACACGTTTCAGCATGATAGAATCATCGGTGCCCACAGCATAAATGACATCTGGCCGAAGAGTTTGCTGAGATTTATCGACAAGAACAGTGTCGTCCGAGCATATGTATGGTTCCATACTATCACCGATAACATCCATGAGTACCATTGCCGACGGTGTTCCTTTTTGTGCTAACCATGACTCTTTAAAGATATGTTCTTCAATGGGAGTTGCCTCAACATCAAAAGAGCCATCACCTGCACAGAGTCGGGCAAAAACCTTAGGGACAGTAAACGTTGCAGTATTTTCAAGTAGGTCAGGATCAATTGCTGCTTCAGGTTTTCCTACGCCGAATTCAAGCCAGTCAGTAGAGAGCTGGAATGAGCGGGATAAAGCTAAAATCCATTTTTGTGGAATAGAGTTTCTACGCTTTGCTTGCGTAATAGCAGAGCGGTTTACTCCAAGGGCTTTAGCTAAATCATGCTGTGTAGCGATAGAGGTGGCTTTTTGGACACGTGTAAAAAAGATATGAAAATCGATCATAGTTCTCTCAAAAGTCATTTCGACGTATAATTAGAATCACCAATCGGCGAGTGTTGATATATATAAACAGGATGTGTTCTATTCGCAATTAGAAAAAAGTACAACGTCGAAAAGATACAAAAAAAGCTCCTCTGCTTTTTACAACAGAGGAGCATAGTTTTTTTAATTGGTTAACATGGAACGTACAGTCGAATATCTGTTCCGTGTTATCACTTGTGAAAGGGTAACACAGTGCTATTCGTGTAGGCCTGTTCTATGAAGGTAGTACCTTCAGCGTATACTTCTTTAAGGCATTTCGACGAAGTGTTCTTGACTTACTGCGTCAGGCATACCGAAGTATTTGCTCTTAGCCGTTACTTTCAGACGGTAGAGAGTAGATATCTGAGTTGGACAAATTGTCGCATCGAATTTGCCACCAGTGCTTAACAAGCCAAGCTCATTCGGTTTGAATGTAAATTCTTCATCAGACTGAAATGGGCAGTCCGGGCAGTCAGCATTATCACCGGCTTTTTGTAATTCAAAAAGGATTTCGTCAACGTTAGAGACATTGCCCGAAAGGTTGCCTGCGACGTTAATACATGGACTTTGAACTGATGTCTCAATAGATTTCCATTTAAATACATCAGCAGAGCTTGCCGGTGACGGGTCACTTTTGAATCCACAACCTGCTGCAGCAATTATGAGTATACAGGCTGCCATCATACATACAAGGCGCTTAGTTGGCGTCATTTCGTTCTCCCCACAAGAGTTTCCACTCTGTAAGTTTTTTTAATGCATCCATTGGAGTCATATTGTCAGTATCAAGGTCTTTCAATGCGGTTACAAGAGGGTTGTCTATTGGTTCAATGTTTATAGGTGGAGTCTTGGCTGCTTTTGTTTTAGCCGGAGCTTCCGGTATCCCAGGTAGTAAGCTCGCCATGCTGGCTGCTTGGACATGATTTGAGTTTTGTGAATTATTTTCAAGTGATGAAAGAATTTCCTTGGCACGTTTTACTACATTGGCAGGCACTCCTGCAAGGTTAGCTACTTCGATACCGTAACTTCTATCCGAAGGTCCCGGTACAAGTCTACGCAGGAAAACAATTTCTCCGCCCCATTCTTTAATGGCGATGTTCATGTTGTGAACACCAGCAATTTTACCTTCCAGTGCAGTGAGCTCATGGTAGTGAGTAGCAAACAATGTTCGGATGCCATCAGATTTTCTACATAGTTCCTCTACTACAGCCCAAGCTAAGGATAGTCCGTCAAAGGTCGATGTACCACGCCCAATTTCGTCAAGAATAATTAGACTGCGTTTTGTTGCCTGTCGTAAAATTCTGGCGGTTTCCATCATTTCAACCATAAAGGTTGATTGACCTTGAGCAAGGTTGTCAGAAGCTCCAATACGAGAAAAGATTCTGTCTGCAACGCCTATATTCGCTTCACGGGCCGGTACAAAAGAACCCATTTGAGCAAGAATACAAATGATTGCCATCTGTCTTAGTACAGTGGACTTACCCGCCATGTTTGGACCAGTAATGAGAAGAAGCTTTCGTTTATTGTCTACGCGTAGGTCGTTAGGAATAAAATTAGAACTTCCTTGAACTGCTTCTACAACAGGATGTCGGCCATCTTTAATGGCAATATGAGTTCCATTGTGCAAATCAGGACGTACCCAGTTCCATTTGCGTGCTGCTTCAGCAAGGCTTTGCCAGTAATCCAGACCGGCTAGAAGGTCTGCCATAAACAGCAATCGGGAGCGTGCACCGACAATGGTTTCGCGCATTTTTTGGAAAAGCTTATATTCCAAGCTCTTGCGTTTATCAGTTGCAGCAAGAAGCTTTTCCTCTAATTCTTTCAACTTTGGTGTTGAATATCGCTCTGAGTTGGCAAGTGTCTGGCGTCGTACAAAATGTTCAGGAACCTTTGAAATAGCTCCTTGTGGCACGTCAAAAAAGTAACCGAATACGCGGTTATACTTTAGTTTCATTTTTTGAATACCAGTGGCTGCCTGTTCTTCCTGGAGCAATTCATCCAGTTTGGATTCGCCGTGCTCACTTAACTCAATAAGTTCATTCAGATCATCGTGGAATCCGTACTTAAAGAGTCCGCCTTCTGTGATGAGGGGAGGTGGATTATCTACAAAAGCATTGTCGAGAAGAGTATGGTAATCTGCAAGGTTATCCCAGTGTTTAAGCAAGGTAGTGAGCCATGGAGGAAGTGTGAGCTGTTGCTCATCGTCCATGGTGGTGTATTGCTGTGACTCTGTTTGAACTTTTTCAAGAACGTTCCGAATGGTTGGTAATGTGCTTATACTTTGACGCAACGCTACAAAGTCTTTTGGCGCAGCGCGGTTAAGTTGAATACGTGTACTCAGGCGTTCAAGGTCGTATACGAGATCAAGAGCGGTGCGGATGTCCTTCCGAAGAGTGTCGTTGGTAGAAAAGTATTCAACGGCATTCTGAGTTTCGGTAATTGGAGTAATGTCACGCCATGGGTGGCGCATGCGTTCTGCAAGTAACCGGCCGCCCATCGGAGTAAGAGTGTGATCCAGAACTTGCCAGAGTGTACCAAGGCCTTTTCTGCCATCTAAGGTTTTGAAAAGTTCAAGGTTACGCTCTGTAATCTCATCTAAGATAAGATGCTTTGAAAGATTCAGTGGTTTGAATCTGGATAGGTGGGTAAGCTCTCCTTTCTGTGTCAACTTTAGATAGGTAAGCAGAGCACCACACGATCTTACCAGTTCGTTGCTCTTTTCTAATCCCAAGGCACCGAGTTCAACAATGTTTTGAGATTCTAAAATTTTTTCTGTATTTCGTTTAAGATCAAAAAAAGCTTTTGCCGGTTTTTTGAGAATGATTGTATCAGTGAGAGAAAAAGATGGTGGAGGTGTGAGATCGTCAGGAATAATGAGTTCTCGTGGGCCCATTTTTTGTGCCCACTGCCATAGCTCAGCCTGTTTCTTTAATTGGATGCCAGACCAGTCTCCAGTAGAATAGTCTACCCATGCCAGACCACCGCTGTTGTTTTTTGTATCCCAGCAAAGTGCCCCAAGGTAGTTATGTCCTTTGGCAACAAGGTTTACGTCTTCTACAACAGTACCTGGAGTTAATATTCGTTTTACTTCGCGTTTGACAAGTCCCTTTGCTTCGCGTGGGTCTTCCACTTGTTCGCAAATGGCAACGTTATGACCTTTTTCTAGAAGCTTTGGCAGGTAGGTTTCTACAGCATGATACGGAACTCCGCACATTGGAATACGAAATTCTGAATTGGAACTACTTCTGCTGGTAAGCGTAATTTGAAGATCACGCGCGGCAACTTCAGCATCTTCAAAGAATAGTTCGTAAAAATCTCCCATACGGTAGAATAGAAGACATTGTGGGTACTGGTCTTTGATGTGAAGGTACTGTTCCATCATAGGAGTCAGTTTAGTAGGGCGGTTTGCAGTCATTATATATAATCGGGTGTCAAATTGTTTTTCGTAAAAGCCTGAAGATCTCGGTCTGTTCCCTGAATTGTATGAAGGTAAAAAATGGCGTTGCCCAGAGACAACGCCATTTTCTGAAACAATGTATAAATCGGCTGGAAACGTTAATCTTGAAGATGAATTCTAAATGCTGCTGTATGCCAATTGCGGCATTTGGGGCAGCTATAGAAAGTGTCAAGACGCCTGATGCCGCAATGGCTACATACAAAACGCTTAACATTTCCAATTTGGTTTACAAAGAAACCAAGCTGGTTTTTGAAGACAGGTGAAAGCGGTTGCTCGTTCATTGCAAGCCCAAGCAATTCCATACGTGCTGCCCAAAAATTAGGGTTAAGCACCATGGTTTTTGCAAGCCATGCATTTGCCTCTTCGATATTTCCATCATAAATATGGAAACGTGCGCAGTAGTACTGGATGATAATATCGGGCTCTTGCGTATCGAGAATTTCTACCACAATCTTACATAGTTTTGTAGCAAAGTCGTCGCCGCATGATTCTGCATATCCATCAAGAGACGTGTAAATATGTTCAAGCATTAAAAAACGCATGCTTGGAGTAATATTCGTCAATCCATCTTTAAGAATTGAACTGCATTTGCGGATCTCACAATTTTGTGCGGCAAGTGCGAATTTCGCAATCCAAGCTTCAACAGAGCCTTTGTAGATACGCAGGGCTTTGTTGAACGATTTACTCGCATCACTTTCGCTTCCGAGAGAGAGAAGCTCCTCACCGTGGAGTACCATATAGTGAGACTGACCAATTTTGTGGCCGAGTTTCCCATATAGTCTTGAGGCATCGAGGAAGTTGCCCACCTCGGCATATAAAACTGCCAGTGACTGAAGGATTTCTTCAGTGTCTCCAGCAATTTTTCTTGCGCGTTCAAAGGCTTGTAGTGCCCTGTCCATGAAGCCGCCACGACGATAGTCATGACCAAGCTCGAGAAAGGCTCGAACACGGAATTCCTCATTAAGTCCGGGACGTGCAATTAAGTTGTTACGCAATTGCACGGCACGCTCAATATCACCTTGAGCACGGTAAAGGTTCCCAAGGGCTATGTAGATCTCAACAGCATCGGGATCATTTCGAACGGCTCGGGACAGTTCTGCAATAGTTTCCTTGGTATCTCGTTCACCATGTGGTGTTTCAAGCGTAGCAAGAACAGGTTTTCGCTTACTAGGAATCAATCGACTCAGCATGGACATTAGCTGCCCTCCGTAAGTTGCGCTTACGCCTCAGTAGCTTTTTCCGGGGTACCTTCAGATTCAGGCTCAATCTCAGGCAGATTTGCTTTTTCATCAAGAGGATTAGTGCGAAGAGCGTTTACTTCTTTTTCGAGTTTCTTAAGCTGCTTACGTGCTTTACGTATTGCGGAGCCAAGGCGAACTCGTTCGAGTAAGAAGAAGAAAGTAACAGCAAAGGCGCCAAAAACAAAAGCACCCAAAATGAGAAAGTAAATTGGAAGTGGAATGGTTTCCCAAGATTGGTACAACAGATCTACTTTCAAAGTAATGGCCTGAGAAAGTTCTGCTGTATTCTGCTGGAAGAAAACCATACAGAGGAAAAATACAACAACAAGCAAAAGTACCTTAATAAAACGCATAGACTACTCCTTATTACACACCCTACGGCAGGGCATCAAAGCTTGGTTTCAATTTAGCATAGGTACTCTGAAGATGCTCAGAGATAAGCCGGACATCGGCACACGTAGCCATGAATGAAGAATCACCATCCCATCGTGGAACAATATGATAATGAAGATGTTCGCGAATGCCGGCACCTGCGGAAGTGCCAAGATTGAGACCGATATTGATCCCAGTAGGGTTAAATGTTTCTTTCATAATGGTGGTGGATAGTTGCAGCAAGTCCATCAACTCATGGGTCACATCAGCAGCAAGCTTGGTAATGCAATTCGTATGCTCGTACGGCATTACCATAATGTGTCCCACATTATATGGATATTTATTCATGATGATGAAGTTTTTTTTGCCTCTGTAAAGAATGAGACGTTCTTCATCTTCGTCTGTGTGGTCAGGAATGCAAAATACGCATGTGTCAGGTTTGGGGCCTAGAATATAGTCAATGCGCCAAGGCGCCCACATATGTTGCATGATACGTCCTAAGTTCTTTCTGAATGAATCGGGGAAAATTGTTCGGTTTACTCTTGAATGTTCAAGAATGTCGTACAATCCTATCATTATTATCCCTTGCCGATTTACACGGGAAGCGCCGGAAGAGCAAGATTTAGGTTGCAAAAAGAGTGTGCATGTTACCATGGTTATTATGTAAGCTCATATTTTTTTGCAATAACTGTCTATTATTGCCTAGCTTTTAACATGCGGTATGCAAAGTCAAGTTGTTCCTGTCTTGTCTTTATTTTTTCATCAAGCATGGCGAATAAGGTCTCTCGCAGTACTTCTCCGAATAATGGACCTGGCGTAAATCCAAGTAATTGCAAGTCTGCACCTGAGATGTCGAGAGTCGTGTTGCGCAGGTAAGCAAGAAAATGTGAAATGTGTTTTTTTACTGCTTCAGATTTTGTACGCGCCATCATGTATAATACCCCTTCAAGCGGTATTGGTACAAGTAGTTCGTAAAGCCGGCTGTAACCTTCTGGCGGGATAGCGTTTAACAAGTTTGTTACAGATTTTACGGTGTCTCGCAGTGTCATAAAGTCTGCGTATTGTTTGGGTGGAAAGTGTAAACGCGTAAGAACTTCCTCGACTGCATCAGCTTTCGATGCAGATGTGAGTCCCAGTAAATAGATAATCCAAGGTTCAGGTGATGGTGTTGTGTAGAGCATTCTGTACCATTCCATTACCTTTTCAATCTCTTTAAGTACATCTCGTTTCTTTGGAGAGAGTTCAAGCGAAGGATGAATGGATTGTAGGACTGTAAATTCGTTCAACCTGATGAGAGACTGATAAGGACTTACTTCGCTAAAGATAGATTGAAGCTCATGGAAGACTCTGGAACCGCTAAGTTTAGTGACAAGCTTTAATTGCAAAGCATTTCTAATGAGTTTTGTTGTCTGAGGGCCGATTGTAAATTCAAAACGGGTTTCAAATCTGATTGCACGGAGTATGCGTGTCGGATCTTCAACAAAGCTCAAGGAGTGAAGCACGCGAATTATTTTGTCGCGAATGTCTTTCTGAGCACCAAAGAAGTCAATGAGCTTGCCGAACTTGTCGTGACTTAGCTGGATTGCTAACGCGTTTATAGTAAAGTCTCTGCGGTATAAATCCATCTTGATGGAAGAAAGTTCTACTGTAGGTAAAGAGGCTGGCTGCTCGTAATATTCGAGGCGAGCGGTTGCCACATCAAGTCGTTCTTCTTCGCCCGCGGCGTTCGTATATATAATGATAGCTGTTTTAAATTTTGTATGCTGACGCACCCGTCCACCAAGACTGTGGGCAAGTTTTTTTGCAAATGCAATGCCGTCTCCTTCGACAACTAAGTCGAGATCTAGGTTTTTACGCCCAAGCAGTAAGTCACGTACAAAACCACCAACAACATACACTGCCACGTTAAGTTTATTGCCCAGTTCGCCTGCCATAGTTAGCAATTCAAAGTGGTGTTCAGGTAAGCGCTCTTTTAGGAGTGGGAGTACGTTACGTTCTTTTTTATCTGAAAATAGTTTGTCAGGCACTCGTGACGGTTCTTCTACCAGTGTGTTGATGAGGTCTGTACGGGTGATAACCCCCATAAGTCGAGTATCAATTACAACCGGAACAAGTCGCTGACGTTTACCGACAATAATTTCCATGACAGGATACAAATCATCGTCAGGGTTCACCGTCTGAACTTTTTTGTTCATGTAAGTGCTGGCAGGGGCATTGCCAAGACCATGTGAACAGGCCCGAACAGCGGTTTGGTATTCAAGATAACCGCTGACAACGGGATTTTTAATGCTTTCAAGCAGCGGAATAGCTTTTAGGCCAAACCGGTTCATAATAGATTCTGCTTTGCACATGGATACGGTTTCGTATTCAAATATAGCGGGGGCTGTCATGTGTTCGCGCACAGTCTTTTCATAATGGATGGAAGAATAGAGTAGCCCGAAAAGTTCATCCTTTACTTCAGATAGCGGTTTGCTTTTTATGGAGGCTGATGCCGCAAAGTTGTGCCCACCACCACCTAGAGACTGGCAAATTTGGCCAACATTAACAGAATGAATTTTACTTCTGGCAACGACTTGTACTCGGTCACTCATGCGGCACAGCGCAAAAAGAACTTTTACTTCCTGCATGTCGATCATTTTATGAGCGAGCAAGGCAAAGTCCCGTACGTAATGAGGTACTGATGTTTCTGCAATTACAACAGGGATGCCGTTAATGTCGTGGGTTGTTGCAGATTCAAGTAGGCTGTTGAGGATGGCAATTTGTTCAACTGTCAGCTCGCGTGTCGTGAGTTCTGAAATTGTGTTGATGTCCATGCCCATTTTTTTTAGCCATCCGCCAGCTTCAAAGTCATGTTCCGTTGTGGAATTAAAGGAGAAAGAACCGGTGTCTTCATAAACACCTAGTCCAAGCATTGTCGCTTCTTCTGGTGTGATGGAGAGCCCTTTTTCTTTAATCAACAGCGTGATGATTGAGGTGGCAGATCCCCAAGGTTTGACCACGGAGAGTGTTGCTGGCAGATCGTCATTTGAATCTGGATGATGATCATACAGATGGATTTCTAAATCCGGGTTTTCTAGGGCAGGTGCAACATGACTGATGCGCTCGCGTTGTCTTGTGTCTACAATAACAAGGGTTTTGACTGTGGAGTAATCGATTTCTTTGGCATCTTTAAAATTGAAAAGATAGGTGGCACTTTCAATAAAGAAGTTGCGCAGGTTTGCTTCTTGCGATCCCGGGAAAACTAGAACGGCATTATCGTACAGCTTGCTTGCAGCGACAATTGCCGCAAGGCAATCAAAGTCTGCATTCGCGTGACCTGTGATTAGGACAGGAGCCGGAATAAGGGGCTTCGAATTAGAGTTCACGCTTACATCCTTGAACGTGGGTGGTATTGCTTATGGATTTGTTTGAGTCTGTCTGCCTGAACATGTGTGTATATTTCTGTGGCAGAAATATCTGAGTGTCCCAACAGTAACTGAACAGTACGCAAATCTGCGCCACCGTCCAGCAGATGGGTTGCAAATGAATGTCTAAACGTATGAGGAGATACATTCTTATGGACTTCGGCTTTTAACACATAACGCTGCACAAGTTTCCAAATAGCCTGTCTGGTTAATCCCTTACCGGATCGGTTGAGAAAAACAAAATTTTCTATAGGGGCAAAATGTGGTCGCCAATCTCGCATATATAGTTGCAATATTTGCATGGCTGCATTGTGCATCGGAACTATTCTATCCTTGGAGCCTTTACCGTGTACACGCATCAATCCGCTTTGGAGGTCAAGATCAATAGGCTTCAGAGTAACGCATTCTGTAACGCGCAAGCCGGAAGCATAGAGTAATTCAAGGATTGCGCGATCGCGAAACCCTAGCTTTTTCTTCATGTCCGGTTGTTCAAGTATTGCTTGAACTTCCTCTACAGACAACACATCAGGAAGCGTTTTAGGAAGTTTTGGGTTTTCCAAATATTGTACGGGATTGGCATTAAGATAGTTTTCGTCAAAGCAGTATCGGAAAAATCCGCGAAGTGCGGACAGGTGACGCGCAAGGCTGCGGCTGTTTAAACCGCCTCGGCGTAAGTGCATAATGTATAAAAAAATTGATTGATCAGTAACGTATTCAATTTTATATTTTTTCTCTTCGAGGAAAATTAAAAAGCTGCGTAGATCAGTTTCATATGAAGTTAGCGTGTTTTCAGAAAGTCCACGTGTGACAAGTAAAAACTGAAGATAACTGTCAACAAAAGGATGGCTGACTGGAAGTGTTTCGTGAGGTTGCGTATTCATTATGCGTGCCTGTAATTAAAAGAAATATTCCAAAATATATTTACCTGCTGTGAACAGGATAAAAACTGTGAGAATGACTTTAAGTGTATTAGCTGGAACATATTTTTGGCACAGCGCCCCAAGATACATTCCTCCAATTCCGCCGAGTCCGAATAATATGCCTAAAAGGTAGTCTGGAGCAATGACTTGTGCTGGATATATATATGAAAGAGCCTGATAAACTCCGACACCAGCAATAGACGTTACAAACGTTCCCATGAGACAAGCGCCTGCAACTGTATAAACTGGTAGCCCAAAGAATGTAATAAAAAATGGAGCAATGATCGCGCCGCCACCGATGCCGTAAATTCCACCTATGATTCCTACCACAAAGGTAAGAGAAAAAATACCGGCAGTAGGAGCTGTGTACGTTTCTCCTTCAAAAGAATAAGCGATGCGTTTTAAAGAAAACTCAAGAGTCTTTGTATTGCCGATTGGAGGAGTAATGGCATTTGCCTCCAGTGTAATTCTTTTTTTTAAATGGATTGTTTTAAAAAGACGATAGCCAACGTAGAACAATACACCACCGACAAATAATTTAAAATCTGCGGTGTCGGGAAGGTATGTGATTCGAATAATAGCGCCGATGATAACGCCGGGGAGTGTGCCTGCTATGACAGCCCATGTGAGTGGCCAAACCATTCGTCCTTCGCGTATATAGCGCAAGACTCCGCTCGGAATAGCAATAATGTTAAATAGTTGATTTGTTGCGCTTACAGAAGGCGTGGTGTAGCCAAGGACTGACATTTGAAACGGAAGCAGCAAAAAAGCCCCAGACAGTCCACTCATGGACGTGAAAAAGGAAATAACAAAAGCAACAGCTGGGGGCAGTAGGGGGTGGACTTCAATGCCGGCAACAGGAAACAGCATAGGATCTCCGCTGTTAGTGTAAAAGGTCATAAGCCTGAGCTACGTTGTAAAGATTTTACACTATTCTCCGATAAGAGTGCAACATTTAGCGCCAGATAGATTACGGCATATGCTTTTGCAGTATGTCGTTTTCGTATTGTTGTAATGGGTGTGCAAATTTTATGTACATCAGTGGCGGCGTTCTTTGCGTACACTGATCTGTATCAGTACTATTTTCTAATAATAAAGTGTGCCATCGGCATCAGCCTTCAGTAAGGAAGAAATTGTATGTGGAATTCTAAAAAGATTCAATGTCTCGCAATGAGTGGACTTCTGATTCAACTCGTATCCGGTATTGTTATGTATAATACAAGTGGCATGATTCCACTTTATTTTCTTATTGCTGGATTGATGGTCGTCGCTATCTTTTTCACTATGTATGTTGCAAGCTCATACGTAGAGGCGGACAATCAAAAGTTGCAAAAATATATTGCAGAAATTTTGAAAGACAATTTTGATGCTCCACATCCGCAGTTGTCAGCACAGGATGCAACTTTTGGATTAGTGAAGATGTTAATAGAAGAGCTTAAGCGTGAAAAAGGCGTTCTTCTTGGTGTTATTAAAGGGTTACCCGTCCCATATATTCTCGTTGATGCAGATGAAAAAGCATTATTCACGAACCAAGAATGCTTAGACATGCTAGAAATAGACGGAACTCCAGAATCGCAGCATGGAAGTACTCTTGGAGAGATTTTCTACAATGATAGAACACGCGAAACCGCGGTTGGTCAGTCCATTAAAAATGGAAAGGTATTTAAAAACCTCGAAGTCACAATTAATGGCCATAAAGGCGGGCAATGTCATGTGCTCGCGAACGTATACCCGCTTTATAATATAGACGGTACTTGTGTTGGCGGGCTTTGTTTATACCTTGATATGACACAGTTGAAACAACATGAAGATGAGTTGCTGGCGCAGCATGAACTTATTGCGGCTTCTGCCGAAAAAATTGCTGTCATCACAGACAGGCTTACTGCTTCCTGTTCCGAAATTTCCTCGCAGGTTGATGAATCTCTTAAGCTCTCGGTAACGCAGCAACGTGGTACAACAGATGTTGCTGCTGCTATGGAACAGATGAATGCATCCGTTATGGATGTGGCTCAAAGTGCAAATGAGGCATCTGGCTTGGCGGAATCAACTCGTGGTAGCGCCACGCAGGGAGTTGAAGTTGTCCAACAGGCTCGAGCTGTTATTACGCGAGTGCACGAACATGCCGTTGAACTGAAAAATGATATGCACGAATTGGGCGGCCATGCTGAATCCATCGGAGATATTATCAGCGTTATTAACGACATCGCAGATCAGACAAACTTACTGGCATTGAACGCAGCCATTGAGGCAGCCCGTGCCGGTGAAGCCGGTAGAGGATTTGCTGTTGTTGCTGATGAAGTTCGTAAATTGGCAGAAAAAACCATGCAGGCAACAACCGAGGTTAGCAGGGCAGTTGATTCTATTCAGATTAGTGCAGAAAAATCTATAGCATCTACAGAGTCTGCATCTGATGCGATTGATGAAAATACAAGACTTTCCGCTGATTCTGCGGAAGTTCTTGATACTATTGTTTCAATGGCAAATGCTACTGCAGACAGAGTTCGCGAGATTGCCGCAGCGGCTGGAGAGCAGTCTGCGGCAAGTGATCAAATTTCAGCCGCTGCAACACAAATTAATGGCTTGGCTAATGAAAATTCTGCAGCAATGAATGAATCAGCAACTGCAGTGAACGATGTAGCTCGCCTTGCATCTGAATTAACAGTACTTGTGGCAGAATTACGCAATATTAATTAGTAGAAAAAACCGATTAACCAGGCCGTGAGAGCTTTTAGTGTGTAGAAAAATCGCGGGCCAAGAGAATTCTGGTGCACTGGTTCATTGACCGATAATCATTCTCAAGGTATATACAGAAGCGTAAAAGCTATTTGATACGACTATGTAAGGAACAGGGCTTATGGCAGAGCTCTTTTTTTCCCGACCGGTAACGGGATATATACCCTAAGGAGAATGCAAAGCTATGGCAGAGTTCAAGCTTGCTGACCGTTTGGCCGCAGTGCCACCGTATCTGTTCGCACAGATCGATAAAGTTAAGGCTGAAGTAGCCGCTCGTGGTGTTGATATTATTAGTCTTGGAATTGGCGATCCGGACACTCCTACACCACAGTTTGTTCTTGATACCATGCGCACAGCGCTGGATGACGCGGCTAACCACCAGTATCCTTCATATGTTGGCATGAAAGAGTACCGTACTGCAGTTTCAGACTGGTACAAAACTCGTTTTGATGTTGACCTTGATCCAGACAATGAAGTGGTAAGTCTTATTGGCTCTAAAGAAGGTATTGCACATTTCCCGCTTGCTTTCGTTAACCCGGGCGATCTCGTCCTCGTGTGTACCCCTAACTATCCTGTATACGGTATCGCAACCGAGTTTGCAGGTGGTCAGGTTCAGTACGTACCGCTTCTGGAAGATAATTCCTTTCTTCCAGATCTTGATGCTATCGATGAAGCAACTTGGGTAAAAGCCAAAGCTATCTTCATCAACTACCCGAACAACCCGACTGCAGCTACTGCGGATGAAGCGTTCTACAGAAAGCTGATTGATCTTGCAAAAGCATACAATGTTATTGTTATAGCGGATGCGGCGTACACCGAGATTTATTACGATGATAACAACAAGCCTCTTTCTATTCTTCAAGTAGAAGGTGGTAAAGATGTTGCGATTGAGTTTAACTCCTTGTCCAAGCCATACAACATGACCGGTTGGCGTGTAGGTATGGCTTGTGGTAACGAGCAGCTTGTTCGTGGTCTTGGCAAGATTAAAGAAAACATAGACTCCGGAATCTTTCAGGCTGTACAGCTTGCAGGCATTTCCGCGCTACGTGATGGTGCACCATTTGTTGCAGGTCTTCGTGACATGTATAAAGGTCGCCGTGATATCGTTGTAAATGCTCTGCATAAAGCAGGCATTAGATGCAACATCCCAGATGCAACTTTTTATGTTTGGTCTCACGTTCCTGATGGATACACATCATCTACGTTTGTTACCAAAGTTCTTGAAGAAACCGGCGTAGTGCTTACTCCGGGTAACGGATTTGGTGCCCCAGGTGAAGGGTACTTCCGTATCTCACTTACCGTAGGTAATGAGCGTCTCGAGGAGGCGGTATCTCGTATTCAGAAACTGTAGTTGCATTTATCTGCCTTGGCTCAAACATGGGCGATACAGATATAAACCTTGCAAACGCGATAACTGCAATTGATTTACTTGATGGTGTATCAGTGGCGAAGATTTCTTCAATTTTTCGTACTGAGCCACAAGAAAAGAAAGACCAGTCATGGTTTGCAAATCAGGTTGTCTCTGTTACGTGTTCAGAGTATGTAACTGCTCATGACCTTTTGAACAATTTACTGGAAATTGAGAATACGCTTGGAAGGGTGCGTGAAGAACGTTTCGGTCCGCGTGTGATTGATTTGGACGTATTGTTGTTCGGCAATGAAGTGATTGAATCGGAAGACCTTATTGTACCGCATCCGCGAATGACGGAAAGGGCTTTTGTGCTTGTTCCGTTACAAGAGATTGCACCACAGTTGCAGTTTCCAGATGGTAGAGGGCTTACTGAAGTTCTCGGCAAGCTGGAATACAAGGTAGACGCTGATCAGATCTGGCAATAATTTATCGCAAGGGAGAGCTCGCGTGATTAAATGGGTAGTTCTTTTAGTTTGTGGCTGGCTGCTTTTTAAACTTGTTACCAATGACAACAAGAAGAAAACAGATAAAAAACAAAAAGATATGGAAAAGAAAGTTGCAACTGGTGATATGGTAAAAGATCCAGTTTGTGGCGCATTTGTTTCCCTTGATCAGGACATTCGTATCCGTGACGGAGAAACCATCCATCGTTTTTGTAGCTACGAATGTAGAGACAAGTTCTTGGCCCGTCTTGAAGAATCAGGCCGAGCGATTTCTAAAGAAAGTAAAGAAGAGCCAGCTGATTAGTTAGCTATAGAAAGATGAACCGGAAGCCTTAAAGGGCTTCCGGTTTTTTTAGTCTCGACAGTTTGGTATGGTTCAGTAGAAGTTGGCAATCACTTCAGGGAGGTTGTTTTTGAAATTGGAACTGAACGGAGATGTTTTGACGGTTGCGGCTTAAGGTTAGAAATAAAGTTAGGCTACCTTTTTTCTGTTCGTATGAAGCATTGACCTTTTTAAGGTTTGCAAAAGACAAGCCGTAGCTGATGGATTCGAATACGATAATTAAGTTCGTTTTTGCTGTTTTTTGATCATAATATGCTTTCGAGAATATGGGACATTTTGAAGAGTGCAACACGGAACACGGGTAGATAATTTTTCTAAGTCAAAGCCCGAAAATTGAAATGACCATGCTCACGTCAACAGAGAGTCATTTGGATCATAAAGTGAACAAATGGGTTAAGAAGAAAAAAAATGCGCTCAAAAATGCGCAGAGAGAAGTTTGAAAAAATAGGCTCTAAAAGAAATAAAATGCGAGAGAGGATGGTGTGATTTCACACCATATTTTATGTCTCATAATGTATATTATGTTAACTTTAATAAAAAAGACTTAATTATTACAGATTATTGCCTCTCTGTGGATAACTGTGAAACAATCGATAAATGTCTTTTTATTGTTTGTGCAGAATGCCCTTTTTAAGGCTTGTTTATTGAAAATGAGGGATATGGCTACGGCCGTTAAAAAAGCATGTGTCTGGCTGTGGCTCTATGCTGCTTTTTGAATAAAAAAGGAAATCTTTGAACTGTTACTTCAAAGATTTCCTTTTTCTGTATTCGATGGTCACCGACTATTCTAATAAATCGTATGATCTAGGTTATAGTCGTCATTCTTGTTGGCAACTATGGGACGCTCTATGGAGCTCTTTTAGTTATGGTCGTTCCGTGGAAGAATAAAATCGCCAGCCTTCGGCTGAGTTTTCCAGCGCTTGTGCATCCAAAACCATTGTTCTGGGTACTGACGTACTATGCGTTCAACAGCGTCTGTATAGAATCGGGTGATATGTTGGATCTTTTCTTCTCGGGTTCCCTCAAGATCTTCTGTCTTAAGGGGCTTTTCAACAATGAATTTGTACCCCCCCTCCTCATTACGGACAAGGAACGCCGGCAGGACAACTGCTTTGCCTCTAAGGGCTAGAAATGCGGGGCCTGAATTTACAGCAGCAGTTTCACCTAAGAAGTCTGTGAAAATTGCTTCTTTTCGTTTGGTGTTGTGGTCGACTAAAAAGGCAGCAACACCATTCTTTTTAAGCGATCTTAATACTCCAAACACAGCGTTTCTATGGGAGAGAATCTTAGCTCCACGCCCGCCTCTGAGTTTAAAAATGAGCTCGTTTATGCTTTCATTTTTATTGGTACGAACTACAATCAGTGGCTGAGATCTGTGGGTTGCGGTTGCTGCTTCGCCTAGAATCCCTGCCATGATTTCCCATGCGCCCATATGCGCAGTTACGGCAATTATTGGTGCATCGGTTGCCACACAGACAGAAAATGGATGTTCTGCACCCTGTGTTATGAGTTCGTCTATGAAGTTTTTGTCGACTTTGGGAACTAGAAATATTTCCAAAAAAGAACGGCAGTTATGCATAAAACTTTTTTTAGCAATGACAACGGCCTCTTCATATTCAACGTTTAAATGCTGTTGAATGGCGTCGATAGCAAGCTTTCTTCGCTTTGGTAGACTATTCCACATTACGGTACCTAACGCACATCCCAGTACTTTAGAACTGTTGACGGTCATTTTGGTACCTAGTGTGTAAATTGCTGAATATATTGGATTCACGACATATCCTTAAAGTAGGGCTTTAAGTTTATCTTCTAAGTGCTTACGTTCTTTTTCAAGATATTCTTCGTTAAGACTCCCTTCTGCCAAGTCATAAGGTTCGCCAAAGATGATTTTAACTTTTGAGAAAGGTAATGGCACTTGGAATTTGTCCCATGCTTTTTTGAAAACATACGAATTGGACATAGCTATTCGTACAGGAAGAACCTTCGCTTTGCTTCTGTGGGCAATAAACACTGCACCTTCTTTGGCTTCATGGCGAGGCCCTCTTGGCCCATCAACCGTAATACAGCCAAGGTGACGTGATGTTTTCATGGTCTTTGCTACCCTTAGCAGTGCTTTTACGCCGCCGCGGGAACTGGACCCTCTACTTGTGAGAAGGCCAAGTTTCTCAAGAACCTGAGCAAGGATTTCTCCATCTGTACTTTGGCTTACAACGGCTATTATCTCAAGCTGCCTGCGAACATGCATGAGTGGAAACAGTTCATCGTGCCACAGACAGGCCATCATCGGAACCTGTGCATCCCAGAGTTCATCTATTCTTTCGCGCCCTACTTCTTCATATTTTAGAGTCTTACACCAGACTTTATATAGCTGAAAAAGTGTTGAGGAAATAAAGGGGATTGGTAATGGAATTTTCACTAAGCAATCTCCTCATGGCTCTCAAATTGTAATGTGTACAGTCGCTGGTATAATGGACTGTTTGAAAGCAGGGACTCGTGAGTACCTTCGTCTACAACTTCACCGTTTTTCATAACTAAAATTCTATCAGCAGAAATGATGGTGGAAAGACGGTGTGCAATCACAAGGCTTGTGCGGTCCTTCATTAAGTTTTCCAACGCCAACTGCACTACTTTTTCTGATTCTGAATCAAGTGCACTTGTTGCTTCATCTAGAATAAGCAATGGCGCGTCTTTTAATAATGCGCGGGCAATTGTTAGGCGTTGCTTTTGGCCGCCGGAAAGGCGTACGCCACGCTCACCTACGATAGTGTCGTATCCATCTGGAAATTCACAGATAAATTCGTGCGCGAAGGCTGCCTTAGCTGCTTCTTCAATTGCTTCTTTACTGCATCCTTCTGAAGAGTATGCGATGTTGTCAGCAATTGTTGTATCAAACAGGAAAGCATCCTGAGATACGATTGCTACATTTTTGCGTAACGATTTGAGTGTAAGGCTTCGGGAATCAATGCCATTTATAAGAACTCGCCCTTCTTGCTGCTCATAAAAACGAGGCACAAGATTTACAAAAGTTGTTTTACCGGCACCACTTGGGCCGACAATTGCAACTTTTTCCCCTTCCTTAATATGAATATCAATATCTTTAAGTGCGGGCTGACCGTTCGAATCATAGCTAAATGTTACATTATCGAAGGAAACTTCATGTACTCCTTCAAGTAGTTGTGAGCCATCTTGCTCGACGTTGATATCTGGAGAATCTAGAATTTCAAAAACACGTTCTGCACCAGCAAGTGCTTTTTGAAGTGAGTTGTTTGCAGAGGTGAGCTCTTTGACCGGATCATACAACATAACGAGTGCTGCAACGAATGAGAAGAATGTACCAGCAGTCTGCTCACCAGCGATTACCTGTGAACCACCGTACCAGATAACTAAACCAATACCGAGGGCTCCGATAAGCTCCATGATTGGTGAGGACATCTGTCCAACAACGGTTTGTTTAAGGGCAAGCTTGGCAATACGGCTGTTCTCAATTCGAAAATCAGCCTTCTCGCCCTCTTCATTGGCAAATGCTTTAACAACTCGAATACCACTGAATTTTTCTTGAAGGAAAACGGTCATTGCGGAAATGAGAATCTGGTTCTTTTTGCCAAGCTTACGTAGTTTTCTTCCAAAATGAATAAACGGAAATAAAGCAAGCGGCAAAACAAGTACTGCCCAAGTTGCGAGATATGCATCCTGATAGAAAACAACGAACAGCAAAGCAATCATTGTAAGGAATTGACGTGTTCCTTTAACAACGGCTGGAAGGCTGCCCCGAATTTCGGCAACATCGTTGACAACACGCGACATGAGCATGCCCACCTGCTGTTCTTCGTAGAACTTAAGGGGTAAGCAGATGATTTTATCAAATAACTCATTACGCAACTGTTCAAGTACCTTGAGACCACAGTAGGTCATAAAGTAGTTCTGTGCATACCGCCCTGATCCTTTTGCAAGAACAAGAATGAAGTAAGCAAAAGGAATGATCATTAAATAGTCACTGTTTTTATTGATGAAAATGTCATCCAGTGCTGGTTTGATTAGGTACGCGGATGCCCCTGTTGTTGCTGCTACAACTGCCATAGCAATAAGCGAGATTGCGATGGATGCTTTGTAAGGCGCAAAATAGCGTAGTGTGCGTTTTAGAAGTTTACCGCTGTTTTTAGGCAGTTTTTTACGTTTTGCCATGAGTTGGGTTTCTCCACGAAAGGCTCGTATTTAAATATTCGATGGTTTTTTTAAAACTATATTGCTTTTTTCGATTTGACGACTTGCGAGTCTGCGTATCTACTAGTATGAGGAGGCTCGCAATGAGTAAAATTGAATTAAATTGTCTTTCCCTGTCCTGTCCTCAGCCTGTCATCCAGTGCAAAAATTTGATCGAACAAGAAGCTCCATCTGTTTTTACTATATTAGTAGATAATGATGCAGCAAAAGATAACGTAGTACGGTTCCTTTCTGTAAAGGGATATTCCGCAAAATCTGACCAAATGGAAGGCGGTTGGCGAATCTTGGCTACTGCCACAGACACTGATATGTGTGAAATTCTTACTGACGACGATTTGGCTTCGGTAGACAGTAGTATATGCGTTTTTATTTCTTCTGCCACTATTGGCCGAGGGGATGACGTACTTGGTGCTAAGTTAATGAAGAACTTCTTAGCGACGTTGCCAGAACTTGGCAAGTCTTTGTGGCGTATTGTAATGGTCAATGGTGCTGTTACCCTCGCAACAGAGGATAGCCATGTTTTGGATGAATTAAAAGCCCTCGAAGCCACTGGAGTAGATCTTTTGGTTTGTGGAACATGTCTTGAACATTTTTCCATGCTAGAAAAAAAAGCTGTGGGCGAAACTACAAATATGCTGGACATCGTAACCAGCATGCAGGTAGCTGCAAAAGTTATACGACCATAATATATGTCAGAACAAAATAAAGAAATTTCGTCTCAAGAGACTGAAGACCGACGTGATAGTCGGACTGGCTTTGGTGATCGTTCCGAACGTAACCAATCAGGCAAAACTGCAGATCGTCGTGATGACGAGCGTACCCCTCAAAAGCGTAGCGAACGTTCCTACTTCGATAGTAAAGGCAAATATCAAGGCCGCCCTATTGATGATGGTGATGGCGAAGGTAAACGTAACACTTTTAATGACTTACCTAGCCGTTCACCATCTGGTAGAGATAACTACCGTCAAGGTGGTCGCGACAGTCAAGGACGTTCCGATTCTCGTGGGCGTGCTGATAGCCGTGGCCGTAATGATCGTGGCGAAAGTCGCACTCGTAATGGCTCATGGAGCCGTAAGGATCGTGAAGAACAGACCGGCTCAGACCGTCGCCCACAACGTGATGGTTTTAAGGGGCGTCCAGTAGAACGCGATGAGAATCGTAGTCCTGCTCCTCATTCTGATCGCGATTTCCGTGGCGGAGACCGCCAGCGTGATAATAGTCGTGAGGATTCTCGTGGTGGCCGTGATAACCGTGGTCGTTTCGAATCTCGTGATCGTGGTGAAAGCCGCGCTGAAAGTCGTGGTCGTAATGACTCTTGGAATCGTGGCGAACGTGGTGAACAGTCTGGATCAGATAGTCGTCCACAGCGTGATGGTTTCAGAGGACGTCCGGTAGAACGTAGTGAAGGTAACCGTAATGGTTTTGATCGCTCCGATCGTTCTGATTCCCGTCGTTCTGATCGTGATTTCCGTGGCGAAGACCGTCAGCGTGATAATCGTCGTGAAGATTCTCGTGGTGGCCGTGACAACCGTGATCGTTTCGATTCTCGCAATCGTGGTGAAAACCGCGGTGAAATTCGTGGTCGTAATGACTCTTGGAATCGTGGTGAGCGTGGTGAACAGTCTGGATCAGATAGTCGTCCACAGCGTGATGGTTTCAGAGGACGTCCGGTAGAACGTAGCGAAGCTAACCGTAATGGTTTTGATCGTTCCGACCGTTCTGACTCCCGTCGTTCCGATCGTGATTTCCGTGGCGGAGACCGCCAGCGTGATAATCGCCGTGAAGATTTTCGTGGTGGTCGTGATAACCGTGGCCGTTTTGAATCTTCTGATCGCCGAGATTCAGGTCGTCCTTTTTCAGAAAGAAGTGACAGGCGTGACTCTGGTAATCGTAGATTTGAAAGCCGCGGGCGTAATGATCGCCCTAGTCGTCCACAGGAAGGCAAACGTGATGGTAACGAAGCATTTGGCAAACGCCCTATGCGTTACGATGCAAGTGCAGAAGGTGCTCCTCGTAACAATCGTCCTGAAGCTAAGGGCAAACCAGCAGAGAATCGTCCTCCACGTCCAGAGAAAAAGCCATTTGTACCTGCAAAGCCAAGTGTACCAAACCTGAATGAGCCTTTGCGTATCAATAAAGCTTTGGCGTTTGCCGGTATTTGCTCCCGTCGTGCAGCTGATGATCTGATTGCTCAAGGTGTAGTCTTTGTTAACGGCGTAAAAGTTGAAGAACCGGGCTTGAAACTTATCCCAATTTCTGATGTGCTGGAAGTAAATGCTGAACGCGTTGTGTTTAATACTGAAAAAGCTGAACCGTTGTACGTTCTTCTTCATAAGCCTGTTCAGACTGTTTGTACTGCGAACGATCCGGAAGGCCGCCCTACTGTTTTGGATATTCTTCCAGAAGAGTTTAAAGAGAAGCGTATTTTTCCGGTAGGACGACTCGACTTTTTCTCAACTGGTCTTCTTCTGTTGACCAACGATGGCGAGTTGACTCATAGACTTACTCATCCTAAATGGCACCAGACTAAAGTTTATCGTGTACGTGTTCGCGGTGATGTTCCAGAAGAAGTTTTGGAAAAATTCCGTAGAGGCATGACCTTAGAAGAAGGCGAAAAGCTTGCTCCGGTTGAATGTAAAATTCTTGCACATGATGAAGGTAATACTCGAGTCGAGATGGTATTGACTCAGGGGATTAACCGCCAGATTCGTCGCATGTTCCGTGATGTTGAGCTGACTATTCTTAACTTGCATCGAGTGAAGATTGGGCCAATTCAGATTGGTGAACTCGATAAAGGTGAAAGTCGCGAGTTGACCCCAGAAGAACTTGCCGAGCTCTATAAGGCTACTGGCTTAAGCAGCTAGTGGTGGCTACATAAAAAATAAAAAAGCGAGTGGAAATTCCACTCGCTTTTTTTTATTTCTTAGTATTATCTTCTACATCCACACCTGCGGGCGGGGTAAAGTTGAATATTAGATCATCAACTGATTTGTCGAATTGAACATTTTTGAATGTGATATCATTGATGTTTCCATAGAAGTCAACAATACGGAGTCGTGAGATTATCCCAGAAGTTTCATTTATCCAAATTTCTGCTTCGGTAAGATTTGCTGTGGGTTCTTTAGGGAAAAGGAGGTAATTCCCTTTTGTTTCTCCATCTTCAACGTAAAAGTCGTTGTCTACATTTGCGTCTCCAAGCAAAAAGCGTAATGCATTTTGGCTTTCATCTGCAAGTTCGCGTGGATATTTGTATACAACTTCTTCATCTTTAAGATAATTCCAGACAGCATCTTTATTTACGATGAGCAATTCGTTAAACGGCTTGTTTGTTACCCAACGAACCAACTGAGGACGCTTGATAACAAAATTGCCAGTTCGAACGTCTTTGCCGCCACTATCTTTATGAATAAGGGTTTGCACAAAGTCAGCTGTAACTGTTTGAGCTTTTCCGTATGACTTTGTAAGAGATTCAAGCCCTGCGTTAGCAGTTCCTGTATTTACAAAAAAAAGACAAACCATTAGCAAGCTAGCTGTGATAATGCGATTCATATTGTGTCCTATATCTATCCGGTTGGTTGCTCTTTTTTTGCAAGCACTGTACGTGGCTTGCTACCATCTGCTGGTCCGACAACACCATCCTGCTCCATTTGTTCAACAAAACGTGCTGCTTTGTTAAAACCAATTCGGAACCTTCGCTGGATAAGAGAGATGGATGCCTTGCCATTTTCAATAACAAAAGCCACACACTCTCCATATAATGGGTCATCTGTTGTGCCATAGTTTTCGCTAGCACCGCCATTCATTGACCCGGAGACGTTACCGGTTCCTTCCGTTGCCCATTCTACAAAATCAACTTTGTACGAAGGTGGAAGTTGTTTTTTCCAGTGTGACACGACAGAGACTACGTCGTCATCACTTACAAATGCACCGTGCATTCGGGTGATTCTTCCTCCGCCTGGTTTGAACAGCATATCACCTTTTCCGAGTAAGTGCTCTGCTCCGACGGTATCGAGAATAGTTCGCGAGTCGTGTTTGCCGGTAACTTGAAAAGAGATTCGGCATGGGAAGTTTGCTTTGATCAAACCTGTTACAACATCAACACTTGGACGCTGGGTTGCAAGAATGAGGTGGATACCTGCAGCTCGAGCAAGTTGAGCAAGTCGAACAATGCTGATTTCAACTTCTTTTGCCGCTGTAAGCATGAGGTCTGCCAGTTCATCAATGATGATAACTAGATATGGAATCGGCTGAAGATCGGCAAGGTTTTCTGGTTTTTCATCACCCATTTGTTTTAACTTAGAATTGTAACTAATAACGTTACGAACCCCCATACGGGACATAGCTTCGTAACGTCTATCCATTTCATGTACTGCCCAGTCCAACGCATTTTTTGCTTGCGACATATCGGTAACAACAGGATGTACCAAATGAGGCAAGTCTGCATAAACTGCAAGTTCAATACGCTTTGGATCTATAAGTAATAACTGTAACGAGTCTGGAGTTGTTTTGAACAGTAAGCTCATCAATACTGAGTTAATGAATACACTTTTACCCTGCCCCGTAGCACCCGCGACAAGTAAGTGCGGCATTTTGGCTAAGTCAGCAGAGAAAGGAATACCTGAGATGTCTTTACCAATTGCAAGGGTAAGTGGGTCTTTGGAACGGACAAATGAATCCGATGCAAAGAGTTCTTTTAATGATACTAACTCTCTGATTTCGTTTGGTATTTCTATACCTACGGAGTCTTTTCCAGGGATTGGTGCCTGAATTCTTACTGCAACAGCGCTTAATGCCATTGCTATGTCGTTAGATAAGTTTGCAATTTTACTAACTTTAACACCAGGTGCAGGCTTAACCTCAAACATGGTAACAATTGGTCCTGGTGTAATTCGCTGAAGTTCACCTTGTACATTGAAGTCTTCAAGGCATTCCATTACTAGGCGCCCTTTTGTCTCAAGAACTTCCCGTGGGGTTGTTTCAATGTCGTCGTCGCTGCTACTGAACAAATCGAGTATTGGTAAAGAAACTTTTTTACTTTTCTTACTACTCGCCCTCTTTACTTCAGGAAAATCAAGCTCACCTTCGAATGGGTTACTCTCGCCTGTCAATGATACTTCATCGCCGCTCTTTACTGGCTCATCAATAATGACGGAGTTAAATTCTGCAGGAATAGCATCCATTGAAGCAATTTCGTCCCAGATCTCAGGTTCAATTGAGTTATTTGGAATGTCGAGTGCTGGCAAAGTAGTGTCTGCTTCTTCAGCTTTTTTACTGAAGAGTGAACGTCGAGCTTTCTTCTCTTTGCTGATTTCTGCTGATTTTTTAATCTTTGTTTTTTTCTTGGTTGTGATGGATTTTTTGAGCAGCGGTTTTTTTACACTACCAATATGGTCTTTAAGCCATGCGAACATGCCTGCCCACGTGCCACCCATAATAAGTTGCACTGAACTTAATGTTATGAAAATCCAAAGTAATGTGCTGCCGATTGGTCGTAGGTAATACCAATTAACACCAAATAATACGTCGCCCAGCAAGCCACCGCCGTGGATTTCTCCAATAGTCAAGGGAACTGCGGAGCTTAACGAGCTAATGCTGATGCCAAATAACGCTAAGCCAAGCCAGCGCCACCATTCCATGCATATTTTAGCAAAAAAACAGCGGATGCCAGAAGCAAGAAACCCCAGAGCTAAAAGGTACGAGGCTAGACCAAACATATCGACAAGAAGTCCGGATAGATATGCTCCAAAAAGTCCTGCAGCGTTATGAATAGATTTAGGCGAACTTACGATATGGTTGAGGCTTGGGTCAGCCTGACTGAATGTCACTAGGCTGATAGTGAGCAAGATGCCCCAGAACGTGATGAATAATGAAAAAAGTTCGCGAGTTATACGTTGCGTATTCTTAATACTATCCTCCAGTAGGAGTGCTTCCAATTAATAGCAGAAAATGATCAACACATATCAGATATAAGTAGACGTTCTAACCTGCTAGTTTGTCTAGAATCTGATAACCTTGGTGTACTGTAGTCATATTACTGAATGCAATCAACAGCATATTTTTCAATGTGTTGATATGAACAATATTTTTCATTTGTAAAATAGCATAAAAAAAAACGCACTTCATATGAAGTGCGTTCTTTTTCTACAGTTGATAAGCGAACTTAAGAGTTTTCGCGACCAAGGTACTCACGAGTGCGAGTATCAATTTTGATTTTATCACCAATGTTGATAAACAATGGAACGTTTACTTCCAGACCAGTTTCGATGGTAGCTGGTTTAGTTACGTTGGAAACTGTATCACCTTTTGCACCTGGTTCGGTATGAGTAACTTCAAATACGAGTGAAGCAGGAAGTTCAAGGATGAGTGGGTCGCCATTGTAGAGCATTACTTTTACTTCCTGACCATCTTTAAGGAAGTTTTCTGCTCCATCGGAGTTGTCAGAACTCATGTAATGTTGTTCATATGAACCAAGATCCATCAGAACAAGGTTGTTGCCTTCCATGTAGAGGTACTGCATAGCTGCATGTTCGATATCTGGACGACCAACTTTTTCACCGGAACGAAACGTTTTATCAACTACGCGACCAGTAAGAAGGTTGCGCAGCTTGGTGCGGATCATTGCGCCGCCTTTGCCCGGTTTAAAATGCTGAAATTCAACAATTTCGAAAGGAGTGTTGTCCAAAAGGATTTTGAGACCACGTTTAAAATCGGTGGTTGAGAACATGTATTCCTCCAAGTAGTTCCGATAAGATGATCGGAAAATTAAATTCTAATCTTTAAGGTGCTGAAACAGTGACTGCACGGCTAGTGCGTAACTCATCATGCCGAAACCTGCAATAACACCAATGACGTGACGACCAATAAAACTTTTTTGCCGCATTGGTTCGGAGCGGGCAAGCACATTACTTAAATGTACCTCCACCACCGGCAATTCAATCCAAGCAAGGCAATCTGCTAAAGCAAGGCTTGTATGAGTATATGCACCGGCATTGAATACGATGCCATCGATACCCTCTTCTCTCGCCTTCTCAATTCTATCAATCAGTTTGCCTTCCGAATTATTTTGATAAAATTCGAGAGAAACGCTTTGGTAATTTTCTCCGAGTACTTGTTGTACAAGTTCGGGTAAAATATCCATGGTGTTATTGCCATAAATTTCCGGCTGTCTTTTTCCTAGTGCTCCCAGATTTGGACCATTAAGGATCAATATGTTGTAACCGGCCATGCGTACTCCCTTTGTCTTTACACATTGCTTTTATACCATTAGGAATGGTGGAAACAAACGGGTAATATTTTCCAAAGCGCAGCTTGTTGTCAAGCTTGGCGTTGCCTTTACTAACTATTACCAAAGGCCTCTCATGCAACCAAATCTTATTTTAGAAGACACAATATATACGCTTGAGCAACTCCAGGAAGTCGATCTACCGCAAATTGCTCTTGCTGGACGTTCCAACGTTGGCAAGTCGTCTCTTATCAATGCGTTAGCAGGACGTAAAAATCTTGCGCGTATTAGTTCTACACCTGGTAAAACCCAATCTATCAACTTTTATAAGGTTGAACCTTGGCAATATTACTTAGTAGACCTGCCAGGGTATGGCTATGCAAAAGTATCTAAAGCTGACCGCCAGAAATGGGCGGAGCTGATTAACCAATATTTAATTTCTACACCGGGGCTTAAAGCTCTAGCTGTTCTCATCGATAGTCGTGTTCCGCCACAGCAGATTGATATTGAACTGACTAGCTATGCTAGACAGATTGATCTGCCGCTTATTCCGATTCTCACTAAATGTGATAAATGTAAGCAACGTGAACGTGATGCAAAACAAAACGAATGGGCAAAAATTCTTGGTGGAATTAGGCCAATTGTTTCTTCTGCTTCTTCAGGCTTAGGCCTCGATAAAATCTGGCATGCCTTTGCAGAACATGCAATGGATCCAGAAGAGTTTACCCGAATTGATGAAGAAGTAAAAAAAGTTAGAGCAGAGAAAAAAGCACAACGTGTTGCTCGAGCTGAGAAACGTGAGAATGCTAAACCTAAAGCAAAGACAAAAAAAGCTCCTCTCTCTAAAAAGAAAAAGAAGAAAAAGTAGCGGCTGTTAAGGCTTTGCTCAAATTTTGCTACGTTGCTTTGCAGCGGAAAGCAAGAAATAATCAAGTGAGTTCGTATATAACGGGCTCACTTTTTTTTTACTCCCTACGTAAGCTTCCCCGTCAAGCTGACAGTTCGAAATTAGAGTTTTCAGCGTTAATCGATAAAAATTCTGATGGGGTAAGCCCATCAAGGGCGTCGTGTGGTCGCTCCTCATTGTAAGTTAGCTTCCACCAGTAAGTGATCTCTCGAACCTCGGTGAGGTTACGGAAGAGATACAAATTCAGGACTTCCGTTCTATAGGTTTTGTTAAACCGTTCAATGTACGCATTCTGATTTGGCTTACCGGGTTGGATGTACTGAATATGCATTCCAACAGATTCAGCCCACGCGACAAACTCTCCTGAAAGAAATTCCGGCCCGTTATCTGTACGCAGAGTGTTCGGTAATCCTCTTTCATAGCGGAGCCGCTCAAACACGCGTATTAACCGCCTTCCTGTTATTGAAGTATCAATTTCAATATGTAAAAGCTCGCGATTAAAATCATCAATCACATTGAAAGTTCTGAACCGTTTCCCTGCATAAAGAGAATCACTCATAAAATCTGCAGACCATGTCTGGTTAGGTTGGATCGGAGTTAGCAGAGGCTGTTTAATTCGCTTAGGAAGCCGTTTCTTCGCTCTGCGCTTTTGATTCAGACGAAGGTTGCAGTAAACTCGATACACCTTTTTATGATTCCATGAATGAACACGACGTAGCGCACGAAAGCATTTCCAAAATCCCCAGCGAGGGTGCTTGGCTACCAACTCATTGAGGGCATTAATGACATCCTCATCTGAGCGGATCTGTGGGAACCGATAATACGCCGTCCGCGACAAGCCCATACAAGCACAGCCTCGAGAAATCGACAGCTTGTGCTCAGCAACAAGAAATAGAACTGCTTCACGTCTGCGGGACGGCGCTAAAGCTTTTTTTCGATGAGATCCTTCAAAGCACGATTTTCGAGCGCGATATCAGCATACATTCGTTTAAATTGCGACAGCTCGTGCTCCATATCTTTCATCCGTTTCAGATCCGAAGCCTGCATGCCACCATACTTAGATTTCTAGTTGTAATAGGTGGCATCTGAAATTCCATGACTGCGGCAAATGTCTTTGACTTTGCTGCCGGCTTCGCCTTCTTTCAAAATCGCAATAATCTGAGTTTCAGTAAATCGTGATTTCTTCATAGATATCTCCTGACTGCGTTATGCCAGAAAACTCTATTTTTGACTTGTGTCTTTTTATGGGAAGCTTACGCCTAGTTCTGATTGTTCGATACGAAAGGCAACTAAGGGCAATGAGGGGGGAGCTTCTTGGTTGGCAGTATTGCTTCTCAACCCGAAGGTAGAACACTAACTCTGGCTCGAGTATGAAATTAAGTAGTTTGGAGTCGACATAGTATCCAATAGCGAATTTCTTATACTCAACGAACTACGAATGAGGAAAAAGTGGTTAAAAAAAAGTGTGATAAAAATTAATTTTAGGGATCTATAAAAAATAATTAGTATAACACGCTAGGTAGATGCGAAGTGTCTTTAGGGTGTAATTGTGTGCGGTTATGCGTTTTGCAAGTTTTTTTTGAAGAAAAATGCAAAATTTTATCTAATTCTGTAGCGTCTAGAAGACCCTGTGATGCTTGAAATTGGAATAATTGACACAATGGACTGTTCCAAAGCTTGGTATTTGGTGCGCTAGGTGTTTTTATAAAAAGTTAAGAGGCGTGTTAGTATTTTCTATCTACGGTGCGATTTCGTTTATAGTTCAAAATGAAAAGGGACGTATGCTACTGCATACGTCCCCTACATACTTTACTTAATCAATTCTTGCTCTACCATTTTTTCTTGCGCTGTGCTTCAAGAGCAACAGACTGCTCTTCAAAGTTAGCGAAGCCAGCCTGATGGAGGGCATCAAGAACGGTTTCTTTCCAGTCCCAACCTGCATAAATTACAGGCTTGTGGAACTTAGCACGGAATTGCTCCAGTTCCTGACGGTAGAATTTTTCTTTTGGTGTTTCGATGGATTCACGAAGCTGCTCATGTAAACGAGCAATTTCGCCTTCGTACCAATCGAGAATGTCTTGAGCGTTTTTGTACTTCTTGAGAATGTGTCCGTATCCATTTTCATTTAACAGAACACGAATTTTTTCAAGGTACTTGTCGCCAAGCCACTGACCAAGCTGTTCGGTTTTAATGTTTTCCTGCTCTACTTCTGCCATGTCAATTTTGGTCTGGTAGTATGTATCAGGCACTACTGATGCAGATACAATCCCAGCAATTGCAACAAGACCACGAAGCACGGTGCTGTTAGAAACACCCTGACCGCAGAAACCAACTTTTTTACCGTACTTCTGACCAGTGAAGATGGTGCAAAGAATTGCCCAAACAACAGCAGGATCTTCTTCATCGTAGATGTGTGAGAGACTTGCGTTATCGCGGTCTGTTGCCAGAACCATCTGCGTCATATCGTTGGAACCGATGGAGAAGCCATCAAATTCCTGAATAAACTGTTTTGCGAGAATAGCGTTACTTGGAATTTCAGACATGAGGATGATTTTGAGGCCATCTTCACCACGTTTAAGTTTGTGCACTTGCTCGAGGTAGCGACGCATTGCTCTACCTTCTTCAAGTGTACGAACAAACGGAAGCATAATCTGCAGGTTAGTCCCACCGTATACGCCACGAGAAAGTTTGAATGCTTCGATTTCCCAATCATGAAGATTACGGGAAACACCACGATAGCCAAGCATCGGGTTGTCTTCGAAGTGTTCGAACAAGGAGCCACCAAGAAGGTTGCGGTACTCGTTAGATTTAAAGTCGGTGGTTCTGTAGATAATGTCTTTTCCGTAGAATGCCATAGCGAACAGTGCGAGTCCCTGTGCAAGGGTCTGTACGTAATGCTCTTTACCAGAACGGTAGCCGCGAGATTTAATAATCGTGCGAATGTTTTCTGGAATGCTACGCATATCACGGATTTCTTTTTCCAAGCCGGAAGTAAGAGCTACTTCTACACGTACCTGTGTTACTTTATGGATTACGTCCATAACAACAGGATCATTAGCAGCTTTTGCAGTAAATGCTTTGATGGATGCATCAATCTCTGCTTTGCGACGAGTGCTTTCTGGATCAGTACCGGTGAGTTTCATCAACTCATCAGAGAAACCCATAACAGCGGAGACGTGATCTTCAAGATTTTCAGAAGTCTTGAGGACGTCAAATCGACGAGTAGCTGTTTCCATGTATGCATCAAGCTTATGGTCAAGTTCACGCATACGACGGTGTACAGCAAGTACTTCGTCAGTGCCGCGTGGCTGTTCATTTTCAGTAAGCTTTTCAATTTCTTCGGAAAGACCAGTTAAGTGGCCTACGTATTCACGAAGATTGAAGTCAACGCCAACAATACCCAAGGCGAGCTGGTCACGAAGAACTTTTGTTAGTTGGCTTTCAAGTTCGTGAACTTTTTTAGCTACTACTCTTTCAAGTTCGCCGGAATCGTAAGCTTCGAGTGCTTTTGGGTGGATGGAAATGTTACCAAGCATGAATTCTGCGCGAAGCAGACCAACTTCAAAATCGGTTACATTTCTGAGTCGTGAAAGGAAAAGTGATTGCCCAACGTCGGCAAGAATAAGACCAACTTTGGTTTTAGTTTCAGGGAGCTTTGCAAGATTCATTTCGCCACCAACCTCTTTAAGAGGAAGAAGGCCGCGATATACCTTGCCGCGAGTACCATCAACTGTGATCTCTTCGCCATTAAGGTTGCGAAGAACTTCAAGGCGCTGAATACCGATGATTGCTGGAATGCCAAGTTCACGAGAGGTGATAGCTGCGTGACTGGTGTCACCGCCAACATCTGCAAGAATGGAAGAAGCAATGCGCATTCCCGGAACCATATCTGGGTCGGTACGTTCTGCTGCGAGAATGTCACCTTTGATAATTTTGTTCAGTTCGAGTGCAGAACGGAGATATTTTACACGTCCCTGACCAGCACCGCGGGATGCGCCGTTACCTTCGAGGATAACTTCTGCATTGGCAGCCGCTTTTTCATCCACCTCGAGGCGGCGCATGAAAATAGTGTCTGGATGAAGATCGAATTCTTCGTTCCAGCGGGTTTCAGGACGAGCCTGTACAAACCAAAGCCTGTCAGCATCATCAATACAGAATTCTGTATCCATGATCATGCCGCCGTAGGCAATGGATATGCTACGAACGCCGCGCGCGACTTCTTCTGCTTGTGCAAGGGAAAGTGACCAGCGGAATGCTTCAAGATCAGGAACATCCACCATTTTGGTGCCGCCCTTTTCTTCGTAGACAATTTTTTTATCTTTGCAGCCCATCTGACGAATAACAACTTCTTGTTTATCGTCACGCTGGAACACGTAGAATTTATCAGGGGTTACCATGCCGCCTACTACTGCCTCGCCGAGACCGTAGCTAGCATCAATGGAAACGAGATCTTTTCTGTCTGTGCCACGACAACCTGTTGCAGTATCAGCAGAGAATGCAGTACCGGAAATAACAGGATTAATCATACGCATAATTACAACAGAGAGGGAGGTATTTTCAATGGCCCATTCTTCTTTTGCTTTAATCGCAATAGATTCATCGCCGGTAGCTTCTGCACGTGCCATCGCATCCAAAATAGCTTCACGACGGTAGGTCATTGAACGAAGGTTATACGCAGATGCACAATCCCAATGGTATGCTTCTATACACCTGTTTTCGCCAACGATGTTCAAGTAGGTATCCTGAAGACCAGCGAATGCTTTTTTACAAGAATCTTCGCCAGCTGCGGATGAACGAACTGCTACAGGAACGTCTTCAAGGCCTGCTTCTTTACAAATAGCGTTGTACGCATCACGTACGCAACCGGTTACACTGTCAGGCAACACTACAGAGAGGATGCCTGCCTGAACCAACACTGAACGTTTACGAAGCTGGTCAATACCTTCCGGGGAAGTTGCAAAACCTTCAACAACGTTGTTTACAAATGTTCTGGTTTTAAGAGTATTCTGAGTACCTTCTGCTTCTGCTTCTGCACGAATCTCTTTAGCGATATTACGTACAAACTTCTGCAAAAACTCAGGATCTTTGTTGATCTCAGGGTCATTCCAGTCAATTCGGTTATACTCTTTATCAACCATGGAGCGAACAAGTGAAGCGTTCACTTTTGTATCATCCATGAGCTGGTGGAAGGCCATTGAAGAGATTGCACGAAATTGCGGAGCCCGAATACCGTCAACCTGACTAATAATAGCGGTGTTGTAGTTTTTACCACCAACAAGTAGCTCAGCTACTTCGCCAATGGCTACAATGTCTTCACCAGTAAGAACCATTTTTTTCTGAAGTTCTTCAATCTTAGTCGCTTGTGCTTTAACACTCTTGGAATCGTCAGCCTTTTTCTTGGCCATCAGTCTTTCCTCCTGGAAGGACTTATCACTTTAAAAACCGGAAACTATAACTTATAGAGTAAAACTCTACGCCCATCGTTAGAATTAGATTTTTATAAACAACTTTTTTTATAGGCAATACCTACACGGTGGTTATTTAATGGAGAGTCCCATTCGGGACTCTCCATACTCTCTAATCCTTACTCATGCCGAAGCATGAGACCCATCTACGCTTCCAGTTTTTCACCACAGAAGTGGCAGAATGCCATACCTTCTATGGAGAGCGGCTTCTGGCAAGCCTCATTGCTGCAACGGCGTGGGATTGGACCAAGCTCAATAAGCAGGTCGCCCTCTTTTACCGGAACCATCAATTTGGTTTCTTTGTAGTCAGCAGTTATCAGAACGCGCTTGACCATAGCGTCAGCGGGGCTGAGTACTGCTTTTTCCTGTTTCATAATCGAAACGTTGAAGAGTTCTTCACCCTTTTTAACTACATCACCTGGGTTAACATACATTACCCACAAGTCACCATTTGATGGTGCAGCTATGTGAAGTGGATTGCTTGGATCAGCTTTTTCGCTTCCTGCGTTTTCCTCTTCATGTGGTGTTGCCACCTGAACATCATAACTCATTATATCAGAGTCGAGAACATAACGCACAACACATTTACCATTTTTGGCAGGGTCAGAAATGTGCAAAATTGTCATTGAGTGCGGCTTTGCGTTATCGTCCACAAAGTGCAGTTCTCTACCGGTCTCAAGACCTTCAAACCAAACATCGAGCGGTATATTGTTCGGGTTGCCGAAGTCGCGTTTGAAATTGACAGTCTTGAGTGCGTCTGCTGGATGGTTGAGGAACATAATGAATTCCTCTTCAGTCGGCTTACGACGAACCTGATTAATGAAATCGACTTCTTCTGCAGCAAGATTAATATCTTCCAGTGTAGTCAATGGAGATACCTCTGTACGGTTTGCAATAGCTTGCTTCCACTCTATTCCGAATGCACTCTGGTATACCCAGTCTGCCGGGAAGCCAAGCGGAAGTTTACCAAACTTGCCGAGAAGCAGATCTCGGAATGCATCGTTACTATCCTGATAGATAGCAAGACGCGCTTCTTTCATCTCTTCACTTAATTCATGCTCTGAGAACTTGGTAACGTATTCAAGCACTTCCAACAAGTAGCGAACTTCTTCTTCGCCACCACGTTTGTATGCGTTGGTTACAGCAAGAAATGCAGTGTTCCAAGTGATCTGGGAACCAGGAGTTACGTCATGGTAACGTACAACTTTGCGTGTGCTTGCGAGGAATTTGAGCATGTAAGGAAGAAGCTTGATGTAACCTTGCTTCAATGCGCCTTCTTGTGAGGACGAAGTCGCACCACCAGGCATCGCATGCTGTACAACATCATGGTCAATTCCCTGGAAGAACGGTGCAGTGTATTTGTCGTAATATGGCATGATCTGTTTGAGTGCAAAGTTACATTCACGGATCATCTCTTTATTAAGATTGGTTTTAAGTCCAAGCTCATCTTCCATGTACGCCGCTGTAGAGAGTACTTCGCCTTGTCCATACCAGCGAACTGCGGCACCAATACCGGTATCAACAATGTGTGCTCCGGCTTTTGCAGCAGCACCAACTGTCGGAACAAAAAGACCGTCAGTGTAATGTCTGTGGTAATGGGTAACAAGGGAAGGCCATTGTTTGCGGATTGCAGTCACAAGTTCGGTCATAAAGCGTGGAGGACAAACGCCCGCCATGTCTTTAAGGCCGAGAATGATCAGCTCAGAGGCTTTTCTAGTGCTAACACCTGCTACATCTGCAACCATAGAAAGAATTGCTTCAGTTACTTGCAGGTAGTGTTTAACATCAAAGCCTTTTGCCCATGAAAGAGATATGGCTGGTTCAAAGACAACTTCGTTACGGTTAAGAGCTACTTCTGCAAAAGGACGCATGTTTTCTACATGGTTCAGGAAGTCGAAGCATCTGATAACATCGTAGTGGTCACAAATCATCTCACCAGTTGCTCTCATAAGGTTCTTCGGCTGCGGTTTGTAGCCAAGAACGTTAGTTGAACGAATAAGTATTTGCTTAAGAGTCTTAGGAGCAAACTGATTCCACTCTTTGGCTTCGGTGAACGGGTAGGTCATGTTTGCAAGCATTGCTACATGGAAATGTGCACCGCCACCGTTTTCAATAGAGAAGAATCCACAGTTATCAAGGTACGGACCAATAATTTTGTCTTCTGCAAGACGGAATCGGTTACCACTGTTGGACTGTGTTATGTCACGCGGAGTGGTGTCACAGAAATGTACGTAGTCTGAATCACGCACAAAATCCAACAGAGCCTTGCGATCACCCTGTGGGTATGCAGGTGCTGCCTTTAGAACTGGAAGCTTAATGTTAGGCAATACGGGGTTGA
The DNA here is from genome assembly GCA_942492085.1 of uncultured Desulfovibrionaceae bacterium. Lineage (GTDB taxonomy): Bacteria > Desulfobacterota > Desulfovibrionia > Desulfovibrionales > Desulfovibrionaceae > Halodesulfovibrio. Next base: position 28,166 of record CALODB010000010.1, on the reverse strand, counting down.
ACTCGCCGATACGTGGTGTATCTTTGGAACGGTAGTCGCCAAGCTGAACATGCGGGTTGAAACCCTTTGCAGAAATGTCTGCAATCAATTTGGAGATACGCTCTGCTTCAGGAGCAAGGTCTGTGTAGCAAAGCAGCTCAGGAGTATTACCAATAAAGTTGGTAGTAAAATCGCCCTGTCTGAACTTAGGGTGACGGATAACCTGTTTAAAGAACGGGATGGTCGTTTTAACGCCTCCAATGGAGTATTCGTTAAGAGCACGTTCCATTGTTCCCAGAACTTTTTTCCAACCACGACCATAAGAAATAAGCAGTGCACCTGCTGAGTCGTAGTTAGACGGGAAATCGTAACCGGCAGACAAGTTAGAATCAATACGGATACCGGGGCCACCAGGAGAAATGTATCGAGATACAACACCACAGTTAGGGGCGAAATCGTCCTGAGGGTCTTCACAGTTGATACGTAATTGCATTGCCATCTGCGACGGAGGGAAGTCGTCTTCTTTAAGACGAAGTTCTGCACCGAAAGCAACAGCAATCTGTTCTTCTACAAGGTCGATACCATAGCGAACTTCGGTAATACCATGTTCAACCTGCAGGCGAGTGTTAACCTCAATGAGGTATGGCTCACCGTCAGGAGTCACAAGGAATTCAACTGTAGCAAGAGAATCGTATTCAACAGCTTTGACAAGTCTACGTGAATAGTCTTTGAGGCGTGCACGTAACTCTGGAGTAATAAGCTCAGAAGGAGATGGCGTAATTTCTACCAATTTCTGGTGGTTACGCTGAATACTGCAATCACGTTCGTCAAATGCGAACACGTTTCCGTGTTTGTCACTGATTACCTGAATTTCAATGTGTCGCGCGTTGGCTAAGAATTTCTCAATGTATAAACGTGGGTTGCCGAAAGATGCCTGCGCCATAGTGGACGCTTTAACAAAAGCACTTTCCAGCTCATCCTGTGTCTGAATTAAGAAAATACCGCGTCCACCGCCGCCGCCTTCTGCTTTAAGCATGACCGGGAAGCCGATCTCTTTGCAGAATTTACGTGCGTTAGGGATATCCACAGAACCTTCAGAGCCAGGAACAACAGGTACATTAAGTTTTTGTGCAAGAGCACGAACTTGTACCTTGTTACCAAGCAGGTTCATGGATTCCGCTGTGGAACCAATAAAAATGAGCCCTTCTTCGGCACATCTTGTAGGGAATCTGTGATCTTCAGAGGCAAAGCCCCAACCCGGGTGAATAGCAACTGCGCCGCGTTTTTTTGCCAGACTAATAATTCTGTCAATATCAAGGTACGCTCGAGGGTCAGAACCAAGTAAAAGAAGTTCTTGAGCGGCTGATGCGGCAGGAGACGTTTTATCAATGTCCGTAGCCGTCATAACAGCTACAGCATCAAAACGCTCACGAATTGAGCGGCAAATACGACGGGCAGGAATGCCCCTGTTGGCAACCAGAATTGGTTTGCCTTTCACTTCATCCAAAATCTCTGTAAACGTCTTAATCGCCATTCAATCCTCGTTATGCAGCGTCGGTGACTTTTTTGCAAATAAATAACCCATCGGGTGATCTAATCACGGGTGGAGGGAAACACTACCGGAATGAATGATCCTCTCTCCGTCCGATTGACGAAGGCGAAGACCACCATCCTGAGAAATACCCATTATCCTGCCCGACCGATTGGTTAGATCACTTCCGTGGATCCATACTTCTCGCCCCAGCCAAGAAAGTTGTTTTTCAACACTCGAAATTAATTTCGCGGTAGTATACTGAACAACCTGTGCGTTGTAGCAAAAATGCATGTAGTCTACAAGTGTCTGCCACACCTGTAATATAGGCAAGGTTTGTTCTTTTTTGCACAAACAGGTGGCAGGAACTGCCCATTCATTCCGCAAATGCTCTGTTGGAGGGTGTAAATGGACGTTTAGGCCAATGCCAGCCACTAAAATACCAGCTCGCTCTTCCAGCAGAATCCCACCAACTTTTTTATTATCTACCAAAATATCATTTGGCCACTTAATATGTGCATTGTGACCAAGTTTTTGTAATGCACTTGCTAACAGAAAGCCGATCACTAATGAACCAAGTTCATTAGCAAAAAAACCTGTGGATGGGAGTCGCATTGCGGCGTAAATGTTTCCATTTGGCGAGTTCCATGCTCTTCGTAGTTGCCCACGCCCACTCTGCTGTTGTATTCCTAAAATTGAATCCCATTCTTTAAGTATCTGTTTTTCATTAAAAACACGTGCAACATCCAGTGTTGAGCTACACATTCCGCACAGATAAATGTCTGCTGGGAAGTATGGCAGATCTGAGCGATACATAGCAAGATTGCCATGATTAGTTTGTTTCCATGACAAATTTTCTAATGATGCCCACCCCGAATGAGTGTTCGTAATCTCTTCAGGTGTTGTCTCAGAAACAATGTTGGCGATCTGGTCATGTAAAACAAAACAGGTATGCATATGCCGTCCGTAAGCTTTATGGCTCAGGTAGGTTTTTCTTGGAAACTATCTCAGCATGCAGTATGACAAAGATATGAAATTTTATTTAGTAGGCGGCGCAGTGCGAGATATGTTGCTTGGAATCTCTCCTAAAGAATATGACTTTGTATTCTCAGGAACCGTTAATGAATTTATAAGCTGCAATCCCACAGCACGCAAGGCCGGAAATGATTTTGGAATATGTATCCTTCACGGCATAGAGTATGCCCCGATTAGAGGGAAAGGCATAGAGGAAGACCTTACATTCAGGGATCTTACCATAAATGCTTTAGCTCTTGACGAGGGAAGCCGTCTCTATACTTTACCGCAAACTTTGTATGATATCAAAAAAAAAATTCTCAGACACGCATCAAAAACTGCTTTTTTGCAAGACCCACTTCGAGTTTTTCGGGTAGCCAGATTTGCTGCTGAATTACCAGATTTTTCAGTTCATTCAGAGACTGTCGAGCTGATGCGGCACGTGGCAGATGAAGGATTGCTTGATGACCTCACTCCAGAACGAGTCGGGGCGGAGCTTTTAAAAGCTCTGGAATCATCTGCCCCCGGAAGGTTCTTCGAGGTGTTAAATGGTGCAGCATGTTTAAATCCTTGGTTTACCGAGATTGGTCGAATGTCATCAATTCCTGCTGGTCCTGTACTGTACCACTCTGGGGACTGTTTTGCACATACTGTGAACACCGTTAATCGCTGTAAACATGATGTAACAGCCCGCTATATGGCACTTTGTCATGATTTTGGAAAACAAGATACCTGCGAGCAAATTCTTCCGCGTCATATAGGGCATGAAAAGCGCGGTGAAATCTTCGCAGAGTGTTTAGGGAAGCGTCTCAAGCTTTCAGCACATCTTATCCGAGCCGGTGCAGTGGCGGCGCGACAACACATGAAAGGTGCGCAGTACCCCACTCTTCGAACTGGTACAAAAGTTGATCTTATTTATTCACTTCATAAGCAACAAATTCTAGAAGCATTTTTTATGATGGTAGAGGCTGATTCTGGCAATAATTATTTATTGCAGGCACAAGCCGATCTTAATGTATTACTTTCAGTATCATTGCCGCCAGAACATCAGAACCTTGGGGAAGAGTCTGGTCGAAAGCTTCGTGAGCTGCGATGCATGGCGTTGAGTGCTAATCGTTTTTAGTGAGATGTGTGAACATCTTTTGGATACAGAAAAAGCCCCGAAGAGTTTCTCTTCGGGGCTTTGAAATCGGAATGGTCTACCTATTATTTGAAAGCTTTTTCAAAGTTAGGAACAACCTGTTTTTTACGGCTCATCACGCCGTCAAGCCATACTGAATCGTTACCAGCTACGCCGAAAGCTTTTTCAACTACAGAAGCGTCATCAGAGCAGATGAGCATTTCGGAGCCTTCTTTCATGATATCGGTAAGGAGAAGGAATACTGAGTGGCGACCGTCTGCTTTAACTTTAGCAATTTCTTCTTTCAGGCCAGATTTAACTGCGTCAAGAAGAGAGAGGTCAACAACTTCGAGCTGACCGATGCCAACTTTATTGCCGTTCATGTTAAAGTCTTTGTAATCACGGAAAACAAGTTCTTCCATGGTTGCGCCGTCTACTGCTGACTTAACTTTGAACATTTCCATACCAAGTGCAGTAGTGTCGGAAACGTTAGCCATCTTAGCAAGAGCTTCTACAGCCACTTTGTCAGCTTCGGTGCAAGTAACAGACTTGAACATTACGGTATCGGAAAGGATAGCGCAAAGCATGCCGCCTGCAATACCTGCAGGGATTTCAAGACCGTAGTGATCGTAGAAACCTTTGATTGCAGTACAGCTACAACCTACAGGCCATACCCACATTTCAAGAGGGTTTGAAGTGGTGATATCACCCAATTTATGGTGATCGATTACGCCACAGATTTCAGCATCATCGATGTCTGCAGGGAGCTGAGCTTTATCAGATGTATCTACGAGCCAAACTTTTTGACCAGCAACAGAAGTCACTACTTCTGGAGCAGTGAGGCCAAATTTTTCAAGAACAAAAGCAGATTCAGGGGTAACTTCACCCTGTGCTACTGCTTTAGCTTCGATGCCTCGTTTATTGAGTGCATCCGCAACAGCGATTGCAGAAATGATAGAGTCGGTGTCCGGGTTCATATGACCTAATACGAGTACTGCCATGGTAATTTCCTCCAGAAATTGTTGTAACGCGTTGTTCACGCCTATTCCCAAACTGAGTTTGTGACAGATAGCACAAACGAAATCCGCTGCCAAGTAGTACTGTGCTACTTAGTAATTTTTTTTATCAGCAGAATCTTACAGATTGGTAATAAGCACCACGGCAAAGAGGAAAAAAAAGAATGAATAATAGGCATGACGGACTCTAAGCGAGAGAACACCCCCAAGTGCTGCAAAGAACCATAAGTAGCTCCAAGTGACACCAGAACATTCAATAATAGAGCCGTGTACGTCGTATGCAATAGAGATCGTGCTAATTAGCACAAGCAGATAGATAAAGAAGAAAACAAAGTTGACAGCAATAGTTTGAAGCAAAGCTTTGCTAATAATTTTATGTAAAAAAAGTTGCTCATCAACAACGTTTTCCGGGTGCTTAAGTGCCAGCAATTCATTGTGATGAATATTATGGCGTTGTCGTAATGTCTGTTCGAGGTATGGGCTAATTAAAGCTGCAGGCATCGCCAGAACCATGGGAATGACGAGTTGTGATGGGAATTCTAGTGAAAAAAAGCTGGCTGCGGCCAATGTTGCAACCAGCGAGGCGGTTCCGTTGGGCGGTATGTATGTTCCAACCGGAAAAAGGTCGAGCCAGAACAGCTCAAAGAAAATAGCAGCCGGAAGGGCTAGTTCCCACTCCCCTGTTATGATCGCCCAAAAAAAGCCGATGGCTAACGGACGTTCAACAAAACCTAAATTAACATTAGTTCGTAGCAGCGCTAGGATGGCAAAAAAAAAGCGTAGCCACTAAGCCAGGGAATTGAGGAAAATTGAATAACAGGAAAAACAACATCCATTACTATAGCCCCTTGATCTGTAATGGTTGGTTAGGTACGCAGCGAAAATCGAGGATAATTTCGTGGTTAGCAAAAAATTTAAGGCATTCTTCATCGTGATCAGAAATAGCAATATGGTCACAGAGTTGTTTTTTACCCGGTGCATAGTGCAGGTTTCCGATATTAATTGATTCAAAAGAGAAGCCCGCGTCATGGATGCGTTTAGCATCATCACAGTCTGCAATGATAATAAGCGTATCTTGCAGATTATTGCTTTGGACGTATGTCATGATTTCTGCAATGTGGATAAAGTCTGCAGAAATTCGACCAGGGATAGCAAGCGTGGCGATTTGTTGACGCAACATATCATCTGCAAAATCATCATTCACGACGAGTAGATGTTTGGCATTAGTATAAGGAATCCAAGTTTCAATCACTTGACCATGAATCAATCGGTTGTCGATACGAATCCAAGCCATAATTTACTCGTTAACCTTACTACGCAGGATTTCTCCAGCCATAACAATGCCCTTTCCACCAGCATCTTTTGCTTCAATAGCAAGACGGTCAAGCGTCATAGTACGGCAACCAAAAACCTTTAGCAGCATTGGAAGGTTTACGCCGGTAAGAACTTCTAAATGTCTGGTACCGAGTAAAGACAAACTCAGGTTTGTCGGAGTGCCACCAAACATATCGGTTAGAATGAGTACGCCGCGCCCTTTGTCTACACTCTCAACCATATTTTTAATGACTGTGACTGTTTCCGAAACATCTTTTTCGCTATCGACGCTTACAGTTTCGCAAGAAGGTTGTTTGCCCATAATAACTTCCGCCGCACTTAACAGTGCCGCACCGTAGTTGGTATGGGTAACAATAACTACACCAATGTTTGTTTCTTCAGGAAATTTGGTAGACATGAGATTGTATATATAAGTTGTTAGCTTTGGCTTACGCCAAGTTAATATGACGATGCTCTTTGGAAACTGCAAAGTCAGATTTTTTCAAAAAATCGAAAATGGCCTCAGTTAGCGCAACAGAACGATGTCGCCCACCAGTACAGCCGAAGGCAATGGTGATACGGTACCGCCCTTCTTTTTCCATTTGCAGAAGCGTAAAATGCAATAAATCTTCAAGTTTTTTTAAATACGTCTGCCCCATACTATTTTCTAAAACGTAGGCAACAATCGGAGCATCTTGTCCGCTGTATTGTCGCAGTTCGAGAGCATGGTATGGGTTTGGTAAAAAGCGTAAATCAAAGATCATGTCTGCTTCAGAAGGAGTGCTGTGTTTAAAGCCAAAGCTCATAATATGGACTTTAAGGCCTTTTGCATTGTTTTCTTCTGACTGCCATCTGCGTTGCAACACACGGCGTAGGTCATGAATAGAATACTCTGATGTATCAAAAACAAAATCTGCTTCTGAACGTGCAGGTGCCATAAGGTCACGCTCATTCGTCATGGCCTGTTCGAGGCCGATACCATTTCCTTCAAAAGGATGTGGTCGTCTTGTTTCTTTGTATCGGCGCAGGATAATATCTGCACGTGATTCAAGAAAGATGACAGTAGGTGAATACCCGGCTGAAACTAACGTATCAATAGTTCTTGCCCATTCATTTTTGAATGAGCACTGCCGAACATCTACTCCAAGCACAATGCCTTTATAGCTCTCAAGACCACAGCCTGTAAGAACTTCCATGAATTGTGATGTCATAGACATCGGAAGTCCATCAATAGTGTAGTACGCCATATCTTCAAAGACTTTTAGTGCACTACTTTTGCCAGCCCCGGAGAGTCCGGCAATAATGATTACTGGAATGGAACGTTGAGATGCAGAAATCATAAAATACTCATGTTACGCAGCAGATAAAAGGTTCCACAAAGTTTCCTGACTATCAGATTCCATAAATAATTGTTTGAAATCTTCATCTTTCAGGAGTCGCGAAATTTGGGCAAGAATGCGCAGGTGTGTACCGGCTACGTTTTCTGGAGCAAGCACCATGAAGAAAATTTTACAAGGTTTTTGGTCAAGTGCATCAAAGTCCAGCCCGTCGAAGCTTCGACCGGCCACTACTACTATTTTATCGAGTCCTGGAAGTTTTCCGTGAGGAATGGCTATGCCATTACCAATACCTGTGGTTCCGAGAGCTTCTCGTTCCATAAGCACGTTAAATACTTCTTCAGAATCAAGAGATGGGTTTTGTTCAACGACAGGAGCCAAGAGCTCCGCCAGCGCCTCTTGTTTGGTGCTGGCGGTAAGCTCTGGCAATACAAGTTCTTTTTCTAGGTATTCACCCAGTTTCATTATTTTTCCTAGAAAACGGGGTCAATCAGTCCGAAATTGTTATCTTTTCGGCGGTAGATCACATTTACCCGTTCAGTTTCAGCATTAAGAAAAACAAGGAAGTCATAATCCAGTGCATCAAGTTGCATAGCGGCTTCGTCAAGATCCATCGGCTTTGGTACGAAATTATCCATACCAATGATGGTTCGTTCTGACTCTACTACTTCTTCTAGAGGCATAGTGCCTTCTAACACAAACTTTTCTGCACCCTTGCGTTTCGCTTGCAGTTTTTCCGTACGACGTATGATCTGTGCTTTAAGTTTATCACGGACAAGATCAACGGTTGCATACATGTCTTCAGACTGTTCAGTGGCGGATAGAGTTAAGTTATCCGATACAAGTGAAATTTCGGCTTTGTGGCGGAAATTGTCAACAGAAAGTGAGACTTGCATTTCCAAGTGTTCAGGGTTCGGTAAGAATCTGCCAAGCTTGCCGAAGCGTCGTTTGGCATAAGCTTTTAGGTGATTGGAAGGCTCAAAGTTTTTGAAAGTGAATGCGATGTTCATGGTGCCTCCTAATTGGATACTTTTGAAACCCTGTGAGTCAGCTGGTTTCGCTTCTAGAATACCACCTTTCTCTTGGATGATGAAGGGATATTCATTGCGGTACGGTATTTAGCTACAGTTCTTCGTGCAATGTTAACCTGCAGTTTTTCTTTTAAAATCTCACCGATTTTTTCATCGCTGAGTGGTTTTTTTGTATTTTCTTCACTAATAAGTTTTTTAATGAGCGCTTTTACGCTCTCTGATCCGACCTGACTACCATCATCAAGGCCAATTGCACTGTTGAAGAAGAACTTCAGTTCAAAAATACCGTGCGGGGTCGAAATGTACTTACTTGTGGTGATACGGCTTACCGTTGATTCGTGCATGCCAATATCATCTGCAATATCTTTAAGAATTAGCGGCTTTAATGATGTAACACCATTAAGGAAGAATTCTCTTTGATATTTAACAATACTCTCAACTACCTTATATAAAGTTCGTTGCCGTTGGTACAGACTTTTTATCAGCCAGGAGGCAGAACGCATCTTGTCCTGATAATAGTCTTTTTCTTCAGTAGTTGTGGTTTTCGGAAGTTGTTCTGTTAGTTCGCTAAGTTGTAACTGCGGTAAGCCATCCTCATTGAGAACGATGACAAATTCTTTTTCGTACTCGTAGATGTAAACGTCTGGAGAAACATACTGAGCTTCACCACCACCGAACCGTGCCCCCGGCATAGGGTCAAGGCTCTGGATTACATCTAGGTATTCTCTGAGATCTTCAAGGGAAATTTTGTATTTTCGAGCAAGTGGTTTGTAACGACGTTTTTCTAAGTCTTCAAGATGATTAGTAATAATATCTACAAGGATTGGATCACGATCGTAATTGAGGGCTTTTACCTGAACGAGTAGGCATTCCTGCGGAGTGCGAGCAGCAACCCCAACAGGATCAAATTGTTGAATATGCTCAATAAGTTGTTCGACAGTTTCAGTATCGCTTTGAGCAACCTGCGCAAGCTCTTCTGAGGACACATGTAAGTACCCATTAGGGCTGATGCTACCAATGATGATTTCTCCAACACGAATTTGCTCTTCAGAAAGTGGAGAAAGCATCAATTGCCAGTACAGATGACCGTCTAACGTTGGAGCAGGAGCAAGACGAGCTTCAAATGAGCTCATTTCCTCTAGTGCTTCAGTTTCCCGCATTGAAACCTGTTTGGTGGTACTTGAGAAATCACCCAGATAGTCTTCCCAGTCAGCGTTATTAGAAAGCTCTTTGTCATAAGCTTCCTGTTCATCTTTACGCTGTTCTTTAGCAGAAGTTTTGTCTGGATTAGCGGTTTCTTCCAAGGACTCTTCCAAAAAAGGATTCTCCAGCAACTCTTGCTGAACGGTTTCAGCAAGTTCCACGCGAGAAAGCTGCAGCAGTTTGATTGCCTGCTGCAATTGCGGGGTCATTACAAGCTGCTGGGCAAGCTTTAATTGTTGGCGAAGTTCAAGAGCCATATATAAGAATGTCCTATGTGGTTCTACTAGCTAAAAAGCTGAAATATAATGTATGAGTACTGCCTATCAAAAAACATTCCAAATCAGATAACTGACCTCTTTTTTGCCACATAGGAACGTTATATGCAACCAAGAAAAAAGCCCGTTTGACGGGCTTTTTTCTTTTACGGGTTCTCAAATTATATTTTTTATCAAGATACTAGAGAGTAAAACCTTCTCCAAGGTAGACGCTGCGCGCCTTCGGGTTATCAACAATCTCTTGCGGCGTACCGGAAAGAATTATTTGCCCTTCGTAAACAAGGTTCGCCCTGTCGCAAATTTTTAATGTTTCCCTAACGTTGTGGTCGGAAATGAGTACACCCATTCCTTTGTCACGGAGTTTGCGGATGATGTCCTGAATGTCGTCCACCGCGAGTGGGTCAATGCCTGCAAATGGCTCATCGAGAAGAATAAACTTAGGATCTCTGATTAATGCGCGGGCAATTTCAAGACGGCGGCGTTCACCACCGGAAATATGCATGGCGTGAGTATCACGAATATGTGTGATACCGAATTCTTCCATCAGTTCTTCTTCACGTTTTTTCTGGTCATCACGGGAAAGCTCTGTTTGTTCCAAAATTAACTGCAAATTCTGAGAAACTGTGAGTTTTTTGAAAACCGAGCTTTCCTGAGGAAGATAGCTTAAGCCGATTCGTGCACGTTCATGCAACGGCCAATCAGTGACTTCCATTTCATCTACACGCACTACACCGGCGTTTGGTTTAACAATACCAATGAGCATGTAGAATGTTGTTGTTTTGCCTGCGCCGTTAGGGCCAAGAAGTCCTACAATTTCACCCTGCTGCATTTGCAGGTTGATATTGCGGACAACCTCACGTTTGCCGTAAATCTTGCAAAGTCCTTCAGCTTGAATAATAGACATTTAATTTTTTGCCTTACCTGGTGCTGAAAAAATGGCTTCCACAGGCTGGTTGGAAGAGCCGAGTACTTCACTGCGGTTTTCTTTTACCCAGAATTTGATGACGTTGCCGGCGATGGTGTTTTTACCTTCACTTAATTTGGGTGAACCAGTCATAACGAGTAATTCATTATTGAGAGTATAGGTTGCTGTGTCACAGGTGCCTCGTCTGTCTTGCTCCATTTTGATGCGAACATTACCTTCAGAGACAATTTTTTCAATTTTACCTGGATTGACGTCATCAGCCGCTTCGGACTTTTCTATATTCTTATCACTTTGCAAATAAACGGTAACTTTATTTGCCCACATATCAGCTTTTGGGTGTTTAACAACAACATTTCCGGTAAACACAACGGTTTGTCCGTCCGCGCTGTATGTCATTTTTTCTGAGGTGACCTTAACGTCATCTTCAACAGGGGCTGCCATGGTTGCTGTGCTTGTGATTGTTAAGAGGCAAATAGATAACACCAGAATTCGGAACAGAGCTTTCATTATTTTTCTCCACCAGTAGCGTCATTCAGCTTTTTCGCACGGAATTTTACAACTACATTACCAGTTGCAGTGATCATATGTTTGTCTAAATTCCAACTTGCATCGTCGGAAGAACCTTCAAAACCTTCGCCAGTGAAGACCACATTGCCTGTCATAATGAGTAGTTTCTTTTTATCTTCAAAAGTAAGCTCACTACTTGTAATTGTGCCTTTCTGGTTGGTTACTGTCACATCGCCCCATAAGCGGGCGACCCCTTTCTTTTGGTTAATGGTGCCGTTTGGTGCCACAATGTGCACTTTGTCACGATCTGGTTGAACAAAGTAAATGATGTCCGGTTCAGCAAGATCAATAATACTCTCGTCTTTCTGATACCAGCCGTTGGTCGCTTTCAGCGTCCACAGTTCTTTGCCTGCTTCACCCTGCTTCAGCTCTATACCTTTTAAAGAAAGATCAACATTTGTTTTAGCACCATTACCAATGGCTTCACTTACTTTGTCTGCAATTTCCTCTTCTACAGAGCTTTGCAGATAATATAAGCCACCGCCAAGTAAGGCTAACAATGCTCCCCAAATCAACCACTTTCTCATTTAACCACCTATAGAGTTAACAATACCCTCAAGTTTTCCTTGAGCGTTCATAATAAAATTGAGCGCTTCGCGAACAGCGCCATGGCCGCCAGCAGCTTTTGTTTCTAGTACGGCTACCTCTTTTACTTCCGGCATTGCGTTTGCCACAGCAATTGGCAGCCCAACGTTACGCATTGGCGCTAAGTCAACCCAGTCATCGCCAATATATGCAATATGTTGCCAGTCCAGACTGTATTTTTCTCTGATTTCTTCAATGCATACCATTTTTTTTAAATGACCGGAATAATAATCAGTAATTCCAAGATCGTTCATACGAGTTGCAACAGATTTTGCATCTAACCCTGTGATTACTCCGATTACAAGGTCGCAAGCTTGAGCGGCCTTGATCCCAAGTCCATCAAGCACGTTGAACCGCTTGGTCACGTTGCCTTCATGATCATAGTATAACCCACCATCGGTAAGCACGCCATCACAATCAAGGACAATGAGTTTAATATCTTTGGCTAAATTCTCAGCATTCATAATTCATGCTCCAGAGTGCAGAAAGATCACGTAGAAGATGAGGTAATTTAGCAACAGGCCAGCTATTAGGGCCATCACAAAGTGCATTGTCAGGATCAGGGTGTGTTTCAATGAACACGCCGTTAACGCCTGCGGCAACAGCGGCTCGGGAAAGACGAGGCACAAAAGATCGGTCACCGCCGGAAGTGCCACCTTGTCCGCCCGGAAGCTGAACTGAGTGTGTTGCATCGAACACAACAGGTACACCGTAAGACTGCATGATTGGGAATGAGCGGAAATCTACAACAAGGTTATTATACCCGAAACATGCGCCACGTTCTGTGAGTATGATATTTTTGTTGCCGGTTGAGAATAGTTTGTCCAGTGCTGGCTTCATATCCCACGGGGCAACAAACTGTCCTTTCTTAACATTTATAACACGACCGGTTTCGGCTGCGGCAATAAGCAGGCTTGTCTGGCGGCATAAGAATGCTGGAATTTGCATTACATCTGCGACTTCAGCGACAGGCGCAGCCTGTTCCGGTTCATGAATGTCTGTTACGACAGGCAGACCGGTTTCTTCTTTAATACGTGCCAACCATTCGAGCCCCTTAGCGAGTCCCGGGCCTCTGAAGCTGGAAAGGGAAGTTCGGTTTGCTTTATCATATGAGCTTTTGAATACAGCTTTCAGTCCAACTGCTTCAGCTGCTTCTTTTACAGCGTGTGCTGTTTCCAAAGCAAGTTCAAAACTTTCAAGGGCACAAGGGCCAGCAAAAATAAAAGGTTTTGTTGTCAGTTCTGCGTATAAATCAGAACCGTTTTTGATATGTTTCATTGCGGTAATCCTGTTTGGGAATGTAAAGCGTAAAATTACTCGAATAAATGGGGGATTGAAAGAGAAAATCGGGACATACTGACGCATGTCCCGATTTTAAATCGTTAATAACCCTGTATTTCGCAGTGTATATGAGAAAAATCAATATTTCTAATGCGTTGAAGCTTTGTTTTTCTGTTCTCTGCGTTGTTTCGGGCGTTATTTTTTATTCGCTTTAGAAGCCTTAATGAACTCGCGGAAAAGTGGATGCGGATTCATTGGAGTGGACTTGAATTCCGGGTGGAACTGACAAGCGAGGAACCAAGGATGGTCTTTCACTTCAACAATTTCAACGAGAGTTTCGTCCGGAGAAACACCAGAGAAGCTCATTCCTGCTTCTTCCAGACGTTTGTAGTAAGCGTTGTTGAATTCGTAACGGTGACGGTGACGTTCAGAGATCAACTCTTCGCCGTATGCAACCTGAGCGTTGGTTTTAGGACGAATTTTGCAAGGGTATGCGCCAAGACGGAGTGTGCCGCCTTTGTCTGTACCTTCATCACGTTTTTCAACAGCTTCTTTACGGAAATCGTACCACTCAGTCATAAGGTAGATGAGTGGTTCTTTTGCGTTTTCGTCAAATTCAACAGATGTCGCATCTTTAATGCCAACAACGTTGCGAGCATATTCGATTACAGCAAGCTGCATGCCGAGGCAGATACCGAAGAATGGTATTTTTTTCTCACGTGCATAGTTGATAGCAAGCATTTTGCCTTCAACACCACGATGACCAAAGCCGCCCGGTACGAGGATACCGTCGAGACCTTTAAGCTTGGAGGCTACGTTCTTAGCGTTGACTTCTTCAGAGTTAACGTATTCGAACTCAACAGTAACACGGTTAGCAAGGCCGCCGTGTACCAGTGCTTCATGAAGGCTTTTGTATGCTTCTTTAAGGTCAACGTATTTACCGACGATACCGATGGTTACGTTGCCCTTAGGGTTGTTAAAGTTGTGGATCAGGTTTTGCCAAGGGGCAAGATCCGCGTTTTTTGCTGGAAGGCGAAGCATAATAGCAATTTTCTGGTCGAGGCCTTCGTCATAAAATGCGAGAGGCACTTCGTAGATGTTGTTAACGTCTGCGCAGGAGAATACTGCGTCACGGTCAACGTTACAGAAAAGAGCAATTTTGTGCTTGAGGTGTTCCTGAATTGGTTTTTCACAACGACAGATGATCATGTCTGGCTGAATACCAATAGAACGAAGTTCTTTTACGCTGTGCTGAGTTGGCTTAGTTTTGTGCTCGCCTGCAGCCTTCAGGTAAGGAACCAGCGTAAGGTGGATGTACATGCAGTGTTCGCGGCCGAGGTCTGTGCGTAGTTGGCGAATCGCTTCAAGGAATGGAAGACCTTCAATATCACCAACAGTGCCGCCGATTTCGATGATTGCAACATCGAGGTCGTCACTTGCAAGGCTGAGAACACATTTTTTAATTTCGTCAGTAATGTGCGGAATAACCTGTACAGTACCGCCAAGGTAGTCACCACGACGTTCTTTAGTGATGACTTTGTGGTAAATGGAACCGGAGGTGTAGTTGTTTTTCTGAGAAAGAGGAACGTTGAGGTAACGTTCGTAATGACCGAGGTCGAGGTCAGTTTCAGCACCGTCATCCGTTACATATACCTCACCATGCTGAAACGGGTTCATAGTACCCGGGTCAACGTTGATATAAGGGTCGAGTTTCTGAATGGTTACATTTAAACCTCTAGCTTTAAGGAGGACACCAATGGATGCAGCTGAAAGGCCCTTCCCTAAAGAAGACAAAACCCCACCAGTAACGAAGATAAACTTAGTTTTCATTCTTTCTCGCCTACGACGTAGTTATTAAAAAATTAGTTAATGACCAAAGTCACGTATATTTGTTTCGAACGTATCTCGTCCGTATACACTTTTTTTGAAGTTACGTCAGCCGTTGACTGTTGTCGCCGACGCAACTATAACTATCAGTCCCGAATTATTAAAACGGTGACTATTTTTTTGCTTTCAAAAACCGTGAGTCACTACCCGAAGTACTTGGGTATGTAAAGCGACTTTTTGTAAAGCCCCGTGTTAATCTTTTTTTAGGAGAGACTTGAGCAATGACCCAGGTTAATACTCTGGTTATTACCGGCTATGGGACGAACTGCGAGGTTGAATGCGCGCACGCTGCAAAAATTTCTGGAGCGGATCGTGTTGAAATTAAGCATTTTTCAGACCTTATTTCCGGTGATACCAGTTTAACAGATTTCAATTTTTTGATTCTGCCGGGTGGTTTTCTTGATGGTGATGATCTGGGTGCTGCTCAAGCTGCCGCAAACCGCTGGCGGCATGCAAAAACAGAGCAAGGCGAACCGCTTCTCGATCAACTGAAAACCTTTTTTACCAATGGCGGCATTATCTTCGGCATTTGCAACGGCTTCCAGCTGCTTGTAAAACTTGGATTATTGCCTGCAATTGACGAATTGTACTTTGAGCGTCAGGTTTCCTTATCACATAACGATTCTGCCCGATATGAAGATAGATGGGTGCATCTTGCAGCTAATGCAAAAAGCCCATGTGTTTTTACAAAGGGTATTGAAACGTTGTACATTCCTGTGCGCCATGGCGAAGGAAAAATTATCGCTAAAGACGAAGCAACACTTGCTGCTCTACAAGAAAACAACCTGATTGCTCTGCAATACATTGATCCGGACTCCGGTGAGGTTACGCAGGAATATCCAATGAACCCAAATGGTTCTCCTTTGGGCATTGCAGGTTTAACAGACCCTTCCGGACGTATTTTGGGCATGATGCCACATCCGGAAGCATATAACCACCCTACCAACCATCCAGGCTGGACTGCTGGTAAAGAAGCAGAACTCGGCACCGTTTTAGTTAAAAACGGCATAGACTACTTAAAGAGTCTGTAGCAGCTTTGTGATATAATATCAGTTGGCTCCGACTCTGGTCGGAGCCACTATTTTATTTTCAGGAGCGGATATGATTCCATGTTTTATTTGTAAAAAAAATTCTGTTGGAGGTTTTACATATGGCCTCCCCACCACTCCTTTGACCCAGCATGTCGGGTTATGTCCGGAACACAATACTCTCGAAAATAAAAAAGCTGCAATATTACATTGGATTGAAACGACTCAAGCCAGCGTTAGCGCATTTAATGAAGCCAATTTCGCGCGTTATGCAGAGCCTGTTGAGTATTCCCTAGCTGTGTTTTACCTTGCAGGCGGTTCTGCTAGTTATCGATGCACAAAATGGAATGTACCGGATAAAGCGACGTTGCAAATTTTGGGTATAGATGGCCGTAGCACATTTATTCCTCTTACTCACATCGAATTTTTTGAGGTTGTTCCAGGCAACGACCCAAACAAATTTACTTCAACTACCGCTACCCACGAGAGATACTCTGTCGTAGGGGGCGTACCCACCTTACAGCGGTAGCCATCTGCCTATTATAGCATAAAAAATTGTCGGTTACAAAGGGGTTTTTAATTATGCAGTCACGTTTACCTAAAATTTTAATTACAAATGACGATGGGGTACATTCCCCCGGGATTTTGGCTGCTATTGAAGCTGTTTCATCTTTTGCAGAAGTCACTGTGATTGCGCCGGCATCGCAGCAGACGGCAATGGGGCGCGCTTATCGGGGTGATCCAGATGCCTGTTTAATTGAAACGACGCTAACCGTTTGTGGGGTACCATATAAAGCCTTTTCATGTGAGGCCTCACCTGCGCGTACCGTTGACCATGGCTTAAAAGTTTTGACAGGATATCAGCCCGATTTTATTATTTCTGGAATTAATTACGGTGAAAACCTTGGTTCAAGTATCACTAGTTCCGGTACGGTAGGCGCTGCTATGGAGGCGGCACATCGTGGTATTCCTTCTATTGCCGTTTCGTTAGAAACACCTATTAATACACACCTTACGTACACCGATCAAAACTGGACAGCCGCAACATATTTTTTACAGCACTTTACTAAAAGAGCCATCGCGGAAGGTTTTCCTCGTGGTATCGATTTGTTAAAAATAGATGTACCGAGTTGTGCATCTATTGAAAGCTCTTGGCGGGTAACTCGTCTTTCACAAAATTCTTATTATCGCTCTGTCCTTCCGCATGCTTCTATGGAGAGCCGTTTAAGAGATTCGGTGATTATCAAAGGGCACATGCAAGATGAGCCGTCAGATACAGATATTTACGCCATAGCTGTAGATAAAGTTGTTTCTGTTACGCCACTGTGTCTCGATTTTACAGCTCACGGGAGCTTCACCGACCTGCATAAGTGGGGAATTTAATAAAAAAGGCTCTTCAGTATTCCTTAAGAGCCTTTTTCTTATTGAAACTTGAGGACATCCCCGGTTGTAACCGGCGTATTTTTTGGTAACCAGAATGATCCCCATTTCCCTGTACAATGGCAAGCATATGACCTTTGTACTCCGGTGTGTTGGAAGAACTTTCGAATTTGATATAGCTGAGGTACTGGTGCTGTTCGAAGGTGCAAGCCACCAACAATTGCAGCGATTCTTTTTTCTCCAGTAAGCTCTTGTGCCCTTTCGATTATGTTACAAATACCTGAATGACCGCAGCCTGTTATTATGACCAGCCCGTCCTTTCCTTCCCAAACAATTCCCGTATCGTCGTAGAGAAAGTCATTGGTAAAGTTTCCGTTGTGCTTGGCTATGCCGAATGAGCCGCCACCTTTGAAAGTGGGGTTTCTTGGAATTTCTCCAAGGAATAGAAATTTCGAGCCAATTTTCTGTGGTTCTTTAGAGTCATGCATTACAAAGCTTGCCCGTACGGCTGCTTCTTCTAGTCCAGCATCAAGTTTTCTTACTAGAACTGGGCATCCTCCAGCAACTTTTCCGACATGGCGTTCAATAAAGCAGTCTGGATGACATGTGAGTGTCGGTGGCTGGTCTCGATCAGCAAGCAATTCGCAAAGTGCCGGAATGCCACCAGCATGGTCATAATGACCGTGCGAAAGCGCGACGTGTTTAATGTCTTTCAGTGGGATGCCTAGCGTCTTAGCATTTTTTAGAAATGCACCGTTAGTTCCGGTATCTAAAAGTACCCTCTCTGTTCCATCTTCCAGGAGAAGTGAAAGCCCCTTCGCTGGAATAAGGTCATCTCTTCGCGATATATTTTCAATAAGAACAGTCAATGTAAGCATGCGTAACTCCCTTTATATGCAGAGAATAGTAACGAGAGAAGTTGGATGAGTAAACACTATTATCCTGCCGCTTAACTTCTTTCTGCAAGTTGGCATGCTAGCTTTTTTGCTGTTTATACTTTTGGTTAAACGCGATGCTTTCTTGTTGATTATTTTTACTAGAGAGCCTGTTTCCTGTGCAGACTATTTACAGACTTACTTGACCGGAGTCTTTTTTCAAAACAGGGAGTTTGTATTTTTTAAAAACTTCAACATCTGGTTTGTATGCTCGAATTAGGTAATTCCAACCATCTTTAGGTGTGTACAAAAAGTTTGGAGCCAAATTTTTGCAAATTGTATCACCGAAGACTACCGTAAATGTTCCATCGTCATTCATGGCTATATTATGATTAGAGCCAATTACATTATTACTGTCTGACATTAGATATTTGTCAGGGCCGTAAACTGTGATTGAGAAAAAAGCATTCGATGGTATGGGTTGAAATGTTGTTGTGTAACAAGTGTTACCTTTAAGCGCAGGGTTGGAATATGGTTTATACATTGCATTTATGTCTGCTGAAAGTCCCCACCCACCTGCGGTGACGTATGTAAACTTTTCCCAGTCATTAACAAGAGCTGTGCTTTTTTGCATCGCATCGAATGTGTCGGGCAATTTGTTGTATGCGGAAAGTAAAGCCTCTCGTACTATCAACATCTTTTTTGTGTCGGGACGAATCAGCGTATCTTCGTTTTTTGCACCTTCTATGAAGTATTTGGGCTGCAATTTTTCGACAACATATTGAATATCTTCTTTTGTTCCGTTCGTACCCATACGAACTCCAACTGCCACAAAATCTGAATCAAAATCTGAAGTTTTGAATGTACGGCATCCACCACCATAGAAATAAAATGGGGTAATATGGTTTTCAGTAATAATTTGTACAGAAAGGAATCTATCTCCAACTTCAGGTAACTTGAGATTAAAGCCGTCTTGCACATTTACGGTTGCAATAGAATAGATAGTGTCGAGGTGGGGAGACGCGACCCACTTGTCTTCTGCGGTTGCGAGAGCTTCAAAGTGATGAAATTTATTCAGCCCTGACCGTTCAATAAATTTTATTAAAAAAGCTCTGGATTCTGCCTGAATATATTCTTTGGGCGTCATTTCATATTTTTGCGGGTCAACGGTCCATGTACTTGTATCCATATCTGGGATTTCAGCAGCAGCAAATGTCGGTGAGCCGATAAAAATGGTAACAAAGAATAGTCTAAATATCTTGTTGATGATGTTCATTTGTGTTCCTTCATGAAACCCTTTCTTACGTACGTACCAAAAAGACACTTCAAAAAGGCATCATATCTTTTGCTAGTGAAACGCGACAATGATACCCCCTGCCATCGAGGGATGGTTTAGTTAGTTTTTTTGGAGATTGATTGTTTAATTCGCATCTATCTATCTATATTTATTACTAATAAGTTGCAAAAGCATGTTTTTATGTGGAGCTTTGGTAATTTTTATCAGTGATAGCTAGCAGTTTATATTTTCTCTGAATCGAATTGGTGGTTGTTTTGGGTTACGGTTCGCACTGTTAGATAATTACAGAAAAGTACTTACTAATAATGACAGTTTGATTTGGTTAGCTAAAATACTTTTGTGTCAAATAGTTAGAATGAGAACTATACTTTTTTAGTAGTAAAACAAGCTGGTTGAAACTCAAAACACCTTCATTTTTCCATTGACATACAAACTCTATGCGCTGATTTTACACACATATTATTTAACGTATAATTTGTTTGTAGGGGTTGTTATGTGTAATAAATGGTTATTCCGTGCATGTGCGTTGTTTCTGCTTGTTTTTGGTTTAATTTGCACTCCAAATTTTTCTTTTGCCCAGCCTTCCGGAAAGTTAGTGATTTTCCATGCAGGTAGTCTTTCTGTTCCTTTTGCTGCAATGGAAAAAGCTTTTGAAGCGAAATACCCAGAGGTTGATGTTCAGCGTCAGGCTGGTGGGTCTACTAAACTTGCTCGTCTTATTTCCGAGGTAGGTCAAAAAGCAGATATTATGGCATCTGCCGACTACGTTGTTATCAATAAAAACCTTATCCCGAAATATGCATCATGGAACGTGCGTTTTGCATCTAACCAGATGGTCCTCTGCTACACAGATAAGTCAAAATTTGCTGATACAATTTCCAGTAAGAACTGGTACAAAGTTCTGCAGAACAAAGATGTAGTATGGGGACATTCTGACCCTAACCTTGATCCTTGTGGCTACAGAGCATGCATGGTGCTGCAGCTTGCTGAAAAATTTTACGGTATCAAAGGATTAAACGACAAATTGGTTGCTAACCGCCCTGCTAAAAACGTTCGTCCTAAGTCCGTTGAGCTGATTTCATTACTCCAGTCCGGACACATGGATTATGCTTGGGAATATCGTTCTGTTGCAGTTCAGCACGGTCTTAAATTTATTACTCTTGATCCGCATTTGAATCTTGGTGATTACAAGCTTACTTCTTTCTACAAAAATGCTGTTGTTAAAGTTACTGGTAAAAAACCGGGTACATTTATCAATCGTAAAGGTAAGTCCATTACTTACGGTATCACTATGTTAGATGATGCCAAAAACAAAGAAGCTGCTGAAGCTTTTCTTGCGTTTATGCTTTCCCCAGAAGGCGGCATGCAGGTTCTTAAAGATAAAGGTCAGCCACCATTTGTTCCTGCCCGTACCACTGCTGAAGGTATGAATGATGTTCCGCTTTCGCTTAGAAAATTTGTTGAAGTTCGTGACTAAGTATGAGCTTTGATCACACTGGTCGGAGAAGGGGCTCGCTTTTACGAGCCTTCTCCGGCTTTCTTCATAATTTTTGGTTTGCATTCTCCTCTCTTTTACTCATTCTTTACATTGCTCTTCCGTTGGGAAAAACCATCACAGCTCCGACTATGGAAAGATTGTTAGAGACACTGCATGACCCTGAAGTCATTGCTTCTGTGTGGCTTTCTATGTCTACCGCTGCTACCGCAGCGGTACTTGCACTTGTGTTCGGAACACCACTGGCCTACCTGCTAGCACGTTCAAAATTTCCCGGAAAACGCATTGTTGAAAGCCTTATTGATCTGCCCATTATGATTCCCCACCCAGTCATAGGTATATCCATTCTTACTATTACTAATCCCAACACATATTTTGGTCGCATTCTAGAATCTCTTGGAATTGAGATTATGGGGACGCGTACGGGTATCGTCAGCGTGTTGTTTTTTGTAGGACTGCCATTCTATATTTCAGCTGTTAAGACAGGCATTGAATCCATTCCCGTTCGCTTAGAGAAAGTTTCCCGCTCTCTTGGTGCAAGTAAAGCACAAACCTTTTTGCGGATTACCCTACCTCTTTCGTGGCGTCACATGTTGGTGGGCATCATAATGTGTATGGCTCGTGCATTAAGTGAATTTGGTGCTGTGATCATCGTCGCGTATCACCCTATGATTGCACCAGTATTGATGTATGAACGGTTTACAGCTTACGGTTTAGCGTGGTCACAGCCTGTAGCTGTCATTCTTATTCTGGTCAGCTTGCTTTTTTTTATTGGTATGCGGGCAATACCATTACCGGATAGAGATCAAATATGATTGTAATAAATAATCTTTCCATAGAGCTGCTGAATTTTTCCGTCTCCGATGTGTCTTTGCATATTCGGCGAGGAGAGTTTTTTGCGATTATGGGGCCTACTGGTTCTGGTAAAACTCTTGTGATGGAAAGCATTGCGGGCATAGCACCACCGTATACTGGCTCTATTGCGATTAATGATGTGGATATTAGTAATGCGCCGCCGGAAGATCGTAAGGTGAGTCTTGTGTATCAAGATCACTCGCTATTCCCTCATCTTACTGTGTTGCAGAATGTTATGTACGGCCAGCGGTATCAAAAGATAAAAAAGAATGAGGGGGAGCGCATTGCTCGTGATTTATTGGAAACGCTGAATTTATCTCATGCGGTTGATCGAAAGCCTATGAGGTTGTCTGGTGGAGAAAAACAGCGTGTTTCTATAGCACGTGCACTCGCATGTAAGCCTGATGTGTTGCTGCTTGATGAGCCATTGTCGTCTCTGGATCCTCAATTCAAAACAGATTTTCGTACAGTGTTAAAGAGCATCCATACACAGACAGGCATTACTATTGTGATGGTTACGCATGACTTTGTGGATGCACTTACATTGGCGGAACGAGCGGCTGTTATTCATAAAGGTAAACTTTGCCAGCAAGGAACTGTGCACGATATTTTTCACCACCCTGTTACGTCTTTTGTCGCAGACTTTGTGGGCATTTCTAATGTGCTTCCGGCGTCGTTTACTGAAACCTCTTGTCTGCTTTTTAATGGAGCATTGCAGATTCCGTCAGTGTGTCATGAAGCAATGACACAGGGACTTGTAGCAATTAGGCCGGAGCATATTTCAGTTCGTGAGCAGGATACGTTTGATTCTGATTGGATTCGCTTTACCGGTACGCTAAAACATCTTGATAAATTCGGGTTAGCATGGCGCGGTATTGTTGAGTGTGGAGATCAAATGCTTACGACTACACTTGATTCAAATGCTGTTTTTGCCAACACGCTCCATCCTTCTATGACGGTTCATATTGGTTTCCCTGAGGCCGCAATTCATTATATGAGGGACGAGGTCGTTTAGATTCCTTGCGCTACGCAGACTTCTTCTGTATCTCATAAAAAGATTTCGTATTTTTTATTCAGGAGAAGATTTTTATGAAGGTTGCGAACTTATACCTGATGTTTACTGCTGCATGTATTGCTGGCGGTGTATATCTGTTTCATCCCGAATTTGTGGTGCAATATTTAGATACATTTGTGGTCGGTTTTGCTGCACTTGCGTATTTTTTGTTTTTGCGCCCTTGGCTAAAGCAAAAACTGGTTGTGAAAAAGAGTCAACTAATCGAAAAGGATGAAGACAATAAAAGCGAGTAGTGCTTCGGCACTACTCGCTTTTTTATAGACAAGGATTCAAGGGGCTATGAATAGTTACTTTGCTTGCTTGGTGACATCTTTATATTCTGGTTTAGAATTCCACATAGGGATGGTAAGTATTTGGCTGCCTTCAAGCGGTAACTTGTCAAGTTGCACCATACGTATGTCTTGATTGTCGTAAGTTCTAAAATAGCAACGATGACGTTTCAGGTCGTATACAGCCGTCCATTGTGTGTAATCCGCAGAAACTGAGTTATCTGGCTTAACATCTATAGCCACCCCTTTTACTATTGAGATATTGCTAATAAGCATAAAAGCCTGATTGACTGCCTCATCTGCTGTAGCAACCGGATCTACAGAGTTGCCGAGCAAGGCCATACGTACGAATCGGGACGGAGGTGTAAAGTCACCGGGAAGCCCTAGCATACCGGACCCTTCTCCAATGGGTGTCACACTTAAGTCATGAATTTTTGCAGGCTCTGAGTTTCTAGAAGTCAGATTCATATAATTTGATAGATTTTGCAGATGCCATGAGAATGGCGGAGAGTTTGTAAATACGTTTACAGGATTTTCTGCAATTACGATTTTACCGTTGATTGGTTCTATGACAATGGATTTTCCCGTGTTGTCCATCACGATCCAATGCATAGGTAATACCATTCCCATTTTTTTAAAAGTGACGCCAACAATCTGAATTTCAGAAATTTTTTCCCGTACTTCATCAATAGTGGCGCATGTTCCTAAAATGAATGCTCCAAAGGCTTGAGGTGCAATAATATTGGCGGCATTACCTTTTGTCACTTTTGGGAAGCTTGCAATTCCAGGAAACCAAAATCCTCCTAGATACAGGCCTTTTTCATTGATACCACCTATAACAAGTTTTTCTTCAAAAGCATTGGGGCCAAGAAATGCATATTTGTTTTGCCAGGTCATTCCATCAGTTCCGTTTGGTGCAGGACTTACCCATTTTTGTTCCCGTGGTACAAATAGGATGTCAGACTTGAGAGGGGTGCCAAATTCTAATGTACGAGCAAAAGTAACGGCTCCGTTTGTGGCTTGAATTTTTACTCCAGTGCAGGCTTGAACAATTATTGCATTAGAAACCAAGATTACACAACAGAGTAGAAGAAATAACCGTTTAATATTTAGCATTGTTTTACCTTCTATAGTTCTAGATTTGAGTCTCTTGGGGGAAATTGTAACATAAAGTACGGTCTTAGGCCGATGAGTTCTAGGTGATAGGATAAGAAAAAAGGCAGCACTGAGTGCTGCCTTGTATTGTCATAAATGAAGTTGGTTTGTTGGGGGCTTATATTACCTCAGCGGTTTGAGTTTGTTTTCGTAATGCATGGCACAGTATGTACACAATTGGGGTATCGATAGCTGCAATTGCTAGTTTAACCAGCCATTGGCCAAGGATGACTTCGCCAACTGGTAAAATTCCCCAGAATGCGATTGTAACAAATATTGTTGAATCAATGAGCTGGGAGACAATAGTAGACACGTTGTTTCGTAACCATAGGTGCTTGCTGTTTGTCTTTTCCTTAAGAAGATGGAAAAGCCAAATGTCGTGCTTTTGGCTGACAAGATAGGCAACCAGTGAAGCCATAACAATGCGGGGAGTGTTCCCGATAACGGCTGAAAAGCTAGCTTGGCCGTTCCAGAAAGGGGCAGCCGGCCATGCAACTGCAAGCCACGCAAGTACAGACGTCATAACTAATGTAATAAAACCACATTGAACCACATTGTTGGCGCACTCTCTGCCCCAAACTTCACTTACAACGTCAGAAATTATAAAAGTTATAGAGTACGCTAGTACTCCTGCTGGTACAGCAAATCCAGCGACCATAATAATTTTGCTTGAAATAAGCGCCGCAATAACAAGTCCGCCAATAAATAGGCTTAACAGCAAAGCAAGCGCCTTGCGGTCGAAAGAATCCATACGAAAACTCCTTGGGATCAACAGTCCTAAAGATGGGCATAGCCGCCCTTCGCAATCGGGAAAACAGTCCCGGGCGAATAAATCACCAGCGCCCCCCTTGCCATTTGTGTTTTAGGAAGTCAAACTAACGCCGCTTAATTAATGATAAGTAGAAGGCGTAATGTCTATTACTAAAAGTCAGGATAAAACAGACCACCTTCAAGCACTAGGCAAGGGTGGAGAAACTACATATCAGCTTGATGGTCCGTATTCTGGAATTCTTGAAACATTCCCGAATAACTACCCTAACCGACCATACATTGTGAGCGTAGAATTTCCCGAGTATACTTCGCTTTGCCCAATGACCGGCCAGCCGGACTTTGGTGTGATCATCATGGAGTATATTCCTAAAGAACGTATTGTGGAGTCTAAAAGTATAAAGTTATATTTCTTTGCTTATCGTAATCATCAGTCTTTTATGGAGACGATAGCGAACACGATGCTTGAAGACTTTGTTGAAGCGCTAGACCCTCTGTGGTGTCGTGTGAAGGGGTTATTCAGCCCGCGTGGTGCGACCACGTTACATGTATTTGCTGAGCATTTTGACACAGGAGCTGAAAATCTAGACGAAATTAAAGCGATAGTTTCAGAATGGAAGCAGGAAGCTAGTCGTCATTCTTCGTAATAGTTTTTGATTGAGTCAACATAAAGAAGGGAGCAGCACTGCTCCCTTCTTTATGTTGACTATTTCGTATTATGCTTAGTTTTTTTAGTTCTTTTTCGTTTGTAACGTGTTTGAACAAGCGCATTGAGGAGGACTTGGGTTTCAACATGTTCAAAAAAAAGATGTGCTGGAAGCATTCCGAATAATTTAGTCCCTCCCTCAAGCAACATTGGGACTGTGGAAATAATGATTTCATCAATTAGATCTATTTTCAGAAAGTTCTGAATAACGTTAGCACCATCAAGATAGAGCTTATTAAATCCTCTGTTATTCAAGGTAGCGACAATTTTTTTAATATCTCCCTGCATAATTTCAACGGTCGCGGTAGGAATGGCCATTGCTGACCACCCCCCGCACAGATCCGGACGTGCGCTACTAACGCATCCGGCTCCTACCTCGGGTGCTTAACGTAAAAGCGCTGTTCCGGATAAGGATGTACAATCCTAGGCTTGGGTAGCCAATATTTCAGATAATACCTGAATCGCTCCCACGTCATACGGTGCCGCTGACTTCGCCGCCTTAGGCTTTTCAGCCATAGCTTTTTCACTTCCTCTATGAATTGTCCGAGTTTCTGACTATTAAAAGGTACACCATAGTAATTGATATGACCTTGAACCGCTTGCCTAAGCCAGCGGCCTGTCTCCCACGGTTTATCGTGAAGGCGTTTACGAAGCTCCAGTTTTATCCGTTTCAGTTGAGCAATTTGTCTCTTGCGTTTGGTTTTACGCTTTACTGTAACTTCACCGGACAACTTCTTGCCTATGTAGTGTGTAAAACCTAGAAAATCGAAAGTTCCTGGTTTGCCGCATGATGGTTTTTCTCGGCATTGCGCAGGGGCGAAACGGCCAAACCTTATCAACTTGGTTTTCCCAGGATGAATTTTCAAACCAAACTTCAGCAGCCTCTGAGTCAACGCGCGCCGGCAATCAATAGCATCTTGGTGCTTTTGAAAACCCAACACGGCATCGTCAGCATATCTGATGATGGTGACATTCCCTCGCGCATATTTGCGTTTCTTATTGAGCCACAGATCGAAACTATAATGCAGGTAGATATTTGCCAATAGTGGCGAAATCACTGCACCTTGTGGTGTTCCGATTGTTGATTGCCGCCGATGACCATGGTTATCGACAACACCAACTTTAATCCATTGCCTAATAAGGCGGATAATACGCTTATCCCCTATTCGGTGTTCGATGAACTTTATGAGCCAGCCATGATCTACGGTATCGAAGAACTTGCTGATATCCAAATCCAACACCCAATTCACTTTTCTCTTCATAATCGCCACATGTAATGCATCCAGTGCGTCATGCTGCCCTCTATTGGGCCTAAAACCATATGAAAAGCCTAAAAAATCGGTTTCATATATTTGATTAAGAACATGCACTGTTGCTTGTTGAACGATTTTATCTTCCAAGCATATAATACTAAGTCCACGTTCACTTCCATCTTCTTTAGGGATAAACACCTGCCTTGCTGGCCTGGGTTTATAGCTACCCTGTTGAAGCTTTTGATGTAGCATCTGAATATTGTCTTCCAGAGACGACGCGTAATTAAACCACGTTACTCCGTCACATCCAGTTGCGGAACGACGCTTAAGTTGAAGAAAACTGTGCCGAAGCAAATTTTCGTCTATATGATGGTAGAGATTAGTGAATTGCTGCTTCTTATCTTTTTTTGCGGCATTTCGCACAACCAGCAAACGTAACGTCGTACTATCCCAGCTCTGGGTCTGGATACGGGCGTGTTGTTGATTGTTCCCCTTGGTCGAGACCCTTTTCTCCATAAACTCCGCCACATTTTCACCTGCTTTGTTCATTTACTTCCTCGATAATATGATCTCGTCCGACTTCCAAAACTCAATTCAACCTAGACCAGACGGCTTTAGTTGAAGCGACCCGCTTTCTCAGAGCGGGCAATAGTTTTGGATCTCCCAGGTTCCGTATGATGAATTTCCTCGCATGCATAGGTTCTACGACCCCGAAAGGCATAAGTTATGGCTCACCAATTAACGCCATAACTTATTGTTGGTTTCTGCTTCGCTTAACAGCATCACCGCCTTTAATGCTTGATTTCGTGGCTCAATATCTAGCCTGCGAGTGCCTCCGCTAACACTTCACAACAGAAGTTACCCGCTGTTGCGCATAGCTAGAGGACTGGGCGGGTGGTTAGCTCTTACCCAGAGAGGACTTTCACCTCATATTCTATCACCAGC
>CALODB010000009.1:0-955292 GCA_942492085.1 uncultured Desulfovibrionaceae bacterium | reverse complement strand
ACGACATAGTTAGGACGATTGTAAGGGCAGTGAAAAGAATTCTGTCACTTTGTTAGAAATTTTCTTTACTCACAGAATGGTGTGTTTGTAGCACGCTACTCTGTGGGTAATTTCTTTTGAGAAGTGTTGCTTAAAAATAATTGCTTGACTGAAGAACGCAATATCGAGCTACAACAGTTCCGTTAATCCTAAGAAACGGAGGAGGTGTTGATGGATTCACGAGAAAGATATCTTTTAGGATACATTGATGACTACTGTGACCTGATTCTTGATGACAATATAGAAATTGTACGCGATCTATTAGTGTGCTAACTAATTTCACCGTATTTTTATGATCTAGAAGATGAGTACATTACTGCTATCGCAACAGCAGCATATTACGGATCCGCAAACTGTCTTGAATTGCTCTGTGAATATGGCGCAATGGATTGTCTGCCGTGCAATAAAAGAAAAATGTTTCTAGATCCACTTATTGCGGCAATTATGGGTAATCAAATTGAAGCAGTTTAGATTCTGTTAGAAGCAGGTACTGGGAGGAACTTATTATGGAAAGGGCTTTGGGATTGTTTGCCTGATATTATGACATATCTTGCCTTAAGGAAATGAAATTGACAGAACCTGTTAGAGAAAGAGCGATTGGTTGGAAGGGGTTATATTAACGTAACCGTCTAAATATCTGCACCTTCCAGCTACTCCCCACCATATTGTAATGCCCTCCCCATCCAAGGAGGACAGATATGACAAAAAAACAGCGTTACTGGGAAAAGCATATTACAACTTGGCAAGACAGCGTGTTAGCATAAGCGGTATATTGCCGAGAGCACGGGATTTCAAGTAAGACCTTTGGGTATTACAAGCGAAAGCTTTCTTCTGCTTCTGAACCACAACAGGTTGTTCCTGTTGTGAATATCGCGATGCCGCTAGCACCTAGCAATACTTGTGGTTGGCCGATAAAATTGTATGTGCGTGACAATCTTCTGCTCGATATCGAGCCGGGGGTCTGCCAACAAACTCTGAGACGCATCCTTAAGGTTGTCGGTGTCTGATGTTGCCGTTTGACTCGAAAACACAGGTGTTCATTGTGCTTGGGGCTACAGATATGCGTAAGACCGTAAACGGCTTGTCCATACTGGTTGCGGATCATCTTGATCTTGATGTCTTCACAGGCAATCTCTTTGTTTTCTGCAATTGGGCGCGGACAATCATCAAAGTCCTTTATTGGGAACGCAACGGATTCGTCTCTGGCAAAAGCGTCTTGAAAAGCACCACTTCCCATGGCCTGAGCAGACAGGAGAATTCCTCGAATTTAGCCAACGAAAACTCCGGTGGCTGCTGGAAGGACTCAACCCCGAGCAACTGAAGGAACATCCAGATTTGAACTTTGAAAAAATATTTCAAGTCTTGTTTTACGGGATTTTTGGGGAGCTTTTTGTGTGTATTTATCACATGAGTACATCAGCTTTGCCACATGATCCAGAAGAGTTGAAGCAACTTGTTGCTTCACTTAAAGCACGTTTGGCAGAGCAATATTTTCTCATCGAAACACTTCAAGAACAGATTCGCCTTCTCAAAGCCATGTAGTTCGCAAAATCCAGTGAACAGCAGAAGAAATCTACCAAAGCCGAAGATCAGTTCTATCTTTTTGATGAAGCAGAACAGGTTGCTTCCAACGACGAGCCTACTAGACCTGAACAGATTGAAATCCCTTCCAACACCCGTGCACAACGGGGACGCAAGCCGATTCCTGCAGGTATCCCGCGCGTTGAAGTCATCCATGACATTCTGGAAGAGGACAAAACATGCCTCTGCGGTTGTTTGTTGACGAAAATCAGTGAAGAGGTCAGCGAAAAGCTGGATATCATCCCGCAGAAAGTGCAGGTTATCCGGCATATCAGACCTAAGTATGCCTGCAAGGGCTTTGAGGGCACAGCTTCAGAAGGCATATCCTCCACAGTGAAGATCGCCCCGATGCCGCCACAGCTTATCAAGCAAGGTATTGTGACTCCGGGGCTGCTTGCATACATCCTCGTCAACAAGTTCTGCGACGGGCTTCCTTTCTACCGGCAGACAAGCATGTTCGCACGGCTGGGTATTGATATTCCACGTTCAACCATGTCGAGCTGGGCACTGCTGGTAGCGAAGGCGTGCGCGCCGTTGCAGGATGTCATGTATGCGCGGCTTCATCAGAGTGACATTATCAATATGGATGAAACAACCGTGCAAGTGTTTGGTGAGCACGGTCGTAAAAATACGTCGAAATCGTATATGTGGGTCTGTCGTGGTGGCAGCTTTGATGCCCCCGTGGTGCTGTTCCGTTATTCGCCAAGCCGTGCGGGTGAAGTAGCAACGCAGATGCTGGGTGACTTTAAAGGCTATCTGCAAGTTGACGGATATGCAGGATACAACGCATTGTAAGAATGCGATTGAATTACTCGCAGGTACGCCGGAAATTTTTTGGACGTGCTGAAGGCTGGTTCAAGAAAAAAGAAAGGTATAGTTACACGGATTGTTGCCCTGATCAAAGATCTTTACAAGCTGGAATCTGCAGCAAAGAAAGAAGGGCTTTCATCAGATTCAGTATTGGCAATGCGTGAGGAAAAAGTAATTCCCCTGCTTTCTGAGATTAAAGAACTCTGCGCTCAGGCCGCCCTGCGTACTCCGCCCAAAAGCCTGCTTGGTATTGCAGTGAATTATGCCCTGAAGCAATTACCGTACGTTGAAAATTACCTGAACGATGGTCGTCTCACTTCTGACAACAATAGCGAAGAAAATGCCATACTTCTCTTTACCGTCGGCAGGAAAAACTGGCTTTTCTCCGGATCTCCAGCCGGTGCTGATAGCAGCGCTTTCCTGTACGTCTTGTTAAATCAGCAAAAGCTGCAGGATTGAATCCGCATGCTTATCTTATGCATGTTTTTTGAAAAGATACCTACCGCATCAACATCTGAGGATATTGAAAAGCTGCTTCCTGCAAGACGAATGATTCTTACAACAGAATAACGTATTAGGCTGAATGCGAGGTTTTGGATTTCCCCTGCTACAGACGAACTAGCGTAGCATAATATGGCGCTCAGAATGGGCATCGTTTGGGGCCCATTACCATGAAAAAAAAGGAGACACTCCATGCTTGCCTTCAACTGCACCAAAGCGGCACATAAATATTTTACCATAACAGAGAATGGTAAACAGACCTCTCTTATTGACAAGCCAGCATCGAAAAAAGTTTCTAATAATAAAGAGATGGCTCGCACTTTGGGGCTCCCACCACGGTGGCAATGGTAGGTGCAAGCACGGAAAATATTTAATGTTGAGTGCGTTATTTTTATGGATATCAAAACGCGCTTTGCTATGCTTTTCCCATTCGTAGAAGGGATAGATTACTCTGAAGTTATTACTAAGTTCATGCATGATCCTGTTACAAGCTTGTGGACACATAGTGAAGCCATTATCCTGTATTAAAGAGGAGATGGAGATGAGTGTCCGAAAGCGTAGATCATATGATGCTGAGTTCAAGAAGAATGTTGTTTTGCTCTGTGATGAACAAGGTCGAACAGTAGTGGGTGTAGCAGAGAGTTTGGGGATTCCTAAGGATCTGCTTTATCGTCGGCGTAGAGAGCTAACAACACAAAAAAGAAATCGCATTTCCAGGTCGTGGAAAAGAGGCTTTAAGAAAAGAACAACTGGGTGAACACGCCACTTCGCAAGCGGATCTTAGCAATATACAACGAACATAATGGGATGATAGGAAGCCCTATGCTCACTTCTGAATTGCGTGATGACCGTTATTCCAGAATGTTAGCCGGGCTCGTGTTGCCAGGCACATGCGAGCATTGGGACTGCGCTGTAAGTATGCAAAGAAATTTGTTCCTACAACAGATTCTGCACATACGGAGCCTGTTGCTCCTAATCTGCTTGATCGTAATTTTACTACGTCAGCTCCCAATATGGCTTGGGTCACTGATATTACGTATATTAAGGTTGGACGAAAGTGGCATTATCTGACCGTGTTTATCGACCTGTATTCCCGAATGGTTGTTGGGTGGGATTTAAGTGATTCGTTAGAACGGCATTCTGTTATCCATGCTTTAAAGAAGGCTGTGGCACGACGGAAGCCATCTTCCGGTCTTCTGGTCCACAGTGACCGAGGCGTACAGTATGCAAGTAAGGATTTCCGCAGGTGCATGAAAAAGCACGGCTACATCCAGAGCACGAGCCGGAAAGGGAACTGCTGGGACAACGCCGTAGCAGAGTCTTTTTTTTTCACACGATCAAAAATCAATTGATCCGTCACAGGAAATTTAAAACCAAGCATGAAGATGAATTGGCTCTATTTAACTATATCGAGGCGTACTATAATCGAATACGGCGACATTCAAGCAATGGCTGGATTTCCCCTGCCACCTTTGAGTATCGCAATGAACAGTATGACTTTGTGGCTTAACTTGATGTCAACATTTTTGTTGTAGGATCACTCCCTCCTTTTCAGGTAAAAAAACACTCCTCTCTTTACAGAATACCAATCTTTTTTTAAAAAAAAATTCATTTAATATTTTTATTTTAATACCTTGACCCCTGTTCTTACTAGATATATCCCTATTCACTACCTACCTATTAGTTAGCTTGCTACTGATTTACATATTTATTTGGAGGGCTTTCCTAAATGCCTACAAGAAATCTCTTACTTCTCATTTCGAGCGTACTTTTTTCAGTGGTTTTGCTGGCAAGTGGATGCAGCAATGAAACCCCTGATTCACAAGCTACGCACACACCTCCACCACCTATGGTAAAGACAACCATTGTCGTAAAAAAAGATGTTCCTTTAATCCGTAAATGCGTTGGCCAAACAGCTGGTTCTCGTGAAGTACAGGTACGTGCCCGCACAGGCGGTATATTACTTGAACGCACGTACGTTGAAGGCAGCTGGGTTACTGAGGGTGACGTACTTTTCAAAATTGACCCCAAACCGGCTCAGGCTGCACTGGACAGAGCAAAAGGTGACTTAGCCAAACTCACTGCAACCCTACAAAACACCAAACTTGAGCGTAACCGTATTGGCTCTCTACGCGATGCAAAAGTAGTCAGCGAGCAAGAATATGACGATGCTGTTGCAGCATACGAAACAGCTCTGGCAAGTGTTGAAGCAGCCAAGGCTCATGTCCGTGAAGCTAACATCGATCTAAGCTACACCAAAGTTACAGCGCCTATTTCCGGCATCACAAGTAAAGAGACCCGCTCTGAGGGCAGTCTCATCACGCTTGATGAATCCGGTAGTCTTCTTACAACAATTACTGTTCTGAATCCTCTGTACGTAAACTTCTCTGTACCGGGAACAGAAGCACTTTCAATGCGTCGTATGATGAAAAGCGGCAATGCAAGCCTTACAAGCGAAGGGTATACTCTTAAGCTTCAGCTTGCAGACAATTCCCGTCTTGATGAAACAGGCAAAATCAACTTTGCTGACAAAATGGTAGACCCTAAAACAGGCACGATTCGCATGCGCGGACAGTTTGAAAACAAAAACAGCCTGCTTCTTCCAGGTGAATTTGTGCGTGTAATTATTGAAGGCGCCGTTCTTAACAAAGCCATTATCGTTCCACAAAGTGCTATTCTTTTTACAAGCAATACTCCGCTCGTATATGTTCTGGATCAAAACAATATAGCCACCCCGCGTCCTGTTACTTTGGGCAAAACAGTGGGTAGCGATTTTATTATTCAGAAAGGTTTAGAGGGTGGAGAACGCATTATTTCCCAAGGCATCATTAAAGTTCGTCCGGGATCACCTGTAAATCCAGTTACTGCTGAAACTGCCGATAATGGGGATGCGTAATGTTCGCACGTTTTTTTGTTAACCGCCCTGTTTTTGCGACAGTACTTTCTGTGGTGATTGTACTCGCGGGCTTTTTGGCAATGAAAACTCTGCCTATTGCAGAATTTCCGGACATCGTTCCACCAGAGGTACAGGTTAGCGCAAGCTACCCGGGTGCAAGTGCTGAAGTTATTGCACAAACGGTTGCGGCTCCGCTTGAACAGAAGGTCAACGGCGTGGAGGATATGCTGTACATGCGTTCTGTAAGTGCGGGTGATGGCACTCTTTCCATGTCTGTTACTTTTGCTGTCGGCACCGACCCTGACCAAAACACCATCAACGTAAACAACAGAGTTCAAGCTGCGCTCACGTCACTGCCAGAAGAAGTACGCCGCCAAGGTGTAAACGTAAGCAAAAAGTCTTCTAACATGTTACAGGTAATCAGTGTTTTCTCCCCTGCCGGACTATATGACACTGTGTACATCAGTAACTACGCTCTTGTTAACATCATCGATGACCTAAAACGTCTCCCCGGTGTCGGGGATGCTGTAGTTTTCGGCGCGCAAGATTATTCTATCCGTATCTGGATTCGTCCAGACCGCCTTGCACAATTAGGCCTCACACCTTCTGATATTGCCACAGCAGTACGCGAACAGAACGCACAGTTTGCTGCCGGCGCAATCGGTAAAGACCCTCTCACGTCACCTGTTGAGTTGAGCTATACTGTTATTACGCAGGGACGTATGACCGAACCTGAAGAATTTGGTGAG
Source organism: uncultured Desulfovibrionaceae bacterium (assembly GCA_942492085.1). GTDB lineage: Bacteria > Desulfobacterota > Desulfovibrionia > Desulfovibrionales > Desulfovibrionaceae > Halodesulfovibrio. The sequence goes on along the minus strand of CALODB010000009.1, from coordinate 948,716 downwards.
ATCATCCTTCGCGCAAATCCGGATGGCACAATTCTTCGCTTGAAAGATGTTGCCCGCCTTGAACTGGGTGCGCAAACCTATTCACTGCGTGCTAAAAACAACGGCAAGCCGTCTGTTGCTCTTGGTATTTACCTTTCTCCTGGGGCTAACGCTCTTGAAACGGCTGAGATTGTTTCCAATAAAATGGCTGAACTTTCTCAACGATTCCCTGACGGCATTCAATATACCATTCCGTACGATACAACCACATTTGTACGCATCTCGGTAGACGAAGTAGTACACACCCTCATTGAGGCATTTGTACTTGTATTCATCATTATTTATATCTTCTTGCAAAACTGGCGAGCCACACTCATTCCATGCCTTGCTGTTCCGGTTTCGATCATCGGTACTTTTGCAGGTATGTACGTCCTCGGCTTTTCAATCAACACGCTGACGTTATTTGGTCTCGTCTTGGCCATCGGTATTGTAGTTGATGACGCCATTGTTGTTCTGGAAAACGTAGAACGAATAATGAGCACGGATAAACTGCCGCCGAAAGAAGCCACAATCAAAGCGATGAACGAAGTTACAGGCCCTGTAGTCGCAATTGTTCTTGTATTGTGTGCGGTGTTTGTACCAGTAGCATTCATGGGCGGACTTGCTGGTGAAATGTACAAACAGTTTGCGGTAACCATTGCTGTATCTGTTGTTATCTCCGGCATTGTCGCACTGACTCTGACTCCGGCTCTCTGTGCATTAATGCTCAAAGAAAACCATGAACAGCCACTGGCACCCTTCCGCTGGTTTAACCGTTTTTTTGAAAGCGTCACAGAAAAATATACAGCAGGCGTCCGTCTACTCTTAAAACGTTCATTCCTTACAATTGCACTATTTGCTGTTGTCATCGGCTTGACCTGGAACATTTTTCAAAAAGTTCCAGGGCAGCTCGTTCCTGACGAAGACAAGGGAACTCTCATTGCTATGGCTATGCTGCCGGATGGTTCTTCCCTCTCGCGAACAGACACCATTACCGACGATTTGGTCAGCCGAATCAGAAGTACAGACGGCGTAAGGAACACAATTTCTCTCGCCGGTCTTGATCTGTTCTCAGGCAGCATGAAACCAAACGTTTCCACTACATTTATCAACCTTGATGACTGGGATAAACGCAGCGAAGACAAGTCTTCTTTTAATATCGTTAAAGGAATCTTCCGCGACACCTATTCAATTGTTGATGCATTTGTTCTGGCCTTTAACATGCCTCCTATTTCCGGCATGAGTAACACTGGCGGTTTTGAAGCGTATCTCCAGAGTCGGAGTGGTAAAGGCGTACGCGATCTTGCAGAAAAAGCACAAATAGTCGTTAAGGCAGCAGCCAAACGACCAGAGCTTGCCAACATTGCTTCTAACTTCAGCGTAAACGCGCCACAGTTAGATATCAAATTAGACAGAGAAAAAGCCAAGTCCATGGGTGTTCCTATTAGCCGTGTATTTGAAACAATGCAGGCAACTTTTGGTGCATACTACATTAACGACTTCAACAAGCTTGGGCGTACCTTTAAGGTACAAATCCAATCAGAATCTGATTACCGCAGGACACCAGAAGACATAAGCAATGTTTACGTCCGTTCTGATAATGGTGAGATGATTCCACTAACTGCGTTAGTAAGAGTAAAGCAGGTTACCGGCCCTGAAGTTGTAGAACGTTTCAACGTATTCCCTGCTGCAAAAATCCTTGGTGGACCTGCACCGGGCTACAGTTCCAGTCAGGCACTACTGGCTATGGAAGATGTGGTAAAAGAAAACTTACCAGCCGAGTACACTCTGGCGTGGACAGGATCTGCGTATCAGGAGAAAGCCGCAGGCGGAGCCTCCGCACAGGTTTTCATCCTCGGACTGATAATGGTATTTCTTATTCTTGCTGCCCAGTATGAAAAGTGGAGCCTACCACTTGCTGTTATTATGGCTGTACCATTTGCACTCTTTGGTGCAATTCTCGCCAACTTCGGTCGTGGACTGGCAAATGACGTTTATTTCCAGATTGCGCTAGTAACTCTTATTGGCCTCTCATCTAAAAACGCCATTTTGATTGTTGAGTTTGCTTCCATGCTCCACAAAGACGGCATGAGCGCTTATGACGCAGCAATACAAGCTGCTAAATTGCGTTTCCGACCAATTGTTATGACCTCACTCGCCTTTATCCTCGGTGTTGTGCCTTTAGCTATCAGCACAGGGGCAGGGGCTGCGAGCCGCCATTCCATTGGTACAGGTATTATCGGTGGCATGCTTGCTTCCACATTTATTGCAACTCTTTTTATTCCTTCCTTCTACCGCGCTATTATAGCGCTCACAGAGAAGTTAAAAATACGTAAGTAAAATAAAAATAGGGCTGAAAATGTACCTCGTTACATTTTCAGCCCTATTTTTTTAACAGGAAATTTCTATGACATCCCCATTACGAATTGCTGTGCAAAATGAACCAAGAGAAGGTCGAAAAAAGCTTGGACTGACAATCTGTGAAGTATCTCGAGAATGGCGGCAGCTTTTTGACCAGAGTTTTATGCATCTAAACGTAAGCAATGCACGCTGGACTGTACTTTTTACGCTGGACAAACTTGGTGATTCGGTTCCTCAAAAAGTACTCGCCGAGCACGTAGGTGTTGAAGGGCCAACCTTAGTACGAATGCTCGACCGATTAGAAAATGATAATTTAGTCCGCAGAAAGACATCCAAAAAAGACCGACGGGTCAAGCATGTTGAGCTCTGTAAAAAAACAGACGACCTGCTAGACTCCATGATGCATATTGCTCTCGGAATCCAACAGGAACTAACAGACGATATTCCAGAAGACGATCTTAAAACCTGCCATCGAGTACTACTCACTCTCAGAGAAAGATTACTCACCAAGCTCGATAAAAAAACTGATCTCATTTGGTAAAATTTCACATAAAAAAAGCCGTTGTAAACTTGTGAACTGCGGCTTTTTTTTACATTTTACATCTCGACATATTAGCCTTGTCGTACAGGCACGATCAGTATCTCAACTCTACGGTTTGCAGCATCGAAAGAGTGATCCTGCTACAAACTTGTGGAAATATAGTTAAGCCATTATCCTGAAATAAAGAGAAGATGGAGATGAGTGTTTGAAGACGTCACATATTGATGTTAGGGTGCTCTTTTAAGTTGTCAGTGCAGATATGCTGTAAGTTGGACTGTGTTTATTCATTTTTTCTAGTTATGTAATGAGTTAAAATGAAATCATTAACCGTAAGTTAAGGCCATCGCCAATCTATATCACGATCTGTTTCATATTCGCTTTGAAAGAAATCAATTGTAGTTTCTAGGGGTTGACTGTCATGGACGGTTGCTATGTGACAAACAGCGTCCCCTTTATGAACCAAAGGACTCTCCAACTTTCCAATCACAACTCCATCCACTGGTGATGGTGTGGAACGTTCACTTTCTCCTAACGGGTCAGTTACAATCCCCAGATCATCACCTCGTTGAACTATGTCCCCCAGCTTGAATTTAGGAAGAAAAATCCCACTTCCCAACGCCCTTGCCCATGTTGATGAGTGGGCTAGTACAGGCTCAATCTTTTGTTTTTTCTTTTTTGATTGTGGGAGCATGTTAAGAGATCGCATAACAGAAATGACCCCTTTCACTCCCACCCGAATTGGAACTTCATCAAACATTAGAGCTTGTCCCCCTTCATACAAAAGAATGGGGACACCAAATTCCAAAGCAGCTTGACGCAGAGAGCCATCCCTTAAATTAGCATCAATCATCACAGGAGCACCAAAGGCTTCAGCCATATTTCTTGTTTCCTGATTCGCCAGTTGTGCTCTGATTTGTGGTAAATTATTTTTAAAATGGGAAGCAGTATGAAAATCTATACCATGAGTTGAACGTGCAACAACTTGCTTCATAAAGATTGAAGCAAGTCTGCTAGTTAGGGAACCTTTTTCCGAACCAGGGAAAAAACGGTTAAGGTCTCGCCGGTCAGGGGAGTATCGGGAGCCATGAATAAATCCAAAAGTATTTACAACAGGAACCGCGATCAGGGTTCCCCTCAAGGAATTGAGCATCTTGAGACGTAATACTCGTCTTATAATTTCTACACCATTAATTTCATCCCCATGAATGGCTGCTGACAGAAAAAGTACAGGACCTTCCTGCTTGCCATGAATAATATGCGCATTCATGAACAATTCTGTTTTTGTATATAACTTTGCAACTTCGATAGCCACAGTTGCTCGTTGACCAACAGCAATCTCAGAGTCAGCAATGACAAATGGTGCTCTACGTGACTTCATTTAGCCTCTTCCTCTTGTGCGGGTTTTACCTGGCTTGGCATTTTCCTCGATATACTTAATGATCATGCTAGAAACACTTTTTCCTGTTGCTTTTTCTATTCCTTCAAGTCCCGGTGAAGAGTTAACCTCCATGACTACAGGACCATGGTTTGAACGAAGGATGTCAACTCCTGCAAGGTTGAGCCCCATTATTTTTGATGATCTGATTGCTACGGAACGTTCTTCTGGAGTTATTCTAGTTAATTGTGCAGTTCCTCCACGATGAAGATTTGAACGGAATTCTCCTTCCTTTCCTTTACGCTTCATCGCAGCTACCACCTTATTCCCAACTACAAGACAACGAAAATCTGTAGCGTCAGCTTCTTTAATAAACTCTTGAACTAATATGTTTGTTTTAAGGTCTCGAAATGCTTCAATAACGCTTTCTGCAGCGTTATAATTCTCACAAAGGACAACGCCAATCCCCTGAGTGCCTTCCAGCAGTTTAATAACTAAAGGAGCACCGCCAACCATCGTTACCAAGTCTTTGGTGAACTTCGTTGAATGTGCAAATCCCGTTACTGGTAGACCAACGCCTTTACGCGCAAGAAGCTGCAGACTTCTAAGCTTGTCTCGTGACCGAGTGATCGCAACCGATTCATTTAAACAGTAGACACCCATCATTTCGAATTGGCGAACAACTGCAGTTCCATAAAATGTTATTGAAGCACCGATTCTTGGAATCACCGCGTCAATATCAACAAGCAAGTCTCCTTTATAGCTGATGGATGGGTGACTGGATGTAATATTCATATAACAACGAAGTGGATCAACAACCCGAACCTTATGTCCACTATCTTCTGCAGCCATAATTAATGATCGGGTTGAATAAAGCTCTTTATTGCGTGACAAGATAACAATATTCACTAGCGATCTCCTAACTCAGTGGTGGACTATTTTTCAGTTCTTTTCCCATAAGATAACTCTTTGCAGGATTAACAATTATCCTATTTCTCATAGCCGTTCGACCAAGAAGCAATCTGAAAAGCATGGTGTCTCTGTTGGTTAACGTCATTTCAACATTCCATTCGTGTCCACCTATTTGAATTGGAGTTTTAATAACAAATCGATTCTCTTGATGACCTCCCGAGTCAGTCACTTTGCGAATATCAATAACAGAAGCGACACAAGTAACCGCGATGTTAGTATTGTGTTGAACTGGATGGATTCCAAATCGGACGTTTTCCCCCGTACTGTCACTAAAGGGCTCCACGAAATAAGCATGCAAGGTAGAGGTCCTAGCTCCAGTATCCACTTTTGCCTTGATGGCATTAATTCCAAGTTCAGGAAGAGAAATCCATTCACGCCATCCGACAAGCATAAGAGAACTGCCCATGGTTTTACTCTCTCAATTACTCTCCAATTAAAAAATATGTCTTCTAACTAGCTGCATTTATTACAACAGATAGAATATGCGTTTTAATCCCATATATTGAAATGATTTAACAACACCGGTAAGAACCTCAGATTTTGTGATCAAGAACTGTGACCAAAAATCAGTAGCCAGCGCAAGAAACAGCAATTTTCATTCATATAATTGAGAGCTAAGATACCTATTCTTTAAGTCTGAATCTTGATTCGCCCCCCTTCAGAACCTTACCTGAAGATATTGCCGCCATTAATGAGCGATACTGTCATCAGTTTTGGATAAAGGTGAAGCAGGATGGGGATATCCATTAACGGTTATCCCCAGAAAATACTGTCTTTGCATACTGCTCAACAAATATAATTTGCAATGAATCTAGGTAACAGAATAAATACGTAGATAGTCGACAACACTATTACGGATCGATTTTTTTACAGCTATAACTAGCTAACAACCTTAATATCCTTAACTATCTGCCGCTCTCTATTTTAAGCAAAGGTGTGAAAACAGAATGGTAAATAAAAAAGTTCTCGGCTGGAAAGAATGGGTTTCTCTTCCCGAACTTGGCGTTTCGTGCATTCTTGCCAAATTAGCTACAGGCTCTGACACTTCCTGTATTCATGTGACTGATGAAAAGCTTTTTATCCGAAACGGTATCAAGTGGGTTCGCTTCACCGTTATGCTGAATTCTCATGGGAAGGATGTTATTACAGCAGAATCTCCCCTTATATCGACTCGTATTGTAAAAAATGTCAATGGAGTAAAAGAAAAACGATCTGTAATAAAAACCAAGATGTGTATCGGTAAATGGAGTAAAATAACCGAAATAATGCTTACTCATCATGATGCATTTAAATACAATATGGCTGTTGGGCGTAAAGCGTTATCTGGGACTGCGCTTATTGAGCCTGAACATGAATTTTTGTATTCAAGAGCAATCTGTAAGGATAGTAAGTTAAGTTAGCATGGCGTAATTGTGCATGCCTAAAAGAGAGGGACGTAATGGCTAGGTTTTTAAAAAAACAAGATGAAAAAATGGGTCACTCGCCAGGGACAATCATCTTTGTTGGACAACAAAAAACAGATAAACCTCGTATAAGGATAATTGATTTTGATTCAAAGATGTTACGGGATGAATTTATAGAATCAGTGGAAGGACTTTCGGCATGCACACAAATAAGTTCAACAAGTTGGTTAAATATAGACGGATTACATGCTTCGGAATTAATGACTTCTGTTGGCTTAATATTCAAAATACCTTCCCTTGTACTCGAAGATATTATCAACACTGGCCAGCGCCCCAAGCTAGAAGATTTAACTGACAATGTTTTTGTCACTCTTAAGATGTTGTCATATGACGATGACCAAAACAAAGTGTATTCAGAACAATTAAGTGCTGTGCTTACAAAAGGTTGCCTGCTTACTTTTCAAGAACAACCTGGTGATGTCTTTGAACCTGTTCGAAATCGAATAAGGCGTAACAGTGGTAGGTTGCGCACCTTAGGTCCAGATTACTTACTGTACACACTTCTCGATTGTGTATTTGAGAACTATCTGAAGGTGATTGAAACAATGGGGGAACAGATTGAAGATTTTGACAAAGAAATTTTAGATAACCCTACACAAGAACTTTTAGAAAAAATTAATAGTTATAAGTTAGAAATGGCATACATACGCAAGGTAGTACGACCAGCAAAAGAAATTATTATAAAATTGATAAAAATTGAGAATCAATTAATTACTCCTGACGTTAATCCATTTTTAAGAGACCTCGTAGATATGTCTGAACAAGCCGTTGATTCAGTTGAGATATACCGAGAGATGCTTAATGGGCACCTCAATATTTACAACATGGCCATTAGCAACCGGCTCAATGATATAATGAAATTTCTTACAATCTTTTCAACTATTTTTATTCCTTTATCTTTTCTCGCAGGAGTTTATGGTATGAACTTCGAATTCATGCCTGAACTTCACTACAAAAATGGCTATTATCTACTACTTTCGGTCATGGGTACCGTGGCATTAGGGCTGCTTTTTTACTTCAAAAAAAAGAAGTGGATGTAGACTTATCATTCAGGACTTGCACATGAAGATAGGTATAACCAGTCTCGCTGGATATAATAAGCGGTGAGATGTGAGTATGAAAGAGCAAACACTGCTCGAAAAGACCCGGTTCATACCATCTATTACAATAGCAGGATGCCTTATTCTCTTTCTGGGCAACACTCTGAAGACGTTCAAGCATCGATTTGCTTTGGACAATCTCAATGCCACTCTACTGTTACTAATGCTAGGCTTGGATTTCTTGCAGGTTTCATCGCAACCTACGCCGTAGCAAGCCACATGAGACTTCTTCGTAGCGTCTACTGTTACTGTCACCAAAGGCAATAAGACCTTGGCGCATAATTCCAGCAAAATGACCTCAACCGTCATTAATATTGCCATGCATTTCACAGCCAGCCTGATTTTCTCTTCAAGTAAAATTTATAAACAAACCTTATTTACCCAGTAGTTGCATGTATCATTTAATGTAGTGTCATGGATCTGCTGTTTTTCGTTATGCATGGTGTCCTGTCGTGACAGATTGCGTAATAGTAAATTTACAGCAGAGTAATTATGATGCGAGCAAACTGTTTTGATTATCTTGTTCCGATCAAGAATTGTGATATGTTCAAATGGATGCCACATTCACAAGGAGAGGACTATGGAATGGTACACTCAATCTCAAGATGAAATATTTAGCTCGTTTGATGTCGATTCTAAAGGACTGACTCCTGAGCAGGTAGAGTCCCAGCGTCAGCGGTATGGTGAAAACAAGGTTGGAAAAGAAGAAGGCGTTAACTACGCACGTATTGCGCTTCATCAGTTAACAAGCCCCTTAATCTTGATATTATTAATTGCTGTTGTTGTTACCACTCTCCTTGCCGAGTATGTCGACGCACTGGTTATTTTGACTGTTATTGTTCTGAATGGAGTTATCGGCTTTGTTCAGGAGGTTAAAGCAGAGCATAGCGTCCGATCACTGCAGCAAATGATCACACCGAAGACCATCGTCACGCGGGGCGGAAAGGACATGGAAGTACCCAGCGTGTCCTTAGTGCCGGGTGATATCGTTTCATTGGTTTCAGGAGCCATGGTTCCTTCAGATATCAGATTGTTTTCTATCACAGAGTTGCGAGTAGACGAGTCAATGCTGACAGGAGAGTCTGTTCCAGCGATCAAGACGACAGAGACTCTACGTGAAAGCGGGTTGTCTCCCGGTGATCAGACGAACATGGTCTTCATGGGAACTATTGTTGTGAATGGCAGAGCCAAGGGTATTGTCGTAGAAACAGGCGATCGGACAATGCTAGGCATTATTGCCAGTACGATTCGCTCGGCAGGAAATGTTGTCGCTCCCATTCAGGAAAAGATCGAGAGGCTTGCAAAGTATATTGGCCTTCTCGTTATGATTTCGACTTCCCTGCTGTTTGTCTTCGGTCTTATTTTAGGAGCATCCGTCAAAGACATGTTCCTGACTGCTGTAGCAGCAGCAGTTGCCACGGTTCCCGAAGGGTTGCCTATCGTTGTCACCATTGCAATGGCTGTCGGCGTCAAGCGGATGGTAAAATACAACGCAATTATTCGTAATCTTCCTGCTGTGGAAACTCTTGGTAGCACAACGGTAATTTGCTCAGACAAAACGGGTACTCTCACTGTAAACCGAATGACCGTGACTCGTTTGTTCGACGGAATCAACGACGTAACGGTGAGCGGCATTGGCTATGTTCCTGAAGGTGTGTTTGAGGATAATGAAGGGAATCATTTCCCCCTAAGTTATCAGCAGTTGCAGGTATTACGTGTGGGGCTTCTGTGTAACGAATCCCGACTTGTTCAGCGCGATGGCGTATGGGAAGTAGAAGGAGATCCAACGGAAGGGGCACTTATTGTTTCAGCGATGAAAGCGGAATTGAGGGTGGAAAAGGAAATTATGGATTGGCCTCAGATAGCCCTTTTACCGTTCGAATCTGAGCGCGGCTTTATGGCGACGTTGCACGAAAAGGATGGGAAATCTTTTCTGTTTGTAAAGGGCGGTCATGATCGTCTGATAGAATTATGCACGGAATGTGCTTACAGTGAAGGGTTGAACCGTAATGCTATATTGGAGAAAGCTAAACAGTATGCTTCTCAGGGGATGCGAGTGCTTGCATTCGCCATCAAAGAGATGCCCGCGGGCACCAAGAGCATTAGTGATGATGATGTCTCTACTGGCCTTGTGTTTATTGGTCTACAAGGAATGCTCGACCCACTGAGACCGGAAGCTATAGAAGCTGTTGGCAAGTGTCATGACGCGGGAATTCGTGTTGTTATGATCACTGGGGATCATGCTGAAACGGCAACTGCCATCGCACGCGATTTGGATTTGCAGGTTGCTGATTCGGGAGCGGTAACAGGCTCAAGGTTGATTGATCTCGATGAGAAGGGGCTGGATTCTCTGGTGCGTGAGACGTCAGTTTTTGCTCGGATTGCACCGGAAGATAAGTTCCGCATTGTTAATGCCCTTAAACGTCAGGGAGAGATTGTTGCTGTAACTGGGGATGGGGTGAACGATGCTCCTGCTCTTAAGACTGCTCATATTGGAGTGGCAATGGGCAAAGGGGGCACGGACGTAGCTCGTGAAGCTTCAGATATGGTCCTTGTCGACGATAATTTTTCAAGTATATTTCATGCGGTACGTGAAGGCCGCATAGTATTCGACAACCTTCGTAAGGCTGTCTTCTTTCTGCTCCCGACCGGTCTTGCGGCGATTTGGTCTATTCTGTTGACCATGATAGCGGGTATTCCCATTCCATATGTCCCTGCTCAGTTGCTGTGGATCAATATAGTCACAAACGGATTGCAGGATGTGGCCTTTGCTTTTGAACCAGGGGAGAAAGGTGTTGAGCAGCGCCCCCCTAGGCCGACAGATGAAGGGATTGTGAACAGCCTGCTTGTGCAACGCACTGCTATTGTCAGTGTGTGCATTGCGTTAGGTGTCTTTTTTATATTCACCCTTGCATTGAATTCAGGGTATGAATTGGAAAAATCTAGAACCATGGCCATGACAACTATGGTGCTGTTCCAATTTTTTCAGGCATTCAACTCTCGCTCTGAGTATACCTCGGTATTTATGATGAACCCATTTTCGAACAGATTTCTTTTCATCAGCATGACTCTTGCGCTGTTGGCTCAGATTTGGGTGGTTTCATCTCCCATGATGGAATGGATATTCCGGACAAGACCTCTCAGTATAGTAGAGTGGGGGATGTGCACATCGGTTGCGGTTTCTGTTGTTCTGGTGGTCGAGTGTGATAAGTATTTGCGAAGACGGTTTCGCCGTTAACTGAAAACAATAAAGCCCTCGGCTAGTTGGCCGGGGGCTTTATTGTTTTATTGTAATTAATTAGACGAAGCAGGCTTGGTCAGGATAATATTGACGCAGTTGTCTGGTTACAAGCACTGGGCATTTAGCTCCGTGGAGCACCTTGATGGCAACGCTGCCCATAATAGCTCCTTCAATTGCAGAGTGCCCACGGGAACCCATTACAATGAGGTCGCTGCCGATTTCGTCTGCGACATTGAGAATCACGTTGCCGGTTTCGCCAGCTCGAGAAATGGTGGTTACTGAAGCGCCACAGTCCTCTAGAAGTGCTTTGTACTCTTGTAATAGCTTCTCTGCGTGGCCTGAAAGCTCTTCTTTGACTAGTTGTAGACCTTTCCCTGACAATAACTGACTAATTGGTCCATATACGTGAAGAAGTATAACTTTTGCGCCATTTGGTTTAGCAAGGGAAGCTGCGTACTTGGCAGCATTTTTGGAAGGAATGGAACCATCTATGGGAACAAGTATCTTTTGGGGCTTCATTCATCTGCTCCTTAGTTGTAGTCTCTTAAAATTACGGTGTATTTAAAGAATACCATACTCCGAATTAACAGCAAGCGCTCTTCGTTGAAAATAAGATCTCCTTGCTTCACTTAGGCCGGGGGGCTACTTGAAATCTTAACTGATCGTTTTTTGATAAATTGAACCAGTTCGGAATTGGCTACCAAGTGTTTCGTTATAATGAACCACTGGAATCAGCGTTATCAATGTGGTTAGTCGCCTTTGGGAAACAGAATACATGTTGGTTACTGCCTTCGTGTTTGAATTTTAATAAATTGTATGTACTGGGCATTAGTGACCACTGTGCGGTAACGTTACGACTTGAAAATAGTTGGATGAAAAAAATGGATTATCAATCTTCATATATACCGATTCTGCGACTCGACAATGTAAGTGTTCGAAGAGGGGAAACAATGGCTCTTTCGAACGTTTCCTGGGAACTGAAGTCAGGAGATAATTGGGCAGTTATTGGTGGCAACGGAGCGGGTAAAAGCACGTTTCTTACTCTTGTACGTGGCGATATCTGGCCAACCCAAACTATGGGGCAGCGTCATTATTTTGATAAAGACGGCAATCCATCCTTGTCGCCTATAGGTTTTCGGGAGTACACAACCATAATCTCGGCTGAACTCATAGACCATTACCTGCTTTTAGAGCGGGTTCTTGATGGCAAGACATTGCTGATGACCGGTCTGCGTAATACACCTCTGGTGTATACCCCGCCTACGCAGGCGGAATGGGATAAGGTTCATGCCCTTGCAGAGCGTATGGGTGTTGTTGATCTTTTGAATAAGCCATTGCCAGCCTGTTCCAGTGGTCAGATTAAGCGACTCTTCCTTGCTCGCGCTATGGCCTGCAATCCTCGTATGCTTTTTTTAGATGAATATGCTGACGGACTCGACCGTCGGTCCCGATTGGAAATAGTGGCTCTTATCGATCGAATGGCAGAATTGGGAGTGCAGGTTGTTTGTGCTACGCACCGCGCAACAGAGCTTCCGACCTGTATTAATCGAATTCTTATGTTAGAACACGGGCGTATTGTTCATGCAGGAGCTCGTACTGTAGGTAATTCAAGCAATAATGAGTCTTCTTCAAACAGTCAGACAGAAGCACAAGGATCTCTAGATAAGAATTCCGTATCATCTGGTCATTCTGTGGCTACTCCGGAAGACATTCCCCAGACGGCTGTAATGGATCTTTCGCTATTGCCTGCTCCTAAGCCGGTTTCTCCTTCTACTCCCGTGTTATCCCTTTTCAATGCTACAGCCGGCATTGTAAGAAATGCCAATTTGATTGTTAAAGCTGGTGAACGTTGGATGCTCACAGGTCCTAACGGTGCAGGTAAGTCGACGTTGTTACGGATGATCGCAGGAGAGCTGCCTGCGGCCTATGGTGGGGAAGTGCGTTGGTTCGGACAGGGACGCATACCTGCTGATGGCGAGTATAAGGATTTCTGGAGCATCAGAAAGCGTATGGGGTTGGTATCTCCACGTTTGCAGACCTTGCATCGTATGGAGTTACGAGTTGTTGATATGGTCCTTTCCGGATTTTGGCAGCATATTGGATTGCATAATTACCCAACCCCGACAATGGAGCAGGCCGCTCATGATACCCTCACTGCTCTGGGAATCTCTAGCCTTTCCGAGCGCAATGCCAATACGCTTTCTTACGGTCAACTCCGCAAGGCTCTCATTGCGCGTGCCCTCGTAAATAGCCCTAGTCTGCTTATTCTCGATGAACCTTTCAGCGGGCTTGACGCGCCGTCTCGTCACGACATGCGTGCTATTCTCAGTGGGCTTGCCGATGAAGGGCTCACTATGTTTCTTGCAACACATCATCCTGAAGAATCACAAAATTGGGCGACTAACACGGCAACGATTGAGGACGGTATTGTTACAGTTTTGCCGAAGTAAGAAGCAAATAGATGAATTATTCGTTCAAGGTGGAGGTTGTCTGTTACAACTTCCACCATCAATGCTGATTACTTCTGATCAATAACGAGAGTTCTGGCGAACTTTCGGTGTGTTACAAAAAACATGTTGCCAAGAAATTTTAGAACGTAGGTTATATCCTTTTTACAACATATTCTGTGAATTTTCTCATGATTCACATGCCATCCTTTCTTGCGCAATTGAGTATCTATTCCCTGGAAGCGATATTCATTGCATCTCAATTTCCCACCTATTTTTTTTATAATGCAGCATATATCTAACTATCTATACAGAGAGGGCAAACTGCCCTATTAACTTGTAGTTACCTGCTCCTTGAGTCTCTGGAGCAGTTTGGTGATATGTATTTCGTTTTATAAAAACGATCTCTGTACTTATAATTATTCATGTATTCAAAGTTGTTATTGTTATGTTGATGGGAAGCAAGCCGCATTTGTTGCTGCTATCTCTTGCAACTAGCAAGTATTATAGAATCCGATATTTTTGTCAGTGCAATTTTCTGCTATTCTCGCTGTGAATCTTGATGAGAGCAATAGTACTTCGTTGACAGTACCCTTACTGTATATCGGTATTTGTGTCGGTAAGCACAGGTGAAGGGTTCTCTGTTCCCAATGCTGTATTTTATTGTATTGTGCGGTTTTTAAAGCTCATCATTACAACATACTATCCATACATTGCACTGTATCTATCAAAATTGTTTCTTGAAATTGAATATAGGTATGACAAAGCAACATAAGGAACCAGTATGGCAAAACTACCATCAAGTATCTTCAACGAAGTCATAGGGCCAGTGATGACCGGTCCCTCCAGTTCTCATACAGCAGCTCCATCACGTATCGGAAACCTTGCAGGTCAATTAGCAGGCGGTAAATTATCCCGCGTCCAAGTGACATTTGAAACCAAAGGTTCTTTTGCCACAACATACAGAGGGCAGAAATCAGATCAGGGATTGGCAGCAGGGTTGATGGGTATGTTTCCACAAGACCCGAGGTTGTCTGACGCTCTTTCGCTTATAGAAGCATCAGGAGTAGATCTGACTTTTGTAATAAAAGATTTTAAAGCTGATCATCCAAACGTTGTGCTCTTGGATATCGTTGATGAGCATGGCGGTTTCGTTTTTGTGAAAGCATTGTCCACCGGCGGCGGGCGAATAGAGTTGAATGAGATTAATGGTTGCCCGATTTATATGGCTGGTGACTATCATGAACTCGTTATTCTCCTTCCAGAGCAAGTCACATTTTCTATGGAACAGCTTTGTAGCAAGGTAGAAGGGCTGCTTAGAAAATTCGGCGTTGAAGTTCATGGAAGCACTGTGAGCGATAACAATAAAAAAGACGACGCGTGGCGCGGGGTGATTGTTATTCATACTCGTCAGACTCTTTCTTCGGAGTTGCTTAGCAGTGTAAAAGCTCTTTGCGGCAAAGCTGAGATTCGGGAAGTTGCGCCAGTTATGCCGGTGCTTGCATCTGCCAAGTGCGAAGTACCATTTACTCGTGCAGAAAAATTGCTTGAATGGTGCGCAGAACATGATGATGCACCGTTATGGAAAGCAGCAGCGACCTATGAGGCTGCACGTGGTAATGTGGATGAGAAGACTGTTCTAAATATGATGAAAGATATTGCTGTTGTAATGGAAGCAGCCATTACAACGGGTATGACCGGTAATTTCTTAATGAGAGGTTTTCTGACACCGACTGCCGGTAAGCTGTGCAGTGCTGCAGAGAAGGGCAAATTTATTCCGACCGGAATGCTGAATATGGGCACAGTCATGGCTGTTGCTGTGATGGAATTAAACTCAGCAATGGGTTGCGTTGTAGCTGCCCCAACTGCGGGTTCCTGCGGAGTCTTACCAGCAGCTGTATTTAGTACGCTTGATGAACTTGGAGTGCCTGAAGATTTACGAATGGAAGTTGCAGCAAAAGCGATGTTGTCTGCTGGACTTATTGGCGTATTTATTAGTGAGCAATCGACATTTGCTACTGAAGTTTGCGGTTGTCAGGCGGAGTGTGGTTCCGCAGCCAGTATGGCTGCAGCTGCATTGGTGGAAATGGCTGGCGGATCAGCACAGGCTGCTTGTGATGCAGCAGCACTTGCTATGCAGAACTCCTTAGGGCTTACGTGTGACCCCGTGGCAGAACAGGTAGAAGTTCCTTGTATAGGACGTAATGTCGGAGCGGTGAGTAACGCTGTTTCCTCTGCAAATTTAGCTATGCATGGCTTTAAGGGTAATTTGCCGCTTGATGACGTAATTTGTGCTATGTGGGAAGTAGGGAATGCTCTGCCGGATACGCTACGATGCACAGGGAAAGGCGGATTATGTACCACTCCTTCTGGTGTTAAAATTAAAGAAGAAGTCGATAGAATTCGTTTTGCCTCATAACAATCTGGAGATTTTTCTGCTCGGTTACCGCTTCAGTTTCTTTTTCCGGACTAACAGAACGAAATATTCAGCGTAAAAAAGCAACTCCCCTCGCTATAGGTATATAACGAGGGGAGTTTTTGGTTGTATAATGACTGGCTAATTTTCTTCTTTTTTGTGCTTATGATGTTCTCGTATCTTGTCTGAAGAAGTTGTCTTTCTTTATTTGATAATGCTGTGTCTGTTATGCGCTATGAATCGGGCGTTACATTGTCAGCACAAGGAATAGTCCTGTGCAGCCGAGAAATACTTCGAGAATAAGATAAAGCACCAGCAGCATGTTTGCTTTACCGTCGACACACCAGCTGACAGTGCGACCAAATGCTAGTCCGAGCATGAATACAGTTAGTGAACCCAGTGCTGCCCTTGTGCCCACGAATCCCCAAAATGCAAGCATCCAATAAAAAATATTAGCAAGATACAGACCCATTATTGCACGGAAGATATTAGCCATATTTATTGTACGAACTTCAACGTTGTAGAGTTTTTTCAACGTTGTTTTCGGATAGAGCCCATAGCAAAGTGCAACAGGCAGCAGGCCAATTGAACTTATGAGCAAGAGCATCTCAGCAGGTGTAATTTCGGTCATTTCAACCTCCGGACAAACGGATTTTGAGTTATTTTGTTTATCATCTGGACTACTGCAATGAGCGATAGGCTGATGACATGTGTGTCTGCGCTCCTTCTATTTTGACAGGCTGTAGCGTCTCCCGCATTTATTTAAAGTAATCTAATAACGAGAGCAGATTAATATTTTGGTTATGATAATAGTCTTCAATGTCGAAAAGGCGATAGAAGAAGGCGGGACGATTTACTCGTTTTCGGAGCGGAGTTGTAATTTTATGTTGTAGAACGGTGCGTCTTCACCTGCTACGATGCTTGATTTTGTGTTTTATTGATAAAAAATAGTATATGGTAGGGGATCATACTAGCGTATGAAATTTGATGTACTTTTTAAAAAAACAAGGTGTCTTGCATGATTAAAAATATTCTTCCAAAATCTCCGATTGCAGCAGCTGGTGTCGGCATCCTTCTGGGGGCTGGCATAGGCGGCATTAAGGGCTGGTTAGGTGTCAGGCGCGGTGAGAAAACACAAAAAAAATCGTAGCCTGCAAGGTTTACATTATTGAGCGTTACGGAGATTTTATGGATTTCATTACAGTCGCAAGGTTGCGGAAATATTTGTCGGTCAAACACCATATTTCTGGAAGAATTCGCATTGCATTCGATAAGTCAATCATAACAGATCCCGAAGCGCTTGCGCTCGTTAAGTCAGCACCGAAAAAACCGGACGCAGTGAAAAAGACAAGCCTGAATATTTTTTCAAAGTCTATTGTAATTGAATATGACGAAAAAAAGGTGCCGCCTCAGTTGCTGGAGGACTTGATCAATGCTCCTTCCAATGAGGTCGCGAGTGGTATTGTGGAAAAGCTTTATTCGCTTTTATATGAAGTATAGGCTTTGATAGTGATAATTTTTTCTGCTTTGTGTTCTAAATAGCTGTAATTTATGTAAAAACAAATTTTGATGATAATCGTTTCATTAAAAATGGGTATGAAATGTATAGAGGGACACATGCTCATGAATATAACGATTCAGGAAAAAGCAAAAAAATTGCAGCGTAGTGTGACAAAATAAATTTTATAGAAACTCCACGCGCCTTTCAGCTTGTGATGTGAAAAAGCGTTCCAGAAGCCGAGATTATGGTTTGCAGTTGTCACTTTACGGGGTGATGGTTTGCAACCAGCGTAACCTTGGTGTCGCGTAGGCTGTATGTCATAGCATTATGAAGGTGTGCATGAACAAGGTGACGCATCAAGCATATAATAACTGGGCAGATAGTGACTGGGCAGTACAGCGTAGTCGTTGGTGTCCCTTTATATGAATACCTATTTTTAGGTAGAGCTCTTTTTGTCATAAGGTCTTTGCGATACAATCTATCGCAAAGGCTTTTTTTATCCATGTGGAGGCGTTTGTCATGAAGGATATTTCAGAAAAATTGTTGCTAGTGGCGGCCGGCGTGGCTTTAGGAGTTGTCGGTTGTCTTGCGTGGAAAAACAGAGATGAGCTTCATGAATTTCTTGATCTAGCCCTTGATAAGGGAAAAGAGCTCATTGAACAGCAAGTGGAAGATTTGGGAGATGTTATTGCTGAATCAACAGCTACAGAGGAAGGAGGTAACTAATGACGGTGAATAAATTAGCATACTTTTTTGCAGGTGCAGTTCTTGGTGCCGCCGGGCTGGCAATGGTTAAAAGTCGTAAAGGACAGCAACTTATTTCCGGTATGATTCATGGTGGCTGTGGACTTACAGAAAATGTTCTTGTTCGTGTGGAAACTGTTAAGGAAGATATTGAAGATTACATGGCAGAAGTTAAGCACAAAGCCGAGAAGGTGAAAAAAGCCGCTTCTGCTGCTGCAGAGATGCCAAAAGAACCTAAAGTTCAGTCTGAGTCTGCCCCAAAAAGAAAAGCGAATGTTGAGCCAGACGATGATATAGGCGAAGAAGCGGAGCTCCAAGGAGAAGACCCACGACAATTCTATCGGTAAGAAGGTCGAGTACTTTTTATATTCGCAGGGAATATTGTGTGAGTTGTGGTGCACACGCACAACGAGTGGCGGAGAATACATGGCGGTTATACGAAGTTTTTCCGGGGCGTATCCGGTTCTCGGCGCAAACCCCTGCTGCTGTCCAGCTATTGCAGCAGCAGGCGGAAGTGGCGCTCGATCAGATAAAGACACACGTAGCAGTCGAATATAATCCACGTACAAAGCGTGGTTTGCTGACGTTTGAAAAAAATATCGACGTAACAACCACTGCTAGTGGATGTAATTGATTGCATGGCGCAAAAGCTTGCGTCGACTAATACCCTTGCAGACTCAAAGGGAGCATCAGGCAGCCTTGTGCCTGTTGAAGCACATGTTCCCCAAGCAGGGAATGATGTGGAGAATCCTGTCTGGATTATCTCTCCAAAGTTAAGAATTATTTTATGGTACGATTAGTTATGTCTGCCACGCTTCGTTCTTATTGGACTGCGTTTAATGTGACTCCGCTTTTGTGGGCAGGGTTACATTCATTACGTCAGCGAAAGCTGGATGTAAAAGTGTTGGATGCAGCCGCTGTCGGCACTGCTCTAGTCATGCGTGATTTTAATACAGCAGGTACAATTACCTGCTGCTCAACATCAGTGAAACTCTTGAAGAGTGGACAAAAGAAAAATCCCGCAGCGATATTGCAACCTCGCTTGCAGTTCGTTTTGCAATGCTTGAAGCGGTACCTAACGGTGCGGTCATTAAGGGCGGAAAGTATCTGGAGCTCTTATCCAAACTGGATGCAATTGTCCTGGATAAAACAGGAACCCTCACGGAAGCGCGACCGGAAGTCGAAAAAATATGTGCTGTTAACGGCTATACAGAAGAGTTTGTTTTGCAGCAGTCTGCATGCATGGAAGAACACTTCCCGCATCCGGTTGCCGATGCCATTGTACGCAAGGCGGACGAGGCAGGATTAGTGCATTCAGAATATCATGCAGAAGTTGAATATATTCTTGTGCACGGTATTGCGACCTTACTAGATGGACAGCGTACCGTTCTGGGCAGTAAGCTCTTTGTGCATGAGGATGAAGACATTTCGTTTGAGAATGCTGACGAGTTGATCGCAGAGTGTTCCGGTGCAGGGATTTCATTGCTGTATTTTGCGTGTGCCGGAGAACTGGCGGGCGTGTTTGCGATTAAAGATCCAGTCAGGAGCGGTACGAATCAGTCGCATGTATATCCTCAGAGACTGTTAGTAGCATCAGTGCGGTAATACCGGCAGCCAGCATCCCTCTTTTTACTACTCGTCTTCCCTTTTTGCCCGTTCTTCAAGCTTAAGTGACTCGCATCTAAAGCGAAAACGTGCATGGTGTTCTTTTGTTGTGCTCATAGTGGTGCCTCCTTGTGCTTCCTTAGATTACGCGGAATTATTTTGTCTCAAAGTATATTTAAGAGTGCGCTAGTAAAATTTTTTATGCTGTATTGGAGAGGCGGCAGACAATACAAATATTTTGTATTGCCAAGATGTGACTGCAGGAACAGAGTATGAGTTTTTTTGATAAAAGTTATGAATGCGGTGAGGGGGATCAGTACTGTGAGTGCGTATGTCGCAGGATGATTTTGTGTATGGTGTTATGCGACAATTTGCCTGCGGTATAGGGCTTTAAAAAGGCAGGAACAAATGTCCTGCCTCTTCAATAGCTTGCTTTTACGTCTTGAACCGGACGAAAATTTCGTAACTGCTGAGCGATGCTGTTACATTACTGATCGTCTAATGCGGGGGTGTTGCCAGCGCATTCGTCAAAAATGCGAGCCTTACAGGTTTTACATTTTTCAATGTTGACGGAAGCAGCAAGTTTGGTAATCGCAACTCGTTTGTTTGCGAAAATATGGTCAGTACCAAACCGTTGTAGGACACCGGCTCTGTTCAGCATTCCCTTAACTTCAGGGTTCAGGGAAGAGAGGTACATTTCACAGCCTTTTTCACGGAAAGCGTCTCGTTCTGCAGAGAACATCTCGCATCCCGCAATATCAATAAATGTTACAGCCTTAAGTATCACAAGAAGTTTGGTATGGGTAGGACATTCATCAATTTCTTTATGTAAACTTTCAATAATATTGTTGGTTGCACCAAAGAAGATTTCCCCACGTAGGCGTACAATCTTGATTTGCGGGCATTCGAGATCTTTTTCACTCGTAACTTCAACAATAGATGAAATTCCAGCCTCGTCCCGCTTTACAGTGACGGAAGCAAGTTCAGGATGTGATGTTTTGTTAATGTATAAAAGAAGAGAAAGAACTACGCCAACATAGATTGCAAATTCAAGGTGCAGGAAGAGTGTTGCAAGCAGCGTTACAACCATAACGCCAAATTCCTGCCGACTTGTTTTCATGATGCCTTTGATGTGGTGAAAATCAACCAGTTTAAATGCAACAACCATGAGAACTCCTGCCATTGCAGGAATCGGGAGATATGCAGTTATCGGCGCAATAAGCAGTAAGATACCGGCGAGAAAACATGCAGCAAATACTGCGGCAGCAGGTGTGCGAGCTCCCGCAGTGTAGTTTACGCCGGTGCGGCTGAATGAGCCGGATGCTGCGTAACAGGAAAAAAAGCTGCCTATGACGTTTGAAAGCCCCTGTCCTACAAATTCTTGATTGGTATCAAGATGCTGTCTGGACTGCATGGCAAGTGATCGTGCAATTGAGACAGCTTCTGTCAGTCCAAGAATGGCAATTGCAAGTGCGCTGGAGCCGAGTTGTTGAACGGTGCTTGCAGATAACTGCGGGATAATAAATTGTGGAAGCTGTGAAGGTAGCGCACCAACGAGTTTGATTCCTGCATCTGCCCCGCCGAACATGGCAGCGACAACGCTACCTGAGATAAGTGCGACAAGCATACCGGGAAGCTTTGGAGCAATCTTTTGAAATACGACTGAAATTATCAGGGCGATGAGTGCGATGAGAAGAGCAGGTGAGCTTATTTCACCTAGGTTGCTAAGAAGATATGGGACTTTTTCATAAAATGCAGAGCCGGAAGGAAATGCCACGCCTGTAAAGTTACCAAGTTGGCTAAATCCAATAAGTATGGCGGCTCCAGTGGTGAATCCTACAACAACTGAATGTGAAACAAAGTTGACCAGTGTGCCTAGTTTTACCAGTCCAAAAAGTAACTGGATTAGACCTGTAAGCAGGGTCAGCGAAAAAGCGGCACCAATATATTCATCAGAAAATGGTGTGTAAAATTGACTCAAATTTTCATAGATAACGAGTGAAATAGCGGTAGTCGGGCCAGTTATCAGATGTCTTGATGATCCGAAAAGTGCGGCAACTATTGTAGGTACAATTGCAGAGTACAGTCCAAATTCTGGAGGAAGTCCTGCAATTGCTGCAAAGGCGACCCCCATAGGAAGCCCAATAATGGCTCCACTTAATCCTGCATTTAAGTCCTGTTTAAACGTCTCTTTAGAAACATTATGTAATCGATTGAGAAATGGAAAGAGTCTTATATATGTTGAGGCTGTTGTCACCGATAGATCCTTTTAAAACAGTAAGTGGTGGATAAGGTACTGTTACTGTTAGTCTGTTATCTATATTTATAGTGTGTAAGAAACGTGTTTTTAGAGAGTGAAGTGTGTAGCTATTAATCATTACTAATGAAAAGCATAAGTGAAGGTTGCCATTATGCAATCTAATTGAGCAGCAGAGTCTTGTTATGCAGTAAGCAATTGAAGCATCACATTCTTATTACTAATATATGTAAATAGCAGTTCAAACTATTTCATAATTCTTATCGTCTTCATGAGAAAAATTGAGGACGGATAGAAAATATATTTTTAGTCTGTAAATGTGGCGTGTTGAGTAAGCTCCTTAGAGGTGGTAACCAAATGCTTTGCGCGCTTACTATTGAGATAACTCTTCTTATTGC
This sequence comes from uncultured Desulfovibrionaceae bacterium, assembly GCA_942492085.1. Classification (GTDB taxonomy): domain Bacteria; phylum Desulfobacterota; class Desulfovibrionia; order Desulfovibrionales; family Desulfovibrionaceae; genus Halodesulfovibrio. The sequence goes on along the minus strand of CALODB010000009.1, from coordinate 926,277 downwards.
GGCGTATTTTCGAAAAATCAGAACTTTCATATCCAATACGTCGATCTAAGATTTTCTAACGCCTTGTACTGCCCAGCGTTCTCGTAATCTGTACAACAGGGCTTTGTAATCAGTTTTGATGAGTTATCAGAGTTCCCCCAAGTAATTGATGAGGAGAGGCCGGAATGGAAAATTCAGCTGAAAAGACAGAACAGTTTAGTCAGAAACTGTTTGATATACTGAACTATGGTGCACTGAATACGGCTATGGGAATCGGGTATGCTTCCGGTGCGTTTGAAGCATTGGCGACCTTTGATGAACCAGCTCTGTGTGAATCCATTGCTTTGCAAGGCGGACTTGATGATCGTTACTTGCAGGAATGGCTGGGAATAATGGTTACCGGTGGTATTGTCGAAGTAACAGAAGAGGATGGAGACGAACTGTATTTTCTGCCTAAAGAATATGTCCCGCTTCTTACCCATAGCGGCGGCAACGCCAACCTTGGCGTGTATACGCAGGAAATTCCGTTACTGACTAAGTGCGGGCTCAACGAAATTGTGTCTGGAATGCAAACAGGTGAAGGAGTTGGCTACGAACAGTATCAACCCTTTTATGCTTTCATGGAAGAACTTGCGAACGCCAAGCATGAGCAGGTTCTGGTAGATACCTTTCTCCCTTCTGTCCAGAATGGTGACATAGTAGAACGACTGAAGCAGGGGATTCGCGTCTGCGATATCGGCTGTGCGGATGGTCTTGTGTTGCATCTTATGGCGAAAGAATATCCTAACTCAACATTTGTTGGCTTCGATATAGCAGAAGCAAGCGTCCAAAAAGCACAGGAACGAGCAGAAGTGCTGGGGCTGAAGAATGTTCAATTTATGGTGCAGGATGTCGGTGCAGAGGCTGTTGAAGCCGAGCAGTTTGATTACATAATGGCTTTCGATTCTATCCACGACCAAACTCGTCCCTTTGAAGCATTAAAAAATATTCAAATGATGTTGAAGCACGGCGGTGTATTTTCAATGGTGGATATTGCTGCAAGTTCTTCTATTGCACAGAATAAAGATCATCCAATGGGAGCGTTTCTTTATACCGTGAGCTTAATGCATTGTATGCCGGTGGGACTGGTGGATAATGGCATGGGGCTAGGGATGATGTGGGGCAGAGAACAAGCGCTGGCGCTGTGTTCAGTAGCTGGATTCAGCTCTACTGAAGTGTACGATATTCCAGAGGATGGTTTTAACTGTCACTACTTGTGTTATAAATAATAAAACAGGCCGAAGACATACCGGATACAGGTGTGTCTTCGGCCTTTGAATACCCGTTGAGAGGTATTCAAAAGCAACGAAAAAGAAAGAGGTGCAAAAAATCTTTTTCGTTGCCGATCTTACGATGAGTATTTTAATGAAATTTTTTGATATGAACATCCTGTTTACCATAGAGTTTTTGGTGAATATAGGGGCTAGGTATGAGTAATATGTTTAAAACTACTAAAAGATGTAAGAAGGGCTGATGAAATAATATTTTCATCAGCCCTTTTTTTAGCGGAGGAATGAGGCTATCTGATCACCGTATAGATATGTAATGAGTGCGCCGGAAGCGAGGAATGGGCCAAAAGGAATATATATTTTTGATATCGCAGCCTTTCCACGCGTTGAAATGATGCAGAAAACAAGTGCAAGAATGCTCGACATGAAAATGAAAATGGAAAGATGGTTTATTCCTGTGAGTGCTCCGAGCATTAACATAAATTTAACATCACCAAGTCCCATGCCATCAATTTTACGAATTAATTTATACAGTGCTGAAATTGCCCAAAGTACAAACGCGCCGATACTTGCCCCGAGTAACGATTCCATAAAGTCGATGTGAAGTATTCCGGCGTAGCTTGCTACCAGTACAATTGCTGCGCCAGAGTACGTCAGAGTATCCGGCAGGAGAAACGATCGTAGATCAATGGCTGAGGCAATAATGCATATGCCGCCGATAGCGAGCAGTACAACCCATTCTGCATATGTTGTTGCATGCGTTGCTGCCAATACAGCCCAGAACATAGAGGTTAATTCTATTAAGGGATAAAAGATCGGAATGCGTGTCATACAGAAGGTGCAGCGCCCTTTCTGTATGAGAAAACTTATGAGCGGAATGTTTTCGAGGATAGTAAGTTGATGGCCGCACTGTGGACAAAAAGATCGTGACGGTTTGAAAATAGTGGTGTCTGTTCCGTAACGACTGACACAAACAGAATAGAAGCTACCGAGAACAAGGCCGAAGAGTGCTGCAAAAGTAAGATACATATCCATCCTGGAATGTATGAGTTTTATGGATAGCGCACATAGTGTGCGTTATGAATAATAATTCGTTTAGCTGCTGGTTACATAGAATGACGATGAAGGCTTGTCCAAGTATTTGGAGAGAGACTTTCGTGTTATAGTTTCAGCCTATGACAACGCTCATAAATAAGTATTTAACATTTTCCTCGTTTTAGCCCACATTGCCATCAGTCATTAACTGTCCGGCGGGTGTCGGGCAACGGAGTATATAATGGAACATTTGCTTTTTGTAGCATTGTGCTGGGGTGTTGGTGGATTTATCAATGGCATTGCGGGATTCGGTGCAGCGCTTATTGCCATGCCCCTTATTACAACCATGGTTCCGTTGCGCCTTGCAGTACCGAGTTGTACGATTCTCGGCGTAACTCTATGTCTTCAGATGGCATGGACGTATCGCAAAAATATTGATTTTGAAAAGCTGAAGCCGATCTACTTTTGGTACTGTTCCAGGTGCGATTGTAGGTATCACAATGATGCAGGAATTTCCGGCGCATTACCTGAAATTAGGTATGGGTATCTTTTTGTTTATCTATGCGATGTGGGGCTTGTTTTTTGAAGGCAAAAGTCAAAAAGTAGTTAATAAAAGATGGGGTGTTGTGGCTGGTTTCTGCTCCACTGTGCTTAGTTCTTCTGTCGGAATGGGTGGCCCTCCAACAATCGTCTATACTTCTCTTGCTGGCTGGGCAAAAGATACCGTTAAAGCTGGTATTGCCAGCTACTTTATTGTCTCCGGTATTCTTGTGATTTCGTTGCAGACGTATGCAGGAATCCAGACCAAAGAGACGGTAACCCTTTTTGCTGCTGCGGCGCCGGCTGTATTGATTGGAGCGCGGTTAGGTGTAATGGCATCGGCTAAGATTGGTGAATTCACGTATCGAAAAGTTCTTTTTGGAATGCTTGCTGTTATGGCGTGCATTATTCTGAAAAGTGCTGTTACACAATTTGCTGCGCTCGCATAACAATCCTATTTCATAACGCATCGTCTGTTTCATATTTTATTCTTCAGAATTAAGAATTGGTGAAAAGGGGAACTGCCCATCGTAATGGACGAAATTTGTTTTTTTGTAGAAGAAAGATTGTTTTATTTCCGTGCTCTGTTTTTCCATAAGCAGAGCACGTTTTTTTGTGTGGAATCAAAAGTTAATGTTTTCGAATGTAATGGTCTTAAAATATTAAATAATTTTTATAAATCACTTGATATAGTAAGCGATCTCTTTTTATATGACATGGGAAAATGAGATGAATTTCCTTTTCCTGATTGAAAAAATGCACACGAAAGGACATAGAGCTGAGGAGATCGGCATGGAGAAACATCGTTTATATTTTTTAGATAATCTACGAGCTTCAATCATATTTATCGTAGTTTTGTTGCATGTATCCCTTTGCTACATGATGTATGCTCCAAGCTGGTGGTATGTAATTAATCCGGTTACCAGCATGTTTTTTACACTTCTCGTTGTGCTGATTGATGTACCGATTATGCCGGCTATGTTTTTTATCGCCGGTTATTTTGCCATACCATCGTTGCAACGGCATGGTGCCACAGAGTTTTTACGACAAAAGACTTGGCGAATCTTTGCACCGTGGGTGCTGGGCGTACTGCTGTTGGCACCACCGACAGCTTTTATGATTCCTTTTACGCGCAATCTCCCTGTCGAAATTTTTTCTTTTTGGACGGGAGCATTCTGGTCTGAAGCCTTTCAACATTCTGTATACTGGTTTCTTGCTTTGCTCTTCTGGATGTTCGTCCTGCTGACTCTTTTATGGAAATTAATTCCAGCTTTGCGCACGTTGACCCAAACTCCAGCGAAAGCACCGTTATGGTTTTTCCCTGTGTTTGCAGCGGCATCAGCAGCTTGTTTCTTTACAGTTATTCAGTTTTTCCCTCTGGATTATTGGTTTGTCAGCTACTTCCTTTCATTCCAGCCTGAGCGAATTTTTCAGCATGTTTTGTATTTCAGTCTTGGTATATTGGCTTGGAAATATGGTTGGTTTACAGAAGGTGGTTATCGCCCCCGTAAGCGCGCCTGGCTACCGATTCTTGCTATCACTATGGCTGTATACCTTATGGTCAAAATGGGATTCTCTACTTCCACCGCTCCGTTGTTGAACAAGCAGTTTATTCTAGCCTGTTCCTTTGCAACGTATTGCATCGCATCGCTTATGGGGTGGAGTGCACTATTTAGTACGTGGATCAACGGGAACGGGCGTTTTTGGCGTTCCGCAGCGGAGAATTCTTACGGGATTTACTTCTTACACGCCTTAGTCGTTTATTGGTTAGCGTACGGTTTGATTGCTGTAACGGGGTCAATTTACGTAAAAGCAGCAGTAGTATTTTTTACTACTACAGTATTGTGTTGGTTATTTACCTCCGGCGTGTTGCGAAAAGCACCATTGTTGAGGCGTATGTTCTGATATTTTAGGGAGAAAACAGATATGATGGTGTACGGAAAACTAATCCTAACCGCATTCTTGTGGGGTGGAACATTCGTCGCAGGTAGGCTGCTGTCGGATGGAATGGGAGCCTTTTCCGCCGCATTTTTGCGGTTCTTAACAGCATCAATCTGTATGATGTGGATTATGCGCTACCGTGCTGGTGGCTTGCCGAGGCTGGACAAGAAAGGTTGGATTGGCGTCTGTCTTTTGGGTGCAACTGGTGTGTTTGCATATAATGCACTTTTTTTTACAGGGTTGCAGACAGTGACAGCAGGTAGAGCGGCTGTCATCATATCGCTGAACCCAATTATGATTACATTGCTGGCAGCAGCTTTTTTTGGCGAAAAACTTTCTGCCCGTAAAGGGCTAGGTATCTGTCTTTCTGTAACTGGTGCGACCATAGCCATTTCCCGTGGTGATCCAATCTCACTCTTTACAGGAGGACTAACCAGTGGTGACCTCGCAATTTTTGGTTGTGTTGCAAGCTGGGTTACTTATTCCTTGCTAGGGAAGCGAATGATGGGGTTTTTAACGCCTCATGCTGCGATTACTTATTCCTGTATTACAGGTACAATCATGTTGCTGCCGTTTGCTCTATATGAAGGGATGATGGGCGATTTCTCCGGCTACACGATGAATCATTTTATTTGTGTCGCATATCTCGGGATACTTGGCACAGTTATCGGGTTTACGTGGTTTTATGAAGCCATTAACACCATCGGGGCATCGCGCTCCGCTGTATTTATTAATTTTGTGCCTGTGGCAGCTATTCTTAGTGGATGGTTTTTCCTCGGCGAACCACTTTCGTTATCGCTTCTTGTTGGTGTGTCTCTCGTTGTTTCGGGTGTTTATCTGACCAACTCTGCATCTCAAAAAGCGTAAATACTTTTCATTTTTCCTCTACATTCTTTTTGGGTGAGATCTCCTTTTAAAGTGATTTCATCGGAAATGCATTCCTCAAATAGCAAACGGGCTGTCCTTCATACGAAGGACAGCCCGTTTGCTATTTCATGAAAGGTAGTGGAGCAACGCCGCGAGAGAAGATTAACCAATTAAGTTAACTCGCAGTTAAAAGTTTTTGGAGAGTCCAGAGAAGCCTTTTTTCAAAAGCGGTAGCCGTTCTCGAGAAACGAGAGATTACGGATAGCGACAGTGAAACAGGTTCTCTGGCCGCCGGAGGCAAAAAAGAAAAAAGAAAAGAGCCAAAGCCCACCCAAACAACTCCACAAAAAACGGGTGCAGATAATCCACGATTTGGCGTACCCTTTCGTGGTAGGATTGATGGTTGTTACTTGAAAGCAGTGAGCTAACGACCTCGGAGATGATAGATGAAAAAGTTAATTAACGATCCGGAAAATGTTGTGAATGAACAGTTGCAGGGGCTAGCTGCCGCGCACCCTGAACTTTATTTTAATACGACCCCTCGATATGTGTGCAGAAAAAATATCCCTGACGGAAAAGTCGCGATTGTTTCCGGCGGTGGTAGCGGTCATGCTCCATTACATTGTGGGTATGTGGGATATGGAATGCTAGATGGCGCATGTCCGGGGGAGATTTTTACATCCCCTACGCCTGATCAAATTTATGAATGCGCGAAAAAGGTACATCGCGGCGCTGGTGTGTTGTTTCTGGTAAAAAATTATACGGGTGATGTGCTTAATTTTGAGACTGCTGCTGAACTGTGCTCGATGGACGGAATACAGGTTCAGTGCATTTTAATTGATGATGATGTGGCGGTAAAAGGCGGCGGACATACTGCTGGCAGGCGCGGAGTTGGTGTTACTGTGTTTGCAGAAAAGATTGCTGGTGCTGCTGCTCAGGCAGGATATACTCTTGAAGAATGCGCTGACTTGTGTCGCCGTGTGAACGTTAACGGGCGTTCTATGGGGGTTGCTTTGAGTTCGTGCATCGTTCCGGAAATAGGTTCTCCGACATTTCTTTTAGATAATGATGAAGTCGAGATAGGGATTGGTATTCATGGGGAACCGGGGGTGGAGCGTATTCCTATGGCAAATGTGGATAATCTGGTGGAAATACTGGTTGAGCATATTTTTTCGGACCCAGAATATGTGCGTGTTGTGCGTGAGATGAACTTGGCTTCCGGTCAGTGGGAAGAGGTGCAACTCGTAAGCAAACCCTTCACCGACAGTGATGAATTTATTGTTTTGGTGAATGGTATGGGCGGAACCCCGTTGGGCGAATTGTATGGAGTGTATCGTAGGCTTGCTTCTATGTGTAACGAACGTGGTGTGCGCATTAAACGTAATTTAGTCGGGACATATATTTCATCATTGGAGATGCAGGGGTGCTCTATCAGTATGTTGCGGGCAGATGATGAGATGGTGAAATTTTGGGACGCACGGGCTGTTACCCCTGGGTTATGTACTCCGGAATGTACCAGTGAGATAGCAGCAGATGAGAAAAAAAATGCTGACTAAAGTGACGGCCTTAGTCTGGTTTGAAAAAGCAGCTGATTATATGGCTGAGAATAAGAATGAACTGCATCTACTTGATGCTGCCATTGGAGACGGTGATCACGGAATTAATATGGACAGGGGGTTTAGCGCTCTTCTTCGAGAAATTCCGGATATGGAACACTTGTGTTTGGGCGAAATGCTCAAACGTGCAGGAATGGTGTTACTTTCTACTATTGGCGGCGCAAGTGGACCTTTGTACGGCACCTTGTTTTTGAAGGGGGCAGCAACCGTTGATGATTGTGAGGCTCTTGATGCGGCAGGACTGCTGAAGTTCTTTGACGTGGGGGTTGCGGGACTGGTCGAGCGCGGTAGAACGGAGGAAAACGAGAAAACAATGTATGATGTGTGGGCTCCGGTACTGCGCGAGTACAAAAGATGTTTAGAAACGGGCATGAGTTTAGATAAGATTCTAGGTGCCTGCGTCAAAGCGGCTGAATTTGGAATGAAGGCGACCATCCCAATGCTGGCATTAAAAGGTCGAGCAAGTTATCTTGGAGAACGGAGTATCGGGCACCAAGACCCGGGAGCAACTTCGTCGTATTATCTTATTATCGCATTGTACGAGAGTATAAGAGAGTAACTATATGGTTGGTATTGTCTTAGTTTCTCATAGCTCCCTTTTAGTAGAAGGGATTCAGGCCATCATTGCTCAGATGATACAAGACGTGGCTCCTGTAGTTGTGGCTGCCGGAACGAGTGATGAAGAGAATCCTATAGGCACAGATCCCATCAAAATCCTCCATGCTATCAGAGAAGCGCAGCAAGGGGATGGTGTAATTGTGCTTATGGATTTTGGCAGTGCTTTGATTAGTGCAGAAACTGCCTTCGATCTTTTGTCAGAAATAGAACAGCATAATGTTTTTTTAAGCCCTGCACCATTTGTGGAAGGTGCGTTGGCAGCGACAGTTCAAGCGTCCTTAGGAGTTGGAGTTACGACTATACTTGAGGAAGTAGCAGCTATTAATCGCACAAAGGCAAAACGGCTTGGTGTAGAAGACGTAGGACTTTATGCTGCGACAAGAAATACCGACATTCCACCACCAAGAGACAGAAGCGAAGAGATTTCATTGATAGTTCCGAACCAACTTGGACTGCACGCACGTCCTGCGGCACGTGTTGCGGGGACCCTCGGCGGGTATATTGCGGATGTCTGGCTTATTCGAGGATCTGACAGTGCTAATGCCCGTTCGTTGAACCAGATGACAATGCTGACAGTACAGAGAGGCGAAAGTATTCAATTCCGCGCAGTCGGGGCAGATGCAAAAGATGCTCTTTCTGCTTTGCTGGCGCTTGCGAGTGAGAATTTTGGTGATGCTGATAAACCTGACTTCCGATTACAAGGAAAAAGCTTATCGGGAGGTGGCATTGCGGCGGCACCGGGGAGTGCCCTTGGGCCTATTGTCTGGTATCATCCCGAATTTCCGAAGGTTGAACGGAAGATAGTTGCGGATGCTGAACGCGAAATGGTGCGTCTGGCGGAAGCCATTGCAATGGCGCGTATTGAGTTGTCAGAATTAGAGCATAGGACTTCCGGCAATGTGGACTCAGCAGAAGAAGCAGAATTTTTTGCGTTACATAGTATGCTGTTGGATGATCCGTACATTACGTGTTCAGCGCATGATTTCATTACAAAGGCCAAATATAATGCAGAATCCGCATGGGCGGAGACAATAGAAAAGACCATGGAGCGATACCGCACCTTACAGAATGAGTATGTTCGCGGCAGAGCAGCGGATGTGCTTGATGTTGGTTCCCGTGTTCTCAGAGCCTTAACAGAGGAAGAATTTCATGGGCCTCAGTTAGACGAACCAGCGATATTAGTTGCAACTGACCTTGGACCTTCGGATATGGTGAATCTGGATAAGGATAAAGTGCTCGGGATTGTTACACAGGAAGGCGACGCTACATCTCATGTTGCAGTGTTTGCCCGTGCTTTAAAAATTCCTGCCGTAGCCGGAGTGAAAAAATTAATAAAACCGCTGAAAGACGGGGATATTATCGGTCTTAACGGTTCAACTGGAGAAATTTGGATTTCACCTGACTCTAGGCAGCGTAAGGCTTTAGAAAAATTGCGTTCTCAATGGGATGCGCACTTGCGGGATGTTCGATCTAAAGCAGTAGAGCCTGCGGTAACGCGTGACGGTAACAGCGTGCGTGTAGAGGTGAATGTCAAATCAGCAGATAACATTGCAGATGCAATACAGGCTGGTGCAGATGGTATAGGCATTTTGCGGACAGAGTATTTGTATTTAAATAGAGACAGTGCTCCTTCTGAGGAAGAGCAGTATACCGCGTATTCAACAGCAGCAGCGTTGCTGGATGGCGAACCACTTGTTATTTCCACGGCAGATTTAGGTGGTGAGAACGTATTGCCATATCTGGATAAAACATCAACAGAGCGAAATACGTGCTTCGATAAGCGTGGTGTACGGTTCAGCCTTGCGCATAGAACTCTTTTTTTATTGCAGATTAAGGCGCTTCTTAGAACTGCGGCAGAGTATCCTATAAAAATTTTGTTACCAATGGTCTCTCAGCTTACAGAACTGCGTGAAGTGTACGGCGTAATAAATGAAGCGCGTGCAATGTTGAAAAAAGATTCTATTCCTTGCGCGGCAAATGTTGAAGTCGGAGTGGTTATCGAGGTTCCGTCATCAGTTTTTCTGGCAGATCAGTTGGCGAGAGAGGCAGATTTCTTTGTGCTGGGGGGGGATGATCTAGCACGCTATGTATTAGTTTATGATACGAAAAACTCTGTTCTGGGAACAGAATACACTGAGTTGCATCCAGCCATATTGCGAATTGTGCGTGATATCATTCGACTTGCTCATGAAGCAGATATTCCAGTGAGTGTGGGCGGAGATATAACGAGTAACTTGCTGGCAGTGTTTGTTCTAGTAGGGCTGGGGATAGATTCACTTGCAGTATCCGCTGCGTCCCTTGAGCAGACCAAAGATTTAATCCGCACCATTGTGACATCTGAAGCCAAAGAGCTTGCCTTAGAGGTTATGGAATTACCAGATGCTAATAGCGTAAAAGCTCTTCTTTCTATGCATTGTTGCACGTTTTACGAAATATGATGTGATGTCGGTAGATATTAAAACGATTAGAAGACGATGCTACCTATTCCATTTATTTCACATAGAAAAAACCCACTTGCTGCCAGGTGGGTTTTTCTGTCTTGTTTGTCTCTAAAATGCGTGGGGTAAGTTCCGGAGTTTTTTTAGGGATGAATTACACTTAATCTAAAAGAATCCATCTCTGGGAGGTACCATCGCCGGGTTAGTGCGACTGTGACCGGAACAACGCTAAGACATTCACTGTGCTTATCTTTCATAGCTTATGAGTTATCTCCAGACAAATTAGCTGCATCACTATTTGGCACTAGATTGTTGCAATAAAGTCACACGATTTTTGATTGATTAACCAAGTTGTTATTTGAAAATCAAAATATATTTACAGGGTTGCGATAAATCATTTCTTTGTAATGGGCTGTGTTGCTGAATAGTGCAGATATAGTTGAAAAAAAAGTCACAGCAGACAGTGAGGAAGTGATGGCAGAACGAGAAAAGAAGCTGGGTTTAGTTGGGCTGGTCGCTATTGTCGTGAGTGCCATGATTGGCGGAGGGATTTACAACCTGCCGTCAAATATGTCCGAAGGGGCAGCAGTCGGTGCTGTAATGTTGGCTTGGGTGCTTACGGGGCTTGGTATGTACTTTCTTGCCACTTCGTTTAGGGCGTTATCGGATGCACGCCCAGATCTTGATTCCGGAATTTATGCTTATGCACGTGAAGGATTCGGGGATTTTGTCGGATTCGAAATGGCATGGGGATACTGGCTGAGTGCAGTATTTGGTAACGTTGGCTATGCTGTGCTGATTATGGATGCTGTTGCATACTTTCTTCCACCGGAAATGTTTAGCGCCCAGCTTCAAGCATTCATCGGCGGTTCTTTTCTTATCTGGAGCATGTGCATTATTTGCTTGTTCGGTGTTTCCGCGGCAAACGTACTCAACATTATTACAACGGTAGCAAAGTTGCTGCCGTTGCTGTTGTTTGTGGGTATCGTAGCGATATTTTTCTCTGCAGAACATTTTACATTGGATTTTTGGGGAAACGCATCCGTAGGACTGGGTGGGTTAGGTAAACAACTCAAAAGTACTATGCTTGTAACGCTCTGGGCGTTTATCGGTATTGAAGGTGCTGTTGTTGTTTCCGGCAGAGCAAAAAATGCAGACGACGTCGGTAGGGCTACTATCTTGAGTCTGCTCCTGTGTCTTGGTCTGTATTTTTTAATTTCACTTCTTCCGTATGGATTTTTAACGCAGGCAGAACTTGCGAAACTTCCAAACCCTTCCGCAGCATATGTACTGGAAAAATTGGTGGGTAAATGGGGAGCATCCCTTATCAATTTTGGTGTCATAATCGCATTGTTAGGTAGCTGGTTGTCGTGGACGATTATGGTGGCAGAAGTGCCGCACGTTGCCGCGAAAGATGGTGTCTTTCCAAAGATATTTGCAAAAGAAAATAGACACGAATCTCCCTATTTTTCTCTTCTGATTACAAGTGCCTGTATGCAGTTGACCATGCTTGTTGTGCTTTTCGCTAACAATGCATGGTTGTTCTTGCTGGATATTACAGGCGTTATGATTCTTTATCCATATTTTGTAAGTGCAGTGTACTTAGGCAAGTTGTGTCTGACTGGGGCTTATCCGAAAGATCAGCCTGTTTCTAAAGGAATGGCGCAATTGGCAGGCGGATTTGCCGCAGTCTACGCATTATGGCTTTTGTACGCTGCAACACCGAAATTTTTGTTGCTCTCCAGCATTTTCTTTGCCTCAGGATTGGTTGTTTTCTGGAAAGCAAAACGGGAACAGGGGCATGTTATCCTGTTTGTTGGATGGGAGAAAGCAGGTGCGGTTTTTGTGGTGGGGATAGCAATAATCGCGGCAGGGTTCTTTGGTAGCGGGTATGGTAAATAATGGGTGCAAACAGTAGTAAGGAGCAGTGCATGTCAGTGGCAGACTTTCATGTATTAGTGGCAGAGGACGAAACAACGCAAGCAGAAACGTATGTGAATAATGCCGTGCATAGACTTATGCAGGAGTTGGAAAAACAGAACGTGCGTATTACTCGTTCCTATAGTTTTTGTGATGCCAGCATAATTCTACAAGCAAATACTCCAGTCGATTGTTTGTTACTCAGTGCCAATATGCATAATGAAAATGATGAGGAATATCAGCAGGCAGAGCGATTGATTCGTAAACTGCACAGCAGGCAGGTTAATGTTCCTGTATTCCTGATTGCAGAACGTGAAAAAACAACCCGCGCCATGTCCAGCCACCTGATGGAGATGGTGGATGAGTTTGTATGGATAGTAGAAGATACGGCAGATTTTATTGCCGGACGTATTGAAGCTGCTATCCGTCGGTATCGTAATCAAATGTTACCACCACTTATGGACGCGCTCATGCGATACGGAGCCATAAAAGAATACTCATGGGCAGCGCCCGGGCACCAAGGGGGGATCGGTTTTACAAAATCAGCCGTAGGCAGAGTGTTCTTTGATTATTACGGTGAGAATTTATTCCGCACAGATATGGGCATAGAACGAGCATCGCTCGGCTCTCTTCTTGATCATACCGGTGCTTTTGGTGACAGCGAATGCTACGCAGCCCGTGTGTTTGGTGCGCATCAAACCTACAACGTCGTCGTGGGGAGTTCCGGTTCCAATAGAACTATTATGCAGTCGTGTATCACCCATGACGACATCGTGCTTCTTGACCGAAACTGCCATAAATCTATTGAGCAAGGGTTAATTCTTACAGGCGCAATTCCCGTATACATGTTACCGACACGTAATCGGTACGGCATAATAGGACCTATCCATGCCGCAGATATGCAACCGAAAGCTATAGCCAAGGCTGTAAAAGAATCAGCCCTTGTAAAGCAGTTGAATGGTCGATGCAGTCAATGTGAACCTGTTTATGCCGTTGTGACCAACTGCACTTATGACGGGTTATGCTACAACGCAAAAAAAGCAAAAGAGCGATTGGAGCAATCGGCAGATGTTATTCATTTTGATGAAGCATGGTACGGCTACGCACGCTTTAACCCAATGTACACAGACCATTTCGCCATGAACGGCAGTCCGGATGAACACGACGGGGCAACCATATTCGCCACCCACTCTACGCACAAACTTCTTAACGGTCTTTCTCAATCTTCTTACATTCATGTGCGCGAAGGACGTAAAAAAGTTGATCCGAACATGTTCAACCAAGCGTACATGATGCACACCACAACATCTCCTCTGTACTCAATAGTTGCATCCAACGACATTACTGCCGCGATGATGTCCGGTGAAAGCGGTGAATCGCTTACGCAGGAAGTCATACAGGAAGCAGTAGATTTTCGCAGGGCAATCGCACGGCTTTGGCGCGAACACGCGAACCACAAAGATTGGTTTTTTAAACCGTGGAATCCAGAGTACGTGGAAATAACGGGGCAAGGTGAAAAAGAATGGGTACTCTTTGAAGATGCTCCCGTGGAAGTGCTGACTAAAGATCAGAATTGCTGGCGGCTCAAGCCTGACGATGCATGGCATGGTTTCAAACTGGAAGAAGACAACTGGTGCATGCTTGATCCGATTAAAGTCAGCATCCTCACTCCCGGTATGGGCGATGACGGAAAATTATTGCCGGATGGTGTGCCCGCGACATTAGTAACGCAGTACCTCACCCGATTCGGAATAGTCCCGACCCGAACAACAGATTTTCAGATTATGTTTCTCTTTTCAATGGGTATAACCCGTGGCAAGTGGGGAACACTTCTCAACACCCTGATCCGTTTCAAAGAGCATTACGATTCCGGCGATACTGTGCGTGACGTATTACCGGATCTCTACAATACTCATCCAGTAAAATATGAGGGTGTTACTTTGAAAGCCCTCGGTGACCGGATGTTTGCGTTCTTAAAATCAAGTGAAATGCATCTTGCCTTAGATAATGCCTACACCAGTAGTTTCACTGCGTTCATGAAGCCTCGCGATGCATACGAGAAAATCGTACAGCAAGAAGTTGAGCTTGTTGTTTCCGACAAACTTGGAAACAGAGTAGCAGCTAATTCGCTGCTTCCATATCCTCCAGGTATTCCGATGATCATGTCCGGCGAAGCCTTTGGGGCACAAGACGAGTGTCCCGCTATTCAGTATCTCAAGCATCTCGAAGACTGGGACAACGCGTTCCCCGGTTTTGAACATGTGACAGAGGGTGCCGAAGTTAAAGGCGGTAAGTATCACGTGCTTTGTGTGAACAACAGACGACGCAGAAAATAACAACGGCAGCATGTGCTGTTAGTACAGGTGAGCCTTCGGCGATGTTTACTAACGGGATGCCTTTGGCAAACCTGCGGTGCTTGTCTGCGACGCCTTTTTCTCTTGTCTCCGACGGCTGGGCTGGAAACTTTGCAAGTTTCCCCCCAGCCCCCCCCTTCAAACTTTTTATTATGCGAAGAACGTTCGTTAATAAATATCTCACGCGGCTTAGCTCCACTGACTTAAAAAATAGAAAAAGGGCTGTCCTAGATAACTAGGACAGCCCGTTCTATTTCACGAAAGGTAATGATGCATAAGCCGCGAGGTTACGTAAAAAACGTGCTGGTCTCGCAGGTAAAAGTTTTTGGAGAGTCCAGAGAAGCCTTTTTGTAAAAAGGTTCTCTGGCCGCCGGAGGCAAACACTGTAGGTTTGCTACCGTCGGAGACACGAACATCCGACTTAAAAACGTTCGTTAGTAGCCCTAATTTCTTCAACACGGAGCCGAGCTTCAGAGTAGAGCGCGAGTGCTGCTACGGCACGATCACAAACTGCAAATACAGGCACATTGTTTTGTAAGAAGTGGTCACGCAACGGATCGTAGAGTCTGCCACCGTCGATGACACCGATGATCGGCTTGGATGAAGTTTTAGCAACTTCCACGAGCAGATTTGCTATGGAGTTAGGTTCATCCATGGAGAATAGTGGTAGCGTTGGCTCCGCAAGGGTGTGCATTGCAGGAGATAGAGGATCGAGTCCAACGATTACGGAATCGACTGCTGAATCTTCTATGAGCGTTTGCACGGCGCTTGTGTGGAGCGCATCGTTTGCTGTTGGTGTGAGGTCAAGCGGGTTCTGGATTGTTACGAGCGATTGCAGACGGTTTGCTTCAAGCGTCGTGGCAATGGCTTGTTTTGTTTCAGAACTGAACAGGGCTAGATCCATCTGGAAATCATCGGAGCATATGGAGTCAGCCATACCAACGGCTTCGAATCCTGCACCGCTGACAGCGGCAAGGCGGTTGCCAGCAATTTTTTTGTCGTGCAGCATTTCTGCAAGCAGGAAGAGATCCTGAAATTCCTGAAAGCTTCTGGCGACGATGGCACCAGCCTGACGCACGCAACTTTCGCAGACCATGTAGTCACCGGCGAGCGATGCTGTGTGGCCACTTGTGGCTGTTTTGCCTTCTGGAGTACGGCCTGCTTTGTAGAAAACAACTTCTTTTCCGTTATGGATAGCTTCACGAATAGCTTTGCAGAATTCAAGACCGTCAAGGTCGCTGAAGCCTTCAGCATATACGGCGATTACGTCTACGTTGTCTGCATCTTTGAAATATCGAACCATGTCACCAAGAGTGAGGTCTGTCTGGTTGCCCATGGAAATCATGTAACTTGGGTGCAGTTCTGGACTCTGACTGTAACGGTGAAGCATGAATGCACCACTCTGACTGATAAGTGCAGCGCGGTGCGGCGTGTCTGTTCGATTTTTCGGCAGCTTTTCTTCAGGAATAAACCAAGTGTCGTAGGAGCCGGGATGCGACACAACACCCATGCAGTTAGCGCCGAGGAATACAGGGCCGCCGTCTTCTTTGGCGTGTGTGGCGTCAATGCGGGAAATTAGCTTTGCGGCTTGTATCTGGCTGTCCTCGGTCTCACCCATACCCCCGGGGATGAGCATGACACTCTGTGCGGCATCAAGATCAATGATCTCGTCTACAAGTTCTGGAACCTGTGCTGCGGAAACAGCTACGACAAAAAGATCAAGCTTGTGGTCAAGGCTGGTAAGGTTGGGCACGCAACGTACGCCATCGATTTCATCGATGCCGTCTCTAATGAGGGTTACGTTTTCTTTGGCGAAGCCTTCTGCGAGAATATTTTCGAGAATGATTCGACCGAAATTACGACGAGTAGCTGAAACGCCGATGATGCCTATGCGCTCTGGGTGCAGCAGATTGTGAATTTTTTTAATCGGTCGCGGGTTGGCTCGTTTTTCAGCTTTGCCGAAACGACACATTCCATCCAGCGGAACCATAAGGTAGTCCGTGAATGCAAACGGGTTGATTTCCAGCTCTTCGATGATAAATGGCGCGTCGCTGTTGGACGGCGAATAGTGGCGACCCATTTCAATGAAAGAACTGAAGCATTCAATGAGCTGCTCATCTGTAACAATGCGGCGCTGACCACGTGTGAGACCGGCAAGTTTTCGGTAAGAAATAGTTTTACGGAACAGGGCGAAGAAAGCTTCACCGTCAACAAGCTCAGTCGATGCTGCGACGATTGCCTGCCCTTTGCGGAAACGTTCTGCGTAAAGCTCTGTGTCAGTTCCGCCAAGACCGGCACTGATAACCATGCCGAACTCGCGGGTGTGACGGAGGCCTACAATTAACTCGTTACCGAATGCGCTGGAATCCGGTGGCATGAACTGTACTTGAAGCACGCCTTTCAAATCACGGCTGATGGCTTTAATGAGCGCATCGCCTTTTAACCCCCTGTAGGATTCCGGTGCGTGGTCTGGGTTACGTTCGATGTACGCCGCATAGTTTTCCGGCACTTCATACTGCATACCGCGAACAGCAGAGCGGATTTTAGATGGCTGTTTTTCAACAATGCGTACGCCGCCCACTTCTGTCTTATGGATAATAGTAGGGGATACAATTTTGAGAACAGCTTTTTCACCCGGAATAGCCATAAGCTCTTCGTCGGAGAACCGTGCGCCACGGGGCAGTAGGTTAGAAATCGGTGGTGTTTCTGCACCGGAGTTTGCTAACAGATTATACACTTCATATTCGTATAGAAAATCTCTGTTTTCTGTATCGGCAGCAGTAAATAACTGGGTAATCTTTTCAAAATCAATCAATGTGTTCATAGCCATCTCGCTTGGAAGAATTCTGTAAGAAAATAACTGTACGAACTTTTAACGTTTTTGTCTTTGCTGTGTTTTTCTTTTCGACTATGTGGAAAAAGAATCGATGAGATAGAGAAGAGACATTTGTGCTTATTTCTATAAAAATTTGATAAAGTTAGGCTAATTGAAAAAATATATGAAGTGTAGGGTGAACAGAAAAAAACACGCAGCCCGTTATTGGGTTGCATGTTGTGGAGATCGCTGAATGTGAGGAGATAGGAAGAAAATAGATGATCGGGACAGGGAGAGAGAGGCTTCCTGCCCCGATCAGTTGTCTTGGCGCATGGTAATTGCTGGACCATGCTGTAAGACACAGAATAGAGTTGCCGTCGCCATAATTGCCAATGGCTGACGGAAAACAATGTATATTTTGCATGTGACAATTGTGTTACGATCCACGATGTTCAAATGAAAAAATACTAATTATTTGGTATTTAATGCATATTTTATTCGTGAACAGCGTTTTTAGATTTCTTTGCTACAGTCCGAGAGATTCTGGAAGCGTGGCTACGTAAGCTTTTATTTCATCTCGGACGGTACGGTAGCAGACAAGCTGTTCTTCTTCGGAGGCACCCTGTGCTGCAAGTTCTTTTGCAAGTGCAGGGGGATCGGGGAAGCCCACGTGAACAACCTTTGCGTTACCTGGAAAGTACGGACAAGTTTCGTGTGCGTGGCCGCAAACAGTAACAACCACGTCAAAGTCGATGTCATCAAAGTCACTAAGCAGTTGTGACTTATGAGAGGAAATATCGACACCAGCTTCTTTCATTACAGCTACAGCATTCGGGTTTAGACCGTGCGTCTCTATACCTGCGGAATATGCATTGAGCACATCACTTTTAAGGTGTTTTGCCCATCCCTCTGCCATCTGACTACGGCAGGAGTTGCCTGTGCATAAAAAAAGAATAGTAACTTTAGCACTCATTTTTGATCCTAAGTTGAACTGCCAGAACCACGTTGTTTCCGGCAAATATCTTCAGGTGCGCTGGAGACAATTTTTTTGAGGTGGTCATGATCTTGTTGCAGTTCGGTGCAAGTTGTTGATTGTTCTTGAATCCAGTCCAGAAGCGGCTTGGAGTACGCTACTCCTTTGCCGAGCCTGAAAAAAATCCATCTGCCTTCTTTTCTAAACTGCACAAGTTCAGCGTTGTGCAGTACGCCTAAGTGGCGCGATACAGTGGCTCCGGCTATTCCCAACAGTTCTGTGAACTGGCAGGCGCACAGTTCATCATGCTCCATGAGCGCGACTACAATGCGGAGGCGGTTTTGGTCGGATAACGCTTTCAGTGTTTGAGTAATTTTTTGCATAGTCATCCCGGGTGTGTCCCTACAGCCAATCGGTGCCAGAGACCGTTTTTACGTTGTTGTGTTGACAGGAAAATTGAATTTTTGTGGCAGGAACGTTACGTTTCTCCCTTTTCTATTTCTGTGAACTTTTGAAAAACGGACAATAGCAATCGACTAAAATGTAGAGTATCCCATACGAAACATCTGTTGTTTTCGTTTAGTTAGTTAGCTAAATATGCTTTCAATGCTGAATCTGTCAAGAATCGGGTTGGGCAACTCTGTGAGTATCCAGTATTCCGGACTACATAATGAAACAGTGTTTAGTTAACTCGCTGTATTGTATGTTCAATAGTGTGGGAGCCCTTTGCTTTTACAGCACATCCTGTGGATAATGTAAGAAGGAAGATACTGAGTATCACTGCGTAGATACATAATTTAGGCATAAATTCTCCAAGGTTGCTTGCAAGCAATGCACCAGATGATTTGAAATTCGTCAAGCGGGTGGCAAAGTGAGTCTGTTGTTTTGAACATAACAAAAAAAGCCCCCATCAGGCGATAGCGAATTAGCTAGGACCCCTGATGGGGGCTTACTGCTTTAGGAAAAGCGGTAACCCGAATTTTGAATAATACTAGTACATTTTACGCGGGTTAAAATTTGATCCAACAACAGAGAATGTGTTTTCAACAATGAAAATTGCATCTGGGTCAGTATCAAATACAATCGACTCCAACTGTTTCATACGAATGTTATCAGTAACGCAGAACAGCATACTTACATCTTTACCGGAGTAAGAACCGGTACCCCATACCAAGGTGCCGTTAAGGCGGCGTGCTTCGCGCATCTTAGCCATAATCTCTTCGTTCTTGTAGGAGATAATACGTACAGCTTTCTTTTGGTTAAACATAGAAAGCGCATACTCAGTAACATATGAACTGAGAGATAGCATGATGAGCGTAGTAACTACGAGATCAGGATTAAAGCGAACAGCAATAAGGCTCATGAGAATTACGTTGATGATGAAGTAGAATACACCAATACGCAGGCCGTATTTCTGATTCAGGATAACTGCAAGAACATCAAAGCCGCCGCCCGCACCGAAAGAACGCAGAATGATGCCGCTGCCAAGCCCCATCATTACACCCGCTGCGATGGATGCAAGTAGTCTGTCTTGGATATGGAGGTTCAGCGTGAAATATTGAGTAAGAAACGTTACGAGTACCATGCAGTACAAGTTCAACAGGAAGAATCGTTTGCCGACGCTACGCCAAGCAATGACAAAAATTGGAATGTTGAAAATAAGGTACCACTGCGGAGTGGTGAAAGTATCGCTAATGTAGCTTCCGAGAACGGCGAAGCCATACAGGCCAGCAGGAATAAAGTTGTGGTGGACGGCGATGCCGTTGTAGCCAACGATAAAGACGATCGCACCAAAGGTGAGAAGAAAAATGTTCCACGGAAGTGAGTAGGCAAGAGACTGACGGTTAAACTGCATTGTGCTTTCCTTAAGTTTTACAGCTTAGATTGTGGTCCGGTAAGGCCGGTTTTAGGATATTCTGTGTGCCACGTAACGTTTGCTATGACATACCATCTGTGCAACGCGGTTTGTCGTAGAGGTTGTATAAAATGTATAAAAAAAGGCTCGAACACATGTTCCGAGCCTTTGTAAAAACAATAACAGCGCAGCTTATCGCAGCCACGTGTAATCGGGCGTAGTCCAAGGCTCATGGAGTACGCACGCAAAGATACCTTCCATACTGGAAAGCGTAATCTGTCTATTTGCGATTGACGTATTCTGCATACAAAAACCTTGGTTAAAAACTACAAAAAGAGGTAGCCGTTTTTTGGCTTCCTGCACCTGATTTCGCGCTTCTATCTGATAGTGAGTTCACCGTCTAGTGGAAAACCCCTTTTTTTTTATAAAGATTTTTTTCACAAAGAGAGAATATGTTTTTTGTATTATTGTTATAAATTAAGCGCGTTAGCTTTCTCTCCAGCAGTGTAATACTCTTGCTTGTGAAGAGAATTATTTTATCTTCTTTACCCGGTGGTGCTCCGCAACCCATGATTGCGTAAGGAATTGGTTACGTGGTCAGTGCATACAGCGTTGCTCCGAGCATAAGAAGAACTAGTGAAGAATTTACCATAAGGCGCATTTGGGGATTTTTTAATGAATTGTAGAGTCCTGCACCAAGCCCGCACCACATGGAATGAAAGGTAACTTGTCCTAGCATAAAGGGAAAAACGAAAAGAGCAGTTGTTTCTGCTGTAACAGGAAGCAATGCAAAAAATTGGCTGTACGCTGCAATGGACATGGCCCAACTTTTAGGACTGAGTGGGTGTAAGAGCAGTCCTTCGCTAATGCTAAATTGTTTTATTGTTTCCGGCGGTGCCGCCTGTAATTTAAAGAGCTTGTATGCAAGATACAGAATATATGCGGCGCCTCCGAATTTTAGTATCAACGCAAGCCATCCCCATTGCTTGAATGCCTCTCCAAGCCCCAACGATACGAGTAAATTAAGCGACGCAAACCCTATTGTCGTTCCAATAAGAAACGGAACAGCACTCCTAAATCCGGTTGTTTGACCGATAGCCATCATCGTCATATTTCCCGGCCCCGGTGTCCCTGTCATTGCAATAATAAAAATAGCGAACGGTATAAGCAGTTCTGCCATGGAATGCTCCTTAGAATTAACTCTGCAAATATTTGCAAGGTTCTGCTGTAATTTCATAAAATGGTAGCGTTATACTTTTGTGCGCACAAAAATTGTATGAGGCTACTGTTCTGATTGTACCCATAGAATTGACATTGTGTGAATGTCAACGCTAATATTGTATGCATGACAAAGTGGACACCATTTATTGAAGCAGAGGGCACGCCTTTGTATCTTGCGCTTGCAGATGCAATTGAGCGGGATGTGTATGCAGGAACATTGCAGCCGGGAACGCGTTTGCCGACTCATCGAAATTTGGCTGATAATCTTTCTGTGAATGTCTCAACGATTACGCGTGGGTATTTAGAAGCAGAGCGCCGAGGTTTGGTCGCAAGTACCGTGGGGCGTGGAACATTTGTGGCTGTTGATGCCACCACACCATCTGCCATGGTTTCTTTCGAGCCGTTTTCTCCGGGGCTTATTGAAATGGGGCTGGCTACGCCAATGCCGCACCTTGATCCGGATTTGAGCATTGCCTTGAAGACCATCAGTCGCCGTAAGAATCCGGAAATTTTTCTTCGATATTCTGACCCGCGCGGGTTGCCTGAGCATAGGGAAATTGGTGCGCACTTTATTCATATGTATGGGATGCCAGCTACTGCGGATGATATTATCGTTACGGCCGGTTCCCAGCATGCACTTTCTACTGCGCTCTCAGCCATGTTTAAACCGGGTGACAGGATTGCGACGGATGCACTGACCTATCCCGGTTTTAAATCTCTCGCTGCAAGTCTAGGCATTCGTTTATGTCCGGTTGCTATGGATGAAGGTGGGATGATTCCAGAGTCTTTGGATTCTGTTTGTCGTCAGCGAGAAGTGAAGGGCTTGTATTTGTTGCCTCATGTACAAAACCCTACTGTCTGCTGCTTATCGCGTGAACGGAAAATTACCCTTGCTGCTGTTGCGAAAAAGAACGACCTGACTGTTATTGAAGATGATGCGTATGCATATTTATATGATGGTGATCTAGTACCTTTGTCGTCAATGCTCCCCAACCAGAGTATTTTTATAGCGGGTGTTTCAAAAATGATCGGAGCTGGATTGCGCGTCGGTTTCATGTGCGTACCGAAGCACCTCAGAGAAGCTTGCGCGCAAAGTATTTTGAACAGTATGTGGATGGTACCTCCGCTGAATGTTGAGATCGTTACAAAATGGATAGCTGACGGTGACATGGTCGCAGCCAGAGAGCGTAAACGTGCTGAGGCGAGGCGACGTAGTGTTCTTGTGCGGCAGGTGTTGAATTGCGGAAGGCTGCATATGTCAGGAACAGACTTTTTTTGCTGGTGGGAACTGCCGGAACCTTGGTGTGGGCGGACGTTTGAAGCTGCGGCTCGCAAGGCTGGGGTGAACGTATTCAGCGCAGAAAAATTTATTGTTGGTGATGCTGAAGCGCCGAGAGCACTACGTGTCGGGTTGACTGGTATGGAACATATTAGCGAGTTGGAAAAGGGGCTTTGTATTTTACGGGAAATTGCACAGAATCCTGATATGCAGACTCCGATGCTCAAAAGAAAGACTGGCTAGGTATGTAGCCAGTCTATAGTAATGCCAGATAAAATGCTTTACTAATCGCCTTCATCATATTCATCATCCGGGCATTCGTGTTGGCGTAACAGTGCTGCAAGTTCTTTAATACTGCTTGCGAGTGGAGAGTCCGGGAACAAGTGGCAGTAGGGCGTTCCGTCATTAATTGCGATAAATGTGCCTTTCTGGTCTTCCGGTAAACAAGTGATGCAGTCAACGCCGATGGTTTTTTCTATTTCAAATTTTGAAAGTGTGTTGCCGGAAATACAGCTGGTGAGCACGAGTGAAAGTTTGCAAAAATTTTCAAAACCGCCTGCCGTAATGGTTTGTACAAACCGTTTAGCGCTTCCCATGCAGGGTTTTGTAGGCATGGTTACAAGCAGGCTGTCGTCAGCCATTTCCATTACTCTATAGAGTGCAGCATCTACACGGCTGCCCATATCAATAACAATTGTTTCAAAGGCATCTCCTGCTGCCATGAGCATTGCAGAAACTGTTTCAGGAACAACACTTCCCGTTCCCATTGTCACTTCCGGTGCAACAAGGGCTAATATTCCGCTGCTGTGATGATACATAGCGCTCTTTATATATGAAGCATTCATTAAGCCGAGATCTTTTGCAGCGTGGCGTCTGTCACGCTGCGAAGGAGTATTTAAAAATGTGGCAATGTCTCCGTACGGTCTAGAAAAATCGAGCAAGCCGACTTGTTTGCCATCTTTTGCAAAACATGCTGCCAAGTTTACAGCCACAGACGTTGTTCCAGAACCGCCACGAGCACCAATGACTGCGATTACTTTAGGTCGATTTCTTTTACTTGGATCAACTGAGCGGGTTGTTAAATAATCTTCCAACGCCCGTTGCAAAATTAACTTGCTCAGTGGATAGCTAAAAAAGTCACGTGCGCCTGCAACTAATGCTTCGTGTTTATGGGAATCTGTATATTGCGATGCACAAACATATACCGCGCCGTAATTATGCCTTTTCGCTTCAAGAATACGCTCTTTTATTTCTTCAGTATAGGTAGTGCAGCCGATAACAAGGACTTCAGGCTTTGTAAGCTGAAGTGTATTTAGAAGATGTGTAAAAGGTATTTCACACAGCATGTTATGTAGAGCGCCTGCAATAGTTGGATCACTGGCTTCAAGTTTTATGTATAGAGCTTCTTCAATTGTAGGCATTAATCCCTCCGTTTGCTCCTGTAGGGAAAAAGCAATGTATATAGCTTGTTTCCAGAGAATATTGATTATTTTTCAATGTTCTTTTCTTCGGTAAATACCTTCTCAGCGTTTGGAGTGTCGTCGGGGGTTGTATCTACTAGAATCCGCCAAGTACCTATGGCAAAAGTTATACAGAGTATAATAAACAAAATATTTCGTAACGAACGAAAATGAGAAACTTTATGATCTTGAACCATTACATAATCTCCGCAATAAGATGAATAATGTTTCTATGTAAAATTGTACAAGTAAGCGTGCTGTTCATTCTACTAGTAGTGTAATATGCGAGCGCGGCAAGAACATATGATATTGAAAATGTATATTCTTACTGTGTAGATGCGGTTTAAATGTGTATTGGGGTTTATGTGAGTATTTTGTTATGCATATACCGTGTGTCCGTTATACTAATTAGTTTGCATTTGTCTTTTTTATCTAATAATAAAAGTATGTTGTGTTTTTAATTTAACGTTGAATGCTCAAACAATTGTGGTGTATCAGTACCGTCCCTTTGGTAAAAAATTAAAGAATGAGTAGTAAAAACCGATGGAGGAAATAGAGTTTTTTTGAAAAAAGAAGCACGAGGGTGGTTGTCGTGAAGAGTGTTCGGGCAAGCGTAGAAGGATATGCGCTGATACTCTTCCAAAAAGGGAGAAAATATTATGCAAAACCAGAGAGTCTTTCTAGTTGCTCTCGTATTGGTTCTGTGCGTGCCATGCATTACTTACGCAGCGAAGTATGTGGGATCTGCTGCGTGCGGTGAATGTCATGAAACAGAACACGGGCGTTTTATGCAACACTCCAAGAAGTCGAAATCTTGGGAGAGTATTGCGGTAATGGCGCCAAAGCTTACACAGGCGGAGCAACAGGAATGCTACGAATGCCACACTACTGGGTACAAAAATGGGGGATTTGTTAGCTACGAAGAGACTCCGGAACTATCAGATGTTGGGTGTGAAACTTGTCATGGACCTGGTGCGGCACATGCTGAAGATGGCGACCCTGATTTGATCAAGCGTAAACCTGAACCAAATGAATGCGTGGTGTGCCACAGTGCAGCCCGCGTTAACGATTTTGGATTCAAGCCGCTTGTAAACAGTGGTGCACACTAGGAGGACATAATGGCGATACGGACTTCTTTAGGTGCTAAGATAACACTCTTAATCACGATCATTTCGTTTGTTGTGTTCTCAATACTCATTGGCACTTCAACATTCCTTCAGCGTAAAGGAATGTTGGAGCAACTTAGTGATTCTCTGACGCAGACATCGCAATTGGTGCAGGAAGCGATTGAGCGTCCGATGGTTGTCGGCGATGATGAAGGGACTACTGAGGAATTCATCCGACTTAGGGATGAATATCCGGATATGAAAATTCATCTTGCCGATTTTGCTGGCGAAGTAACGTATTCAACACAAGATGTTAATGTTGATAAGCAGATTGCAGGTTTGTTGCCGATTGATGGTTTTGCAGATGTGTCTAAACGGGCACTGCAAAAATCAATAAAAGAAAACTTGATTGTAAGCGGCGGTGACAGCCCCGTTTTTGTCAGAGTAATCTCAATTCCAAATGCGCCTTCCTGTAAGCACTGTCATGGTGCATCTAAGCCTATTCTCGGGCAGCTGGTCATTACAAAAGACATTTCCGGTACGATGGGTACCATTGCTTTCCAGATGTATGAGAACATGGCAATTTCTTTTGCAGGATTGATAGTGCTGGTACTTAGTGTCGTGTTCTTTATTCGCAAAGTCGTTATCAGACCAATTGAGCAAATTACTGCTGCATCAGACGCCATTACAAACGGTGATTTTAATGCACATTTTTTGGTTGAAAGCGAAGATGAACTCGGCAATCTGTCTAAAAACCTTGGTTCGATGGTTGAAAAACTTAAAATTGAACTTGGTTTTTCAAAAGGTGTCTTGCGGGGTATGACTGCGCCAATTCTTATTTGTGATGTTGACCGTAAGGTTACTTCTACAAATCAGGAAGCGATTACTCTTATGGGGATTGCGGGAACACCAATTGAGTACAAAGGTGTCCCAGTTTCTGAATTCGTTGTAAATGACCCTTGTTGTGATCGTATTATTAAGGATGTAATAGCATCTCGTCAGCCTTCTACAGGTAATGAAGGCGTTCTGGAAAACTTTGCGGGTGATCAACTTACCCTTATTTTTGATGCTGCGCCTATCTATGATTTGGATGGCAAAATGCTTGGTGTGTTCGTAATGATTACGGACATGACAAGTATGCGCAAACAGCAAAGTAGAGTGGAAGAGCAGAACGAAAAGATTACTCATGCCGCGCAGTCTGCACGGGCTATTTCTGAGCAGGTATCATCTGCTTCTGAAGAGCTTGCCGCGCAGATCCGTCAGTCCAGTAATGGTGCTGATGAGCAGCAGAAACTTACAGGTGAGTCTGCAAGTGCAATGACGCAAATGAATGCTTCTGTTCTTGAGGTTGCTCGTAATGCTTCTGATGCTGCTGAACTTGCTGCGACAACGCAGGAAAAGGCAGCGGAAGGCGGACAGATTGTAGATCTGGCTGTCAGAAAAATTCACGCTGTTGCGGAACAGGCACAGGCTCTGAAAGAAGAAATGAGTGTGCTTGGTTCCCGTGCAGATGGAATTGGCAAGATTATTACTGTAATTGAAGATATTGCCGACCAGACAAACTTGCTGGCATTGAACGCGGCTATTGAAGCTGCTCGTGCTGGTGATGCTGGTCGAGGTTTTGCTGTAGTAGCTGATGAAGTGCGTAAGCTTGCAGAAAAAACAATGAATGCCACCCGCGAAGTTGTTGAGTATGTAGGCGCAATTCAGACAAGTACGCATCAAAACGTTGAGGCCACAGAAAGAGCTGTTGAGCTTGTGGATGATTCTACAGAGTTGGCTACTCGTTCTGGTGAAGCATTGAAAGCAATTATGAAAATGGTTGAAGCAACAGCGGATCAGGTTCGCGCTATTGCCACTGCATCAGAAGAGCAGTCAGCAGCGAGTGAACAGATCAATAGTTCTGTAACTGTTATTAATGATATCTCTGAGCAGACAGCAGCCGCCATGACGGAATCTACCGTTGCGGTTGAAGTCGTTGCGCAGCTTGCTCAGGACTTGAACGGTATTATTGAGAATATGCGTTCTTAGCTTGAAATGTGTATACAATATGTTGTGTGCCTTTATCTCCTGTTCCCGTACTCTTGAGATAAAGTGATGGCGCTGACCATTACGCATGGCAGATTGTGTTGAGACAATACAAAAGGGTGAAGCGTTAGCTTCACCCTTTTTTTGTGCAAAAAATTAGAGTGCGTTTGATGTGAACGGCTTGGTGGTTGGTTGTTTGTAGGAGGCACCACCTTTTTGATTATTAAGTATAGCTTGAAATGCATCGTCGCGTTTTGCAGCTCTGTTAATAAACTCATCAGCGATTTTTGTAGGGCCGTTGCATTCGTTCACGAGGTAGTGTTGCAGATGTTCAGCTTCGGAAAAACTTAGTGCCCCATGAAGAGTGCGTCTGTTTGGGTAATTAATATGGAACGTAGAAGAGAGGATGAATTTGCCAATCGAGGTTTTATACAGCTTCAGCTCCCACCAGTTTGGCGTAACACCCATTACTTCTCTGTCATCAAGGTTCACAAGTAACTCACCTGTAAATACAAGATTCTCTTTTCCATTTCTTTTCAAAGAAACTGTCTGCATAATAAGCTCCTGTGAAGATAAAACTTCTTATATTTTGGGTGCAAATAACAGCAGGTAAAAGTGATAAATATAAAACACTATTAATGACTACAGCTAATGCCATGCAAAAAAGAGGACTATGAAAGTGTAGTGCTTTTTTTATGCAAGTGTAGCAATGATAATGTTCTTCTTGCTGCAACATACCAAATATACAAGAGAGGCGTATGACGGGGGAGAGAAGGAAATATGATAGGAATAAAACTGGTGTTATAAAAATGCAGATGCGCCGGAACTAAAAGCTCCGGCGCATCGCAACCACAACAACAAACCAGTCAGGAGGGGAATCTATATTCCCCTATATATGTATCGCTCAAGGCGATTACAAACGTAATCAAATGCTTCCCAGTTTGCTGGCTGTTAATGCATAGACGCAAAGAAACAGCCCGCTAAGCGGTGCCTAGATGGAAATGGTGAGACTGGAAAGTGGAAAAGAGGACGGCAAAACGCAATATTCAAAAAAACCCAATATTGGTTTTATGGGTCCACTCTGTCCTTTTACCTGAGAGTTTCACTGCACTGGGAAAGCAGTTTGCTCCTTCGGTGCTCCTTGCGGAGTCTCTCCAGAGGCTCGTCCGAGCAGCAGTCCTTTTGCCTGAAAGAGTTACATCTTCGGCGCCGTTTCTTTTTTTGGGGAAAAAAAGACGGTCTCTCCTGCTGCCTTCAACCGAGATCCATATGTTGAGGCAGACTCCTATTTATCGTGGGCAGATATAAAACGCAATAGAAAATGCACCACAGTAGTTCAAATTCTAATATTTCATAAAAATAAAATCGCTTTCTGCATATATGAAATAAAAAACGCCCTGCTCAAGGCGGGCAGGGCGTTTTTAGAATGTACGATTTTACAGCAGGGGTGCGTAAAGTAACATGTTTTTAGATAACTTCGTTAGGGTAGATAGCCTCGTAAGACTTTTTGTATTCAGCAAATTTTCCTTCACGAATAGCCTTACGTGCACCGCGAACAGTATCGAGGAAATAGGTAAGATTATGGATGGAGTTCAAGCGGAAAGAGAGTAGCTCTTTTGCCTGATACAAGTGACGTAAATACGCACGAGAGAAATTGCGACATGTGTAACAGTTGCAATTCGGATCAAGTGGACTGTCATCGTCCGCGTGTTCTTTACGTTTAATGCTTACTTTACCCTGT
Organism: uncultured Desulfovibrionaceae bacterium; assembly: GCA_942492085.1. Classification (GTDB taxonomy): domain Bacteria; phylum Desulfobacterota; class Desulfovibrionia; order Desulfovibrionales; family Desulfovibrionaceae; genus Halodesulfovibrio. The sequence goes on along the minus strand of CALODB010000009.1, from coordinate 897,223 downwards.
GAGGTATACAATGTGCCGTTACGGGCGTTACGGGTAGGCAGAACGCAGTCGAACATATCAATACCGGCATTAATGCCGTTGATGATGTCGAGAGGGGTGCCGACACCCATAAGGTAGCGTGGCTTCTCTCTTGGGAGCAAAGGAGCAGAGTGGTATAGAATTTCCATCATCTTTTCTTTGCTTTCACCGACAGAAAGACCGCCCAGTGCAAAGCCGTCGAAATCTTCAGACGTTAACTGTGCAATAGAGCGTTCGCGTAAATCTTTGTGGAAACCACCCTGGGTGATAGCGAAGAGCAGGTTGTCTCCGGTACCGCGAGGGTATTCTTCACGACAGCGTTTAGCCCAGCGAGTGGTCATTTCCAAAGAGCGTGCTGTGTATTCTTTATCAGCACCAAAGCCTACGCATTCATCAAGCACCATCATGATATCAGAGTTCAGGTTACGCTGAATCTGGATAACTTTTTCCGGTGTGAATAGATGCTTAGAACCGTCTAGATGGGAACGGAAGGTTACGCCTTCTTCTTTGATTTTTCTCAAGCTGCTGAGGCTGAATACCTGAAAACCGCCACTGTCTGTAAGGATTGGTTTGTTCCAGGAGTTGAACTTCTGTAACCCGCCGTGGCGTGCCACAAGTTCATCGCCCGGACGAAGGTAAAGGTGGTAGGTGTTGCCGAGAATAATCTCAGCGCCAATATCATGTAAATCGTCAGGAGCAATGCCCTTAACGCTGCCTACCGTGCCCACAGGCATAAAGATAGGCGTCTGCACTACGCCATGCGCAGTTTGCAGTTCGCCTGTACGGGCAGCTCCGTCCGTTGCGTGTAATGTAAATTCTCCGATGTTAGCCATGGCGGCACTATACTCATGAGGACATGCAAAGTCATCCCAAATCCTGCATCAAAAAAACAAGATTACGCTGTTGTTTAACCTACTAAAATATAAAAGGCTGCTCCCGAATAATCATTCGGAAGCAGCCCTAATTAACAGTGGAACAGAAAAGTTATTTCTGTAATTTAATCTGGTTTAAAATTTCGGAAGCAGAAGCAACCATGCCGCCAACATTTGCCATATCTGCTGGAATGATCATGGTGTTTGATTTTTCAGCCATTTTGCCGAATTCTTTGATGAACTGTTCAGCAATTTTAAGCTGTGCTGCTTCTTTACCGCCAGGGACGGACATAGCATCTGCAATAAGAGAAATGCCTTTAGAAGTTGCTTCAGCAATAAGGAGAATTTCCTGAGCCTGACCAGTTGCTTCGTTGATTTTTTTCTGACGTTCACCCTCAGAAAGTTCAATGGCTTCTTGTTTGTAACCTTCCGCACGGTTAATGCGGGACTGTCTGTCACCTTCAGAGCTAGCAATTTCAGCACGTTTTTCACGTTCTGCTTTCATCTGCTGTTCCATAGCGTGCATAACAGTTTCAGGAGGGGTGATGTCCTGAATTTCGTAACGCATAACTTTGATACCCCATTCGCGTGCTGCTTCGTCAACGGCACCCACAACGGCAGCGTTAATGCTGTCACGTTCTTCGAATGTTTTATCAAGGCTGATTTTACCAATTGCGGAACGCAGAGAGGTCTGCGCCAGCTGGCTTGCAGCAAGGTAGTAGTCGTTTACGCCGTAACAGGATTTCATAACATCCTGAACCTGAATGTACAGAACTCCGTCGATTTCTACGACTACGTTGTCACTGGTGATACAGGACTGGGAAGCAATGCCCAAAATTTCTTCTTTAGTAGATCGGCGGTAAGCAACTTTATCTACAAAAGGAATAAGGATGTGCAGGCCTGCTTCAAGAGTTTTGGAATACTTACCCAAGCGTTCAACAACGTATGAGCTTTTCTGCGGCACAACGACAGCCGTTTTGATGAGTGTAATGAGAACAAGCGCGGCGATAACAATAGAAGTAATAAGACTGGTCATGTTAATCCTTTTTAACGATGAAGGTATTTGGGTCAGATTTCTTTCGAGCGAGGATCGTGACAATTGCACCGGAATCAATATCTTCCGTTGCTTCAGCGTTCCAGAAAGTTCCCTGATATTTAATGCGACCACCACTGGTGTGTGAAATAGCTTCAGCAACCGTGGCATGTGCGTTTATGGCAGTGTCTATAAATGGCTCCTGGTCTTTAGCGTCTTGACCGAACCATGAAGGTATCTTTTTGCGGAGAAGTACAAGCAGGGCAATAGAAGAACAGAAAAACGTGACAATTTGAAATGTCAAAGACATTTCTAATAGTGCAGTTACACCTGCCAGTATTGCGCCGGCTGAGAAAAATATTGTTATGAAGGTAGGAGTAAACATCTCAATAAGAAAAAAGATTACTGCTAACAAAAACCAAGCCATCCAAAAAAAATTAATATCAAAATCTATGTTTAACATTGAGTGAGTTCTCCATAATCCATACTATATATCCTAATGCATACGTGTGGGTAAATAGCACTAGGTGTTTATGGAGTAAATGAGAAATGCATGTTGAAATCTACAAAAAAGTATAAACAACATAGAGTAAGAGCGCATGCAACAGTAGTGTTACATGCGCTCTTACTCATTCTGTTCTATTTTTGCTGAAAAGACCGACAAAGCTCCTTTTACATGAATGCTATACTTTTTGTGTTAAACGAAAAATTTTTCATGGAACGGCGCATTGCTTTGGATATTGCTATTTTTCTCGATAGCGGACGTAGGTGTCCATGACTGCGTATTGAACCCGATCCTCGATTTTGGTCAAAATTCGTTCAAGGGCTACCAAAAAAGGAATACCGTCTTCCTGCTCACCGATATCGGTAAAATGTATGTCGTCCATAATAACACTAAAGTTTGCATGTTGTGGTTTGGGCATGGATCCGCTGACAGACGGAGTAACGATATGCACGTTTTTAATGATATATTTGTTACCGATAACTTTTGAATAATCGATAGACTTGTTTGGATTGTCGGGAAATTCCATTGGTTGTGGAAGTTTGTTGCGCAAGTTTTCAAGCAGCAGCGTAAAGTTGTTTTCTTTACGATGTGTTATGAAGGAAATATCCATAGCATTTATTGTAAGGTCATTGATGATAATTGTACCTGTACCAATGGAAGAAGGAAGCATCTCTACATCAATTTTTCCAATCTGGATGCAGTGTCCACGAGGGTATCCTACCGGATTGCCAAGATATATATTGTGTATTGAACCATAACCGGAGAGCGTGGAAAGCTTTGCATCTTCAAGTTGTACTTTAGAACCCATGACCTTAGGCCCAATGTAATGCACTGTTTTTGTTAAAATTGGGTTAATAGACACAGTCGTATGTGAGCTGATGCCTAATGCGATTAATCCGGCGAGCAGCATTAATAAGAAAATCTTTTTCACGAAAAGAGACTCCTTGCCAAGTGTGTATCGATCTCAATTGTTACGATAAAATCGTGAGAGCGTTGCAGCAAGGATTAAAGAAAAGAATACTATGTCTACTAAAGTGTCATTGAATACAGCTCCTAACTGTTTGAATACGTTCCAATGGCAGTTACAGCAGTACAACGTGAAAAAGCTCATTCTGTTGCATGGTTACAACAGAATGAGCTTTTTCTTGTAGTTGGTATTAACGTGCGATCAATGCACGTTATGAGTAGCGATAGATTACTACGATTGAATAGTATGTGGCAACACAAGGTATATAAGGTGATCTAATGTTTGAAGAAGCTCTAAATATACACCGCCGCTTGCCATCGGAGGGCCGAACAGTGCTGCTCGTTGGTTGCGTAATGATTCAGTAGAAACAGTTTCTGGGAATGTTTTTGATAAGGTCATTGCAAGACGTTCTGCCAACAAGTAGCCCTTTACACCTTCATAGAAGAGCGTCAGGTTATGCATGAACTCGTCAGAGACAGATGCCCAGTATGCTTCAGCCGCAGGTGTAGGCGGCATGGAGACTGCGGAGCATAATCCGTTGTACAGGTTGTTCAGATTTGCACCCGGAATGCCTGCGCGCCAACCGATTAACCATGAATTTCTTTCAAAGAAAAGACAATGGTTCTTGCCAATTGTAACGATATCGTCAAATATCCCTTTTGCTTCCAACAGCTTTTTATCTGTCCATTGTGGAATTTCTTTTGAAGGGTTCCAATCTGTTACTAGCGTTTGTTCTGCTGTAACTGCACCTTCAGTGAGTGTCACAATGATATGGGCAAGCCATTTGTTTGCATCGGGAGAGTTTGGTGTTTCAAGGTGTGTGTAGCTAAGTACATAGCGACCTTCACCGTATTTACCTGTAAGGATGCAGGGTTGTCCTTCAAGGAATTCCGGACGCAATTTAAGATCGTACAGAGCTTCCCATTCATTAAAAGTACCCGGGGGAAGAGTGTTTAACGGTAAATCTGCAATCCAGAAATCGTCACTTGGAGTTTCATAACTGGCTAAAATTTCAACGTCAGTATTCTCTTTTGGAGAGAATTTGGCTGGCCACCAGACTGGAAGTTCTGGCTTCTCAGAAAAATTATCTGGAACAAGGTCGGCTGAGTGAGAAATGCGTGCACCAATAGAAGAATGAAGATGGCCACTTACAAAATGTTGTAAGCGGTTGGTAAATTTTGCGCGTTCCCACGGGCATAGATTAAGCCCGTTTGGGCCGGTAAGTCCTAGCCCAGCGCCACCGCAGAAGCCTAAGTACTTGCCGCCATTGGCAACATATTTACGTATTTCTTCGATTCCCTTAGAACCAAGGGCATCTGCTTTAAGTCTGGCATTGCCGCCAGGAGTAAGAAGTAAGGCTGGTGGGTTGCAAGAAAGCAATCCCTGCGCTATTTCTTCTCCCCGCACAATGCAGTATGGAAGTTTCATCGCTTCCAGTGCCCGCCAGACGAGTAGACCCCATAGGTGGGATTCGTCCCATAATATATAGATGCTTGACATTGTCCTTCCGCTAATTAATCTGACTTTTTGCAGTCGTGGAAGTGCACTCTAGCAAGCGAGGGCGGCGAGTGCAAATAGTTACAAGACTTGCTTGAAAAAGGGCAGTCCTCAATCACGGCCAGAGGGAATGTTTCCTTTGCAGGTGCAGGGCAAAGCCCGCTCGTCATAGGCATACCGAATATGCAACGGTTGTCTTGGCGTTTATATGATACAAAATCAGGCTATAATACGTCTGAATACAATAAAGAATCTGGAGTAGCAGTATGGCGGAAAACGCTCTTTCTAAGGGGTATGAATCTCAAAAAGTTGAAGACCAGTGGCGCAAGCACTGGGAAGAAAACAACGTGTTCACACCGGATATGGATGCTGAGGGTGATGCATATTCAATTGTCATTCCGCCCCCAAACGTCACTGGTGCTCTGCACATGGGACATGCTCTTAACCTGACCTTGCAGGATATCCTTTGTCGCTACCAGCGTCAGAAAGGTAAAAAAGTTCTGTGGGTACCGGGTACTGACCACGCAGGTATTGCTACTCAGAACGTTGTAGAGCGTAAGCTTGCAACTGAAGGCTTGGGTCGTCACGATCTTGGCCGTGAAAAATTTGTTGAACGTGTATGGGAATGGCGTGACGAATACGGTAGCCGCATTCTCAATCAGGTTCGTAAAATGGGTGCATCTGTTGACTGGAGCCGTGAGCGCTTCACCATGGATGAGGGTCTTTCCAAAGCTGTTCGTAAAGTTTTTGTAGAACTTCATGATCAGGGACTCATCTACAAAGGTGACTACATCATTAACTGGTGTCCTCGTTGTCATACTGCTCTTGCTGATGACGAAGTAGATCACGCTAACGAACCGGGTGCTCTTCACTACATTAAATACCCGCTCGCAGACGGCTCCGGCGAACTTACTATCGCAACTACCCGTCCTGAAACCATGCTTGCGGATACCGCAATTGCTGTTAACCCTGAAGATGATCGCTTCAACCACCTTATCGGTAAAAAAGCAATTCTTCCACTCGTTGGTCGTGAGCTTGATATCATTGGCGACAGCTACGTAGACATCGAGTTCGGTACAGGTTGTCTTAAAGTTACCCCTGCACATGACCACAATGACTGGGAGCTCGGTCGTAAACACGGTCTTGAGGTAATGAACATCCTCACCGAAGATGGTACTCTTTCCGAAGATACTGGCGAATACGCAGGTCTTACTTGTGTTGAAGCACGTGTTAAAATCCTCGAAGCGTTGAAAGCTGAAGGCTTTCTTGATCGCATCGAAGAGCACGAACACAGCGTTGGTCACTGCTACCGTTGTAAAACTATTGTTGAGCCATTTGTTTCAACTCAGTGGTTCGTAGCAATGACTAAACTTGCTCCACGTGCTCGTGCAGCAGTTCCTGAACTTACTCAGATTTTCCCAGAGACATGGATCAAGACCTACAACCATTGGCTTGATAACATCCGTGACTGGTGTATCTCCCGTCAGATCTGGTGGGGACACCGTATTCCGGCATGGACATGTCAGGATTGTGGCGAGCTTATCGTGGCATCAGAAGATCCAACCAGTTGTAAATGTGGTTCCAAAAATATCGTACAGGACGAAGACGTTCTTGATACTTGGTTCTCTTCAGCTCTTTGGCCGTTTTCTACCATGGGCTGGCCTGACAAAACAAAAGAGCTCGATACATTCTACCCGACTTCCGTACTAGTTACCGGTTTTGATATCCTCTTCTTCTGGGTTGCCCGTATGATGATGATGGGTCTGCACTTTATGGACGAAGTTCCGTTCCATCATGTGTACATTCATGCTCTTGTACGTGACGAACAGGGCAAGAAAATGTCCAAATCAACAGGTAACGTTATCGATCCTGTTGAAATGATCGACAAATACGGTTGTGACTCCCTGCGCTTCACTCTGACTTCATTCGCAGCAATGGGGCGTGACATTAAATTGTCCGAGCAGCGCATTGATGGGTACCGTAACTTCAGTAACAAAATTTGGAACGCAGCCCGTTTCGCATTGATGAACCTTCCGGAAGAAAAGCCTAAGACTTTTGCTTTCAATGAAATCGACGGCGTACATCACCGTTGGATTTTGTCTCGTCTTGAAACTGTGAAGAAAGATATGGATAACGCTATCACTAGCTACCATTTCAACGAATCTGCACAGATCATGTACAAGTTCATCTGGAACGAGTTCTGTGACTGGTACCTCGAGCTTATTAAGCCTGACATGCGTGCAGGCGGCGAACGTGCAGAAAAAGCACAGTTTGTACTCTGGACTGTTTTGCAGGAAATGATGGTTATTCTTCACCCAATTATGCCTTTCATCACCGCTGAGGTATGGAGCGTATTGCCGGGTATTGAAAACAAAGACATCGCAACCGTATTGTACCCAGAAATACGTCCTGCTTGTGAAAGCCCAGTAGCTGAAACAGCAATGACCCTTATTCAGGAAACAATCGTTGCTGTACGTACCATTAAAGCAGAGCTTAACGTTGCTCCACAGACTCGCCTCAACGTGCTTATCCGCACAGCTTCCCGTGAAGCAAATGCGCTGTTCGAAGAATCTATGGAAGTAATGCAGGCTCTCGCCCGTCTTGAAAACGTTGAACTCGGCGCAGACGTTGAAGCACCAAAAGCTTCCGCTTCCAGCGTAGTTCAGGGTAACGAAGTTATCGTACCTCTTGAAGGTCTCGTAAACTTTGAAGACGAACTTGCCCGACTCGACAAAGAGCTTGGTAAAGTAGAAAAAGACCTCAAGCAGGCTTCCGGTAAGCTGCGTAACGAAAGCTTCGTTAGCAACGCTCCGGCTGCTATTGTTGAAAAAGAGAAAGCTCGCGCTGCTGAACTTGAAGATACACAGCAGAAACTGCTTAAGCTTCAGAAGCGTCTTGTTGACGCAATGGGCTAGCAACAAGTTAAGCGTTAGCAATGAGCCTATAAGATTGGAGACAGAGCAGGTTATGTGCCTGCGGCGCTTTTGTCTCCGACGGGCAGGGGAAATAATTCCCCCTGCACCCCCTGTTAGCGAAGATGTTTTTTGTTTAGGCGTACTCTGCGGCTTTATGAAAAAGTTCTCTGGCAGGCTGAGAGTTTAATTTGAATCCACCGTGTTGCTGTTACACCAACAGTATACTTACCGCGGTCAAGGGGGCGTCCCCCTTGCGGGTGCAGGGCAGACCCCTTGCCCGCCGGAAGCAAAGATTACTAGCAGAATCATTTAGGCACAGATAAAGTTATTATCAGGGAACCGGAGGCAGCTCCGGTTCCTGATTATTACCGGAGGAATGATGAAAGTTTACCTTATCGGTGCTGGTCCGGGCGATCCCGGCCTGCTGACAATTAAAGGCCGTGATATTCTGAGCACAGCAGATGTTATCGTATATGACTATCTTGCAAACGCTGAATTTCTTTCTTACGCAAAGCCAGAAGCCGAAATTATTTACGTAGGCAAAAAAGGTGGTGACCACACATTAAGTCAGGAAGGCATCAACCAGCTTATCGTTGGTAAAGCGAAAGAGGGTAAGTCAGTTGCTCGTCTTAAAGGCGGTGACCCGTACATGTTCGGTCGTGGCGGCGAAGAAGCTCAAGAGTTGCTTGCTGCTGGCGTACCATTTGAAGAAGTACCGGGCATTACTTCCGCTATTGCAGGTCCTGCATATGCTGGTATCCCGCTTACTCACCGAGACTATGCTTCCTCCGTGTCCTTTATTACCGGTCACGAAAATCCTGACAAGCCTGGCTCTTCTCATAACTGGAAGGCACTTGCTACCGGCACATCCACTCTCGTGTTCTTTATGGGCATGAAGAATCTGCCACATATTTCTAAGCAGCTCATCGAAAACGGTATGGACCCTGAAACTCCGGCTGCACTCGTGCACTGGGGTACAACAGCGAAGCACCGTTCTATGGCTGCAACCATCGCAACGCTTCCAGAAGAAGGCGTAAAGCAGGGCTTTACTTCTCCTTCTCTCATTGTGGTGGGTAACGTAGTTAAGCTTCGTGATGAGCTTAACTGGTTCGAACAGCTTCCACTGCGCGGTAAAGGCGTAGTAGTAACTCGCGCTCGTGAGCAGGCAAGCGGTATGGCAAAATCCCTTACCAACCTTGGTGCTAACGTAATCCAGTTCCCTACTATTAAAATTGAACCGCTTGCAGATTACAGCGAAGTGCACGCAGCAATCAAATCCCTTAACGAATACGAGTGGGTTATCTTCACTTCCGTTAACGGTGTAAAACACTTCTGGAACCAGCTTGCAGAACTCGGGCTCGACACCCGTGCTCTTGGTACCAGCAAGGTTGCTGCAATCGGCCCTGCAACAGCGGAAATTCTGCGCGAAAAAGGCATTGAGCCAGATTTCGTTCCAGAAAAATACGTTGCTGAAGGTGTTGTAAAAGGACTTCTCGAACGCGGCATGGACGGCAGCAAGGTTCTGCTTCCACGCGCTAAAGTTGCTCGTGAAGTGCTTCCGGAAGAACTCCGCAAAGCTGGCGCACAGGTAGACATTCTTCCTGTATATGAAACCAAACCAGCAGGCGAACAGCGCGAAGAAGTGCTCGAACTCATCAAGAATGGTGAGCTTTCCTGTGTAACTTTCGGCTCTTCATCTACCGTGGAAAATTTCTTTGATCTTGTGTCTCCTGAGCTTATCAAAGAACACCGCGCCAACGTGAAGCTTGCTTCCATCGGCCCGATTACTACCAAAACACTTGAGCAGTTTGGCTTTACTCCGGATATTGAACCGGAAGATTACACCATCCCTGCACTCGTGGATCAGTTGGTCGAAAAGCTTTAGAAAAGTTTTTAGTTGGAGCTTGCCTCCGGCGGCTGGGCTGAAACTTGTTCCACTGTCTTTATCCGTAATCTTTCATTCTTTAAGAACGGCTAAAGCTTTGAAAAAAGTTTCCCCCAGACCCGTTACACTCTCTTCGTCCGTAAAACTCGAAGACTCGTTAACGGTCAAAGGCCTTCAAAAACTTTTAATAGCGAGTTCAGCCCGTCATGGATTGGGCTTGCGGCTTATACTTCACTACCTTTCGGGGAAATGTGAAGACGGTAGCTGATATTTAGGTATGTCTCACCATTTTTTGTTAGGTTGGTGTGGCACGATAAGATCATAGAAAGAGGATAGAGCGTTTGCTCTGTCCTCTTTTTTTGTGTTTTCTAGAAGGTGCAAATTATCAAAGAATAAAACGGTGAGAGTAATTACTCTACGTAGCTGAAATCATATTTAAAAATTAGTATGTCTTAGCGAAGGGGTAAGGATGACTTTTACACCGAAAAAGCGAGTGCTGGTAACAGGTGGGGCAGGTTTTTTGGGGGTGCATTTATGCAAGAGGCTATTAGAAAAACAATGTGAAGTCATATGCGTGGACAATTTTTTTACTGGAACAAAAGAGAATCTTGTTCACTTGCTGGAAGATCCATATTTTGAATTACTCCGACACGACATTACTTTTCCGCTCTATGTTGAAGTTGATGAAATATACAACTTAGCGTGTCCGGCATCACCCGTGCATTATCAGTATGATCCAGTGCAGACTGTGAAAACAAGCGTTCATGGTTCTATTAACATGTTGGGTCTCGCAAAACGAACTGGCGCTAAAATATTTCAAGCTTCAACTTCAGAAGTGTATGGCGATCCAGAAGTTCATCCGCAAACAGAAGATTACTGGGGTAAAGTAAATCCTAAAGGTGTGCGCTCCTGCTATGATGAAGGGAAGCGTTGTGCAGAAACACTCTTTTTCGATTACCAGCGCCAGTATGATGTCCGAATTAAGGTTGCCCGACTCTTCAATACATATGGCCCGCATATGCACCCAAATGACGGACGTGTTGTCTCAAATTTTATTATTCAAGCCCTTAAGGAAGAACCTGTAACCATCTATGGTGATGGAACGCAAACTCGATCGTTTTGCTTTGTAGATGACTTGGTAGAAGGAATTATCCGTCTTATGGATAGGACTGAAGATTCATTCATTGGTCCTGTTAATTTGGGTAATCCGCATGAAATGACTATTCGTGAGCTTGCAGAAAAAGTAATTTTCCTAACCAATTCCAGCTCGGTTCTTAAATATAAATCTCTTCCCCATGATGACCCACGGCAACGTATGCCGGATATCAGTCTTGCCCGTGAAAAGCTTAATTGGTCACCAGTAACAACTCTTGAAGATGGGTTGAAGACGACTATTGAATATTTCAAACAGAAAAAAGAATAGGCAATTTGTAGTTCTTTAGCGTTGTTACTTATCGAAAATAAAAAAAGGGTCTTCCTATATATAGGAAGACCCTTTTTTAGTTATGAAAGGTAGTGAGGCATAAGCCGCGAGGTATAAAAAGAAACGTGCTTGTCTCGCTATTAAAGGTTTCTGGAGATTCTTAAGAATCCTCTTGCAAGAGGTTCTTAAGCCGCCGGAGGCAAGCCCAGCTGAACAGCGCCGTCGTCGAGACATTCCGAAGGCAGGCTAGAGAAAAGCTTGTTAATTTTCACCCACAAGTTTTTCTTCACCTTTCGGCTTGGTTGAGCGTGACTGAACCACCTTAGAGCTTGGAGCTACGTCGTGGGTAATCCAGACGTTACCGCCGATCATGGTGTCGTGTCCGATTGTGATGCGACCGAGTACTGTAGCCCCTGCGTAGACAGTTACGTTGTCTTCAAGGATTGGGTGACGCAGGTTGCCTTTTACGAGCAGTCCTTCTGTATCTTTAGGGAAGGAGAGCGCGCCGAGAGTTACACCCTGATAGAGGCGACAGCTTTTGCCTATGATACAGGTTTCGCCGATTACAACACCGGTGCCGTGGTCAATGAAGAATTCTTCATCGATTTGAGCACCCGGATGAATGTCGATTCCGGTGTGGGAATGCGCCATTTCACTAATAATGCGGGGAATGATCGGCACTTCAAGACTGTACAGTTCATGCGCAATACGGTGATGAATCATTGCTGTTATTGACGGGTAACAAAAGATGGTTTCGCCCGGAGTTTTAGCTGCGGGGTCACCTTCAAAAGCTGCTTTTACGTCAGAAGCAAGGAGTCTGCGTAGCTTTGGCAAAGCCTGTAAAAATTTCATTGCTGTGGCGCGTGAATGTGCTTCGCAATCTTTGCATTCATCAGCAAAATCAGCGCAAATGAAGCAGCCGCCGCGTTTAATCTGTTCTGCAAGGATTCTGTAAATAGAATCTAGATTTGCAGCCAGATGGTAACGCATGGATTCTAGACGTACGGCTTTGTCCCCGAAGTAACCGGGAAAAAGGGCAGCCTTGAGGCGCTCAACTAATTCAAGCAATGCCTCTGTTGAAGGCATTGGTGCATCGTGTTTGGAACGATGATATACCGCAGCGTAAGATTCTGGAGCACAGAGCTCTTCAACTACTGAGTCGAGTTCTGTCATATTGTGCTGCTCCAGTTCGGCGTGTTTACGTTGCATGTGGTCTCCCTTGCGAGTTTGCTAGTCAGCTTCTGTAAAAAGCGGGGTTGAAAGGTAGCGCTCGGCAGTGTCGCAGATGATAAAGACAATACGCTTTCCTTTGTTTTCAGGTCGATTGGCAAGTTGTAGCGCTGCGTATGCATTTGCACCGGAAGATATGCCGCACATAATGCCTTCTTCTTTCATAAGACGACGTGCCATAGCGAGTGCGTCTTCGTTGGTAACGCGTATGATTTCATCAATAACACTTGTGTCGAGAATCTCCGGGATGAACCCTGCGCCGATACCTTGAATGGCATGTGGGCCTGGGGTGCCACCGGAAAGAACAGGTGATGCGTCTGGCTCAACAGCGATGCATTTTATTTTGTTATTGTGTTTTTTTAGAACAGAACCGACGCCGGTGATTGTGCCGCCTGTTCCAACGCCTGCAACGAAGATGTTGATAAGACCGTCTGTGTCTTCAAGAATTTCTACAGCAGTTGTTTTACGATGAATTTCCGGATTCGCTTTGTTTGCAAACTGCTGAAGGTGGATGGCATTCGGGTTTTCTTCTGTAATGCGGCTTGCTTCTTCCACTGCTCCTGCCATGCCTTTGGCGGCAGGGGTAAGGATAAGTTTTGCACCAAAACCTTTGAGAAGCGCACGGCGTTCATGGCTCATAGATTCCGGCATCGTGAGAATAAGCGGAAAACCTTTTACAGCACAGGTGAAAGCAATGCCGATACCGGTGTTGCCGCTAGTAGCTTCAACAAAAACAGTGTCATCGTTTGTCTGCCCAGAATCAATTGCGGTCTGAACCATGTTGTACCCGATGCGGTCTTTAACCGAAAAACATGGGTTCATAGATTCCAACTTGCCGATAACTTCGGCCTGTACGCCTTCTGCAATGCGGTTGATGCGAACGAGAGGTGTTTTACCCACAAGGTCGATCATTGAGTCTGCTATGTTCATGGTGTTACCTCATTAGATGAAAAAAAAGGGTCGGACTAACCACGTGTGTTGTCCGACCCTGAAGTATATATCTTAGGGCCTGCTATTAACAAGAACAAGGACGGGTTGGAGCATCTATGCTGTCGTCATCCTTATATGGAGAAATCTCACGCAGACGCTTGATGATAGGAGGAAGCTCCTTAAGCACTACTTTGATTTCGTCGTCGCTGTTAAAGCGGGAAAGTGAGAAACGGATGGAGCCGTGCGCGAATGTGAAAGGTACGCCCATTGCGCGAAGCACATGGGAAGGTTCCAGACTACCGGATGTGCATGCAGAGCCGGAGCTTGCAGCAATACCGTGTCCGTCCATCATAAGCAGAATTGCTTCACCTTCAACATGCTTAAAAGAAATGTTGGTGGTGTTTGGCAATCTGTTTTCGGTGTCACCGTTAATAATAGCGTTTGGAATAGATTCAAGAAGACCTTTTTCAAGAACGTCACGCATATGCTTAACGCCAGTATTCTCAATTTCCATATTAATCTGGGCAAGTTCTGCTGCTTTGCCGATGCCTATGATAGCTGCAGAGTTTTCGGTGCCGGCACGGCGTCCATGTTCCTGATGACCACCACGAAGGTGAGGACGGAAAGAAACACCCTTACGAACGTATAGAGCACCAATACCTTTAGGGCCGTGAATTTTGTGGCCGGAAAGTGATAGGTAATCTACAGGGAGTTTTTCGAGGTTGATTTCAATTTTGCCAACTGCCTGTACTGCGTCGGTATGCATTATGATACCGCGAGCTTTTACGATTTTGGCAATATCATATATCGGGAAGATAACGCCGGTCTCACTGTTAGCATACATTATGGTAACAAGGGCGGTATCTGGACGCAGAGCATTACTGAGTTCGTCAAGGTCGAGCTGACCTTTTTCGTTTACGCTGAGGTAGGTTACTTCGTAACCACGCTCTTCAAGGTGACTGCATACATTAAGAATAGCAGGGTGTTCGACACGGGTAGTGACAATGTGTTTTTTATCCGGCTGTGCTTCGAGAGCAGAGTAGATTGCAGTGTTATCACTTTCTGTACCGCCAGCAGTAAATATTATTTCATCTGGCTGTGCATTTAATAGAGATGCAAGCCGGTGACGTGCTTTGGTAAGATGGGAACCAACCTGACCACCAAAGTTGTGCATGCTGGAAGGGTTGCCGTAGTATTCTGTAAGAAACGGCATCATTTCATCAAGCACTAACGGATCGATTTTAGTGGTTGCGTTGTTATCTAAATAGATGGTGTTCATTGCGATACCTCTACAACGGTGATTTCTGGTTCGACCTGTTCCTGCAATGCTTTTTCTACAACATTCTTAAGAGTAAGCTGGCTGGAAGGGCAGCTAGTGCACATACCGCGAAGCGCTACTTTAACAAAGTGTCCTTCAATGTCGATAAGTTCAACATCACCACCGTCCTGCTTGAGGCGTGGACGAACTTCTTCGTTAAGTACTTTCATCACGAGTTGCATACGTTCAATGTTGGAAAGAAGTGGATGTACCTTAACTTCTGGATATTCACATACAGCAGCTTTACCAGTTGCTTCGTCAATAATACGCTGAATTTCGCCAACACATTCACCGCAACCGCCACCAGCTTTGGTGTAGTGAGTAACGTCTTCTACAGTTGTCAGGCCGTTTTCAGTCACAGCACGCATAATCTGCTCATCAGTAACGCCAAAGCAATGACATATGATGGTTCCTTCGTGCTCGTGAGCTTCAACAGGTTCACCGCGGTAGGTTTTTATCGCAATTTCTAAAGCTTCCTGCCCCATAACAGAGCAGTGCATTTTTTCTTCAGGGAGACCACCGAGATAATCGGCAATTTCTTTGTTTGTAATATTCTCTGCTTCTTCGAGTGTTTTGCCTTTCAGCAACTCGGTAAGTGCAGAGGATGATGCAATAGCGCTGGCGCATCCGAAGGTCTGGAAAGTGGCGTCAACGATGCGGTCATTGTCATCTATTTTAAGGAAGAGCTTAAGAGCGTCACCACATGCAAGGCTTCCCACCTCGCCAACGGCGCTTGCGTCTTTCATCTCTCCCACGTTTTTTGGATTCATGAAGTGCTCGCGCACTTTTTTAGTGTATTCCCACATTACAAGTATCCTCCGGATTCAGTTCAAAAGTATTGTGAGCGCATCTTGAAGTATAGTAATGCGAAAGAGGTTAGGGAAGGGGAAAACGTATTTTTTTTTTGAGATGGCACATGAACCCTTACGACTGACCACGATTCCAAGTGATATTTTTCGGTCATTCTAAGAATAGATGAGGCAATTTGAAATGCAGACTATATTTTTCCAGTCTAACGATTAAATAATGCCGTTCCCACTCAAGATTTGGATAAACCTCTTGAATACATTCATATCGATTTGTGTAGGCATTTCTTCTTTCATGATGCGTAATGTTCTAAATGCATCAGTTCCATCCGAATATGGTCTGGAGGAACGAATTGCATCATAGATGTCCGCAATGGTGACTGCACGAACCGGAAGGGGAATGTCCGGCTCTCTGAGTCCGCAGGGATAGCCGGAACCATCGAGTTTTTCATGGTGGAAGAGGATGCAGTTTAGTGCATCTTGGGAAAGGGGAAGGCGAGCACATACACCGGCACCATGAACAGGGTGGGTATTAATGTGCTGTCTTTCTATTGTTGTAAGACTCCCTGGTTTATTTAGAATAGTTTCGGGAATCATTCTTTTGCCAATGTCATGCAGAATGGCGCCAAGGCCAAATTGTACCATGTCTCGCTCAGCAAACGAATATGTTTGGAGGATGAGCTGGGAATAGACAAAGACGTGAAGTGAATGTGAATACGTTTGATAGTCGTGGGCGATAATTGAGCCCATAGTTTTGAGTGAATTTTCCAGAGTAAGAAAACTTACACCTTTCGTCACAAATTCGAAGACCCTGTTGAACTCGCTACGATCTATACCCGGAGGGAGTTCTTCTGTGAAAATTTCTTCTACAATTTGTAAAGAAGTTTCGTAGAAAATTTGGGCTCTTGTTGGTCTGGGAATTTTTTCATCAAGGAGTGTTTCGCCGAGATGTGAAGTGATGTGATCAAAATACTCTGTTCGTTGGTCGTGCCTAATATAAACATTTTTTCGTCCACTGTTGAGCAGGATTCTTTCATGATGTTCAGTAAAACTGTCTCCAGCTTTGGCGTAGAGTGCAAAAGAATCTTCACTGCGGATATAAATGTCGTAGTTCCCACGGGTCGAACGCAAGACCAGTGAAGGCAAGACGGGGAAAAAGTCGTGCGACAATTCCTCTCTGGGAGGTGCATGGGGAACAGCTTGTGTCATTACCTGATGTAGCCTGTAAGGTTGTAAGCACAGACATTACAAACATAGAGTATGCAACTTAGCTTTTGGGAAGCATTAGCAGTATCTTGGCACGGGGAGAACAAGGGGAATTTATTCGCACCGTAAATGTCCGTAATGTCATTTTGTGTGCTTAAGTTAGAACGCTCTCGCCAACTCTTTTTGCAGTGATGCTATGTTTTCCTGTTACAGGTATGGCTTTATTTTTCTGCACTGCTGGGGAGGAGTGAAGTCAAAGCACATAGCATAAAGCCGGCAAGTATCACCTACTTTCCATCCCTCGTTGAGCCAACAAGGGATTATTCTAACCTTTTAAAACACTTTCAATTTAGTTAACTCTATATAGATATGTTAACTAACAGTGAAAAACTGTATGGTTGATTCAGCAACCAACTGTAAAGGGTGAAAGTGAAAACACAGTGTGAAGCTGTGTTTGATCCTTTTTTACGTAAGTCTTATGGCAAAACAAAAATACAAAAGAGTAACCGCATGTTGCGCTAACTTTTGTTGTTTGTCTATGACCAATTTTTTGCAATATACAAAAGCATTATCGTTGTTTAAATATTTTACTATAGTTTTTTGAAAACAAAAAAACCATTACCAATACTTGTTTTGTTTTTTACAATACTTAAAGAATTTTAATGTAAAATTTTTATACACTTTCAATTAGTGATGTAAAAAAATGGATTAGTATTTATTCGTTTATCACATATATTTTGCACAAAAATAAAAAGTAATAGTGTTTTTCTATTAATTGCAGAAAAAAGCTATGTAACAGTGAATAAAACAGATTTAAGCATTATATGGGCTTTTTTTTTACTTTTTTGTACAATGTTTTTTATATGTTCGAGCAATAATTTTATTTTTAATACAGTTTTATTTGAGTTTATACGGCAAGAGAATGTGATGTTGCTTTGAATAATACAATCGCAAGTGGCATTGTAATATTCATCAAAAAGTAAATTTTTTTTCTAAGTTGTTATAATGTAATGATATAAAAAGATTATTTGATTTTTAAGTCAAAGTCTAGAATCTATGTAGTCTGTTTATATTTTTTATTTCTAAAGTGATGACGAGTGGAAAAAAGTCCCTGAAAATGGGGGGGACGGTCTTTTTGCTAATGTACAGGCTAAGTTAAATCAATTTACGTATGCGGAATTGTACAGAAGGTGCTACATTTTATGGAAGGAACTGGAAGTGCAGGTTAAGTGTATTTAGGATGGAGAGAGGTCTCGCAGAGTAGGTACTTTTTATCGCAGCTAAGAAATATGCAGACTGCATGTTTCATCAATAATTTCAAGATTCTAATAGAAATAATGAGTTGGAGAAAAAACATGCGTGCATGGATGTTATTTTGATAACTTGGTGCTTTAAAAAAACATGTTAGTGTGTACTGACTTTTCGTTTGCATTGTATCTTCATTATTCTTTCAGAAAAAACAGACACTGTACAAAATGAAGATTAATATTATTTATATGTCCAATATGTTTGCTTTTTAGTATCACCTGATTGTTGGCTATCATTTTTTGTGGAGTAAAGACCGTTCAGCATGCAGCACATCTTCCGTAAAATTTTTCATTACATCCACCCTGACACTCGGTCTATTGCCGTCGATATAGTGATGTATCTTGCTGTTATTTCAGTTCTTATTCAGAGCATTTTTTCCGGTGCAGAAGCTTCAGGCTATCACTGGCAGTGGAACAGGGTTCCTCGCTACATTTTTACCATCACCGACGGATCATTCCACATGGGGCCGTTACTTACCGGACTTTGTGTAACCCTTGAAATAGCATGTTATTCCATGGTGTTGGCATTTGCTTTCGGGCTGATTTCGGTACTGTTCAGATCTTCTAAGTCAATCGTTGCTCGCTATGTAGCTCTTCTCTATGTTGAGCTAATCCGTAACACGCCGCTTATGCTCCAGGTGTTGATAATGTACTTTGTTATCGCACCAGTATTAGAGATGGAGCGTTTTCTTTCTGCCGTTCTTGCTCTCGCTCTTTTTGAAGGAGCCTACATCGCAGAAATTTTTCGCGCAGGCATCAATTCTGTTCCTAAAGGACAGTGGGAAGCTGCGAAAAGCGTTGGCTTAAGTCGTTTCCATATCTACAGGCTTGTTGTGCTGCCACAGGCTATCCGTGCCACATTGCCTCCATTAACCGGGCAGGCTGTCTCTTTGGTAAAGGACTCCGCGCTGGTTTCCGTCATTGCAATCTACGATCTGACAATGCAAGGGCAGGCAATCATTTCTGAAACCTATCTTACTTTTGAGATTTGGTTTATAGTGGCGCTGATTTATTTATTTATTACAGTAAGTTTGTCTTTTGTCGTACATTTTCTAGAAAAGAAATATTCGTATGAACACTAGCAATTGAGTCTAAGAAAAGAGGAGGATTGACATGGGCAGATCTATGGTAAAAACAGTCGTTGCGTTACTGCTTGTTGTGGTATTTTGTATTCCTGCTTCTGCGCAGGATGTAATGTCCGAGTTGAACAAGGAAAGCGTAATTTCTAAAGTTATTGAACGGAATAAATTGCGCGTAGGGTTTTCAACCTTTGTTCCTTGGGCAATGAAGGATAAGAATGGCGATTTTGTGGGATACGAAATTGACGTAATGAAAGAGCTTGCAAAAGATCTTGGTGTTGAAATTGAATTCGTGCCTACTACTTGGTCCGGTATTATTCCTGCGCTGCTTGCTAATAAATTCGATGTAATTATTGGTGGTATGTCCGTAACTACTCAGCGTAACCTTAAAGTAAACTTCTCAGATCCGTACGACTACACCGGCATCGGCATTCTTGGATCTCTCAAAAAGGGCGGCGACATTCACACTCTTGAAGATGTGAACAAAGATGGCGTAATCGTTGTTGCCCGTATCGGTTCAACTCCTGCAGCTGCTGCCAAAAAATATTTCCCTAAAGCAGATGTGCGACTTTTTGAAAAAGAAACACAGTGCGTGCAGGAACTCATGACAGGTAGAGCTGCTGTAATGCTCGCCAGTGCTCCACTTCCTGCATTTAAAGCATATGAATTTCCAAAAAAATTATTCGTGCCGGTAAAAGGAACATTTACGAAAGAGCCTATCGCTTTTGCTCTGCGTAAAGGTGATCCAGATACTTTGAACGTTCTCAACAACTGGATTCGTATCAAGCATGATTCCGGTTGGCTTAAAGCTCGTAAAGACTACTGGTTTGAAGGCAAGGAGTGGGAGTCCATGCTTAAGTAAACAGAGTGTCATGAATCAGATTAACGGACTTAAAAAATAAATTTAACACTGTGGCGGACTTGTTCCGCCACAATTTTCTTATGCAGCAAAAACGATATAAACCTGTTCTCCTCGACTTTATCCTGCTGGCACTTATTGGTGGTAGCATTCTCTACTTCTGCTGGCAGTTGGAAAACGAGCTGCAATATGAATGGAGCTGGGAAACCATTCCGCAATTTATTCTTAGAAATAGGAACGGATCATGGGAGCCTAACTTTTTACTTGAAGGACTTTTTACCACAATCCGTCTGAGTATATGTGCAACCCTGCTGGCTTCCGTAGTGGGAGTGGTTATGGGACTTGCACGAATAAGCCGGAGCCATTTTGCACGGATGATTTCCCGCACCTACGTGGAAATTGTACGAAATATGCCGCCAATCGTGCTGATCTTTATTTCGTATTTCTTTTTGTCTGCTCAGCTTACCCATTATCTGGCGCTGGATTCAGCCGTTCAGGAGCTTCCGCCGTGGTTGCATTCAACCATTTCGGTGCTGTTCAGTAAGCCATCGCAGGTTACCCAGTTTGTTACAGGGGTAATAACCCTTGGTTTGTACGAGGGTGCATACATTACAGAAATTGTTCGTGGTGGTGTGAACAGTGTACGGCGCGGGCAGTGGGAAGCTTCAGCATCTTTAGGCTTTAATCGGTTTGACCAGTTGAGGCTTGTGGTGTTGCCACAGGCTTTGAAAGTGATTGTTCCGCCGTTGGCTGGGCAGTTTATTTCAACGATTAAAGATTCAGCTATCTTGTCTGTAATTTCTATTCAGGAACTGACGTTTCAAGGGCTGGAACTCATGGCGTCGACCTATCTGGTATTTGAAATATGGATTACCATTACTATGATGTATCTTGTGTTGACTCTCGGCTGTTCACTGCTTTCCCGTTGGGTTGAGCATGCTATGGAGTGGAAGAATTAGCGCGAGTTGTTAGAGTCATTGTCTGAAGCGTAAAAAATCCGCCAGTCCTTTGAACTGGCGGATTTTTTTGTATCTTATAGCAATTTATAGAACCGCTCCGGTGTCATGGCTCCAGCCAGTTGATCAAGTCGACCTTTTAGAGCCTTAATCTCATCATACCCCTGTGCTCGAAGATACGTATATGCCATGGAGGCACGGAAGCCTGAGAGGCAGAAGGTAATAATGAATTTATCGCGTGGCACTTCGTCCAATCGATCTGGAAGTTCGTTCAGCGGAATATGTTGTGCGAATGAAAAAGTGAGTGTTTTCGCCTCTTCATTTGTTCTGACATCGAGAAATACGAAATGATCATGGTCAATAAATTTACTGGCTTCTTCAACGGTGATTCCGTATTCACCTGCAACTAGAAAAGCTATGTCCATTTCCCGCAAAACTTCTGAAAGTTGAGGACAGGCATCAATGTGTTCTTGCATATGGCACTCCTAATATAATCAGAAACTCTTTTGTTTCGGGATATTGTTGAACAAGAGTATTGTAGAGTCAAGCCACAGCATGTAGGCTGACAGATACATTATTGCTAACTTAAATTATTCGTAACAGGGTACACTATGGTTCGTTCTTTTACCAAGAAGCAGATGTCTCCGATAAATCAGTTTGTTACCAGAGGTATGTGGCGTATTGATTTAGACAATCTGCCACTGCTTCAACAGTGGGGAGTTATTTTATGCAGACGGCTTTTTGTTATCTTTAATGGTTTTCTATTGGATAACTGTATGCTGCGCGCAACTGCACTTGCGTACACAACATTGCTTTCCATAGTGCCGTTTCTTGCTGTTGTGTTTGCTATCTCGAAAGGGCTGGGGGTTCAGAACAGCGAGACATTACGGTATATACTGTTGAATGCATCTGCCGGTAACAATAAGGCTGTAGAGTTTCTTCTAGAATATGTAAACAATACAGATGTTACTACGCTTGGTGTTATTGGTGTTGCAACATTACTCTTCACAGTTATTTCTTTGATGGGGAATATAGAAGCTGCGTTTAATACAATCTGGAATGTTAAGCGCGGAAGAACCATGTGGCGTAAATTTACAGATTTCTTTTCTATGGTTCTAATCGCCCCTGTGTTTCTTGGTGTAGCCGTCAGCCTTAGTGTGACAATGCAGCATGATACAATTGTTCAAGAACTTTTGAGCATTGATGCTGTGAATTATGTCTATATACTAATGCTAAAATTGATACCGACCGTAATGATCTGGTGCCTGCTTTTCTTTGCGTATGCGTTTATTCCTAACCTTAGGGTTCAGAAACGGTGTGCATTTTTTGGTGCTTTGATAGGCGTTATTTTATGGAAAGGGGTAGAGAATATTTATCTTTCCTACTTAGTAGACGTGAATAAATACAATATGATTTACGGCAGCTTTGCTCAGCTTCCACTGTTTCTTATCTGGATATACATCAGCTGGGTGATAGTGTTGTTCGGTGTAGAAGTTTGCTATGCGATTCAATACGGCTCGACAGAAGAAGATAAAATGCTGGCCGGTAAAACGAGTTGTTATGAAAAAGCTATTCTTGCCACTGCCGTCATGGCAACTCTAGCCAAAACATATGGAGAGAATCAGGGCGCTGTGCGTGTTGATTCCTTGAGCGAAAAGCTAAAAATTTCACAGCTGCTATTGGGAGATGTTCTTGGTCTACTAGAAGAGAAGGGGTTCGTAGCAAAATTAGATGCCGAAGTTGCTACATATATTTTGGCTCGTCCTGCAACAACAACTTATGTTTCAGACGTTGTGACGGCCGTGGCGCTGTATCATCCAGAGCGGGTGATGCAATACGCAATTCAAGGGCATTCTGATTCCGTCGCTATTGTGGAAACATTATATAAACAACTTGCCAGCGGTAACGACTGCACTCTATCTGAGTTGTAGTGAGTGTCGCGGTTCGTGAATTCCTGTCGTAGAGATCAGCTAATAAAACACAATAAAAAAAGCCCGGAGCGTTATGCTTCGGGCTTTTTTATTTCTAACATTCAGTGTCTTTTTTATTCTGGTCAGCAACAAGCTGTCCACATGCTGCTTTGATATCTGCGCCTTTTGATTGGCGGATAATGGCGGTTACGCCTTTGTCCCAGAGAACTTTTTGGAATTTAAGAACAGCTTCTTCAGACGGAGCTTTGTATGGATCGCCTTCAGACGGGTTGTAGACGATAAGGTTAAGCTTCGATTTGGTCTGAGAAATAAGCTTGTGCAGCTCTCGTGCGTCTTCGACAGAATCGTTTACGCCGCCAAGCAGGAGATATTCATATGTAATGCGCTCACGAGTTTTGAGCGGGTAATTTTTAAGTGCATGCATGAAATCGCCAAGTTCCCAGCGTGCAGCCTTCGGCATAATTTTGGCGCGTACTTCCTGATTCGGAGCGTGCAGAGACACTGCGAGGAAAGCAAGGCCGGATTCGCCGAGTTCGTTGAGCCCCTTCTGAATACCACAGGTGGAGACGGTTACGCGGCGTGGAGAAAATGCAAGGCCGAGTGTGCTGTGCATGGTGTTAAGCGACTTGAGCAAGTTTTCAAGGTTAAGGAGCGGTTCGCCCATGCCCATGAACACAATGTTGCGAAGGATCGGTCGTTCAGCAACGTCATTAAGGGAGTGGCGCGCAACAAGAATCTGACCGAGGATTTCGCTCTGGGTCATGTTGCGTTTAAAGCCCATTGTACCTGTAGAACAGAAAGTACAGGCCATTGCACACCCAACCTGACAGGAGAGACACTGGGAGTATCTTCCCTTGGAACCGGGGATAAGTACGGTTTCAACAAGAGCACCGTCATGCAGCTTAAGGAGAAACTTGATCGTGCCGTCTTTGCTTGTCTGGGAGGTAACAACTTCCGGCCAGCGGATGTACGCTTCTTCGTGCAGACGAGCGCGAACTGTTTTTGAGATATTGGTCATCTCATCGAAAGATTGAACGTATTTGTTCCACAACCACTGCCAAACTTGCTTGGTGCGGAACTTTTTTTCCCCGAGTTCTACGAGGAACTCTTCAAGCTCTTCATATGAGAGATCAAGAATATTAACCATGACGGCCCCTTTTGTCCGGTATTGTCCACCGGTGAATATGCGGATGAACGCAGTGCGCCATCGCCACAGACTCTATATACATTAACGGTTCACCTGTGAAGAGGCAGTGGAAACCTTTGCCGAATACAGGAATGGTAAAGTCTGCCGTCTGCTGAAATGTTGCAAGTTGGCTGTGAAATAACATCTTAATTTTTAAAGGAAATAGTGATATGCGTATGTGTCTTTATTGTACGAATAGAATTGTTTTATCGATATGGAGGGGGTGTTGTGAAACTTGTTAGCAGCTGTATGGTTGCGATTGTAATTTTATTTTGCGCTTCGACATTGAATGCTGTTGCAGATGACATACGCCAGAAGCATGCTGCTGCGATGCGTAGTGTAGATATGGAACTGTATTCTTTTTACATGGCGCAGAGCCAAGGGCTTGAGCTCTGCTGTGCTATCTGTCCGGATCTGCTTGAAACATTAGAAAATGCATCCAGTGTGTTTGCCGCTCTGCTTGATGATGCTGTTTCTTCCATACGTGGAGAACATCATGATACGGTAAATTTCCAAAAGTATGACGGTGTGTTACTTAAATCCAGTAAGAATATGTATTCGCAGGCTGCAGGCTGTTCACCATGTATTTCTTTGGCGGAAAAGGTGCAGGCATATGCTGACAATGGTCTGCCTTCTGCTGTGGAACGTGCTGTGGTGTTCCATACTGAAAAATATAAGCTGAATCCTGAACTTGAATTTAATGACGGTCTTGTTTCAGTAGCCCGTTATCAATGGGTTGCAAGTGGCAAGAAAAGAACTTGCAAAATTTCCGTACCCAAAACATGGGGACAAGCTCCATCGGATGGAGAGAAGCAGTCGGTGGAATATCGAAGTGCCATGGGGAATGGTGTTCCGTTTTTTTCCATACAGTATGCTCGGGCAAGACGAGTGTCTTCTGACGAAGGAGTTATGCAGGAACTCCAGCGTCGCGTTTCTACAGATGTGCTGACAGAACAGTTCGGAGCTGTAGAAATTTTGGCGCAAGGCATCCAGCGACTCGGGACTACACAAAGTATTTGGGTTATGTTTTCAGCTGATGGAAAAGGAAACAAGGGGGCGGGGTACTATTACAACTGGTATATGCTGGTTGATGGTACCGTGTTGATGTTTCAGTCAGGCGTAAGCGGGTCGGGTGAATCTCCGACCGTCCAACAGGAAGAATTGTTTCGTAAATATTATCAGACACTGCGCGAAATAGCTGTGTCGTCTGTGATTGGATAAACTTTTATGGATGAGTCCGCGAACTGTTTAGTTCGTTGAGGCTTTGTGACAATAAGAAAAGCCCGACATCGTGCATGCGATGACGGGCTTTTTTGTAAACAGGTAAATTTTACGGAAGGTTGCTGTTGCTACAACACGCGCATAAAAATTTCAGCAACGTCTTCTCTGTTCAACGGAGCAACATGTCCGAGAGCACGGTATGCGAATGCGCTTTCAACAAGGTACGGTACGTCTTCTTCTGTTACGCCCCACGCAGAAAGACGTGACGGTGCGCCCCATGCGGAAAATGCTGCACGAGTGGCATCAATACCGCCCTGAATTGTTTCCTGTCCCCATACGGTGGATGCAAAGCGGTTAAAAATGTCTGGAGCTTTTGCACAAACTTGCTGCATCCATGAAGGGAAAATAACGGCAAGTCCTTCTCCATGCGGGATATGCGGGAAGCGTCCGCTAAGAGCATGCTCAAGCGCATGAGAAGTCCAGTCTCCGCCGGATAAACCGCAGCCGGTGAGACCGTTAAGGCTTAAGCAGGAAGCCCATGCAAGGTTGGCGCGTGCTTCGTAATTGGAAGGATCGTGCCGCAGAGAATGCATGGAGTTGATAAGAGAAATGAGCAGCCCTTCACAAATGTTCAGGGTTGTTTCCTCGTTAAAGTAACCGGTGCGTTTGTCTGCAATGCGCCCACGAAAATAGTTTTCCATAATGTGAGTCATTGCATCAATGCCACTACCGGCTGTGAGACTCCACGGAGTCTGTACCTGATAGAGGGGATCGATTGCAGTGACTTTTGGAATCATGCAATGACCACCGAGGCTCCATTTCTTTTGTAGCTGCTCGTTGGTTATAACGGCTTTTCCATTCATTTCTGAACCGGTGCCGGACAGCGTAACAACTGTGTAGACAGGTAAAGAGCGTTCTACAGCTTTGCGAGATTCAACGCGCTCCCAATAGTCGTCGAGGTAGAAGCCGGCTGCAATGGCTTTTGCAGCATCAATAACACTGCCGCCACCAACGCCAAGAACTGCACCTACGCTAGCTTTACGGGCAATGTTTATGCCTGCTTCAACTTGCTCAAGTGAAGGGTTGGGTTTAATTCCCCAGAATTCTGTCCAATCCACGCCTGCTTCCTGTAACGAACGGGTCGCTGCTTCATAAGCACCGTTGTTACGTGCAGAGCCGCCACCCATAACAAGAAGAACGGAAGACGCTTCTTTAACAATATGCCAGCCGATGAGATCGACAGCGTCTTGACCAAAAATTACCTGAGTAGGGGCACTATAAGTAAAAGCATCCATGTTAATCACCTGATAAAAAAATGTTATTGCTCAGATTTATGCAATGTTGACTATAGCGAGTAACTGAGGTGACGACAAGTGTTGTGATATTGGACGGCGTGAATGGGCACAATGAAATAGTGTTCCTATAGTATCTTAGAGTGTGGACATGTACTTACTAAGTGAAAACAGTGATGAAGGTGTAAGTCTTACTATCTTGAATGCGTGCGCTCTATTTTTCCATTACGAATAAGTACAGTGCTGTCAGATACAGAAGCGAGCCATTCTCTATCATGTGAAACGATAACGAGGCTTGTTTTATGTTCTGTTTTTGCATGTACTGCTGCACTTCGAATTCGTTCTGTAGATTCTTCATCTAGAGAAGATGTGGGTTCGTCCATCAGAAGTACTCTTGGCTTTATAGCAAGACGGGCTGCAAGTGCAACGCGTTGTGCTTCACCACCGGAAAGTTCAAACCAGTTACGGGTAAGGAATGTATCCGGTAAAAGACCAACTTCTTCAAGTGCAGACGCAGCAATGCCAGAAATATTGGTTATGCCCCGAACATGTAAGCCGTATTCAATGTTCTCTTGAACGGTTCGTTTAAGAAGATACGGCTGTTGAGTAAGTAATGTTACTTCGCGTCTGAGTGATGTGTCTGTAATAGATGTTTTGGCGCCTTTGTATAGGATAGTCCCGTCATGCGGAGACTCCAGAAAGGCAAGCATACGCATAAGAGTTGACTTGCCGCCACCGTTAGGTCCGACTATGCCTGTAATCGTCCCTGCTTCCAGTGTCAAAGAGTCAATAGAGAGTACAGTGCGGCCGCCGTAAATTTGGATGATGTTTGAAAGCTGATAAAGCGACATGACTATTGCCCCGCGCGCCGTTTAAGTTTTGCGACACTGAAGTTCACACCGAAAGCTATGATGAGCAGAACCACACCAAGAGCAATGCCCATCGCGAATTCGCCCTTACCTGTTTCTAAAGCAATCGCGGTAGTAATGGTTCGTGTGTGCCATTTAATGTTCCCGCCAACCATCATGGAAATACCAATTTCAGAAACTATGCGCCCGTAGGCTGCAACACCGGCGAGCATGAGATGATAGCGTATTTCCCAAAGTGTGGCGCGAAGTACTTGTAATTTATCCGCACCGAGTGTGAGCAATGTTTCTTTCATGCCGGAGTCTGCGTTTTCCACCGCATTTGCCACCATTGCAACAACTATTGGCATACCGAGCATGACCTGACCGATGGCAATACCGGAAAGAGTAAAGAGCAGGTTAAAGTCACCAAGTGGCCCTTGTCGTGAAACTAATGAGTATACGAGTAGGCCGATAACAACGGTAGGGAAGGACAGTAGGGTGTCGGTAATCATCCGCAGCGTGTCACGGCCTTTAAAACGACAATACCCGAGCACAAAACCAAGTGGTGCACCGATTAGAATTGTGAAAAAAATTGAAAGGGATGAAACGCAGATTGTTATGTATACAGCAGACCATGTTTCCGGATTGCCGTTGAAGAGAAGTTGAAAAGCCTTTAGCAGACCTTCATATATGAAACCCATGTAATCTCCTTGCCAAAAAAAAGGGGTGGCAAAAGCCACCCCAGCAAAGTCTATCTATGCAAAAACAAATTACTTACCTGCGTTAGGTGTAAAGAGCTGTTTGCCGAGCAGACGGAAGTCGCCGATTGCTTTCTGTGCTTTAGGGGAAGCCATCCATGCGATGAATTCGTTAGCAAGTTCTACTTTTGCATTAGGGCAAACAGCAGGGTTGATAGCAATAGCGCTGTACTGGTTAAAGAGTACTTTATCGCCTTCTACAATGATTTTCAACGATGTCTTGCCTTTGTTAACATCCATGTACTTGATCCATGTACCACGGTCAGTCATGGTGTAAGCACCTTTCTGTGCTGCAACGTTCAGAGTTTTGAGCATGCCCTGACCGAGCTGCATGTACCAGTCTGCTTTATCTGGAACTGCCATGCCGGCTGCTTTCCAGAGAGAAATTTCTTTTTTGTTGGTGCCGGAGTTGTCACCACGGGAAGCGAAAGGAGCTTTTGCAGCTGCAATAGCTTTCAGTGCTTTTTCAATAGGCATGCCTTTTACGTGTGCAGGGTCAGCAGCAGGACCTACAATAACAAAGTCGTTGTACATAAGCTGGGTACGACCAACGCCGTGACCATCTGCAACGAATTTTTTTTCTGCACCCGGAGCGTGTACGAGCAGTACGTCAACGTCGCAATTGCGGCCCATTGCAAGTGCTTTGCCGGTGCCGATGGCAGTCCAGCGAATATCAATGCCGGAATCTTTTGTGAATTCAGGCATGAGCTCATCAAGAAGGCCGGTGTTGTCAGTACTGGTGGTGGTAGCCATCATAAGTACTTTTTCCTGTGCCTGTGCCATTGCTGGTACGAGCAGGGCTAATGCGAGAAGTAAGGCAGCAAATTTTTTCATTAAGAGCTCCATGGTCATTTTAAGTTATTTTTAGTCCTGATTAGGAATAAAAAGAGGTGTAACCATATTTTTCTTCTAAGGGAAACTAAAAATACCTGCTTATAAAATGACACAGGTAAAATAAACAATAATTACACATTGATTTTGTTGAATTTAATTATCTACTTCTGAAATAGATAACTGTAGATAACCATAAGTTACAGTAAAAAAAGAGGGCAGTGAAAAAACACTGCCCTCATATAGATAAAAAAGCGTTATAGGAGCAAATTATTCAAACAAGTAGCCATATTGCAAAGCAATTTGATCAGTCTTGTTTGCTACTGATGTTGCGAGCGCGGAGACGTTGTCTACTGTCACAATACCGGTGTCCTGAGCGAGGTAGTATTTCAAGTTGTTTGAGTTTTCAGAAAATACCCACACCACACTGTATACGGAACCAATTTTAGGGCGGTCTGCGAATTCAGACATAGTTGTGATCATAACGGTAATCTTCGGAATATCGTCACCTGTCATTTTAAACAGGCTTGAGGTGTTGCATGCACTTTTAAGTTCAAATGCAAGCATGGAACCGAGATTGTCTGCCCCTTTCTGTTCAATAAAAATAGGGGTAGTGCGCGATGTAACCGCAGCAGGAGTATCCGCTTTAGGTGTCGCGGGCTGAACTGCTTTAGCTGGTTTCGGGGCTTCCTCTGCAAATGCAGGGAGTACTGTAAATGTAATACAAATGAGTATGAAGCAGAGTAATTGTTTCAATTTATTCTCCTTATATAGTTTCGCTACGTTGTCTGAAATTGTGTAGCACGAACTATGGTCGATGTCAGTTTTTTCGTGCTTTGTTGTAATCCGGAGTACGTATAAACTGTACTAATGCAAGGGAAATACAAGCTATTCCTGCTGCTGCAAGGAATGGAATTTTATAGTCCACCATCCAGAGCATACCGCCGAGAGCTGGAACAACAACCGCTGCAATGTGGTTGATGGTAAAACTTACCGCCATTGATGGAGCGATATCGGACGGGTCTGCAATCTTTTGGAAGTATGACTTAATTGCAAGAGAGAAGTTAAAGAAAATATGATCAAGCACATACAGGAAGGCCACAAGCAGTTTAGATTCTACGTAGGCGTATGAAATAAAAACAAAAATCATGGCTGCATATTCTAGTGAAAGGACTTTGCGCTCGCCGAATTTATTAACTGCTCTACCAATTGCAGGTGAAAGCCACCAGTTGATAATGTTGTTAACGATAAAGAGCAGAGTAACTTCCTGAATGGAAAATTTGAATTTTTCTACCATGAGGAACACTGCAAACGCCACAAAGATTTGTCTGCGGGCACCTGCAAAAAAGTTGAGCATGTAGAAAAGCCAATAGCGACTGCGCAGAACCATCTTCTTATGTTGTGGTGCAACATTGGTTGATGAAGGGTTTTGCGTAAAACACCAAAGACCGGTGAGAATAACAATGATACCGAACAGCCAAAATATCTGTTGGAAATCAAGTTTCATGCTCAGTAGAAAGATAGATCCACCGACAACAAGGTTCGTTGCGGAACCCATTGCGCGGAGTCTACCCATGATGACGGGAGCTTTTTTTAAATCAAAATATTGTAGCGTGAGAGACTGATTGACTGTTTCGTAGTAGTGGAAACCGAAACTCATGATAAGAGTTGTAAAAACCATTCCCTGATACGTAGGCATTGAGCCTGTAAGCCCGACACCCAGACCGAGTATGGCTATGGAGAGAGCCGCAAGGCGGTGTTCAGAAATAAAAAGCAAAAGGTAGATGACTAACAGGGCAAGGAAACCGGGAATTTCGCGAACGGATTGAATGATACCAATTTGTTGGCCAGTCAGTCCTACAATATCAACAGCAAAGTTGTTGTAGAGGGTACGCCACGCTTGAAAACCAGCTGCAACCGCAACGGTCATGATAAGCAGATAAATATACATTCGGCGGCGATCTGCGTCGGACATGGTAGGCTCTCCAGAAAATCGTGCAAAAAAGGTGTAAATATTTACGCACACCCAAGTGCGCGGCACGATAATGCAAGATATTGGTTGTCCAAGCAAGCAAGATTATTCATACCATTGTAAAATCGTATGAATTAAAGATAGTTGTCTGAATAGTACTTATACAACGTAGGCTTCGAACCAATAGATTTTAGTGGCGGGATCTTTCCACATATTTGGTTTGAGTCCAGCTTTGATGCAGGTTTGTTCGAGAAATTTTTTACGATCCCAGTTCCATTCCTGTGCAACTTGCGGAAGTAGTAAACCGGAGTTTGCCCCGTGTTTTATAATGAGCCCATGCCGACCAACTTCTATGAGATTGCTATCCGGGCAAAGAGTGATGGGACCCATGATGGATATCTCGGTTGAGAGATAGGCAAATTCAGTTTCTGACACTTGCGGAAAACGTGGATCTTCAAATGCTGCTGCGCGCGCCATATAGGCAACAGTGAGATATAATGGGCCTTGCCCGACAACATTTCCGATGCAGCCGCGTAAGTGTCCATCTTTTTTGAGCGTAACAAAGGCACCAAGCTCTTGTTGCAAAAGTGGACTTTCCGGTTTGGGAACGCTTTTATCGTCAAGAGTACGAACGCCTTCAAAGTACGTGGATATACTCCACTGAACGAGTTCTCTTAAATAATCTTTATCTGCGGCTGTTAAAGAAAGACTGCGTACGTTGACTTTTTCGTTGTTCATACTCTTCTCCGTTTATAATACGCACAAAATATCGCACGGTGCTTCTTGTGCCATATGACTATAGAGGCTTGATTGAATAAGTTGTTGCATCATATTTCGGAACCAAATGTGCGATGCATCGTGATGCTGTCGCTCATGCCATGCAATGGTGTAGTCGAACGACTCAATATAGAACGGCAATGCACACCATGACAGGTCGAATTCCGGTGCCAGATTACTCGCAATATGACTCGGCATGGTTGCAATCATATCAGAACGGCTCACAACTTTACAGACGGTTGTGAATAGAGGGGCAGAAAAACGCACAGATCGACGCTGACCGATTTTGGCCAGTTCTGCCTCGATTACGTGTACTTTGTCGCCGCCGCCTGTGATGGCTGCATGGTCAAGAGAGCAGTATTCGCTCAGGGAAAGTCCGCCTCCGCGTTGCATTAACGGGTGATCTTTTCGCATACAACATGCAAATTGGTCCCGTCCGATAACGAGGTGATGCAGACCCTGATACTGTGAGTCCAGCATTGATGTAATTAGATCATAGGAACCATTCGATAGTTTATCGATTGTTGTTTCATCTGACATCTCCAACTTAATAGAAATGTTAGGAGCAACTTTTAGGTAGTTTTCCAGAACCTTAGGGAAAATATATTCAGCGACATAGTCAGATGTCGCAAAGGTGAATGTACGGGTACATTCAGCTGGATTAAAACTGCTTCGGTCGAGTAATTCTGTTACTTCACCCAGAATCCGCTCTAGATTTTGGCTCAGTTCCACAGCGCGTTCTGTGAGCGCAAAGTTATTACCACTGCGTACAAGTAACGGGTCATCAAACAACTCGCGCAGATGCCGTAAGTTTTTACTCATGCCGCTTTGGGTAATATTTAAGCGCTTCGCTGCACGGGTAACATTGCCTTCATCAAGCAATGCCTTAAGCGCAACAAGCAGGTTAAGGTTAACCGAAGCCAGATTTACTCGCCCTATATTCATTACCTAAAATCCATCTTCTAATTGAGGTGAAACAATAAAACTGCCGTCAGAAGCTACTTTGGGTAAACCGGTATCCTGCACGGAAGCTTTTCGCCCGTTTTGCGAAACACGTCCGGTAGCAATCCATTGCAAGACTTGCGGGTAAAGACGATGCTCAAAAGCAAGAACACGTTTTTGTACGGTCTCCGTTGATTCATCAGATGCAAAAGGTACCACCGCCTGAGCAATAATAGCGCCATTGTCCATAATTTCATCAACGAAATGCACAGTACAACCTGCCAGTGTTACGCCGTACTTCACTGCATCTGCAATGCCGTGTGCTCCCTTAAATGCAGGGAGCAGGGCTGGGTGAATATTAATAATGCGTCCTGCGAATGTTTGAATAAACAAAGGAGTCAGCAGACGCATAAATCCTGCGAGAACGACAAGGTCAACATCAGCGGCTTCCAATTGTTCAATCATCGCTGCATCAAATTCTTCTCTATTCTCAAAATCCGCATGAAGAATGGTTGCAGTCGGAATTCCGGCCTTTTTTGCACGTTCAAGTGCAAAAGCATTGCTGCGGTTGCAAATAACCAGACAAATTTTTGCGTCTAAGGAGCCGCGCTCCACTGCATCAATAATAGATTGCAAGTTGGATCCGGAACCGGATGCGAGTACCGCTATGTTGAATGACATTATGTCTCCGTAAAAATATGAGGCAGTTCGACAACGTATCTTAATAATGAACCGGTCAGAAAGGGGAGCCGGTATTCTATTTTATGGTTGCCCAAAACGGATCTTCTTCTAATGTACTGGTGTCGCCACGATCACCGCCAGTGGTTTCTGCACGCAACAGTCTGCGCATAATTTTGCCACTTCGGTTACGTGGGAGGGAGTCTCGAATGTCCACTGAACCAATTACAGCAATGGAGCCAAGTTCTGCACGAACATGCCCTATGAGCTGTTGTTCTGTTTCGTCTTCTTCATCCATAAAGTACAGAGTGTCTGACTGTTCTTTGAGTACGACAAATGCCTTGGCAACTTCGCCGCGAATGGTGTCCGGCATACCGATAACAGCACATTCTGCTACGAGTGGATGCGAAGAAAGTGCTGCTTCAAATTCTGCGGTACCTATTCGATGGCCGGCAATCATGATGACGTCGTCAACACGACCTTGCAGCCAAATGTATCCATCCTCGTCTTTTCGAGCAATATCTCCAGAGCAGTAATATCCCGGGAAGCGAGACCAATACATATCCTTGTACGTTTCTTCATCATTGAACAACGTAGTGATCATGGCAGGCCAAGGTTTTTTAATAACCAGATAGCCGCCTTTTCCTGTCGGAACAGGAGTGCCGTCGTCATCAACAATATCAATATCAATGGCTGGAAGAGGACGGGCTACGGAGCCGGGTTTAAGCACAGAGATTGGATACGGAGAAATCATAATCATCCCCGTTTCGGTCTGCCACCATGTATCCAGCAGCGGGCATTGCCCTTTACCGATATGTTTGTGGAACCAGACCCATGCTTCTGGTGAAATTGGTTCACCTACAGTACCAAGCAGGCGCAGAGTACTTAGGTCATGACGCAGGGCGTATTTTTCTCCAAAGCGCATAAGCATACGGATAAGCGTCGGAACTGTATAGAGAACTGAGATTCCCCAGCGCTCAACAACTGACCATAGTCTTCCTGCTTCCGGATACAGTGGATGACCTTCGTACATGAAGGTCGTGGTTCCTGCCATAAGTGGTCCGTAGACAACATACGAATGTCCTGTAATCCAACCTATGTCAGCAGTACACCAAAAAATATCAGTGGCGTTGTTGTCAAAAACCTGTGTGAATGTGTGATGTACTCCCACCATGTATCCACCGTGTGAATGGACAACCCCTTTTGGCTTATCAGTAGTGCCAGAGGTATAGAGCATAAAGAGCGGGTCTGTAGCGTCCATACTTTCTGTGATGGCTTCGTATGATTTGCCGCGCATGATATCATGCCACCAAAGATCTTTTTCAGCATCCATCTCAACCGTAACATGCGTGCGATGTACAACAATGGTGTGATCGACTGTATGTTCAACCTGTTCCAGCGCTTCATCGACCAGAGGTTTCAGTGTTAAGATACGACCGTTACGGTAGAACGCATCGACTGTAATAATGATTTTCGGTTTTGCATCTTCAATACGCTCAGCAAGCGCATTGGCCGAGAATCCGGCAAACACGACACTGTGAATTGCGCCGATTTTTGCTGCTGCGAGCATGGAGATAACAGTTTCAGGTAGTGACGGAAGATAAATTACAACCGTGTCCCCTTTTGTAACACCAAGTTCACGCATGGCATTAGCGCACTTGTTTACTTCTCTGTAGAGTTCAAAGTATGTGAGCCGCTTTGTATCACCCGGTTCACCTTCCCAAATAAGAGCAAGTTTATTTCGATTTGGAGAGGTAATGTGCCGGTCGAGAGCATTGTGTACTATATTGCAACGGGCGCCGAAAAACCATTTATAGAAGGGCGCTTCTGTGTCGTTAAGTACAGTATCCCAGCGTCGGTACCACTGAAGGCGTTCCGCTGCGTCTTCCCAGTAAGCTAAGCTGTTTACGCTTGCTTTATGATAAGCATGCTTTAGGTCAGCAGGGTTTACAGCAGAGTCTGCGATAACACGCGGCAGAGGACGAAAAACTCGTTGTTCCTTCAAAAGTGATTCAACAGTTCCGTTGGATGTAGGTTGTGTGTTGTCTGTCATGCTATAGCCCCAGAACTTGTTTGAGTTCACCTAACCGCCTGCGGCTGATAGGAATTTCAATACGGGTACGTCCGGCAGTTCTCAACATGAAGTTGGAGCCGGGAAGTGATGCGATTTCTGTAACCATATCCAAATTTACAAGAAACTTGCGATGTGCGCGGAAAAAATTGTGCGGGCGCAATCTCGCTTCCAGAATTTTCAACCTGTACGAAGTAAGGTGTTTTCCGGAAACTGTGTGAACATAGGTGTAGTCTTCGTTGGCTTCAATAAAGATAATCTCGTTATACGGCAACAGCATCGTACGTCCACCGGAAGTGATGGCAAGTTTTTCAATTTCTGCTGGGCGGAATTTTTCCGTAAGCTCCCATGCCTGTCGCAATGCATGAAGGAATTGATCCTGCTCTTCTTCTTCCAATGGAAGCTGAAGAGTCTGTTCCGGTTCTTCATCCTCTATGTCGGTAAAGTCTCGAACTGTTGGTTCCTGCCATTGTGTGGAAGGTTCCTGCGCGAGGTTGAAGTGCATTTTGAATTGTTCAAGGCGTGAAACAGAACGCGCAAACCGTTCTTCTGTGCAAGGGAAGATGAGATAATCTGTGGCTTCAAGTTCGAACGCTGTAAATGCGTCGTCTTCATTATCTGCCAAAAAAATGAGGGCTGGCTGTTTGGTGCGTCCGCGGAGGCGCCGTGTGAGTTCGAAGCCGTCGCGCGGTTCCTTGATGGAAACTGCTACAACAAGAACAGCGTATTCAATAGCACTGAGTAACTCCAGTGCTTCGTCTACATGCACGGCCTCGCCCACTATACGCACGAAATCGACAGGCTCGAAAAACTTTCGGAGCTGTGTGCGGATTTCCGGATCTGGATGAACAAGCAGTGTTGGTAACATAGTCGGCAACCGTGATTTGAAAGCTGAAAAAAAAATTACATAACTGACTCACACAATACTACATTCTCTACAGCATCATGTGAAGGGAAACTCGTTCTTCTCTGGTTGAACAGTTAATTCGTACTGAAATATGGCATAATCAGCAAAGGATAACATTTGAATACCAATAAGTTCGCAGCCGAGAGAGCGTTCTCTCGCGGGCTGGAGGGGCAGCCCCGTCAACCGTAGGCGGAATTAGAGCCCTACGGAAATAAGTGCCATAGGGGTGAGCCCTCCACGCCAGTGGCATTTGCCTGACCCAAAAATATATATCTCTCTCTGATAACTTTTATTTAGTTATAAAAAAAGACCGCACAATGTGCGGCCTTTTTTTACGTTCTTAAAAGAGCGTCTTGCTATTTTGCAAAACCTACTGCTCGGCGTTCGCGAATTACGGTTACGCGAATCTGACCCGGGTAGGTAAGATTGTTTTCAATCTTATCAGCAATCTCTTTACAAAGCAGGTACGTGGAATCGTCATCTACGTTGTCGGAGTTAACCATAACGCGGATTTCGCGACCAGCCTGAATAGCGTATGCTTTTGCTACGCCATCAAATGCTGTTGCAATGCCTTCGAGTTCTTCGAGGCGTTTTACGTAGTTCTCAAGGAGTTCTTTACGAGCACCTGGACGAGCGCCGGACAAGGAGTCCGCAGCCTGAACGAGAACAGCAAGAGCAGTGGTCGGCGGAGTATCTTCATGGTGCGCTGCAATTGCATGCACGATGTCTTTAGCTTCGCCGTATTTTTTAGCCAGATCAGCACCGATAAGTGCGTGCGGGCCTTCAACTTCATGGTCAATAGCTTTACCAAGGTCATGCAGTAACCCTGCACGTTTAGCCTTTTTAATATCAAGGCCAAGCTCAGCAGCCATCATTCCACAGAGAGAAGAAACTTCCAGTGAGTGCTGTAAAACATTCTGGGAGAAACTTGTGCGGTATTTAAGCTGACCGAGGAACTTAATAAGCTCTGGATGGATACCGTGAACACCAGCATCGAAAGTAGCCTGTTCGCCAACTTCACGAAGCTGAACTTCAAGCTCTTCTTTTACCTTGCCAACGACATCTTCGATGCGTGCAGGGTGAATACGGCCGTCGCTGATGAGGCGTTCAAGTGCCATTTTGGCAATCTGACGACGCAGCGGGCTGTATGCAGAAAGGATGACAGTTTCAGGAGTATCATCAATAATAAGGTCAACACCAGTTGCTGCTTCGATAGCGCGAATGTTTCGCCCTTCACGGCCGATGATGCGTCCTTTCATATCTTCGCTTGGCAGGGTAACAGCGGTAACGGTCTGTTCACTAACGTAGTCACCTGCATAGCGCTGGATAGCAGTAGCAATAATGTGCTGAGATTTGCGGTTAGCAGTCTCTTTTGCTTCCATTTCAATCTGGCGAACCATTTTAGCGGCTTCATGCCTGGTGCGTGCTTCCACTTCGTTGAAGAGGCGTTCTTTTGCTTCTTCAATGGTAAGACCAGATACTTCTTGTAATTTCAGCTCCTGCTCATCAAGTTTGGAGTCGAGCAGTGCAATTTTATCTTCGATTTTACGTTCTTTGCGAGTGAGCTCTTTTTCCAGAGAAAGCAGTTCCTGTTCTTTCTGGTTAGCCTGCTCGCGCTTACGTTCTACGCGTTCACTAAGTTCCTGAATTTTACGGTCGCGAGCTTTAGTTTCATTCTCACGGTCTTTAAATTCTCGATCAAGTTCGCGCTTCTGTTTATATATCTCGTCCTGACCCTGAAGAATGATTTCTTTCTTTTGAGCCTGTGCTTCCTTACGAGCTTCTTCAATGATGCGTGTGGATAGTTCCTTCGCGTCACCCAATCGCTTAGAGGAAACAACTTTATGCAGTGCGTATCCGGAGCCAGCTCCAATAATAGCACCTACAAGGACGAGCCCGAGTGATATCAGACTCATACCTTTTCTCCCGTTATTACACACAGATTCATTGAATCTGAGATGTACATGTTTAGAGCACAGATGTGCCTTTATATATAAAGGGAGAGTGGAAAAAAAAGCCCCGACTGTCTGTACTAAATAATTACAGTATGGCGTATTGCGAGCAGGAAAAATGCCTAATTAAGACACGTTATCCTGTGTTGCTGCGTCATTATCTACACAGCCTTCCACTCTCGTTGTTAATCGTTCTAATCGTTGTTCAAGCGCAAGCAGCCTTTCTGATGTATGCAAATAATCATCTGCAAGCCCCAAGACAAGGAAGATGAGCAACTTTTCCTTGCTTATAGGCATACCCGGACTGTAGAGCGTGTTAAAACGATCTTCTACAAGGATTTTAGCCCGTTCGACAGCGTCGTGATCTGCTTCCGATTTGAAAGAGACCTCGGTGCCGAGTATCTTCAGAGTGAAGCTGCGCATAGCTTCCTACATTGAGTCTGTAGAGTTTGAAAGCTTAGATAGCAGACCGTCAATGCGGCCCATAACTGCATCTTTCGTGGAACGTTCTTGTTCCAATTCGTCCTTCAAGGAGCGATTCTCTTCTTCGAGCACAGAAAGACTTACTTCAACTTCTTCTTTGAGCTGAATGTTTTCGGCCTTAAGGGACTCTACTTCTTCAAGAAGAGATTCTAATCTTTGTTCTAAACGGTCTATAAGTTCCATAAGCTTTAACTATCCTTTTTGGTACGAGAAATCAATACTAGCATTTTTTAGGCAAGTTTTTTTGCTTGCCACGAGCAACAGCAATAGTGTTTTCAGGAATATCTTTTGTTATAACGGAGCCTGCTCCAACAAGGGAATTTTTCCCCACGCGAACTGGAGCAACCAGAGAAGTGTTAGAGCCGATGAAGGCATTGTCTTCGATGGTTGTTTTGTGCTTGTTAACGCCGTCGTAGTTACAAGTAATTGTACCTGCGCCAATGTTAACGCCAGTTCCCACTTCAGTATCACCTAGGTAAGTGAAGTGGTTTGCTTTGGAGCCTTCTCCCAATACGGTTTTTTTCATTTCTACAAAGTTGCCGACTTTGGCACCTTGCTCCATGACAGCACCGGGGCGAAGCCGAGCGTAAGGGCCAACTGTACAGTCGTTCCCTACTGATGCACCGTCAAGGTGGCTAAATGGATGAATAACACACCCTTCCGCCAAAGTGGAATCTTTAATCCAAGTATTAGAATAAATTTCAGCACCGCGTTTCACATGGGTATTACCATAGAGTTCACACGGGCCGTGCAGAACTGCACCCGGCTCAAGTGTTACCATTGGTCCAAGACGAACGTATTCCGGCGCATGGATGGTCACACCTTGTTCAAGCCATTCCATAACTAGAGTGGCACGAAGCAGGGATTCTGAACGCACGAGTTCCGCAGGATTGTTGATACCGAGCAGTTGTGGATCGTTGCCACATTCTACACCGGCAACAGTCATCTGTTCTTGAACAGCAAAACCTACAAGATCTGTAATATAATATTCACCGCTTTTGTTCTCGTTGCAAAGGCGTTTGAGAAGCGGTGTAACACTTGCGATATTGAGCAGGTAGATGCCCGCATTTATTTCACGGGGTTCTGGGCCATGCAGGTTTTCATCGTAGTCTTTCGCTTCGATAATAGCAGCTACATCGCCAAGGTGACGCACAACGCGGCCGTATGAGCCGGGATGTGGAAGGGTAAGAGTCATGAATCCAATATCAGCGTTATTGGAGAGAGACTCTTTAAGAAAATTGATGAGTCGAGGCTGCGGTAATAGAGGAGTGTCACCATTAACAACAAGAACATGAGAGAGACCGGACTCTACGAGTTCGTCCCATGCTGTTTGTAATGCGTGTCCTGTACCGAGCTGTTCGGTTTGGTGAATAAAATTACGTTCTTCGCCGGCAAATTTTTGTTCAATCATTTCTGACTGATGACCAACTACGGTCCATATGCCTTCTCCGAAGAGCGGGTCTAAAGCTGTATATACATAACGGAGCATTGGTGCGCCTAAAAGTTCCTGAAGAACTTTTGGCTTGTCAGAATGCATACGGGTACCTTTACCCGCAGCAAGCACAAGTGCTCCGATTGTTTCTCTGGCAGACATTCATACTCCTGAGATACCATGGTAACAAGTACTTCTAACGCATATCTACTACGTGTGTGAGCAGGGGCTTGTCTAGTAGAAACGTATAATTGAATTTATAAGAAAAAGACTTGGAGCGGCGTGAAAAGGGGGCTGGGAGGTTTTTTGTGTGATGCAGTTGCTTGGAATATTTAATGATAAAAAAAGCAGGCTGTTCGAAAACAGCCTGCTCTTATTATTGCGATAGTCCGAATATTATTCAGATTCAAGCAGCTTGAGGCGGTGGAGTGAACGAGCAAGAGCTGCTCGTGCACGAGCGTAGTCAACTGTATCCATGTCCATGGACATGCGCTGTTCAGCACGCTCTCTAGCCTGACGAGCACGACCAAGATCGATGTCTTCAGCACGCTCGGCAGCCTCAGCAAGGATGGTTACTTTGTTATCGGAAATCTCTGCAAAACCGCCGGAGATAAACACGTAACGTGTCTGTCCACCAACATTATAGTGCAAAGGGCCGATTTGAAGGGCAGCAAGGAACGGTATGTGATTTGGTAAAATACCAAACTCACCGTTATGTCCAGGTGCACCTACATAGTCCACATCTTCGCTAAGTACGAGCCGATCTGGCGTAACAATCTCGAGACGAAGTGTATTTCCCATAAGTCAGCTCCTTTTAGGGATTAAGCCTGCTGACCCTGGTTGTACTTCTCGATAGCCATTTCGATGCCGCCGACCATGTAGAAGTCGTTTTCGGCCATGTGGTCGTATTCACCGTCAAGAATGCCTCTAAAGCCTTTGATGGTGTCTTCAAGTTTTACATACTCACCAGGGGTACCGGTAAATACTTCCGCTACGTGGAACGGCTGGGAAAGGAAACGCTGAATACGA
Organism: uncultured Desulfovibrionaceae bacterium; assembly: GCA_942492085.1. Lineage (GTDB taxonomy): Bacteria > Desulfobacterota > Desulfovibrionia > Desulfovibrionales > Desulfovibrionaceae > Halodesulfovibrio. The sequence continues at coordinate 856,107 of CALODB010000009.1, read as the reverse complement.
CGTGCGCGTGCTACCACGAGCTGGTCATCATCAGAGAGTTCGTCCATACCGAGAATTGCGATGATGTCCTGAAGATCTTTGTACTTCTGGAGGCTCATCTGCACTTCACGAGCGATCTTGTAGTGTTCTTCACCTACGACGTTCGGGTCAAGAATACGGGAGGTAGAGTCAAGCGGGTCAACCGCTGGGTAAATACCAAGTTCCGCAATCTGACGAGAAAGTACCAGAGTACCATCAAGGTGAGAGAATGTGGTTGCCGGAGCAGGGTCAGTCAAGTCATCAGCAGGTACGTATACAGCCTGAACAGAGGTAATAGAACCTTTTGTTGTGGATGTAATACGTTCCTGAAGTCCACCAAGGTCAGTACCGAGAGTAGGCTGGTAGCCTACCGCTGATGGCATACGACCGAGGAGAGCAGATACTTCTGAACCAGCCTGAGTAAAGCGGAAGATGTTGTCAACGAAGAGAAGCACGTCCTGATTCTCTTCATCACGGTAGTATTCCGCACAGGTGAGAGCAGTAAGCGCAACACGTGCACGTGCTCCCGGAGGTTCGTTCATCTGACCATATACGAGGGCGGCTTTCTCAAGAACGCCCGCGTCTTTCATTTCATGGTAAAGGTCGTTACCTTCACGGGTACGCTCACCAACACCAGCAAATACGGAGATACCACCGTGCTGCTTAGCGATGTTGTTAATCATTTCCATGAGAATAACGGTTTTACCTACACCAGCACCACCGAAGAGACCCATTTTACCACCCTTAGGGAATGGAATGAGGAGGTCTACAACTTTAATACCGGTCTCAAGAACTTCAACGTTAGTGTCCTGCTCTGTGAAAGACGGAGCAGAGCGGTGAATAGGCATCATCTTTTTAGCATCGATAGGGCCCATTTCATCCACTGGTTCACCAACAACGTTCATGATGCGGCCAAGGGAAGCATCACCAACTGGTACAGTAATAGCTGCGCCAGTATCAATTACTTCCATACCACGAACAAGACCTTCAGTAGCGTCCATCGCGATGGTACGAACTACGTTGTCGCCGAGGTGCTGTGCTACTTCACAGATGAGCACAGGGGCGTCGGTGTTATTCGGGTTTTCAATTTTAACAGCATTCAGAATATTCGGCAGATTGCCATCGGCAAACTCGATATCAACAACCGCGCCGATAACCTGAACGATTTTACCTACGTTAGCCATAGCTTATTCGCTCCCTTACTTATCCTTTCAGCGCTTCAGCGCCACCGACAATATCCATTAGGTCACTGGTAATGGCGGCCTGACGAGTCTTGTTGTAAATAAGAGTCAGGCTGTCGACCATTTCGTCACAGTTCTTTGTGGCATTATCCATGGCTGCCATACGAGCTGCATGTTCTGATGCAGAGGTATCAAGCAGGCCACGATAAATCTGGACCTTAATAAAGCGGGGCAGAAGTTCTGCAAGAAGACCTTCTACAGCTGGTTCGTAAATAAATTCTTTCTTAACGCCTGAGGTATCTTCTTCAACCTCAGGTGCTTCGTCAGAAGACATAGGTAGGATCTGCTGTTCAACAGGAACCTGTTTACCCATGCTTACGAATTCGCCGTAAATGAGTACAACTTCATCAAATTCACCGGTGAGATAGGCATGGATAAGTTCCATTCCAAGCTCGTTAGCAAGAGAGAAGTCGAAACTGCCCATGGAATCCGGGTAGCCTTTTACAAGGTCAAACTCAGATTTCTGTGCAAAATCGCGTCCTTTCTTACCTACGCAGTAAAATTTAACGTCTTTACCTTCCGCAGTCTTTGTTTTGGCAAGCTTGCCAGCCTTAGAAATAAGGCCCGCGTTAAAGCTGCCGCAAAGTCCACGGTCAGAAGTTGCAAGCACAATCGCACAAGTTTTGATTTCCTCACGGACTTCAAGAAGTGGATGTGCATTCTCGTCTGCTTTGCTGGCAAGATCTCCCAGCATCTCGTAGAATTTTTCCGCATAAGGGCGGAAGCGTTCGATTCGAGACTGGGCACCGCGCAGTTTTGCAGAAGCAACCATGTTCATTGCTTTTGTAATCTGCTTGGTTTTCTTAACCCCGGCAATCTGTAGCTGGACATCTTTCAATGAAGGCATAAACTATACCTCCAATCCTTAAGCGCTAAAGCTTTTTTTGAACTCGTTGATAGCGGCTTTCAGGCGGCCTTCAATATCGGCGTCAATAACGGCGCGTTCTTTGAGGTCAGCGAGAATGTCGGACTTAGAAGAACGAAGGAAGTCTAGTAATCCGGATTCGAATTCACGAATACGGTCAACTTCAACGTCATCCATAAAACCACGAGTAGCAGCATACATAGACGAAATCTGATCGCAGAATTCCATTGGCTCGTACTGAGGCTGCTTGAGCAGCTCAACGAGACGGGCACCACGATTAAGTTTTGCCTGTGTAGCTTTATCAAGATCAGAACCGAACTGAGCAAACGCTGCGAGTTCACGGTACTGAGCAAGATCAAGACGCATTGTACCTGCAACCTGCTTCATAGCCTTAATCTGAGCAGCACCACCAACACGAGATACGGAAAGACCTACGTTAATCGCAGGACGGATACCAGCGTTGAAGAGGTTTGGCTCGAGGTAAACCTGACCATCAGTAATAGAAATTACGTTGGTAGGAATGTATGCAGATACGTCGCCAGCCTGAGTTTCAATGATAGGCAGAGCTGTCATTGAACCAGCGCCGAGACTGTCGTTAACTTTAGCTGCACGCTCAAGAAGTCTGGAGTGCAGGTAGAATACGTCACCCGGGAACGCTTCACGTCCTGGAGGGCGACGGAGCAAGAGAGACATCTGGCGGTACGCAGTAGCCTGTTTGGACAGATCATCGTAAACGATGAGTGCGTGCTTGCCGTTGTCACGGTAGTGCTCAGCCATGGTACAACCGGTGTATGCAGAAATAAACTGCAATGGTGCCGGTTCAGAAGCGGTAGCGGAGATGATGGTTGTGTATTCCATCGCGCCGTGCTTCTTAAGGGTATCTGCTACGAGAGCAACGGTAGATTTTTTCTGACCGATCGCTACATAGAAGCAGTGAATGTCTGTATTTTTCTGTGCGAGAATAGCGTCGAGACAAACAGCTGTTTTACCAACCTGACGGTCACCGATAACCAGTTCACGCTGACCACGACCTACTGGGGTCATAGCATCAATAGCTTTAATACCGGTAGGCATTGGCTCGTGAACGGATTTACGTGCGATGATACCAGGAGCTTTAAGCTCAACAGGACGAACCTGAGGAGCGTCAACTGGACCAAGGCCGTCGATTGGCTGACCAAGTGGGTTCAAAACGCGACCCATAACTTCGTCACCAACTGGTACGGAGAAGATCTGACCAGTACGTTTTACTAAGTCGCCTTCTTTTACACCTGTGTCGTCGCCAAGAAGAGCAACACCAACGTTGTCTTCTTCGAGGTTAAGAACCATGCCCTTAAGGCCGCCTGGAAATTCCAGCAGCTCCATGGCCATGGCATTGCGAACGCCATATACACGAGCGATACCGTCACCTACGTACAGTACAGTACCGGTTTCGCTCATTTCTACACGCTGTTCGTAATTCTCGATCTGGCTTTCAATAATTTGGGAGATTTCTTCTGCTTTAATCTGCATGGCCCTACTCACCCCTCTTGATGTTTTCTTTCAAGATACCCAGCTGCGCTCGAAGGCTAGCATCGAGTACCTTGTCGCCTACTTTCAGAACTACGCCGCCAAGAATGGATTCGTCAGTACTGAAAGTCAGGAACAGCTTCTGGCCAGCCTGTTTTTCCAATTGGGATTTTACGTTATCGCACTTGGCCTTTGGAAGTTTGATTGCGGTAACAAGTTCACCGCGAACAACACCCTGGTCGGCATCAAGTAGAACATTGTAAAAGGCTTGAATTTCCGGAATGGAGGAAAGACGCTCTTTGTCCGCGAGCAATTTGCAGAAGTTGCGGACAATAACGCTTACCTGTGCCTTATCCAATAAAGAAGCAATTACAGCTTTCTTTTCATCAACAGTGATGATTGGATTCCGGAAGATTTTGCCAAGTTCAGGTGTGCTCTTGATCACTCCAGCCAGTGCATCAAGCTCCTTGCCGAAAGCTTTAAGTTCTTCCGAACCGGCTTTCTTGCCGAGGGAGAATAGCGCCCTGGCATATCTGCGTGCTATGATGTTACCGGTCAACTGAGCACCACCTTAGTTAAGTATTTATCGATGAGTGCTTCATGGCCTTTCTTGTCGAGCTTCTTCGCAATCATCTGCTCAGCAGCATCGGCAACTAAATCTGCCATTTCTTCACGCATCTGCTCCATCGCCTGCTTTACTTCGTTTTCAGCGGCTTTGCCTGCCTGTTCCGTAATCTGAATAGCGGACTTCTCAGCGCGCTCGATGATAGCTGCTTTCGCTGCTTCACCCTGACTACGGTACTCATCAAGAATGCTCTGGGCTTCTGCATCCATGTTGGCAATGCGCTGCTCTACGTCAGCTAGCTTGGCTTTTGCATCTGCTTTGCGGGTTTCCAGCGAAATCAATTCTTCTTCAATGCCGCTTGCGCGACCATTAAAGAAAGCCTTAATTTTGCTTCCACCTGCGTACCAGATGATGCCGAGTACGACTGCGAGGGTAATTACGCGATATGCGAAGTTATCCCACGGTAAGCCATGTCCGTCGGTTTGTGCGAATGCTGTGCCTGCCATAAGCAGTACCAGAATCGATGCACCGACTGTAGTTCTCAGCTTCTTCAAAGCGAACCCTCCTTCAACGCTTACGCGGCTATCCGAGTACTTTTGCGATGGTTTGTTCTGCAAGAGCGCCCACTTGCCCTTTCAGATGTTCCATTGCTTTTGCTACATCGGTAGCGACTTTCTCTCTGGATGCAGCGATGGATGCTTGGGCGTCTGCGGTTGCCTTAGCTACAATACCTGCTTCCTGAGCGAGAGCGGCCTCTTTCACTTTTTCGCGTTCAGCAACAGCTGCCTTGCGCGCGTCAATGAGAGCGTTCTCGTAGTTCTTGATTTTGGAGTCAGAGGCTTCGACGAACTGTTCGGCGTCGCCAAGCAACCCTAACACTTTGTCCTGGCGTTGCTTGATAATCTCCCGGATGGGGCTGATCAGGAGTGCGTTCAAGCCAACCAGCACGATGAGGAAGTTCACCAATTGGATAAGTAACGTAATATCCAAATCGATCATGCCTGCTCCCTTGGTGAGGTTGTGAATTTAAGCTCAAAGTCGTTTCCGAATTAGCTGATTCACTATGTTGTGTCAAAACCTTTTTTAAAAAAAAGGGTTACTGTGTAATTAAACAGTAGTACGGGAGTGCTTGATAATCGTGCGTTCCCGAAAAAAACAATAGTTAGCCAGTTGTGTTTAATCATCCTAACCACGTGAGTTTGATGGGTTACGCAGATGCGCATTATTGCACAAGGTGAAATGAAGAAAAATATTATGGTTAGAAAAAGTTGTGGAAGGTTTTTTTTATAAAATGTAACCGCAAACAAAAAACCGCCTTTCAGCGGTTTTTTTTAAGAAATATCAAAGCGTATCGGGGATTACGCAGCGGGTTCAACAATCATGGCTTCAGTGGCACCATTCATCGAGATTTGACCTTCCACTTTAGCGCCTTCTTCCATAATTAGAGCAGGGGTGTGAAGTGTACCCACAAGGTTGGCTGTTTTGTGCAGCACAACGCGTTCTGTGGCGTAGACTTCACCAGTGATGTGCCCGGACAGGATCATTTGGCTTACACGGATCTGGCCTTTCATTTTGGCATCCTTACCAACAACCAGTGTGCCTTCTGAAAATACTTCGCCGGTAAAGTTACCGTCGATGCGTACAGAGCCCTGAAAGTTAAGTTTGCCTTCGTAAACGGTGCCAGAACCTAAAAAGGCGTTGATTTCGTCTTTAGCCATTGGAGACTCCTTTCTACTCACGCACGTTGCGCATCAAAAAAATCATATAACAGGTTAATCTGTTTTGAAAACAAATCGTCGCATCGAGACATTTAGGACAAGGCCAATAAGGCACAGGTTAACCACCGTAGCACTACCGCCGTAGCTGATAAAAGGTAGTGGAATACCAACTACCGGCATAAGACCCATCACCATTCCCATGTTGATAAGGAATTGCCAGAAGAAGTAAAAGAAAACGCCGGCGGATAAAAAAGAACCGAAACGGTCTTTAGCATCTCTGCTGGTGGCAAAGATAGCCAGTAAAAAGAGACAGAATAGAGATAGCAGTAAAAGACAGCCAATAAACCCCCATTCTTCCCCGAATACAGCAATAGCAAAATCCGTATGCTTTTCCGGTAAAAAACGCAACTGTGACTGTGTGCCGCCAAGGAAGCCCTTCCCTGTCAGTTGTCCGGAACCGATAGCAATTTGTGACTGGATAATCTGGTAACCTGCTCCAAGGGGATCATCTCCCGGATTAAGAAATGTGAGCACGCGCTGTCGCTGGTAATCCAGCATGCAGAACCAGCCCACGGGAATAAGTGAAGGAATTACAATTGCACATGTTTTAAAAACACGTGGTGAAAGGCCACGGAACAGGATAATTCCACCTACATTCAGCAACATGTTCAGCGTTGTTCCAAGATCCGGCTGAATTAAAATAAGTGCCGCAGGAATAGAACAAATGCCAAGCATTATGAAAAGTTCTTTCCAGTCCAGCGGGTGTGCAGAACGGGAGAGAAGGCGTGCTGCAATGATGATTGTGGAAATTTTTGCTAGTTCACTCGGCTGAAAGTTGAAAAAACCGAGATCAAGCCAGCGGCGCGCACCATAGATTGTTTTGCCTGCTACAGGAACAAGCGCAAGTGCGATGATTGTTACAATGAAGATGGGCCATGCCAGACTCTTTAAATGACGGTAGTCGATAAGTATGGACAGGATAAGAGCACCGAAGCCCATGACGCCCCATACGAGCTGTTTCTGGTAATACGCCGTTACAGCCATACCTTCCTGCGACATAAAAGCACTTGCAGAATATAGGTTCAATACTCCGATGCCGAACAGGAAGATTGTAATGAGAAGCAATCCCCAGTTCATGTGTGTGAGTAAGCGTCTGTCAAATGCGATCATTTGTCATTCTCGTAAATGTAATTCAAAATATTACGAATCATAGGGCCCGCAGTCGAGGAACCACCGCCACCGTGTTCAACCATAATAACAACAACGACTTTCTTACCGTTGAACTTAGCCCAGGCAGCCATCCAAGCATGATCACGCTGCCAGTATTCAAGATCTTCGTTTTTCAGTCGGTTATCATTTGCATCAATTTTCAGCTTCATTACCTGTGCAGTACCGGTTTTGCCGCCGACAATTGCCTTTTGAGTACGCAGAATACGTGCTGTCCCCCTTTTGGCTTCAACTGTTTCCTGCATTGCCTTAACAATATAGTCCCTCTGGTCGCGCGTTAGCGGAGAGATGCCCTGTACTGTTTTTGGCATATTCTTGAAAAGGTTTGGCTTAAGAAGTTCACCGTTCTCATTTAATAGTGATGAAATGAATATGGCCATCTGTACAGGTGTTACCAGAGTAAAGCCCTGACCGATAGAGGTAATAACTGTTTCTCCACCCTGCCAAGGCTGGTTGAAGCGTCTACGTTTCCATGCTTTCGACGGGACAAGACCAGAGCGTTCGTGCGGCAGATCGATGCCGGTTTTGGAACCGAAGCCGTTTTTGCGTGCGAATGCTTCAATTTTATCGATGCCGATACGTTGTCCCATTTCATAGAAATAGACATCACACGAGTGCACAAGTGCATCAGTTAAATTCTGCGGACCGTGTCCCCATTTTTTCCAGCAACGGAAGGTGTGGTTACCCAGTTTGTAGCTACCGTTACAGTTAATGGTTTCATTCGGGTCGATACCTTCCTGCAAATAAAGACCTGCCATAAGCAGTTTCCAGATGGAGGCAGGAGGGTAGACTGATTGAATGACACGGTTCTGAAGCGGGAATTTTGGGTTGTCGCGTAGTTCTCCCCATTCTTTATGACTTAAGCCGCGTGTGAACGCGTTAGGGTCAAAACTAGGGGTGGTGACCAGCGCATATAATTCACCAGTGTCGGGATTCATTACAACTACACAACCTGCCTGACCTTCTAGCTGCTTGGCTGCAATACGTTGCAGTTCAAGATCGATCGAAAGGTTGACAGAAGAACCGGCTGACGGCTCCTCAAGAGTCTGTGAGTTGTATTCACGACCGGAAATATCAACTTCCATCTGTCGCAAGCCTTTTGTGCCGCGCAGAGTGTCTTCTTTTATGAGTTCAAGACCCTGTTTACCGATGGTGTCGCCAAGGTCCAGCTCGCTAGTTGCTTCCAGTTCTTTTTCGTTAGCCTCAGAAACATAGCCAAGGATGTGCGCAAAGAGTTCGCCTTCAGGATAGTATCGTTGAGGGCGGGTCATTACTTCCAATCCCGGCCAGTCCAGTGAATTGGCTTCGATGATGGCTAGCTGAGTAAAATCGAGAGTCGGAACAACTAAAAGAGGTTCAAATGCTTTGGTACGCCTGCGACCTTTCTTGTACCTTTTTTCGATATTCTCGAGTGGTACACTTGTCCAAAGGCTGATCTGCCTGAGCGTGGCATCAATGTCTTTTACGTCTTCGCGTACAATCCCAAGGCCGTACGCAGGGCGGTTTTCTGCAAGAAGTTCACCGTGACGGGCACGCAGTAGGCCACGTGGGGCATATATTTGTGCTTGTCGAATTCGGTTATCGCGGGATTTTTTTGCAAAGTCGTTCCCGTGGTGAACTTGCAGATACCAGAATCTGAGCAGAAATATGAGAAAAAGCAGAAGCACAAGCCCCTGCAGTAACCATAGTCCTGTTTTGGGTGGTTGGTAGCCTTCTGGGTCAAGTTGCATTGACATTGCGCAGGAATCCTTGCCGTAGTGAGTACAGAATAAGCCATACGAGAGGAATAATGCCGGCCAGCAGGCAGCTGTCGGCGACTAACAGTTGGAAATTAACTTGGAAGTTTTGCAAGTTTGCCATTAGCAGGGTGAGCCCTAAATTCCAAAGCCCTAGAGCGCACGATACCAGTACTATGAAGAAAAAGTTGTTAGCATCGAACATCCATCGCCCATAGTACATAAGTAGCAGTGCGGAACAATACCAGAGCGTAGAAGAGCCAAAGGCTATGGTGCCTGTACCTTCCTGAATGAGGGCAAACATTGTAACAAGCCAGAAGGTTTGTTTGGGATTTTCTTCCTGCATAGAGCAGATAACCGCAGGCATGAAAAAATCCACACCTGCGATTGCAAACTGCATCCAGATAGCTGCGACTGTATAGCCGAGCCACCAGAATATATTTTTAAAGAGAGGTCGCCTACTTTTTCGCATAACCCTGTCCGCGTGTGAAAACAGCGCTAGTTAGTTGCATTCTGTTCTACGTTTTCAGAAGAAGCAGTTTCTCCAGATAAAGACTCGGCTACAACTTCTGTTGTAGCGGGTGTTGCCTGAAGCAAGAGGATTTCCTCAAGGTTGCTTAAGCTGGCAAGCGGAACAGCCTTTACTGTTTTGAAAAGCGAAATATCCGAATGCGTAATGGATACGATTTTGGCAATAGGCAGACCCTTAGGGTATGCACCTGCGAGGCCGGACGTTACAAGCAATTCCCCTTCTTCAAGCTGAGCATTGATAGGGACATATTTAAGATGTAATTCGTCGCGGTTTCCAGAGCCCACAAGAAGGCCACGAGTCCTGTTGTTACTGCTGATAACAGCAATGCGACTGTTAAGATCGGTAAGCAACAGGGCGGAAGATGTAGTTGGGCCAGCTTTTACGATGCGGCCCACAACCCCTTCATGGGTGACAACAGGCGTGTTTTTGCTTGCGCCATCCAGATAGCCTTTATCAAGAATAATAGAATCCAGTTCAGCCTGAACCCCAATTCTGTAAGAAAGCACACGGGCAGCGCTCCTACTCCACGTTGGTGGTGGAGAAAGGCTGATAAGTGCCCTAAGTCGTTTTAACTCGGCAACATTTTCTCTGGCATCAGCAAGCTCGAAACTTAAATTTTCGACTTGTGTCAACAGCCGCACGTTCTCTTGTTGCACACATTGCAGGTAGATGTATTCGTCCCATAGGTCAGTAGCATTATGTACAACCCATTTGCCGGGCTTTAAAACAGCACCGGTGAATTCTAACCCTGTATTGGCAGCAAATCTATCTACCGCGCCAGAACGCATGTTCCATGAGAGCAGTAGCAGGTACAAAAGGAGAGCGGTGAACAGGAAAATAAATATGCGTTTAAGTGAGGAGTTAATCGACCGTTACCTCCTTCAAAATATCCAGGTTATCAAGGGCTCTACCTGTACCCATAACAACAGTGGAGAGCGGGTCGTCTACTACTGTAATAGGCAGGGACGTTTCTTCACGCAGGAGCTGGTCGAGACCTTTAAGCAGTGCGCCGCCACCAGTAAGAACAATGCCGCGATCAACGATATCAGCAGCAAGTTCCGGAGGAGTCTGTTCAAGCGCAACACGTACAGCCTGTACAATGGAGTCAACCTGTTCTGCGATTGCCTTGCGGATCTCTTCAGAAGTAATAGTAATGTGTTGCGGAATACCTGTTACAAGGTCGCGACCTTTTACTTCCAGTGTTTCTTCTTCCAGCAAGGTATGCGCAGAAGCTATTTTGATTTTAATGTCTTCCGCAGTCGCTTCACCGATGAGCATACTGTATTTACGTTTAACGTGTGTCATAATGGCTTCGTCCATTTTGTCACCGCCAACGCGTACAGATTTTGAATAAACAACACCGGAAAGGGAAATGACTGCGACTTCAGTTGTACCGCCGCCGATATCGACTACCATGTTGGAGGTCGGTTCCTGAATCGGGAGGTTCGCGCCGATTGCTGCAGCCATTGGTTCTTCGATAAGGTACACTTCACGGGCACCAGCACTTTGAGCAGATTCTTTTACTGCGCGTTTTTCAACCTGAGTAATACCGGTTGGTACGCAGATGATGATTCTTGGGCGCACAAGGCGACGGGAATTGTGGACTTTGGTAATGAAATGGCGGAGCATAGCTTCCGTGATCTCAAAATCAGCGATAACGCCGTCTTTCATCGGACGAATCGCCTGAATGTTGCCCGGGGTACGTCCAAGCATTCGCTTGGCATCTTGCCCTACAGCAAGTACAACGCTGCCGCCGCGGTTGTCTTTTTTAACAGCAACTACGGAAGGCTCGCGCAGTACAATGCCTTGCCCTTTTACGTAAACGCATGTGTTTGCAGTACCAAGGTCAATAGCAAGGTCGTTGGAAAACATTCCAAGAAGAAAATTTAATGCGTTGGCCATATGCTCTCGCTTACTTTGATCTATAAGGTGTGTCTGTTACATCGTAACCTGTTGAAAACTTGTAAATTAGAGAATAATTCAAAAGTATGAATAGATATCTCCAATTGGCAACTTACTTTCGCTACCGTTTTGCTGAACGTGTACAAAAAATCCCTCTGGATGCAGGGGCGACCTGTCCCAACCGGGATGGTACTCTTTCCCGTGCAGGTTGCATCTTTTGTAATCCCTCCGGATCGGGGTCCGGAATGGGGATCCAGGGGATGAATTTGAATGATCAGTGGGATGCCTGGTATAATAAATATACACGCACTCAAAACGCGAGATTGTTTATAGCCTATTTGCAGTCTTTTTCCAATACTTATGGGCCTGCTGAAAAACTCTCTGAAAATCTCACTTCTATTGCATCTTTACAGGGTGTTATGGGGGTGTCAATCGGTACTCGTCCCGATTGTGTCGATGCAGAAAAGTTAGATATTATTGCAAGTCAGGATTTAGACGAGATTTGGCTTGAACTGGGGCTTCAGTCTGCACATGACCGCACCTTATCACTGATAAACCGCGGCCATACTTACGAAGATTTTGTCCATGCTGTCACTTTAGCGGCAGATCGCGGTATAAAAGTCTGTGCGCACCTTATTGCGGGCTTGCCGAATGAAACTACTGAAGATTTTTTACAGACTGTGGAAATGGTAAGTAAACTTCCTATCCGTGGTATTAAATTTCATAGCCTTTATGTTGCGGACAACACCGTACTTGCAAAAATGTGGCGTAGTGGTGAATACATTCCCATGACTGAGGAAGAATTTATTGACGCCATAGTCCGTGCAGTACCAAAAGTTCCAAGTACTATGATCATTCAACGACTCACAGGCGATGCTCTAATTGGCGAATTGCTTGCTCCAGATTGGGGAATCTCCAAGCGAGCGCAAATTGATAAAATTATGGCAGAGCTTGTTCATAGAGATACATGGCAGGGGAAAGAATTTGATGCTCCTGATAGCATTCCATTGTGGTTTACCATCAGAGAAAATCTGCCACGACGGTTACGTGAACAGTGGGATATCGAATATGACGCTGTTGCAGAACAGATGGGTTTTTTGGCGCGATAGTCAGTTTGCAGAAATACATCTTTAAGCGTGCGAGTGAATATGTTTTTACCTGAGATTGAACGGATCGTCGGCAACAAGCTTCGCCTGATTCTTAACTGGCAGGATGATAAACTGGTAGAGCTTTCACTGCTATGGGCAGATGGAGAAGTTTCCACTCCAGAATTGTCAGAAACAGGCAAACAGCTACTTGAACGTCTATTGAGTTATGAAGCAGGCGAGCACGTTCAGTGGCCTGATATTTCGTTTGCTCTTGAAAAAATGACACTGTTTGGTCAAAAGGTTCTCATAGCGCTGATGCAGGTTCCATACGGCGAAACTGTTTCCTATGGTGAACTGGCGGCCCTCGCAGGAAGCCCCAAAGCTGCACGTGGCGTAGGCCAGATTATGGCTCGCAACCGTTGGCCGCTCATCATTCCGTGCCACCGCGTTGTGGCTGCGTCGGGAATTGGCGGATTCTCCGGTCAGGGCTTGAGCATGAAGCGGCATCTGCTTGGTATCGAAGGCGTGCTGCCTAAGGTTAGGTAAGCATTGTATGTGCCTCCGGCGTGCAGAGGGGGAACCCCGTTTTTTTTAAAACGGGGTTCCCCCTCTGCACGCCCCCTCTTGAAAAAGATTAAGGGGAGGTGGGGGTAACTTTGCATTAGCAGTAAGGTAGTGAGATATAAGCCGCGAGGGTTGGTAAAGAAACGTGCCTACTTCGAATAATAAAAGTTTTTGGAGATTCTTAAGAACCTTTTGTAAAAGGTTCTTAAGCCGCCGGAGGCTCGTCGAAGACTTGTATTGGTAAAAAAGCGGCATCAGGTATATAGAGCGTAGGAGAAATGGATGACGAGTAAGCAGACTTCAATAGACTCAGTCTTGAAGCGTATGAAAAAGTTGAAAGTTGGGCAGTGCGTGGACATGCGTTCATTCAAGCGCAACCGTTCTGTTGTAATTGTTTGCTGTGGCGAAGATTCGTTTCGCGTGATTGAGGACGGATTTTTTCAGGAAGTGTGGGATAACCAAAGCGCAGATAAAGTGAAACGTCTGCTGAAAATTTTGTTAAAAAAAGAGTTTCCGCGTTCCAACAAGATTCGTTTGTATACGCTTGATTCGTATGAAGATGCTAATGTGAACCGGATGGCGCATGGCGCAGGGCGGTACGGTGAAACTTGTCCTACAAAAAAAGTAGAAGACTAAGCGCCATTACAGCCATTCCGAGTACCAGTCCGTACATTGAAAGATGGTGCTCGCCGTATTCTTGAGCTGTAGGAAGCAGTTCATCCAACGAGATAAAGACCATGATTCCTGCAACGCTGGCGAAAATGATGCCGAAGACTGTCGGTGTGAGGATAGGCATAAGTAGCAAGTAACCTATGAGCGCACCTACAGGTTCTGCGAGTCCGGAGAGGAACGACAGGGTGAAGGCTTTGCCTCTGCTTTCAGTTGCGTAGTAGATAGGAACTGCAACGGCGATTCCTTCTGGAATGTTATGGATAGCAATAGCAACGGCGATGGCAAAACCGAGGTTAGGATCAGTTAATGCTGCCGTAAAGGTCGCAAGTCCTTCTGGAAAGTTGTGGATACCAATAGCAAGCGCGGTGAATACGCCCATTCTGAGTAGCTTTTTATCTTTTTGTTCGGGAGCTTCCTGTTCCATCTGGTCTTCTAGGGAATCAATTTCTTCAATCTTCCGAATTTCATGCGGGTTTTTTTCAGACGGAACCAACCTGTCGATGATACCGATGAAGAGTACCCCACCAAAGAACGCGGCAACAGTCGCCCACATTCCATGTACTTCCCCCAGTTCTACTTGCAGTGCTATTTTTGCCTTTACAAAAATTTCGACGAACGACACGTAAATCATGACTCCGGCAGAAAATCCCAGTGCGACGGAAAGGAAGCTGGTATTTGTTTTCTTTGTAAAAAAGGCAAGCACAGAGCCGATGCCTGTTGCCAGACCGGCAAAAAGGGTAAGCCCGAAGGCAAAGAAAATAGTTTCAGAATCGTGCATGGAGTTCCTTACGCGTGAGGTCTAGAAGAAGTGTGTAAGGTGTGAGTATACCAAAATAAAAATAAATTGGTTGTATAGAACCACATAGAAAAACCGCTGTGTGTCTACAGCGGTCTTTTATATCTTAATGTCCGGAATGATCCATTACGTGGTTTAGGTCGGCAGTATTTTGCGTGATCAGTCCACCTTCTATCCAGAATCGTGTAAGGCTCCATTCATCCACATCAATGTAGTCGATGCGCCCTGAGCATTCTTTAGTGAGATGTGGTTTAATCGCCTCTATGAATTCATCCATCATAAAATAAATGCCTTCAAAGCTGATGGTAAAGAATGTGCCATCCAACTCAACTGCATTCTCGTCCTGTTCTTCAATCATACCCAGTGCTGCCGCAAAGAGTTCAGGACTGGCATTTGATATGCTTCCGTATACTTTAATAAGAATGTGTTCCATGGGGGTAGATGGTGCCTTCTTTGTTGTCGGCGGGCAAGAAAAAGTTATATAGCAGTCGGCTGTTCGTCGTTGGTGTCTTGATCAGCCGCCACTACGAAACAGTTTCGTCCTTGGTGTTTTGCTTCATACAGAGCCATATCTGCTCTTCTGTAGAGAGAGCTGGCATCGTCATTGGGGATGTATTCTGTAATGCCAATACTAAAGGTTACGTTAGGGCTAACTGGCGATGCGGGGTGGTAAATCATCAGTTTTGCAAGGGTATCCTGCATCTGATCAGCAATTTTTATTGCTTGGTCTTGATCGCAGGAAGGAAGAAGCAAAGCGAATTCTTCTCCGCCGATTCGTGCGGCAGTATCAATAGCGCGGCGTGCATGTTTTGAAATAACTTTTGCAATGCCTTTTATACAGCGATCACCGGCCTGATGTCCGAGGTGGTCATTGTATTGTTTGAAATAATCAACATCTATGAGCAGCAGGGCGAGTGGCTTTTCGAACCGTCGAGCGACTTCAAGTCCCTGATCAAGTGCCTCATTATAACCTTTACGGTTTGCAATTTTGGTAAGTTCGTCTACGCGCACCATTGCTCTAAGCTTTTCAGTAAGAACTTCGTTTTCCACAAATTTTTCTGTGCAGAAAGAAAGCCAGTAGCGAAGAGTGTAGAGGCTGGCACAAATTAATGCAGGAAATTTCAGTACAGAAAGTAGCATTCCAAGAAGAGTTTTATCGCTATACCCGAGAATCAGGTATAGGTAGGCCACAAGCATTGTGGGGAACGCTGCGAGCAGTAGCGCCGGACGTGCATACCAACCTATTACCAGTGAAAAAGCACCGATAACAACGCCACGGGAGGCCGGTTCCGGTTCGTTCCAAAAATAAGCGGTATTTACTGTGGAGGTGGCCCAGAAAATGCCGATGCAGATGGCTGCTAATAGCCAGCTTGGATGCGAGGCACGTTTACTTTTAATTGCAAAACGAATGCATATTGCGCCAATGATAAGAAAGGAAGTGTGGACTGTGTTACATACAACTCCGAATGGTGTAATCAGTTCGTAGTCTTTAATGACATAGTATGTATTTAATACTTGAAGGATACAGGAAGAGAAAATAACCCAATAAGTACCGATTGTTAAATTCTTGTGATAGATAATATCTTTGAGGTCTTCTGTGCTTATTGTACTCGTTTTCATAACACCCCCTACCTGCTTTATTCTTAGAATAATTCTAAAAATGAAGTGGGCGCATAACAGAATCGTGCGCCCACTAGATAGTATGTTTCCATATTTACTATGGTAGTTGATGTAGTGAAGTCAATATAAAAGGGTAGTTGTATGTATGGAGCGTTTATTAGAGTGTTATTGAAACCTCTATAATGTGAACATCCCATTTTCGTAAACTGTTTTGCGTTTTCCATCTGGAAGACTTGCGACAACACGTTTTTCTTCTGTGTTCACCAAGTCCCAATGTAGAGCAGAAGAGTTAAATCCAAGAGTTTTTCTTGTGTCTTCTGTTAATTGTTCTGTATCGCCACTAAAGGTGTTTGAATAGGAATTACCTAATGCAATATGCATTGATCCATTCTCTCCGCCATGGTTCTCATCGTATAAGGTGTTCGCCATGAATTTAGAAATAGGAGAGAAGCGTTTGTCTACCAATGCAAATTCACCCACTAGAGCAGCGCCAGGGTCCTGATTAAGCTGTTTTTCCACAAAAGCCTGATTATGCTCAGCTGTAATTTTAGTTACGCGTCCTTCTTTAAATATGAGCTGGATTTCTCCGATAATATTTCCGGAACGGAATGTTGGAAGAGTGGATTTGTATACGCCGGTTGTATGGTGCATGTCCGGTGAGACATACATTTCAAACGATGGAATGTTACGACCGGTAAAGCCCACCCATTTGCGGCGTTGTCCAATGCGGACGCTCATATCCACAGATTCTGATTCGATCTGCATTGTGCAGTCGCCAAAGCTATCCAACCATTCTGTTAGCTCATCTACTTTTTTTGCAAATTGGCGCCACTCAAGCGTCGGATCTGGCTTATTGAGATAGCACGCCTTTTTAATCTGACGGGCATACTCCTCAAGGGTAAGTCCTGCCTGTGCAGCCAATGCCTGCGTAGGGTACATGCATAAAGTCCAGCTGAACGCCCCCATGTCTTCTCGGGTATGCATAATAGAACGCAGCGGTTGTTGCGACCTGCCGTGCATGGCTATTAGTTCTGGATCAATATCCGCAAGATGACCGAGTGAGGCAGGGGCGTAAATGGATATTGATCCATTGAGATGATTATATAAATCGCGTTGTCCCGGAATGATTGTAGTAAGGCGCTTGTTGTTCGCCTTGGAATATTTGTCTACCTGCATACGGGGTGTTTCATTCATACGGGGTACCGGAATCATTCCTTTGTCATGGAGAAGTGAGCATACTTCTTCTGCCAAAGATAGTCCGTCAATGTCATAATTTACTAGAATAATATCGCTTTTTTTGTACGAAGCAGTGCGGGCTCTTGATAGTGCCCAGAAGAGTACTTCGGCGTATCGTTCCAATGTGAAAGTGTCGTACATATATTCTCCGTTCAGACTTCAGCAGATGCAGTTGCCGTATTCTGAAATTGTTACTGTTCGAAGGAACCACAGTTTTTTTAAATTGTGACTGGAAGAAGGCAGTAGTGCAAGGGGATTTCAACGTAATAGAGCGAGTAATAGAGTGCAGTTGTGCATATGATACATCATCTTTTGTGAGTGATCATTTATGTAATGTACCTATCTGGAATTAGATTGTATGGTTATGCCATATATTCTGAGAACTCTTGCCAGAGGAGAGTGTATGTTTATTCGTTGTTGGGGAGCACGGGGGAATATTCCGGTTTCCGGTTCAGAGACGCAGATTTATGGTGGTGCAACACCATGCCTTGAAGTGCGCACATCTGATCAGTCTATCATTATTTGCGATGCTGGAACGGGTATACGTAATCTAGGTAAAGCCCTTTTGAAAGAGCAACGGCTGGAGTACTCCTTATTGCTTACACATGCACATGATGATCATTTGGAAGGATTACCGTTTTTCGAGCCCTTATATACTGTGAATACACGTATCACAGTCTTTGAGCATAAAGAGTTGCGGAATAAATTAGCAAAAATGTGTGATCCTCTGGAGGCGCAGGTGTTTTCTCCGCTGTGCACCCGCTCTGTGGAAGCTGCAATTGAGTGGAAGCCTGCGTTGGAGCATGGGGATGTTAGAGAAATAGGAAGTGCGTTTGTGACTTCCATTCCGGCCTCACATCCCGGGAGATGTGCAGGATTTAAAATCACAGAGCGTGGCAAGACCGTGGTGTATTTGCCAGATAACGAACTCGGGTTCGATCATGGTGCGGATATGGATTTTGCTGCTTATGTTCGGCTGTGCAACGGGGCTGACTTACTAGTGCACGATGCGCAGTATACGTGTGATGAATATATTGACTGCAAAGGGCGTGGTCATTCTTCATGGAGACAGGCGCTGGAATTAGCGATTGCGGCAGGTGTGCAGCAATTGGGATTATTTCATCACGACTCGGATCGAACCGACGAGCAACTTTCTACCATTATAGAAGAATGCAAGCGTGAAGCTGCGAAGCGTTCTCCAAGGCTTTTATGTTTTGCAATGCGCGAAGGTTCTGAAATCGTGTTGTCATAGCTATTTTTTTAATTCTTCATCCGAGACAGAACTTAAGTGCACCTTGTTGCTACGAGGAAACTCCTGCTTGAGTAGTGTCTTCATCTCTTTTTTCAACTTACTTTCATCTAGCTCATACTCGGCGTCGGTAAATCCGTGTCGAGTAATGCGCAGTGTTGTGTCACTGATTCGGCGTATAGTTATGTGTCGATCTTTTTTGAAGGTGGCAATGCGAATTCCATCCAAAATTTCTAATAACGCGACACGTGAAAGTACAGTCGGGATTGTCCGGTTAATGTCAATCATTGGTTGATCATACTCTCCAAGTTTTTGAACTTCAAGGTGTCCGTGAGCATTTTTACGACCAACAGTATCCCTTTGTACCCCTGTATATGGCGGGTGTTAGCTTGTTTATAGCTGAGCATTATTTTGTGCAAAAAATTTATCGAAAGAGAAATGCTGAATGCGCAATGAGTATAAAGAGTTACGTGTTTTAGTGCTTTTCTATATCTACATGATTTAACCATAGAAAAAGTAGTAGCTAACAACTCAGAATATAATAGCGAACTCCTTTTTTCAGGGTATGGTGGATACATGGATGCTTGTTTCCGAAGGTTTGCGGAGACAGCAGAGTTAAGCCAAGTCGACCGGCAGCAGTTGACTTGCAGTGTGGCAAGGCAGCGATGCCACACAACTCATCCTCCTCCCTTGCAGCGTCGGCCGTGCCCCTTACCCCTCGGGCACGGCCGACTCGTCTTTTTGTGTTCATGAAGTGGGGGGGCGTGGAGGACCGAGATATGGCTGCAATGCTCGATTGCTTCGTTATCAGTGAAAATCCTTCACATCGACGTAACGCTGTTACGCCTTCGTTTGAATTTCCTTTGATTGCCTTGCCCTCGAACATTTCGCTCATCCCTCGCCCCTCCACGCCCCCCACTTCATGAACATGAATCTAGTAAAACTAAGCGTAATAGCTAGTTGTAAATGGTGAGAAAGATGGGATTGCTTAAAAGATATTGATGAGGGGTAACATTGATGCTTGTTAAGCTGTCTTGTGGTTGTTTTTCTGATGTCTGATTGATTATGCCATAATCACGAAGCATGTTTAAAAAGAATAAAAAAAGGGTGGAGTCAAAAACTCCATCCTTTTTTGTCGTATAATCAGTAAGCCACTATCTTCATAAAGAAACGAAAGTATTTCGTTAATTGCAGTCGAGAGGGCGTCCCTCTCGCGGGTTCAGGGCAGAGCCCGCCCGTCGGCGACCCGCCGGAGGCTTAACAAAACCTTAAAAGCGCCGCAGGCAAAAACCCCTACAAGTTAAAACGGCAAAGCCTATCGCTTGCACATTCCGCGTGTGATACCCCAATTCAACTCTTTACAAAATCCCAGCTCACATCCTTTGCGGTAATTTGCACACATGGAGGCGTAGTCTTTGAGCACAAGATCTGCCGAGCCATGCGAGATGTAAAGATGTGGATTGTCGGGCGATAGCGAGATGGCTTTGTCGTAATCGACAATCGCCATGTATGCGAGATTTGCCCGCACGTATGCTGTGCCTCTGTCGTGCAATGCCATAGTAAGGTCTGGTTCTAGGTCGATGGCATCATTGTAGTAACGGATAGCTTCGACGGTATCTTTCAGCTGAAAAAGGATGCTCCCTTTTGCGTGCAAAAGAATTGGTTCATTTGGTGCGGATCGTAGCAGCTGGTTTACCTTCTCAAGCATATCCTTTGGGTTTTTCCAGAGCCCCTGTCCGTATTCTGGTACAAGCTTTCTGTACGCTTTGAGAGCGCGTAGCCTGTTTGCGATATCATCAAAAAAGAACTGTGTTTTTGGCTCAAGATTAAGCAAGTAGGTCTTCTGTTTGTCGCCAAATACTTTTGCCGAAAATTTTTGCAGATAGCCATCTTCAGCCATGAAGATGGCTTCATGGATTGCCGAACAACTTGTCGGTTTGAGCGCAAGCAACCGTTTTTCATCAAATTGTTTGATAGGGGAAATCGTGACCTCGACATTAATGTAGTTGCCATCTATGTCCTTAGTTCGGAATATTTTTGAACGATGAAACTTGTAAAGCTGAGTTGCGACTATGGCTTCTTCCCTTACTGACAGTGCTGGCGCATTGCTTGATTTCAAGGCAGTTTCCTGCCGATATTCAATCCATCGGGATGCACGAGTGAATGCACCGTGTAGTGCAAAGGTTTCAGCAATGACTGTGGCTGCCTGCTGGGTTAGCGAGTAGCCATAGTTGATTTTTACTGTATGCGAAAAAGGCACTGGAGTAAGCTGCTCTGGGGTGGCAAACGCTGGTAAATATGTGCCGAGGCATAAGCCTATTAGCGCAAGTGCAGCAGTAAAAGATCGAAGAGTATTCATAGTAACTACTGTGCGGAAAGAATCATTGGGACAGCAGGATTAATTGCTTCCTGTAATAACTCGGCAAGTAACGGCTCAATGATGTTGGTGTATGGTACGCCTTGTTTTATCACGGTTGCTCTGTAGGTGGTTTGTAATCCGTTGTTTACACCGACTGTGATTGTGAGTGCACCACGGTATTCACCAGCAGAAATAGGTGTGAGTTTGAGCTGTGTAATGGTGCCCGTTACACGAGTCGGGAGTTTTTCAATTTGGCTTGTGCTAAGAACGTATTCAACGGTTGCGCCTTGGCGGGTGAGCTCGTTTTCGAGTCCTCGTGTAACCCACGCTGCAACATTGGATACTGGAGTTAATTCTTTATTGTTGTCGGTGCCGAGAATTTTTGTGGTACGTGCGTCAGTAAACTGAACAATTCCAATTGTGGCTTTGTGCTGCTTTTCTACAGCAGGGAGATCCTCGGCTGGAACATACCGTAAGCGTACTTGGGATGATGCACAGCCGGAAATGGTCAGCAGTACTGCGCAAAGGATGAATACTAAAAATCGGTGAGCGCGAAACATTTGGCCTCCAGAAGTTTATATGGGCTGAAGTGGTAATAGTAGTCTGGTTAATATTTCTTTATCGGCAGAAAAGGTCGTATCACTTAAATAGATTTCAATATTAGGTTGATCTGCGGGTGTTCTGCCACTGGAAGGTAGCCATTCCCAGTACAGTTTGTTCCATGCATCATTCATGGTGTCATATGAGCCTTGGTGGGTGTACATAGCGAATTCGCCACCGGGAACATATATTTCCCTCGCAATGCCCGAAGAGTTTATTTCTTCAGAAATACTTACCGCAGCATCATAGCGTAGCTGATTTTCCGGTGTGGTCGTAGAGTCGTGGCGTAACCCTAAGAATATAGAATGCTGTGACAGCAGATCGTTTTTGGCAATCCACAAAGAAAGCTGACTCCACGCTAGCGGTGCAGATGTGGCGTATGGCCCAATTTCCCGAACGGCTGCTACACGGATGTCGGGTAGCTTATCAATAACAACTTCCATTGCAGAATGCTCCTTGTATTGAGCTTACTTGTATAGTGAAATGGCATAGAACAGCAACCCGTGAGTCAACGTATTAAAAAGTACACTGTGGGGGTGTACTAAGCTCCGGACTGTGGGCATTTCCTCCGCTGAAGACATTGCATTGACATTGTTGAAGATGAAAGAGTGCACATATTAGGGTGAAAATGCCACAAAAAGCCCTCAACGCCTGAGAATTAACAGTTTTCGAGGTATTGCGTATTGACAAAGTGACTAAGCTTTGCGATTGCTCTGTGCTGGCGTGAGCGCCTCATTAAAAATTATCAGATCACACTGGTCTGTTAAACTCATACATTATGTAATGGAGAACTTCATGACAAAAGCTGAATTCGTAGAAAAGCTTTTCACTAAAGCTAACCTTGCTTCTAAATCTCAGGCTGAAACTGTACTCGAATCCACCATCGAAACTATCACTGAAGCACTCATGGACAGCGAGTCTGTAGTATTCACCGGTTTTGGTAGCTTCAAAGTTGTTGAGCGCGCAGCACGTAAAGGCCGCAACCCTCGCACAGGTGAAGAAATCGAAATCGCAGCAACTAAAGTTGTTAAGTTTACTCCAGGTAAAACTCTCAAAGAAGTTGTAAAATAATTTTTTAAGACTTACCTGATGCATTCAGGCTTTTGCCTGTTGCTCTATCCTAGATTGAAACAACAATACGCAATGCTATGCGTGGGAAATTGAGTGAACATGTGACTTGTCCATGATCTCTGTTTTCGCGGCAACGCAGCAATGTGTTATTTTTAATCTGGAGCACTGATGATATCTCAGTGCGCAGTTCAAGCATATATTGCTTTGAATATAAAAATCCCGGACTGACATATGTCAGTCCGGGATTTCTTTTTAGTGAGTTTGAAGCGCGTTTGTTAAAAGGGTTCGAATTGTACCAGCGTAATGCAAATATCCATCACGTTGGTTAACGTTGGTCCGGTCTGCAATAGATCTCCTGTGCCTTTGAGATAATTGTAAGAGTCGTTATCTGCCAGATAAACCTGTGGGTCTATGCGGCACTCTTTCGCACGTACAAGAGAATCCGGAAGGGCAAAACCACCTGCGGCATCGGTCGGACCATCAGATCCGTCTGTACCGGCGCACAGCATGGCAATATTAGGACATCCATCAAGAGCAACCGCTGCTGCCAGCGCCATTTCCTGATTTCTTCCCCCAACCCCTTTCCCTGTGAGCGTAACGGTTGTTTCACCACCGGAAAGCAAACAGAGTTTCTCTGTTTTAGACTTAGCAGCATCCTTAGCTTGCTTAGCTATGTCTTTTGCTACAGTCCGCGCTTCCCCGTTCATTGTTGAAGTAACAATTCGTGGAGTGTAGCCGAGTTCTTCAGCTTTTACAGCAGCAGCCTGCAATGCTTGTTCGTTTGTCGCTACAAGTAAGTTCTGTACAGAATCAAATGATGGATCACCTGCTTTCGGCGTTTCGTAAATGGTTCCAGCTACGCCTTTTTTCATGTGTGCCAATATGTTGACGGGTACTTTCTTAATCAATTTGTAGCGTTCAAGAATGTCCATGCAGTTTTTAAACGTAGAGTTGTCCGGCGACGTAGGGCCGGATGCTATTACATCTAAATTGTCGCCAACAACATCTGAAATAATCAATGCTGCAAGCTGAGCAGGGTACGCGGCACGGGCAAGGTTACCACTGCCAAATATGGACATGTGTTTGCGAATTGCGTTGATTTCATTAATGTTAGCGCCACATTCCAGAAGTAACTGTGTCGCCTGTTTACCTTCATCTAAAGATATACCATCCACCAGAGCAGGTGTCAGCGCACTTGCTCCGCCAGTAATGCAACAGAGTACAAGATCTTTTTTTCCGGCTGTTGCAACAAGATCAAGAATAGCATGTGCGCCGAGTTCTCCGTTTGCATCCGGAACAGGGTGTGCTCCTTCAATAGTACGGATAATACGAAGCGGTACGGTGTGATCGTATTTTACGCAAATAACACCGTCAGTAATTCTGTCACCGAGTATTTCTTCCAGCTTGGCTGCCATGGGGGCTGCGCCCTTGCCGGCACCGACAACATAAATGTTCTCAAAGGTATTAAGGTAATAGGTTACGTCGTCAATAAGCAGGGTATCTCCATCAAGGGATACAAATCTACTGACGGCTTTATCTGGTGCAACCGCAGTAAGCGCAGCGCCCAGTATTTGGTGTAACATGTCTTTTGGATGTGCGTTCATAGTAGATTTTCTCTGGGAATAATCGGTTGACGAAACGTGCTGCGATTACCAGAAAAGGAGAACTTCTCCAGCATAAACAGCAAGAAAGATCCGAACTTTACACGCAAAAAGAATTGTTATTTGTAGAAGCTGATAGTCGCGGAAGATTTCAGCTCTCTGTACCCCCTCCCCTTAGTATAATAGATTTTGGTTGGTCGTGTCACCGCAAGCATTAGGTAACATCGGAGAGTCCTACGCTGTTTCTAGTGTGTAGTGTGCTCATACAGCGTGGCCAATACGAAAAGTACGCCACTACCCCTATAGGGGATAGCGGCGTACAAAACTATTCTATAAAGCAGATTCTACAGCTTCAGCCTTTTGCTCTTCAGCAAACATTGCCGCGTTGTAAGAAGAGCGGACAAGAGGGGCACTGAACATATGTTTGATGCCTTTGCTCTTTCCGTATTCTGCGTATTCTTCAAATACATCAGGGTGCACGTAGCGTTTTACTTCAGGATGCAGACGGGAAGGGCGCATGTACTGGCCAATGGTCACGATATCACAGTTAATTGCTGCGAGATCATCAATTACCCCACGTACTTCTTCGTCTTTTTCACCAAGTCCCACCATAAGGCCGGATTTGGAGCGGCAACCCGCTTTCTTAACGCGCCGAAGCAACGTTAAGCTTTGCTCGTAATCAGCCTGTGGACGAATATCGTCGTAATACATCGGCGGTGTCTCAACGTTATGGTTAATGATGTCCGGCTGGGCATCAATAACTATCTGGAGTGAAGCCTTATTACCCTGAAAATCAGGGATAAGTACTTCAATACTACAGTCTGAGACAGCCTCACGGACCGCACGGATTGTTTTTGCAAAGTGCTCTGATCCCCCGTCGGATAAATCATCACGGGTTACAGAAGTGATCACCACATGCTTCAGACCAAGGCGTTTTGCGGCTTTTGCCACGCGCGATGGTTCATCGGCATCAAGCTTTTCAACAGGATCATTACTGATATTACAAAATGCACAGTTACGGGTGCATGTGTTGCCCATAATCAAAAAAGTAGCAGTATGCGATGTAAAGCACTCGAACATGTTCGGGCATTTTGCACTTTGGCATACGGTATTAAGATTAAGGTCTTTTACCAGCTCAGTTGTTGCAGCATATGTCTTGTTGCAAGGTATTTTAACCCTGAGCCAAGGTGGAATCCGCAAATACGGTTCTGAACGCTTCTGTGAGCACATGTTTCACTTCCTGCATGTCTATGTCATTGCGGCCAAGTTCTTTTTCGAGCGAAGTAGGCTCTGCATCTGCAAGACCGCAAAGAGTGATTAAAGAAAATAAATCGACGTCGGTTAAAACGTTGAATGCAAGTCCGTGGTAGCTTGTCCATTTACGCATGGCGATGCCAATGGAACAAATCTTTCTGTTCTCAATCCATACACCGGGCCTGCCTTCCTGCCTGGTTGTTTCTAATCCATAATGAGAACACGTTTGTATTACGACCTCTTCAAGATCTGTAAAGAGTCCGCGCATTCCACCCGGTTTTTTGGCGACGCGAAAGATTGGATACGCGACCAACTGACCGGGGAAATGGCAAGTAATATTGCCGCCTCTTGAAGAGTGGGCGAGTTCGATGTTCTGTTGTTGTAGAAACTCATCGCTGACAAGCAGATTTTCTCTGCCACCGTTGCGACCAAGGGTGATTACCGGCGGATGCTCAAGGAGAAACAGCGTTTCTTCTGCCCCTTCAACAACTTCTGCCAGAGTTTCCTTTTGAATCTTTTCAGCCTCAGCATAGGAAATGAGTCCCAAATCAACAACACGCATTGTATTTTCCTATAATATAACTATCGGCGGCTCGGGAATACTTCCAAAGCACCGGATTTAGCATCTAGTCGTGGTTTGTCCTGCCACTCGACATCAACAAGGCTGCCGCTTTCAAAATTCTCAGCTTCGTGCAGCAATGCAATACCTTTATTAGAACAGGCGTAACGAGCTTTCTGCTGTCTGCCCGGAATAAGTACCGGATCGGACAGAACTCGTACGTTTTCCGCGTATTCAGGATCAGCTTTACTTGCGAGCAGGAAGCTGAGGCTAACATTTTTGCGGTTCATACGGGCACGCAGGGTAAGGTCGCGCAGCCACTTAGGCGCATGGTCTGCTGTCATGTTGAAATGACACCAGCTTGTTGCGCTGCGGTCGAGCATTGGGCATTCAAGGTCATGAGGGCATGGAGCTAGTGGCAGGTAGCCTTCTTCCAGAAGACCTTCACGGGTAAGCCCGATGATTTTGCCGCCAAGGCGTGTGCCCGGTTCAACGAATAAGACAGAGCCGTCTTCTTTACAGGCACTTGCCATGTTGTGGGCAAGGTCGAAGAAACGGTCTTCCATTGTTTGACCACGGTTCGCGGAAAGCTCGTTCAACACGTTCGCGCCCGTAACCAAGGCCATTTTGCCGTGGTTATGACGCAGACTTTTTTCGAGAGTTTCGCGAACCAGCTTGATTTTCCAAGGGCCTTGACCCGGCTCAACACCAGCCATTACTTCAAAGATTCTACGACCGTGCTCCATAGGCTTTTTAGCTACGTCAGTGCAGATGAACGTAAGGTCTTTGTTACGCAAGTCAGGACGACTGAGCCACAAAGCTTGCACAAAAGTAAGCGGACCGGAGCCTAAGTCTAATATTGTATCGCCGTTTTTTAGTGGAATATGCAACTGTGGCAAAAGCCATGACAGTCTGTACAGGTTCCAAGGTAGGAAAAAGCGAATGTACGCAGAAAGTGTACGCGGGGTAGACCAGTAGTTGGCTCGCATACCACCACGTTCGTTTGTAAGGGTGCGTGAAAGATCTGCCACAGCATAGGGCAGATCACGCTTGTGCGCCGCCTTAAGAGGCAGAGCTT
Organism: uncultured Desulfovibrionaceae bacterium; assembly: GCA_942492085.1. Lineage (GTDB taxonomy): Bacteria > Desulfobacterota > Desulfovibrionia > Desulfovibrionales > Desulfovibrionaceae > Halodesulfovibrio. The sequence goes on along the minus strand of CALODB010000009.1, from coordinate 829,050 downwards.
TATTTAAAACTTTTTCGTAACCTTCTAAAGTGTCACGAATTTTTGCTGTTGGGAATAAAAGAACTGTGCTCATATAAATGTAAAGCGCATGTGGCGCATAAATGTTTGCGTGAAGTCGGGGTCTGCGGTGAGATCAACGAGTTCACAGTTTGCGGTCAGGCCTTCTGCCATGCTGCGTAGGGTGGGGTCAATAAGCATCAGTTCAGCTCCCTGTAGGGAGGTGTTGTTTACAGCTTCCACTCTGGAGCCCATTCCAGCCGGAATGAATCCTAATCCTTCAAGATCCTGCACTGCGGCATGCTCTCCGAGAGCACCGGCAAGATAAATATTTTTCAATTGTGCTGCAGTAATATCTGCGGTTTCCAAAATACGGGTAAAGGCAAACGTGAACGCTGCTTTTACCTTGAGGAACTCTTCAATATCTTCTGCAGAAAGGAACATGTTGTCCGGTAATGCTAAATGCTGAATGCCGTGACGAATCTCCAGACGTTCAGCCAGTCGCTCACCCAATCCCTGAGTTTGCTTTTCTATGAACAGTCCGTCGTTGGAAATAAAATTGATTTTCCGTAATGCATGAATCAGAGCAAGATACCCTGTCCCGCTAATGCCGTCTGCGTAGGTTGCATCCAAAACAGATGGTACAAGACCGGCGGGGGTTAACTTGTATGATGTCGCAATGCCTTTTGCCGCAGTTGCACCATAATGCAAACCAACGCCTTCCAATGCAGGCCCGAGCGCTACACTGGTTACAAGGTAGTTGTCCGGGCTGAGGGCGAGAATGAATTCGCCGTTAGTACCCATGTCTGCAAGAATGAACGGGTATTCCGGATTTTCTTTCAAGACCGCAACTAGCCCAGCGGTCAAATCACCGCCTACAAACGGGGTAGCAAGTGGCGCAATGTATGCTGGTGGTAAGTCACCAATCTTTTCTATACTGCCGCCCTTATATGTAAGGTTGTAAGGCGCGGTGGCAAGGCATGATGTATCAAGCCCGAGAAGTAGGTAGGTCATTGCAGGGTTTGCTGCAATAGCAATAGACTCAACAGTTCCGAAGGAATCTTGTGTAAGCTCTGTAATAAGTTCTGCAATTCTGGTGACAACGAGGTCTTGCAAAATTTCTTTGCCGGATTCTGTGGCGGCAAAACTGAGACGTGACATGATTTCAGAACCGGCACCCATCTGCGGGTTAGGTTCAGAGCCGAAAGCAATACGTTTTTTACCATCAAGCAGCGACCAGTGCATACTGGTAGTGCCAAGGTCAACAGCAATGTGTAGTGTTTTGCTGCTTGATTCCGCAATTTCGACATGTCTAACGTAGGTATTCTCCGGTATTTCAATGATCATACCGTCTTCTGGTTCATGCCTGCATGCCAGACGCCAGCCCGCGTCAATAGCATGTTCTTTAAAGATGAGAGTGTCAGGTCCAACAGGTAAAGGGGCATTTTCCACGAAGCGTACTCTGCATTTTCCGCACTGACCCAATCCTGAGCAGAGGGGTGGGGCAAGAACAAGTCCGCTGGTAAAAATAACCTGAGCCAATGTACGAGGCTCTGCCTGAGAAACGTGAAGGGACTTTTTCCGACCGGTGTAATCAATGATGGTAATCTGCATAGTAAAAAGACCATGCCACAAATCATGTCAGGTTGAAAGCGGGACTCTTCTTACGCTTAATCTTGAAGGTTGAGAATCTGCATGAAAGCAGGTAAGTTGCTCTAGTTTCACTAAAGTATAGATTGGGGTGTATTGTCCTCTGCCTAACGTTTATGAAAAGAGGTGGAAATGGATTTGCTGGTATTAGGGTTTTGCAGTCTTATTTTTGTCTGCCTCGCTGCGGGATGTAATTTTTTTGCTACAGCCAAAATGAAGGACAAGATTAATGCTTCAAGGCATGCGCGGCGTTCGTTGAATAGTGAAGTTGCTGAGTTACAGGCAGCGCTTATTTCAAAGCGCGAAGAAAAGAAGATAGTAATCAGTAAATTGCGCATGGCGAGAGCTGAAAGTAGCTCGCAAAAGGAGGTGGAAAAGGATGTGAGTCCCAGCACCCCCAGCGAAGCACACGGAACGTTCGAACAGGAACTGGTAAGTCAAAAAATAATCACTGACCGCGATCTGGACAGGGTCAAAAATTATCGAAGGTCAACTTCCTGTCCCTATGGGGTTGCAGAAACTATTGTTATGCTCGGCTATGCAAGTCAGCATGATGTTGACTTTGTAAAAGCAAAATATCCTCAATAAATAGTCTGTTAGTGTGCTTTATGGACGTAGCTTCGTCTGCTTATGATGCATCCATATGGGCTGCTGCACTCTACAATGGGTTTGGGCTAGATATTGGCATTAATAGTGCATAAAATCTAACCAGACACATGTTGTGTCAAAAAATTCCTACCTGATTGTGTGCCATGTGCCTCGCACTGGTTCTGAATACAGGTTTTCGGAGATACAGGACGTATGAATAAGATTTTAGCACAAGACGAAGTAGATGCTCTGCTGCGGGGATTATCCGGCGGAGAAATCGAAAGTGAATCGGATATTCCAGAAGATGAAACTGGTATTGTGGCATTTGACCTTGCCAATCAGGACAGGATCATCCGTGGCCGTATGCCAGTTCTTGAGATTGTAAACGACCGCTTTTCACGTCTGTGCACTAACGCACTTTCAAACGCTGTCCGTAAGCGTGTTGAATTGAACCCTATTTCGATTGATATGACGAAATTCGGCGATTTTATGCGTTCCTTGCCTGTTCCGACAAGTATCAATATTTTTAAAATGGAACCGCTACGTGGTAACGCCATAGTGGTTGTCGACTCCCGACTTGTATTTGCGCTGGTAGAAAACTTCTTCGGCGGTGCGGGTAGTCAGCCAAAAATTGAAGGTCGTGAATTTACACGGATTGAGCAAGCCATTGTTGACCGCGTTATTAAGATTGCGCTGGATAACATGGAAGAAAGCTGGCGTCCTGTTCACGAAGTTAATCTGGAGCTTGTACGTTCTGAGATTAACCCGCAGTTTGCGGCAATTGTACCACCGAGTGACGTAGTAGTTGTCATTACCTTTGAGGTAGAGCTGGAAAGCGCTATCGGATCGATGGTTATGTGTTTACCATACGCAACCATTGAACCAATTCGTTCCAAGCTGCATGCAAGTTTCCAGACAGAACGTCTGGAAGTTGACCATGCCTGGGTTTCCCGCCTTAAAGAGCGCTTGCTTGAGACTCCTGTAGATATGAAAATTCGTTTTGGCGAATCAAAGATTACAGGTAACCAGCTACTTCGCCTTAAAATCGGCGACGTCCTTCTATTGGACACAGACACAGACGATCTGCTTGAAGCTACAATTGCTGGCGTTAAGAAATTTCAGGGAATTTGTGGTACGGTAAAATCAAACAAAGCGTTCCAAATCGTCAAAGAAGAAGAGCCAAGCTACACGTAGCTAGTGATTATCATTAAAAATGTAATAGCTACAATGCATCAACAACCGTACAGTAATTCCATACTGTGCAGAGGGCACGGTGCGCGTATCTTGGACAAATGGTTATGCGTGTTCAACTGAAGGCCGGATTTATCCGGCCTTCTCGTGTTTCTAAAGATTAGAAATAAGGGCGCGTGGTAGAATTGGGATATGCCTGAAGTGCAGGCAGGACGGGGATGTAGTGTGGTTTAGTAGAAGACTTTATGCATGGACAGTCCACATGCAGGTGCCGTAGCAGGTGCCGCAGTTCTGTCTTTTGCTGCAAGGATCTCCGGTATGGATTCCGGTGCAATTTTATGTCTTCCGCATGCAACGATGGTTCCCATAAGATTGCGAACCATTTGTTTTAAAAATCCGGAAGCTTCAAATGTCCAGACAAGCTCATCCGGTAAAATATCATGTTGTGCGTAATCTGGGCACGAATGGGTGATGCTAGTAATGTTACGGACAGTGTTTGTAATCTCAGTCCCGGCATTTTGATAGGTCGCAAAATCGTGCTCGCCTAATAAATAGGTTGCAGCAGCTTCCATTGCAGAAATATCCAGCGAGCCTATCTTCCATGCAAATGGATAACGGGCAGGCAAGATATAATGTTTATTAAGCCACAGGGTGTAGGTGTAGCTTTTAGCGATAGCATCGAAACGCGCGTGGAAATCGTCATCTACGATGGCAACGTTTGTTACAGCAATATCGTGTGGCAATTTTGTTGTGAAAATCTTTTGCCAGTTAACATGTGCCCATTTTTCCGGCAGATCAAAATGCGCAACCTGAGCGTCCGCGTGAACACCGGAATCAGTGCGACCGCTGCCATGCACTCTAACAAGAGTGCCGGTGACAGCGGTCAGAATTTTTTCAATTTCGCCTTGGATAGTCGGCTGTGGATGTTCAACCCTAGGAGGTTGAATTTGCCATCCCACATAGTTTGTACCGATATAGGCGACAGTAATTTTTATGCGAGGCATTCTCTACTCAAATGGTAACTGCATATTTGTCAGCGCTTCGGAAAAACGTGCTGCTTTGTCCGGTCTAACAAATGTCAGGATTTCACCTGCTTTTCGTCCGCGCATGCCAGCCAAAATTTTAACGGAAATTTGTTCGTCGAGGGATTCAAGAACCTGTGCAGCTTGTTTTCCTTTCATGTTGGAATACACGTCTACAAGATGCTTCATCTTTTTGTCCTGAGTCTCTTTTGCATTGCTGAGCATAGACTGAAGACGTTTTTCAAGGGCTTGCAATTTGGCAAGTTTCCCATCGATGGTTGCCTGAAGTCTTGAAAGTTCCTGTTCGCGTCTGTTCAGTTCAACCTGTTTGGTTTTGAGCAGGTCGCGAGTCATGGAATCTTCTTCAACTTTGGGCTCTGGAGCAGGCTTTTTGGGGGCTTCTTTTTCTTCTGCATGCGCTTTGGTGGTAGTAAGCGTTGCCGGAGACGTTGGCAAGCTCTGTTTGACCTGCGCGAAGCGTTCTTCAAGTGTGAGTGAAGCCTTTTCTGCCACGGTTGTTACGTTCTCTGTAGTACTTGTTGGCAAAATAGAAGCAATCTGTGAGTCAGCATCGAAAACAATAGAGCCTACGAGAATGAGCTTGAACAGAATTGCGCAACCAAGAAGCTTGCAGATTTTAGAAAGCTTGAGCTTTGAACCTAAGGGTTGCTGTTTCGTCGAGCTGGTGTTGTTCTTTGGTCTTTTCTTCATGTGCGTGCCGCTTTGCTTGATTTTCTTTAAGTTTTTCCAGTAGCTTCTTTTCCTGAGCTTTCTCAGTCAAATCTTGCCGTGCAGAATGCAGTTCCTGTGCAATAGTAAGCAGACGATGTTCAGCTGTGCTAATATCTTGACGCACACCTTGCAGGAAATTGCGTATAATCCATGTTTGAGCAGGGTCCGAAGTTGTGCTCATGAGCGTCAGATTGTCGGCAAGGGAATCCCGTAATCCGTCAACACGTCGTACTTGTTTTTCGTACTTGCGTTGCGCTTCAGAAAGCACAAGCTTAGCCTGATCTTCCAGCTGCGTTCGGTATTCGAGCACCTGCTGCAACTTGAATTTGAATGGTGCCATAAACCTTCCTAGTAGTGTCAACTGAATGACATGTTACCTAGATGTATACTGGCTATAGCATGTTCCGTGCCGAAGTGACCGGGATGAGGGATGTTGGCAAGATATGATAGAAAGAAGTGGAAATCACATAAGATAAGCTAGCATGGCGGCAAGTTCACCGCCGACAACAGCAGCACCAAGGAAGTCGCCGTTTATGCCGCCCTGTACTTTTGCCAGTCGCAGATATGACCAGAGCAGGCAAGCGCAGAGCAGGGTTGTATAAAAGGTTGGAAGGAACCCGCAAAGAAAGAAACCTGTGATAACTGTGAGTGCTGTCTGTATCATAATGGTAGGTCGGGTGGCGCCCTGAAGGAAAAGCCGCCCTTGTTTAGACGCTTCTGGTGCATCGCCCAATCCACCCAAAACAACAGCTGCTACGCGTCCGGCTATCGGGGCAAATATAAGTACCTGCCAGTTGCCGAGTAGGAATAACTCGTGTGCAAGCAGCGTTTGCCCGAGAATTCCGATGACCATAGCAATGGCGCCAAATGCGCCAACGCTGCTGTCTTTGACGATTTGCCAGAATCGCTTACCTTGAGCACAGCTTCCCCACCCATCCCAGATGTCGGCCCACCCGTCCCAATGAAGAGCACGTGTTACCCATATAGATAAAAATACCCACAGCCATGCTTGTATCCAAGGATGTTGAGAAAACGCACCGAGTGCGAATGGTAGGGTGATAAGTGCACCTACTGTGAGCCCGACAGCATAAAATTGCCGCATTGTGGCGGCAATTTCTTCATTGGAGTACATACGTGCGCAACCGAGGCGCGTCATAAAACTGAGCGCCGTCATATATTCAGTCCAGAATCGAGTCAGCATTATTACATCTCAGGCGGATCAGAGAGAGCTATCTTAATGAGTTCGCCAAGCTTAAGGTTGATGAACTGCGCTGCTGAGCACATATTGCAAGCAATTTCTAAATATCCCTGACTACCGCAGATGACACCAATTTGATTCTCTGTCAGATCAGCATATGCGGAGATGAATTTGAGCGGGCGGGTTGTCTGTGTGTACAGAGTAAGTTCTCCACCGTTCGCAATTCGTTTGCGCCATGCTTCGCTTGGTAGTCCGAGGATAATGTTGCCGAAGTGATCTATGTGCAGCACATGAGTTTCAATAACATTGTCGTGCTCTTTTGCCATATACTCCGGCAAAGTGACAATAGTATCTGTGAGAGGATGTCCGTAGCGCTTCATGTACGGCATTAAAATAGAATCAGTCTTCGTAGGTTGTGGCGGAAATATTTCCAGCCTGCAATCCTGCGTAGAATTTTTACTGAATGGTGCAGGACTGGTGCATTCTATATAGGATGGAATTTGTTCAATATGAAGAGCAAGATCGGCTGCTAGCGGGGAGAACAGTGTTCTACCGTGGAAAGTGCAAGAGTGGGATGTATGTTCAAGAGGAAGATTGTGCTGCATGATGCGGTAAATAGATGCATCAGGAAAACGAGCGTGAAGGAATGATAAGCAACCATTGTCTGGTGCGAGAATAACTTTGTTATCTAATACCATGCACAAAATGTCGCGGGTTGTTCCTACGCCCGGATCAACAACGCAAATGGTAACAGAGTGAGGCGGTAGATGCACAATAGTAGAGTCTAGGAAGTATGCTGCCTGCGCTATGTTGTAGGGCGCAATGTCGTGTGTGATATCGATAAGTTGATGCTGCGGTGCAAGTGTACCGAGCACACCTTTCATCTGCGCAACGTAGGGATCTGCACTTCCAAAGTCTGTGAGTAGAAAAAAGCTAAGTGACATGTTTTTCCTCCAGAAAGTAGAAAACCAGACCTCATCATAACGTTTTTACCCCGTACACAACAGTATACGGGGTAAAAAAGGAAAAAAATTTTCGACCGGTAAGCGAGCGCTGTAATCTAATACGTTTCCAAATGTACTATTTAGTATTCGGATGAGTGATATTGAATGAAAGTGCGTACAAATGGTGGAAAAAATCTACGTATTCAACATTTACATGATCCGGCACAGTAATGCGGGACGGAGCAAAGTTAAGAATACCATTAATGCCTGCTTCCACAAGGTGGTTAGCAGCACGCTGAGCGCGTTCCGGCGGAGTGGTAATGATACCAATTTCGGCGCCGTTATCGCCAATCATTTCGCGTAAACGTTTAGTACAAACAACTTCTAGGCCTGATACTTCTTCACCAATTTTGAATGGGTCGCAATCAAATGCGCCAACAATATTAAAACCGCGAAGACGGAACTCTTTGTGATTTAAAAGAGCTTTACCAAGGTTACCTACGCCAACGAGGACGGTTCTCCATTCTCTATCAACACCAAGAGCGCTAGTGATAGAGGCGATGAGATTCTTGACGTAGTAACCAACACCACGCACACCGAATTCGCCAAAGTAAGCAAGGTCTTTACGTATCTGTGAAGCGTTAACATTGCACGCTTTTGCAAGCGGCTCTGAGGAAATAACTTCAGTACCTTCGCGCTGAAGATTTTCCAACACTTGAACATATACGGCCAGACGTTGAATGGTCGCTCTTGGGATATGTTCACTTTTTTGTTGAGGCATGAACGCTCCAAATTTGTGAAATAATTCTCATGGGTTAAAGTAAAAAGAGGAGGCCGCAATAACGGCCTCCTCTAAAAGGCAAGTTGTGGTCCTATGCAGTAAGAAGCATAAGGTTAACAACGAGAGCGTAAATAGCAAGGGATTCTACGAATGCCAAGCCAAGAATAAGAGCAACGGTAATTTTGTTAGATGCTTCTGGGTTACGTGCAGTACCTTCACAAGCAGCTTTCAGACCAAGACCCTGACCGATACCACAACCAGCAGCAGCAATAGCCATGCCGAGTGCAGCACCAAAGTATACGAGGTCGCCGTAGGTGTTAGCACCATCAGATGCGAATGCTACAGCTGCGATGGAGATCAGAGCAACGGTGTTGAGAGCAATCATAAGAAACTTACGCATTTTGAAACACTCCTAAAATTATTTTATGTTAGTTGGTCAAAGACCATTTCCCCCGGTAATAAGGCCTGAACATGCGGACTAATGCGCGTGTTCGAGTGAGCCTTTGAGGTAGATCATGCTGAGCATGAACCAAATAAATGCCTGCAAGCACTTAGCAAGACCGAACAAGAAGTAGATCGGAATAGTACCTACGATAGGTGCAAGCAGGAAGAACAGGATCAGAACAATTTCTTCACCTCTGATGTTACCGAAAAGACGGAGTGTCAGAGAAAGTGGACGAGCACAGTGAGAAATAAGTTCCAGCGGTAACATCAACGGAGACAGCCACCAGAAGGGACCGCAGAAGTGCTTGATGTAACCGAGACCCCATCGTCTGAGGCCTACCCAGTTGTAGTAAGCGAAAGTAAACAGAGCCATTGCTGCGTTCGTGTTAACGTTCGCTGTAGGGGCATCGAAGCCCGGCACAAGGCCCATGAGGTTCATTGTAATAATAAAGAGGAACAGAGCGATAAGGACATGGAAAATTTTTCTTCCGTCTTCACCGATGTTGCTCACAACGAAATCTTCGAGACCGCCAATGATGACCTCGAAAACGTTTTGTAACTTTCCGGGAACAAGTTTTATTTGTCCACGTACAAGGAAGGCCAAAGTAAACAGAATCGCCATAGCGATCCATGTGTAAAACACATGGCTGAAATTGACTACCTTCCCCATGATTTCAATGCTGTCCATGCCTAATGCAGGCGCGAGCAGCACCGGATGAGGCAAACCACTTGCCATATCCTAAGCCTCCTTGGTTTTCCGCTCATTCTGTTTGGAAATCATCCAGATGAGCATCGTTACCATACTTGTCGCCAAACCGGCCACAAGTGCCATCATAGGAACGTGTACCTTTACAATCAAAGCGGCAACTACCACTCCGACTATAAGAAGACGACCATAAAATCTGAATAGCATTCCTGTCAGCATGCTTCGATCATATTCTTGCAAGATGATTTGCTGTATGAACTTGGCAATCGAAAAGAAACTTAACGTGGCTATTACTGCCCCAATTGCAAATGTAATTGGCCACACGCTAAACCAGACCGTGCAAAGTGCTGTAACAATGGCAATGCCGCAGAGTTGAATCTGGATCCGAAGAATCGATCGGATATCAGGCAGTCTGAATCCTTTGAAGTACAGACGCTTTTCAATCTTTTCGCTTAAATCTTTCATTCTCTTCTTTTTCCTGATTCCTCATTACCTTCTTAGTATCAGCATACACAGCTCTGAAACCGGCAATTACGCCGAGAATCAAAAATACTATGAACATCCAAGGTTTCGTTCCTAACCAATCATCCAGATAATAACCGGCCACCGCCCCCACAGCGGGGTGAGACACCATGTGTAGACCAATCGTTCCGACTGTTCCCATGGTATCAACGTATTTTCCGGGATTAGCTCCCTTGTCTTTCTTAACGACCATAAATGATTTCCCTTAGCATGCGAAAGTGCTGCGTAAGCTGGACCACTTCGTGCAATCGTTCACAAGTTGATTTGGAGTTATCACGCACGATACTTTGCGTCAACTTATGAAGCTGCTTTTTTGTTCTTTTTTTCACACAAAACAAGCAGGTTGAGTATGCAAACAATTGTACTTGTCGGGTAACTCCTGCAACACTTTTACTCCTGAACAGAGGGATGAAAAAAGTGCAAAATGAACTCGATTTTGGTCTGAAGGGAGCTGATGATTTTTAGAACGCTACAGGGAGGAATGGTGGTTCGTTGGGCATAAAAAAAAGAGTGAAACAAGTTGTTTCACTCTTTTTTTCTTTATATTTTAGTCGGTAAGGTCAAGGCGTACGATGTTTTCAATGTGTGCAGTCTGCGGGAATAAATCTACAGGCTGTACAGCTGAAATTGTGTATTGACCACTCAATGTGGCAATGTCGCGTGCTTGAGTTGCAGGGTCGCAGGATACGTAAATGATGCGTTTTGGCGCGCGTTTCATAAGCAGTTCCACAACTTCCGAGTTCATGCCGGAGCGTGGAGGGTCAACGAAAACAACGTCTGGCTGGGATTTCTCATCCTTGAGGGCGCTGCGTACGTCACCGCTGACAAACCGAACATTCTCAATGTTGTTGATTTGCGCATTTTCGTTTGCTGATGAAATTGCCTGCGGACTGAGTTCCATAGCGAAAACATCGCTTGCGTTAGGAGCAGCAGCAAGAGCGAGTCCGCCTACGCCACAGTAGAGATCCCATATTTTTTCAGTGCCGGTAAGCTCTGCAAGGTCAATGGCTGTGCCGTAAAGGCGTGCTGTTGCATCTGTGTTTACCTGAAAGAAACCGTCTGCATGGGATGCAAGGGAAAGGGAACGCATGCCGTTTTCGAAGTTTAAAACCTCGGTAAGGGATTTCTGTCCCAGTACAACATATGTTTTTTCACCGTATGCAACCTGTGAAGTGTGTGTGCGCAGGGAGTGGATGAATGTGGTTACATTCATACGTTCCTGAAGAAGCTGACCAAGCTGACGAATAGCGCGGTGCTGCGAATCGCTGTTGGTGGTGTCTTTGCCGGTAATTACCTGCACCATACACTGGTTGGTGTGCTTGGTTTCACGAATAACGAGGAAACGCAGGTAGCCGTGACGAGCAGTCGCATCGTATGCAGTAAGTGCAGGGGTTGCGTTTACGAATTCGCGAACGAGAGCAAGAATTTCTACTGTATGCTCTGTCTGCAGGTAACATTCCTGTAAGTCTACGACGTTGTGGGTGGCGTAACGGCGCATTCCGAGGGTGATGTTGCCCTGTTTTTCGCCGAAAGCAAATTCCATTTTGTTGCGGTAGTAGAACGTATCAGGAGACGGAATGGTGTCTTTAATTTCGAGATCCTGAGTGCCAGCGATACGGCTGAGGCTGTCGGAAACGAAACGTTTTTTCCATTCGAGCTGTTTTTTGTATTCCATATTCTGCCAGAGGCAGCCGCCGCATGTGCCGAAATGGACGCAGCGCGGAGTGATTTGGTCAGGAGCATTGGTAATAACTTTAGTCATTACTGCTTCTGCAAATCTTTTTTTCTTTTTAGTAATCTTTACTTCAACGGTTTGGCCGGGGAGACCTCTGTCCATGAAGATTACCATGCCGTCTAAACGTGTAAGTGCTTTCCCGCCAGTTGCGAGCGCGTCGATGGTCACGGTAAGGATGTCGCCCGTAGCGAACTGTGAGTCTTTGGTTGTCATATGAAATCCGGTAAGATGAAAAATAGGAGAAAAGGTTATAAAGAAATAGTATGCCTTGAGCCACAAGGGATCACGGCAAAAAAGTATTGTTGGTTTTGCAAAACTGATCTTGACATTTTTACTAAATAGCGCAACTACTTTTTTTGCGTTGCAGGGGTTATAGGAAAGAGTAAAGGAGTGGAGCTATGTTAGGTGAGCTGTTTGAAGGCATGATGCACTCAACCCCACAGGGCTTTGTGGGCGTTGGCCTTATTTTTATTTACTTTGTGGTCATTTTTTCCACTGCGATCTATCGCGTGAAAAAAGGCGAACATCTCGATCATTAGAATTTCGATTACAGGATGCCCCGTTTTTTGGCTGTATCCGACAAGTTATGTCTACAAAGAAAAAGACCGTCACGTACTGGCAATTACGTAACGGTTTTTTTCTTTTTTTATTTTAGCGCCTTACGCATTTACGAGTCGCAGTAAATATTGGCCATAATCATTCTTCAGCATTGGCTGAGCCAGAGCGCGTAACTGCTCCTTGTCTATGTAGCCTTTGAAAAATGCTACTTCTTCAATACAGGCAATTTTCAGACCCTGTCTATTCTGTACTGTTTGTACAAAAGATGATGCCTGCTGCATGGAATCGAATGTTCCAGTATCCAGCCATGCCATGCCTCGTCCAAGCACTTCCACTTTAAGAGTTCCTTCCTGAAGATACATATCAACAATGTCAGTTATCTCAAGTTCACCGCGTGGTGATGGTTTGACCTGTTTGGCAAATTTTACAACACGGTTGTCAAAGAAATACAAGCCGGTAACCGCATAAGAAGAGCGTGGTTTTTCAGGCTTTTCTTCAACACTCAAAGCGTTGAAGTCTGCATCGAATTCCACAACGCCATAGCGCTCAGGATCTTGTACGTGGTATCCGAACACGACTCCACCGTGTGTTGTAGCGGCACAACGTTCCAGCATTTCGGTTAGGCCGTCGCTGTAAAAAAGGTTGTCACCGAGGATAAGGCTGACAGAAGAATCACCAATGAAGTCTTCAGCAAGAATAAATGCCTGCGCCAAACCTTCTGGTTTTGCCTGCTCTATGTATTCGAGTTTCAATCCAAGTTGGGAACCATCTCCGAACATTCCTTTAAATCGAGGAAGATCTTCAGGAGTGGAGATAATACAAATTTCGCGAATGCCCGCGAGCATAAGCGTAGAGAGCGGATAGTATATCATCGGCTTGTCGTAAACCGGCAGCAATTGCTTACATACACCGCGTGTGATCGGGTATAGTCGGGTGCCGGAGCCACCAGCGAGGATAATGCCTTTCATAAAATTCTTTCCTTATTCGTCGGGATAATCTGGATTTGTTTTTACGTGTTGCATCGTGCATTCGCAACTGATTTTATTGTCGTAGTATTTTTTGTACGCGCAGAATCTTTTCTTAAGAAAAATAGCCGAAATATTAGGAACAATCCTATCCCTAACTTAAATTGTGCAGTATAGTTCGACTGTGCGGTTGAAGTAAAAGTATACACTGTTGATGTTGCCGGACTGGGGGACGGTGGCGTTGACGGGAGTTGCACATGGAGCATCAGACTGGAAACAGAAAGCTCTGGGTGATCTTAGGCATTGTAGTCTCAATCGGTTTTGCCGTGCTTATTCAGCAGGGCGTAAAACTCTATCAAACGGCACCTCCTGTTCCGGATACAGTTGTGGCAGAGACAGGAGAAATTCTGTATTCAGCCGCAGATATTCTGGATGGCCAGAATATCTGGCAGTCGATGGGGGGACAGGAAGTCGGGTCAGTATGGGGGCACGGCGCGTATGTTGCTCCAGACTGGACAGCTGACTGGTTGCACCGTGAGAGCCTGTACACTTTGGAAATGTGGTCGAAATTATCTTTCCACCGTCCGTATGTCTCGCTGGCTCCTCCTGAGCAGGCAAGTTTGCGGGCACGTCTTGTTCAAGAATTTAGAACCAATACATATGACGAAGCTACCGGTCGCCTTATTCTTTCTCAGGATAGAGTTGAAGCCGCAAAAGCTATGACGCGCTATTACGGTGCGATCTTTTCTGATGCGATGGAGTTTGATGCAGACGTAAAGCCATTTGCGGATGCAGGTAAAAGCCCCCATGAACTGCGGGAAGCCTACGCTATAGCGAATAATACGTTAGAAGGAAAAGAGCGTCTGAGGAAGCTTGGGGCTTTTTTTTTCTGGGCAAGTTGGGCATGTGCAGCAGCCCGACCACAAGACGTCGTAAATGAAGCTGCACTTGCCGGAGGCTTACTGGCTGCTCCCGTGTCATACACAAACAACTGGCCTGCTGAAGAGTTAATCGCCAATAGGCCGACTGGTGAAATTATTGTATGGTCGGTGATAAGTTTTGTTCTTCTTTTATCAGGTATTGCTTTGCTTGCCTGGTACTACGCTGTGTTGAATAAAAAACATGGTGGCGATCCGAATCCGCCGGACACAGACCCTCTCCTTCCTCTTAAGCCGACGCCGTCCATGCGGGCGACAATAAAGTTCTTCTGGGTCGTTGTTGCTCTTTTTCTGCTACAAATCGGACTGGGTGCTGTTACAGCGCATTATGGAGTTGAAGGGCAGGGTTTTTATGGCATTCCTCTCGCTGATTATCTTCCATACTCCGTTACTCGAACGTGGCATCTTCAATGCGCAATTTTCTGGATTGCAACAGCGTGGCTGGCAACAGGGTTGTTTCTAGCGCCTGCAGTATCGGGGTATGAACCGCCGTGGCAGCGTGCAGGAGTAAACTTCGTGTTTGTATGTCTGGTCATTATTGTTGCAGGGACACTCTTTGGGACATGGTACGCAACCCGACAGGAGATGGGGCTTTCCATGAACTTTTGGTTCGGCCATCAGGGATATGAATATGTTGATTTGGGTCGTTTTTGGCAAATTTTCTTATTCATTGGCTTGATTTTGTGGTTCTTCCTTATGGCTCGTGCGCTGTGGCCGGCAGTAAAAATGTCGAATGACTCCAGACAACTGCTCATTATGTTTTTACTCTCCACAGCGGCGATCGCCCTGTTTTATGGTGCTGGTTTGATGTGGCAACAGCGGACACATTTAGCCATCGCAGAATATTGGCGCTGGTGGGTTGTTCATCTGTGGGTTGAAGGCTTTTTTGAGGTGTTTGCAACTGTGGTCATCGCCTTCCTGTTCACTCGGTTACAATTATTGCGCGTTCGAATTGCCACCTTTGCCGTCATTTTTTCCACAATCGTATTTCTTACAGGTGGTATCATCGGCACGTTTCACCACCTTTACTTTACGGGAACCAGCATTTCTGTACTTTCGTTTGGGGCAGTCTTCAGTGCTTTAGAAGTTGTTCCGTACATATTGATTGCATTTGAAGTCATGCAGAATCTGAGCATCGCAAAAATTCAGGGTTGGGTTCAGGATTATCGTGTAATCATCTACTTCTTTGTTGCAGTAGCCTTCTGGAATCTTGTAGGGGCTGGCTTATTTGGCTTCTTTATCAATCCGCCGATTGCGTTATATTATATGCAGGGACTCAATACGACTCCGGTGCATGCTCATACAGCACTCTTTGGTGTGTACGGAGTTTTAGGCATTGCATTAATGCTGTTCTGTTTCAAAGCGTACGATCCAGGTCGCAAATGGAATACACATATTTTGATGTTCGGATTTTGGGCATTGAATATTGGATTGATACTTGAAGTGTTGTTGTCTTTGCTCCCAGTGGGATTGCTGCAGACATGGGCAAGCGTCGAACATGGTCTTTGGTATGCTCGTTCCGCAGAGTTTTTACAGACAGACCTCATGGCGCTGCTGCGATGGATGCGTATTATAGGAGATACCGTTTTTGCATTCGGTGCATTGGCTATAGGAATATTTGTTGCAGGCTTGAAGCTTGGTTGGTCTTATCGGAAGAATGGAACAATAGTGCAGTAAATGAAAACAGAGCGTCTTTGCATGCAAAAAAGTCAGTGTTGAATAGATACAGCGTGTTTAAGCGATGCAATCTACGTAGGGCGTTGCACTGTTTTGTGTGAAAACACGTTGAGTATGTAGAGGCAAGGTGATGTGATGGATGCAATTGAGTCAATGCTGTTCGATGAACATTAGACAATAAAAAGGCCCGCTTTCTGCCACGAAAGCGGGCTAAATGTTAGACAGGTGTCTAGTGTGCGGTTATCCGGTAAGTGGAGAAGAACCGGATATGCCTAGTAGAAAATTCGTTATCGTATCTCATCTTATACTAAGGCCACTAAGAGCACGGGTCTTACAAATTTCTATTATCGGGTGTAACGATGAGAGAGCTAAGTGGAGTTAGTCACTTCCGTTTGGGTCGGCATCTGTCTGTATGGAACAAACAGTGCTGCACCTCAATAATGTGAGTGTTAGATACGGCTATTTTTTTCAAGATGCAAGCAGTAAAACCCGCATAGTTTCATAGGTTTTGCCATGCTTGTTTCTATTTAATTGAAAATATTGAATATCTTTGTTTTAAAAAATGAAACTGTGTTACTACGTGTTTCACGCTTTGGAAGCGGTTTCCTGCTTAGTGTATCAATGAGACACAGCAGGAAAGGAATGTATGATTATTATTTGGATAAGCAACTAGTCTTGAAAAATGAGTGAGCATTTCACTATTGTGCGTTGTGATGCTTTACTGCATCAGGTTGATATGATGCTTACAATAAAGTGTTTTTCTGCGTGCATAGGCAAGGCGTTGTGTGTCTTACATGTGTTGTTTATTCAAATAAAAAAAATAGTTATTAAGAGGTGGTGTGTTTTGCGTTTCTCAGCAAAAAAACGCAGAGATTGAATTCCTTACATGATATTTTCATGTGTGGAGTTTTTTTTGAGTGAAGAATCAGTGCGATAGGTTTGTCCATCCAGTTGGTGAGTTCAAAAAAGTGCATCTGGCGGTAATGTAACAGCTTCCATGCACGCATTGTACAGGGGGTTGCTGCGATTGGCCTATTTTCTTTTACGAAGTGGCATTGTTTCATAGGAGTAACGCATTCAACCTCATATCGGGTCTGGATATATTCACTTCGTTTATGGGAAATATAGACTTTTTGTAACGCAATGTTCTGTGGCAAAATTGAAATGACGAACTCGGGATGTGAAATTTCAATTTTAGATCATATGGATGATTGGCGAGTGGAAGTGAAATATTGCAAACAAACTGGTGAGAAAAAGTCATAGTGATGAAATGGAATATGTCGGGTGGGAAGTAGAAAAGTATTTTTTGAACGGGGGCTCGAATGGAAAATATCTTTGTGATTTTCCCGTAAGTTTTTTGGAAGTGCTTCATTAATACAGAGCGTGGCTGTATTGCACTCGGAAAGTGCCGTGTCGGGGCGGATACTTTATTCTCATTTTTTCATGTAGATATTTAACCGGTGTATAATTTCACCGCGTGCAGGTTAAAGAACAAAAAATAGCCCCGATCATGATCGGGGCTATCAAATATAGAAATAAGGATCGATCCCTATTGCTTGCAGGGTCCGGAGAGAAAAGCCTTGGGGGAGGGCCTTGGTGCGGTACTTCTCTCCGGACACGAGATGAGACACACTCAGTTAGTGACTACTAGAACCGTATGTTGCTGTCAGTTATAAATTTTCTTAGCGGCAATGATATGTTCAGAGGCAAAATAAGCAAGATAATAGGGGGGCGTCTTCAGCGCCCGATCTAACGCGGAGTATTTAACTTTTTCTTGGCTGAATGGAGCGAAAAGAGTAAATAGATACTTGTCAATCGAGAAATCGCATGATAGGGCATTGCTTCCCTTTTGACATATTGCTCTTAAAAAGCAAACCAGGTTGACACCCTTTCCTTGGAAAGAGGTATAGTCTACCTTTCTTTCTTTGGAGGATAAATATTATGTACGCAATCGTCGAGACTGGCGGTAAGCAGTTCCGTGTTGAAAAAGACGGAAAAATTTTTGTTGAGAAGCTCGAAGCAGAAGCTGGTAGCGAAATCATTCTCGATAAAGTTCTTTTGGTTGGTGGTGATGAGCTTTCCGTAGGTGCTCCTTACGTTGAAGGTGCTAAAGTTACCGCTGAAGTGATTGAGCATGGCCGTGGCAAGAAGATTATTATCTTCAAAAAGCGTCGTCGTCATGACTCCCGTAAAAAGCAGGGTCACCGTCAGGCATACACTGCTCTTAAAATCAAAGGCATCGAAGCCTAGTAAATTTTTGAAAGGAGTGTAATCATGGCTCATAAGAAAGCTGGTGGTAGTACCAGGAACGGCCGCGATTCAAACGGCCAACGACGTGGTGTTAAAATCTACGGTGGTCAGAGTGTTCTTGCTGGTAACATCCTTGTTCGTCAGCTCGGCACAAAAGTTTTCCCTGGCGAAAACGTAGGCATGGGTAGAGACTTTACCCTGTTCGCAAAGGTTGACGGCGTAGTTAAGTACGAAAAGTACATGCGCAAGAAAGCTGTGAAAACTCGCGTTTGCATTGTTCCATTTGCAGCTGCTGAGTAATCCACTTTTATAGTGACCTTACAGGCGGAAGTCGCAATGCGCTTCCGCCTTTTTTTTGTGTATAGAGTGAGTGTTTCTGTGGACGAAATTTTCGTAACCATTATACAGCATCTCACCCTGTACGCCCGCGGGCACATGCGATACAATTTCGCAAAAATTTAACCATAAGATAGATTGATGACAAAGCCGCATATTGCGGCGAACCCCTAGGGCATCAGTACCAGTTCAGCTTTGATAATTGCTGATAGTTACTGGCGTGACTTTGTAAAAAGTACAACGTTCACATAGGACTCCTATGTATCGCCCAGACTTTTTCTCGTATCTTGCACTGGACAGGTTTAGAATCTGTGCAGAAGGGGATTTGTCAACAGTCTTAAGGTAAGGCAATTAATTATGCGTTTTGTAGATGAAGCAATCATCAATATTCGTGCCGGCCACGGCGGTAACGGCGCCGTATCTTTCCGTAGAGAAAAATTTATTCCTAAAGGTGGACCGGACGGCGGTGACGGTGGCGACGGTGGTAGCGTGTATGTACGCGGTTCTTCCAAGCTGCTCTCCCTGTACGACTTTCGCTTAAAGCGTAACTACGCTGCAGAAACCGGCCACTCAGGTGGCGGTAGTCAGATGTATGGTCGTAAAGGTAAAGACCTCATTCTTGATCTGCCAGTTGGCACGCTTCTCTATGCTATTCGTGAAGATGGTGTAGAAGAGCTCGTGGCTGACCTATCCGAGCCTGGCGAAGAGATTCTTCTTTGTGCCGGCGGACGTGGTGGTCACGGTAACGAATTTTTTAAATCAGCAACAATGCGTACCCCACGTTTTGCCCAGCCGGGTGAACCGGGTGACGCTGTTAAGGTTCGCCTTGAGCTTAAAATTCTTGCTGATGCAGGTCTTCTTGGTCTTCCAAACGCTGGCAAATCTACGTTTATTTCAAAAGTATCTGCAGCTCGTCCAAAGATTGCAAACTATGCATTTACGACTCTTACGCCAAACCTTGGTGTAATGATCAACGAGTTCGATCCTGACCAGCGTATGGTTATTGCAGACATTCCGGGTCTCATTGAAGGTGCTCACGAAGGCCAGGGGCTTGGACATCGCTTCCTGAAGCACGTTGAACGTACCCGTTTCCTCGTTCATATTCTTAGCGTTGAAGACGTTGACCTTGAAGATCCTTGGTCCGGCTTTGACCTTATCAACGAAGAGCTTGTTAAATTCGATAAAGTTCTCGGCGATCGCTTGCAGATTCAGGTTATTAACAAAATTGACCTTGCTGACGCAGAGATTGTAGAGCATCTTAAAGAACAAGCTGTTAAAGATGGTAGAACTATCTACTTTATGTCTGCACTTAACGGTATTGGTGTGGAAGAACTTGTTGAAGAGATGTGGAAGCTTCGTGATACTCTCGACATGAGCGCACCGGTTAACACCGCGCGTAAGTGGGATCTTGAGGACGAAGAAGAGGATGAAGAAGACTTCTCCAGTGTAGAAGTTGTATGGGTGACTGAAGAATAAATCGCAGGTGAATCATGGATTGGGAACAGGAGCGCGAGCAGGTTCTGAACCGTGCTAAGTGTGTTGTTGTTAAAGTTGGTAGTGCTGTCCTTACCTCCGGTTTGGGGGTAGACCTTACAGTTATAAAAAATCTTACACGTCAGTTGGCGCAGTTGCATGACCGCGGAACGCAGGTTGTACTGGTTTCTTCCGGTGCTGTTGCAGCGGGCAGAACTGTTCTTAAGACTTGTTGTGAGATTAAGGGCGTGCCGGATAAGCAGGCTGCAGCAGCTGTTGGTCAGGGGCGACTCATGCATTTTTATAATGAAGAGTTCACTGCCAACGGAAAAATTTCTGCACAAGTTTTGCTTACCCGTGATGACTTGAAGGACCGTCATCGACTGCTTAATGCTCGAAACACCTTCGCGTCGTTACTCGCATGGCGTGCTATCCCGATTGTAAACGCAAATGACACTGTCGCAACTGCAGAGCTGGCATTTACGGATAACGATAACTTAGCGTCACTGCTTCTCAATGTGGTGAATGCGGATTTATACATCAACCTGACTTCTGCGAAGGGTGTGTATACATCCAATCCCGATGGTGACCCGAATGCAAAGCCTATTGAGGTGATTGAAGATATTCAGTCTCTTGATCTTGAGGTTATGTGTGGAGGTAAGACCAACGTTGGAACCGGAGGTATGCTGTCAAAACTGACTGCGGCCGGTCGTGCTGCGCAGCTTGGTGTGCCGACACTCATCATATCAGGTTTGCAGAAGGACGCCATTGTACGTGCCTTCTCAGGTGAAAAAATGGGTACGTGGGTTCGTCCGGATAACAAGAAAGTATCTAGTCGTAAGTTCTGGCTTGCATACCATTCTGATCCTGAAGGCTCAGTGATAGTTGATGCAGGTGCAGAAAAAGCGCTTGTTGAGCGTGGTAAAAGCCTGCTTCCAGCAGGAATAACCCGTGTTGACGGAGTGTTCGACCAGGGGGCACTTGTTCGTGTTGTTTCAGAAGATGACGTAGTCATTGGTATGGGACTGACTAACTATGCCTCCGGTGATCTGAAAAAAGTTCTTCGCAAACATAGTGATGAATTGGAAGAGATCATGGGAGCCAGTTGCTACACGGAAGCAATTCACCGTGACAACCTACTTATGGACGCTGTCGTTTAAAAGAAATTCAAGCCCTGCCGCAAACGTGGCAGGGCTTTTTTTATGATGTATTATTGCCTCCGGCGGGCAGGCTCTGCTTTGCATCCGTAAGGGGACGCGTCCCCTTGACCCCGATTAAGGCTGATTTTTCTGACGGGCACAATAGTCTGTTAGACATATAGTGCTTGTAATTTTAATCAGTCATAATAAAAGTCTTTGGAGATCCCTAAGAACCTTTCTTCAGAGCCTTAGCCGTTCTCGAAGAATGAGAGAGTATGGATACGGATAGTGAAGCAAGGTTCTTAGGCAGCCGGAGGCACATAAGTTATATTCGCTAGGAGATCATAGAATGCAAAAACATCCATGCGTGCTTACCATTGCAGGTTCTGATTCGGGCGGTGGCGCTGGAATTCAGGCGGATTTAAAGACAATGGCCGTTCTTGGTGGATACGGCACGAGTGTTATTACAGCTTTGACAGCACAGAATGGGCTGGGCGTAACGGGGATTCAGGCACCTGATCCAGAATTTGTTGTGCAGCAGCTTACGACTGTTTTAGACGGATTTCCCATTGCAGCAGCAAAGACGGGTATGCTTTTCTCCGCCCCGATTATTACCGGTGTTGCGGATGTGCTTATGAAGCAGGATTTTCCGTTGGTAATTGATCCGGTGTCTGTAAGTACAAGTGGTCATGCGCTATTACGACAGGATGCTGTCGACGCACTCGTCGAACGGATTCTTCCATTAGCAACCGTAGTTACGCCCAATAAGCCTGAAGCAGAAATGCTTGCGGGGATGAAGATTGAAAGTGAAAGCAATGTTGCAACGGCGATAAAGCGTATTCTTGCTTTAGGACCTAAAGCGGTATTACTTAAAGGTGGGCATTTGGGTGAAGCGAATGAAGAATTAGTAGATTGGTTGGGGCTTCCTGATGAAGCACCGATTGGGCTACATCATTCACGTATCGTCACTAAAAACACTCACGGTACTGGCTGTACATTGTCTGCTGCTATTGCAACGTATCTTGCCCATGGTTTTGAGTTGAAACAGTCAGTAAAGAAAGCACAAGTGTATTTGTCAATCTGTCTACATGACAGTTATACACCGGGTGAAGGATTTGGCCCTCCTAACCATACTGCGCTGTTTGAACGAAAATAATAGTCTTGAATTGTTAAACGCACGACTAAACATGTTCTATATGAAAGCCACGATATTTATCGAGGCTTTTTTTATGTGAGCTAGGGGCTGTTTCTACAGTTAAATAAATTTTTGGTGCAGTTATTATATAATAACATATTGAAAATTCAAAAGGAATCTGCTTACGATACAATCTGGCAATGAAATTGTGTAAAAAATATAGCTAGATATTATTAATAGTTCATTTTGAGTGTTGCTGCTTGTTTAGATAGATAGCTAAATTGATCTCAATGATGGGGTAATATTATTATGTGCAGTCTTCGAGTACTCATTGTAGAAGATGATGCGGTAAGTGCAACGTTACATAAAGCAATGCTGGAAAGTGAAGGACATACTATAGTTGGCGTGGCGCGTTCTGAAAATGAAGCAATAGCGCTTGCAATGGCGGAAAGACCAGATTTGGTACTTATGGATATTTATCTTGAAGATGGTACGTCTGGTGTACATGCTGCAAAGATAATGTATTCTTCGTATGCGTTGCCTGTAATATTTATTACTTGCGGTACAGCAGTTGATCAATTGCAAGAGGTGGTTGATAGTGATGCTTTTGCTTTGATTAAAAAGCCTGTGAGCCTTGAAGAACTAAGGGTTAACTTAAGCATTGTAATGCGAAGGGCGACTGAGATTCAAGAAAATAGAGAGCAATCTGCACGCTACAAGGCTTTGGTTGATATGTTACCTGTTCCAGTGTTCTCTGCTCAAGAAAATGGGCAGATTGATTGGTGTAATGCGGCTTGCGCAAAGGCTTTGGCATATGCTTCTCCTCAAATTTTTTGTGAACAGTGTCCTCATATTGATGATTTCTTGGTGGGAGCTGACGAGTCTCTGCTGTTGTTAAAGGCGGAGACGAGGGTTACGCGAAATTTGCTTGCCAGAGATGGGGAAGTGGTTTGGAGGACACTGTACAAGATTGAGCATCACAGCTCGAGTGGGGAGGCGGGACGTCTCTTTTTTGTACTTGAGTAGTCGAATAGTGGTTTTTGACGATAATTATCAACAAAAGTTGCGTATGCATGATTTATTTTACCTCTGTATTCCAAAAAAGAGATAGGTTGTGTAGAGTGTTCTAGATGTGTGCAAAGTTGACATCAGTTGATTGAAAGTGATAATATTAACGATAATTCACTAAAAATCGACAGAAAGATATTCTGATAGGCAGAATCATCTTATGTCGCGTTGTAATCGCATTTGGTATTAACATTGAGTATTGGCATAAAGCATACGTACACACTTGGTGAGGCAGCAGAACTTCTTAGCTGTCATAAAGAGACCATTCGCAGAGCGATTAAAGACGGTAGTTTGCAAGCAGCAAAGCTTGGGCGCGGCTACAGAGTCTCTCGTGTTGATCTTGAAGCTTTTTGGCAAGCTCAGGGGGGCGGTGTGTTGTTCGAGAAGGTTGAACAGCAGGTTGTGGAGCCGGATCCGGAGCCGGAACCGGTAGAAGCAAAACCTAAAAAACCGCGGGGGCCGGAACAGCTAACGTTACCCACCTAAGGAGGTTCGGGATGACTATGCTTTCTGAATCCAATGGCATGAGAATGTTCATGCTGCCTAATGATGTAGGCGCTGATATGGAGTTTACAGGTATGCTGTGCTCTGAAAATTCGTACCATGATCATGAAGCGGGAACCATCACAAAACAGCGTCTGTATCTTACAGACGCTAAAGAACAAGTCTATTCTGTCGTTGTCTCTGACGGAGTGAATAAAGATCAAAGAGTATACAAAATGCGGGTTGAAAATGATCAGTGCCGCATTGATAACGGGCTCTTTGATGTTGCCTTAGATTTGCACCTGCTGGCCTCTGTAGTTCGCGGATTATGCGGATTGGATAGCGCATCACATGCAGACGATTTTTTTTCCACCATGGTTGAAACACTGCATGCCGCTAATGGCTAGCTTAGGTGTTACATTTTTCTTATTGAAGTTTTAGAAAATGCATGTGTAGACCAGCGTACCTACATGCCGGTGCGTTGAAATATCTTTGCCTCCGCTTTCTGTGTTGCGTTTAGCATACTGCTACGGTATCACTGCTATTATAGTGGGATGGACGTCTCTATTGTTACAGTGAAGGTGTAGTGTATGGCGGATATAAAACACGATTTTGATTTGCTGGAGATGCCTGTAGAAGGCGTTGCAGCGTACTGGCTTTCGTTAAAGAAGCTGGTAGGGAATAAAAAAAATTTCAAACCGATTCATGAAGAGGCACAACATACGTCTGAAGAGTATGTCCGCTATCTTTTAGAGATTGGTTTCGGTAATTTTTCAGAAGATACCATTCGAAAGATGGCGCAAGTGAAAGCACAATCTATGCTTAGCTCTATGGAACGTAAGTTTGACTGCATGAGAGTCGCTGTGCTGGATGTTGCAACTTCGGAAAATCCTCATAGAAGTATTGCAAAGCTCTATGCAGATTTTCCTCAAGCGCCGCTTGAAGGTGATAAAGCCATTCGTTTTTCTCAAGAGCTATTGCGCTTGATGCCCGACAAGTACAAAGGGCGGGAACGTTTCTTTGATGTCGGATACAAGGTGCCTGACGATAAGTTGATTGTAGCGTTGCTTTTTTATATTTTCTACGCAAGACATCAGGGGAAGGATGCTTGTCAGGGCTTATTACCGCTTATCTCTTCTGCTTACTTCAGAGATGCTCTTTCAATGGTTATAGACGGGTTTGATGTCCCATTCGTCCGTAAGTGGTTGAAAAAAAATAAAGAGGCATTGCTTAGAGACATGCAGTTTAAGTGTGCAATGTCTACGGAGCTTTGTATAGGAATCGCATCGCGTGTTGAATACGAAGATTTGCATTCAATTGCGAGGGCATACCTGCCTTCCAACGGCGGACAACAGGGCGGTTAGCTTCTTCTTGGGAGTAACAGATGTTGCGCATTATTCACAATTTGTTTTGTATCAATGAGCAAAGCCGGTTTCAACGGGCTGGACAGGCATTTCTTTTAGGAATTTGTGCTCCGCTCGGTTGGCTGTGTATTACTTTTCTGTTGCAACTTACTCCTGTGAATCCCTTGTATGAAGTTGCGTTGTATACATACATTACGATAGGCAGTGTTTTTGCTATGGTCGGTTTCGCCCTTTGTATCAGCAAAAGTGAAGAACATTTTGCCAGAATGAGCCTGCTGGACCCGCTCACAACTTTGTATAACAGCAGGTACCTGCTCACACGGGCGGATCAAGAGTTTGCCCTGTTTGAAAGAACTGGTCAGCATATAGCGTTACTGATGGCTGATATTGATCACTTTAAACATGTAAATGATCAGTACGGACATTCTGTTGGTGATATTGTATTGCATCAGGTTGCCAAGGTAATGCAGACAACAGCCCGTAAGGTTGATGTTGTTGCTCGTGTTGGCGGCGAAGAATTTGCACTTTTGCTTCCGAACTCCACAACCGCAGGTGCGATGATTCTTGCCGAGCGAATTAGAGAACGGATCGAGCATACGCCGATTGTGTTACCGGATGGTCGGAGTCTCAATGTTAAAATATCGCTGGGTGTCTCTTCGACAGAAGAGTTTCTTCCGCAGATATTTAACGAGTTGTATGAGAGTGCTGATAACGCTTTGTATCGTGCAAAACGTGATGGCCGTAACCGTGTTGTTCAGGCTGTGGAAACAGATGCGTTAACAAACGACGTGGCGTGCTAGAAAATTTTTTGATGCATGGTGCAAGGAACAATCTTTGTACATTATAATGCATAGTCAAAATTGAGAGAGGAATAAGCCGGCGCAGAGTTGTGCCGGCTTATTTGTTTGTTGGGCACAGTACAAATACTGATTCAGAGACAAAATGTATGGACGGCAGACAAGCCTGCCTATATCTTATTGAATCATAAAGAGTACTGTTCTCTGCAGGCAGGCAGAGACGAGAGAAAAAAGGATATTCCGGAGGAAGACAATGACAGAACAGTTCGGCTTTGAACTTGTTGATGAACAGCGCGTGGAAGAGTTGGCAACTATTGCCCGTCTGTGGAAACACAGCAAAACTGGTGCGCAGGTACTGTCTATGAACAATGCCGATGAAAACAAGGTGTTTGGCGTATCCTTCAGAACTCCACCTTCAGATTCAACAGGTGTTGCGCATATTCTGGAGCACTCCGTATTGTGCGGGTCAGAAAAATTCCCTGTAAAAGAACCGTTTGTAGAATTGCTTAAAGGGTCATTACAGACTTTTTTGAATGCGTTTACCTATCCGGATAAGACTTGTTATCCTGTGGCATCTACCAATCTTCAGGATTTCTACAACTTAATTGATGTGTACCTTGATGCAGCATTTTTCCCTCTGATTAATGAGCAAATTTTTCAGCAGGAAGGTTGGCATTACAATGTGGAAAAGGCAGAAGAACCGTTAACGTATCGCGGTGTCGTGTATAACGAAATGCGCGGTGTTTACAGCTCGCCGGATAGTGTGCTGCATGAGCGTTCTCAGCAGTCATTGTTCCCGGATATGACATATGGTCTTGATTCCGGTGGTAACCCTGATGTTATTCCTCAGCTTACCTATGAGCAGTTCAAAAACTTCCACGAAACTTATTACCATCCATCCAATGGTCGTTTCTTCTTCTGGGGCGATGATGATGAAGCAAAGCGTCTTGAAAAACTTTCAGGAACCTTGGAGCGTTTCTCCGCACTGGAAGTAGATTCTTACGTACCACTTCAGGAAGAATTTGAACGTCCGATTGCATTGCTGGAAGGCTATGCTGCTGGCCCTGCCACCAGTGAACATCAGGGACGTGCTATGTTCACTATGAACTGGTTGCTTCCTGAAACTGCTGAAGCAGAGCTTAACCTTGCATTCCAGATGCTGGAGCAGATCCTTATCGGTATGCCGGCATCTCCTTTGCGCAAGGCACTTATTGAATCCGGTCTTGGTGAAGATATTACAGGCGTAGGTCTTGAAAATGAACTGCGCCAGATGTATTTCTCCACCGGTCTTTCAGGCATCAAATCTGAAAATGCTGACGTTGTTGAAGCGTTAATTTTTGATACACTCAACGGCCTTATTAAAGACGGTATCGATAAAGAATATATCGAAGCTGCTGTTAACAGCATTGAGTTTGATCTTCGTGAGAACAACTCCGGCCGTTTCCCTGTTGGCTTATCAGTAATGGTAAGATCGTTAACTACATGGCTGTATGATGCTGATCCGTTGGCACTTATTGCTTTCGAACAGCCTCTTGGGTTTATCAAAGAGCGTCTTGCAAATGGCGACCGCCTTTTTGAAGACCTTATCAGTGCCTTCCTTGTCGGCAACAATCATCGCACCACAGTGCTGCTTGTTCCAGATGAAGATTTACAGGAAGAGCGTAAAAAGCGTGTAGAAAAAAATCTTGCGAGCATTCGTGAAAATATGAGTGAAGAAGAAGTGGCTTCTATTGTAGAACATACAGCGCTTCTTCGTAAAATGCAGCAGACTCCAGATAGTGAAGAAGCTGTGGCAAGTATTCCATGTCTTACCATTGAGGATATTCCGACAGAAAACAAAACAATTCCGCAGAAGGAAGCAGCGCATTCAGGTGTGACTGTCTACACGCATGATTTGGAAACAAACGGCGTTGTATATGCTTCTGCTGCTTTTGATATTGCCGGATTGGATGCCTCATTGCTTCCGTATGTTCCGCTTCTGGGCAGATGTTTGACTGAAATGGGAACAGACAAGCTTAATTTTGTTGAGCTCGGAATGCGCATTGCTGCAAAAACTGGCGGCATCAGTGCTGACCTTGTGACCGCCACGACCATTAGCGAGCGTACTCCGCTTGTGAAGCTTGTCGTTCATGGTAAATCAACAGAAGATAAAGTTTCTGATCTTTTTGAGTTATTACAGACAGTGGTTCTGGATGCTGCTCTTAACAATAAAGAGCGTTTCCGTTCTATTGTTTTGGAAGAAAAATCCCGCGTTGAGCAGGGTGTTGTTCCTTCCGGCCATATGATCGTGATGTCCTATTTGCGTGGCTGTTTTGACGTGGCCGGCTGGGTGTCTGAACAGACTGGCGGCATCAGCTATCTTGGTTTCCTTCGTAAGTTAGCAGATAGAGTTGCTGGTGACTGGGATGAAGTGCTTGCAGATTTAGAGCATGTTCGTGCCGCTATTCTTAAAAAGTCAGAGACGTTGATTTCGGTTACTGCTGAAACAAGTGGCCTTCACGCGGTTGATGGTCTTGTGAAAGGCTTTATCGATGCGTTACCTGTACGTGCTGCAGAATCTGCTTTGTGGCAGCCTGAATTTGCGACCACAAACGAGGCTTTCCTTATTCCTGCACAGGTTAACTATGTAGGTAAGGGGGCAGATTTATATGCGCTTGGGTATAAATACCATGGCTCCGCCAATGTTATTTTCAAGCACTTGCGTATGGGCTGGCTTTGGGATCAAGTTCGTGTTCAGGGCGGTGCATATGGTGCGTTTGCTGCTTTTGATCGAAGCACAGGCGTTCTTGCACAGGTGTCTTACCGTGACCCGAATCTTGAAAATACTTTGAAAGCATTTGATGGTTCTGCGGCGTATTTGCAGGACCTTAAATTAGGAAAGGCAGAACTGGAAAAAGCTATCATTGGTGCCATTGGCGACCTTGATACACATATGCTTCCGGACGCAAAAGGTTCTGCTGCTACTACTCGCAAAATGCTTGGTGACACAGAAGCAATGCGTCAGCAGATGCGTGACGAAATTCTGTCGACAACCCTTGATCATTTCCATTCTTTCGCAGAAGTTCTTCAAGCTGCGGCAGAAACAGGGCATATCTGCGTTCTTGGTGGAAACGGCGTACGCGAAGCTGCCGAAGCCAATGGTTGGAATATCAGCGAGATTCTATAGAGTATTGCAGGTTAGAGTAAGCTTGCTTGCGATTTGTGTTGAGTAAGTATATTGTCCGGTATCATTTGTGAAACACAAGCCGAGGACGTATGAAAGAGCCAATTCAAGTCTTTGCAGATTATATTGCAAAGAATAACCTGAAGGTTACTCCGCAGCGTATGCTGATTGTAGAAGTGTTTTTGAAAGACGAAGGACACTTAACTACAGAAGAATTGTACGAGCGTGTTAAAAAAGCTGACCCATCTGTTGGGCAGGCAACCGTGTACAGAACCATGAAGTTGCTCTGCGACTCAGGTATTGCCAAAGAAGTTCATTTTGGCGACGGTGTAGCTCGTTATGAGCAAAGTTATGGCAGTAAACATCATGATCATTTGATTTGTGAGCGCTGCGGGAAAAATTTGGAAGTTATCGACGACCAGATTGAACGTCTACAGGACGAACTGGCTGCAAAGCATGGTTTTGTTCTGACCAGTCATAGAATGTACCTATACGGTGTGTGCAGTGACTGCCGGTCAAGCAAGTAAGATTTACATGCAATAATACTGACTGCGTTAAGCGGAGGAACTTAGTTCCTCCGCTTTTTTGTTACCATAGGAAAGGTGAATTTTTTTGCATAACGCTTTGACAAAATGCGATATTTACAAATTTTTACTTTCACTTTTTACATGATGTTGTTTAGTAAGTTTTTTCTAATATATTGGAAAAAAACGAAATATATAAAAATAAATGTAATTTTACGTATAGCCTTTCGAAAAGAAAGAGAAAAAAACTATTGAAAATTAGATAATCTAATGTTCTTAGTTAGTTTCATTCAATATGTTTACATTATAAATAGTAATAGCTGTTTTTTAAACATCTTAGGAACTGGAGCTTGGGGAAGTTTCCGGCTTCTTACGCATTTCCCATAGGGGGGGAATCATGGTTGCACAATTAGAGAATGATAAAAATATTCAAGTGGTGAAAAAGCCTGTCGCAGGTGAAGTGCGTGAAGTTGCTGTCGGTTCAGAGCTTGATGTTTCTTTCGATTTTGATCTGGGTTCAGTTCAGGCTGCAAAAGATGGCGACGATCTTGTTTTAACATTTGAAGATGAGTCCGTAGTTAAGCTTTTAGGCTTTGCTAACGAGCTTGAACCAATAGACGTTGTCCTTCAGGACGGCACTGTGATTTCAGCAGAAGCAATAATGGAAGCTATTGGAGACGATGGTTTCATTAATACTGCTGCGGGTGCTGCCTCTTCGTCTCCGCAGGGGTCTGGGTCTTCAAGTCTGGAGGGCTTCGGTGAGGCCTTGAGCGGCATTGAAAATCAGGAAATTAACCATTCATACGACGATTCTAGTCGTGCCTTTGTTTCTTCTGATGTGACTGGAGTAGAAAATACTCCTGTTGTTGCTATTGATGATAGCAGCAGCGTGCTAGCAGCTGAACTCACAAATATTTTAGACGGTGCAGCTAATCCTTCCGTCTCAGGTAATGTTCTTTCTAACGACATTGACCCTGATGGTGACACGTTAAGCGTTACAGGTTCTACATCTAACGCTCAGTATGGCACTTTCGTTATTAATAAAGATGGTACATGGACCTACACTCTGGATAACCAGAATGGAGACATTGTTGCCTTGGACGATGGTGAATCTCGTACTGATTCTATAACCTACACAGTTTCAGATGGATTAAGTTCGGATACTGCGACATTGACCGTAACAATCAACGGTACAAACGATGCGCCGACCGTTGTTGCTGATGCTGGTGGAGTTACTGCTGAAGAATACCACGATGTGAACGCAAATATTCTCGACGTTCCAACTGCATCCGGTAATGTGCTCGACAATGATTCGGACCTTGATATTGAAGACATCACGGTTCTTGATCCGGGCACATACGAAGGGGCGTATGGTACTCTTGTTATAGGTGAATATGGTTCTTGGACATATACTCTTGATCCTAATAATCCAGACGTTCAGGGGTTGAATATAGGAAGTGATCCGCTTCATGACACTTTCAAATACAGCGCAACCGACGGAACAGCTTCTACGGAATCTGAGTTAGTGATCGATGTGCATGGCACTAATGATCGCCCAGAAGTAGCAGCAGCAACTGTTGACGGTGTAACAGAATCCTTTGTTGGAAAAGAAATTGTTGCTGATGTAACAGAGCAGGCAGCTCGTACTCCTGAAAACGATGTAGAAGACATTGGCGGCGTCCTGACCTTTACCGACGTAGATAACAACGATCATGGCAATGCAGAGGCTGCAGGCGGTCTCGACTTGACCTACAATTGGTCTGTTAACGGCGGTGATGCCAGCGTTGTTACAGCAGATGGCCTTGCTGGTGAATACGGTTCCCTGACTTACAATGTAAGCACTGGCCGTTGGGATTACACATTGAATGATGCGAATGCCCAGCAGCTTGGCGAAGGTCAGAGCTTTGATGAGACTTTCCAGATTTCAGTTGATGACGGTCATGGCGGAACCGAAGTTCAGAATATTGTTGTAACCGTAAACGGTACAAACGATGCGCCGGAAGTAGCAGCAGCAACCGTTGACGGTGTAACAGAATCCTTTGTTGGAAAAGAAATTGTTGCTGATGTAACAGAGCAGGCAGCTCGTACTCCTGAAAACGATGTAGAAGACATTGGCGGCGTCCTGACCTTTACCGACGTAGATAACAACGATCATGGCAATGCAGAGGCTGCAGGCGGTCTCGACTTGACCTACAATTGGTCTGTTAACGGCGGTGATGCCAGCGTTGTTACAGCAGATGGCCTTGCTGGTGAATACGGTTCCCTGACTTACAATGTAAGCACTGGCCGTTGGGATTACACATTGAATGATGCGAATGCCCAGCAGCTTGGCGAAGGTCAGAGCTTTGATGAGACTTTCCAGATTTCAGTTGATGACGGTCATGGCGGAACCGAAGTTCAGAATATTGTCGTAACCGTAAACGGTACGAACGATGCGCCGGAAGTAGCAGCAGCAACCGTTGACGGTGTAACAGAATCCTTTGTTGGAAAAGAAATTGTTGCTGATGTAACCGAGCAGGCAGCTCGTACTCCTGAAAACGATGCTGAAGACATTGGCGGCGTCCTGACCTTTACCGACGTAGATAACAACGATCATGGCAATGCAGAGGCTGCAGGCGGTCTCGACTTGACCTACAATTGGTCTGTTAACGGCGGTGATGCCAGCGTTGTTACAGCAGATGGCCTTGCTGGTGAATACGGTTCCCTGACTTACAATGTAAGCACTGGCCGTTGGGATTACACATTGAATGATGCGAATGCCCAGCAGCTTGGCGAAGGTCAGAGCTTTGATGAGACTTTCCAGATTTCAGTTGATGACGGTCATGGCGGAACCGAAGTTCAGAATATTGTTGTAACCGTAAACGGTACAAACGATGCGCCGGAAGTAGCAGCAGCAACCGTTGACGGTGTAATAGAATCCTTTGTTGGAAAAGAAATTGTTGCTGATGTAACAGAGCAGGCAGCTCGTACTCCTGAAAACGATGTAGAAGACATTGGCGGCGTCCTGACCTTTACCGACGTAGATAACAACGATCATGGCAATGCAGAGGCTGCAGGCGGTCTCGACTTGACCTACAATTGGTCTGTTAACGGCGGTGATGCCAGCGTTGTTACAGCAGATGGCCTTGCTGGTGAATACGGTTCCCTGACTTACAATGTAAGCACTGGCCGTTGGGATTACACATTGAATGATGCGAATGCCCAGCAGCTTGGCGAAGGTCAGAGCTTTGATGAGACTTTCCAGATTTCAGTTGATGACGGTCATGGCGGAACCGAAGTTCAGAATATTGTTGTAACCGTAAACGGTACAAACGATGCGCCGGAAGTAGCAGCAGCAACCGTTGACGGTGTAACAGAATCCTTTGTTGGAAAAGAAATTGTTGCTGATGTAACCGAGCAGGCAGCTCGTACTCCTGAAAACGATGTAGAAGACATTGGCGGCGTCCTGACCTTTACCGACGTAGATAACAACGATCATGGCAATGCAGAGGCTGCAGGCGGTCTCGACTTGACCTACAATTGGTCTGTTAACGGCGGTGATGCCAGCGTTGTTACTGCAGGTGGTCTCGCTGGTGAATACGGTTCCCTGACTTACAATGTAAGCACTGGCCGTTGGGATTACACATTGAATGATGCGAATGCCCAGCAGCTTGGCGAAGGTCAGAGCTTTGATGAGACTTTCCAGATTTCAGTTGATGACGGTCATGGCGGAACCGAAGTTCAGAAAATTGTCGTAACCGTAAACGGTACGAACGATGCGCCGGAAGTAGCAGCAGCAACCGTTGACGGTGTAACAGAGTCCTTTGTTGGAAAAGAAATTGTTGCCAATGTAACAGAGCAGGCCGCTCGTACTCCTGAAAACGATGTTGAAGACATTGGCGGCGTCCTGACATTTACCGATGTAGATAACAACGATCATGGTAATGCAGAGGCTGCAGGCGGTCTCGACTTGACCTACAATTGGTCTGTTAACGGCGGTGATGCCACCGTTGTTACTGCAGGTGGTCTCGCTGGTGAATACGGTTCCCTGACTTACAATGTAAGCACTGGCCGTTGGGATTACATATTGAATGATGCGAATGCTCAGCAGCTTGGCGAAGGTCAGAGCTTTGATGAGACTTTCCAGATTTCAGTTGATGACGGTCATGGCGGAACCGAAGTTCAGAAAATTGTCGTAACCGTAAACGGTACGAACGATGCGCCAGAAGTAGCAGCAGCAACCGTTGACGGTGTAACAGAATCCTTTGTTGGAAAAGAAATTGTTGCCAATGTAACAGAGCAGGCCGCTCGTACTCCTGAAAACGATGTTGAAGACATTGGCGGCGTCCTGACATTTACCGATGTAGATAACAACGATCATGGTAATGCAGAGGCTGCAGGCGGTCTCGACTTGACCTACAATTGGTCTGTTAACGGCGGTGATGCCAGCGTTGTTACTGCAGGTGGTCTCGCTGGTGAATACGGTTCCCTGACTTACAATGTAAGCACTGGCCGTTGGGATTACACATTGAATGATGCGAATGCCCAGCAGCTTGGCGAAGGTCAGAGCTTTGATGAGACTTTCCAGATTTCAGTTGATGACGGTCATGGCGGAACCGAAGTTCAGAAAATTGTCGTAACCGTAAACGGTACGAACGATGCGCCGGAAGTAGCAGCAGCAACCGTTGACGGTGTAACAGAGTCCTTTGTTGGAAAAGAAATTGTTGCCAATGTAACAGAGCAGGCCGCTCGTACTCCTGAAAACGATGTTGAAGACATTGGCGGCGTCCTGACATTTACCGATGTAGATAACAACGATCATGGTAATGCAGAGGCTGCAGGCGGTCTCGACTTGACCTACAATTGGTCTGTTAACGGCGGTGATGCCACCGTTGTTACTGCAGGTGGTCTCGCTGGTGAATACGGTTCCCTGACTTACAATGTAAGCACTGGCCGTTGGGATTACATATTGAATGATGCGAATGCTCAGCAGCTTGGCGAAGGTCAGAGCTTTGATGAGACTTTCCAGATTTCAGTTGATGACGGTCATGGCGGAACCGAAGTTCAGAAAATTGTCGTAACCGTAAACGGTACGAACGATGCGCCTGTGGTCGCTGAAGCAACTAATTCAGAAACGGGACAGACCTTTGCTGAAGGGCAAGATATTACTGGCACCGTAACTGAATCCGGGCAGTGGGAAGCAGGTGATAGCTCTGCTACTGGAACCCTGACCTTTACAGATCCTGATAGGAATGATGAAGGGAATGCCGAGGTTGGGGGCAGCGGGTCGCTAACTTATCAAGTTTCTTCAGATTTAAATACATCATCCTCAGATTTGTATGACCAAAATGATTCTCAGAATAATGACAGTTCGTTAGAGGTTGTTGGTAAGTACGGTGATTTGACCTATGACACAGAGAATGGAACTTGGACATACACTCTCGATAATGACCGTGAGGCAACCAAAGAGTTGATAGATGGTCAGGAGGTTCATGAATCTTTTACTGTGGTTGCCACAGATGACGCTGGTGCATCTGTCGAAAAGGTTATTGACGTTGAAGTTAACGGTAGCACCGATTTAACAGAATACACGTTGACCTTTGAAGGACAAAGCGCAGGATGGACGAACGCTTTGGTTGTAGCTGTCACATACCCTGATGGTACAACTGAGTTTGTAGCTCCTGGTGTTAATTCAGATACGGACAGTTGGTTGATTTCTGATTGGAATAACTCCAAAGATATCGATGAGGGTTCAACTCTTCAATTTACTGTTCGAGAAGATGCTACTGTTGAGTATTTCTTGATACCTAGAGTAACAGAAGACAAATTAGACTCGATGACTTACGAAAACGGCACCGTAAAGTACACCAATGAACATGGTGACACGGTTGATGCTGTATCGAATATGAAAGTTCCTGGTGAAGAGTACGGCAATACAGATTCAACTACTTACCGTGTCGAAGATGGTGGCGGTACAGACTACAACGATTTTGTCTTCAGTGAAGATAAGCAAGATGCAGATTTTACTTTGTCTGGAACTACGAAAGCAGACGTTCTTCATGGAACAACTGAAGCGGATGTTTTGAATGGTGGTCCTGAGTTAGGTGGTTTACATTCTAGCGAATTGTTACCAGATGGAAGCTTTGATGCTCTTGGGGCTGACTCTAGTGTGCGTTCAAGTTCCAATAATGGTAGTGAAAATGCAAATCTTAACTCAAATGGTTGGAGCACAGAGTCTTCACTTGAAGTTTGGCATAGAGGTGATGGTGAAGACCGAAATTACTTTGTAGAGCTAGACTCCAATACACATAAAGACGGTGATCAAAATTATCGAGAAAGTGACTTGTCTCGTGATATCTCGACAAAAGCAGGTCAAGAGTACACCTTAAGCTTTAAAGCCGCTGCGCGTGAGTCTGGCGAAAAGATGTATGTGATAATTGATGGCCATGAATATGAAGTAAAACCTAGTGATTACAAGAATAATGATAGTAGTGACTGGGATACGTATTCCATTACGTTTACAGCAAAGGATAGCTCAACCCGTATTACGTTGGGTCAGCATGAATCACAAAATACCGGGCAGCATCATATCGGCATTTTTGTTGATGATATTGCAGTAACAGATGATGCTGGCGATGAACTGTATGGCCATGCCGGGAACGATACACTGAATGGTGGTCTCGGAGATGACCTTTTGGTAGGCGGTGCTGGAGCTGATACTCTTATTGGTGGAGAAGGCTTCGATACAGCCTCCTATGCTGGTGATAATGGTGGTAATGGTGTTACCTACGTTGTGAACGCTGACGGAATAGCCTCTGTAACCGGTGGTGAAGCTACTGGCGATACAGTGAGCAGTATAGAACGTGTTGTTGGATCTGACCATGAAGATACTCTCGAGATTGCTGGTAATGGGGAGTATATAGTAACTCTTTCTACTGATGCCAACGGCTTGGAGCAGGCTGTCGTAACGACTGTAGATGGCACTCATGTTATAACAACTGTGGATTTCGAAACTATCAAGTTCACCGATGCCTCTGATGTGAAGGTTATAGGTCTTGAAGGTGCTAAAGGCGTTGAGGTCTTTACCGCTGAAGGTAAATCTGTTGATGTCGAAATTGAAGCACATACGAATAGTGAGTTATCAGTCACTACGGGTAGTGAAGACGATACTGTTACTATTTCAACGGAACACACAGATGGAAGTGCTGAAGTCACTGTTAACACTGGTGCTGGTCGTGACACTGTAGAACTTACAGAGCAGGCAGATTTCAAGCTTGATATTACAGGGCCAGATTCAGCAGAAATTACTGGTTCTGGTATAGCTGTTACAGCAGCAGATGTAGAAACATTCCGATTTACTGGAACAACCAATAGCAATCCAAACACCACTGCAAAATTGGATGTTGATGTTGCAGCAAGTGTTAATGATCTCCATTTGACTACATTTGAAAAAACAAGTGGTGAGATTGACATTGATGCAGCAGGTTCCCTGACGCATGCATTTGTCGAAACTGGCGATTCAAGCGACGTTGTAGACATGTATGCCGCGGGTGGCATTTCTGGACTTGATGTAAGAACCCACGACGGTGATGACTATGTAAAACTTACCGGCGACACAGTTTCAGGAACTGTCGACGGTGGTGCCGATAGTGCTTCCGGTCGTGACACACTCGAGCTCACAGAGCAGGGCGATTACAAACTTGATATTACAAGTGCAGACGCAGCAACCATCACCGGTTCCGGTGTGAATGTAGCTGCCGCCGATATCGAGTCATTCCGCTTTACAGGAACAACAAGCAGCGATCCAACCATCACTGCAAAGTTGGATGTTGATGTTGCAGCAAGTGTTGATGATCTGCACTTGACTACATTTGAAAAAACAAGTGGTGAGATTGACATTGATGCAGCAGGTTCCCTGACTCATGCATTTGTCGAAACTGGCGATTCAAGCGACGTTGTAGACATGTATGCCGCGGGTGGCATTTCTGGACTTGATGTAAGAACCCACGACGGTGATGACTATGTAAAACTTACCGGCGACACAGTTTCAGGAACTGTCGACGGTGGTGCCGATAGTGCTTCCGGTCGTGACACACTCGAGCTCACAGAGCAGGGCGATTACAAACTTGATATTACAAGTGCAGACGCAGCAACCATCACCGGTTCCGGTGTGAATGTAGCTGCCGCCGATATCGAGTCATTCCGCTTTACAGGAACAACAAGCAGCGATCCAACCATCACTGCAAAGTTGGATGTTGATGTTGCAGCAAGTGTTGATGATCTGCACTTGACTACATTTGAAAAAACAAGTGGTGAGATTGACATTGATGCAGCAGGTTCCCTGACTCATGCATTTGTCGAAACTGGCGATTCAAGCGACGTTGTAGACATGTATGCCGCGGGTGGCATTTCTGGACTTGATGTAAGAACCCACGACGGTGATGACTATGTAAAACTTACCGGCGACACAGTTTCAGGAACTGTCGACGGTGGTGCCGATAGTGCTTCCGGTCGTGACACACTTGAGCTCACAGAGCAGGGCGATTACAAACTTGATATTACTAGTGTAGATGCAGCAACCATCACCGGTTCCGGTGTGAATGTAGCTGCCGCCGATATCGAGTCATTCCGCTTTACAGGAACGACAAGCAGCGATCCAAACATCACTGCAAAGTTGGATGTTGATGTTGCAGTAAGTGTTGATGATCTGCACTTGACGACATTTGAAAAAACAAGTGGTGAGATTGACATTGATGCAGCAGGTTCCCTGACGCATGCATTTGTCGAAACTGGCGATTCAAGCGACGTTGTAGACATGCATGCCGCGGGCGACATTTCTGGACTTGATGTAAGAACCCACGGTGGTGATGACTATGTAAAACTTACCGGCGACACAGTTTCAGGAACTGTCGACGGTGGTGCCGATAGTGCTTCCGGTCGTGACACACTCGAGCTCACAGAGCAGGGCGATTACAAACTTGATATTACAAGTGCAGACGCAGCAACCATCACCGGTTCCGGTGTGAATGTAGCTGCCGCCGATATCGAGTCATTCCGCTTTACAGGAACAACAAGCAGCGATCCAACCATCACTGCAAAGTTGGATGTTGATGTTGCAGCAAGTGTTGATGATCTGCACTTGACTACATTTGAAAAAACAAGTGGTGAGATTGACATTGATGCAGCAGGTTCCCTGACTCATGCATTTGTCGAAACTGGCGATTCAAGCGACGTTGTAGACATGTATGCCGCGGGTGGCATTTCTGGACTTGATGTAAGAACCCACGACGGTGATGACTATGTAAAACTTACCGGCGACACAGTTTCAGGAACTGTCGACGGTGGTGCCGATAGTGCTTCCGGTCGTGACACACTCGAGCTCACAGAGCAGGGCGATTACAAACTTGATATTACAAGTGCAGACGCAGCAACCATCACCGGTTCCGGTGTGAATGTAGCTGCCGCCGATATCGAGTCATTCCGCTTTACAGGAACAACAAGCAGCGATCCAACCATCACTGCAAAGTTGGATGTTGATGTTGCAGCAAGTGTTGATGATCTGCACTTGACTACATTTGAAAAAACAAGTGGTGAGATTGACATTGATGCAGCAGGTTCCCTGACTCATGCATTTGTCGAAACTGGCGATTCAAGCGACGTTGTAGACATGTATGCCGCGGGTGGCATTTCTGGACTTGATGTAAGAACCCACGACGGTGATGACTATGTAAAACTTACCGGCGACACAGTTTCAGGAACTGTCGACGGTGGTGCCGATAGTGCTTCCGGTCGTGACACACTCGAGCTCACAGAGCAGGGCGATTACAAACTTGATATTACAAGTGCAGACGCAGCAACCATCACCGGTTCCGGTGTGAATGTAGCTGCCGCCGATATCGAGTCATTCCGCTTTACAGGAACAACAAGCAGCGATCCAACCATCACTGCAAAGTTGGATGTTGATGTTGCAGCAAGTGTTGATGATCTGCACTTGACTACATTTGAAAAAACAAGTGGTGAGATTGACATTGATGCAGCAGGCTCCCTGACTCATGCATTTGTCGAAACTGGCGATTCAAGCGACGTTGTAGACATGTATGCCGCGGGTGGCATTTCTGGACTTGATGTAAGAACCCACGACGGTGATGACTATGTAAAACTTACCGGCGACACAGTTTCAGGAACTGTCGACGGTGGTGCCGATAGTGCTTCCGGTCGTGACACACTTGAGCTCACAGAGCAGGGCGATTACAAACTTGATATTACTAGTGTAGATGCAGCAACCATCACCGGTTCCGGTGTGAATGTAGCTGCCGCCGATATCGAGTCATTCCGCTTTACAGGAACGACAAGCAGCGATCCAAACATCACTGCAAAGTTGGATGTTGATGTTGCAGTAAGTGTTGATGATCTGCACTTGACGACATTTGAAAAAACAAGTGGTGAGATTGACATTGATGCAGCAGGTTCCCTGACGCATGCATTTGTCGAAACTGGCGATTCAAGCGACGTTGTAGACATGCATGCCGCGGGCGACATTTCTGGACTTGATGTAAGAACCCACGGTGGTGATGACTATGTAAAACTTACCGGCGACACAGTTTCAGGAACTGTCGACGGTGGTGCCGATAGTGCTTCCGGTCGTGACACACTCGAGCTCACAGAGCAGGGCGATTACAAACTTGATATTACTAGTGCAGATGCAGCAACCATCACCGGTTCCGGTGTGAATGTAGCTGCCGCCGATATCGAGTCATTCCGCTTTACAGGAACAACAAGCAGCGATCCAACCACCACTGCAAAGTTGGATGTTGATGTTGCAGTAAGTGTTGATGATCTGCACTTGACTACATTTGAAAAAACAAGTGGTGAGATTGACATTGATGCAGCAGGTTCCCTGACTCATGCATTTGTTGAAACCGGCAATTTAAGCGACGTTGTAGACATGCATGCCGCGGGCGACATTTCTGGACTTGATGTAAGAACCAATGACGGCGCAGATAGAGTAATCGTTTCAGGCGAAGACGTAACTGGTTCGATTGCCACAGGTAACGGTGGTGATACGATAGACCTGTCTGGTGTTAACTCTGGAAGCGTTACAGTTAACGCTGGA
This sequence comes from uncultured Desulfovibrionaceae bacterium, assembly GCA_942492085.1. GTDB lineage: Bacteria > Desulfobacterota > Desulfovibrionia > Desulfovibrionales > Desulfovibrionaceae > Halodesulfovibrio. The sequence goes on along the minus strand of CALODB010000009.1, from coordinate 788,578 downwards.
GACGGCAGCGACACAATGCTTGCTGGCGCAGCCACAGAGACCTTTAACGGTGGTTCAGATGTTGCCTCAGTTGATACTGTTAACTACGCGGCATCCAAGAGTGCTGTTAACGTTGATTTGTCAGATGCAAACCATGATGGCATTGCCGATGCAAGAGGCAGTGGTGGTGATGCAGCAGGTGACTCCTATTCAAGTATTGAAAATATTACCGGCAGTAACCATGCTGATACTTTGACGGGCAATGACTTCGGTAATATGATTATGGGCGGTGATGGTGCTGCTGATGGTGCTATCTTGACTGAAGATTTTGATGGTCACGGTACACATAACTGGGCAGCAACTTCGGGCAACAAAGAAATAAATCCTCATGGCATATACAATCCGGGTACAAACTCTGGCCAGAATAATGTGCTAGAGATTGATGCAGAAAGAGCTGTTGATGCTATTTCTACCAAAGTTGATACTGTTGCTGGTCAGGAATATGTATTTACCTTCAAAGCACTGACTCGAGATCATTCCAGCGCAGAGCAGAATGAAGTGTTGATTGTCAAAATTGGTGGTAAAGAGTTTAAAGTCACTCCTACTCGTGATGATCAGAACAATGATACAGATAATTTATTTGAAACATACTCACTTCGGTTCACAGGAACTGGTGGGCAAACTGAGATAACCTTCACAGAACTTGAAAGCCAGAGTCGCTCCACTCACGGTGTTCTTGTTGATGACATAGCTCTTTACGCCATTGACGATATTATTAATGGCGGTGGTGGTAATGACACTATCTTCGGAGAAGGCGGGAATGATTTCTTATCTGGAGGCGACGGAAGTGATTTTCTTCATGGCGGTGCTGGCTATGACGTTGCTGTATATGATGGAGATTTTAGCGACTATACTGTGACTCAGAATGTTGATGAAGCTGGTCATACCTATTATACAGTCGGCAAAGGCGCTGAAATTGATACTGTATATGATGTCGAATCATTACAGTTTAATGACCGTACGTTGAGCCCTGTAGAAGCATCTATCCACGATGTTCCAGAAGGACTGATCATCAACGGATCTTCTATTGACGATTCTCTGAACGGTAAAGAAGGTAATGATGATATCTCGGGTAAAGGTGGTCAAGATGAACTGCATGGCCACGGAGGTGATGACATTCTGCATGGTGGAAATGGTGACGACTATTTGTACGGTGGTAGCGGTAAAGACTCTCTGTACGGCGACCAGGGGCAGGATCATCTGTACGGCGATGACGGTAATGATACTCTGAAAGGGGTTCAGGGTGACGACCATTTGTACGGTGGTAGCGGTGAAGATACTCTGTACGGCGGGCAGGGGCAGGATCATCTGAATGGCGGTGCTGGTGACAATGACATCTTGAATGGTGGATCTGGTGACGACATATTCCTGTTCACTGCAGACGATTTCCAGAAATCAGGTGAGACTACTATTATTAAAGATTATGGGAACGGGCATGATAGACTTCAGTTCTCTGATGTGATTTCTGGTAGTGGTGAAGAACAGTATGCAGTTTCAGATGTTAGCCATAGTGGTGGTGATACAACCTTCACTGTTACAGCTACTCAGGCTGGATCAACAGAAGCCTTAACACATACAATTGTTCTGCAAGATGATATTAGTATGGATCATGCTTACCTTCAGCATCTACTTAACTCTGGAAGTTAAATAGAACTGTTTTAATTAATTATTCAAAAGCCCCGTCCTTTCGGACGGGGCTTTTTTTTTATCGCAAATTTGGTCACTAACTATTTAGCAAAGTGGTTAAATTTACTCATATAACCAGCAGCGGACTTCCCGATTTCCATCTGGTTTGAGTAATGGTGGTTCATGCTCTCTGCACTTGTTGAATGTGTGTTTGCATCGCTCATGGAAACGGCAGCCCGTAGGCTGAGCATAAAGTGGTGCAACGACTCCCGGAATTGTTTCAAGCATTCCTTTATGGATTGGAGTGCCTTTTTGGGGAATGGTCGGGATGGATCGAATGAGCCCTTGAGTATATGGGTGAAGAGGCTTGTTGAAGAGGCCAACAGTGCTTGCTTGTTCAACAACTCGACCGCTGTACATTACAACGACATCGTCGGCGTTTTCTGCCACCAGTCCGAGATCGTGAGTTATAAGAAGCAAAGCAGTACCAGTGTCGTCAGCAAGCTTGTGCATGAGGTCCAGAATTTGCCCCTGAATAGTAACGTCGAGAGCCGTAGTGGGTTCGTCAGCGATAATTAATCGAGGCGAGCAAGCAAGAGCCATTGCTATTACTACACGTTGGCGCATACCGCCGCTGAGTTGATGTGGAAATTCTTTTGCGCGTTGGGCAGGGGAAGGGATGCCTACTTGGTGGAGAAGCTCAATTGCACGGGCCAAGGCGGCTTTCTTTCCGAGCCTTTCATGCAGACGCACAACTTCTGCAATTTGTTCTCCGATTTTGAAAACGGGATTCAACGAAGTCATCGGTTCCTGAAAGATCATGGAAATAGCATTGCCGCGAATGCGTCGCATTTCTTTTTCTGAAAGAGCGAGCAGATCCTGTCCGTCAAAGAGTACCTTTCCGCTTGTGATTTCCCCCGGAGGGGTCGGGATAAGACGCATGATGGAAAGCGACGTGACACTTTTTCCACAGCCTGATTCACCAACGATACTTAATGACTGACCGACATTAATAGAGAAGCTTACGTTGTCTACAGCAGTAAGTTTGCCATGTGTTGTTGTATCAAAAACAGTTGTTAAACCTTGAACAGTAAGCAACGGGGGCATATTGAGTCCTGATGGTAAAGTTACGTAAAAAGTGGGCGGTTACATTGACTCGATGAGTCTGAGTATTATTTATAGTTTCTACCAATTGAGCGTTTAGTAAAAATTGTGCGTTGTCTCACAGTGTAGCTAGAAATGAATTGGTATGCTGCATCCTAGAATACGGTTTGAAACAGGCTGGGGCAAGGAGTCTTTCTCTATTGCGTTTTGCAGTTGCTAGTATCTTCTTTGGATCAGTTAACCTTTTAATCGGGATGATTGTCGAGTTTGGTTGAAAATAATTTTCAATTACATTCTCAATGTCCTTGACAATCATTTTCAATTTGCATACTCACTAGAAATACGTTTTGGAGGGGCACAGTATGCCATGTTGTAAGCGCAAGCATAAATTGAATTCTTTACCTGCTGGTTGCAAAGCTCGAATTAAAGGTTTTTGCTCTGAACCGAAGCTGAGAGGTAGGCTCTGCGCGCTGGGGTTAACTCCGGGCACGGTTGTTGAAGTCTGTTCTCCTTGCAGCTTTAGAGTAAAGGATTGTCTGCTCACTTTGGGTGAAGACATTGCATGCAGTTTGGAATGTGAACCTTTAGAGAACGAACAACTCCAAGAACGTACGCAGGCTGTGGGCACATTATAGCAGCTCTGTGTGTTCATAATTAGATAAGCAACTATGAGAAATTTCTCTTGATGTTGCTGCGCAAGACGCCTCTGAGGTGATTTTGCAAAAGCAACAAGTGTTGTGTAATCGATGAATAATCGGAGGTATCCTATGATGGATGCTATTATTGTAGCAGCGATTATCGCTGTTGCAGCTGGTTATCTTGTTCGCCGTTTTATGAAGAAAGGTGCATCTGGCGGCTGTGGTTGCGGAAGCGACTGCGGAGGATGCAGTTCATCAGGCGGTTCTAGTTCAAAAGATACAAAATCAAGCTGCGGTTGTTCTTCACACAAAGAACAATAAAGTACTGTAGATCCGATAGTGTGCGAACACGGCACACTTTTTTTACCGGGTCTAATTGATAGAGATTTTCAATTTCATAAGGGGTGGTCAGAATGTCGAATGCAATGCCTATGCGGGAATTAAAAGTAGGGGAAAAAGCTAAAGTGGTTGCAATTACAGCAATCGGAGAGCTCGGTCGTCGAATTCGTGATATGGGACTTGTTCCCGGAGCTGAGCTTGAGGTTGTGGGGCGTGCACCATTGAAGGATCCAGTAGCGCTGCGTCTTACTGGCTTTACACTTTCCCTGCGTAATAATGAAGCTGACTACATTGCTGTAGAACGCGTCTAAGAAAATTATCTGCCACAAAAAATTTCTGTATACGAGGAATGTTCATGTCTAAAGAGATTAAAGTTGCTCTTGCTGGTAACCCTAACTCCGGTAAGACAACAGCGTTTAACGCTATTACTGGTGCACGTCAGCATGTAGGCAACTATCCGGGAATCACTGTTGATAAGAAAGAAGGTTTCACCACTGTTGGTGATAACAAAATTCACCTTATCGACCTTCCTGGAACGTATTCCCTTACTGCGTACACAATGGAAGAAATTGTAGCGCGTAACGTTGTTGCTGATCAGCGTCCAGATGTTGTTATTGATGTTCTTAACGCTGGCGCTCTTGAGCGTAACCTTTACCTTGCAATCCAGTTAATGGAAATGGGCGCTCCGCTTGTTCTTGCTTTGAATATGATGGATGAAGCAAACAAGCAAGGTATGAAGATTGATCTTGATAAGCTTTCTGAGCTGCTGAACGTGCCGGTTGTTGAAACTGTTGCCCGTACGGGAGATGGTATTCCGAGTTTGCTGGACGCCACTATCAAATGCGCGGCAGAGAAGCAGGGTAAGAAGTGGGAACCTCTTTTAATCTCATACGGGCCAGACCTTGATCCTGCTGTAGATAAGTTGGTTGCTCTTATTGAAAAGAACAGCGTTCTTACTGACCGTTACCCGTCCCGTTGGACTGCCATTAAATATCTTGAAAGTGATGATGAAATTATTCAGCTTGGTCGTGAAACCAGCACTGTTTCTGCAGAACTCGAACAGATAGTTAAAAGCGTAGCAAAACATCTGGAAAGCACTCTCGCAACATACCCTGAAGCTGTGATTGCGGATTACCGTTACGGCTACATTACTTCCCTTGTTCGTCAGGGTGTTGTTACTCGTCTTGATTCAGCGGCAGATCGCGTTGTTCTTTCAGATAAAATTGACAGTGTTATTACACATCGTTTCCTTGGCCCGCTGATCATGTTCAGTATCATGTACTTGATCTATCAGGTCACGTTTACTTTTAGTGAAACACCGGTTGGCTGGTTTGAAAGTGTCTTTGGTTGGCTTGGTGAAATTGCAGAAGCAAACATGTCTGAAGGCTTACTCAAGTCTTTGGTTATCTCCGGCATTATTGATGGTGTGGGGGGCGTAATGGGCTTTGTTCCGCTTATTATGTTTATGTTCCTCCAGATCGCAATTCTTGAAGACTCCGGCTACATGGCGCGTGTTGCATATATGCTCGACCGAGTTTTCCGTTTCTTCGGCCTGCACGGTTGTTCCGTAATGCCTTTCATCGTATCCGGCGGTATTGCAGGTGGTTGTGCTGTTCCGGGTGTAATGGCTGCACGTACCTTACGTAGCCCTAAAGAAAAACTTGCTACGCTTATCACTGCTCCTTTCATGGCATGTGGTGCTAAGCTTCCTGTATTCCTTCTTTTTGTAGGCGTATTTTTCAAAGAGAATCAGGCAATGGTCATGTTCTTGCTCACCATGGTTGCATGGGCATGCGCTTTGATTGTTTCAAAAATTCTCCGTAATACTGTTATTAAAGGTGAATCAACTCCTTTCGTAATGGAACTTCCTCCGTACCGTTTCCCAACTATGCGTGGCCTTTTCATCCATACATGGGAACGTACATGGCAGTACATTAAGAAAGCAGGTACCGTAATTCTCGCTATCTCCATTCTTATCTGGGCAGCAATGACTTTCCCGAACCTTCCGGCAGATCAGGTTGCAGCATTTGAAGCACAGAAAACTGTTGTTCAGGAACAGATTGATTCAGCGACCGCTTCCGGCTCACCAGTTTCGGAACTTGAAGAACAACTCCAACTTGTTGAAAACGCACAAGCTGAAGCGACCCTTAAAAACTCCTATGCAGGTACAATCGGTGTTGCACTGGAGCCTGTAATGAGTCCAGCTGGCTTTGACTGGCGTACAAATATTGCGCTTGTAGGTGGTTTTGCAGCGAAGGAAGTTATTGTATCAACTCTTGGTACTGCTTATTCTCTCGGTGATGTTGATCCGGAAGATGCAGCACCGCTTGCGGAACGTATTGCACAGGATCCTAACTGGACTACTAGCACCGCAATCGCTTTCCTTCTTTTTGTACTTCTTTATGCACCGTGTTTTGTAACAGTTGTTGCCATTAAACAGGAAGCAAACTCATGGAAATGGGCAATCTTCTCTGTAGTATTCAACACCGCGCTCGCATACACAGTGGCTGTATCTGTAGTTCAGATTGGTAAGCTGCTGTAAACATATCTCACTGAATAATAAAAGCCCCGTTCAATTTAGGTTGAACGGGGCTTTTTTGTGTTCTTTGCAATGCGATTTGAACAAATATTTGTATGAGAGTTCTGTTGCTGATTTCAGTGCGCAACAAAAAAGCCCACGTTACAATAACGCGGGCTTTTTTTATTCGAATGAAATCAGATTAAACGATTTCAACGAGTTCGATTTCGAAGGTAAGGTCTTTACCTGCGAGCGGGTGGTTAGCATCAAGGGTAATGCCATCTTCTTTCACAGCAGTAATAACTACTTCCATTATACCACCTTCGGATTCGAGCTGCAAAAGCATGCCGATTTCCGGAGTGATGTGTTCAGGCACTTGATCATTGGCAACGTCAATAACCATTTCGTCATTGCGCTGACCGTATGCTTCGTCTGCAGGAATAGTAACTTTAGTAGCGTCACCAACACCCATACCTACAACAGCTTTTTCGAAACCAGCGATAAGCATGTCTGAACCAAGAGTAAATTCAAGTGGCTCGCGCTCGCGGGAGGAATCGAAAACGGTGCCGTCTTCAAGAGTACCAGTGTAGTGAACCTTTACTGAATCGCCGTCTTTGACCTGTGCCATGGAGGTCTCCTTGTTAAAAATGTGGTATGATAGGATGGCTGTTCACTCTTTGAAAGTCAATTCTTATTTAAAGGACGGCATGATGTGCAAGGGAATGATATTTTGTTCATGGACATATTTTAATGCATGGAATACGCAGCCAGAAAATAGATTAATGACAACTCATCGTATTGCTGTTTCCATTCATATGGAACAGGATTGTTGGAAGTAACACCCCTTGATAATCGGTTATGCTTTTACTAAACGGAATTGCATAATGCTCTGAGATAGAGGTGTTGTGGGCATCGTAAATAAGTTAAAAAAATACTCTCGAATACTTGACCGGTATCGAAATCTGAAATAGTGGTACTTGTAAGAACTACGCAGGAGAAGAGATGGAACTTATTCAGGCATTGAAGAAATTTGGTTTTACCCAGCAAGAGTCGCTAATGTACGTAACTCTTTGTAAAATGGGTGCCATGACAGGGTACGAAGCCGCAAAGGTTTCCGGTGTTTCCCGCTCCAATGCATACGCTGCGTTGTCCAGTCTTGTTGAAAAAGGCGGGGCGATTGTTTCTTCCGAGGATTCCAGCAAATACACTGCAATCCCGCGTGAAGAACTTATTTTGAACCTGCGTCGTTCTTGTGAATCGACATTAGGGTTCCTAGAAGAAAATTTACCGGAACAGGAAGAAGAAGAAGCACCATATCTTACCATTTCCGGTTACGGAAATACCCTTGATAAGATGCGGAATATGATTCTGCTGGCAAAAGGGTGGGTGTATCTTTCTGTTTCAGCTTCAACAGTAAAATTGCTTACGTCCGACTTGGAGAACTGTATCAAGCGCGGATTGAAAGTTGTAATTTTATCTGATGAGGACCCGCACCTCTCCGGCGTTGTGTTTATGCATAACGAAGCACCGGCAGAGAATGTGCGTATTATCGCTGATACCAGCGAAGTTATAGTGGGCACGCTCGAAGTAAACAGAGGGCAGTGTCTCTATTCAAAAAACAAGCACCTCGTATCGTTAATGCGCGAAGCTCTCTTGAACGAGATTGAGCTTATTAAAATACGCGGAATATAATCAGGAGATTTCGGCATGAGCAATGTACGCTCCAGCTACACTGACAGTGTAAACTTTTACGGTAATACCACCCCGATGGAACTTGTTAAAACATTCGGCAGCCCGCTGTATGTATACAATGAGAACGTGTTACGTACACGTTGCCGTGAAGTTCAGGCGCTTTCTGACAATCCAGCCTTTACACCAAACTATTCCGCGAAAGCGAATACGAATATTCACCTCCTCAAGGTTGTTCAAGAGGAAGGAATGGTTGTGGACGCTATGTCCCCGGGCGAAATTGTCATGAACCTTGCCGCCGGATTTAAGCCGGAGCAGATTTTGTTCATTTCTAATAACGTCTCTGCTGAAGAGCTCCAGTACGCTATCGATAGAGGTGTATATGTGAGTGTAGATTCTCTCTCCCAACTGGATCTGTATGGGCAGCTGAATCCTGGCGGCAAGGTTGTTATCCGCTTTAACCCGGGCATTGGTGCTGGTCACCACGCTAAGGTTGTTACTGGCGGTAAGCAAACCAAGTTCGGTGTTGATCCTGCTGAAGCAGATACCGTTCGCGCTACCTTGGCACGTCATAATCTCACATTGTGTGGTGTGAACATGCACATCGGTTCTCTTTTCATGGAGCCGGATGGATATCTTGAAGCAATGGGCGTGTTACTCTCTATTGCTAAAGAATGGATCACTGAAGACAACAAGCTTGAGATCATCGATTTCGGTGGTGGTTTCGGGATCCCGTATCACAAGTATGAAGGTGAAGAGCGCCTTGATCTTGCTAAACTTGGTGAGGCATTTAATGCCACCATTACAAAATTTGCTGAAGACACAGGCTACACAGGTCGCTTTATGTGTGAGCCGGGTCGTTACATTGCGGCAGAGTGCGGCGTGTTGCTCGGCACTTGTTACAGCGTAAAGAACAACGGTGAAAAACGTTTTGCCGGCACTGATCTTGGCTTTAACCAGCTTTTGCGCCCAGCTATGTACGATTCATTCCATGATGTGGAAATTTACCGCGACGGTGGTAGCGAAGTAACCGAAACAATGGAACAGTCCATTGTCGGTAACATTTGCGAATCCGGTGATATTATGGCGAAAGATCGTCAGCTTCCTGAAATTGCAGAAGGCGACGTTGTCGCAATGCTCGACGCAGGTGCATACGGCTATGTAATGGCATCTCCGTACAACCAGCGTCCGCGTCCTGCAGAAGTTCTTATTCAGGCAAACGGTGAAGCACGTATTATCCGTCGTCGCGAAACGCTGAACGATATGTTGAATATGTACCCTGAAGCGGATGCATTACTCAGCGAATTCGGCGAATAGTTTTTGCTCAAGTAGTTACTCCGCCAGTGTGCTGTTCATATATATTATGAACGGCGATAGGTAAGACACTCACAGAGTAACGAAGGTACGATATTGTTGGCAGGTTTGCCGTGCTCCATTCGGTAAACCTAGCCAACGATCCTTTCGAAGAGATTGATTGCCTCTTCCGGAGGGTTTGAAAAGTCTTCAATATGCGGAATACAACCGCATACAGAATAGTTTGAAAATGTGGAGATTGCCTCCATGTTTTCCTGCAGCATCGCCTGTGGTGTACGGTGTTCCTTGTTATTCACAAACACTATCCCTGCCGGTTGAACGCCTCGGTGATGCAACGCCTCAATGGAAAGAAGCGTGTGGTTGATTGTACCAAGTCCGGCTCGTGCAACGAGAATGGGCTTGATACCGAACTGCTCGACAGCCATTTGCACCATGTCCGCCAACATGTGTGTACGGCTGAACGGCACAAGAAGTCCTCCAGCCGCTTCGACCACCAAGGTATTATTTTTACGCAAATATGCCAGTTTGTGTAGAAGGTCTTCCACTTCTACGCTGCTCTGTTCATCACGGGCAGCGTAGAATGGAGCCTTGGGAGCGTTAAAGCAGACTCCGGTTGCATCAGCAGCGGTCTGATGTAATTCCGGACAATATTTAAGAACGAAGCTCGCGTCCGCGCCTGCATCGTTCGGGGTCAGGCAGCCTGTTTGCACTGGTTTCCAATAGTAAGGCGTGTGCCCCGTCCTTATCAGGAACCGCATTAGCATCAGGGAAGCAACTGTCTTACCCACATCGGTATCTGTACCGACGACGAAAAATGACGGATTAGGTTCTGTCATACCACCCCCTGATACTGCTGACGAATGTGTGTACGTCTGCAGTACTGTGCAAGGCTGTCATGCTTACTCGTATGACAGCTTTGTTCATTGGTACGGTCGGATAACGCGATGCAAAAGCAAGCACTCCATCTTCCCGCATTTTTTCCGCAATTTCTGCGGCTTTCGCTTCATTACCAATCTCAATAGAAACTATATGCGCATCACCTTGAATGGTGAATCCTGCATCCCGCAATTTAGAACGTAGAACCGCGCTGACTAGTGCCAGATGTTCGCGTTCCGGTTCTTTTGTAGGTAGTTTATTGAGTAACGCAGCAGCAGCGGCTGCGTGTGCTTCCGGCATCGCTGTAGAATAAATTACAGGCGATGAGAAGTTTTGGAAAAATTCTTTAAAACCTTCAGGCATCAGAATAAATGCGCCGAACATTCCGAGCGCTTTGCCAAAGGTTCCTACTGCTATATCGGTACAGCCGCGGCTAATACCCGTGCCATTGCTTCCGAGCACTCCGAATGAATGCGCTTCGTCCACCACGCCAAAGAAATTGTGTTTCTTGCGTAATGCAGCAAACTCGTCTGTCTTTAATAAATCCCCATCCATGCTGAAGAGAGATTCTGTGAATACAATAGGGTTTTCTGCGTGAGCAGCAGTCAGCTTTCTATCAAGTTGTGTAAGGTCACTATGAGCAAAGCCTTTCAACGTGCTTCCCGTCTGCGCAAGTCCCTGCGCCATACTTGCGTGGATACGTTTATCGTAGAATAAGGTCTCAGAAGATGTGCAGAGCCCCCATACGACTGCAAGGTTTGCTTGATACCCGCTCGGAAGAAAAATGGCTTCGTCGTATCCAAAGAATTCTGCAAATTGACGTTCAATATCTTCTGTGAATCCACCATGTCCTGTAACCAGACGCGATGAAGTGCCGGATGAAGAGTGCGCAGCAAAGCATTCACCAAGTGTTTTCTTCCAGCTGGGATCTTGTGATAGCCCAAGGTAGTCGTTAGATGCATAATTGATGAGTTTTTTGCCATCAACAAGAACGCGGCTGCCAATTTGCTTTTCTATTGTTATTGGATTTCGGTGTAAGCCAGAATTTTTTTGTACCGCAATGGAACGGTTTAGGCGTTCTTTAAGCATTGAAATAACTCTCTGTAATGGGTTGTAAGGGAGTCTTTCGCGAACTGTTTTCCAAACTCAGTACTTCCGAAGAGAAATGAGCCTTCAAGCGTCATTTCTCCACAGGTAAAAGAAATATCGTAGGCCGCTGTAGAATCTGTCATGGCTGTTTGAACGACGGTTGTTGTGCCGCAGCCTGAAAATTTATTCACAGGCAGCAAGGGAGATTGCTGAATAGATAGCAAGAAGGCGTGGTGTGAAAATTCCATACATTTTCTAAAATGCAGTCCGCCAGTTTGTGCCATGGCTTCCAAGGCAAGATATGCTGGAGCGTTAAAGAAGTTCTTTTCAGCCGTAAGAGTTTTGGCAGCATAGTACGTGACTCTATCCAGCAGGATGAATCGCTCTACGCCAAAGTGAATGGTGCTATCGTATTGCATCTATGACCAGAGACGCACAACAAGCACACTGTTTTGACCGCCGAAACCGAAATTTTCCAGTAGGATAGTAGGAGGCATGGTTGAATTGGAATGCTCCATCAGCTCGGTTACGAAATTGATTTTGTCAGAGCAAGGAACCGCGAGGTTACGAACAGGAGGCACAATCATTTTGTCGAGTAAGGCGAGAAGAACACCTAGTTCCACGGCTCCGGATGCAGCAGTGCAGTGCCCAATCCATGATTTGATAGCCGTAACGAGTGGTTGGTGATCACTGGTTGAAGAGAACATACGTTCGATCATGGCGGCTTCCATCTGGTCGTTGAGCGGAGTAGAAGTGCCGTGCGCAGAGATGATATCGATATCTTCTGGAGTAAACTGTGCCTCAGCGATTGCTGAACGCACGGCCTTTTCAGCATGAAGCGCATCAGGGTGTGGTGCTGTCATGGTGTGGGCATCCATAGTTGCACCGTATCCACAAATTTCTGCGATGATATGTGCACCGCGTTGCTGTGCGTGCTCCAGTGATTCCAGAACAAACATTGCCCCGCCTTCACCGGCAATAAAACCGCCACGTTCTGTATCAAACGGACGACACGCTTCGCTCGGATTACCGCCTTTATTCCAGATGGCCTGTGCTTTTTTATATGCGAGCATACCACCGTGGGAAATACGGGAATCACCACCGCCTGCGAATGCAATGGTCAGGTATCCATCTTTGATTTTACGAAAGGCTTCGCCAATGGCTTGCGTAGAAGCAGAGCATGCAGTGCCGATGGTCGAATTTTCACCATGTATATGAAGAAATTGGCTAATGGCGCTTGCTGCTGTGTTTGGCAGATAGCGGAGCATCCAGAGGGCTGCCAATTCTGCGTTGTCCAAGTTGCCGTTTTCTACATTGGGGAAATCTGAACTGATATCAAAGTTCGGCCCCACTCCGCAAAAGAGACCGGCATCTTCCAGTAGATCGGCAGTTGCGCTGCAATCCTCAGCGGCACGAATGGCTGCACCAAGTGCAAGCTGCGCGCCGCGAGACAAATATTTTTTATTTTTCCAACGTCCGGTGACAGTTGCGAGGTCGAAGTCTGGAATAGGGCAGTCAATACACCCTTCAAATTCATGAGAAGGGCTAAAGTTTGGCGCATTACGTCGAACAGACTTCGTGATTTCTTCAGGAGTGCTGCCTAATGATGTAACATACCCTGCGCCTGTTATGACGACTCGATTACGCATACCGGCTCCTTATGCACGTTTAGCATGTTCCACGTACGCAACAATATCGCGCACCTGAAGAACAGGCCCCTCGTTAATGGTGTGCAACATTTCTTCAAGACGAGTATGTGTAAGATGCGGGTAGAAGTTTACAAGGTGTGTTGCTGGTTCAAGTCCTTTGTCATTCGCCTCTGCAATATGCATTCGGAATGATTTTAAGAAAACAGTCTCATCTTGCACAGGAATTCCGCATTCTTTTGTCAGTCCCACGCCGTATTCCATCAGGTCTATGGATTCTGTTGGAAGGTCTCGTAGGACATAGGTTTCCAAATTTACTTCTTCAGGCTCTACTTCGAGAACCTCTGTAATAACTGCTTGTACCTGATCAAAAATGGACATCTAAAAATCCTTATTTACAAGCGGTCAAGCCGCCATCCATTGTAATAAAAGTGCCGTTAATCATACGTGCATCATCACTAAGTAAAAATGCCACAGTTCGAGCGACTTCGTCCGGAAAAACAGCACGTTTGGCAGGGCTGCGCTTTACAGCCTGCGGGTTGTTTTCGATAAATTTGCTGCCACGGCCACTCTGCACATATCCCAGTCGCAACGAACAACTTGTTACACCCCGCCCGCCAAGTTCAACGCCAAGGTTCTGATACAGAGCCTCACCAGCCAGCTTTGATGCTGCATAAAATCCCTGTCCCGAATTCGGAAGTGCAGCAGCGGTTGAGGAGATAAACAGACACCGGCCAAACCTGTTTGCCAGCATCATCCGTGAAATATGTCTCAGGCAAATAGCCCTGCCCGTAATGTTTGTTTCCATGTACAGAGCCGTCTCAGCAGGGTCTGCACCTGCAATAAACGCTTCAAAATCACTCTGCATACAGTCCACAAGATAGTCGGGTGAATCGATGCTACCAAGCGCAGCGTCGACAGTCGTACCAGTACTCATAATAGCGTTTCGAGCAATCTTTTCCAAATCGAGTTCGAGGATAGTGGCGGTTGGAAACGCTGATGTAATGCGGCTGATTCCATTCTCTGAACATGCAGAAAGGGTTAGTCGAAGACCCGCATCGGATAATATTTTTGCAACCGCCATCCCCAAGTCAGACGATGCACCAAGGACACATGCATGGTTTCCCGAAAGCTGTATTGGAATGCTATGCATCTACTAGTATCCGCCCTGTCACAGCCTTCTTTCCATCTTTCAACAACGTGCAGGCAAAACCAAAAGGTTTTGATTCAATGGAATACGCGTACGCGTCAGGCGTAACAAACAATTTGAAGCGAAATTTACTCACACTCAATACTGCATCCGGCACATGCTCGCGCAGTACGCTTACAAAGCTATGGATAATGAGCGTGCCCGGAATAACAGGGCTGTCTGGAAAATGATCCGCTAGCGCTGGCTCGTCAGCAGGGAATGTAAATCTTCCTGTAATTGTAAGCATTTTTTGTCTCTTGTTAGCCTTCGGCGAGTCTCTGACAGCTCTCCGAGGGGCGGGGCGCTGCCCCTGCACCCTGCAAGGGGGACGCCCCCTTGACCGCGATTAGGGCTGACTTTTTTTGTGCGGGAACACATCGTTTATTAGGCTTATGAGTACTCAGAGTATTAATCTGGATGTTACCAAGTTTGAATGCCCAAGATTGGTAGCTCTTATTAAGCTTTCCAACTTGATAGAAAACGGGCTGAACTCGCCAATAAAAGTTTTTGGAGAGTCCAGAGAAGCCTTTTTTCAAAAAGGTTCTCTGGCCGCCGGAGGCACACAAATATACTTACTCTGTAACAGCTTTGATTGCTTCAGTTGTTGCATTGCACAGCAGGTCGATTTCATCGAGCGTTATGCTGAGTGGCGGCATGAGTACAATGACGTCCCCGAGATTTCGGATGATGACACCATGCTTGCGTGCCTCCATGCAGACTTTGTGACCCATTTTTTCTGCTGTTTCGAACGAGGTCTTGGTGGCTTTGTCTTGCACTAGCTCGATGCCGGTCATAATCCCGCGATTGCGGATTTCGCCGACATGCTCGAGTTCAAGCATGAAAGCGAGTTTGTTTTGCAGATGGGTAATTTTAGGCTGAAGCTTTTCCATGACGCTGTTGGCTTCGAAATAGTCGAGGTTGGCGATAGCGGCTGCACATGCGAGAGGGTTACCTGTGTATGTGTGTCCGTGGAAGAATGTTTTGAATTCTTCGTGCTTGCCGAGGAAGCCGTTGTAAATATCTTCTGACGCAACTGTTGCTGCTAGCGGCAGGTAACCGGCGCTGATGCCTTTTGCGAGGCAGATGATATCCGGTGTGATGGATTCTTGTTCACAGGCGAACATAGTTCCGGTCTTGCCGAAGCCTACTGCGACTTCATCTGCAATGAGGATAATGTTGTGACGCGTGCAGAGGTTGCGAACGTGGGTGAGGTAGCCAGCAGGATGCATAAGCTGTCCTGCTGCACCTTGAACCAGTGGTTCGATAACGAATGCTGCGGCAGTGCTGCCGTGCTGTTCGAGAACGTCTTCTACATGCTGGAAACATTCGCGATCACAAGTGTCTTTTTCTTTACCGAACGGGCACCGGTAGCAGTACGGTGTGATGACTTTTTCACCCTGAAAAAGCATGTGCTTGTAGGTTGCGTGGAATAAATCCATGCCGCCTACAGCTACAGAACCAATTGTGTCGCCGTGATAGGCGTTTTGCATGGAAATAAATTTAATGCGGTTCGGGTCGCCTTTTTCTGCTTGCTGCTGGAACTGGAATGCGATTTTGAGCGCGACTTCAACGGCAGTAGAACCACTGTCGGAGTAGAATACGCGAGTGAGTCCTTCAGGCAGAATTTCAACGAGGCGTTTTGCAAGTTCTGTCGCAGGCACGCTGGCAAGACCGAGCATTGTTGTGTGGGCAATCTTGGTAAGTTGCTCCTGCACGGCTTTATCGATCTCCGGCACACGGTGACCGTGTACGTTTGTCCATAGAGAAGAAACACCGTCTAAGTAGTGGTTACCTTTTGTATCAATAAGCCAGTTGTCTTTACCGCTTTCGATAATGAGCTGGTCTTGCTGTGTCCATTCTGCCATTTGAGTAAACGGATGCCATACATTTGTGCGGTCGATATGTTGCAATTCTTGTGTAGTACTCATGTGTATTCCTTATAAAACGCCCATGCTTGAAAGCATGTTGATGTCGTCTGCTATGTTACGTCCGCCTGTTGTCAGGTAGTTTCCGATCATAAGACCGTTGGCACCTGCCATGGGGATGAGTGGTTGAAATTCACCGAGTGCGTTCTCGCGTCCGCCAGCAATCAGGATATCCTGTGTCGGGAGAATAAATCGATAGACAGCAATGGCACGCAGTGCTTCGGAAGGTGCAAGAAGCGGCTGGTTTTCGAGTCGTGTACCTTTAACCGGAGTCAGAAAGTTCATGGGAACGGATGGTACATTGAGATCGCGCAGGGTGCAGGCAAGTTCAACCCGTTGGTTGCGGTTTTCGCCGAGACCTAATATGCCGCCGGAGCAGACACGGAAACCGGCTTGAAGTGCATTCTGAACGGATGCAATGTCGTCGTCGTATTCGTGTGTGCTGCAAATAGCAGAAAAGTGGGAGCGCGCAGTCTCGAGGTTATGATGGTAGCTGGAGAATCCAGCCTGACGTAACCGTTTTGCCATGTCCGGTGAAAGCTGACCGAGAGAACCACAGACCTTAATGCTGGTCTGAGTGGTGATGGCAAGTGCTGCTTCGCAAACTGTATCGAGTTCTTTGTCAGAAAGAGCCATGCCGCTCGTAACAATGCCGTATCTATGCGCGCCGCCCGCTTCCAGCTCTTTTGCGCGGGTAAGCAGAGCGTTTGGGTCGATCAGTGGATAAATGGGCGCGCCCGTGTCATGGAACTTAGACTGTGCACAGAAGGAACAGTTCTCGCTGCATTTGCCTGATTTTGCGTTTACAATACCGCAAGTGAATGCTGCGCCCGTAGTCACAGTTGAGCGGATACGTTGTGCTCCAGCAAGCAGGTCAAGCGTTGCGCTTTCGGGCAGGTTTATCAGCATCTCAGCATCAGTCCGGCTGACGCCTTTTCCTGACTGGACAACCTCTTCGCACAGGGCGTACACAGTTGAAGCAGTAGTGGTCATTATGATTTCTCTGAAATTTTTTTAGATGTGGAACGCATCGTTAGTTTGATAACCCGATGCGGACACATTTTGTGTCGTATTTGTACTGTCGGGTTATCTGAGAGCAGTACTATTGTCAACTTTGAGTAAGAATATAAGGTTTACAATTAGGGGTGAAAATGGCTTCAAAAGGTGGCGCAGTCCGTGAAAAGATTCTGGAATTACTACAGAAAAATACAGAAGGGTATACATCAGGAGAAGATGTAAGCCGGATGTTCTTAATTTCCCGTGCTGCGGTGTCTAAGCATGTCGGAGTACTGCGTTCTCAAGGACACGAAATTGAAGCTGTTACCCGTAAGGGATACCGCCTGTTGCACAAAGCAGAACTGCTTACTGAAGATATTGTGCAGCAGGGATTGAAAACAACAATTTTTGGTCAACGCGGCGTGCATTATCTGCCGAGCGTTGGGTCTACCAATATTGAGGCAATGCAGCTTGCATTTACTGATGCACCGGAAGGAACCGTTGTTGTAGCTGATGAGCAGACAGGGGGACGTGGCCGACAAGGACGCACGTGGCATTCTCCGCTTGGCTGCGGGTTGTATGTCTCGGTAGTTTTGCGACCGGACATTGCCCCGAATGAGGCACCTATTATTACGTTGTTAACCAACGTAGCCGCGGCAGAAGCTGTTTATGAACTGATAGGGATTTTGCCTGTTTGCAAATGGCCGAATGATGTTCTTATTGAAGGCTGCAAGATTGCAGGCAACCTGACTGAAATTTTCCTTTCCGGCGATGCTGTCGGGCATATAGTGTCCGGTGTTGGAATCAACGTGCGTCCGTTACCTAAAAAATTAGTGCCGGATCTTCGTACGGCTCCGTGCTCACTTGAAGAAGTTGCGGGCAAGAGCATTTCTCGCGTGGAACTTCTTCAGGCGTATTTAATGCGATACGAGCATTGGTATTTGCTTGTAAAAGAGCAGGGCTTCGCACCGCTTCTTACTCGCTGGAAAGAGCTTACAGATGTTGTTGGTAGAGAACTCTCGGTGCAGGTGCGCGGTGAAACAATCACGGGCACTGTGACCGATGTTTCTACAGACGGCATGTTGCTTCTGCGTAATAAAAATGGTGTCGAGCACCGTTTGTTTTCTGGCGATATTTTGTAATTATCTTCTTGGCATCAGCCTTTGCTCGTAGTTTTTCTGCTTACTCTGGGAATAGTGTTTCACTTTCAATGAGAAGGACAGGCCTTGTGGTGTTTGTGTCTGTTTTTGCTCAATCGGCAAATTCCAAATTACGAAAAAACGGCTGAACATTCTTTTCCTTTCTGTCTGCCAGACGATGGTTGTCCTGTTTCTAATTCAGTTTTTCTTAGAATATCATATGAAGAATTCGCACGTCTTTTTCTAGTGTAGCGTTGAAGAATGCTACATGAATTTGAAGCCTGTTTGGTACAAATGTGCCTCTACGTATAAAGTAGTATTTGCATTTTCTTGGCTGTACTTTTTCCCCATCCGTATTACTCTTTGCTCTTCAACACTTTCACTTGGTAATAAATTAATGAGTAACTCAGAGAAGATAGCAGACCCAACATCGTATAGATCCATATGGAATCTTGCATGGCCGCAGATCCTTATGATGATGTTTCATTTTTTAATCGGCTTTGTCGATGTTTGGGTAGCTGGGCAGATAGATTCAAATGTTCAGGCGGCTCTCGGGATGATCTCCCAGACCTCTATGTTCTTCTTTGTCATAGCAATAGCCATTGGTAATGGCTGCGTTGCTGCCATTGGCCAGTCTATAGGTGCAGGCTTGCATAAAAGGGCTGCACGGTATGTTGGATTAGTTGTGATGCTTGGGTTGGCTTGCGGGTTGTGTATTTCTGGATTGGGCTTAATTTTCCGCGATGTCTTTCTGGGGATATTGCAGACTCCTGAAGAAATTTATCCCATCGCAATGTATTTTCTCAAAATTTATTTAGTGCTCCTTCCTGTGTACTATGTCTTTGTTATCACAAACTCCATATTTCGAGCAAAGATGCTGGTCTTTATCCCAATGCGGGCAATTATCATTGTTGCATTGGTGAATACTATCGCTGACTTGGGATTCGGGCTCGGCTGGTTCGGCTTCCCTGAGTTTGGCTACCAGGGGGTAGCATGGGCAACTCTGCTTTCTGTTACTGGCGGTGCAATATATAACTTCAGCGTGCTTACCAAACGGAGAATACTTGTAAAGGGCTCTTTTGCCCCTTGGCGTTGGGTTCGCTGTGCGTTGCCGTATCTGGTAAAAGTTGCGGCTCCGGCTGGCGGGACTCAGGCTCTGTGGCACACAGGGTACATAGTACTTTTCGCTATTGTTGCTTCGTTGCCGTACAACGCGGTTGACGCTCTGGCAGGACTCGCTGCGGGTATGCGTATCGAATCTCTTTTATTCCTGCCTGCGTTTGCATTTAATATGACTGCAAGCATTCTTATCGGGCATTCTTTGGGTGCCGGAAACAAAGCCGAGGCGAAGCGCGTCGGGCTGCGTATTTTGGGTACCGCATGCGGGCTTATGTCCATTATTGCCATTGGTTTCTGGCCATTTATTGAACCTATGGCAAAATTTCTTGCACCTGAACCCGATGTAACCATACAGGCAGCCGTGTATTTGAAGTACAACATTATTTCTATTCCGTTCACTGTTGCCAGTATGACACTTGGCGGTATTATGACTGGTGCAGGTGCGACTATATATAACTTTTGGATTTTCAGCAGTGCTTCGTGGCTGGTTCGATTACCCGTGGCGTATATCCTTGGTCATCTGATTTTAAAAGATGCAGAGGGTGTCTACATTGCCATGTTCGTTTCACAGGTATTCCAGTCCACAACAATGTTTTATATATTCATGCGTCGCGACTGGTATCGCTTCAGCATGATTAAACGCAAAAATGCGACCGCTCCGGCTGCGTAGGAGTCTTCATGAAAGAACTTGTTTTTGAACCGATTACTTTTGAACGTAAAGATGAATACATGGAGCGTTTGGCTCAAAGCAAGACCAAGTCATCTGACTTTAGTTTTACAAATGTATGGGGCTGGGCAGATGAGTATGGTCTTGAATGGGCGTGGACTGATAATTTAGTTTGGATTCGTCAGACATGTACCGCAGATTCTGAGATTCCAGTCATTCGTTACTGGGCGCCAATCGGTAATTGGGATAACGTGAACTGGGCAGATTGTCCGTACATGAAACAAGCTCGCACTTTCCATCGTGTACCGGAACGCCTGCTTGCAATCTGGAATGAAAAACTTGGTGATCGTGTCACATCACGTGAAGATCGCGGGCAGTGGGATTACATTTATAATGTTGAAGAGCTTGGTGAACTGCGAGGTAAAAAATTCCATAAAAAGAAGAATCTTGTTAACCAGTTTAAGAAGCTGTATTCCTACACATATGAGCCAATGACTGCCGACTGCGTTGAAGCCGTGCTAGAAATGCAGGAAGAGTGGTGCATGTGGCGTGAATGTGAAGACTCGCAGTCTCTTCTTGCAGAAAACGATGCAATTCGTCGTGTGCTGGAGCAGTGGGACGAAATTCCATCTCTTATTGGTGGGTCTATTCAAGTGGAAGGCAAAGTTGTTGCCTATACGGTAGCAGAAGCTATTAACAACGAGACCGTCGTTATCCATTTTGAAAAAGGTCAAACGGACTACAAAGGTATTTACCAAGCCATCAACAATTTTTTCCTGACTGACGGTGGTTCTCGATTTACCTATGTAAACCGCGAGCAAGATTTAGCAGACGAAGGTTTGCGTAAAGCAAAGATGAGTTATAACCCAGTAGATTTTGTGAAGAAGTTTGTGGTTGAATTAGCAGAAGAAAAGTAAAATTTTATAGACTGAAAACAGTCTGCTGATTTTTTATTTATTATAGAATGTATGGAAAACGTCAGATTCGGGGCATGCAATGGCTGTATGTACGGGTTTGACGTTTTTCTCGTAACAGCGCAAAGTGCTGGGTTGTCTCTGTCTACGTTTGACACCGTTTTTTAACGGCGATAGAAGTGCCACACATCATATACAGACCTGTGAGGAATAGCATGACTCTTAAAGAAAAAGTTGAAGCAGCGTTGGATAAAGTTCGCCCATACCTTCAGAATGACGGTGGCGACGTTGAACTGGTCGATATTTCTGAACGCGGCATTGTAACTGTACGCCTTACCGGCGCTTGCAAGGGCTGCCCGATGTCCCAGATGACCCTGCGTAATACTGTAGAGCGTTTTGTTCTGAAAGCAGTGCCTGAAGTTAAGGCTGTTGAGCCAGCTGAAGACTAACAGTTTGATGGCAACTCCGCATGTTGCGGCGTTTCTTTGAAAAGCCAAACTCTCACATAGGTCTAACTATGTTTTGACCTTGGTTTTTTCTCGTGCCTTGTACTGTACATATTTGTCTTAATCTGTACGGCAGGGGCGTTGTTAGCAAATCAGTATGTAATCTAGGCGCATGCGTTTTTTGCCTCAGGGCATTGTCCTTTTAGGCGAGGATTGTTTATCTGTTTTGGACAATCACAGCTTGGATGCGTCAGTTTTTTATATTTTTTAGGAGATAGTTACATGACTAAAGTAGTCACCCGTTTTGCTCCGTCTCCGACCGGGCATTTACACATTGGTGGTGCACGCACTGCTATTTTCAGTTGGTTGCTTGCTCGTCACACTGGCGGCGAATTTGTTCTGCGTATTGAAGATACTGACAGAGAACGTTCTGAACAGCAGTACACAGACGCCATCCTTGCTTCTATGGAATGGCTTGGTCTTAGCTGGGATGCAGAACCTGTGTACCAGAGCCAGCGTGATGATCTGTACAACCAGTACATTGATCAGCTGCTTGCAGAAGGCAAAGCGTACTACTGTGATTGTACTGCTGAAGAAGTAGAAGCAATGCGCGAAGAAGCCCGTGCTAATGGTAACAAACCTAAGTACAACGGCAAGTGTCGTGAGCTTGGTCTGGAAAAAGCAGAAGGCCGTGTAGTGCGTTTCAAAGCACCGCTTACTGGCCGCACTGTTTGGAAAGACCTTGTTAAAGGCAACATTGCTTTTGACAACGAAGAACTTGATGACATGATCATCCGCCGTAGCGATGGTTCTCCTACATACAACCTCGCTGTTGTTGTGGATGACCATTCTCAGGAAGTTTCTCATGTGCTTCGCGGTGATGACCATGTAAACAACACCCCAAAGCAGATTATGCTGTATAACGCATTGGGTTGGGATCTCCCTGAATTCGGTCATGTTCCAATGATTCTTGGTTCTGACCGCAAGAAGCTTTCCAAACGCCATGGTGCAAAATCCGTTATGGAATACGAAAAAATGGGTCTGCTCCCGCAGGCGCTGGTTAACTACCTCGTACGCCTTGGCTGGTCTCATGGTGATCAGGAAATTTTCGCTCTGGACGAACTTATCGAAAAATTCTCCACCGACAGTCTTTCTTCTTCTGCTGCCGGTTTCGATCCAGATAAACTTCTCTGGCTCAACTCTCAGTACATGAAAGAATCTTCAGATGCTGAGCTTGCAGCACTCGTTGCACCGTTTGTAAAAGAAGCTGGTTTCGATGTGTCCATCGAAACATTAACTGCAATGGCTCCTCTTTTTAAAGACCGTGCAAAAGACCTTATCAGTCTTGTAGACGCAATGCGTTTTATGCTTCTTTCTGATTCTGAATACGTATTTGATGAAAATGCAGTAGCAAAAGCGTTGACTGAAGAAGGCAAACAGCACCTTGCAAATATGCGCGAACAGTTTGCAGCACTTGAAGCATTCACTAAAGAAACCACCCACGATGTTATGGGTAACTACGTGTCTGATAATGGCCTCAAGTTTAAAGCTGTCGGCCCTCCATTACGTGTGGCACTTGTTGGTGCTATGGGTGGTCCTAACCTTCCTGACGTCATGGAGATCATCGGTAAAGAGCGTACACTCGCTCGTATCGACCGTGCTCTTCAGCAGTAATATTTTATTGTTGTCATTCAAAAAGCCGCTACGTTTGTAGCGGCTTTTTTTGTTGTTATCAGTTGGCTCTCACAGGTTGAGTCGAGCGAGTAAGTCGTGTGAGGAATATGCAGGACTTTGTCGTATAGATCGTTTCCGGCTTTTTTAAAAAATCTCTTACAAGTTTTCGCTGTTAAAAATTTTTTTAGTTCTACGGAAAAAGCTAGCAGGGCAAGGGAGCTTAAGCCGCTGGAGGCATGATGCAGACAAAGTTAGGGTGCCTAATAAATACATCGAATCGGTGTATTCAATGTTGAATTAACACCTATGCAAGATTGAATAGGTTGAAATGTATTGCCAATACAGACTTTTTTTCTTTCGCTCACATGAGACTATTCAAAAATGAATAGTCTGTAAAACTTTCTTACAGATATAATCAATGAAATTGAACATGTTACGTTTTGGCATGAGGCTTGCCTCTATAGAGGTACAACCCTGCCCTTGTCCGGCAATTTACTTTGATAAATTGATGTCGTGTAATCATGACGGATTTAACTTGTATATTAATTTTATGCCCGTTTGTTTTGCTGAGACTGTCCCATGGGCAGGGCAATCTCAGGAGGAAAGTATGAGTAAACCAGTTAATTCTTTAGAATCCCCACGTTTTTGCGGTGTGCGTACATTTATGCGTCTGCCTCATGTTGCTTCAGCAGAAGGCGTAGATTTCGCAATTTTGGGCGTACCGTTTGATACCGCGACATCATATAAGCCCGGTTGTCGTTTTGGTCCCGAATCTATCAGAGCGGCTTCCAGCATTTTGAAAAATTACAACGAAGTGCTGGATGTAGATATTTTTGAAGAATGTACCGGCGTGGACTGGGGAGATATTGATATTGTTCCTGGCTACTTGGAAGAGAGCTTTGAAAAAATTGAAGAAGGTGTGGCAACCGTGCTACAGGAAGGAGCTATTCCTGTAATCATGGGCGGCGATCATTCAATTACCTTACCGGAACTGCGTGCTGTTGCTAAAAAGCATGGACCGGTAGCCCTTATTCATTTTGATGCCCACTCTGATACAGGCAGTGACTACTTTGGTAAGCCGTACAACCATGGAACAACCTTCCATTGGGCTATCAAGGAAGGACTGATTAAACCTGAAGCATCTTCTCAGGTGGGAATACGTGGTCCATTGTACAGCCGTGATGCGTTACAGTTTGCTCGTGAGAGTGGAATGGATGTGATTACCGGATGGGAATTACATCACATAGGCATTGAAGCTGCTGTTAAACGTATTCGCGAACGAATTGCTCCGGGAACTCCAGTTTTTCTAACATTTGATATCGACTTCCTTGATGCCGCATATGCACCGGGAACCGGTACACCGGAAATTGGTGGCTTTACCACCCATGAAGCATTGAAACTTGTGCTCGAATCTTGTCAGGGTTTGAATCTGATCGGGATGGATCTTGTTGAAGTCCTGCCGGAATCAGACACTGCTGATATCACATCCTTTGCTGCTGCCGGAATCATGCATGCATTTCTGTCATGCCTTGCCTGCAACAAAAGACAAGCTGGAACGGAGTAATATATGTCTATAGATCTTATAATTATCCTCGCATATTTTCTCGTAATGATCGGGTGCGGTATTGCTGGAATCTTTTTCGCAAAGAATAATGAAGATTTTCTTGTTGCCGGTCGTAATTTGAAATTTTGGATGTATTTCCCGTGTCTCGCCAGTGTAATCCTTGGTGGTGGCGCTACATTCGGTTCTGTAAAGCTTGCGTATCAGTTTGGTTTCTCCGGTGCATGGGTTGTGCTTATGTACGGCTTTGGCGTGATGAGTATGGGCATTTTGCTTTCCAGCAAAATGGCTAACCTTCGTGTTATCAGCTTGAGTGAAATGCTGGAAGTGCGTTACGCAGCCAGCGCACGGTACATCAGTGCAATTATCTCCTGTATCTATACCGCAATGATCGCGGTTGTTCAGGTTATCGCTATTGGTACTATTCTCAATGCATTTTTCGGTTGGGATATGGTTACATCCATGATCGCCGGTGGTGCAGTTTCTTTGCTGTACACTTTGCTTGGTGGCATGTGGTCTGTAACTATTACGGATGTTATTCAGTTTGTGCTGATGATGGTAGGCGTGTTCGGCTTCCTCGTGCCGCTTTCTATTGAAAAAGCTGGTGGACTTGATGCGTTGTTCAACGCTGTCCCTCCTTCTTACTTCGATCCGTTTGCAATCGGTTGGGATCAGCTCCTGATGTACTTCCTGCTTATGTACCTTGGTATTATGATCGGTCAGGACATTTGGCAGCGTGTATTCACCGCCAAGAGTGGCAAGGTCGCAACACGCGGCACGATTACCGCTGGCTTCTTCTCCATACTATGGGGTGGTGCAATGGCAATCTGTGGCATGGCAGCATTTGTTCTGCTCCCCGATCTTGATGAACCACAGAAAGCTCTCGGCCAGCTTGTTGTAACAGTTATGCCTAGCGGCCTGCTCGGTATGGTTGTAGCAGGCTTGCTCTCCACACTTATGTCCACTGTTAGTGGTACAATCCTCGCTTCTTCTACACTAATTATTAACGACCTCGTTAAGCCTTTCCGTGGTGAGATGGATAATAAACAGGAGATGTTTCTCTCCCGTGCCATCACCTTCGGTGTAGGTATTGTGGTACTTCTTCTCGCAGTTGTTATTGGCGACGTAATGCATGCTCTTGATATTGCATATGCCTTACTCTCCGGTTGTATCTTTGTTCCCGTCGTTGCTGGCTTTTTCTGGCGTAAAGCGACTGCACAGGGTGCAGTATCTTCAATTGTCGTGAGTGGTATAGTTACGACTGTATGTATCATGACCTACGGTGCTTTTTCCGCTTATACCATCATTTACGGTATCTTAAGTAGCGCAGTAGTTCTGGTTGTCGTTAGTTTGATGACCGGCCCTCCGAATCCTGCACAAATTGCAGATTGGGAAGCACGCCTTGCAGCTTCTGAGCAGTATGATGCAGATTCAATGACTGATGAAGAGCGTCGAGCACAGGCGCAGACAGCTGCTCTGCATTAGTGGAGGATTTTCAGCGGAATATATTGATACAAAGAACAAAAGCTCGGAGGGATTATCTCCGGGCTTTTTTGTAGACGAGCGGTTTGCCTGAGGGCACCGCATTTGCTAGGGTCAGCCGTGCTGACTTCATATGAATGTATGCTTTTGCATATTCTGTATGACCGTTGTAATCCG
Source organism: uncultured Desulfovibrionaceae bacterium (assembly GCA_942492085.1). Taxonomy (GTDB): domain Bacteria; phylum Desulfobacterota; class Desulfovibrionia; order Desulfovibrionales; family Desulfovibrionaceae; genus Halodesulfovibrio. The sequence goes on along the minus strand of CALODB010000009.1, from coordinate 762,411 downwards.
GTAGGCAGACTGGGTTACAATGGTACTCAACCTTTTTTCACTAGGAATTGTGTATGCGCAATTACACTCCCTATGAAAGCGGGGTGCGGGACTTCTTGGCAGAGTCTCTTCCCCTTCGTGCAAATTTACCGGATTTGCACGATCTTTATTCTGTAATCGAATCCATGCACGATAATGTTGTTATCGTGGATAAACTAGGCGTCATTATCTGGGTGAGCAGCTGCTTTGAAAAAACATACGAAATTTCAAAAAATGAAATTGTCGGCAGAACCACATACGAGATGGAAGCAGAAGGTTTTTTCTGCCCATCCGTAGCTTCTCTTGTATTGCAGGGGAAGCAGACTGTGACCATTATAGAGGGCAATCAGCTTGGGGGGCGTAACATTGTTACGGGCGTACCTATTTACGATAAAGCCGGAGATGTGGAATGGGTCATAAGCTATACCGTGGATTCCCGATATTTTCTTAAACTCAACAATGAATATGAAAAGCTGAACACTGCACTTGATGGTGAGCAGCTTGTGTTGAGCCCCGACCCTTCTTCGTGGGGCGTTGTTGCCATCAGTCCGGCAATGCAGAGGGTGCTTGAGTATGTATATAAAGTGGCTCTCGTTGATACAAACATATTGATTACTGGCGAGTCCGGTGTCGGCAAAAATGTTATCTCCCGCCTGATTCATAAGCGGAGTGATCGTTCCGACGGCCCACTTATGGAAATCAACTGTGCCGGTATTCCGGCAACCTTGCTTGAATCAGAATTGTTCGGGTACGAAGCCGGAGCGTTCACCGGTGCTAGTCGGCGGGGAAAGGTTGGACGCATTGAACTTGCGAATGGTGGAACGCTTGTGCTTGATGAAATTGGTGAGCTTCCTCTTGAGTTACAGGCGAAGCTTTTGCAGGTCATTCAGGAAAAAAAGCTTACCAGGCTTGGCGGTACTCGTGCCATTAATGTGGACTTTAGGCTGATTGCTGCGACGAATCAGGATTTACGCTCACTTGTAGATAAAAAGTTGTTTCGTAGCGATTTATTTTTCCGTTTGAATGTGCTGCATTTGGTTATCCCTCCACTTCGCGAACGTACCGAAGACATTGTGCCACTCGCGAATAATGTTTTAGAAGAAGCCAACGGAAAATATTCTACAAATAAATATTTTTCACCGGGAGTGATGGATGCGTTGGAAATGTATTCATGGCCGGGGAATGTGCGAGAACTGCGAAATGTAGTGGAACGGCTCGTCATTATTTCAGAGCAGCTCATTATCGCGGAAGAAGACTTGCCCTCACATATTCAGGATGGTGCTTTTTTAGAGCGTGAAAACAAACTACCGTTGAAAAATGCGCTTCACGAGTTGGAAAAAAAACTTGTAACGCGCGCATTCCATAAACATAAAACAACGGTGGCTACAGCAAAGGCACTGGGTATTAGTCAACCGAGTGCTGCGCGTAAGATTACAAAATATTGTAGATAATGTGCTGTATCGCTATTGCGAATGGTGCTGTTCCAATGGTGTAATTGTTTATCTTTCTCTTCATATTACTTGAGAAATAGTACAGAAAAAGGGTGATTCTACGTAAACCTAGAACCACCCTATATTTTCATACGAGCACTATGTTGAGCAACACACATTGCGCAGCCGGAAGACGATGAAAGAACGCCCACAGACAATGCAGCATCTGCTGCTGTAGGTCTTACTGCGCTGGTAGATCGTCTTTGGTATACATACGCCAGCTTGTTGTTTCATCATCAGAAGATTCAGGTTCAACACGCAGAATAGGTTCACCTTTCCAGTAATATATCATGGATTCGTCAGAGAAAACATCACACTTCATGTTCTCTGCGATAACATGTGGTTCTAGTTTTGCTATTTCAATTCCCAGTTCACTTAACTGTTCGCGCAGCAGGTCTTCAACACGTGCGGCAACGCTTTGGGACATCTTGGTCATAGAATTCTCCTCATTATGCTGGCCGGACTATAGCCTTGATTGCAATAGTTCGCAATTGTGTTGAGGTGTTGGAATGTAAACAGTGGCAACTTTGTTGGAGTGATGACGGCTTGTCCGCAAGTTGCTATAAGGTTGCTGTGCTCAAAATATAGAAACGTGTCTACCGTGTGTGAGCGTCTTTTTGATGACGCAACGTGCTATATAGATTAGTAAAAAGGATTGTTATGCAACTTACTACAGTGCTTTCTCAAATGCCCTTTTTTAGCGGACTCTCTGAAGAACAGCTTTCAGAATTGGCAGCCATTGCTGTAAAAAAAGATGTAGGACGCGGACAAATTATTTTTTATGAATCCGCTCCGGCAGAAGGTTTCTATATTGTTTTGTCCGGTAGAGTGAAAATTTATAAGACAGGCCCTGATGGACGAGAGGCGATTATTCACCTGTATGGCTCTGGAGAAACTTTTGGTGAAGTAGCAGTTTTCCAGAACAGTTCATTCCCTGCACATTCTGAAGCAGTAGAAAAATCCACATTGGCATTTTTTCCGCGTAAAGGTTTGCTGGATTGCATTGCGAAAGATCCTGCACTTGCCCTTGCGATGCTTGGTGCTATGTCTATGAAATTGCGAATGTTCACCAAACAAGTTGAAGCGTTAACACTTCACGAAGCTCCTCAGCGTCTTGCATCGTATCTGCTGTACACCAGTGAAGAAAAAGACGGTGCTGTTACCTTTAAGCTTGATGTTTCTAAAGGATTGCTCGCAGGGATGCTTGGAACAGCGCGCGAAACATTGTCCCGTACTCTTTCTAAAATGGCTGATCGAGGGCTTGTTTCGGTCGAAGGGCGTCAAATTACTATTGAAGATATGGCTGCGCTTGAAGACTTGGCAGAAGGTGAGATAGTTCTCTAGGCCTAGCTGCCTATAATTTCATGATATAGAGATCATGGTGTTAACTCTTGAACCGGTCGACTATAGAGCTCGGCAAGGTTGAAATCTTAGTAGTCAGGGCTGTCTACCGTAAGGTTTCATTACGCAGCACTGATTAGTCAGGTTGGTAAAATACCAACGCTAATGAGTTTACAGCATATCTCAGTAATTTTTTCTTTTAGCAGGCCAAAAGTGCCTTTTTTTGATTTTGCACATAATTACTTATCGTTGCATTCATCTTGTTTTTTGTGATTATGAATGATTACGATGAGAGCCTTCTGCAACATGTTGTTAGCATTACTAGATTGAACAAAATAGTTGTTTATGAACCGCCGTTGAAATACTTCAACGGCGGTTTTTTCTGTAATAAAAGAATGATGCAGTGTTTTTTTTACGTAGTGGAGAAAGAATACAGCAATCTATCAACAATATTACGATGTAGTAATGTTTGTTTTGTGTTCTTTCTGCTAGCGTGTTGGTAATTGCTTAAGGTTGTTACGATCAGTGTAGCAGCAGGCTGCATTTCCTAATGTTGAACGTAACAGGTTCTTATAGATTAAAAAACTGTATTGATAGGAGGCACATTATGGTAAGAGCAAAAATGATTGCTTGTAATATTGGAGCATTATTGGTTTTGGCTATACTGATAATGCCGACAGCTGTTAAAGCACAGACATGCGGCCCGCAGCCGTGTGTAAAGGTAGTTCCGTGTGTAAAGGCAGTTCCATGTCCACAGCCGGCACCGTGTGTAAGACCTAAACCGTGCATTCTGCCGTTACCGTCTGCAATGCCGTGTCCAAAACCTGTTCCGTGCCCTCAGCCGGAACCGTGTGTACAACCTGAACCGTGCATTAAGCCGTTACCGTCTCCAATGCCGTGTCCAGCACCGTGCCCACCGCCAGTTGTTGAGAAGGTAGTTCAGTGCTCACCTTGTCCACAATTTGCTGTATTATCTGTTCCTTGCAACCAGATGGCAATTAATAAGGTTCTTTCTAATGCATCAAGATGCAAAGTTAGACGTCCAATGTTCCGTGGCGCTTGCATGAGCCGTTGTCTGTCCCCTTGTGGTAGATGGTGGGCTGGCTACCCTCGTGTTAAGTAATTTGTTAACACCCTAGCTGTGCGTGTACATAACTAGACCGCACAAGAAATGAATATGAAAAGGCCGCAGTACAATGTACTGCGGCCTTTTTCTAACTTTGTCAGGTAAGGTGAACGTATCGTTCTATGGAAGAAATATATTTGCTTCGATTAACCGAACATCGTTTTTTGAGCTCTGGCACCACCACAAGTCATGATAGTTTCATTTGCTTCAATATTAACACCGGAAAGTTTAATTGCGTCTGCCAATGCGCGGGAAAGACCGGTACAGCAAGGTACTTCCATACGAAGAACGCTGATGGAGCGGATGCCGCTGGTTCGGATGATGTCTGCAAGTTTGTTTACGTATTCGTTGGTGTCATCAAATTTAGGGCAACCAATGAGAACAACTTTATCTTGTGCAAACTCACTGTGGAAAATTGGTGATGCTGCTGCTGCACAGTCTGCTGCAACAAGCACGTCTGCGTCTTTAAGGTATGGAGCTGTCGGTGGAACGAGACGGATTTTGAGAGGCCAGTGGCCAGGGCCGGAAACTTTGCTGCCCGGTACCGTAATCTCAACAGTTTTCATGCTTTTAACATGAGAGCCCATGCAACCGCACGGGCTGGACTGAGGCACTTCTTTTTTATCGCGTTCTTTTACCCATTCCATTGCAGCTTCTTCGTCAAACTCAGGAGCTTCTCGTTCAATAATATGCAATGCGTCCTGAGGACATGCACCAAGACATGCACCTAAGCCATCACAGTATTCATCTTTAACTATTTTTGCTTTGCCGTTGATGATCTGGATAGCACCCTCAGCACAGTCAAGAACGCATAAGCCGCAGCCATCACAACGTTCTTCATCAATCTCAATAATTTTACGCATTACTTTATTCATAAAAACTCCTTTTAGCGAAGTCGCTTTAATTCCTTGTCTGTTGAGTTCACTATACTCGATCCGTTTTTTTATGTTGTGACATACGGCAAAAATACGGACTTTTTTCGCTACAAAGTACATTTTTTGCTGAAAAACATTTCAGTAGCTCGTACCCCCTTTGGTCGCAGGAAACGTGCATATAAAATTACAAAAGTAGACTTGCAACTTTCTCTTCTCTTGGGCAATCTTTAGTGTGTAGTGAATTGCCTAAAGAGCTCTTAATAAGGAAATATCCATGAAATTCGCTGAAATAAACTTGCTTTCAGAGCTAGCAAAGCCTGAGTTTAAAGATTTACGCGCCGCAATGAATGAGCGAAAATTTGTTGCCACCGAGATGATAGCAGATCCTTCTGATCCTTCAATTGATGAAATTTCGAAACCGAATGCTTCCGGTGCCGGTAGTGTTTTCATCGTTAAAGAAGGACGGTTGAGAGTTTACCTCGCGGCAGAAGGAAAAGAGTTTACACTGTCTATTCTTGAAAGAGGTGATATTTATACCTGCCATACCGGAACATTTGTTCAGGCACTTACTTCGGGAGTGTTGCTCACAACCAGCATCCCTGTGTTTCATACTTACATGCGTGATATCCCGCAGGTAAGTAAGGTTATGGTTCGTATTCTCGGTAATATGCTGAAAAGCACTTTCGGCATCATTGATGGTCTTGTTTTCGGGGATGCATCAACACGTCTTGCAGATTTTTTGTTATCTGTAGCAAAAGAAGAAGATGGCAAACTCGTGGCACGGCTTGGTATGACTGGTGAACAACTTGCACAACACGTTGGTTCCACCCGCCAGACTGTCTCAACTTTGCTTAATGATATGGTTCGTTCCGGCATTCTGGTTCGTGTAAAGCGCGGAGTTTTTGAAATTGTAGATGAAACGCGCTTGGACGAGCTTAATAAGTAGAAATATAGTGCCTATTAGGTTATTTTTTAAGCAATTGTCAGCTTGCCGACAGAATGAGATTTTTGAGTGTGCAATAGAGGAGACTGAACAAAATTTTTTGGAGGAGAGGATTTATGGGAAAAGAACCAAAAAGACCTGAAGATCTTTCTATGTGGGAAGACGCGCATGCAATGATCCGCAAAGCGAAAGCGGAAAGCATTGAAACTGCGTGGGACAGATTGGAGCGTCAAACTCCACACTGTAAGTTCTGTGATCTAGGCACAACCTGCCGAAATTGTATCATGGGACCTTGCCGAATTAGTACTAAACCGGGTGCGAAAATGAACCTTGGCGTATGCGGTGCCGACGCAGACGTTGTTGTTGCCCGTAACTTTGGTCGCTTTATCGCTGGTGGTAGCGCTGGGCACTCAGATCATGGTCGTGATTTGATTGAAGTGCTGGAAGCGATTGTAGAAGGTAAGACTAAACACTACAAGATTTCTGAGCCAGAAAAGCTTATCCGCATCGCAGCAGAAGTTGGTGTAGCCACTGAAGGCCGCGAACTGAATGACATCGCCATTGATCTTGTTGATGAATGTTATAAAGATTTTGGCTCACGTCGTTCTTCTCTTGGCTTTTTGTCCCGAGTTCCAGAACAACGTCTTGCGTTGTGGGATCGCGTAGGCATAACCCCGCGTGGTGTTGACCGTGAGATTGCAGAAATGATGCACCGTACTCACATGGGCTGTGACAACGATGCACCGAACACTCTGCTTCACTCAGCACGTTGTGCGTTAGCAGACGGCTGGGGTGGTTCTATGATTGGTACAGAACTTTCCGATGTTATTTTCGGTACTCCAACTCCTTCTCGTTCCACCAGCAACCTTGGTGTTATTAAAGAAGACAAAGTAAACATTCTTGTACACGGTCATAACCCTGTTGTATCCGAAATGATTCTTGCTGCAGCACGTCTTCCTGAACTTGTTGAAAAAGCAAAAGCTGCTGGTGCAGCAGGTATCAACGTAGCCGGTCTTTGTTGTACTGGTAACGAGCTGCTTATGCGTCAGGGTATTCCGATGGCTGGTAACCATCTCATGACAGAACTCGCCATCGTTACCGGTGCTGTAGAATCTGTTGTTGTTGATTATCAGTGTATTATGCCTTCTATGGTAACTGTTGCACAGTGTTACCATACCCGCTTTATTACCACTGCGGAAAAAGCTAAATTTACCGGTGCAATGCATTTTGAAGTTCATCCGCACAACGCTCTTGAGCAGGCAACTGCCATTGTAGAAGAGTCTATTAAAGCATACGTAGAGCGTGATAAAGGTCGTGTGGAGATTCCAGTTCAGCCTGTAGAAATTATGACTGGCTTCTCCAACGAAGCAATTCTTTCTGCACTCGGCGGAACCCTTACTCCTCTGATTGATGCTATTAAAGCCGGTAAAATTCGCGGTATTGTTGGTATCGTTGGTTGTAACAACCCGAAAATCAAACAGGATTCTGCAAACGTCGGACTTGCTAAAGAACTTCTCAAGCGTGACATTCTTGTTCTCGTTACCGGTTGTGTTACCACTGCCGCCGGTAAAGCCGGACTTCTTGTTCCTGAAGGTATCGAGATGGCAGGTGAGGGCATTAAAGAGGTGTGTGGTTTTCTTGGTATTCCGCCAGTACTCCACCTCGGTAGTTGCGTAGATAACTCACGTATCATGCACCTTTGCGGCCTTGTAGCAAAAGAGCTTGGTGTGGATATTTCCGATCTCCCGGTAGGTGCTTCCTCTCCAGAATGGTACTCAGAAAAAGCTGCTGCCATCGGTATGTATGCTGTAGCAAGTGGCGTAATGACCCATCTTGGTCTGCCTCCAAACATTCTGGGTTCCGAAACTGTAACCAACATTGCCCTTGAAGGGTTGGAAGACATCGTAGGTGCCCACTTTGTTGTGGAAGAAGACTACGTGAAAGCCGCAGGGCTTCTGGATGCACGCATCCGTATGAAGCGTATCGGTCTTGGTCTTTCTGAATAATAAATAGAGTACGGCTAACGTAGTGCAACGCTGCATCCTTCGCGCTGCGTTAGCTGTTTTTTCGGTACGGCATGGGAGATAATGTAGAATGAAGTTAGCATTTGCAGGCAAAGGTGGTGTGGGTAAAACTACTCTCACCGCATGGATGGCAGATTATCTTGCTCGAAAAGGGCAGAATGTGTGGCTGGTTGACGCTGACACAGCACTTTCTCTAGGCGAAGCCTGCGGGATTGATCGCAGCAGTCTACCAGAAGCCCTTATTCACCGTGAAGACTTGATCCGTGAGCGAATTCGGCAGGAAAATACCAGCATGTTCACCCTGAATCCTGATGTCAGTGACTTGCCGGAGGCTCTTTCCGTAGAGCTTCCAGTTATAGGAGGCATTGAACAAGGTACAACTGTCGGGTCAAAACGCCTGCTCGTGATGGGTACTGTAACAGGAGCCGGAGGCGGTTGTGCCTGTGCTGCCAACACACTTCTGAAAGCCATTCTTGCGCATCTGGTTCTCGAAAGAAACGACTGGGTACTGGTAGATTTGGAAGCAGGAGTGGAGCACTTAGGGCGCGGAACCGTTGCACACGTAGACGGTCTTGTTGTGGTATCTGAACCAAGTATGCGCGGACTGCAAACTGCTGCCGATGTGGGCTCAATGGCAGCAGGTCTAGGCCTGAATAAACAAGTTCTTGTTCTTAACCGCTCTGGCATTGAAACACCAAAACTCCCCCAGCTTGATGGACTCCCTCAACAAGTTGTTTCCATGCCGTACCTATCTTCTCTCGCAGCACGTCAGCTGGAAACCGGCAATGTACTTGGTTTGACGGATGAAAAGATCGATCTCGTTGTTGAACAAGTGTTAGCAAGTTTTGGAGCAGATGTTTAAGTACGATTGTCCCCGACGGCGCCTGTCGGCGGGACTTTAAGAACCTTTTGCTGCGGATTGTAATTTGAATTTTAACACCCTGATCAAATGAAGGCTTAAAAAAAGAAGCCCCATGATATGTTGTCCTTACACAAAAAAACTCCACAATGGAGGGACAGCAAGCATGGGGCACAAACAGATTACATTTGATGAACGAAAAATACTAGAAAGATTACGAGCTCAGAAATTGAGTATGGGCTTTTGTGCGAAAGCACTTGGACGATCTGTGGCTGCCATTTCGTTAGAGATCAAAAAAGGCAGCAAGAACATGGATCGCTATGGACGGTATTGTGCTGAATTGGCTCAACGAAGGACTGTCTTACGTAGAAGGCGAGCACGACGAAAAGGCAAAAATTATCCGGATGAGTTACTTAGCTATGTGCGCAAAAATCTGTGTAACTACTGGTCTCCAGAGCAAATTGAGGGACGCCTATGCGTGGATTATCCGAATAACCCAGCGATGCGGATTTCCTTTAAAACGCTTTATAGATGGCTGCAGGCTGGTACTTTTTCTACAGTCCCTCATCCTTGGAAAGGATATGCGAGATACCTCAGACTAAAGCGTGGCGGCAAAAGCTTTAAGAGGAATTGGCAAGAGCAACGGGGACGAAAAAAAGGACTACCGAGTATTGAAGAGCGTCCTACCAGCGCAAACAAACGCAGCAGGTTTGGAGACTGGGAAGGAGATTTGATTCGGGGCTTCAAAGGGCAAGGTTACATCGCAACTTTAGTTGAAAGAAAGACAGGACTTCTCGTGGCAGCTCCGTGCGCGAGTAAACATGCTGAAGTCGTTAACATGTCTATTGTTGAGGCATTACAGGGCGTCCCAAACGACCAGATTAAAACGATCACGTTTGATCGTGGAAAAGAATTTTATGGATATGAAGCGTTAAGCAAGAAACTGAAAACGAAAATTTACTTTTGTCATCCTCACTGTCCAAATGAACGGGGGCAAAACGAACAGGCTAACGGCCTGTTAAGACAGTTTTTTCCAAAACGAAAACCACTAAATACGGTTACGCCTGAACAAATAAATAGGGCAGTTGCTTTAATAAACAACCGCCCCAAAAAGAAAATTAACTATTGGACAACAATGGAGCTCTTAGAAAAGCTCGAATTGAATCAAGTGTTAAAATTGGCGTGACAATCTGCGGCAAAAGGTTCTTAAAAATCTCCAAAAACTTTTATTTGCGAGGCTAGTCCGTTTTTTGTGTAGGCTCGCGGCTTATGCTCCACTACCTTTCTAAAAATTTATAAAGGCTGTCCTAAAGTATTAGGACAGCCTTTTTTTCTTATGCATGTGAGGTTAAGCCGTGTGAGAATGTTTGTGGAAAATATGTTTCGCTAATCGCAGTCGAGAGGACGTTCCTCTCGCGGGTGCAGGGCAGATCCCTTGCCCGTCGGAGACTCGCCGAAGGCACAAAAAACTCAAGCGCCGCAGGCAAAAAAAGAAAAAGAAAAAAGCGTCGCAGATATAAAAAAAGAGCACCCTCGTTGAGGATGCTCTTTTTTGTTTTTTGTTATCTGTCGCCTTTGCGTGCGCTGAACATGGCAACGCAGCCTTTGACTTCAATTTTTACATTGGAGAATCGGGACTCCAGTACTTCGCGCAGTCCGTTACGGTAGTCGCGATTGTTGGAGAAGATGCCTCTTTTGTTATAGAAAGCCATAAGATTTTGTGCGGCGAAGTTTTGGCGTACACCGTGACTCAGGATTGTTGAGCCGAAGATTTTACCACCGTCGTGCAGGTATTCCGAAAGAGTATCAAGAAGTACGGCTTTTTCTTTGATTGCTCCGGGGAGGCAATGGAAGAGGTAGTTAATGCTTATGGATTCAAACTTTTTGCACGGCAGGTTTAGTGGTGCAAGAATGTTTGCCTGATATACTTCCGGGTTGAATCGTTCAACGCGTGCTGCTGCGGTTTCAAGACTTGTGTTATTCACGTCCAGCAGAGCTAGGCGGCGTTTTTGTTCGAGCAGGCATTTGTCCAGAAAGTAGCCAGTACCGACACCCACATCAAGGTGGTTCAGTGTAACGTGTTTACGAAAGTGATGGCGTAGGTGTTTGGTAGGGCAACGCCAGATCAGAGAGTTGGAAATGCCGAGCACCCATATATCATATAAGGAAAGAACAGGCTTTGTGTATATGGCCTGTCCTGCGTGAATTTCTTGTGAATGTTTCATTGTAGAATCTCCTCATCATTCATTGATGATGAATCGTTGGGTCTGAATGCTTTTATGCTGTATGAGGACAAAGGGGGTAGCACAACCTGCAACTCGTATCGCATGAACAATGTTCAGGAGAAGTTAAAAAAAGCTATAGAACCCATAAGAGTTGTTTTTGTGATGCGATTATAAATAAATTAGGTGGTGTAGGCATAGAAAAAGCGCCCTGTACATTGCCACAGGGCGCTTTTTCACTGATAGCCAAGAGGTGAATACAACATCATTAAAAATAACGAAAGTTGAAATCACCTCGCAAGGAGGTAATGGCTTCTAAGAAGAGTCTTATCATATTGCTGTATAATTAGACGTCATCCAAGTGACAGTTTGCTTTTTATAAGCTCCGGTATGACTGCCTCACATATCACAACAATTGTGCTGGACATGAGAATTTGGGGTGTTAGGTGTTCTCAAAAGCAAAAAAGGAAGCTGAAAAAATCGCGATGCCTATTTTCAAGCTGTCAAACCGTCTTAAAGCAGCACAGAGGTTGCTGGTCTATGACAGGTTGACAGGGGCATGTTAGTTAATAAAAGCCCCTCTCGCGTAATGCGAGAGGGGTCTTCGTGCTTAGGAACTATCCGAGGATAGCTTTGAGATCTTCGTCTGGAGTAGTGATCGGTTTGATACCGTAGTTCTCTACCAGAACGTTAAGGATGTTCGGGCTGATGAATGCAGGAAGTGAAGGCCCAAGACGGATGTCGGTGATACCGAGAGAGAGAAGGGTGAGGAGAATAACAACAGCCTTCTGCTCGTACCAGCTCAGGATCATGGACAATGGAAGTTCGTTTACACCGCATTCAAATGCGCCTGCAAGAGCTATTGCAATCTGGATTGCGGAGTATGCATCGTTACACTGACCAATGTCGAGGAGACGTGGAATGCCACCGATGTCACCGAGTTTCTTATCAAAGAAGCGGAATTTACCACAAGCAAGAGTAAGAATTACGGTGTCTTCTGGAGCTTTTTCTACGAACTCAGTGTAGTAGTTACGGCCAGGTTTTGCGCCATCACAGCCGCCAACGAGGAAGAAGTGACGGATTGAACCGGCTTTAACGCCTTCGATTACTTTGTCTGCAACACTCATTACGGTGTTATGACCGAAGCCACAAAGTACGCTGCCGTTCTCTGTTGTTTCAGTAAAGCCAGGCTGTGCGAGAGCACGTTCGATAACTGGAGTAAAATCTTTGCCGGGGCCAATGTGTGTAAGACCAGGCCAGCCAACGAGACCAGTTGTGAATACGTTGTCTTTGTAGACATCCTGAGGTTTCTGGATGCAGTTGGTTGTAAAGAGAATTGCACCAGGGAACTCAGGAAATTCTTTATGCTGGTTCTGCCATGCTGTACCAAAGTGGCCGTAGAAGTGATCAAACTTCTTGAGCTCTGGGTATGCGTGACATGGGAGCATTTCACCATGTGTGTAAATATTGATGCCTTTTCCTTCAGTCTGCTTGAGAAGAAGGAAGAGGTCCTGAAGATCATGACCGCTAACGAGGATTGCTTTACCAGGTACGTGACCAAGAGGTACTTCTGTAGGCTCTGGGTGACCGAATGTGCCAGTGTTAGCAGCATCAAGAAGTTCCATTGCACGAAGGTTAACTTCGCCGCACTTGAGGCAGAGGCCGAGCCATGCCTGAAGGTCGCGATCTTCACCATCGTAACCTGCTGCAAGGCCGGTGTATACGAAGTGGTATACTGAAGAATCCTGTTGGCCGAGAACTGCAGCGTGGTCAGCGTAAGCACAGAGGCCTTTCATACCGTAAAGAAGGAGTTGTTTAGCAGAAAGAACGTCTGGGTTAGTATCGAAATCTTTAGTTGAGTGAGTTTCACCCTGAGCAATTAAGCCTTCTAGAGTTTCTGCTGGCTCAAATGCGCCCGGACCGCTCTGGAAGTGAGTATCAAGAGCTTTACGGTGTGCAACGATTTCGTTGATGTATTTTTGGAAATCTTCTGGAGCGAAGTTTACGTTTGTAAGTGTTGTAAAGAGCATCTTGGCAGTAAAGTGGCCAAGGTTATTGCTGCTGTCACCTTTCTTGAGTGCTGCAAGAGCAAGGCCGCGAAGTGCGTAAACGGTGAGATCTTGAAGAGCAGCGACGTCAGCTTTTTTGCCGCATACACCGATTTTGTCACAGCCGATACCTTTGGCTGTCTGCTCACACTGGTTACAGAACATAGATAACTCCTTTGAAGGTACATTTACTTGAGTTGCTTCGTCTGGTTTGAAAAGCTTTTTGAAGAATTCTAACATACTGGTACACCTCGTATGGTATAGGAAATTTTTGTGTATATCATCTAACGGCAGCCGGAAAGCTATTCATCGGAAAAGGTGATGTAAGAAGAAAATTCGTTGCCGTTGAATACAACCTACCTATCCCGTGTGTTTTATTCTGTGACGCGAGTCAAAAAACATGGGTAGTGCGCAAAAAAAAACATTTTTTGCGGTATTACTTTTATCGTATTGAATTTCTCATGTTCCCATTGTGAGGAACATTATATAGGGTGTACTCAGCGTTTCCCGCGCACCTATTGGTCGTTTGCTTGCAAGAAAAAAGGGAAAAGTATATTTTTTCTTCTTGACGAGTGAGTTGGGAATGCGTAAATACCATCTTCGCCGTAACGGTGTAGGCGCGTAGCTCAGTGGTAGAGCACTACCTTGACATGGTAGGGGTCAGCAGTTCGATACTGCTCGTGCCTACCAACACTGACGGATTGTAGGGAGGCGTTTGCCTCCCTTTTTTTTATATATATCGATAATTTTCAGGAGATGCCATCGTGAACGTGTCTATTGAAGGACAAGTTGTAGAGGTAGCAGCAGATGCAAGCTTCCGTGATGCCCTGAGAGAAGTACTCAGCGGTAAAAAATTCAAGACTGTGTTGGCTGCAAAGTGCGGTACGGCAACGCTTGATCTCACAGCAACTATTCCGACGGGTTGTGAAGAAATCACGCCTGTCTACGTGGACACGCCGGAAGGTCTTGCCTTACTCAGACACTCCACTGCGCACATCATGGCTGATGCAGTAAAACGTCTGTTCCCTTCTGCTAAAGTTACTATTGGTCCTTCCATTGAAAATGGCTTCTACTACGACTTTGACGTAGAGCGTCCATTCTCACCGGAAGACCTTGAAGCAATTGAAGCGGAAATGACAAAGATCATCCGTGAGGCTGCTCCATTTACTTGCGAAGTTGTTTCCAAGGATGAAGCGAAGAAGTTGTTTGCAGATATGGGCGAAAGCTACAAGCTTGAGCTTATCGATGCCGTTGATGACGACGTAGTCTCTATCTACCGTCATGGCGAATTTGCAGACCTTTGTCGCGGTCCACATCTTCCTACTACCGGATACGTTAAGTCGTTCAAACTCATGTCTGTTGCTGGTGCTTACTGGCGCGGTGATGAGAAGAATCAGATGCTTTCCCGTATTTACGGTACTGCCTTTGCTGATCCTAAAGAGTTGAAAAAGTACCTTCATCATCTTGAAGAAGCGAAAAAACGCGATCACCGTAAACTTGGTGCTGCGCTTGACCTCTTTAGCTTTCAGGAAGAAGGCGGCGTTGGTATGGCTTACTGGCATCCGAAAGGTGCTCTTGTCCGTACCATCCTTGAAGACTTCGAACGTAAAGAGCATTTAAAACGCGGTTACGATATCGTACAGGCACCACAAATTCTTAAGCGCGAGCTTTGGGAACGTTCCGGTCACTACGATAACTACCGTGAAAATATGTATTTCACCGAAATCGATGATGTACCATATGGCGTTAAGCCTATGAACTGTGTTGCGCACATGCTTATTTATAAGTCTCACATGCGCAGCTACCGTGACCTGCCAATGCGTTACTTTGAGCTTGGTGTGGTTCACCGTCACGAAAAGTCCGGCGTTTTGCACGGTCTTATGCGTGTACGTCAGTTCACTCAGGATGATGCTCATATTATTTGTCGCCCTGACCAACTTCAGGAAGAGATTGTCGGTGTTCTTAACTTCGTTAAAGACATTATGAATGTTTTTGGTTTTGAATACTCACTTGAGCTTTCCACCCGTCCTGAAAAATCCATTGGCGAAGACGCAGATTGGGATCTGGCAACAGAATCCTTGATTGAAGCGCTCAAAGCCATTGATCTTCCTTACGAGATTAACGAAGGTGATGGGGCATTCTACGGACCTAAGATTGACGTTAAACTTCGTGACTGCCTTGACAGAGAATGGCAATGTGCTACCGTTCAGTGTGATTTTACCTTGCCAGAACGCTTTGACTTGGGGTACGTCGGCGAAGATGGTGAACGCCACCGTCCTGTAATGGTTCATCGCGTTATCCTTGGTTCGGTAGAACGCTTTATCGGTATTCTGACTGAACATTATGCTGGTGCATTCCCGACTTGGCTTGCGCCTATGCAGGCTCGCGTGTTAACTGTTACAGATGCACACAACGAATTTGCAGAAAAAATCAAAGCGGAACTTCTGAAAGAAGGAATCCGCGTTGAGGCAGATACTCGTAATGAAAAGCTGGGTTACAAAGTTCGTGAAGCCCAGGTTTCTAAGATCCCGTATATGCTAGTTATCGGGGATAAAGAGGTTGAAGAACAAGGTGTGAACGTACGCATGCGTAAGGGCGAAAACCTTGGTCTGAAATCCATTTCGGAAGTGGCAGAGCTTATTAAAGCTGATTGTGAAGAACCGTTTAAAAGCGGAGGGTTAAGCTATCGCTTTTCCTAAGTATCGTAGGCAAGAGCCGCAGGACATGACTAAACGCAACGAACAGATTCGTGCGCGTGAAGTTCGTGTGATTAGTGAAACAGGTGAGCAGCTGGGTATTCTCGGAAAGAACCAGGCCATCGACATCGCTAAAGAAAAAGGACTTGACCTCGTTGAGGTGGCTGCTAATGCTGAACCACCAGTCTGTAAGATTATGGACTATGGTAAGTACAAGTTCGAACTGAAAAAGAAGAAACAGGAAGCAAAGAAAAATGCTGCTGTAGTTCAGGTTAAAGAAATCAAGGTTCGTCCAAAAACTGACGAGCATGATTACCAGACCAAACTCAAGCACATTCGTCGCTTCCTCGAAGACGGTGACCGTTGTAAGGTTACTGTGTTCTTCCGTGGACGTGAAATCGTTCATAAAGATCGTGGTCTTACCATTTTGGAAAGGACTATAGAGGATACCAAAGATATCTCAAAAGTTGACCAGATGCCGCGTTCCGAAGGACGTACCCTGCACATGTTGCTGGTACCGACTGCGAAAAAATAAGCATTCTGACTTGATTTTGTGATCGATTTGGAGCAATATCCCCGTTTCGCGTAGGCATACTTGTTATTCTACGCTTTGCTCAGAGGAATTTTTTGAAAACTCCCTGTATTGCAGGGGGTTTTCTCTCGCGTGCTGTCATTACGCTGTAGAATGACAGTACAGCAATAACGGTAAGGAGATTAACATGCCAAAGATTAAAACCAGACGTGGCGCTGCAAAGCGTTTTGCTTTGACTGGTACCGGCAAGTTCAAACGTCGCAAGCAGAACCTTCGTCACATCCTGACAAAGAAAAGTGCTAAGCGTAAAATGAACCTCGGTCAGTCTGCTATTGTTGATAAAAGCAACGAGAAAGCTGTTCGTCGTATGCTTCCATACGCATAAGACATATCAACTTAGTACATAACTTTTTTACGCGCTCCGTTGGCAGATCTCTCGCCTCACGGAGTGACAAAGACCCTGGAGGGTATCCATGCGAGTCAAGAGAGGCTTGGCGGCTCATCGTCGCCATAAGAAATATCTGAAAATGGCTAAAGGCTTCCGTGGCGGTCGTTCTAAACTGTACCGCACAGCACGTGAAGCAGTAGAAAATGCATTAGTATATTCTTACCGTGACCGTAAGACTAAGAAACGTGAGTTTCGTCGTCTTTGGATTCTGCGTATCAACGCAGGCTCCCGTTTGAACGGTCTCTCCTACAGCAAGTTCATGCACGGCCTGGCCCTGGCTGGCATTGAACTGAACCGTAAGGTCCTTGCTGACCTTGCAGTTCGCGAAAAAGAGCACTTTGCACAGCTTTGCGAAATCGCAAAAGCTAAGCTGAGCTAAGTAGCAGTTTCAGGTATATGAGCCTGATACATGAATTAGAAAGCCTGGTTCAGGAGCTTAACAGCGGCCTGGATCAGGCTTTTTCGTTAACCGTAGTGGAAGATTTGCGTGTAGCCTTTTTGGGCCGAAAAGGTAAACTCGCGCAGATCATGCAACGTCTTCCAGAACTGTCAGCAGAAGAACGTCCAGAAGTTGGTAAAACTGCAAACATCGTAAAGGGCAAACTTACTGGTCTGCTCGATGCATGCAAAACCAAATTGGAAAACGCAGAAGAAGCGGATAAACTTGCCAAGTTTGACCCTTCCATGCCGGGACGTATGCCTTGGCAGGGTTCATTGCACCCTGTGACTAAGGTAATGACAGAGATCTGTGACATCTTCAAAGGTCTTGGTTACGACATTGTAACCGGTCCTGAAGTTGAGAACGATTTTTATAACTTTGAAGCGCTTAATCTGCCTCCAGAGCATCCGGCGCGTGACATGCAGGATACCCTGTACGTAACAGATAATATTCTGCTGCGTACACACACATCCCCAATGCAGGCACGTACCATGCTTAAGCAGAAGCCACCGCTTGCTATTATCGCACCGGGTAAAGTGTATCGTCGTGATTCCGACATTACACACACACCTATGTTCCATCAGATCGAAGGTCTGCTGGTTGGTGAAAAAGTAAGTCTCGCAGAGCTTCGCGGTACTCTTACAGCCTTCTTGCAGGAAGTGTTTGGACCGGAAACAAAAGTTCGTTTCCGCCCTAGCTTCTTCCCGTTCACCGAGCCTAGCGTAGAAGTAGATATTTCTTGCTGCATGTGCGGTGGTGAAGGTGAAGTGGACTGTCAGCCTTGTCGTGTTTGTAAGCAGACCGGTTGGGTTGAAATCCTTGGCTGTGGCATGGTCGATCCTGAAGTGTTCAAGAAAGTTGGCTACGATCCGGAAAAATACACCGGTTTTGCCTTCGGTCTTGGTGTGGAACGTGTTGCAATGCTCAAATACGGCATTGGCGACCTCCGCATGTTCTTCGAGAACGATGTGCGTTTCCTTAACCAGTTCATCTAGCAGGGGAGAATAGTACCATGCTTTTAAGTATCAACTGGTTGAAAGAGTTTGTTCCGTTTTCCGGAACAATTCAGGAACTTGACGACGCGCTGACCATGCTTGGTCTTGAAGTGGAAGAAGTAATTCGTCCATTTGAAGGCATTAAGCCAATGGTTATCGGTCACGTTATTGAGTGTGAGAAACACCCAGAAGCAGAAAAACTTTCTGTCTGTAAGGTTGATGTTGGCGAAGAAGAGCCGTTAAACATTGTCTGCGGTGCACCGAACGTTCGTAAAGGACTGAAAGTTGCTGTAGTTAAAGTTGGCTCTGAAATGCCTGACGGCACCAAGATCAAAAAGACAAAACTCCGCGGTATTCCATCAATGGGCATGATCTGTTCTGAGCGCGAGCTTGGTTTTTCAGATGAACATGATGGCATCATGGAACTTGCTGAGAATCTCGTACCGGGTGCAAGCCTTGTCGAGTCTCTCAACCTTGATGAAGAAGTGCTGGATATTTCCATCACTCCTAACCGTGCAGACTCGCTGAGCGTACTTGGTGTTGCTCGTGAGGTTGCTCTTGCTTTTGATCTGCCGCTCACCGTTCCTGAGTACAATCTTGTTGAATCCGGCGTTGATTGCTCTGAAGAAGTTGCAATTGAAATTGCCGATGCAGATAAATGTCACTGCTACTACGGTCGTATTCTTGAAGGTGCTGCCATTGGCCAGTCTCCTGCATGGATGCGTTACCGACTTGTAGCTGTTGGGTTACGTCCTATCTCTAATATTGTAGACGTAACCAACTACATCATGATGGGCTTTGGTCAGCCTCTCCACGCATTCGATCTTGATCGTCTTGAAGGCGGCAAAATTGTTGTGGATACTGCTGTAGAAGGTGAAAAGTTTACTACTCTTGATGAGCAGGAACGCACACTTAAAGCAACAGACCTTCTGATCAAAGACGGCAGCAAAGGCGTTGCTCTTGCTGGTGTTATGGGTGGCGCTAACAGCGAAATCCATAATGGTTCAACACGCATCTTCCTTGAAGCTGCGGTGTTCCATCCGGCATCAGTACGTCGTACCGCTCGTCGCCTTGCTCTCTCATCTGATGCTTCTTTCCGCTTTGAACGTGGTGTTGACCAGTTAAATTGCCCTGAGGCAATGGATCGCGCAGCAGCAATGCTTGCAGAACTCACTGGCGCATCAATCCGTAAAGGCGTTTGCAAAGCAGAGCCTAAGCCTTGGGTTGCCCCAGAGCTTTTGTTCCGCCCGCAGCGCTGTCGTGACCTTCTCGGTGTAGATGTAGACGATTCTTTCTGCAAAGCTACCCTTGAAAAGCTTGGTTGTACTATTTCCGGTTCCGATACAGCAAACTGGACTATCGTACCACCTAGCAACCGTCTCGATTACGAGCGTGAAGTAGACTTCATCGAAGAAGTAGCGCGCGTATACGGCATGGACCGTATCGAGCCAATTCTTCCTCAGGTAAAACGTACTCTCGAAGCACGTAACGACGATTGCAACGAATACGAGTTCTGGTCTCTTATTAAGCGCTGGGGCTGCGGTCTCGGTCTTAACGAAGCGATCAACTACTCCTTTGTTGGTCATACAGATCTTGATCTGTTTAATCTGCCGAAAGACAACCGCATTACTATCATGAACCCGCTCTCCTCTGAGCAGGATGCAATGCGTACTGAGCTTGCTCCGGGTCTTTTGCAGAACCTTCGTCATAACTTGGGTCACGGCAACACTGGTTTACGCTTGTTTGAACTTGCGCATATCTTTGAAGCTGACGAAACAAGTGATACAACTGTACGTGAATCCGGTCGTCTGAACATTTTGTTCTACGGCGATCGTTTTGATTCTGCGTACCCGCGTATGGCTTCTGAAGCAGAGTATGCTGATATTAAAGGCTGTGTAGAACATCTTCTTGCACACCTGCATGTTGGTGAAGTGAGCTTCACTCTTGCAGAGTCCCATGCATGGATGTCTCCAGCTGTTGATGTTGTAGCGAGCGGCCATAAGGTCGGCACTATCGGCAGAATCAACCCTGAGATTGCTGATGCCTACAACGCTAAAAAAGATGTCTGGTTTGCAGACCTCGACACAGACGTGCTGAGCAAGCTCTATGTAGCAAGCTGCATTAAGTTTAAAGGCCTTCCTGTGCACCAGTCTGCTTGGAACGACATCACTGTAATCGCTCCGATTACACTTAATGTTCAGTCTATCTTTGATCAGGTTGCAGCTACCAAGTTGCCGCTTCTTGAGAAAATGGAACTGATCGACGTGTTCGTACCTGAATCTTCAGAAGACGTTGAAGAGACACGTAATTTGACTTTCCGCCTTACTTTCCGTCATAGTTCTAAGACATTAAAAGATAAGGATGTGGACAAAGAACGTAAAAAGGTGGTTAACTCTCTCGAAAACGCATTGCCTGTTCGCATCTAGTTAGCAAACAGCTCTGCAGGGAGACGTATGAAAGCAAAGATCTATCGTATCGGAGAGGCTGCTACCCTGCTTAACTTAAAACCGTACGTGTTGCGGTTTTGGGAAACAGAATTTAAACAGCTCATTCCTATACGCACCCAAAAGGGACAGCGTATGTATTCCGAACAGAATGTACTTCTGCTTCGGGCGGTACGGCATTTGCTTTACGAACGCGGATTGACCATTGAAGGCGCCCGCAAGGTGCTTGGTCAATATGAAGAAATGTATGGCTCTATCACCGGTCCGGAACAACCCGGGCCGGAGATAGAGGCTTTTTGTACGGGGAGTGGTACTGAGACTCTTTTGCTAGGGCAAGAGGCGTCCGGTACTATTGATGTTGAGGAGATCATAACCGAACTCACATCGCTCCGTGATATGCTTTTAACGGGGCGTCACTGATGCACCCGTCTTTTTGTGTGGTTTGTCCGTAGTGGACGAGCGCACCAATATAGTACCATAACCGGCGAAAGCCACAGAGAACATAACTATGATCCTTTCACCTTCGTTATTGTCTTCTGACTTCGGCAGACTTGCTGAAGAATTACAGGCACTCGAACAGGCAGGACTTAAATGGGTACACTGGGATGTCATGGATGGCATGTTTGTACCTAATATTACTCTTGGAGCACCAATTATCAAGCGCCTGCGTAAAGAGAGTAACCTCTTTTTTGATGTGCATTTGATGGTTCAGCAGCCAGAGCGTTACGTAGACGACTTTGTGGATGCCGGTGCAGATATGGTTGTTGTTCATGCCGAAGCTACCAATCACCTTGAGCGTACCATTGCGGAAATTAAACGCAAAGGTGCACAGGCAGGTGTTGCTCTTAATCCGCATACTCCTCTTTCTGTTCTTGATTATGTTCTCGACGAACTGGACATGGTACTCATTATGAGTGTTAACCCGGGCTTCGGCGGACAAAAATTTATTCCATTCAGCATGCGCAAGGTTGCAGAGCTTTCCGGCATGATCAAACAGCGTGGTCTTTCAACCCTTATTCAGGTTGATGGCGGTGTTGATCCTAATAACACTGCAGAATTGGTACGTAATGGCGCAGATGTGCTTGTATCCGGCTCTGCATTTTTTGGTTTCCCACCGTACGCTGAACGTTTGAAGACGTTTGAAGAAATAGCTCGCAACGCATAGCGGGTTTTTTGAAAATTGTTATCAATGGTTGTCATGGCGGCGATTAATGTCTATCGACTGCCTCAGCAACCAGTTGGAAAAAATTTATTGCATCCATTCTTTTGGAGGAAACGATGCCGTCTCGTAAAGACCTCGCAAATGCTGTTCGTGCTTTAAGCATGGACGCTGTACAGAAAGCAAATTCCGGCCACCCAGGCGCGCCAATGGGCATGGCAGATATTGCTGAAGTTCTTTGGAACGACTTTCTTAAGCATAACCCAAGCAACCCTGCATGGGCTAACCGTGACCGCTTTGTTCTGTCTAACGGCCACGCTTCAATGCTTATTTACTCTTTGTTGCACCTCTCCGGTTACGACCTGAGCATCGAAGATATTAAAAATTTCCGTCAGATGGGTTCAAAAACTCCAGGTCATCCAGAATACGGTATGACTCCGGGTGTTGAACTTACTACTGGCCCTCTCGGACAGGGCATTGCTACTGCAGTGGGTATGGCAGTTGCTGAAGAAGCACTCGCTAAGCACTTCAACCGCGATGGCTTTGAAGTTGTAGACCACTACACCTACGTATTCATGGGTGATGGTTGTTTAATGGAAGGCGTTTCTCACGAAGCATGTTCTTTTGCCGGTACTCTTGGTCTCGGTAAACTTATTGCATTCTGGGATGATAACGGTATTTCCATTGACGGTAAAGTTGGACACTGGTTCGACGAAGACACCGCTGCACGTTACGAAGCATATGGCTGGCACGTTGTTCGCGATGTAGACGGTCACAACCCTGAAGCAATCAAAAAAGCTGTTGAAGAAGCTAAAGCAGAAACTGCAAAACCTTCTCTCATCTGCTGTCGTACCATCATTGGTTTCGGTTCTCCTCACAAACAGGGCACTGCTGCAACGCATGGTGCACCTCTTGGTGACGAAGAAATTATTGCTACCCGCAAAGAAATCGGTTGGGACCATCCTGCATTTGATATCCCTGCTGACATTGCTGATGCATGGAACGCTCGTGAGCGTGGCGCAGCAGTAGAAAAAGAATGGGACGGCATGTTTGCAAGCTACCAGATTGCACATCCTGAACTTTCTAAAGAATTTATCCGCCGCATGGCTGGTGACCTTCCAGAATCTTTCGAAGGTCTTGCACAGAAGGCAATTGATGCAGCTAATGCTGCTGCTAAATCTGCTGCAACCCGTAAAGATTCTCCGGTTGCACTTAATGCTTTCGGCCCAATTATGCCTGAACTTCTTGGCGGCTCCGCAGACCTTACTGGTTCTGTAGGCACCAAGTGGGATCAGTACGAGTTGCTCTTCAAAGGCAACTGGGGCGGCAACTACATGTCTTACGGCGTTCGTGAGTTCGGCATGGGTGCTATGATGAACGGTATGGCACTGCATGGCGGTATCATTCCTTACGCTGGTACCTTCCTCGTATTCTCTGATTACGCTAAAAACGCAATTCGTCTTTCCGCTCTCATGGGCATCCGTACTCTCTGGGTACTTACCCATGATTCAATAGGTCTTGGCGAAGACGGTCCTACTCACCAGCCTATCGAGCATCTCGCAGGCTTGCGTTTGATCCCTAACTGCCACGTATGGCGTCCTTGTGATACCGTTGAATCCATCGAAGCATGGAAGTCCGGTATCGAAACAAAGACTGCTCCTTCTTGCTTCTCCATGTCCCGTCAGACTCTGCCGTTCATGGAACGTACTGAAGAAGCTCTTGCCAACGTTAAACGTGGTGGCTACGTACTTCGTGATTGCGAAGGTACTCCAGAGTGTATCCTTATCGCTTCCGGTTCTGAAGTTGGTCTCGTTGCAGAAGCATACGACCGTCTTACCACCGCAGGTCGTAAGGTTCGTGTTGTTTCCATGCCTTGTACTAACGTGTTTGACGCACAGGATGCTGCATACAAAGAAAGCGTTCTGCCTTCTTCTGTTACAGCCCGTGTTGCTGTAGAAGCAGCTGCAGCTGACTTCTGGTACAAATATGTTGGCCTCGCAGGTCGCGTAATCGGCATGACCACCTTTGGTGAATCTGCACCAGCAGGCGAACTCTTCAAGCATTTCGGTTTCACCGTTGAGCATGTTGTAGAAGCTGCTGAAGAAACCATGCGCTAAGACTAGCTGTAGTCTTTAGTCTCTGGCGGGTAAGGAGCTGTTCCGGCACCGTATGAGAGATACTTTTTCTGGCTGCGATTAATGCAGTTGAGAAATAAGCTGCATGGGGAGAGTGCTTCCCATAGATAGTATGACCCAAACACGTCCTGCGTGTTTGGGTCTTTCTTTTATTCACGTGCATTTTTGTGTACGATGTAAAAAGTGGTATTTATGCACTAACTAAGTGCAAAAGTAGTTGCAGTGTCTGAGGGTGGTGTGAAAAGAACATTTAGACACCCTTGTAGTGACATTCAAATATCAAACAGGTATGTTTACAATAGGTACAGCACGCGACTTTGTAGGCTAGACGCGACGTCTTTCAGTACCCGTTCGATAGTTTTCAAATCTCAAATCAGTTACCAATAATAACTGGAGCACCATGAGCAAGATCCGGCCTCTTCCTGCCAAGAAATTGCGCGCAAAACTCGCGCTTTCTCATATTCCGTACAAAAGCAGTACCGATATTAAATTAGAAGCAACCAGCTTTCATGCCCACCAGCCTCGGGCAATGCAGGCGCTCGAACTTGCACTGCATATTAAAGATAATGGCTACAATATCTTTTTGGCAGGGAGCGCAAACCTTGGTCGCAACTATATGTTGCAAGAATTTTTGCGCGAAAGGGCAAAGGCTTTGCCTGTTCCGCCAGATATGCTGTACGTGAATAATTTTGAAGATCCAGACGCACCAAGTTTGCTTACTGTTCCGGCAGGCAAAGGGCGTTCGCTGAAACAGGATCTTTCTCAGGCTATCTCCAATGTTCGAAAGGAACTGCCAAAACGTTTTGAAAGTGACAGCTACTTGAAAAAGCGTACCATTATTATGGATCAGTTCGCTGATGAACGTGATTCTTTGTTCAAAGAGATGGACTCTATTGCAGGCAAAGAAGGCTTCCATATGGATCTTGATGAGCAGGGCAGCATCACACTGTACCCGCTTATTGATGGGAAGCGTCTTTCAGAAGAAGAGTTTGAACGTATTGATTCTGCTTTGAAAAAAAGTTTAAAATCTAAGGGTGACAAGCTGCTTCAGGCATTGAATACTTTGCTGCGTAATATGAGTAATGCTGAGCAGTCACTTCGAACCAAAGAGAAAAATTTAGATAATGAACTGACAACAGAAGTTCTTGATGAAATTTTGCAGCCGGTCATTAAAGAATACGAAGAGTGTTGTCACAGCGAACCTCTTGCAGATTTTTTCAAAGCGGTGAAAGATGATATTTTAGAGAATGTTGAAGCATTGTTGCCGAAAGAGCCGTCCAATGGTCCATTGTCCCTGCCGGAAGCTCTGCAGCAACAGCATCCAGAAGATGCCACTGCGCCGTATGATATCAACGTATTCGTTGATCACTCAGAAACAAAGGGTGCTCCGATCATTATGGACGATCACCCTACGGTTGCAAACTTGCTTGGTTGTATTCAGCGCGAAGCCGAAATGGGAGCGTTGATTACTGATTTCTCTCTCATCAAATCCGGCTCCCTGCATCAGGCAAACGGTGGATTCCTGCTGTTGCATATTGAAGATATTCTTTCCCAGAATGGTTCATGGGAAGGGCTTATGCGCGCACTTCGTTCCGGCATGGTTCGTATCGAAGACAGCGAAGAAGGGCAGGAGACGACCAAAACAAAAGGTATTGAGCCTGAACCGCTTATGCTCGACCTTAGAGTCATCCTGATTGGCGGCGAGGAAATTTACGAACAGTTGCTTGAATCTGATGATCGTTTTCCGAAGCTGTTTAAGATTAAAGCTCACCTTAATGATGCTATGCCACGAGGCAAGGAAGGCTATGGTGTGTATCTGCATCGCATGGCCGGCATTATTGATGACTGCGATCTGCTTCCGTTTACCAAAGATGCGATGGCGGAAGTTATCGATTACGGTTCACGGATTGTAGAAGACCAGACTCGTCTTTCTCTCAAATTTCCTTTGCTTAGGGAAATTATGATTGAAGCATCCGCGCTGGCTTCAATGGATAAAAAGAAAGTTGTGGACGGTGCAATCGTTCATAAGACGTTGATTACTCGTCATTACAGAAACAATCTGTACGAAGAGTTATTCTTCGAAGAGTATGATCGCGATCTGATTAAAGTAACCATGCAGGGTGAAAAAATTGGTCGTGTTAACGGACTCTCTGTATCCATGTATGGTGACTTCGAATTTGGTTTGCCGCATCAGATTGCCTCGACTGTAGGCGTAGGTCATGGCGGTGTTATTGACCTTGAACGTGATGCGGAGCTGAGTGGTCCTATTCATACCAAAGCGATGATGATTCTGAAAAGTTATCTCATCGGTATGTTTGCACATAACAAGCCACTTGTTCTGACCGGTTCATTATATTTCGAGCAGGGTTATGCCGGAGTTGAAGGCGATTCTGCCTCCGGTGCTGAACTTGCCGCGCTCCTTTCTGCTCTTGCAGAGGTACCATTGTCACAATCGTATGCCTTTACCGGCGCTGTGTCTCAAAGCGGTGAAATTCTCGCTGTAGGCGGCGTAACCCGCAAGATTGAAGGCTACTTCGATATTTGTTCCCGCCGTGGTCTTACAGGCAAGCAGGGCGTTATTTTGCCTAAGGACAACGTGGATCAGTTGATGCTGAAACGCGAGATTGCCGACAAGGTGGAAGAAGGGCTTTTCAGCATTTATCCTGTGACACACATTGAGGAAGCCTTGGAGCTTCTTACCGGCATGAAATGCGGTTCCAGACGTAAAGACGGTACTTTCACTAAGGATTCGTTGTTTGGCCGTGTTGATAGTCGCCTTAAAGAACTTGGGCGTCTTGCTACACATGCATACAAACAGAACCGTAAATAAAAAATGTTTTAGTAGTATTGTACGGCACGGCTTGCAGGCCTTGTGCTGTCTATGTACTATAGCTATACATCTATTGTTTCTGAGGGGATATGGACTCTTTTTCTGTGAGCGTAATCATACCCGTCTGGCATGAAGCTGCGGGAATTAATGAACGCATCGCGCATGTATTTCAACGCGCGGCAGAATCTCTGTGTGCTCCTGTTGTAGAAGTTATTGTTGCTGATGGTGATCCAGATGCGACAACGCTTGCAGCTATTGAGCATGACGCTGTTCTTTCCATACAATCTCCTCAAGGTCGTGCTTCGCAGATGAATGCAGGAGCAGCACAGGCAACGGGTGAAGTTTTGTTGTTTCTGCATGCAGATACAGTTCTCCCCGTTTGTGCTTTTGATTTAATTCAAGATGCATTGAAAGAGAACAACCCTGCAGAAATTAGTGCAAAGGCAGGCGCATTTACCCTGTCCATTGCCAGCGACAACAGGTTTTTATATCTTGTAAGCGCGTTGGCAAATTGGCGTAACAGGCTCACCCGTACACCGTACGGTGATCAGGCGCAGTTTTTTGTACGATCATATTTTGAAGAACTTTCAGGATATGCTCCCGTTCCACTTATGGAAGACGTGGAGATAATGCGTAGGATTCGTGGACGTAACGAACCTATCGCAGTCATCGATGCTCCGGTTTCTACATCTGCACGCAGGTGGGAAACGGAAGGTATGTATAGATGTACGTTACGCAACGTGCTGTTGCGTTTATTATACGGGGCAGGAGTTTCTGCTCAAACACTTTCGCATTGGTATCGCGCCATGAAGGGGTAGCTTTAATGACCGACACATGTATTCTTTTTTTCATTAAGTATCCGAGTCACGGCAATGTTAAAACACGGCTTGCCAAAGTTATCGGCGAAGAAGTTGCTACCTCATTGTACCGTAATTTTGTACAGGATATGCTCAAGGGATTTGAGAAGGTAGAATCGCAGCTGCGTATTTGTTATGCACCTTGCGGAACTGATGATCCGGAAAAAGACTTTAAGAGCTGGCTTGGTTCTCAGTACGAATATCGCGAACAGGTGGGTGACGATATTGGCGCGCGTATGAAGCACGCTATGCAGTCCGCTTTTGCTGAAGGTTTCCGTCGTGTACTGATTATCGGCAGTGATATTCCAGATTTCCCACCGGAATTGCTTACAAAAGCGTTTTTAGACCTTGATAGGCAGGATGCAGCTGTTGGTCCATCATATGATGGCGGCTACTACCTGATCGGCTTTAGAAAAGACACTTTCATTCCTGAAGTTTTCGATGATATCCCTTGGTCAACACGCGACGTGTACCGTGCAACTCTTGCAAAAATTCAGAAAGAAGACCTTGAACTTATTCGTCTTCCGGACTGGAACGATGTTGATACTATTTGGGATCTGAACCTGTTGTTCAGAACCAACCGTAACAGCTCTTTCCGTAAGTCCTCCACGTATGCAATTTTACGTGAACATTCTAAGCTGATTCGTCAGTACGATGTAGATCTACCATCACATTGTCGTCTTGATGAAGACTAGACTCTGTTAGAAAATACACAAAAAACAGCCTGTATCAGATTTGATACAGGCTGTTTTTTTGCGCTTTATACGTGTTTATGATGCTAACAAATGTGAAGGAGGTTGGCGACACGTATTCAGGCGGATATATTATTCTGTAGGAGCGTAGTAGCAACGCTTAGGAGAGTGGATCTCACCAGCTTCTTTTAATTTTTTAATAGCCTTGGATACTTCTTTACTATCAACACCCAAAACTTCTGCTACTTCACCCGGACGGACAGGCTTGCCTGCGTTTTTCATTGCTTCAAGTACTTTTGCTTCCATGAGGAACTCCTGATGTGTTTATTATTGATATAGGTTCCTATTATCGATAGCTTGATTAGGTGTCAACAATTTTCAACAGGAAAATATGCGTGCAGACTCTCAATGTGGATGCGTACTAAGTATTACAGGTATAACTATTCTTTTTTTAAAGGATAAATGGGTATTTTTGTTGCCCGAAAGATGTGAGGAAAGGTACTATAGCTCTATTATCCTGTAATTGAGTTAAAGCCCTGCATGTCCGGCAGGAGGAAGGGAGTGGAATATGTTTGCAAAGAGATGGCGTACTATTTGCGCACTGGTTTTTGCGTTGCTATGTATTATTTTAAACTGGCAATGGGGCGTCGGGATTATGTTCCTGCTATGGGCAATACGGGATATTGCTGATGGCGAATCTCGTTTCGTCGAGGTAATTAAAAGATCTGAGGAACTTATACTGTATGTTCTCGTTATTTTTATGCAACTCTTCTTTGCGTTATTCTTCTTAGTTGTAGACTTTTCAAAGAATGATTTTTTGCTCTGGTTTTTATAAGAAAAACTATTGTTAGCAGTATCAATTAAAGGCTGAATTGCAATGCAATTTAGCCTTTCTTTACTTTTAGTAATGGTTTTACTTTGTTATAAAATTATGTTTCTCTATACATATTTGTAATTGTCATAAGTTGATCATATCGTTGACTAAGTTATGTGGTACTTACTGTGTTTTTATATAGTAACCACGTGTTGTTTAAATGTTTTCTGCATTATTCAATACTTTTTTTGGGGGGTATATGAGATGGAAATTGAAGGCTCGATTGTTAAAGCCATTTTTTCTTATATTCATCGTCTGCAGTTATGTAATTTTTCTTGCGATAAGTGCTGTCTACCAAGATAAAGTTTCGACCAAAGAAGAGCTTGTACGAATTGATCAGAATAGAGCAGTGAGTATTCGAAAATCCAGCTTGATGGAAGATTTTAACGTCCCTTTTGCTGATGTCCGTATCCTTGCAGATATTTTATCATATCGAATAAGCAGCTACAGTCTTTACAAAGAAGACGCCTTGCGTGTGCTGTATTCATTTGCAGAAAATAAACGCGGATATGGTCAGGTACGTCTCCTGAATGCTCAGGGATTTGAGCAAATTCGTATTAACCGTGAACGTGGACGGCTTCGCGTAGTTCCAGATGAGGAATTGCAGCAAAAGGCACACCGTGGGTACTTTAAAGCATCTCAAAAGCTTGGTGTTGGAGATGTCTATGTTTCCCGCCTTGATCTTAATATAGAAAATCAAAAAATAGAAATTCCTTACGTGCCTGTAATTCGCTTTCTGAGTCCAGTTGTTGACGAAACTGGAGTGCGAAGAGGGTTAATGATTTTAAATTATTATGCAGCTGAAATGCTCACGCGTTTTCAGGATGTAGCATCAGATGTCATGAGTAATGTAATGTTACTTAATAATGAAGGCTACTGGCTTGTTTCTGATGACGAGAACGCGTGCTGGGCTTTTATGTTTGAAAAAGATTCGACCCAGGTCAGTGGAAAAACGTTTGCTGCTCAGTATCCTATTATTTGGAAAATGGTGCAGCAGGGAGCTACCGGTCAAATTACGAATGGGGATGGGATGTTTACATGGGCAACGGTAAGTCCTGCGTTTGCTATTTCTCCAAAGATTAGCAAAGGGCAACAAGCTTATCCTCCTGTGGCTATCAGCCCGTATCAATGGGTTGTAATGCAGCATGTAAGTATTGAAAAACTCAATGCCATCAGAGATTCAATTTATGAAACGTGCCTGTTAGCGTGGATTCTTATTTCGTCAATCGCTGGCTGTACCTTATGGTTTACATTGCTATTCATTCAGCGAAGTCAGGAACACAGAGACGAACTGGAAGTCTTAGCGCATCACGACTGGTTAACAGGGCTTTCCAATTTGCCACATATGTTTATTAAATTGGAAGAAGCTTGTGAGAGATCCAAAGCCGGCAATATTCCGTTCTATGTAGTGTACATTGATTTGGATGATTTTAAATTTGTGAATGATCGATACGGGCACGAGTCCGGTAATATTGTGCTTCGCCATGTGGCTTCTGTGCTCCGTAAAAATGTGCGTCTTACAGATACGGTTGCTCGAATCGGCGGGGACGAATACGTGATCCTTCTGGAAAATATGCCGACCACGGACAAGGCTGAAGAGATTGCATTTAATATTCTTACATCGTTTGAAAAGCCTGTTGTTTTAGAATGCGGCAGCAGAGTATATGTTAAGGCCAGCATCGGTATTGCTGGCTGGAACGAGGATGTGACCGGTCCTGACGACTTGATGAGGCGGGCTGATGCAGCTATGTACGAGTCTAAGAATGAAGGAAAAAATACTATATCTATGTACTCAGAGGTTAACGATAACGTCGCGGTATAGGGATATATAATAACAAATGTGAAAGGGGATGATGTTCGGGTAGCTTCTCGACATCATTCTTTTTTTGTTTTCTGTGAAGTTTTCTGCGTGGCAGAGAGAGTAATGAGACAACTTTAGACACTCCCTTGCAACAGGTGAAAAAGTATGACAAACCCCCCGCAGAAAAGGTGCATTGTGTACCCGTAAATATAGTCATAGTGATTCCCTAATTTGACAGGAGCAGCGACATGGCATCTATTGGAACCCCCTTAACTCATTCTGCAACTAAAATTTTGTTACTCGGCTCGGGCGAGCTTGGTAAGGAAGTAGCCATTGAGGCAATGCGCCTTGGTGCGGAAGTTGTTGCGGTTGATCGTTACGAGAATGCTCCCGCCATGCAGATTGCTCATCGCTCTTATGCCATCAATATGCTTGATGGCAAAGCGTTGCGGGATGTAGTGGAAAAGGAACAGCCGGATTTAATCGTTCCTGAAATCGAAGCAATTGCAACTGATACTCTTCTTGAGCTTGAAAAAGAAGGCGTAAAAGTTGTTCCAACTGCTAAAGCAACTTGGCTTACCATGAACCGTGAAGGTATTCGCCGCTTGGCAGCAGAAGACCTTGGTGTGCCGACTTCCCCTTACCGTTTTGCTGATACCGAAGAAGAATACCGCGCTGCTGTGGCAGAAGTTGGTATGCCGTGCGTTGTTAAGCCGGTTATGAGTTCTTCCGGTAAAGGACAGAGCACCGTTAAAACAGAAGCAGATATTGAATCCGCATGGATATACTCGCAGGAAGGCGGTCGTACTGGTGGTGGACGAATCATTATTGAAGGCTTCGTAAGGTTTGATTACGAGATTACGCTTCTGACTGTTCGTCATGCCGGAGGAACCAGCTTTTGCGATCCGATAGGTCACTATCAGGAAGATGGAGACTACCGGTTGTCATGGCAGCCGCAGCCTATGTCTGCCATTGCGCTGGAACGTGCTCGGGAAATCGCCCGCACTGTGACAGATGCATTAGGCGGATTTGGTATTTTTGGGGTTGAGCTTTTTATTAAAGGCGACGATGTGATCTTTAGCGAAGTTTCACCACGTCCACACGACACCGGTCTTGTGACTGTGATTTCTCAGAATTTGAGCGAATTTGCCTTGCACGCCCGTGCTATTCTTGGACTTCCGATTCCGGAAATCACTCAGCGTGGTGCAGCGGCATCAAGTGTTGTTCTGGTGGAAGGAAATGGTACAGGTGCGACATTCTCAGGGCTTGATAAAGCATTGAGCGAGCCGGAAACACAGCTTCTTATTTTTGGTAAAGCAGAAGTACAAGGACGCCGTCGTCTTGGTGTGGCACTTGCCCTTGATGAAAATATTGAGAAGGCTAAAGCCAAAGCTAAACGTGCTTCTTCAGCCGTTACTGTGACTTTTTAAGTAGATGTATGCCTAGGGTGTGTTTCTTATTCAATGAATTAAGAAACACACCCTAGTACGTTTATATTAACCAAACGCACTAGGCATCTGATATGTAAGGCTGGTTATTCACCCTTAGAGTAAACCACCCAGAGAGCACAGTCTGTAAATTGACGGAGTAGGTCACTGGAAACACTTCCGAAGAGGAATTCTTCTTCTTTACTTATGTCACGGCGTCCGATGACGACGGTGCCGTGGTTTCCTTCTTTTTGAATAGCAAGAATGTCTTCCGCTATAGATTCACCTGTCGTGCAGACTTTTGCATCTCCGAACGGTGAACTGCAACTGATGATGTATTCCTCATTAATTGCTTTTTCATCAATGTTGTTGTTGGCAAGCAGCCCTCGAGCCTTTGCCAACTTTTGTTTATAGTCAACGACAAGTTCAGCACATTCTGCACGCCAACGAGCCTCAGATTCAAATAAATCTTTGTCTGGAAGCCGTTCAATAAAGAGTAGCGTCACAAGTACGTCCGGAATGGAACGAACCATTCTGGCTGTGTATTCCACAGCGTCAAAAGAAGGCTTGGAAGAATCAAATGCCACAAGGATGTTGTAGATGTTCATACTTCAGGATACCTCCCAAGGGCTGACTTAAATACGGGGAGTTCGTGAAAACATGTAAGCAGTGCGCTTACAAACTCCGTAACGGATGAATAAAAAACGTTATTTCTTGCCGAAAAGTGCATACAGATATTGTTTAAACTGTCTGGTATATATGGATATCGTTTTTGAATGTTTGCCAGTCTGTGCGGCATAGCAAGTGCCATATCTTTTGAAGTAACTACCGCGCTCTGTTTTTGTATGGGCACCTGTCTGGCTGTGATTTCCCGTTGTCCGACAAGTAATAAAAGAATGCTGCCAAGGCCGAATAAATCCAGTGCAAACGGATTATCTCGCAGACCGAAAGTGTAATCGAAATCAATCCAGCGCCACTCTTTGGTTCCGGACTCTACGAGCAAATGATCCCGTCGGATATCACCATGCTGCTCGTGATTCATATGCAGATGTTCAATGGCCTTAACGGCGCCAATAAATTTTGCAAAGTAGTCTGGAAAGATTGTGTTGTAATATTCCTCGTGGGATAGCTCGATACGATCAAGTGTTATATCCAATTCTGAACCGTAGATGATGTCTAATATTCTGACACAGTTTCCTTTTTCATCCAGAACTGTCCTGCCTTGCATAAACCGCATATCACCATCGATAAGCTCGAGTATTCTGGATTCTTTACGCGGACTCCGGTAGCAACTGGAGCGGATGCTTCCTATGGAAATGTCAAATTTTTCGTAAAATTCGAGCTTAATAATATGATGCTTCCCTGTTTCCAATTCTTTGCACCGCTTCACCCAGTACTTTGGGTCTTCTAACCCGAATCGTCTTTCCGACAGGTTTTTGGTCACAAGATGGTGCTTGCCATCAAGAAACATTACGTCACCATAATCGATGGACATAAACTCTGTGGTGTCGGTAACGATTCTTCCTGCACGTTTACGGGGAAACGTTGGAATGTAGTGCGCCAGAATGTCGTAGGCACTTGTATCCATCAGTAGTCCTGTGTGAAGAGGGTGAAAAATGAAAATTAACCTTCGAGCTCGTCTTCCATGTATTTGCGGATTGATTCAACACGCCTCCGGTTTATACCGAAATCGTACCAGCCGGTGCGTGATGCAGAGCGCACATGAATTTTGTCGCCTGCAAAAAAAAGTTCCAGATCATCTGTAAAACCAAAAATTATAGGGTGGATGCTTACACGGACATAGTGGCTTGCTTTTTCTTCCAGTTCAGCGTTGGGCAGTTGTTGAACGTAGTCTACGAGCATTGGGAATATGGCAAGAGTACTTGCTGTGGGAACAAGTGGCTCAATA
Organism: uncultured Desulfovibrionaceae bacterium; assembly: GCA_942492085.1. Classification (GTDB taxonomy): domain Bacteria; phylum Desulfobacterota; class Desulfovibrionia; order Desulfovibrionales; family Desulfovibrionaceae; genus Halodesulfovibrio. The sequence goes on along the minus strand of CALODB010000009.1, from coordinate 728,227 downwards.
TAGTGACTGTCGCTTTGTGGTAATTTACTGCAAACGCAGTTGGGAGAAATTGGGCAGGGGGATAGGACACCATCTGACATTTCAACTTCAATAGTTTTGTCCAAAGTGGTTGCCGTGTAGTTGGTGCTTTTGTTTGAAGAGCTGAATAAAGAACGAATTCCCATAGTTTACCTGCCTGTAAAACTAACAGTTCTCTGAATGCGTATTGTGCCATGAGGAGGATTTAGGGCAAATGAAAGAAGGCCAAAAGGCACATAATTCATAAAGTAATCAAGAGATGAATGAAGCTAACTTCCTCATGGTGATTTTTTGTTGGTTAAAAAAGGTCATAAAAAAGCGCCCCGCAATAATTATTGCGGGGCGCTTTACGTTCAGTGAATCAGATTACATCTTCAAGTTAATCTGCTCCGGAGAGAGCTTCATTTCAAGATGTTTTGCGTACTTGGACATAAGTAGGCAAGGAATGAAGTACAGAACCGCTGCTGTTGTCCAGAGTTCCATTGATGCAATCATCAGGCGGTTATCGAGTGCCTTGGTTACAGAGGTAAGCTCCATTACGCCAAGAACAGTGACAAGTGATGTGTCTTTAAAGATTGCAATGAACAAGCCAACGATTGGCGGAATCATTTGCTTCAGAGCTTGCGGGAGGATGATCTTACGCATTGTCTGCCAGTAGGAAAGACCGGATGAGACCGCCGCTTCTACTTGTCCCGGAGGAATGTTCTGGATGCCGCCTCGTACAATTTCAGCAAGGTACGCCGCTGTAAAGAGCGTAAGCGCGATGGCTGCTGACCATACTGTGTTGATGAAGCTGTCAAATAAAACGGGGATGAGGAAGTATACCCAGTAGATTACAATAATCAGCGGGTTGCCTCGGATAAGTTCAATGTAGAGCAAGCTTGGAATACGGAATATGCGGTTTGTGGAGCTACGACCAAGCCCGACAACAAGTCCGATAAAGAAACTTGCGAAGATGGCAACAATGGCAATGATGAAGGAAAGGGAGAAACCACCCAGCCCCATAAAGAGATCGTCACCCGTTGCGTTCGGGAACTGCCATACCAGCATGGTTGGAAGCTCTTTGAAAATGACAGACCAGTCAAAGTTATAAAAGCCTTTTACGAGTGAAAATATCAAACCCGCAAGAATGGTTAGAAATGCACCTTTGCTGATAAGTACGAGTACGGTGTAGAGCTTTTTAAGGAGCAATTGGCTCGTCTTTACAGTGACTCCGGCTTGCATGTTTTTTCTGCGTCTCTGGCGCAAAAACTGAGCTGCAGGGTGGAATAAAATTTTGTTTACGAAGGTGATAGGAATAAGCAGCACATTGATGAACATAACTGGCAGGCTGTTTTTTCCGTTGCTTGAAGAACGAATGCGTCCATCTACTCCGTTGATCACAAAAGCAATGACAAGAGAGAAGGAAAGGTACAGCACAGATGCCGCTGTTGTTGCTTCGAATCCCTTAAAGGTCAGTGCTTCTACCTGCTGTGCCTGCCATGTGAGGTCTGCAACACCTACAACCATAGCAAGAGAGGTGTTCTTCATGTTGTTGAGAAATTCACTACCAAGAGGTGGAATGATTTCTCGGAAGGCAAGAGGAAGAATGATTTTACGCAGAACCTGAACATATGACAGACCAGACGAATATGCTGCTTCAAGTAAGCCTTTTGGAATGGACTGGAGACCTGCACGAATGACTTCTGCCATAAACGCACTGGTGTAGATGCCGACGGCAAAGGTGGCTGTCCAGAACTCAAATTGCGTCTCAAAAAGCAGTTCTCTACCAGCTTCAGGCAAAGCCTGCGGGAATGCAAAGTAGAAAAAGAACAGGATTACCAGCAGTGGCGTGTTACGAAAAAATTCTACAATGCATGTTGCTGTCCAGTTCAGAGGCTTAAAGTCCGAGAGACGGGCAAGACCGAGGGCAGTGCCAAGGGTAATGCCAATGATAGAACTGATTAGGGTGATTTTAGCAGTAAGCCATAGACCATTCAGAATCTCAACACCGAAGTTGATCTGATAGGTGTCGTTGACAGTGAAGAGTATCGGCCACTGAAAGTCGTACCCGAAATCGAAGACCCAGCCCCAGTAATAGAGGCTGATAATGCCGAGCACAGCGAGAACTGTGTTCTGAACCCAAACTTTTTCCAACCAATAGCGTAGCATGAAATAACGAACCTTTTAGCAAATGTATGCAGCGTAATCTGCCTGACTGCTGTTGTACGGCAGTGGTAAAACGCACGTCCGGCATAAACCGGACGTACGAATAATGATCAATAGATCAGACGATTATGGCCAGAGTTCGATAGAGCCGGACATAGGCATAGCGAAAGGTGTGTCTGGACCGTACCATTTGTTGTAAATGGCCATGTAGGTGCCGTCACGCCACATGTCCTGAAGACCAGCGTTAACAGCGTTACGCAGGTTAGAATCATTCTGTGGAAGACCGATGCCGTAAGGCTCGTCGGAAAGGAATTCGCCTACGAGTTCAAATTTGCCAGGAGTTTTGGAGGCGTAACCAAGAAGAATTGTTGCGTCTGTAGACCAGCCGGCAACGCGACCCATCTGAAGAGCCTGGAAGCATTCAGATTCTTTCTGGAAAGAAATAACGTGTGCAGCCGGATCAGCAACACCCATAGCTTTAAGAGCACGCTTTACGTTGATTTCGGAAGTTGTACCCTGCATAGTAGCAATCTTCTGGTCTTTCATGTCGGCAAGAGTCTGATATTTACCAGTCTTGGCGAGAACTTTCTGGCCGTCGAAGAAGTATGTGATAGAGAAGTCGATGGACTTTTCACGCTCACGGGTGTGAGTCATGTTTGCAACGGATGCATCAATACGACCTTGCTGAATAAAAGCAATACGAGTTTTGTTGTTCACTTTTACACGTTCAATATCAACGCCAAGGCGTTTTGCAAGTTCTGTAGCAACATCATAGTCAAAACCTACCCACTCACCTTTGTCATTAAAGAATGCGCCAGGGATGGAGTCGGTCATGATGCCGATACGAATTTTCTTATCCTTCATGATACGGTCGTAAGACGGGCCAGCAAAAGCAACAGACGCCATCATTACAAGAGCCAGTGTTAAAGCAAGAACTCTACTAATACGCATGGTCAACTCCCAGTTTCGGTGTATTAATTTTTACCGCAAAAGCGGCAAGCCTCCAGAATGACAAAAAAGCAAAATTACAAGCAGCATCTCAATTAATGAGACAAAATTTTGCTTAAGAACTCTTTACTTCGGTCGTGCTGTGGATTGTTGAAGAACTCATGCGGAGTATTTTCTTCTACTAAGATGCCTTCATCCATGAATATGACGCGATCAGCAACCTCTCGGGCAAAGCCCATTTCATGCGTAACGCACGCCATGGTCATTCCTTCGCGGGCAAGCGCCTTCATTACATCAAGAACTTCGTTGATCATTTCAGGGTCGAGAGCGGATGTCGGTTCATCAAAAAGCATGATTTTTGGCTTCATAGCAAGGCCGCGGGCAATGGCTACGCGCTGCTGCTGTCCACCGGAAAGTTGGCTAGGGTACGCTCCCGCTTTGTCAGGAATGTTTACTTTTTCAAGTAGTTCCATGCCAAGTCGGTCAGCCTCTGCACGAGGCATATTGCGCACCATTGTAGGTGCAAGTGTGATGTTTTCCAAAACTGTCATATGCGGGTACAGATTGAATTGTTGAAACACAAAACCAATCTCTGCACGCAATGTTGTAAGGTCAAGACGTGGATTATGAAGATCCATGTCGTCGACTATAATTTTGCCCTGCTGGATGGGTTCAAGTCTGTTTATGCAGCGAATAAGAGTTGATTTGCCAGATCCAGAAGGTCCACATATTACAACTACTTCGCCTTGTTTTATTTCAAGGTTTATGTCTTTAAGCACATGGTGGTCACTACCGTACCACTTATTCACTTGTTCGAAACGAATCACAGAGTACTCCAAATTAAAAACACAAAAATATTCAAGTCTCGACTTCGCTGCTATCAGAAAAAACCATTTAAATGCAAATGAAAAGTATGTTTTAACAAAATTGTAAACAAGAGAGAACGGTCTGATTAATCACTCAACAGTATGAAAAATAACACCTTATGGATAGAGATAAAAGTGACTAACTAAAAAATGAAGAGTTGAGTTGAAAAAATACTCAATATTTACTGGTTTTTCTTATTGTATATTGTTTTTTTTACACTCTTGTAAAGCTTGAGTATGTCGTGTTGAGTTTTGGGTGCATATTTTCAGTGCCGCTTGGATGGCAAAAAAGAGGTGGTGGCAGGCAGGGGCTATATATGGTAGTTCCCCATCCAATAAGGGAAAGGAAAAAGGGTACCAAATGAAACAGCCGATGCAAACGAAGTGGAATGATCTGTGTGGCGTTTTTGCCGCACAATGCCGGTCGTTCTGGATGATGTGGAGCATATGCCTGTTGCTGCTCTTGAGTGCGTTCTACGCTGCTGGCAGCGTGTTTGCGGCTATTGCATTTGGTGGCATCTTGGGATGTATCGGTGCAATGCTGTTAGGCGAAATGAGTGCATTTGTCCGTGATGGCGAGTTTGATGCCGCAAGTGCTGGAATCGCTATTTTGGCAGCAGTAATGGCTAGTGCAGGTTTTTTTCTACCGGTCAAATGGACAGTGGTAGCAGGATGTCTGCTCAGTTCCGGCTTGCTGTTCTGCTATCTTCTTAAACGTCTTGATAACGAGACGGGTATGAATATTCAGTCCGGCCTATGGCTTGGCTCTGTGTTCACAGCAATGTTGTGCGTTTTCCTTTACGCGGGACCGTTTGCTCAATTTGTGCATATGGCTGCCTACATTCTTGCCGTCGGCCTTTATGGATTGTTCCTGCTTAATTTGGCCAACGGCGCAGAGCAGGGGTTGCGCGCAGCATGGTATGTTGCTTTGATTATAGGTATTGCCAGTCTTGGCGGAACTGCATTCAATTTACTTGAAATTGATCCTGATCCGGCGATCACGTTTAGCGGTCTTGCTACAGGGCTTGGTTGTGCGATGCTGTATTCCCCGATTAAGCAGCTGCTGGCGACTATGGCGAAGAGGCATGAGGAAGATTGGAGAGACTTTTTATAGTTGCAAGTAATCAGCAAACATAAAAAAACCGCTATAAATTGTAGCGGTTTTTTTTATGACTAAGTGGCTGGACGGTGCATCGTGTGCATGCGGACTGCAGCAATAACAGTGATGACTGCCTGTTGAGCTGTGTATTCACGTTTCTCTTCTGGCTTCATGCTGACCATGAGCGCAAGATGCATTCCGAGTTCGAGAAAAAATCTAATCAAGCGGTGTTCGAGAGTTGTATCAAAGCGTTCATGTATGGCTTGGTTAAGAGCCGCAAGGATTCTTTCATCATGAGTTTTGTCTAGCTGATTAACATGCTGATTCATGACGGATGCTTTAGTAAGCTCTACTGCTATGGCGTGATCTTCATTCGAGTGTCCCGCGATGTACTCTCTAAGCAGGTGGCCAAAGAACTCATCAACACCGGGCCAGATTGTGCCATTTGTCAGCTGTGTGGTGAGGAAAAGGTAAGATTCGTCCAGTCGCTTCTGGTAAAGCTGGCTAATGATGTTTTCTTTGTCCGGAAAGTAGCGGTACACGGTCCCGATATTAAAGCCTGATGCAGCAGCAACGCGATTGGTTGTAAATCTTTCATAGCCTTGTGAAAGCAGTACGCGTTTAGAAGCTTCAAGAATGCTGTTGATAGTCGCGATCGCACGCTCTTGTTGTGGGTTGGTGCGTAGCGTGTTGTTCATATCTTGCTCCTTAGTGCCAAACTCATAGCCCGACAATTGCATTGACTCAAGGGGCATAGGGAAAACAAGCAAAAGGTTAATTCTTCAGTTATGAGAATTAGATGCGCATAGTTATGGTGAGGAGTGCGGGTAGAAAGGGAAACTGATATGGAACGTCTTGTTGTCGGTAATTCTAGGGTACAAAAAAAAGTCCAAAGCGTTAAGCTTTGGACTATAATTTCTATCTGGCGGAGAGGGAGAGATTCGAACTCTCGGTACCAGTTTTGCCAGTACACACGATTTCCAATCGTGCTCCTTCAGCCGGGCTCGGACACCTCTCCGCGTTGCGATTGTGTAGCTATCAAAGGTGTGAGATGGTTGCAAGAAAAAAGTGCAAAAAAGGAAAAATTACTGTCTGTCGACGGAGTTTTGCATAGGAAGGTGGGGTGGGTGAGATATACAGTGAATGCGAGAATGGCGAGGGAGGGTGTGCATGGGGGTTGAGCATAAAAAAAGACGCATACTTTGCAGCATACGTCTTTATTGAAATCATCTGGCGGAGAGGGAGAGATTCGAACTCTCGGTACCAGTTTTGCCAGTACACACGATTTCCAATCGTGCTCCTTCAGCCGGGCTCGGACACCTCTCCGCGATGTGAAAAAGAAGGCACAAACATTTCTGCTTGCGCCTTCTGGGAGTCGGACACCCACATACAACTGCTACGGCTGCTTTCTCTCGAACCTGACCGAGTTGACAGCGTATATGCCGTCCGACTCCCTACTCATTTAGGGTAAGTTTTGACGTGGCGGAGAGGGAGAGATTCGAACTCTCGGTACCAGTTTTGCCAGTACACACGATTTCCAATCGTGCTCCTTCAGCCGGGCTCGGACACCTCTCCACGTCGAGGTGGATAACTAGCAAACAGGATAGTACTTGGCAAGCGAAAAAGCAAAAAAAAATAAAAAAAAGGACGGCAAAAGTGCCGCCCTACATTGTTATTTATTATCGCGAGTATCGTTTTTGTATTTCGAGGAGCCTCCCCGATGATGGCCAGGGCATCAGCCGCCGCCATTACGAAGCATTTTCGCGAAAAAATACACTACGAAAATGAGTGCTAAGATAGAAAAAATATGACCCATTGAAAAACCTCCGAAGCTTCCAAAGCCTCCAAAAAATGAACATGACATTCGGTGTGCTGCCTTGTTGTGAGTGATACAACTGTGTTCATGTTATATCTACTGAGATAGGAGAGTCTCTGTTGTTCAGAAGCTCAACTGGTTTGCGTTAGAAGAAGTTTAGAACAGGCTGGGTAGGAAATCAAACAAAAAGGGCGGCATAAATGCCGCCCTGTTACTAGCTATTTACAGTTGTGCTTTTTCTTGTTTGCAGAACTGCATGAGCATCCTGACGAGGAGCCTCCCCGTCCGTCAAAGCTGATGCCTCAACCCGAGGGTTTATGGCCTTTGGGAACAACTTTGATGCAGACGAGTGCTATAACTACTAGCCCCACGAGGGGGATGATGTATGCAAGCATATGGTCTCCTGAGAAGGCGCTCCACTATTCTTTATCTTCGTTTCTAATACCGATGCCTACAGTGTGGTAACCACAGTCAACGTGGAGTACTTCACCTGTAACGCCGGCAGAAAGGTCAGAAGCAAGATACAGTGCGTTTTTACCAACATCTTGAATGGTAACGTTGCGCTGCATCGGAGCGTTTTCTTCGATGTAGTTAAGGATCTTACGGAAGCCACCGATACCGGAAGCAGCAAGAGTCTTAATAGGACCTGCGCTGATAGCATTGATGCGAATATTCTTTGTGCCAAGGTCAGCAGCGAGGTAACGTACGCTAGCTTCCAGAGCAGCTTTTGCCACACCCATTACGTTATAGTTAGTAATAACTTTTTCAGAGCCGTAATAGGACATGGTGATAATTGACGCATTGTCAGATAACAGATGCTCAAAAGCACCACAGACAGCTGTCAAAGAGTAAGCAGAAATGTCCATGGCAAGTTTAAAGCCGTCGCGGGATGTGTTTATAAAACGTCCCTGAAGATCTTTACGATCAGCGAATCCGATGGAGTGAACAATGATATCTACACCACCCCATTTCTCTTCAACCAATTTCACTGCTGCAGCAATTTCTTCATCGCTACTTACATCACACTGGAAGATGAAATCGCCATCAAGCTCTTTACAGATAGGCTCAACGCGTTTTTTCAGAGCGTCGCCAAGAAAGTTAAACGCTAATTTAGCGCCATTTGCTTTAAATTCTTTGGCAATGCCGTATGCAATGCTTTTGTTGTTGGCAACGCCCAAAACGAGGGCTCGTTTCCCTTCAAGAAGCATATGAACTCCATTTCAGTTTGTCCGCAGGGTAGCGGACATCTTCGGTATTTATTGTGGTTGCACTCATTAGAGTAGCAGTGTTTGCTCTGTAAGTATAGTGTAGGCCTCAGCGTACTTTTTGCCTGTTTCGGCAACAACTTCGTCTGGCAGAGCAGGGGCTGGCGGGGTCTTATCCCAGTCCTGTGCGCTGAGCCAGTCACGTAAGTACTGTTTGTCGAAGCTTGGCTGTCCCTGGCCTGGGGTGTAGCTGGACTTAGGCCAGAAGCGGGAAGAGTCTGGAGTGAGAACTTCGTCGATAAGGGTCAGTTCCCCATCAACGATGCCAAACTCAAATTTGGTATCAGCAATGATGATGCCTTTTTCTTCCGCAAAGTCACGGCCTTCAGAGAATATGCGCAAACTTACATCTGCTACTTTTTCAGCAAGTTCTTTGCCGATCATTTCTGTAGCACGCTCTACAGAAATGTTTTCGTCGTGGTCGCCCAGTTCTGCTTTTGTGGAAGGGGTAAAGAGTGGAGTCGGGAATTTTTCAGACTCAAGCATACCTTCCGGCAGTTCATAGCCGCACACAGAACCGGTTTTGTTGTAGTCTTTCCAGCCAGAACCGGAAATGTGACCACGTACAATACATTCAATAGGAAGCGGCTTTGCTTTTTTAACAAGCACGGAGCGTCCTTCCAGTTCATCTGCATATTTATGCAGCGGTTCAGGGAAATCTTTTACGTCAGATGCGATGAGGTGGTTGGCAATGATGTGCTCGAACTTTTTCATCCAGAACAGGGTGATCTGATTAAGGATAACACCTTTGTACGGGATTGGTTCTGCCATGATCACGTCAAATGCTGACATGCGGTCGGTAGTAATAATAAGCAGACTGGATTCGTCAATTTCGTAAATATCGCGAACTTTACCGCGGGAAAGAAGCGGGTAATCCGTGATAGTGGTCTTCGTAACGATTTTCATGTGAGAACTCCTGCAAGGGGCTATTTCTTTAAGCGGGTTTCTACGGAACGGGCGTGTGCTTCCAGTCCTTCAAGACGTGCAAGGCGCGCAATTTTTGGCGCATTTTTTTGCGTGAAGGAAGCAGACGCAGCAATAATGCTGGATTTTTTTGTGAAGGTTTCAACGGACAGAGCCGATGAAAAACGCGCAGTGCCGTTTGTTGGCAGTACGTGGTTCGGGCCTGCAAAGTAGTCGCCGACAGGTTCCGGTGAGTTAGCGCCCATAAAGATAGCGCCAGCATTACGGATGGTCGGCAACAACGCCCAAGGATCTTCAACAATTATTTCCAGATGCTCAGGTGCAACACTGTTGGAAAGCTCCACTGCGGTGGCCATGTCCGGAGTAACAATAATAGCACTCCAGTCTTTAAGGGCTGTGGCGGCAATGTCATTGCGCGGGAGCAAACCGGTTTGCGTGCCAAGCTCTTCGCGAACAGCTTTAGCAAGCTGCTCATCGTCAGTAACAAGCATGGCGGAGGCAAGCGGATCATGCTCTGCTTGAGAGAGCATGTCTGCGGCGATCTGCACAGGGTTTCCGGTGTTATCTGCAAGAATAAGAATCTCGCTGGGACCGGCAACCATGTCGATGCCTACAGTACCGATAAACAGGCGTTTAGCGGTGGTCACAAAGATATTTCCAGGGCCGGCAATAACATCTACAGCAGGAATGGTTTCTGTGCCGTAAGCAAGGGCTGCAATTGCCCATGCACTGCCACAGGCAAACACATTGGTAATGCCAAGATGATGTGCGGCTGCCAGGATATACTGGTTCGGAACGCCATCAGCACGCGGTGGTGATACAACGCAGATTTCTTCTACGCCTGCAACCTGTGCGGGGATAACATTCATAAGCATGCTGGAGATAAGCGGGGTGTCGCCTCCTTGGCCGCCCGGTACATACAGTCCGGCTCGGTCAACAGGGCGAACAACCTGTCCCAAAATTGTTCCGTCTTCGCTTGTGGTAAACCAGGATTTCTCTTTCTGGTTTTCGTGGAACGTGCGGATATTGTGTGCAGCTTCTTTGATAATATCAAAATCTTCTGCAGGAATGTCTTGTGCTGCCTTTGCTAAGGTTGCTTCGGACACTCGCACCATATCTTCGGTAAACGAAGGGCAGTCAAACTTTTGCGTATAATGAACAAGAGCCTTATCCCCTTCTGTATGCACATGATGCAGAATCTCACGCACCACAGGTTCAACAGAATTCTCAGGGTTATCCCGTCCAGCGAGAAGTTCCCTGATTCCCTTCCAGTCCTCTTTGGACTGGTAGCTGATCATACGACAGGGCATACTGGCTCCTAATCAAATAAGGTTCATAAAACTAAATCCGACGCCCCATCCTTATAAGAGGGTGTCGGAAAAGTCGAGTAGCATTACGGCGATAAAAAGGACACTGCTGAAGGTTTTATTTAGAACTGATAATCCCAAAGAAGTACGGCACGGTAAGCATCACGGGTGTCGGAAGTTCCCCACACTTGAGGGTCTACCTCAATATGGATATATCCGAGGCGCAAAATTAGACTAAGGTTTTCGTACAGTTTCAGTGTGGTTTCAGAATCTATCTCAATTAGCCAATCTTTGTTGGTGAGATAGGTTCCCCAGTTGTTTCTATATCCTCCCTGAAGGAGTTCTGGAGAAAATCTGTTGTTTTTTACAGCATCTGTACTGTTTGTGCCATGTACGTATAGAAATTTGCAGGATGTTGTAAGGTCATCACAAAATATTAGATCATCAATAACAAGTCCTAATGTCCAACGGCCTGTAGCATCCTGAATGAGCAGTGATGACTCTGTTGTTATTGCGTACTTGTAATAGCCGAAGTCTGTAAGACCCCACTGGTTGGTAATAAAAGGCATTCTTCCAGCGCCATTTTCATATGCATTGTTATCATCACCACTTGCCCACCAGCCAAGGATTCCAATGGTCATGAAATCGAGTACCCAGTCTACCTCACCTAAAAGAACAGCGCCTTGCCTGCTGGCTGAGTCCGTACCGCCATACAGTGTCCCCCACATGAGATCCGTTTTTACTGAGATATTATGAGGTCCGTGATATTGACCTGAAAATCCAGCCCAAAACGCCCAAGGGTGGCCTGAGAAATCAGAAAAACCATTCCATAGCCCTATGTTGCCGCCATCAACCCATGCTGAACCTAAAGGGTCACCCGCGACATTTTTTCCAAAATCACTCAATACGATATATGGTGTGAGAATATTATCGTCCGGTGTGTAGGTAATAGTGGCTGCAAAAAGATCCATAGTCTCATTTGAACGGGATTGGCTTAAGCGGTCGTATGGTCTACCCCAAATGAAAGAACCGTTCATATCCTCCGAAAATTTATATTGGAGAGCCAAAGCGGCTAAGTTATCATCAAGAATTATGGAACCACCTACCTGATTGGGGAGGTGTATAGAGGTGAGACCGGCTCTTGCTTTTAGTGGAAAATTTTCAGGTTCAACTTTCAAGAAGGCATACGTTGTTTGTATGTTGACTCCGTCTGTGCCTATTTGCCCTCCTGCAAATTCATTATCCTCTTCATCAACGCCCCAATAGGTGTCGATTTCAAATAGAGCCATAGCGGAAACCACCTGATGAGGATTGAAGTCGAACTGGAATCGGGAATACTGGGAAGCACGAAAGTTGTTGTTAATGCCTCTGCCGGAGTATGGGGAAGCAAATCCTAGAAGGGAACCAGTTGACCATTGCGTGAACACTTGTAATGTTCCTGATGGATGTATTTCCAGCGCAGCACATGGTGTCGCTAAGTAAACAAGCGAGGCAAGAGCAGAGCATGCAAGAATGATAGATGTGAGATGCTTTTTTATCATGTAATAAGGTGTTGAGATTAGAGTCTATCATCAAGCTATGTGTCACTGGTATAGATGGGAATGATATTTACTGGATGCATATTTATGCAGATCGAAAAGCAACATTAGAATTCAACCGCAAAAAATGGTACACGAGTAACTATGGAACCTATCGATTTAAAAACGATTCCCGTATCTCCTGGAGTCTATTTATATAAAGATGCGCACGGGCGTGTTGTATATGTGGGGAAGGCAAAACACCTGCGTAAGCGTGTTGCCTCGTATTTTCGTCCACCGGAAACACAAACTTCTAAGACTCGGGCAATGTTGCGTCAGGCTCAGACCATAACAACATTGATTACCACAACGGAGAAAGAGGCATTGCTGCTTGAGGCGAGCCTCATCAAAAAGCATCGCCCCCGATACAACATTCTGCTTCGAGATGATAAGCAGTACGTGCTGTTTAAATTGAATAAAAAGCATCGTTGGCCTCGGTTGACCCTGACACGAAAGGTGCTGAAAGACGGCTCAAAATATTTCGGCCCATTTACGTCATCTCATTCTGCATGGGAAACGCTCAAGGCTGTTCACAAAGTGTTCATGTTGAGACGATGCGCGGATAGAGCTTTTTCCAATAGAGTTCGCCCGTGTTTGTACCATCATATAGGGCAGTGCCTTGCCCCGTGTTGTCTTGAAATTTCGCATAATGACTATTCAGAACAAGTGCATCGTGTAGAGTTGTTACTTTCAGGAAAATCCAATGAGCTGGTGGAAATACTCACAGCAAAAATGTACGCCGCTTCTGAATCAATGGATTTTGAAACAGCTGCACAGCTTAGGGATCAGATTAAAGCGGTTGAAGTGACGGTGGAAAAGCAGGCAGCAGTAATTCCAACTGCTCACGACATGGACGTTATCGGTCTTGGGGAAACAGAAAAAGGGCTTGCGTTGGGGGTTCTGTTTATTCGTGGCGGAATTCTTATCGACAAAAAGAATTACTTCTGGGCAGGGCTCGGTCTTGAAGAAGCGCCGGAGTTGCTCCAGTCTTTTATTGCGCAATATTATGGCGTGAACAGCTTTGTACCGTCGCGTGTTGTTGTTCCATGGGGGAATGATGTGCTCGGCGACGAGACAAATGCAGAGCCTCTGGTTGCCCATGCAGAGGCGCTAACGGAGTTACGAGGGATGCAGGTGCGTGTCGCTCCACCGCGAAACGATACTGAAAGCAAGCTTGTAACTATGGCTACAGCCAACGCTATCGATGATTCAAAAAATAAACGCAATATTAGTCCCCTTACCATTTTGCAAAAGCGCCTTGGCTTGGCAGAAGAGCCTTACCGAACAGAGATTGTGGATGTGTCCCATACGTCAGGGAAAGATACCAGAGTGGGGATGGTTGTTTTTGAAGGAGAGTCACCCGCGAAGAGTGAATACAGAACCTATGCCTTTACAGACGAGGAAGGTGGAGGAGATGACTATGGCGTGTTGGCACTGTGGATGGAGCGGCGTTTGAATTCGGGTCCTCCGTGGCCGGATTTGTTACTCATTGATGGCGGGCGCGGGCAGCTGAATGCCGTTGTCAGTGTTTTGGAAGCTCACGGACAGGCTGATTTGTGTTCTGTGATCTCTATTGCGAAGGCTCGTAAGGATGAAACAGGCAGGGCAGACAGGCGAAAAGGGAATATTGAAGACAGAATTTTTCTTCCCGGACGTTCAAATCCACTTCAGTTAAAAGCAGGAGCACCGGAACTGCTTTTATTGCAGCATATGCGAGATCTTTGTCACGATTACTCAATAGGCAGACATAGAAAGGCACGCGCAGGAAGGGCATTGTCTGGTGAACTTCAGCGTATACCCGGCATTGGGCCTTCAATGGCGAAAAAATTATGGACGCATTACTCTTCTGTAAAAGAAATGGCTGCTGCTTCTGTTACCGATTTGATGCAAATCGATGGGGTTGGAAAGAAAAAAGCGGTAGCAATATATGAAGGGCTTTCAGTTTTTAGAGGATAGGTGCTTTTTGTAAGCCTGATTCTGTAAGTGTTTGGCAGAATAATGATGGTTCCACTTTTATTAATAACAGCTTTCCTCTTTAGCTATCCTACGAAAATCTTTTAATTAGTTGCAATATTATGTAAAAAAGGGCTACAAGTAGTTTAGTTATATTTGAAGCGCTAAAATAGATGAATAAATATTATCTTGAAAATAGAATTAAGAGAATTGGTTAGAAAATAGGTTGAGTGTAGCTCAAAATGAAGTTATGTTAGCGATCACTTACAAGATGAAATAAAATACTTCTTTTTCAGAAACTTGCATCATGTGGATGGACGGAAACATTTTATTGATGTATCTGAAAAAGTGAGCTTATATTTGGGAGTTTGTATAGGGTGTTGCTTTAATATGAACAGGAGGGGGATATTGCCGCGTTAGGCGTAGTGTGGCGATATATAAAGCACATGGTTTTTGCACGTTCTAGTCTAATGAGACCTCATATGGCGTATTGAGGTGTGTTAGAGCCTGGTGTGACTCCTCGTAGCAATGTGTAGGGAGAGTTATGATGCGTTCAGAGTTAACTAAGATTGTCCATGAACTGGTGTTAAACAGTCCAATTCCAGCAAAAGCACTCGCGAAAGAAATCGGCAAGCCGTATTCTACCTTGCTCCGCGAAGTGAATCCGTATGATGCCGGAGCTAAGTTGGGCGTTGAAACATTGATGGACATAATGAAGAAGACTGGAAACGTTGAACCATTAGAGTACATTGCTCAAGAAATGGGATTTGCGATTGTAGATCCAAAACTTATGACAGAGCCGAGTGACATTGTTAATCTCGCCGAAATTGCATAGCGAGTAATCACTAATGCAATAGGCTGAGGTTGTCAGTCTCTGTCAATCTTTAAGAGACCTGTAGTAATACGGGTCTCTTTCTATTTTATGCACATAAAAAAAGCTCTTGCTACAATGTCAGGAGCTTTTTTACGTTTTATTACATAGATCTTTCAATGATGCCGCCACCGAGAACAGTGAGGTTTTCATCATAAATACAGCAAACTTGTCCGCTTGCTGGAGGCGATTGAGGTACGTCGTAGGTAACGACAAGCATGTTGCCTTGATCGTTGATGGATACAGGAATAGGCTGTTGGCGGTAGCGAGTGCGAGCAAGAAGTTTTTTGCCCCAGAGTTCCTGAGCGACAAGAAAGTTCATGTTGCTTACGATGCAACCTGTTGAAAGTAATTCAGCTTTCGGTCCCACAACTAGTACGTTTTTTTCCAGATCTTTGCGGATAACGTACAATGGTTCCTTCCACGCGATGCCCAGCCCTTTACGTTGTCCTTCAGTATGTTGCCACAGTCCGTTGTGTTTACCAACGACTGTGCCGTCGGCAAGTTCCATATTACCGCCAGTGCCGAGCTTTGCACCTCTATCAATCAGAAATGCGCGATAATCATCGTTCGGGACAAAACAAATTTCCTGACTTTCACTTGGGTATGCCGGAGCAATCCCACGTGCCGCCAAATCTGCTTTGATGTCTTCTTTTTTCATTTTTCCGAGCGGAAAAAGAGCCTTTTCCAATTGGTGTTTCGGCACAAGAGATAAAAAGTAGCTCTGGTCTTTTTTTGTATCATGACCACGCGAAAGGGTGCGCCCGTAAATTGGATGATCTTCCAATACCGCATAATGCCCAGTAGCAATCTGATCTGCACCAAGCTTTTCTCCTTCACGCAGCAACGCACCGAATTTCATGCTGGCATTGCACAATGCACAAGGGTTCGGAGTGCGACCCTGTACATATTCATCCATGAAAGGGTCAACAACGCATCGTTCGAACTCTTCATGCAGGTCTACTGCGTGAAATGGAATATCCAGCGCTGCGCACATGGCATAAATCGCGTCTTCTCTCTCTTTGCAGGGAGCAAGAAAGTGTGCGTGTAGTGCAAAAATGTCGTGTCCCTGTTCTTTTAATGTGAGCAGGGCGTACAAAGAATCTGTTCCGCCGCTTACCGCAACTGCAATGGTCATTTGTTATTCCTGAACGTCTTAGGATAGTCTCCGACGGGCAAGGGCTCTGCCCTGCACCCGCAAAGGGGACGCTCCCTTGACCGCGATTATATGTTATGATCTATCTATATTTATAAAGATATTTGGTCATAAGGAAATTTTATCGTAACGTTATGATTAGCAACGTAAAGAATAATATGCTGCCAACAAAGATGAATTTTTTTTTGATGATACTGCTATGACTTGTTAGGCTGTATTGTCGAATAAATAGTAACTTTCATCAAAGCTTTACCCCCCTCACCTAAAAGGGGTCAAGGGGGCAGTGCTCCCTTGTGGGGTGCAGGGGCAAAGCCCCGCCCGCCGGAGGCAAACTAGCGCTTGCTGAATAAACAAAGGGAAGCCTGCGAGCAGACTTCCCTTTAGTGTATCATAATTGTGGTTAGGCGAAGTTAGCTATAATCCTGCTGGAGTCCCAAGCTTTTCGGTATTTTTTTCAAGAAGTGACGCAACTCCGTAGAGAGTCGCTTCGTCGAATTCTTTACCGAGGAGCTGGAGACCTACCGGCATCTTGCTGTCTGCACCTAAGCCTACTGGAAGGGATAAGCCCGGAAGTCCAGCAAGGTTAAGGGATATAGTGTAGATATCCAAGAGGTACATCTTGAGCGGATCGCTGGTAAACTCGCCAACTTTCCACGCTGTCACAGGCGATGCAGGGCCAACAAGCACATCACACTTTTCCAGAGCTTTCTGGTAATCTTCGCGGATAAGGCGACGAACCTGTGCAGCTTTTTTGTAGTATGCATCGTAGTAGCCGGAGGAAAGGACGTAGGTGCCAAGCATAATGCGGCGCTGTACTTCGTCCCCGAAACCTTCGGAGCGTGACTTTACGTAGATGTCGAGCAAGTTATCTGTATTTTCGCTGCGGAAGCCGTAACGTACACCATCAAAACGGGCGAGGTTAGAGCTGGCTTCTGCCATTGCGATAATATAGTAGGTCGCGATTGCGTATGAAGAATGTGGAAGTTCAACTTCAACAAGCTCTGCGCTGAGCTCTTTCAGTTTGTTAACTGCGGCACGACATGCAGATTCAACTTCGCTATCAAGACCTTCTGCCCAGAATTCTTTAGGAAGACCGACTTTGAGACCTTTAAGGTCTTTGCGATTCAACGCTGCAAGGTAGTCGTCTACAGGCACATCCACGCTGGTGGAATCTCGTTCGTCGTGTCCTGCAATAACTTGTAACATGCGGGCGTTGTCTTCAACAGAGCGGGTCATTGGTCCTATCTGATCAAGAGAAGAACCATAAGCAACCATACCACGACGGGAAACACGACCATAGGTCGGTTTAAGCCCAACGCAACCACAGAGACTTGCAGGCTGACGGATTGAACCACCAGTATCGGTACCGAGGGTGCCAAAAACCTGAGATGCGGTTACGGATGCAGCGGAGCCGCCAGAGGAACCACCAGGAACTTTATTAAGATCCCAAGGGTTTTTGGTAGCTTTAAATGCTGAGTTCTCAGTGGAAGAGCCCATGGCGAATTCGTCCATGTTTGCTTTACCAAGAAGAATTGCACCAGCTTCTTTCAGCTTTGCGATTGCGAAAGCGTCATAGAAAGGCTCAAAGTTTTCAAGAATCTTAGAACCGCAGGTAGTTTTAGTACCTTTGGTGCAAAGAAGGTCTTTAACTGTAAGTGGCACACCCCATAGAGGTTTGCTAGCATCAGGACCAGCTGCATCCATGGCACGGGCTTGTTCTCGGGCTTCTTTAGCCTGAACAGAAATGAGCGCCTGAATGGACGGTTCGGTTTCTTCGATGCGTTTAATGCACGCTTCTACTACTTCAGTAACAGTAAGCTCTTTTGCAAGCAGCTGGGAGCGGATTTCACTCAGGGATTTTTCGTACAAAAATGACATGTGATAGAGACTCCGCCGTTAAACAATCTTAGGAACGATAAAGAACTTGCCATCAGTTTCCGGTGCGTTGGAAACAATGTCTTCGCGTGCAAAGCGTTTTACCACTTTGTCTTCACGTAAAGGTGTCGGCTGTTCTACAGGACTGTACAACGGTTCGGTACCGGCGGTGTCGAGCCCATTCAGGGTGTCCATGTATGCAAGAATATCTTCAAACTGGCCTGCAAACAGGCGCTGTTTTTCGTCATCAAGTTCAAGTCGGGCCAGCTTGGCAATTTGTGCTACCCGTTCTGGAGTTATACTCATCGAGGTCGTCTCCGGTTATTGAGAAGTGGCTGGTGTAGTTTCAAAAGAGAACAGGCCGGATTTTTTTCTCTCGGCGGTTTCAATGGACCGAGCCTCGTCGACAGCAACTTCTTGCTGTCTGCGGTACTCAAGCACAGAAACCCCAAGTTCTTCAGCTTTTTTTGTGTCTGCCTCATCCATCATCATTTGAATGCGCTCATCGTGACGAACACGTACGGTGTTAACGCGGTTTGCAAATGATTCAGAATTTACTGGTACAAAACCGTTTCTGGTAGGACGGAACAAGAACAGATTTTCTGACGCGTTGCCATCTTCATCCCATGTGATCGGAGCAATACTCCAGTCCATGTTTTGTGCAGAGGCAAGTTTTTCATTTACTGTGTCGTCATCCCAGTTAGAAGGCATGGAGCCCATGCCCGCTGCAAGGCGGATAAAGTCATATCCAAGACCAACCCAAGCATCCGGTTTGCCAAGACCAGCATCACTCATTGCCTGCACCAGCTGCTTGGAAGCATTGGTAGGGGTGAATGGATTCCAGATGCCAGGGAATACTGCTAACTTGTAGTAGCGTGATTCCAACGTCTTACCTGCGGATAATCCCTGTTCCCATAATGTAGGACCAAGAAATACTGCGCGGTCTTCCTGATGGAAGAAGAAGTGTGGAATAATGGATTCCATATTCTTCCAACTATCCGGAAGGAACACAGCCTTAAATGCCGGTCTGTATGGCATATCTTTGTATTGGCCTGTGTTCATCTTGGAGTCTAATTGGTTTTCTGAAGTCCCATTGTCTGCTTGGAATTCTTTGTTTTCTTGATCGCTTTTAACGAGAAGGTTTTTAACGTCCTTAGACCAGCCTTGCGGATCATTTGGGTTATAGCTAGCGGTCATAACAGGAGACTGCGTCTGCTGCTGTACTCGCTCTGCAAATAACTGCGCCATTTGGCTACCGTAATTTTCATTAGGGTATAGTGCCGCGAAGTTATTAATACCTAGATCAAACTGTGCGAAATTGAGCAGGGTTTGAACTTGGTCTTTAGGGCTTGAGAAGAATCTCCAGCCATCTTCACCTTCTGTTCCTACTGGAAGAGAAGACAAGAAGCTGAAGAACGCATGTTTTTCTGTAAGATCGTGATCATAGATTTTACGGAAAATATCTTTGCGTAGTGGACCACCTACAATTGTGAAACCTTCAGGCAGCGCTGCAAGTTCCTGCTCCCATGTCGGGGACTCGGTATTAATAACTTTCAGTGCAAAGTTGTAACCGTTGTTGGTGAGTTGCCAGTGCGCAATACCCGCACCACGAAGAATTTTCCAGCCGATAGAACCGTAAGGTCCGGTAAGTGGCAGTGCAAGTGCAATGCCCTGTGTTGGCTCACCGAATTCCTGCTGCAATGGAGCCAGCACGGAGTCGATAATAGTCGGGTCTGCCAGCTTCCCTAACGCACGAAGGCGCTCGATAGCTGCCCATGCAGACGGCCAGTTCTGTTCATCACCTGCAGCGCGGCGCGCTTTTTCAAGCAGGATAAGAGAGTATGGGTACGTAATTTCGTTTTGTGGAGTAAGATGCCCGGAAAGGGTACCAAGCAACTGTGCATCAACTCCGTTTAACTCTGAAAAGAGTCGGCGTTCGAGTGCAGCTTTGTATTTGGTATTTGGTGCTTTTGCATACAGATCTTCAAGCGACGTAAGTGCAGCGCCTGTATTGCCTTTTTCCCATTCAATTCCGGCAAGGAGCAACGCAGCGTTAGCACGCAAACCCCAAGGGTTGGATGTGTTGCTGTAGGTAGATTCAAGGAGAGCAAGGGCTTTATCCTGCGGGAGTTGCTTAATAGCTAAAACCCACGCATCCTGCCACTCGGTGCTGTCGATCGCGCCGGGCTGACTTGACTGCCATTTGTCCAGAGCCTGTAATCCAAGAAAAGCTCTTCCGCTTTTAATGGTACTGAGCGCAAAATAGCGCCACGCAGTGTCTTTTTCTGCTTTAGACAAATTCGGCTGTTGCAGAATTCTGTCATAAAGCGAACTGGCTGTAGTGTAGTCTCCGCTGTCGTAGGCAACTCGAGCTTGCTTAGAAAGCTGATTCTCTGCGCCTCTTGAAGGAGTAGCTTGCGGAGTTACGATAAGTTGCTTCCCACAGCCTGTAAGGGCAGCAACAAAAAGTGTCATAACCAGAAGTGTAAAAATTACACCACGTAATGATAGAGAAGATGTATATTTCATGAATAATACCGTATAAAAAAAATGGCCTGATCCGCATAATTGCGAATCAGGCCAAGTTAATCATAACAACCGGCAAATGCAAGGGCATGATGCGGGTAAGTGGTGTTATTCCCCGCTTGCCGGATTTTTTATAATTATTTTACTTCAGTGTAGTCAGCATCAACAACATCTTCGTCGTCTTTTTTCTGCTGAGCACCGGCACCAGCGTCTGCGCCGGCGCCACAACTGCCGCCTGCACATCCACCTTCAGCACCTTGAGCCTGCTGAGCGTAAAGCTGCTCTGCAAGTTTGTGTGAAACCTGAGAAAGCTCTTCAGTAGCTGCTTTTACAGCTTCTACGTCAGTATCTTCAGCTTCGAGAAGCTTTTTAAGGGCTTCTGCTTTGCCTTCGAGTTCTGCTTTCAATTCAGCGTCAAGTTTATCACCGAGATCATTGATTGATTTCTCGGTTGTGTAGAGAAGAGTGTCTGCCTGGTTACGAACTTCGATCGCTTCCTGCTTTTTCTTATCTTCATCAGCGTGTGCTTCTGCTTCTTTAACGAGGTTTTCAATTTCCTCGTCAGAGAGGCCGGAAGAAGCGGTGATACGGATAGACTGTTCTTTACCGGTGCCGAGATCTTTAGCGGATACGCTTACGATACCGTTAGCATCGATGTCGAAAGTAACTTCAATCTGTGGAACGCCACGTGGAGCTGCTGGAATACCAGTCAGTTCGAAACGACCGAGAGTCATGTTGTCAGTCGCCATTGGACGTTCACCCTGCAGTACGTGAATAGATACTGAAGGCTGGTTGTCAGCAGCGGTGGTAAAGGTCTGAGACTTCTTGGTAGGGATTGTGGTGTTACGCTCGATGAGCTTAGTAGCCACGCCGCCAAGAGTTTCAATACCGAGTGAAAGCGGGGAAACGTCGAGGAGAAGAACGTCCTTAACATCACCAGCAAGGATACCACCCTGAATTGCTGCACCCATAGCTACAACTTCGTCCGGGTTAACAGAGCGGTTAGGCTCTTTACCGAAGAATTCAGAAACAACTTTCTGTACGAGAGGCATACGAGTCATACCACCAACGAGAATTACTTCGTCGATGTCGCCCGGCTTGAGGCCTGCGTCAGCAAGAGCTTTTTTACAAGGGCCTTCGGTGCGTTTGATGAGGTCTGCTACGAGAGTCTCAAGTTTTGCACGGGAAAGCTTAAGCATAAGGTGCTTAGGACCAGTCTGGTCAGCGGTGATGAACGGCAGGTTGATTTCAGATTCCATGGAAGTGGAAAGGTCTTTCTTAGCTTTTTCTGCTGCTTCTTTAAGACGCTGCAGAGCCATGCGGTCAGCTGAAAGATCAAGGCCGCCATTTTCGGTTTTGAACTCTTCAACAAGGTAGTTGATGATAGCGAGGTCAAAATCTTCACCACCGAGGAAGGTGTCACCGTTAGTTGCAAGTACTTCAACTACGTTGTCGCCAACTTCGAGAACGGAAATATCGAATGTACCGCCGCCAAGGTCAAATACGGCGATTTTTTCGTTTGCTTTTTTATCGAGACCGTATGAGAGGGATGCTGCAGTAGGTTCGTTAATGATACGTTTAACTTCAAGACCGGCAATTTTGCCTGCATCTTTAGTAGCCTGACGCTGAGAATCGTTGAAGTACGCAGGAACAGTAACAACTGCTTCAGTAACTTCTTCACCAAGGTATGCTTCGGCATCAGCTTTGAGCTTGCCAAGTACCATTGCTGATACTTCAGCAGGGGAGTAGCTACGACCTTCAATTTCAACGTAAGCTTCGCCGTTTTTACCCTCTACGATTTTGTACGGAGAGTGTGAAGCCCAACGCTGAACTTCAGGAGTGTTAAACTGACGACCAACAAGGCGTTTAATTGCAAAGATAGTACGCTCAGGGTTGGTTACAGCCTGTCGTTTAGCAATATCGCCAACGAGACGTTCTTTATCGGTGAAACCTACGATAGAAGGTGTTGTGCGGCCACCCTCTGGGTTGGTTACGCACTTAGGATCTTTACCTTCCATGATGTAGACACAAGAGTTAGTTGTGCCAAGGTCGATACCAATAATTTTACCCATGTTCAAACCTCCTCATGAGAAAACTCTCACGAATATTATCTTAAATTATAAAGAACCAGAATGGTCTGGCTTTTAGTCTTTGATGTTCCAAAATTTAAGCACGTTTTTTTTACGTGCAAGGG
Source organism: uncultured Desulfovibrionaceae bacterium (assembly GCA_942492085.1). Classification (GTDB taxonomy): domain Bacteria; phylum Desulfobacterota; class Desulfovibrionia; order Desulfovibrionales; family Desulfovibrionaceae; genus Halodesulfovibrio. The sequence continues at coordinate 705,684 of CALODB010000009.1, read as the reverse complement.
GCATTTGTTATTTTTTTTGTCCAAATGTGGTGTAACTGATGCTTTGTACTGAGGGTTTGTATGATAAAGTGTTTGTATATCGGATGTTTATGTGCTTTTTAGTATGGAATAAAAAAAACTGGAAAAGTTGAGAAAACATTACAGGGCAATCATTCAACCATGTATTCTTATCATATTTTTATCATATAAAAAATGGCTGCCGGTAAAAACCAGCAGCCATTGAGTACATAATAATGCGTGTGCTCGCAGAATTGTTTATCAGCGAACTATTTGCCGCCGGAAACAATAACTTTTGCAGGACGCAGGAGACGTTCTTTAAGTTTGTATCCACGCTGCATTACCTGCTTAACGTGGCCTTCAGTAACTTCAGTACAATTTTCCTGACCTACAGCTTCGTGCACTTCAGGGTTGAATTCTTCGTTTTTGCTGCCGAGTGGGCAAAGGCCATGACGTTCGATAGCATCAAGGAGAAGCTTCTGAGTCATTTCAACGCCAATGAGCATGTTCTCACAACCTTCAAGATTGCGTCCATAGTCGATGGCGAGCTGAAGGTTGTCCAGAGTAGGGAGCAGATCACTCAGCACAGATTCAGTTGCGTACTTGAACTGTTCTTCGCGTTCGCGCTGGAGGCGTTTTTTAAAGTTTTCCATCTCTGCGAGGCAGCGGAGGCGAACTTCTTCAGCATCCTGCATGGTGCTACATTCAGGACAAACACGATCTTTTGCAAGCTTCTGTAATTCGTTATCAGAGAGTACAATTTCAGTAGCCTGTTCCTGTTCAGTGGTTTCTGCTGTTTCTTCTGATTTCACAGTATCTTCACCCATCTGTTAGCTCCTTATATCCTTATCCTGCTTTACAGTATCAGTAAAAGCAGTGACGAATTTTTAGTGCAAATATATTTTTCCCAAACGTACAGAGTTCAGGTTTAGGACAACGGTGTGTGCTTTTTTTAATAAGACGCAAGTTCCTACATCTCCTAGCACATCGTGAACAGACGGGTAACAACGAGGTAACCACCTGTCAAGATGCAGGGTTTAAATTGCTCTATAGCTTTGTTTGTAACTACATAATTATATTAGTATAATCAAAGAGCTCTGGAGCGTAATATTTTGAATGATTGATGGGGACATGCTGAATGCTCTTGTTGTGACGCTGCGTTAAGGTGTGACTATACCATAGGCATCATACTTTTTCATTCCAACAAATGAAAAAGCTGCCCTGCATATGCAGGGCAGCCAATTGTGTTTTCAATGCAGCAAAAGTTGTTGCTGTGAGCGCGAGCTATTTAAAAAGATTTTTCAAACCTTTTTCGAGCTGTTTGAGTGGGCTTTCATCTTTATTCTCTTTATCAAGAAGCGTCTTCGTGATGTCTTCCACGGAAGAGCCAAGGAAGCGTTTCATATCAACGCCGTAAGTCGGCTTTGAAAGCTTACCGCTGAAAACGACTGGAAGAACCGGAACATTGTCGAATTTGAGGTCTGCTTTATAATGGATAGAGTCTGATGCAAGATTAGCGAAGCCGCTGCCTTTTGCATTCAGTTCATCTGCTTTCATGACAAAGTCATTGTTTGAGATACGTCCATTTTTAGCAAACAAGGTGCCGCGAATAACTTGATATGGCTGTGCTGTAAGAGAGCTTTCAACTTTCTTGCGCAGTGAGCCTTCCAAGAGATCAAGAGTTCCTGGAGGGAGAATGTTTAGGCCTCTAAGAATACCTTCTGTTGCGTTGAATGTAGCTTTACCATTCAAGGTGGTTCTTACAGTTTCCTGTGTGATGCCGTAAGCGGAAAGGGACGCATCCACAAAGAGCTTACCGCTTGCGTACTCAGTGCCGGTAAGTGTTTTTGTAATGTTCGCCAGATTCATCTTATCGGTTGTCAGCTTTATGGATGATACTGGTAGCACACCACGTAAGTCGGTTTTCACAGTACTGTTTACATCACCGTCAAAGATGCGGAAACGAAGCGGGTTGATTGTAATAACACCATTTTTACCTTCGCCCATAACTTTGATGTTTGAAATGGTGAGGTTATTAACAACCATTTTATTGATGGCAACATCAATGTTTGCATTCAGTTTAGCAAGCGTTTCCGGTGCGACTGATTTTGCAATATTCTTTTCAGCCTGAAGTTCGACGTTATTGCTACGTGCTTTGATCGCAGAAGAGTTTGCGCGTTTCTTTGCTTCCTTCTTTGTTTCTTTGCTAGGCTTTTCGTTTTCCTGGAATAAGTTAGCAAGCGCAATATATGGATCAAGATCCAATTGTTCCGCGTTAAGACGCAGACGTAATTGCGGAGTACTACCGAAGTAGTACTGGAAATCGCCATCAAGGGGATATCCACCAAGACTTCCTTGAATATCATCAAGTGCAATATTGTCAGGAACAATTTTGAGCTGCATTGAAAGTATGAGCTCTGAGTTATCATTAGCTGGCTGTGGAGGAGATACGCCAAGTGCTTTGGCTATTTTTCGATAGTCTGCCTTAAGGTCCATGTGTCCTTGAACATCTAATTCATTTGAATAGGAGACTTGGCCATGAAGGTTTAGCTTTGTTTCGTACGCTGAAAGCTCACTCTTATGTATAATAATGGATTGGTTTTTAAGCTGAGCCGTAAGGGTGGAATTAAGATGAATGCTTGCCTGTCCACCTGGCAAATCTTTGCCTTTTGGTTCAAGTGTCACGTCAATATTTGTTATGTCAACGATGCTAAGGTCTTCAGAAGGCTTGGCATTCAGAGTCATCTGGAACGGAGATTCTATGGCTGGCTTTTGCGAGACAGCCATTCCTTTTATGTTCAGCGTAAATGCTTCTCCGGCACGAAATGCGGAAGAAGTAAGTGAAAGGTTATTAATGGAATATTTTTTTCCTTCACGCTGATTTTCGTATGTGACATTGGTTTCAGTGATAGAGAGTGATTCAATAAGCAGAGCGGCAAGAGCCATTGACTCTGTTTTTGCAGCCTTAGGCTTTGGCGATTCAATAATAGAGCCGCGGCGTTTGGATTTTTCCGGAGCGGACTTTTGTGGCACGAATGTCCAGTTGTTCTCGCGTTTTTTGTTTTCAATAAGATTGAGTGTTAATCCTTTCAGGACAACATCAGAAAATTCAATCTTACGCAAAAAGAGCGGCATAACTTTAACACTGGCCTTAGCCTGTGCGACAGAAGCAAACGGATCATCAGGGAACCCTTCCGGGTTGTTCATGGAAACTTCACCAAGGCTTACGCCAAACCACGGGAAGAATGTAAGGGACATATCGCCCTTAAATGTTAATTCTCTGCCTGTGGCATCGTAGACTGCATCGGTAATTTCTTGCTTATAGTCATTTGGGTCTACAAGGGTTGTGAGGGATATTGCTGCAATAACCAGTAAGGCTATGAGCGAACCTGCTACCGCGAGAATAATTTTGGCTATCGGATTCATAATGGAGCTCTCTTGTTGTTGGAGAAGATAGCGGAATTTAACTTTATTAATATTTTCAGTAACATTACGTTGAAATTTCTACAAACTTAATGAACATAGTACATGATATGTATTAGGTGTGCATGTAAAATTTGCACTGCACGCTGGCTATAATGTGTTTTTTCATGCTGGTAGGTAAAGCAAAAAATAGGTACACAATCCGTCATGAATAATACAGTCACCACTTCCACCACTCCGTCACTCATGTTGCAGGGTACCAGTTCTAATGCTGGCAAAAGTGTGCTTACAGCCGCACTTTGCCGCATCCTGTTACAGGACGGGCTTTCCGTCGCTCCTTTCAAGTCTCAGAATATGGCGCTCAATTCTTTTGTAACGCCAAATGGTGAAGAGATTGGGCGTGCGCAGGCTGTGCAGGCTGCCGCGTGTAGACTTGATCCAGATGTGAGGATGAACCCAGTACTGCTCAAGCCTTCTTCTGATACAGGTTCACAGGTTATCGTAATGGGTAAGCCTGTGGCAAATATGCGTGTGAAGGAATACATGAACTACAAGCCAACCGCTTTTGCGCATGTTCAGTTTGCTTACGATTCTCTTGCATCAGAACACGATGTGATGGTGCTCGAAGGTGCTGGAAGTCCGGCTGAAATAAATTTGAAAGCACACGATATCGTGAACATGACAATGGCACGATATGCAAAAGCAAAAGTGTTGCTTGTGGGTGACATCGATAGAGGCGGTGTCTTCGCTTCCCTTGTTGGTACTATGGAGTTGCTGGATGCATGGGAGAAAAATTTAGTCGCAGGTTTTATTTTAAATCGTTTCCGTGGTGATGTGACCCTACTTGATTCTGCTCTTGAGTTTACAACAAACCGTACAGGCAAGCCGTTCTTCGGAGTAGTGCCGTACCTGATGCAGCTTGGGCTACCAGAAGAGGATTCTGTGACATTTAAGGAATCAATAGGGCGTCAGTTACCCTTACGCGATGACGCACTCGACATAGTGCTTTTTGATCTTCCGCATATCGCTAACTTTACAGATGCAGACGCGTTTAGCATTGAACCGGATGTGGCGCTGCGTGTTATAAATTCTCTCGGCCAACTCGGCAATCCAGACTGTATTATCATTCCCGGCTCTAAGAATACTCCAGGCGACCTTAATTGGCTGCACCAAAGTGGATTGGCCGCTGCCGTTAAAAAGTTTGCTGAAGCCGGTGGTGTTGTGACAGGCATCTGCGGTGGATTCCAGATGCTTGGCGAGACAGTGTCAGATCCTGCGTCTATCGAATACGTTGAACAAGATTCAACCTCAAAAGATATCCATATGCACGCCACTCAGCTAGGGCTCGGCCTGCTGCCTTTACGCACCATAATGGGTAAAGAAAAAGTTCTTACACGAGTGACGGGCGTTCATGTTCCAACAGGGAACATTGTAACGGGATATGAGATTCATCACGGCGTGACCGAGTCAACAGGGGCGCAAAAAATGCAAACTACAATCACCCGTGAAGATGGAACCATCATCGGCTTTGGTCTCGCAGGAAATCATCTTTTTCAGAGCGTATGGGGCACCTATCTGCATGGTGTTTTCGACGACGACAATTTCCGCAGGGCGTTCATTAACGATTTGCGCAGCCGCAAGGGGCTTACCCCGTTGCAAGGCGTGCAGGCTTCGTTCTCAATAGATCCAGCGCTGGATCGGCTCGCAGATACTGTCCGTGAAGCTCTCGATATGAAAAAAGTCTATGAGGTGCTTGGGTTGTAATAGATGTAATGCCTCCGGCGGCTGGGCTGAAACTTTTTAAAAAGTTTCCCCCATACCCCCATCAAAACTTTTTATCTGCGAGGTTTTTCTTTTCTTAAGACCACCTCGCGGCTTTCGCATCACTACCTTTCGCTAATTGTAAAAGGGCTGTCCTCTTTATGTCGGACAGCCCTTTTTTTGTTGTTCTAGTAAGTGAGGTGCAGCCGAGTGAAAGCATGTTTTACAGGTTAATCTCGCTAATAAAAGTTTTTGGAGGGGGATCTGGGGGAGAATCCTTTTCCAAAAGGGTTTCCCCTCAGCCGCCGGAGGTAAAATAAAAAAACTGTACCTAACCCCACGTTGCACCCTGCGGGTTTGGGTAATGGTCGTGTATGGTGTTCTGGAAAAAACAGAGTAACTTTTTAGTGTACGGAGGAAGGATGACTATATCGAGCCAGCGAACAATGCATAGATATCTAGGCGACGGTATACAGAATAACTGGCCGGTGTTGTTTACGTTCTTGGAACCGGAGCATGTGCAGGCAATTAAGACATCGGTTGTTGGGGTGGATGCTCCGCTTGTGTATGGCACAGATTATTCAGTTGAGATGCTTGAGGGCGGTGGAGGAAGTTGTGTTGCTCCGTTGGCACAGGATGAAAAAATCACATTGTACCTAGATGTACCGCTTACGCAGGATACAGATTTGCGTAATGCGGGTAAACTGAGTGCAGAAGTCATCGAGCGGATGTCTGATAAATTGACACTTGCATTGCAGCAGCAGCGGGAAGATTTGGATCGATGCGTGCGAGTTCCAGCTACCTCTTCTACAACACCTGAGCAGTTGATGCAGGATTTGACAGAGTCAGCAGCCACGGCAGCAAGTGCTAAGGATGACCTTATTGTTATTAAGGAAGCGACATTACAGCTTAAGAATGACTGTGAGGCGCAGGTGGGACTGGCAGCTGCAGAGGCGACTAAGGCTCGGGAGATAGTGTCTGACGCAGTCACATTGGTTTTTGATGCTCAGAACTTAATTCGTAGTGCGCAAAGCTTGATTGAACAGGCTACAAATAATCCGGGAGCTGCTGTTGATGAGTTGCTGAACGGTATGGTTATACCGTTTAAAGGGACTGTAAATGGTAACGGGCATCCTGTGAATAGAATGACCGGGGCGGAAGATTGCAAGTATGCGTTGTGTGATGGCAGAACGTATGCAGCTCCGGATGGTTTCAGTGTGGTTACTCCGGATTTGCGTGATAAATTTATAGCCGGTGCAGGCGGCAGTTATGTGCAAGGCACCACGGGTGGTTCTGATAGTGTGGAGCTGACGGTTGCACAGATGCCAGCACATGCACATTCTATTCGTGCTTTCTCAGTGGACGGTGTTTCAACGTTTAATGATTTTTCGATAGTCAACCGCACCACAACGGCTGAGAGAAGCGTGAGTGAAGCTGGTGGGTCTGAGGCGCATGAAAACCGCCCGCCATTTTATGCCTTGGCGTATCTTATGAAATTGTAGGGTGGAGATTAAGCGAGTGTAAGTAAAAGCAGGGGGAACTCCTCCTGCTTTTTTGTATGACCTTTACTTATGGAAAATTGCGTGGCTTCCCCGTTTGCGCCATGTTTTCCACGGGCTGTTGAGGGTGCCGTTTGAATAGACAGAGTAGGCATCGTTTCTATGAAGAATGTAGTTGAATACCGCCATATCATTGAGGTGATCCGTCATGTTTATCCGTTCCATTTCCTCACAGGCAGTTTTTAGAAGTGAAAGAACAATAGATTTGCGTCCGCCTATGATGCCGCAATTGCGAATAGGTTTTGCGGAAAATTCTGGAAATTGACGTCCGTAAATGGTTTGAAATTGTTCTATCATCCATGGATTTTGACCTATGGTATTCACTTCTCCACCTACGAACAGAGAATAGGAATAGCGATGTTGCCATACGGCACGTTGCGTGGTCAGGAGGTTGCGTAATTGGGAAAAATTGTTGGAAGCATGAAGTAAGCGAGAGGCATCAAAGTAATCCCAGACGTTGCGTCGAAGGATGAGGTTGGCGGGATTTTTGTTAAACCATGCGTCGGAAATATCTACAATGAATGCAGTACGGCAGTCGGGCAGGACTTGTAAAAGATCGCGTGCTGCAAAGAATCGCTCGTCTGCGATAGTGAACTTACCCGGTGAATATGGGACGAAATGTAAACTTCCTGTATGATGTGATTGCGCGTTTAAAGAAAACGTAACACGACATTTGTCCATGAACTTTTCAGGCAATCCATCATGTAGGATGACCATGTTCAGCCCTAGCCTGAGGGCGCTGTGGAACCAGTCTGCAATGTAATCAAATGATGCAGGTTGAACGGATACCCCGTGCTGGGGATGGACTTTCTGGGTGAAATAGGCACCGATGACAATGTCTTTTTCAGTCAGCACATGGTTAAGTGTTCTTGCTTGTTCTGGCGTGCATTGAAGTGCGCCTGTGTTGGCGCCGGACGGGGAAGCGTGATCAGAAACATGAGCTGCCTGCATTACCTTGCTCCTTCTTTCAAACCTACGATGCCCCGTTTTCCCAGTTGGCGGACGAACTGGCTGACTGCAACACGGGCTTCTTCCGGATGCAGTTTGTAGGTTTTTGTAAGCTCATTTGCTATACCCTGTACGGAGCGCTTATCGTTAATCAACGACCAGCAGAATGTCCCGAGCTCATCGAGTTCGAGGCGTTTCTTTTGTTCAGGAGGTTCATGACCGAAGGCAGTGGTAAATTTACTGAACCACGGGCGCATGCGGAGAGGGAAGGACAGTGTAACGTTCTTCGCGGTACGGTTGATTTCTTCAACCAGTAAATTGCGGACAGGGACACAGGCCATTGCCTTTTGTAAAGACAATGGCTGTGTAACCTGATGATATTTTTTGCTAGTCGACTTCCACATGAGTGCAAATAGATTCCAAAAACGAACTGGATATTGGGGTGTTCGACCGTATTTCTACGGTAACGAGCTTGTTTTGACCCTCTTCAATCCACGCTGCTCCCTGAACTTGCAGCTGGTTACCCAGCCCTGAAGAACGGAATAAGCGTTTCATAAATGAAGGTGCCTCTACATGCTCCCAATGATAACGTTTTTTTGCTCCCGTGGGGAGTATGGATTTGTCTTTGCGGAAGGTTTCTAATGGCAAGTCATATTTGGCGTGCAGCCATCTACGGAACGGTTGTCCTTCAAGTACAACGTTGGCGGGGCCTAGCCGCGTAATGCAGATAGTTGAGGCTCCGGATTGTAGCTCAAGAATAAACTCGCCCGGTTTGAAAGAATGGCGCACTAGCGTGGAACCGGCAGGAAGTGCACAACGTAGGCCGAACATGCTAAATGTTACGGGCTCATCAGTTCTAGTGACAGTTAACGAGGCAAGGACTTGCCGTATAACATCAGTGTACTGAGCAATTGGCGCGTGAACCTGAAGTACCAGAATAGTCTGGGAAGGAGAATGGATGCAGATAGCACCGCTGCCTTTTGCGTGAGAGAAGGGCTGAACTTTCAGTAAAGGTTTCAGGGCGTCTGTAATAGAGCGCCATTGGTCTGTAACAGCACTTTTTTCAGTACTGAACCCTTTCATTCGTTTCAGTTGACGAGTGATGTCGCCTTCTTTTTTGGGCAGTGAGTTAGAGTTGGAAACTCTATGCCACTTAATTTCCAGCGCAGGATGTGAATTTCGAGAAAAAAGAAGATAACGCTGCTCAATTGCAGCAGGAATCCAGTTGTCAGGCATGGTCAGCGTAATGCCATTCCATGCGGTGGGACTACCAGATATCTCCGATTGGGGGTCCATGCATTTTTCCTTAGTTATCGTTGCACAACGATGCATATAAACATTGGGTGGATGTAGAAAGCGAGTGCATTCTGCAATACTTTGAGGACCGTTTATAGGCATCTTCCCGCGGGGCGGGTACCGTGAATCTTAAAAGAGCCTTCATTGAATCAGATTGTTAAGATATCATCAACCTGAGTTTTTGATGGCTATTTATATTTTTGGACTACTTTTAAGGTGTGGTCAAGCATATTTATTGAACAAGTGTGAGATGTGTATTGCATTGAAATGAAACAGTTTGTCGTCGAAAAATGATTGCAGGAGAGGGTGGTCTCAGTCTTTTGTGCTTGTAATGTTTTGGTGAGTAGTGCTGTTAGTATTATTTCTCTGTAATGTACCTATTCTCATTACTTTTCTACAATAGAACATTCAGGTTGCAGTATGTTGTGCTGAAGCGAGCTGTGTTTTATTACGGGAGAGTTTATGCGTGCATTTTTACTCTATTTCACCGCCTTCATTCTTATTTATGTTTATAACGGTAGGATCTGCCCCTTTGTGTCCGGTTTGCCAGCATGGCAGATAGGTTTTGTAGTGTTTGTTCCGATTGCTACTGCATATATATTTAGGGTGTTGCTTTTCACTCCGCTTATTGAAAGGCAGAAGATTGATGTACAGGCAAAAGTCGTGGGATGGATGGACTTTTGCCTGTTTGTTGTGGCTGGCGTGAGCATGGTTTTGTTTAATGAGATTGTGTTTAACTTTCCGTTGGTAGAAAGTGGCGGAAAAGTCTTTATGGGAATATTCACCATAGGTTTTTTTGTCGCAATAGACCTTGCATTGGAACATAACCGAAAGGTTATGCAGGTGGCACGGAGTATGAAATGGTCGTGCGCTTTGCCTCAGGTTTATTATCCCATCACAACAAAGTTTTTTTTGTTCGGTACAATCACGGTTCTGCTATTTGCATCGCTGGTAGTGGCTGTTGTTGCACGCGACCTGTACCTGCTTAGCTCCATGACTGTTCAGGTCAGCAAGGGACATATTTTACTGACTCGCCAATCTATTATTACCGATATTGTATTCATTATGCTTGTGCTTCTCGGGTTTATTATCAACCTGCTTTATTCGTATTCTCTTAACTTACGAATGTTGTTTGAAAGCCAGACCGGAGTGTTGGAACGGGTGAGTAATGGCGATATGGATTATTTTGTGCCGGTTATGAGTTCTGATGAATTCGGCGTAATAGCAGGGCATACCAATGCGATGATCACAGGGTTACGTGATCGTATTCGCATGATGGAAGGACTTAAAGTCGCTGGCGAAATGCAACAGGCGCTCTTCCCAAGAAAAAAAATAGAGTTTGAAGGTCTTGATATTGCGGCGAGTTCTATCTTTAGTGATGAAACTGGCGGTGATTTTTTTGACTTTGTGGAGAATCTTGGGCCTAAGCAGGATGAGATGGTTTTGGTGCTTGGTGATGGCACAGGGCATGGCATAGGTGCTGCGTTGCTTATGGCATCAACAAGAGCATATCTGCGAATGCAGGCTGAGTATCGACACTCTCCCGCAATTCTTCTTTCAAATACTAATAAGTTACTTACTCGTGATTGCTATGGTTCCGGGCGCTTTGTGACGCTGTTTTGTTTGCAGATTTCAGGTGGTGACCACAATATTAAATGGGCAAGTGCAGGTCACGATCCGGCTGTAATTTATGACGCAAGCACAAACGAGTTTCGTGAACTAAAAGCGCATGGTTTGCCTTTAGGGGTTTTGCCCGATGCTGATTACGAAGAAGTGTGTTGTGATACGCTAGGGGCCGGTGAAGTAATGGTTATTGGCACAGACGGCATATGGGAAGCGATGGCTCCTGACAGTGAAATGTTTGGTAAAGAGCGGATGAAGGAAGCGATTCGGATGAACCATAATAAGCCTGCAGCAGAAATATTGCATGCTGTAGCAGAAGCCGTAAGGATTTTTCAGGATGGTGAACCGCAGCTTGATGACATCACAATCGTAGTGCTGAAAGCAGATTCCTAAAGGGAAATAGTAAAGCCCCATGACAGCATGTGTCGTCATGGGGCTTTACTATGTTATTTCCTACTGGTTATTCGTATGTTTGGCCGGTGTAGCTTTCACGCATTGGAGCGTTAATTAGGTATTCTTGATTGTAGTTAGGATTTGTCTGCTGTGGTGAACGGTAGCCGTGTTGCATTTGTTGTTGCTGCATACTGTGATTTACCTGTGTGCTGTATGTCTGCTGGCTGTTCATCATGGCTTGGTTGCCAGGATTCATCTGCATTTGATGGAGCTTGTGCACAATCATTTCGCGTTCAGTAATGTTGATTCCGTAGTTACTTTTCAATGCTCGACGCTGTTGTTTTAGATTTTTCATGAGCGCTTTTCGCGTTTGATCTCGTCTCATTTCAAGAGTGGCTTCTTGAGCCGGAGATTGCATTGCAGAGCGCTGTAGCATTAGTTGCTGATTTTTGAGCATCTGCAGCTCATTAAATAAAGGTTGGTTTTGGGCTGAAAATTCGTTGAGTGAGCCCATCAGATTTGCGCGCATGTGCGGAGTTAAATTTGCTGTCTGAATTTTTGAACACATAGTACAGCTAGCCACAGGCATTTGTTGCATCTGATTGTAGTAGGTAGTGCCCTGTTGTTGCATCATTTGCTGATGTTGTATCGTCGGCGCTTCCTGAGGATAGTGTTTTGTGATGCCACTTGGAGTAGTGTAATGTTTTGGTGCTGTATACGTTTGCTTGTTTTCCGCTGTTGGATACAATTTTGCTGACTGAGCTGCTTGTGGTGCAACGAGCACTACTGCACAGAATATAAGCATGCTAATCTTTACCACTCTCATGGTAGAAACTCCTCATAGTTGTGTGTTTCAAATCGTAGACCCTAGAGTAGTAGATCGTATTTGCGACTTGTATTAACAGTATTATCGACTCACACCGCTACTGCTGCGTCATTAAATACTGAGGCTCAAAAATGTAACTGAAAGCAGCCGACCCACCGGTATTTCGTGCTTGTCAGAGTTAGACTTTACAGACAGAATGGCGTATGTAAGCACGTTCAACAAGTTACGAAAATAATGGGGCTGTAACCATGCTTTGGGTACGGCTTCTTACATGCACTAGATTTTTTACAGGAGGAGTGCCGGAAACGGCCGTCCGAATACTATATGGCGAAACTGGAAAATATTCGAAATTTCAGCATTATTGCACACATTGATCATGGTAAATCTACTCTCGCGGACCGTATTCTTGAAATTACAGGTCTTGTTAACGAAAGAGATCAGCGTGAGCAATATCTTGACCGCATGGATCTCGAACGCGAGCGCGGCATTACCATTAAGGCACAGGCGGTACGAATTCCGTATAAGGCAAAAAACGGTGAAGATTACGTTTTGAACCTTATTGATACTCCGGGTCACGTTGACTTTGGCTACGAAGTATCCCGCTCTCTTGCTGCCTGTGAAGGCGCTTTACTTGTTGTGGACTCCACACAGGGTGTTGAAGCGCAGACACTGGCTAACGTTTATCTTGCACTGGACCATGATCATGAAATCGTGCCTGTGCTGAATAAAATTGACCTCCCAAGTGCCGACATTGATCGTGTATCTGCAGAAATTGAAGAAAGTATTGGTCTTGATGCGACAGAAGCTGTTGGCGTAAGTGCGAAAACAGGTTTGAACGTTGATCAGGTACTTGAAGCAATCGTAGCGAAGCTCCCTGCTCCAAAAGGGGATCGTGAAGCGCCTTTGAAAGCACTTATCTTTGACTCCTGGTATGATTCATATCAGGGTGTTATTGTTATGTTCCGTATCTTTGATGGTTCCGTGAAGAAGGGCGACAAAATTCGTCTCATGGCTACTCATAAAGATTACGAAGTTACCCGCGTTGGTGTGTTCAGCCCTGACATGATTGATATGAAGGAGCTTTCTGCCGGTGAGGTAGGATTCCTTTGTGCGACCATTAAAGATCTGGGCGACGCTAAAGTTGGTGATACCATTACGCTTGCCAATAATCCGGCAACTGGTGCTATTGACGGTTTTAAAGAAGTTCAGCCAATGGTTTACTGTGGGTTGTATCCTTCTGAATCTCAGGATTACGAAAACCTTAAATACGCACTTGAAAAATTACAGTTAAACGATGCTGCGTTCCAGTATGAAGCAGAAACCTCACAGGCTCTTGGCTTTGGTTTCCGTTGTGGTTTCCTTGGGCTTTTGCACATGGAAATTATTCAGGAACGTATTGAGCGAGAGTTTAATATTGATCTTATCGCAACTGCGCCTTCAGTAATTTACAAGGTTACAACAGTCGATGGTGTTACTATTGAAGTAGATAACCCTGCAAAATTGCCGGATCCTACTAAAACAGAAGCATTGTACGAACCGTTTATCCGTTGTGAAATTCACGTTCCGGATGAATATGTTGGTAACGTGCTGAAACTTTGTGAAGAAAAACGTGGTATTCAGAAAGATATGAAGTATCTGACTACAAACCGTGTTATCATCACATACGAACTGCCTTTTGCAGAGATCGTGTACGATTTCTTTGATAAATTGAAATCATACACCAAAGGCTACGCTTCGATGGATTACGAGATTATCGATTACCGCGAAGCGAACCTTGTTAAGCTGGATATGCTTATTAACGGTGATCCAGTGGATGCTCTTGCAACCATTGTACATAAAGACAACGCATACCATCAGGGTCGTGCTGTAGCTTTGAAATTGAAGCGCAGTATCCCGCGTCAGTTGTATGAAGTTGTTGTACAGGCTGCAATCGGGCAAAAAATTATTGCTAGAGAACGTAATGCGCCGCTGCGTAAAAACGTTACCGCTAAATGTTACGGTGGTGATATTTCCCGTAAGAGAAAACTGCTTGAAAAGCAGAAAGCGGGTAAGAAACGCATGAAACGCATGGGTAACATTGAGTTACCACAGGAAGCGTTCCTTGCTGCTCTTAAAATTGGCGACGATTAGAAGTGAATGCCCGTTCTGCGGGCTAACTAAGCAGGTATAGAAAGAATGGGTAATACAGCAGGTAAAAGTGGATTGAGAGAATATTTGGAAGCCCTCGGGGTAGCACTGATTCTAGCGCTAATTATCCGCTCCTTTGTAGTTCAGGCTTTTACTATTCCGTCAGGCTCCATGCTTCAGACTTTGCAGATTGGCGACTATCTGCTGGTTAACAAGTTTGCCTATGGTGTTCGGTTCCCGTTTTCAGTTAAAGAAACAAATCCGGACGCTGCGTCTATGTGGTCACGTTACTCTGTAGTTCAGGGTGGCGAAATGCTCTCCATAGGCGATCCAGAACGTGAAGACATCGTGGTATTTGAATACCCACGAAACCCTTCAGTTCATTACATCAAGCGTGTCATCGGTATTCCGGGAGACACAATTGAAATCCGTAATAAGGTATTATACCGAAACGGCCGTAAAGTTGATGAACCGTATGTTCAGCATACGAAAGTAATGCCGGGTCCCGGCGACAACTACGGTCCGGTAATCGTGCCAACAGGCAAATATCTTATGCTCGGCGATAACCGTGACGAATCATACGATTCCCGTTTCTGGGGATTTGTAGAGCGTGATGCGATTGTCGGTAATGCATTGATCATTTACTGGTCTATGGACGGAACGCGCTCTATTCGTTGGAATAGATTAGGTATGTTTGTTCAGCAGTAAAATCGTACATAGAATAAAAAAAGCCCCTGACAGGAAACTGTCGGGGGCTTTTTTACTGGTATAAATAGAGAAGTCGTCAGCTAGTTAACACCCTTCGAAGTAAGGAATGCAGTGTACTGCTGGTCTGTACCTTTAATGTGGTGAGTAAGCCAGTTTTTGAGGAACTTCATAACGTCCATGGTAACGGTCAATTTGCCGGAGCGAACACCGGTTTCAAAATCAACAACTTCTGCAACAAACTTGCGGTGCTGTTCAATGTGTGCCGGAGTATCTGCATAGCCATGTTTGGCAAACAGATCTTCTTCGTATCCAAAATGGGTAACTGTGTAGTTCTTCAGGTTGTCGATGACATCTAGTAATTCATTATGGCTGCGACGTGATTTCATGGCAGCATGGAGTTCGTTAATTAAAGAAATGAGAACCTTGTGCTGATTATCAATGGATTCAATTCCGACAGAAAGGTCATCGCTCCAAATGAAGAGAGGTCCATCACTAGCAGCAGCATTCTCAAGGTTGCCCTTGGAAAGGCTGGAGATCATGGAATCAAGCTCTTCAACAAGACCGGAAAGTTCTACAATTGCATTTGCAGCACTGCTCATGCCGATGGCGGTTTCAGAGGCAACACGTGTTACATCCGAAATCGCACGGTTAATTTCTTCAGATGCTGCAGACTGTTCTTCAGATGCTGTTGCAATGGAGGAAACCTGAATTGCTGTTTCATCGACAATGTTTACTATTTCTTCCATAAAGCGACCGGATTCTGTTGCAGCTTCGGTGGAAAGAGCAATGTCGTGAGCAGCCAGTTCTACAGCCTGTACGTTCTGTTGAGCGTGACTTTGGATTCGACCAATAGCGCCGCCAACTTCTTGAGTTGCTTGCATTGTTTTTTCAGCAAGCTTACGTACTTCGTCCGCAACAACTGCAAAGCCGCGACCTGCATCACCAGCACGTGCTGCTTCAATTGCAGCGTTCAATGCCAGCAAGTTTGTCTGGTCTGCAATGTCGGAGATGGTCACCATAATCTGACTAATGGCATCGGCCTGCATGCCGAGTTGTCCCATGGTTTCTTTCAAACTTACAATGCGTTGTTCCATCTGCATAATGGATTCAACAGCACGGCGTACTCCGTCTGCACCTGTCTCGGCATTGTTCTTCGATTCAGAAGCTGAGTTAGCAGCGCTGGATGCGTTTTGCGCAACTTCCAGAACTGTGCAGTTCATTTCTTCCATTGCTGTGGCAGTTTCCGTCATGCGTTCATGCTGGATATCAACACCGGCGTTAACCTGCTCAATCTGTGAAGACAATTCGTGAACAGCATCGAAGGCTCTGTTGGAAAGTGCATGAGCACGGCTTGCCACATCACGCATGGAGGTAAGCATTTTTTGTACTTTCTCGTCCTGTTCTTTGCCAGCATTGAGAGCGCGTTGGGACTGTTCTTCTGTGATTTTGATAAGTTCGTTATTCTTTTGAACTAGGGAGACTTGGTCTTTGAAGTTAGAAACAATCCCTAATAAAGAGGTTTGAAGGTCTTTAAATTCAAAGTGAAACGAGCCTTCAAGTTTTGCGTCAAAATCACCTTTATGGATTTTTTTGGCGTAATTATGGATATTGTTGAGTGGAGCAATAAGTTGGGAACGAACATTCATGATGGTTAAGAGCATCACCAGAAATGCAGCAATAGTAAGAGCACCTTGAATTGTATGCCGCATGGACTCATTTTCAGCACCGACAAAAGAAAAATCAGTGATGAGTAACAATATGATAGTGCCAAAAAGAAAAGCAACAGATGCAGTAATTCTGTTTTGTAGTGTCATGTACACTTCCTTTATGAGAGTTAGTCAGTCTTCACCTGTAGCGAGCAAACATAGTAGTAATGAAAATAAGAAAATTGCTTCTAGTGCTTATACTGCGGCGGTGATAGTTACTAGACTCTCTCCCCCCTGAACTAATAGTTATAGAACGCTTTATGGAAAAAGAGTGGATTATTGCGGTAACCGTAACGTTTTATATCGGTATGATTGCGCTAATCTTTAAAAATCTATAATCTTTTTGTCTATACCGTTCCAGATTGTACTGATTTCTTATGATAACTGCGAGGACGATGTGATCACTGTTGTTTCCTGTGCTGCTCTAGCTGGAATTGATGCCTTTACCGTAGAGATGGAAGTAGATTTAACCCGTGCGGGTTTGCCTGCATTTACGATGGTAGGTCTTGCAGAAGGTGCTGTTCGCGAAGCTAAAGAACGCGTAATGGCTGCTTTGAAAAACACGGGGCACAAGTTGCCGCCGTCACGTATTACCGTGAACCTTGCTCCGGCAGACAAGCGAAAAGCGGGTAGTGGATATGATTTAGCGCTTGCGTTTGGTTTGCTTGGTGCCTCAGGAACTATTCCACCGGAGTCGTTACAAGGATGGTTTTTTGTAGGAGAACTTTCCCTTACGGGCGAGTTGAAGCCAGTCCCCGGAGTGTTGCCTATCGCAATTCATGCTCGAGAAATGGGGGCAAAAGGGTTGATTGTTGCGCCTGATAATGCAGAAGAAGCAGCAGTTGTTGAGGGCTTACCTGTATACTCTATGACAACCCTTGGAGAAGTAATCGAACATATAGTGGGTACAACTGTGTTTGAACCTGCTACACCGCCCGAAGCTGAGAAAGGGTATGCATCGGAATGGATGCATGACTTTGCCGAGGTGAAAGGGCAGGAACATGCAAAGCGGGCAATTGAGATTGCAGCAGCCGGTAATCATAACCTGCTTTTTGTGGGCCCTCCGGGAAGCGGAAAAACCATGCTTGCGAAACGAATTCCGACAGTATTGCCACGGCTTACTTTTGACGAAACGTTAGAAGTCACAAAAATTTATTCTGTCTCCGGTTTACTTAGTAGAAAGCGGTCACTCATAACAGAACGTCCTTATCGCTCGCCGCACCATACAATTTCTGATGTCGGCCTCGTTGGTGGTGGGACATACCCTAAGCCGGGGGAAGTCTCCCTTGCACACCGCGGTGTACTTTTCCTTGACGAACTGCCGGAGTTTAAAAAATCGGTACTGGAAGTAATGCGCCAGCCACTTGAAGATGGTAATGTCACAATTTCGCGTTCCAGTATTTCCTTGTCGTTTCCATCGGATTTTATGCTTGTGGCTGCAATGAATCCGTGTCCGTGCGGGTATCTGACAGACGATAGACACCCTTGTACCTGTAACAACAGACAGGTTGCCAACTATCGTTCAAAACTTTCCGGGCCATTGTTAGATCGTATTGATCTGCACGTGGAGGTACCAGCAGTAAAGTATGAAGATTTACAGTCCAACGCTGGTATCAGTTCAGAAGAGATGCGTGAACGAATAGAGGCCGCGAGAAAAATTCAGGAGGTGCGTTACAAGGGAACGCCTTTGAAAACGAATGCGGATCTTTCTGGGCGCTGGCTAGAAATATTTACACCGATTACAGATGCGGAGAATGCGTTTCTCCGTAAAGCTGTGGAGGCTCTTGGTCTTTCCGCACGAGCTTATACGCGGGTGCTGCGCATTTCCCGAACTATCGCGGATTTAGAAGGCGCAAAAGATATTGCCGTTGCACATATTGCTGAAGCCATTAACTGTAGAACACTTGATAGAGAATAAAAAAATCCCTTATCGTTTAGTAAACGGCAAGGGATTTTTAAATATGTGATTGATCGAAAACTGTGTTTGTCATTATGCAGCACGGAATCACGTTAACAGGAATAAGTTCCTTTACGGTACGCGACAAGGCGTAGCGTTAGCAGCACTAAGTTATTCAGATGCAGCTAGTTTGACACCAAGGCCTACAAGAATAGAACCTGCGGTGGCTTCGATATATGATCGGCTTTTTGGAGCAGACATAACCTGTTTGGCTTTTCCAACGATGCTGGCGAGCAGACATTGCCATGTGAATGAAATGCAGAAGTGTACGCTTGTAAGGAAAAAGATTTGTGTAACAGGGTTACCGCCGGTACTCATGAACTGCGGCATAAATGTAATGTAGAAAATAGCAGTTTTCGGGTTCAACACATTAGAGAGTATACCTTCTCTGAATGAACGGGCAACACGTACTTTTTCTGCTTTCGCTGCAAGTTCTTCAGCGCCTTTAGTGCTCGAATATCGCTTTTTCGCATCCCACAAGTTCTGGCAACCAAGCCAAATGATATAGAATGCACCGATAATTTTAATAAAATGATAGAGCTGCGCTGAGTTATACAAAATTAGCGCAAGTCCGCAGCCGGAAATAGTGGCGTGGAAAAAAAGTCCTGTACAGATTCCGGCGCTGGTGATTGCGCCGTCTGTGAGTCCCCCTCGAATACTGTTGCGGATAACCATCATGGTATCCGCACCGGGGATCATCGTAAGAATTGTGATCGCGATTAAGAATTCGCCAAAATTATCCGGTAACATACGTCGCTCCTACACACTGAATCTTTTCATAAATCTTTGTTAGTTATCGTAAATGTTATCTAATCAGAAACAGCTAATTCTACGCCCAGTCCTACAAGTGCAATTCCTGCAACAGCATCAATTCTAGCGCGTACTTTTGCTTTGGAAATAAGCCCTTTTGCTTTGTGTACAAAACCCGCAATAGCGTACTGCCAGCAGAGAAAAATAGCACAGTGCAAGCCCGCTAAAATACATGCCTGTAAGAGCAGGTTACCCTTAGGGTCCATAAACTGTGGCAAAAAAGCCATGTAGAAAATGCATGTTTTTGGATTCAGAATATTAAAAACGATGCCTTCAGTAAAAGATTTACGGACAGAACAATGGGCAAAGCAAATTTGCGTGTCAGTTTCCGAAGAATCCCTATTCATCGCATTGCGAAGGCTTTGGATACCCATCCAAGCAATGTAGGCAGCGCCACAAAATTTGATTGCATGGTACAACTGGGCGGAGTTGTAAAGGATCAACGCAAGACCGCAGGTAGAAACAGCAGCATGAATGAAAAATCCTGCGCCGATTCCGGTGCTTGTTGCAGCACCGTCAACGAAACCCCCACGGATACTGTTTTTGACGATCATCATCGTGTTCGCGCCAGGGATAAGGCAGAAGATAGTAACAGCAATAAGGTATTGTAGTAAGTTCTCAGGCATCTCACTAGGCTCCGTATGAGCGTGTCCGTTCGGGCATGGCTAAAGGTGGGTGAATGTGCACAAACACTGACAGAAACATTTTTTGTCTGCAACGGGAAAATTACGCTTTTTGTGTAATTGGAAGGGGCGTTGAAGAGCCTCCGGCGGCGCTTGTCAGCGAGCATTCAAGAACCTTGTTGAAACAAGGTTCTTAAAAATCTCCAAAAAATTTTATCGGCGAGGGTGTCCCGTTTTTTTCATAACTTCGCGGCTCGTCCTCCATTACCTTTCATTAAACAAAAAAGGCTGTCCCAAGATATTTGGAACAGCCTTTTTCTATTAGTAAAGTCAGTGGGTATAAGCCGCGGGAAGACTTTTACGACGAGCTAATCTCGCAGATAAAAGTTTTGGAAGGGGGGCTGGAGGAAACTTTTTTCTGCGGATTGTAATTTGAATTTTAACACCCTGATCAAATGAAGGCTTAAAAAAAGAAGCCCCATGATATGTTGTCCTTACACAAAAAAACTCCACAATGGAGGGACAGCAAGCATGGGGCACAAACAGATTACATTTGATGAACGAAAAATACTAGAAAGATTACGAGCTCAGAAATTGAGTATGGGCTTTTGTGCGAAAGCACTTGGACGATCTGTGGCTGCCATTTCGTTAGAGATCAAAAAAGGCAGCAAGAACATGGATCGCTATGGACGGTATTGTGCTGAATTGGCTCAACGAAGGACTGTCTTACGTAGAAGGCGAGCACGACGAAAAGGCAAAAATTATCCGGATGAGTTACTTAGCTATGTGCGCAAAAATCTGTGTAACTACTGGTCTCCAGAGCAAATTGAGGGACGCCTATGCGTGGATTATCCGAATAACCCAGCGATGCGGATTTCCTTTAAAACGCTTTATAGATGGCTGCAGGCTGGTACTTTTTCTACAGTCCCTCATCCTTGGAAAGGATATGCGAGATACCTCAGACTAAAGCGTGGCGGCAAAAGCTTTAAGAGGAATTGGCAAGAGCAACGGGGACGAAAAAAAGGACTACCGAGTATTGAAGAGCGTCCTACCAGCGCAAACAAACGCAGCAGGTTTGGAGACTGGGAAGGAGATTTGATTCGGGGCTTCAAAGGGCAAGGTTACATCGCAACTTTAGTTGAAAGAAAGACAGGACTTCTCGTGGCAGCTCCGTGCGCGAGTAAACATGCTGAAGTCGTTAACATGTCTATTGTTGAGGCATTACAGGGCGTCCCAAACGACCAGATTAAAACGATCACGTTTGATCGTGGAAAAGAATTTTATGGATATGAAGCGTTAAGCAAGAAACTGAAAACGAAAATTTACTTTTGTCATCCTCACTGTCCAAATGAACGGGGGCAAAACGAACAGGCTAACGGCCTGTTAAGACAGTTTTTTCCAAAACGAAAACCACTAAATACGGTTACGCCTGAACAAATAAATAGGGCAGTTGCTTTAATAAACAACCGCCCCAAAAAGAAAATTAACTATTGGACAACAATGGAGCTCTTAGAAAAGCTCGAATTGAATCAAGTGTTAAAATTGGCGTGACAATCTGCGTCAAAAAGTTTCAGCCCAGCCGCCGGAGGCAAACGCTTAAAAAATGTAGCAGAAGCCATTCAGCTTAGCGTGCTATTTTTTCTTTTTCTTTCCGCCCTTTTTGCCACCACCGGTGCGCCGTTTGGGCTTACCACCAGTTTTCGGGCGTGGAGCCATTTGGCGCTCCTGACGTTTGGTATATGTGCGTTCTGTACCTGTGCGTGCCTGCTCTTCAATAAGCTTGTGGTAGTTGTCGACTCGACGTTGGGTCAAGAGTCCCGCAGCGATTGCCTGCTGCACAGCACAGTCTGGTTCCTGATCATGCTGACAATCTACGAATGCACATTTATCTATGAATTCTTTAATGTCGTGGAAAACTTTTTTTACACCATCTTCACATGCAGGAAGCTGAAGCTCACGGAATCCCGGGACGTCCATGATCGTGCCGCCGCATGGCATTATGTATAGGGTGCGGCTGGAAGTGGTGTGTCGACCTTTGCTGTCTACGTCGCGAATGGCACCGGTGAGGGTAACTTCTTCATCCATCATCGTGTTGATGAGGGTGGATTTGCCTACGCCGGATGAGCCTACAAGCGCGATAGAATGTCCGTGACTACACCAGTCTTTAAGAAGCGTGGCTGTGTTGTCTGCTCTACCGTCAACCGCGATAACAGGGATGTCTTTGTAGAGTTTCTTTGCGTCTGCAACGCAGGCATCTGTAAAGGACTGATCTGCCTCGTCTGCTTTAGTGAGAATAATAACCGGCTCGGCGCCGCATTGGACGGCCAGTGCAAGGTAACGTTCGAGACGGGAAAGACTGAAATCATGGTTCAGTGAGGAGACGATGAAAACTGTATCCAGATTTGCTGCGACGAGCTGCACAGTTTTTTCATTCTGCGGAGAGCGACGCACAAAAACGGTTTTGCGATCCAGCATACGGACAGGGTATTGCTTGTTTTTATCAAGCACAAGCCAGTCGCCGACTGTCGGCTTAGCTTCTGCTTTACCACCAAGCCAGTTGCCCGGTAATGGCATTTGTACCTTCCCGAATTCGCCCCATACGTTCAAGAGAACTGAGTGGATGCTACAGACGCGACCAATGTGTTCAGTGGTTTCGTCTTCGGTAAGCTGCTGGCTAAAAAAATCAGACCAGCCAAGAGTGCTAAGAATATCGCTTTTCTGCATGTCATCTGGGTGCAAGTGTGTTGTCTCCTTCGGTTCTATTAAAGAAACCGATACATGTATTTGTTGCTGTTTGTGTGCAGTATAGCAGAGCGAGCGTCAAGTCCCAAATGGTTGCATAAGACTGCATAAAAAAAACAGCGGATGAACCATACTGATTCATCCGCTGTTTCGATGTGATTATCTATGTAGCAATGTGTTAGTTCTTAACAGCATGTTCAGAAGCGTAAACTTCTTCAAGGATGGCGTCTGCGCCTTTTCCTTTTACTACTTCGGCAAGATCAAGACCAGTCTGGCGTGCATTTTCTTCGCTACCGTTTGCGGTTTCACGAATTTTACGTACACCTTCAAGGTCAGCTACAAAGCCAACCATTTCAAAGTTGTCTTCATCTGTCATGGTTGCATACCCTGCGATAGGTACCTGACAGCCACCCTGTAAACCGAAAAGGAATCCACGCTCTGCTTCAACACAGATGCGGGTCGGGCGGTGTTCAAGGAATGCAAGCATTTCATGCAGATCTTTACGATCCTGATGGAATTCAATGCCGAGTGCACCCTGGCCAGCTGCTGGCAGGAAGCGTGGTGCGCCGAGAATTTCATTCTTCGGTGCTGAAAGACCAAGGCGGTTAAGGCCGGATGTTGCCATGATAATTGCATCAAAGTTGCCTTCTATGAGCTTACGGAGACGAGTGTCTACGTTACCGCGCAGGGAAACAACGTTGAGATCAGGGCGAATGGACAGCAGCTGAGACTGACGACGCAGGGAGCTTGTGCCCACTGTTGCGCCTTCAGGCAAAGCATCAAGAGAATCGTACTGTACAGAAAGGAATGTGTCTGAAGAGGCTTCGCGTTCAGGGATACAACCAAGAATCAAGCCTTCAGGAAGTTCCATCGGAACATCTTTCATGGAATGAACGGCGATATCTGCGCGTCCGTCAAGCAGTGCTTCTTCGATTTCTTTTACGAAAAGACCTTTGCCGCCGACTTTTGCGAGCGGTACATCAAGGATGATGTCGCCTTTTGTTTTAAGAATCAAAAGCTCAACAGTAGTGCCTTCATGTTCTTTTTCAATGCAGTCTTTAATATGGTTAGCCTGCCACAGTGCAAGCTTAGAACCTCTGGTAGCAATAACGATTTTCTTCATGTCGTGTCCGAAAGTGCTTGGTAGTTCGAGTGTAGGTCTGCGTATTAGCCGCAGGTAGAACAATTGCCGCCGGAGCAGCCGGAGCAGCTTGAGCCGCCGGAAGAACCGGTAGGGGCGGAGATGCTGCCTCCGGACATTTTAAACTTGGTAGCAGAGAGTAATTTGTGTGTATTCGGTGAGTTGCATTCTGGGCATTCTGGAATTTCGTCACCAAAGACAAGTTCTTCAAACTCTTTACCGCACGCTTCGCATGCGTATTCGTACAAAGGCATAGCCGTTGCTCCTTAACTATCTATTTTGGCGAATAGATAGTGCGAAATTGAAAAAGGTCAATATATACAGCTGAAAAATTTTTATTCGGCGGCTTCTAAATCAGCCTGAAGTGCTGCTGCATCTTCAAACAGATAGTAGTCTGTAAGCTGGCAGAGGAGGTGCCCGATGGTAAGCTGCACTTCCTGAATAAGTGGAGTATGCGCATGTGGCACGTCCAGAAGGAAGTCGCACAGTCCGGTCATTTTGCCACCACCGTTGCCGGTAATCCCTACGGTAACAAGTCCGCGTTCGCGGGCTGCATTGAATGCATTGATGATGTTAGTAGAGTTGCCGGAAGTGGAAATGCCAACGAGAATGTCGTTTTTATTGCCGAGTGCCTGAACTTGCTTGGAGAATACAAAGTCATAGCCGTAGTCATTACCAATGGCTGTGAGAATGGAGGAATCAGTTGTCAGGGCAATGGACGGAAGTGGTGGGCGTTCGATTAAAAAACGGTTCACAAATTCTGCTGCAAGGTGCTGTGCATCAGCTGCACTGCCACCGTTACCGCAAAATAAAATTTTACCGCCTTTTGCGAGGCAAACAGCAAATTTGCGCGCAACAGTGTCTACGTCTTCTGCGTGCTTAGAAAAATATTCTTCGCGTAGGCGTGCGCCTTCGCGTGCGTGTTCTAAAATGGTGTCGATTGCTTGTTGTGTCATCAATTCTCCAGACGCACTTGCGTGCGTACGATATTGTATACAGGTCAGTAGCACCTGACGGAATGGAAGTACACTATATACGCGGGTGTGACAACGTACGAAGCCGTGCGTAAAAGCATGAATAATGTTAGTATGCTATGCGTGTATTATTCTGGTTTTATTGGTTAGGATGCAAAAAAATACAATTCTGTGACTGGAATTACTGTTGTCCTAAAAAAGCTGGTGGTACAATTGGAATTATGCGATTCATTTTATCATACACTTCTTGAAGTCATAGCCGGTTTTTACTAGAGAACTGCGATGCACCATAAAATTTCTACTATTTGTATTGTAACTAAGGCCTCACATGAAGACGCCGCGGCTCTCGGGCATGAATTGCTCGAATGGTTTGCTGTGCGCAATGTGCAAGGCGTTATTTGCGAAAACGGCACTCCTGAATGGCTGTTCACACGTGAAGCTGTTCAGTGCGATCTTGTCCTTGTACTTGGTGGCGATGGTACACTGCTTAGTGTTGCGCGACATCTTGTAGGTCGGGAGATTCCTGTTGTGGGGATCAACATGGGAAAAGTAGGTTTCCTTGCAGAAATACCAAGCGACGCATGGGAAGAGCGATTACAGGCGATTCTCGATGGCGAAGTGAACTTTCGCAGAAGACTTGCTCTCTCCTGTACCGTGACCCGTGGTGATGAGATTGTGTTCAGTGGTGTCGCAGCAAATGACTTTGTTATTAACAGGGGCGCTCTTGCCCGTATTACCCGCCTTGAGCTTTCTGTAAACGGTAACCCGATGGGTGAAATCCGTGCAGACGGCATCATCATCGCTTCGCCTTCCGGTTCCACGGGATATGCTATTTCCGCCGGAGGTCCTCTTGTGCATCCGGATATGGACGCATACTCTGTTACACCTGTCTGTGCGTTTTTACGTAGTCTTTATCCTATGGTTTTACCGGGGGAGCATGTCTTTACTGCAACCGTGCGCACGCATGATGCAGAATTGTTCCTGACGCAGGATGGACAAGAAGGTATTTTGCTGCAACCTGATGATGTTGTTTCCATTTCGAAAGCGCAGGGCGGTCTGCTGTACGCTGAATTTGACGACAATTCATATTACGACAAACTCCTTAAAAGAGGATTTATTCGCGAAAATTGTTAGTTGAGGATAGTGTTCATACATGAGGGAGAAGAGAGATGGGGAAAGTACTTCCTGCAATTGCGTCTGCCAGAGATGTTCGCTGGGGAGAGGACGCAGGAATGGATGCCTGGCTGCATCACTTTAAGACAGAAAACAACATTGAACACCTCATGAACCCTGAAAACGTTGCTTCTGATGAGCAACTGAAGTTCATGGTTGCTCTGGACGATAAACAAATTTTTATTCCCTGTTCTGATGAAACGCTTATGTGTCTGATGGAAGAAAATCCGTCAGATGAACTTATGCGTGAATATGGGCGCATCTGGTTGCACACCGTTCGTCTTATTCGCAAGCACGCGTTCAATAAATATCACGAACGGAAAGTGATGGGGTTTTGCCGCTTGCGGTTCAAAACGCATTTGTCATCACGAATTATGATTCCTTCTCGTTTGCTGAAGCGCATGAATAGTATTGTGCTTACACAGTGCTCTTTGGTTGATCCATCCAGTGGCTCAAAGCTTGCTGCAAACCGAAATGCATTTGAGTATTTCAAAAATTCTGCCACAGACCGAATGTTGTACTCAACACCGTCTGAGTGCATGTTTAACCCTGATTTGCGTGATTTGCGCTCGGAGTTGGACATTATCGAATTGATACGGCTCATGTACTTTTCAACCATGCCGGAGTTGTGGAGCGTAGGTACGCCTTCATATCTCGATATTGAAAGCGAAATGAACAAGCCTTGTCCGACATCACATTCGCTTGAAGTGCTTCTTGGTTCAGAAAAAGATGATCGAAAAACTATTCTTTTTCTGCCGGAAAACAGTGGCGGAATTGTATTTGACCTCTACTTTATTCGAGCGTTACTCAGGCAGGGGCATAAAGTCATTTTGGCATTGAAAGAAGGATTTCTTTTTGATGCACCAACATATTGGGATGCCATGCAGGATCCTGTGCTGATTGAGTTGTGTAAAGCAGCCAAAATGGTGCCGAATGATACAATTTCCAAGAACCTATTGCTTGCGCTGTTGCGTTCGCATCGGTTCCTAATTATTTCTGATGGAATGCGTGAGAAGCTGAATCTGTATAAAACTAATGTGACATTTTCCCGTGCGTGGAAAGAGTGCGACATTGTATTTGCAAAAGGTGCAGCGAACTACGATAACCTGCTGAATTGCGGGCACAGCTTTACGCGCGACGTGCTTGGATTTTACAGAAAAAATGATGGCACGTTTGTATTGGAAGCAAAGTCGCGTGCCAGTAGTATTCGAAAATTTAGTGAAGAAGCCATTAATGACATGGCAAACCGCATTATTGAGAGTATGCGTAAAGAGAAGCAGAAGGGGCGTAGTATTATGTTTTATAGTGCTGTCATCGGTTCTATTCCCGGTGAAACGGACACAGCTATAAAGATAGTGAACACCTTTGTTGCTCATTTACGTAAGCGCCTCGACAGTACATTTATTATTAACCCCGCCGAACACTTTGAAGAAGGTATGGACGGGGATGATTTGATGTTTATGTGGGAGCAGGTTCAACGTAGCGGCTTGTTGGACGTCTGGCGTTTTCAGACTGTTGAAGATATAGAAACGAGCTTTGGCTTGCTTGATCATAAAGTTCCATCCATCTGGTCGGGAAAAGATTCCACATTTTCCACCGGCTGTACAAAAGAAATGCGTATTGCACTGGACGTACAGAAGAGGAATCCGGAATTACAGATCATCGGGCCAAATTCAGAGAAATTTTTCCGTAGAGCAGAATATGGCGTTGGTAAATATTATGACGCCGGTATTACCTCTATGTAATGTAGAGTTAGTAACAATTAAAAATTAACAGGCTACCTTGTTCAATATGTCAGGGTAGCTGTTCTTCGGTATTTTCCGGAAGATAGATGTAAGGAGAGTGTTATGGCTGATTTTGAAGTTGTCATCGGGCTTGAGGTTCATGCTCAGCTCAAGACGGAATCAAAATTATTCTGTTCCTGTTCGACCCGTTTCGGGTCTGAGCCGAATGAAAATGTTTGTGAAGTATGTTCCGGTATGCCGGGTGCGCTGCCAGTATTAAACGCCAAGGCAGTTGAATTTGCCACAAAAATGGGTCTCGCAATGAATTGCATTGTGAGTCTTGATTCCATTTTTGAACGCAAAAACTACTTCTACCCTGATTCTCCTAACGGCTATCAGATTTCCCAGCTTGATAATGCAATCTGCCAGACTGGCCATATTGAAATTCCTGTTGGCGAATCCATGAAGCGCGTGGGCATTACCCGTATTCAGCTTGAAAACGATGCCGGTAAGTCTATTCACTCTCAGGCTGAAAATCTTTCATATGTTGATTTCAACCGTACCGGTGTACCGCTTATTGAGATTGTTTCTGATCCGGATATGCGCAGCGCAGAAGAAGCTGTTTCTTACCTTAAGACACTGCACTCAATGTTGTTGTATCTCGATATTTGCGACGGCAATATGGAAGAAGGTAGTTTCCGTTGTGATGCAAACGTTTCTTTACGTCCTCGTGGACAGGAAGAATTTGGCACTCGTGTTGAATTAAAGAACATGAACTCCTTCCGCAACGTACAGCGTGGCATTGAATACGAAATTGCCCGTCAGGAAGATCTTATTCTTGATGGTGAAGCCGTTATTCAGGAAACTCGTCTGTACAATGCAGAAAAGAACTTTACTGCCTCCATGCGTGGCAAAGAAGAAGCTCATGACTACCGTTACTTTCCTGATCCGGATCTGATTCCAGTTAAATTAACTGAAGAGCAGGTTGCAACATGGAAAAGTGAATTACCGGAACTTCCACTTGAAAAATGTGCACGTTTTAAATCAGAATTTGGCTTGCCGGACTATGATGCAAATTTGCTTACACAAGATAGAGCGATTGCTGAATACTTTGAAGCAGCTGTAAAAGTATTTAATAACCCTAAAAAGTTAAGTAACTTTTTGATGGGGCAATTCATGCGTGAATTGAATGAGCGCAATATTACAGTAGCCGACGTTGCACTTAAGCCTGAGAACTTTGCAGAACTTGTCCGTATTGTTGAAGAGGGTATGATATCTACCAAGATTGGTAATGATGTTTTACCTGAACTTATGGAACAGGGCGGTTCCGCGGAAGCGTATGTAAAAGCTAAAGGTATGGTTCAGATTTCAGATTCATCTGAACTGGAAACAGTTATGGATGAAGTCATAGCAGAAAATCCTGCTGAAGCAGAAGCCTATCGTGGTGGTAAGCATAAGTTACAAAGCTTTTTCGTCGGTCAGGTTATGCGAAAAACACGAGGAAAAGCGAATCCTGCTCTTGTTAATGAGTTACTACAGAAGAAATTGTTATAAGATACATAAAAGTACAATAAAGGACGCCATAGCTGGCGTCCTTTTTTTTGTTTCATTGAAAAAGTTGGTTGGATAAGCAGTAGAAGAGAAGGACGGCTCTATATTGTGATCAAAACGATTGTAAGTACCAATGTACAACATGGTAAGTAAAAATTAAAAAAAAATATATGAAAGGAACATAATGATATTCATTTTGTACTGGAGTGAATACTAATTGAATAAGAATCCCCTTCTATGTCTGTACTGGCATAGTAAAAGACTGTCGTAAAAAAAGTATCAAAAATAAAAAGTGCTTTATTTGACGAGGGTTAAAAGAACATGTATTCAGCTGATGAATAGCATTTACATAACGCAAAAGAGTTGTGCCTAGTCGTTGAGCAATAGTATTTCATGAGGTGCATTAAATGGAAGACTACTTAAAAGAAGCGTTGGAAATTGTGAAGGCGCAAGCTAGTGTGCGGACCATGACAGAGGAAGAAATTACCTCGATGGTAAAAACACTTGCGTCTGGCATCAGGATTATTAGTGAAGATGATGCTCTTGCTGAAGAAACACAGGAAGCTGCAGTTGATCCTAAAAAGTCAATTAAAGAAAAGACTGTAACATGTCTTGAATGTGGAAAAACTTTTAAGATCTTAACTAAACGTCATCTTGCGTTACATGATCTGGATGCGATTTCCTATCGTGAGAAGTGGGGGCTGAAAAAGAATACGCCGTTAGTTTGTAAAGCGTTACAACGTGAACGGCGTAAAAAAATGAACACAATGAAATTGTGGGAGAGAAGACGCAAAAACGAAGAATAAATATGTTCTTTGTTAGTTTGTAGAATCTACGACAATAGTGTTTCTACAATACTTACTGCTCTCAGTACCTGCAGTTTTTAAAGATGTAGATATATGTGGACTCACTGTATTTGCAAGAAACGGGATTTAACACACGAAAAAAACGCCTCATTAGAGGCGTTTTTTTTGTTTTGGCTATGTGAGGTCGGGAGGGCCCTGAACGATCATCTCAGCCAGCGTGAGGTTTACTCTCGGGGCTGTCTGAAGGGCAGTTCCGGCGTACTTCATTTCCAGCTGAGCCAGTTCCTTATAGAATGGAGTTCTGTTCAGCATCGGGATCATGAATTTGTCCATGCCTTCCACTTGCTCGCGGAATCTGTAACATCCCTGAAAATAGCGTTGTTCGCCGTTGGGAAGTACCATTAGATTTTTGGTGCCGTGCATACGGCAAATCATGAGACGGTGATCGTACAGGCCGCAAAGCCCTTCTTCGTTCAACGGGCACATAACATGAGGTCGCTCTTTTTTAGCAATCGCCTCATTGCACTGCGCTACAACATCTTGTGCTCGTTGTATAAAATATTCGCGTTTTTCATTCGGTAACGCGTTCAGTCCTTTCCATAAATATGCCCACTCAATATATGTGTGGTGCTGAAAGTAGCTGTAGCAACAGTTGTCTTTACAGTCTGCACAGGAAAGTCCGGCTTCTTTGGCAGTCTTTGAATAAGAATCCGCCATGTTTTTATAGAGTTTGGCGAGCTTGCCAAAAGTGCCTACTGTTGCTGTTCGGTTGCTCTTTTTCATGATTGCACTCCTAAGGCTGCCAGTAGAGCTGTGACGCATTCGCCAGCTGTTTTATTTTCACATTTAATGCTGAAGTCTGCGTATTTTTTATATAGCGCAGCGCGCTCGTTGTAGAGATCTTCAATAGTTTGTCCTGGCGCGATTGCAAGGCCGCGATCCGGCTTTTCACTAATGCGCTGAAGAATCGTCGGCAGACTGACATCCAGATGGCAAACCGGCCCTAATGAACTCAGGTGCTTCATTGCCTCTTCTCTGTACACAACACTACCGCCGGTGGCGATGATGCAACGCTTAGCGCGTAACGCGCTGACAACGGAGCATTCGACATCAAGAAATTCTTCTTTCGTCATAGAGTCGGTAACAGCCTGCAAGTTTGTTCCGTACTGGCCTTCAATAAGATGGTCGGTATCAATAAACACCCAGCCTAGCTCGTGGGCAAGAAGCTTCCCTAAGGTTGATTTGCCTGCGCTCGCCATGCCGATAAGTGTTATACAATCAGTTTCGTTCGGGTAATCTGCCATGAATGTTTCCTTGCTAATCTGGTTATCGCCTTTTGTTCTGCCTGTAGTGGCAGGCGGTGTCAATGCTGCTGGGCGTTGTCACAGGTGCATGGATATAAAAAAAGGCAGGTTCGTAAGAACCTGCCTTGAAGATCGAGTAGTAAACTCGAAGCGATTTTAACGCTTGGAGTACTGGAAGCGAGCACGAGCGCCACGCTGACCGTATTTTTTACGCTCTTTCTTACGAGCGTCACGGGTCAGGAAGCCTGCTTTTTTGAGTGCTGGGCGCATTTCTTCGTCAATAACGAGCAGTGCACGGGAGATACCGTGACGAACTGCAAGAGCCTGACCGGACATGCCGCCGCCTGCAACGTTTACTTTGATGTCAAACTTCTCGAGCATTTTAACAAGCTCAAGAGGCTGACGGATGATCATCTGGAGAGTCTTACGTGGAAAGTATTCATCGTAAGGACGACCGTTAACAGTGATCTGACCGCTACCAGCGTAGAGGCGGGTACGAGCAGTAGCGTTTTTTCTTCTGCCTGTGCCGTAATCAAATTCGTTGGACATAGTAATCTCCTACCTCTAATCTAGTACTTAAGTTCAAGAACCTGAGGGTTCTGAGCAGCATGTGGATGCTCTGTACCAACACAGACTTTGAGCTTTTTCATGATAGCGCGACCAAGACGGTTCTTAGGAAGCATGCCCTGAACAGCTTTGCGAATAACATCTTCAGGTTTCTTCTCAAGCATTGTTGCAAGGTTCGCTTCTTTGAGGCCACCTGGGTAACCGGTGTGACGGTAGTACATTTTGTCTGCCATCTTGTTACCGGTAACTTTGATTTTTTCACAATTCACGACTACGATGAAATCACCGTTGTCAACGTGAGGTGCGAATTCTGGCTTATGTTTGCCACGAAGGCGATGAGCGATCTGGGTAGCGAGACGGCCAAGGATCTGGTCCTCTGCGTCAACTACAAACCACTCGCGGGTGATATCTTCAGGCTTAGGGCTGAAAGTTTTCATCTATATTACTCCTAGTGTCGAAACACGTTGGCTCTTATGGAGTTCTTGTTTCCATGTCAATAAAACAATAAGATTGGGTCAGCCCAAAGTCGGTGGTTGTAAGGGGGGATCCAGATTCTTTTACAAATCCTGGAAAATACCTCCGGCTTCGTGCGGAAAGAACGTACTTATACCATGTCTTGGTCGTTGCCAAGTGATTTTTGTGAAAAAAAGAGGATTTTTTTATCATGTCAAGTATTCGAAAGGGATTGTTGCAGACAGTATTTTCCGGTGCGTACATGAAGCGCTGGAATGATAAACTGCGGCCTGCTGAGCTGCATGAGGTAGATAAACAAGCGCATAAAATGATTATTGCGTGGTTGCTGTTGCAGGAAAATACACGCGATATGGAGGACGAAGAGCGTCGTGTGCTTGGCGACAGAATTGTAGAATGGGGTATTTTTGACTACCTGTTCCGACTTGTAATTACAGATATCAAGCCGCCTGTCTATTACCGGATAAAAGAAAATCCGGAACATCATCGTCAGCTGGTAGAATGGGTGCAAGGTGAGCTTGAACCGGTGTTGAGTACTCTTGGTGCTGATTTCTGGATGCGGTTTCTTGCGTATTTCGATCCGGTCAGAAAACACGAATTAGCAGATGACATTCTTGCAGCCGCGCATTGTTATGCGAGTAGCTGGGAATTTAAACTTATTGAGGGTTTGAATTCTTTTGATGATGAGCTGGATGTAATTCGCGAGTCCTTTGTTGAGCAACAGAAGGCCTTTCAAAATCTGAAAGGCTTTCAGGGATTGATGAATCCAAAAACGCATGCGCTGGGACGATTCGCTAATCTTTGCGGACAGTTGCGATTTCAAAAACGCTGGTCGCAAATGCCGCGTATTCCAGAAACGTCTGTTATGGGGCATATGTTTCTGGTAGGCTGTTATAGCTACTTTTTCTCAGTGGTTCAGGACGCATGTCCTGTTCGTCGGCAAAATAACTTTTTCTGCGGACTGTTCCATGACCTTCCTGAGATGTTAACCCGCGATATCATTTCGCCGGTTAAAAAATCTGTGAAGGAATTGGATGTACTTATTAAAGCGTATGAGGATGAAGAGCTTGAACGAAGAGTTTTTCAACCGCTTCGTGCGGAGGGGTATACAGATATTGCGGACAGGTTGGGGTATTTGCTTGGAACAGCCACTGGGTCAGAATTTCATGACTGCATAGAAGTCGATGGAAAAGTTGAACTGGTGGACTTTGAAAAGCTTCAATCAATATATAATGATAATAAGTACAACCCCAAAGATGGTGAGATGTTGAAAGTTTGTGATGAGCTTGCAGCATATATCGAAGCTTACACGGCGGTGCGCAACGGCATATCAATTAATGAATTGAATCAAGCCATGTGGAGGTTAAGAGATAAGTATCGTAAAAAAAGTATAGGTAAAATTCACATTGGCGCACTGATGTCGGATTTTGATTAGAAAGAATATCTATAATAAAAACTCCCCTTATATAAGGGGAGTTTTTAATTTTACAGTTGGTTACTGAAAAAAAATAAAAAGTGTAACCATGCAACAGTTCGAAACGATGTAATATGTAGAAAGATGTACCAATCTGTTATCCCATTGTGGATACAACCTTTAACTACTGATGCATTTCGCATCGTGATAAGAAGGTCGTTATTATGATTCGTATTCTTTCGTTGGTTGTTTCACTTGTCTTATTTTTAGGATCGGTTTCGCTTTGTTTTGCGGAAGCCACCTGCAACAGCACATGTTGCCAACAGATTGAAAAACTTGTGAAAGAGCGCCTTGAATTAACAGAAAAGGAACGAATTGAAGTATTTGATATTTTACGAAAAGCTAAGATAGAGCGCAGGACGTTCCTCAATCAGTTAAGATCTCCTGATATGACACAGGAGAAACAATTGGGTCTTCATGCAAAGATTAAAGAAGTAGACGATGCAGCTCGTGCAGAGCTCGCTTCCATCTTTTCAGAAGCTCAGATGGAAAAATTTGACCAGATAATGATTGAGTTACGTGAAGAAATTCTTTCGTGCGTGAAGTAACTTTCTCTATCCGGAGTATTGATGGAAGTGGTCAATGAAGACTGGAACACAGTCCGCACCGTGCTGGAGGGTGATACTGCAGCGTATGCGTTGATCATTGATCGACATCAGACCCATGTGGCGACTATTGTGGGGGCGCATGTGCCGCCGCAATGCGTATCTGAGGTTGCGCACGAGACCTTTGTTCGTGCTTATCACTCACTTGCTTCATATGCACCTCAAAAGCCCTTTAAACATTGGCTGACAACGATTGCTCTACGAAGTTGTACGGATTTTTGGCGTTCTCATTATCGAAAGAAAGAATCACCGTTATGTGATTTTTCGGATAATTCTACTCAATGGCTCGAGGCTGTCCGTTTTGCTGAATCAGAAAGAGAGTTCGAAAGGTTGAGTCAAGCTCAGGAAGCTAGAGATGTTTTACAGCTTGTGCTTGATTCACTGTCACCATTAGATCGGATGGTACTGGTGATGACGCAACTTGAAGAATATTCCAGCAAGGAAGTAGCTGAACTGCTGGGTATTAGTTCCGCCAATGTAAAGGTACGCACGTTTAGAGCAAAACGTACGTTGAAGAAGCTTTTAAAAAAGCACGGGATAGAAGGGGTGTAGCATGGGAAATAATATGTTTTGCAGACTTATGCGTGTGTTGAAAAAGACACATGCTATGCAGATGGAAGTCTACTTACCTTCTGCGTGGGGGCAGGGTGTAATGTATGATGTCTATGCAAGCACCCGTATGCAGCCACAATCGTCATTTGAACGTTATTCACCGCAGATTGCGTTGGTTGCGGCTGTTATGCTTTTAGTCATTGGTGTTCCCTGTGTGCTTACCGTCGACAATGCTCTTTCATTGCTGGACTCACAACTTATTGATGCTGCAAACGATTCAGCACAGCTGTATTTATTCATGTAGGAGCGAGCGATGAACAACTGGAAAGTTTGGACAGCATTTATGCTTGTATTTTTCTTAGGAGCAGCGTGCGGTGTTTTGGGGAGCGGGGTTGTTGTTAAACAACGAATCGTAAAATTCAAAAATTTAAAGGGGACTGGTTTGGGCGGTGGAAAGCGATTTTTACATAAAATAGAATCGCAGGTTAAGCCGGATGAACAGTCCATGAAAGAGATCCGCCGTATCGTTGCTGTAAATCAGCAACAAATCCAAGAGGTACGGGGTAAGGCGGCGGAAGAAATACTTCAGATTTATACTACTACAGAACAGGAAATTACTACGCTTCTTACACCAGAACAGCAGGTGCGTTTCGCTAAGATCATGCAACGTATCCGAAAACGATTTCAACGTATAAAGCTGTTGCGCTCGTTACAAAAGTAACGCTCTTGGGGGAGCTGCGCTGCAACGTGTAAAGGGATGGATTCTGTACCGCATGCCTTGGCATGCAT
The DNA here is from genome assembly GCA_942492085.1 of uncultured Desulfovibrionaceae bacterium. Taxonomy (GTDB): domain Bacteria; phylum Desulfobacterota; class Desulfovibrionia; order Desulfovibrionales; family Desulfovibrionaceae; genus Halodesulfovibrio. The sequence continues at coordinate 670,054 of CALODB010000009.1, read as the reverse complement.
AGTAAAAAAGGATGAGAGATGAACACACTTAAAAAAGTATTTTTGGTGCTGGTAATGGTTTGCGCATTTGTTACTTCTGCAATGCAACATGATGCACATGCGTCTCACAAGGATGTGTACGTAACAAAGCGCATGAGTAAGGTGTATCCGGACCTCAGGACATTAGAACGTTTTATTGATGTTGCGGCTCACCGCCCTGGAAAAATTAAACGTTTTATGCGTCGCAATGACGTCTTTGAGCTTGATAAAGGTACACGTGTTGTACAGATGCGTTCAGTCTTTCTCGATGGAGTTGATGCAGTTGTGTACAAAGTGCGTGTTCCCAATCGTAATCAGTATGGATACGTTCTTGCTCATAACCTGAAAAAAGTGAAAAATAACAAGCATCGCAAAGTAGAACACGTTATTGTGTACAAAGAAAAGCATAAAGTAAAGTACGTCGAAAAGTACGAAGAAAGACGCGAACCAAAGTATGATGATAGATACAAAGTACGGTTCAAGGCTACTGTTGAAACACCTATTTTAGTCATCAACTTCTTATAGAGAACAGAAATGAAAAAAGTTCTGTCACTCGTTTTGATGGCTAGTTTTTTATTTGCCTCAGCGGCATGTGGACATAGGCACGGACATAGGTATAAGCCTCGGCATCCACGAAAAATTGTAATTATCGTCGAGCAATCGGTGCAGGTTGCTGCACCGCAGGTAGCTTAGTTAAGATTGACCATAAAAAAAGCCCGTTTTTCGGGCTTTTTTTATGGTAGACTGAAGGTAATTTGATTCTAGAGAAATAAAAATGTGTCGTTTGTTATTTTTTTCACAAAAAGTTTTCGAATCATCTTTACGTCTTGCTCACAAATGTTTACCGTTACTGTAACGCAATGCAGTCATGTCTTTTTTGATTGCAGCGCATTAAAAAAATTATAGACCAGAACTCGCCAGTACATGAGTGCTGCCGGTGTGACAGACTAACCGTACTCTGAGATATTAGGAGTTTCGATTATGCTATTACGAAGACGTGCGTGGGATATTTTACGTGACGATTATCCAGTTGTAAAAATAGATGATCCACTTGCTGAGGCTATTCGTAAACTTAACGCATGTGCTTCAGAAGGTTGCCTGTGTGCTTTAGTGGAAGATCGTAATGGTCGCATTAAAGGCGCGGTTTCAATTTGGGATACAATGCGTTTTATGGAAGATACACTGCTGCGTGGCGATGGCATGAAATGCCTTGATGAAAATCGTTATGAACAGATGTTTACCAATGCCTGTAAAGTCTCCGGTTCAATTAGCGTAAAAGACGTTATGGATAAGGATATGACTATTGTTCGACCTGATGAGCCGCTTTTGCTCGTGCTGGAAGACTTTGTAAAGAAAGGTCGTAGCTACGCGGTGGTAATGGAAGGTGGACACGTTATTGGTGTCATCATGATTAATGATATCTACAAAGAGATCAGTGATCAGATTTTAGCACGCGGTTAAAGATCGATGATGAACTCGTATATTGCAGCGTGATTTCGAATAAAATTAGACGCTCACATACGCCTAGCTGTGCTTCGCATTTGATTTTCTCCTGTGCTTTGCACTGCAAAACGTTATCTCGATCTTATGTATAGTGAATATTAAAAAGCCCCCTGATTCGTAGGAACCAGAGGGCTTTTTTTGAACTAATGTGAAGTGAGTTACTTGAGTGGTACAAGCTCGCATTGCAAGGACTGAGCGCCGTCTACAAAGCGAATGCCGAAGTTTGCCCATAATGCTTCCATAATGTCGATGCCGTCAGAAAGATCGGCGCTGCCTTCTTCGTATTTGAGACGGAAGTATTCGAGGAAAACTCGTGTGTTGTTGTCCAGCATTGGCGCTTCGCTGATGAGCTGCTCTTTATCGCGAAGATACTCATAATGATCCATGGTTGCGTATGCAAAGATGATGGAGAATGAGAGCTGGGAAATTTTACCTTGAATCTGTGAGAGGAACTGAGAAACGTTTTTGTGTTTCTGGAATTCTTGCTGCTGAAATTTGATCCAGTCGTAGTATTCAGGCTTGTTGTTAATAAGCGCAAGGTTACCCATGAGAGAGTTTTCGAGGTCGGCGCGTGCTGTTTTGGAAAGTTCGGTTCCAAGAGCGTTTTTAACGATAGCATCACGGAACTCAAAAGATTTACGTGCAGCATCGTACTGATCGAATAACTGGTACAGGTTCATAAAGTAGTTTGCGTAGCGGTCTAATCTATGACGTGTAAGAACAGGGAAGCGGCCTTTGTTCACAATAAGGGTGAACTCATGCCAGTAAATGGAGAAGCGCACCTGATTATCGTAGTGCTTTGTGAACAAGTTGGGATGGAACAGCAGGAAGTAGCCTTTCTCGTGAAAGATACTTTTCGCAACAGGTTCAGCACCCGGAATGGATCTGAAGTCTTTGGTGCCCTGAAGCTCATTTACTTTGGCATCAAAGTTTTTAGGAACGATAATTTCCTGAATGCGAAAAGCCATAGTTGCATGGTGAGCCGCTTCTCCGATGATTCCAAGTTCGTCTGTAATTTCTTTACGTTGGTTGCTGTTTCCAATCTCAACACTAATCTTCATGGATGCTCCGTTATAACAAAGTAGTTTGTGCGCTCTTGCCTACCCTGACAAACTGTTCCCTGCAAGTATGAATTGTGGGCGCTATAAAATTTTAAATAAATTTGCTATACAATTTTTTGGGATGTGATGTTGTTTATTTAAAAATAAATGTAAATAGCACACTGTAATTATAGTATGTATTATGGGTTGTTGGTAGTGTGGCTGGATATGTAAGTGTTGGTGCATATATTCGCCTGATGGGGCGGAGAAAGGGATAAAACTTGATTAAGACCAGTTTGAGTTCTTGCCATGTGGGGGGCAAAACTGTATGCTGCGCACCTTCCTATTAGCGAAAAACACGCCGCAGGCACAGTCCTGTGGCGTTTTTGTTCCTGAATCATAATATTAGATATAACGTTGCAATAAATAGAGATTAGATATGAGCAAAACAGGCAGCCTCTCTGCAGGTGATCGTATTGATACTAAATGCACGCGCTGTAATGACATTACAGGGCATGTAATTGTGGCAATGGTAGACGGCGAAATTATTAAAGTGGAATGTCAGGCTTGCGGTAGTGTGCACAAATACCGTGAAGCTCGTGCTGTGAAAGCCAAAGCACAGGTTTCTACAGTAAAGAAAGTTCGTAATGGCGATTCCCGCAAAGAAGCCATTTCCGCTGCCCGTTCAGCTGCTGCTAAAAAAGCTGCTCAGACGCGTGCTACTCAGCGTGCAAAGCAGGAAGCAGAAGCAGTTATGATTGCATGGAAAACTGCAATGGTAGCAAAAGGTTCTGACGGAGCTCGTACTTACAGCATGAATGACACATTCACAAAAGGTGATGTTGTACAGCACCCTACTTTTGGTATGGGTGAAGTACAGACCGTTACTAAGCCGAATAAAATGGAAGTTTTGTTTGAAGACGGTGTTAAAGTTTTGCGCTGTCGTGTTTAGGTAGATTTTTCTTAAAAACGGGGATGACTTGTTAGTCATCCCCGTTTTTTTGTATCTATCTTCTAGCGCGGAGGGTTTTGCCGGAATGTTATGGGGTGATCATGCGGCACTGTGGCCGAGTTCTATTGGCTGATCTTTACCTCAACCTTGTCCTACATATCTTGTGGGGATGCGTGCGAAAACCATTCTCTGATGGATTCGGGGGAGGCTCTGTAGATTCCATCCGAGCATTTACGCACTGGGAAATCTTCCTCTTTAATCCACTTCTTAATCGTGCTTGGTCCTGCACCTACAGCCCTACAAATGGCAGTAAGTCCAACCAGAACAATCTGTCCGTTTGACATATACGTACGCGCTCTACCTTGCAGCGCGGCAGTTGGCGGGAGTAGTGGCGAATATTCTGCTGTAGGTTCCGGTCCGTAGTTGTCGCACTCATCGTTGTATCCATAAGTGTTCATGCCTGTCCTTCGGGTAGTCTTGGGTGGTGATTAAAAGCCAAGCCCAATATCCGGCATACGGAACAGGTCTCTGGCATATCTGTCCGGTGGAATTTCACCGGTAGCCCAAGGGTCATCAAAAAGAGAATACCCGCCTGCATTGCTGCCATTTCTGTGTTTTGCAAGGCATGTGTTGCTGCAAATTTTACTGCTCACGCCATTAGTGAACCTTTTTTCGCATACAATGCAGTGTTTCTCATCAGCCCCATACCTTTCATGAGCCGCGTGGTTTGCAGATGCAGCACAAGAACGGGAACAATATATTTGTCCTGCTCGTTTTACAAAGTGTCTTCCGCACCATGGGCAGCTTACTGTTTGCTTAATACGTTTGGCTTCTGCCGCGCATTTTCGGGAGCAATATTTGCCTTTGCCGGCATTGTAGCGTGCCGGACGGACATAAAATTCTGTTCCGCACTGATTGCAAGGGACTACTGGCATGACCGTCCTCCATTATAGAACGTGTTGCATCGTTCAATTGCCCGCAAAATAGCGTGACCAGAGTGAATAGTTGGTGATGCATGGTGATTGAACTCAGCGTAGTACAGCTGTAGCAAACGCTGGTGTTCTCCTACTTCAATTTGCACCATAGGCTGGTATCCGCTTCCAATGCGAGGTTGATTGCACTCTGGACAGATAGCAACTCCTATGCACGCCATTCTCCAAGGTCGGGAAAAATTTCGACCACACACTGTGCAGCGAGTGCGTTCTGGGGCGTGAAAAGAATAACCGGACATATACGTTTTCCTCCGAGTATGCGTCAGAAAGTTCCTAAGTGTACTTCCTGATTGCAAAAAATGACCATGAAGTGGCGAAGTGATCATATTGTTCACAAAATGTACATTCACGTCAAGTAAGATTGTACATTTTGTGCAAAAAACTATTTTATTTTTTCTAACATTGTGCTATTTCATATGTATGAACAAAGACTATAGTGAAGAAGAATGGCAACTTCAGGAATTTATTGCCGAGTCCATCTTGCTTGTAGGCGGGGTACCCAAACTTGCAGAAATTGCAGGGGTCAGTTCGCGTACGGTATATGCATGGAAGAAGGGTGAAAGACATCCAAACAGGCAAAATTTAAAAAGACTTACACGCTATTTAGAGAAAGTAGCTGAACAGACGGAGTCTTCCACTGAGCTCTATTTTCCTCTGTGTGTAGGGGCGGAACGTCGTGGTGGGCATGAATATGCCAGCCGGAATGATATTGCGCAGGTGGATGATTCTGCGACTACCTTCCTTGCTCCTGCACTTGAGCCTGACGGACATCAGGAAGAGTTTTTATTTGTAGATAAAGCAGAAGCTCGTCCTAGTGCCGGTGGTGGTTCTCTTGCGACAAGCGATTCTTCAGATGGTCGTTATGCCTTCCGGCTTGATTGGATTTTGCACAAGACGCAGGATTCAAAGAGTCTTAAAATAATGGAAGTCATGGGGCGTTCCATGGAGAACACGCTGCATAACGGTGACCTTTGTCTTGTAAACCAGTCTGATAAAGATTTAGTTGAAGACAGGGTGTATGTTGTGCGTCTTGATGATGAAATTTATGTGAAGCGCTTTTCCCGTATCCCCGGGAAGTATCTGTTCCGTGGTGACAACCGCGAACTTGCGTATCAGGATATAGAAATTGACCCGCGTGATGAGTCCCGAAGCTGGGAAGTCATCGGGCGGGTTATCTGGGCAGGAAAGGATTTGTAATTTTTTGCACATTATGTGCGCATGTTGTAGTGCTTTGTTCATCATAGCTGACGGCAGTAATTTTAAAGCGTTCTCAAGGAATTTCCCTGAGAACGCTTTTTTTGTGCACTAGATCATTGAAGCAGCGTCGTTAGAACTGCTGGAAACAGTACATGAACTTTTTTACTAGAGTGAAAGTATGTTGCGCCATACAAGTTTCAATGGAGCTTGAGACAATATAATTATAGAAACTTCCATTTTTTCCTTTATATGATACTATCGGATCTGACTTTATCAGTGTAATAGGGGAATTGTGTAAAATTAAGTTGCCGACCATATGAGTAGAATCAGGAGGGGACTATGAATTATCGCAAAGCAGAGACCATGACAGAGTTATTTTGGCAAAAGTCACGTAATCCGCTTACGTTTTGGCCACGTATTATTCTAACCTTGCTTCTTTTAATTGCATTCTGGTCGCATGCTGTTTGGTGGATTATTTTTTTATTTTTTTTAGAAGCAGCAGTGATGTTCTTTGCACCGCCTGCAACAGATTATGAAAATTGGATAACACGAGCAACAGACGGATTTCGAATCTGGAGTGTTGTAAGGTCGGTGGAAGAACGTAATACATTGCTACTTATGTTCATATTTGTAACAATTGGCCTGTTAGCAGGACTATGGGCGCACAGTGTATTGTGGGTACTCTTTTTTGGTGTACAGATAGCAATAGCGAAGTACCTTCTTATTCAACGATTTATCGCCATGGCCAAATATGTTGAATACGACATACACGCGGGGCTCACAGAAGCAGATCTTCAAGCAACCGTCAGTCGTTGCAATTTGACGAATTAATTCTATTCTTGGGGAATAAGGGTGTGATACGTGGTCGAATTAGTGCGGAATTCGCAACGTTGTCATCATAGCATCAGGCTGGTGTTTGCCTTGGCTGTGCTTGTGACTGTGTGCATGAGCGTTGCCTCGTGCCGGAATGTCGGAAGATATCCGGTGTGGGAGTACAATCAGCAACATGCCGTTGCAGACTTAGAAAATTTATCACAAAACCCTTCAGATTATTTAAAGCACAATGCTAATACGCCAGTCATGACGCCGGGTGAGCAGGCTGTGCAGTTTGCAGCGCTTAAAGTGTACCACTTTGCGCCATGGCGACAGTCAACGCCGACTCATTCTAAAGAAGATGCTTTTTGGGGAGCAACAGCTTACCCGCATACCCTTGGATATGCGGAAAACCTTCTTCCGTGGACAAAGTCTGCCATGGCTAAACTTGTGGCGAGGCAGTCCACGGAAACATATCCCAGCATGGCAAAGCACGCGATTACAGTGCGTAGCTCTTCGTTGCGTGTGCTTCCTACAAATAAACCATATTTTTTTAATCCAGCTCTTCCCGGTGAAGGGTATCCGTTTGACTATTTTCAAAACACAAGCGTTCATGCCGGAACACCGATTTTTATTTCCCATTCTTCAGTTGCGGGAAAATGGCTCTTTGCAGAAACAGCATATGCAAGTGGCTGGATTCTTGCCAACGATGTTGCGTATGTAACCAGCGAACAAGAGCAGATGGTAATGTCTGGAACATTGCACGCAATGATGCGTGATGATGTGGCGTTCAAAACAACGGAAGGGCATTATCTCTCGACAGGATTTATCGGAGGGATTTTTTCCAAAGTAAAAGGGATGGAAGCTGCGAATCCACCTGTTATGTTGACCAAAGAGGTTAATGCCGCCAAAGCAAAAAGGGCAAGTGCTAGAAAAGGTTTGTTTGAGGCTATGACGGGTATCAAATGTAGTGATGCAAAGTTTAATGCGATAATAACGAACCATAGTATTTCTCAGCCTAAGTCTTACGTATATTTACTTATCCCGTCTCGAAAGCCTAATGGACAGGCAGAGTTTTTCAATGTTCCAGTCTGGACAGAACAGGTGGCAGAGATTCCGGCACCAATAACGCCTAGAGCAATGGCAGAGCTGGCTCAGCATGTTATTGGGCAACGATACGGCTGGGGCGGGTCACATTTAGATAGAGACTGTTCTTCAACGGTGCGTGATCTTTTTATCGCATTCGGAGTATGGTTGCCGCGAAATTCCAGCACTCAGGCTGAAACGGGCGAACAAGTTATTTCACTGAAAGGGCTGACTGCCAGTGATAAGCAAGATCTGATTATTGAAAATGGAATTCCATTTTTCTCTCTTATTGGTATGCAGGGGCATATCGGACTTTATTTAGGGTATGAACCTGTGACTAACATGCCGATCATGTTGCACGATATATGGGGAGTTCGCACGTTTAATGCGGATAGGGAAAGCAGAGCGATTATCGGTCGTATCTGTATTACCACCCTCAGACCGGGTGAAGAGAGGCGGGATGTTAAGAAAGATTATTTCTATAGCAGAATCCTGAAACTCCAAGTTAAACCTGGGATATGGAAACAAAAATAAAAAAAGAAGCCCCTGAGAGAACACAAACTCAGGGGCTATTTTTTAGCAGCTATATTTCGATCGGTGCGACGATGCTATCTCTGCTGTTTCGGTTAAGACTGGAACAGGTTGCCTACACTGGTAGAGAAAGGCAGGAGGAAAATTGTTCCAGACAATCCTAGAGGTATCCACATTGCAAAAAGATTGTGCCAGTTGTTTGCGAAAAGCTGCGAATGATGGAAGCACCGCGCCGCAAACATAGGCGTATGTAATAAATATGCCATTGGGCTTTAGGCTTGTTCGTATAGCCTGCGTAAGTTCGCTTTGTTGTTCAGAAGAAAAAGATGCCCAGGGTAATGATGAAATAATAACATCCGCTTTGTTCACGGATTTTTGTCGTAAGATATTAGGAAGGTTTTCTGCACCATCAAGTACAAAGTGTGTGTGGGAATATTGAGCGACAAGCATTTTATATAGATGCGGATTCTTTTCGATAGAAATAAAGGTGGCATCCTCTTTAAGTGACTGCATCAGATGTTTTGAGATACATCCTGTGCCGGCACCAAGCTCTACCACCACATCAGCGTTTGGTAACCATTCGCTGCTGGCGATCATTTTACAAAGGCTCGGGCTGCTGGAACAGACAGTGCCTGTTGAAAACGGGTCGCGTATGAATTCTCGAAACATGCTCCAACGGGATGAACGCATTCTGTATCCTTTGCTATTATGTCTGGTTGCTTTCGCTTATAGCCTCCGGAGGGCAATGGCTCTGCCATTACAAGAGACTGGTATCCATACCACTCGTTCCTCGTGAAGGGCTACTGGCGTAAGCACTCGTAAGAGGGACGCCTCTTGACCGTGAGCTATGCAACAACCGTGGTATTGTATGAGTAACAGCCGTGCGATCAGCACAGTGCCTGCTATGGTAACAGCAAAAGAAGTACCATTTAAATATAAATACGGTGTTCGTTGTCATCATTTCTAGAATGTTTTAAAACGACAATAGGTTGTGTGACAGGATTTTTTTGTCCGATTTTTGGGTAGCACTCATATAATTATGCGTGTGAAAAGACTTGCACTGAAAGAGAGTAATTTCTTTACGGGACGTATAAAAATTATACGTGTTTGTGATCGTATTTCTTGGTGAAAGGGGTAGGTCACAAGCGTTTATCAAACTGGAATTTACATAAAGAGGGTAAAGAGGATTATCTGCGGGTGCTTGCGCCAGAAACCGTTCACTAGGAATGAGTGGTATGGATATCAGTCCCTTGTGAAAACAGTGTCCTTATCTTTCGGAGCGTTAGCTGTTTTTGAACTCTAAGAGATTGCAGCGAAAGATAGTGCGACGAGACGTCGGTAGCTAATTAAGGTCTTCCCCTTGCGTCTTACCAGTTGACACAGCGCATTTTCCGGCTAGTCTGCACAAGGCGACATTACGCCGGAGCAGAATTTGAATGAGTGAATCATATACGTTTTATGCAGCGACGTTGGGCTGCAAGATTAACCAGTACGAAACACAGGCATTACGCGAAGTGTGGGTTGCTCGCGGGTTCTCGGAATTGGACTCTGCGGCTGATGCTGACTTTATTCTCGTAAACTCGTGTGCTGTTACAGCTAAGGCTGTGAGTGACGTGCGTTCTACCGTACGCCAATTGCACAGGACAAACGAGGAAGCACAGATTGTTGTTACAGGCTGTGCTGCACAGGTAATGGGCGATGAGCTTAAGGCTCTGCCCGGTGTTACCCGCATCGTTCCACAGGATGCAAAAACTTCGTTGAAGACATGGCCGGAATTGAAAGAGGGTATGTCAGAACCGGAAAATGTATTTCCAGACTTTGCGGTAACAAACTACAATCGTGCCCGTGCAGTTGTAAAAGTGCAGGACGGCTGTTCGCATCGGTGCACGTACTGTATCGTGCCACTTACTCGAGGACGTTCGCGTTCCCGAAGTGTGGCAGATATTATTACAGAAGCTCGTACGCTTCTGGAATCAGGCTTCAGAGAGTTAATTCTTTCTGGTGTTAACTTACGCCAGTTTGGACGCGATCTTGATGGCACTCCGGATTTCTGGGATTTGATTGATGAGTTTGAACGTGCCCTTGGTAAAAAATGGGGCGGGAAAGCTCGTTTTAGAATTTCATCATTGGAACCGGGGCAGCTTGGCGCAAAGGCGCTGGAAGTGCTCTCACGCAGTACCATGGTTGCGCCTCAACTTCATATTTCGTTGCAGTCCGGTAGTGACTCTGTACTTAAACGCATGGGACGCGGTCATTACAAGACGGCACCACTTTTGGATTTTCTAGATAAACTGCACGACGTGTGGCCTGTATACGGGCTTGGTGCAGATATTCTGATGGGTTTTCCGGGGGAAACAGAAGAAGAGTTTCAGGAAACCATGGCGTATATTACGGCTATGCCGCTAACTTACGCCCATGTATTTCCGTACTCTATCCGTCCTGGAACTGCCGCTGCGACTATGTCTGGCCAGTTGCCTAAACTGGTGAAAAAAGAACGCGCAAAAGCAGTGCGTGATGTGATTGCTGAAAAGCACCAGACATTTTTACAAAAGCTTATTGATGAAAAGCTACCCCTGCATGTTGTTCTGCAATCTGTGGAAGAGAACAAGGGGGTTTCTCAATTTTATACAGAATGTTATTTTGACACCCTTCCGTTTGGCACTGGTTTGCGAGATATTTGCACCGGTACCGCCATAGAAATTGAAAAGAGCGGATTGCGGGTTATCGCAGAATAAAAAGAAAAGCAGTTGGGGGTATCCTCAACTGCTTTTCTCTATATTATTATTTTTCCACGCACTCATGCGGTTATTTTCCGAAAAGTGACAACTCTATGTTATAACATGTCTTGAATAAAGAATGGATGTAGAGTAGGTAGCGTGAAGTGCCGTAGCAAGCAACTTGTTGCGGCTATTCGCATATGCAGAGAACAACTCTTGCAAGCAAAAAAAACTTATGCCCTGCAGTTTTAACGCAGGGCTTTGACATATAGAGAGGAACGTATGCTTAAAAGCATGACAGGATACGGTCGTTGTACCCACGAAGGCGACGGCTTCACCATGACATGGGAAATCCGTAGCGTAAACAGCCGCCATCTTGATCTTAAATGGCGCCTTCCAATGCTGGCTCGCTCACTGGAAACCCGTTTTGAAAAGACTGTACGTAAATTCGGCCAGCGCGGTCGTGTAGAAATAACACTTAATTTGCAGATTCAGCGTGCTGAGTTGCAGGCTGTAGCATTTAACAATGCTCAGGCTTCTGCAATGCTTGATGAACTTGCAAAATTTGCAAGTGAGCGCGGTGACAATTTTGCACCGGATTACACTCGCATGCTTGGTATGTCTTTCCTGTGGGAAGACAGCAGTAATGAGCCGGAAAAAGAATTTGCTAATAAGCTTGTTGAAGGCCTTGAGCTCGCACTTGCAGATTGGAACAAATCACGCGCAACTGAAGCAGAAGCTCTTTCTGCAGATATGCTTGAGCGTACAGAACGTATGCGCGGTTGGGTTGCAACCATTACAGAACGTTCACCGCAGATCAAAGAAGAACGCTTTGCTACACTGCGTGATCGCATTACCGAAGTGCTTGCCCGTGTTGAATCTGAACTGGAAGAACAGCGTTTCTTACAGGAAATCACAGTACTGTCCGATAAGCTTGATGTGAGTGAAGAAATCACCCGCCTGAATGCCCATATTGAGCGCTTTGACGAGCTCATTAACGGCGGCGGCGAAGCTGGCAAACGCCTTGACTTTACCCTGCAGGAGTGCTTCCGCGAAGTGAACACCTGTGGCAACAAAATTCAAGATCAGCAGGTTGCCCGTCTCATCGTTGATTTCAAAAACGAACTCGAAAAATGCCGGGAACAGGTACAGAATCTGGAGTAGCATATGAAAAGCAGTAAACTGCTTAACATTGGCTTTGGTAATTATGTCGTGCATCACCGTGTTGTAAGCATTGTGACGCCCACGTCTTCTCCTATGCGTCGCGTTCGGGAAGATGCGCGAAATGAAGGGCGACTCGTGGATGCAACTCAGGGAAGAAAAACACGATCAATAATTATCACAGATTCTAACCACGTTATTTTGTCTGCCATTCAGGCAGAAACTATTAGTCAGCGTTTTCTACAGGAGGATAACGACTAATGACTCTTGATGCTTCCGGCAAGGTCACTAGAGATTTTGATGTTATTGGCCGCCGAGGAATAGTTCTTGTTTTATGCGCACCTTCCGGCACTGGTAAAACTACTTTAACAAAGCGCTTACTCAAAGAATTTCCTCGATTTTCGTTTTCTATTTCGTACACAACCCGTCAGCCACGCAAAGGTGAAGTCCACGGCAAAGACTACTACTTCATATCTGAAGAAGAGTTTTGCGAAAAACGTGATGCTGGTTACTTTGCAGAATGGGCTGAAGTGCACGGCAAGTTTTACGGTACGCCCAAAGAGGCTACGCTGGACATGCTGAAGCAGGGTAATGATATTATTTTTGATATAGATGTACAGGGAGCAGGCCAGCTTTACGGGAACTTAAAGCAGGGCTGTTATGTATTTCTTCTGCCACCTTCCCGTGCTGAGCTTGAGAAGCGTTTACGTGGTCGTGGAACAGACGACGAACAAACCATTCTGAACCGCATTGCGAATGCTCAAAAAGAGCTGGAGCAGTCACATTGGTTTAATGCTTGGATTGTTAATGATGATCTGGATAAAGCTTACGACCAGTTGCGTAGTGCGTACATTGCTGCGACACTGTCTCCGCAAAGCTCTCCAGATCTTGTAGAACATATTATGGAAGATTGGAGCTAGCATGGCGAACCTTGTAATTGCACTTGATTATCCGGATAAAGCCGGAGCTATGGCTATGGCCAAAGTGCTTAAAGGAGCTGATGTTTGGGTAAAAGTGGGGTTGGAACTCTTTACAGCCGCCGGTCCTGAGATTATTGGTGAATTAAAACAGATGGGACTCAAAGTCTTTCTCGATATGAAATTCTTTGATATTCCAAACACAGTTCAAGGTGCGGTACGTTCCAGCGTGCGTCACGGTGTGGACATGGTTAATATTCATCTGATGGGCGGAGAGCGTATGGCTCGGGCTGCTGTTGCAGGGCTTGCTGAAGGTTCTGTATATTCTGGAATTTCACCAATTTTACTTGGTGTTACAGTGCTTACCTCCATGTCTCAGGAAGATTTGCCTAAAGGAATGACAACATCACTGGAAGATACTGTTCTTTCATTTGCCACTTCCGGTAAGGAATGGGGCATTCATGGTGTTGTGTGTTCCGGCTTTGAGGTTGATACCATCAAAAAGTCTTGCGGGAACGATTTCCTTTGTTTGACTCCGGGCATTCGCCCTGTTTCTCTTGGTGATGACCAGAGGCGTACTATGACTCCGGCACAGGCTGTGAAAGCCGGATCAGATTATCTGGTTGTAGGACGTCCCGTAACTGGCACTGATTCTCCGCTGCACGCTGCACAGGAGATTTTGGAGGCCATGAAGATATAACCACTAGTTGCTGCTGGATTTGAGGAGGTTGAAGTGGGATTACAAGGAGTGGCTTCTCCGGAAAATAGAGAGCCTATTAAAGGCATCTTTTCTACACAGGAAGTAAAGCAGGTTGATACCGGTACTGGCATTCGTAAGTCCGTGCAGAAAACTTTCTGGTTTGTAGAAGAGGTGGATGGAAAAATCGAAGTTCAACCTCTTAATGCAAACTATATCCCGGCCGGGAAAAAGCGTTTTGTTACTATTGAAGATGTCATTGGTCGTTTTCAGCCGGAACCTGAGTTTTATGTAACCACAGTGTTCCCGAAAATGCAGGAGCTTGCTGATACTGTTGACCGTGCAGACGGGCATAGAGCTAGCGGTGAGAATTTTACTGCAGAATTTGAATATGGCAATGCGCTTCAGGTAGATGAAGAAAACGTTCGTGCTAACTTCGGTCTTGGTCTTACCTATCTGGACCGTGGTGAAACCAGCAAGGCTAATAATATCTTTGAACGGCTTGTTAAACTGGATGCTGCTTTTGAGAAAAAGCATAAACATTTGTTTAACGAGTTCGGTATCAATCTTCGCAAAAACAAAATGACAAAGCAGGCTCTCGAGTACTACGACAGAGCGCTTGCATTGTCTGGTGGTGATGATCACCTGTTCTACAATATTGCCCGTGCTCACTTTGAAAAGAAAGACTACGCTCGATGTGTAGAGTTCCTTCTGAAGGCTATTAATAGCAATCCAGAGTTTGAAGTGGTACTTAAGTTCTTTGTATGGCTCCTCGATAAAGGCCTTGTGCCGGAAGAACGCCTTAGTGAAGTACGTACTGTCGTACGCACCGCTGAGATTGCAGCCAAACGGAAAAACGAAGTTACGTCGGCTGTCGGTGACGGCATCCAGCTCGAGCAGAGTAAAGCAGACGAAGCCATCCCAACTGTTGAAGATGTTTTTGCAGATGATGACGATGATGATCTGCTGTTACAGTAGCATTCATCGTTTTACAGTAAGTAGTTAGTATTATATGGCAGGGGATTACATGTGTAATTCCCTGCTGTTACTGTTTTCGAACAGATAGTTTTTGTTACCGTACTGGAGTTGTTTTGGCTAAAAATTGGGTACAGCGAGAAGGCGATAGCGCACCTTCCGAGTTAGCTGGATGGGCTGAAGAGCTCGAAATTTCAAAAACGCTTATTGATATACTCTGGCTGCGCGGATTGCATACTCCGGAAGAGATGCAGCAGTATCTTTCTCCGGGACTTAAATATCTTGAGCCGTTCAGCAAGTGGCCGGGGTTGGAAGAAAGCGCTGCTGTACTTGCCGAAGCATTGCTTGCAGGTAAAAAAATGGCTGTGTGGGGTGATTATGATGTTGATGGCGTAACTTCTTCGGCAGTTGTAACTCAGCTTGTTAAAGAACACGGTTTCGAGATCATACAGCATATTCCGAATCGTATGGAAGAAGGGTATGGCCTTAACGAGGCTTGGATTGAACGACTTGCTGAAGATGGTGTTCAATTGCTGCTTACTGTCGACTGCGGTATTACAGACTTTGCTCCGATCGCAAAAGCCCGTGAGCTAGGCATGACTGTTGTTGTGTCTGATCATCACCTTCCCGCAGAAACTTTGCCGGATGCACATGCCGTCTGTAACCCGAAACTTGGCGAATGCCCGTGTCCGCATCTTGCAGGGGTTGGCGTTGCCTTTTTCTTGATGTGCGCATTGAACGCTCGGCTTGCCTCATCTACCGGAAAACGTGCAGATGTGAAAGAACTGCTCGACTTGGTTGCTCTTGGAACCATTGCAGACGTTGTTAGCCTTTCCGGTCAAAACAGAGTGCTTGTGAAAAACGGACTGCTTAAGATCAAAGAAGCTCGTCGCCCCGGCATTGCTGCGCTCAAAGAAGTTTCAGGCTATGCAGCGGGTGGAACCGTCGAAGCAGGTCAGGTTGCATTTGGGCTTGCACCACGAATCAATGCAGCTGGTCGTATGGGGAAAGCAGATATCGCTCTTGAAATGCTCCTCACAGATGATTACGAACGTTCCCGCCAGCTTGCTCGTGAGCTGGATGTGATGAACGAAGAGCGCAAGAATGAAGAAGAGCGCATTCTGGATGCCGCAATGGAACAGGCAGCCTCGCAGTCAGATAAGATGGGACTCGTTCTCTATGGCGAAGACTGGCATTCCGGTGTTATCGGCATTGTGGCTTCGCGTGTTGTAGAAAAATTTTATAAGCCTACGCTGATTTTATGTAGTGATGGCAAAAAAGTGAAAGGTTCAGGGCGCTCCATCAGCGAATTTCACCTTCATGCCGGTTTGGGAAGTTGTAAAGACTTGCTGCTTGGATATGGTGGACACAGACTCGCTGCGGGTATGTCTTTGGAAAAAGAGAACCTTGAAGAATTGCGTACTCGTTTTAATGATGTGGTCATTGAAGCCGTAGGTGATAAGCCGTTAACTGCGACGTTAAAATTTGATGCTCCAGTTGGATTTAATCTCGCAGCTGATTTTACGCTGCTGAAAGAGCTTGAATTGTTGCAACCGTTCGGCATGGGGAACAGCGAGCCAGTATTCAAATCTCCTGTTCTGCTGCTTAAATCTCGCCGTATATTTGCGCGTAAGCACCTCAAGCTTGAGTTGCTCGATTTGGATTCCGGTATTACGCTACACGCCAAAGCATGGAGAATGGTAGACGATATTCCACCATCCATGGAGGGGAGAAAGCTTAGACTTGCTTATTCTCCGCGTATTGACCGGTACAATGGCAGTGCCAGTGTTGATTTGAAAATAAAAGATTGGGAATTTTTGCCTTAGATGTAAAAATACCCTGACACTCAGTGTGTCAGGGTATTTTTTCGCATAGAGGAGCAAGTCCGAATGCGGTTCTGTATCCTAGCACCCGTTAGATTGTACGGGAGCATAACAGGCTATGAGAACGGGTTGAATCCGTTGGCAGCTGGTTTCATTTCGTACTGAGCAGTGTTGCCGTTCTGAATGTCTTCAAGCGCTTCTGCAAGTCTGTCAGGACAAGAAGTGTCTTTGGTGCCGCAAAGGGTACCTTTGAGGGTCGTAATAACCTCTTCAACAGGTTTGCCTTCAAGCAATTTACTAATAGCGGAAAGGGAGCCTGGACAGCCTTTTACAAATTGTACATCGTGGATGACGCCATCAGTAACGTCGAACATGATCTGCTTAGCACAGACACCGGTTGGAACAAAAGAATACATGAGCAGCTCCTTATTTGTGCTCGACGGTTATAAGAGTACTGCAGTACCCTTGTAAAGGGTGTTTTGCATTGGACTATTTTTTGATAACGCGCAGTAAAGGAAGATCAGTATGGACAATAATCCTTTTAAGAATCTGAATAAAAAGAATTTTCCTGACCCGAATGCCCCTAAAACAAAACAACCTAAGCAGAAGAAAGCTTCTGTTTCGGATAAAGATTTATTTTCTACACCTGACGAGGATGATGACTTGTTTTCTCAGGCGATGGTGAGTGTGTCTTCTCTTGGTGGCGGGCAGGGAAAAGTGAAAAAGCGTACTCATTCAGGTGATACTTCTATGCGCATGGATGAAGTGAAAGGCTTTGAAAAAGTGTCGAATAAAAAAGACAAGAAACAGGCTGCAAAAGAGCGCTCCAAGCAGGCGATCGGATCTGCAAAGCCTAAAGTAGAGATTCCTGAAGAAGAAGCATTCGCTGCTGCAATGATGGGCGTGAGTGGCTTGAACAGTAAAGGCAGGGAAGTTGTTCCTGATTCGAAAGCGAATGCAAAGAAAGGTTCTGCCACTGATGATTCGAAAAAGGCGTTGCAGGATTTATTAGAGAGCGAAATTGAATTCGTGCTCGAGTATACGGATGAGTATATTCAGGGGCACGTGCAGGGCTTGGATCCTATTATGATGGGAAAATTGCGTGCAGGACAGTTCAGTCCGGAAGGGCATCTTGATATGCACGGTATGCTTGCGCCGGAAGCGCACGAGGCAATGGTTCATTTTCTTCGTGCTGCGTACAATAAAGGAAAGCACACAGTCCTACTGATTCCCGGTCGTGGCAAGAACTCTCCTGAAGGATACGCAGTACTTCGTGAACGTATTCAGGAATGGCTTACAAGAGATCCGTTCAAGCGTGTTGTGTTGGCTTTCTGTACTGCACAAAATAGAGATGGCGGTGCAGGTGCGCTGTATGTCTTATTAAGAAAATATAAGAAGAGTCGTGGTAAAATTCAGTGGCAGCGAAACGATGTGACAATCGATTATTAGAGAAGCAAAGATGAAAGTGTGCCTAGCCTGACTACAACATTCACTATCGTTTAATTTGAACAAGCACTGTCGTTTGGTGGGGAAATCACTTGCGTTTAGTTACGACGGATATTGTCGTTCCATTCTGATGTACGTCATCATTTACTTATGATGCTTGCTGTTCCATATCGATAGTCGGGTTCCATATTACATATGGGGTGTTGGGAGTGCGCTTGCACGCGTACATTGCATGGTCTGCTTTTGAAAGAAGCTCGTCCGCGTTTGTGCCATGTTCAGGGCACATGGCAATCCCCATTGCAGCGGTTATACTCGTCGTGGTTGCATCATGGAATTCCATTTGTTGAGCAATATGGTAGGCAGTGCGGAGAAGTGTTGTCTGTAAGTCTTCCACAAAATGGATACCGCTTAATAAGAGTAAAAATTCATCTCCGCCGGGGCGTGCCACAAGGTCAACTTCACGCAAAATATGCTTCAGGCGTTTTGCAACTTTTTTGAGCACTTCATCACCAAAGTCATGTCCCCGCGTATCGTTAATCTCCTTAAAATTGTTTAAGTCGATAAAGACTACCGAGAACGGAACCTGACTGCGGTGTTGCAGTTCAATCGAATGGGAAAGTTGCATTTTGAATTGGTGGCGGTTTGCCACTCCTGTCAGTCCATCGTGCATAGCCATATGCTGAATACGGCGTTCCTGTTCTTTTTTGTCTGTAATGTCTTCAAGAATAAGCACGTAGCGGGCAAGCGCTTCGTGTTCAAATACGGGTGAGATGGAGAGTGAAAGCCAGCATTTCGTGTTGTCTTTGCGTATGGTGAATATGTCATCACGCCATTCCGGCGTATTGGTCAGGGTCTTCCATGAAAAAGGAGTGCCATTAGGTAGAGTTTCCAGAAAAGGAACCTTGTTTCCGTGCAGCTCATCCGCCGTGTATCCGGTAATTTGTGAGAATCGAGTATTCACATATTCAACGCATCCATCAATCGATAGAATAGCTGTTCCGGCAGGGCTTTGCTCCAAGGCTTTTGAGTATAGGCGAATTTCATGTTGGGCAGCATGTAAGTCAGAGTAATCACGTACAGCAATGATGATGGTGCGTTTTCCAGAAATAGATACGGAGCGCATAGAAACAAGTGCGAAGAATTTTTTACCACTTCTGCGTTCGGAAACCGCCTGTAGGTTGTTTACTGTTTTTCCTGTAAGTAGAGCATTGGCAAACAGCTTGGCATCCTTCACGCTTGCCCATGTAAAAATAGCACTGACAGCATTATTGTAAACATCCTGCCAGTTGTGATCCAGCAATTGCAAAAAGCTTTCGTTAACGTCTGTGACAAGACCAGATTCTAGATCAGCAAGCAGCATAGGGTCTGGTGTTGCATGAAATGTCGTTTCAAACTTGCTTGTTTCTGGATGCGCATGGCATCGTTCAAGTCTTAATGCTTGCAGTTCTCGACGAGTCGCGAGTGACTTTCGTTCCACATCAACTAATCGCATACGAAGCTGCATAATTTCTGTTTGAGCAGCAGAAAGTTCTTCGGACTTTGTTGTTGCAGTGTCTTGAGACTTGTCTTTTTGACGGATGAGGTGAAAGCTGAGAAGGAAGATCGTGCTGCCGGCCAGCAGCGGAAGGAAAAAGTGCGCAACAGAATTTGCCGTGAACCATTGGTTAACGGCAAAATGATATACTATCGCGCAGCAGGTGGCGATAATGAAAAAGAGAGCCGGTCTACTCTTCCCTACAAAAGTAGACGGCGGGATTCTGCCCATAATCGTGTATCCCCCCCACCGATTATTTGGGTTATTTTTCTATCTTTCCAAAAGAATATCAGATTCTTGTAGCGCGGGGAATAGGGATTAGCCTGATTATATATAAATTTGTAAAAATTATTGAGTCGGATAGCGTAAGCTTGTTGCTTTTCCATGCAAATCACTAGAAATTTCGTGGATTAGGGAGAGCGGGACTTTGTAAAAAAAAGTTTCAGAAAAAAGTGTCCCGTCATCTTTTGACCAGTTTATCCCCTCCAAAACATGTGCAAGTGCAGCTAGTTCTGCGTCGTTTGCTTGTGGAGTTCCTGTACGTAAAGTTTTTTCCCGCACAAGAATCAGCAGATCTTCTAGTAGGCTAAATACATCGTCTTCCTCAATCGTTTCCTTTTCTAAAGTTGCCTGAAAATGCTGAAGAAAGTATTTTTGTGAATGGCATAGTTGCGAGTACACCGCATGCTGGTCACTGATTGTCTCAAGTAGCATGACACATCTTTCTGCATTTTCTTTTTGGCGTAAAAAGGGATAGGAACGAAGTTGCTGCATGAGAGAATGGATCTTTGTGCGTGTCGCTGCAGACGAAAACATTGTGACTCCTGTATAAGCAAGTTGTTATAGATGTTCCGTTAAATCGTACTGTAAAATGAGTCAATCTTTTCCTTAACTTTCCTATTAGTTGCGGTGGCAGCCGCTAGGCATACTATATATGAAGCGTATTTTCTTTTTGTTACTGGTAGCAACTTTTGTACTCTCAGGCTGTTCTGGAGCAGCTGTAAAGCCCAAAGCGCCCGCTAACCCTACTGGGGTCTCTGGAAAGCTTAATCGTGAGGCAGAACTTGCATATGCAAAAGCGCATGTGTTGTGGAAAAATGGCGTGTGTGAGGATCCTGCAAAAGCAGCGGGTTTGCTGCGTGAGGCACTTCGGCTTGAACCGGAGTACGGCGAAGCATGGCTACGGCGTGGACGCTTGCTGATCCAATTCGCTGAATATGAAGCAGCAATTCAGGATCTTGATAAAGCTGTGCGGTATTATCCTAAAAGTATTTCATACGCATATAGAGGATACGCAGAGTTTGGGCTTGGCAACTACATGGGAGCCAAGAAGAACTATGAGCTTGCATTGGACATGAATGCATCAAACGGCACTGCATGGAATTTTTTAGGTGAGCTTCTTATAACGCAGCTGAAAGTTGATGAGGGGTGTGACGCCTTGGCTGAAGGTTCAGACCTTGGTTTTCCCGCTCCGTATGATAATGCCCTTGTCAGCGGTGTGTGCGTTCCATAGCTTCCGATAACAACTTTTCCGGACAGACTTTTTTTCGGATCGATGTATTTTGCTATCTATTCTTCGTGCGCAGAGTCCTATATAAGCGCCTTTTTCCAGCATACATTTTCTTACTGTTAGAGAAATTCTTTACGGATGTTGTTTACTAAAAAAACTATGCGTCGGAATAGTACTCACATTTAAGCCAGTAAGGCTTTTTAGATTGTTTTCACTATGAGCGTCTTCGATAACGAAGACGCTTTTTTTTTGTGAAAAATCTTCGTAAGAAAAGTGAGTCCATCAGTGGTGCGTATGCGTAAGAGCATTGTAGCATCCTTGTTTCATAGGTGTATCGCCGACTGTGCGTTTTTTCCGGGGTATGCTGCCGTGAAATAAGGAGATTGTATGGATTGGAAAGATTTGGGCTTGAGTGTCGCAAAAGTCGCTCCGGTACTGGGGGCAGCCTTAGGAGGGCCAGTTGGAGCAATTGCGGGAGCCGCCGGAACGCTCATAAGCAGTTTTCTTGGAGTTGATCCAGAGCCAGAAGCTGTTGAGGCAGCGCTTCGGGACCCAAAGACGTTGTTGAAGCTTAAACAACTTGAAGTTGAACAGCAGGCACAGTTACTGGGCTGGCAGTGTGCTCAATTGGATGCAGAGTTGCGAAACGTGCAGGATGCGCGTGCCCGTGAAGTAGCATTGGCAAAAGCAGGGCATGGCGGTGCATGGGTAACTGGTGTGGTTGCATTAGTTGTTATTGGCGGATTTTTCTGGATGTTGAACATCATTGTCTCTACTCCCGATGTGAGTGAGCCTGCTTTGCTCTTGCTTGGCTCTCTTGGAACTGCGTTTGGTGCCGTGGTGAACTACTATCTTGGTTCTTCTCTCGGGTCATACCGTAAAGATAGAGCCGGGAATGGAGGAAGCAGTGGACTGTAGCAGTGAAACTCGGTGGCATATGGACCGGAATGTTACCTTGAGTGTTGCCTTTGCGTTAATTACAGCGGTGGCAACAGTTGCAGGTGTTTTTAGTAGTTTTAGTGCTCGGCTGGAACATGTTGAGCAAGTGACCGGTTTGTTATCGAAAGAATACGCATCACAGCAGCAAGTAGTTGTGAAAGTGGCGCGTATTGATGAACGGGTAGCGGCCATGCAGGAAGTACTTTCGGAGATTAAGGCAGATCTACGAAGGGAGCGTAAGTAATGGCGCTGGAAAATAAACGTGAAAATAACGCCATAGAATCTGTTGAAAAAAAAGAAAAGAATACGGCTAAGAAAGTAAATGCTGCGGGCAAGAAGGTTGCTGGCATAAAGGTTCGAAAGCTTTCAGCAAAGCAACGGCGTTTTATTAGTGAGTATGTAACTGATTATAACGGATGCCTTGCTGCATACAGAGCGGGGTACTCGAAACGGTCTGCATCTACTACGGCAAGGCGCTTGCTTGCTGTGCCAGAAATAGTGGAGGAAATTCAGGCTCGCCAGCAGGAACGGGCGGAACGCACCTTGGTTACTCAGGATGCAGTGATCCGTGAATTGGCAGCAGTGGGGTTTGCCAGTTTGAAAGATGTATGCACGTGGGACGATGGGCACCTAGTGCTTATAAATTCTCAGGATCTTAGTGATGCTCAGGCTGCTTCCATTGCAGAAATTACTGAGACAGTGACGACACGCGGAGGAACTGTGCGTGTTAAGCAGCATTCAAAATTAAAAGCACTTGAGATGCTTGCAAAGCATGTCGGGCTGTATGATCCGCCAGAGATGGAGCAGGGGGAAAAGAGCTTGGAGGAGCTTTCACCCGTATTGAAAAAGCGTCTTGAAACTATTTATGGAATAATTTCAGATGAAGCAAAAGTTCATTGCTCAAATGCAGGCAGGATTAAAGATACATAAAACGGTGTTTTTTTTTGTTTATCATACTAAAATAATAGGTGTTGTTTTGCTTGTGCATGTTTTTTCCGCTTAGTGGCGGGAATAGTTTGGGAAGCAAGGAAATATCGACTAATCTGTTGTGCTTGTAAAACAGATTAGTCGATATTTTTATTTATTATGAAAGGTTTTTTAATAAAAACATGTTTCATTTTAGTATATTGTGATAATGACTGAAAAGAATGGTCTTGAACTTGTTAGAGAGCGTGCTTTGTGAAACGTACGTTCGATATGCAATATAAGTGCCTTCAATAGAATTTTCTATTTACCCCTTTATGTTTCTTAAAAAATGTGTATAAGAGCGGGTTCCTGCATTGAAGATATGTGGTGCTATTTACAGCAAAAATCGTTGAACACTGTGGTCTCCATAGCAGTATGCTGTTTTTTTTGCTGGTAGTAGAAAGAGTAGTTTTTTCATAATGAAGGCACAACTGTATTTTTTTACAGATGCACGCTTCTTTTTTGTTGTATTCCCATAGTATTGGTGCATACTGTAAAAAAACACTTTTTCTACTTAATTTTCTCTGTTGAGGAGTAGTGTAAGTGGTGTCTTTTTTTGTTTAATGCAGCAAATATTTTTTTAAACACAAAATACACCTTTTCTTTTTTATCGAAAGCTCGTTTTTTACTATGATATTGATTGAAGACTCATTCAGTGTTGTATGAAATATAATTAATTATATATTTCACAACCATGCGTAACCTAGGTACAGCATGGGGTTCCAAAGTTTGGACGAAAATCCACAGCAGAAAAATATCATTCTATCACCTTAAGATGCATATTTTTTGACAAATTTGTTGTGGGTTGTTATGTGAGATGAATATACCCAAAGCTCTGTGAAATTGGGTTTTGAGGTTGGTTTTCGATAAAGGAGAGGGAATTATTTGTAGGATTTTTATAGAAAGTCATCCATAGGAGGATTTCGAATGAAAAGATTTATGCGCGTTTTAGCCTTCGGGCTGGTTGCTTCATTGTTGATGTCATCTGCTGCACTGGCAGATACTATTAAACTCGGCTTACAGGCACCGCTCACAGGCAAATATGCATCTGAAGGTCTTGATATGAAGAATCTTGTTGAGATTCTTGCTGCTAAAATTAATGCCGATGGTGGTGTTAACGGAAAGCAGATTGAAATTATTGCAGAAGACGATGCATTTGACCCTAAAACAGCAGCTCTTGCCGCACAGCGTCTTGTTACTTCCGGCGTGGTCGCGGTTATTGGTACCTATGGCTCTTCTATTACTGAAGCAGCACAGGATATTTATGACGAAGAAGATGTCATTCAGATTGCTACTGGTTCTACCATGGTGCGTTTGACTGAAAAAGGTCTTGCTAACTTCTTCCGTACATGTCCTCGTGACGATTCTCAGGGTGCAGCCGCAGCACAGGTTTTGAAAGATCGTGGATACAAACGCATTGCTATTCTGCACGATAACTCTTCCTATGCGAAAGGTCTTGCAGACGAAACACGCAAGCTTCTTGACGACAAGACTGTTGTATTTTTTGATGCGCTCAACCCGGGCGAGCAGGACTACAATACTATTCTCACCAAAATTAAAGGCTACAATCCTGACGTGATTTTCTACACTGGTTACTTTAACGAAGCAGGCTTGTTGCTTCGCCAGAAAAAAGAAATGAAGTGGGATGTTGCTATGATGGGCGGCGACGCAACCAACAACCTTGACCTCGTTAAGATTGCAGGTACCGACGCAGCTAAAGGCTTCTTCTTCGTGAGCCCTCCGGGCGTTAACGACCTTACTTCTCCTTTTGCAAAAGAAATTCTGGAAAAATATAAAGCAGAGTACAACGTACTGCCTGCTTCTATCTGGTCTGTATTTGCTGGCGATGCGTTCCTCGCAATCGTTGAAGCACTTCGCCAGACAGATTCAACCGATCCAGAAGTTCTTTCCGATTACTTACGTAACAAAATGGAAGATTACCCTGGGCTTACCGGCACCATTGCTTTTGATAAAAAAGGTGATCGTTCCGGCAAGTTCTACCGCGTTAGCGAAGTTAATGCTAACGGCGAATTTGTAATGTTACCGTAAAATCGGCTTCACTTTTCCAGAGCACAGCACGGCAAGGGTGCTGTGCTCTGGGTTTTACCGTTTTTTTTTCAACGGGATTTCCATATGGAAGAATTTATTCAGCAGCTAACGAATGGTTTGGCGGTTGGTGGCATTTATGCCCTCATCGCACTTGGTTACACCATGGTCTATGGTGTATTAAAATTAATTAACTTTGCACACGGTGACTTGTTCACTATTGGTGCCTTTTTAGGACTAACGCTGCTTACATCGTTAGGCCTTACTGATTTTTTCGGACCAATTGCAGGTTTGTTAATTCTGGCGGTCATGGTTGTTATTCTTGTTGGTGTTGTGGGCTTTTTGCTCGAACGAGTTGCCTACCGACCACTTAGAACATCACCGCGTCTTTCAGCAGTTGTAAGTGCTCTTGGTGCGTCCATCTTTTTCCAGAATGCCATTATGCTTATCTGGGGCGCGCGTCCGCTTGTATATCCGCATGGGTTGTTACCGAACATCACAGTAGATATTTTTGGCGTAGAACTTCCGCTTATCCGTATTCTCATGTTTGCGACCTCTGTCATACTCATGTGCGGTCTGTACTATCTCACGCATAAGACACGTATTGGTACTGCCATTCGTGCAGCTGCAATCGATCAGGGTGCAGCAAAGCTGATGGGTATTGATGTTAACCGCGTTATCAGCCTCGTATTTATGATCGGCCCTGCACTTGGTGGTGCCGCCGGTGTTATGGTTGGTCTGTACTACGGTCAGATTAACTTTACGATGGGTTGGTTATACGGCCTTAAAGCGTTTACTGCTGCAATTCTTGGTGGCATTGGCAACATTCCGGGCGCTATGCTCGGGGGGCTGCTGCTTGGCGTTGTAGAATCTCTTGGAGCTGCTTACATTTCCATAGCATGGAAAGATGCAATCTCCTTCTTTGTGCTCATTCTCATTTTGATCGTCCGTCCGACCGGAATTTTGGGCGAAAGGGTGGCAGATAAGATATGATCATAAAGAAACAAGATATGTTGTGCCTTGCAGGGGCAGTGCTATTTGCCTGTTCTCCGCTGGTACTCAATGCATACTGGACTGATGTTCTGAACA
Organism: uncultured Desulfovibrionaceae bacterium; assembly: GCA_942492085.1. Lineage (GTDB taxonomy): Bacteria > Desulfobacterota > Desulfovibrionia > Desulfovibrionales > Desulfovibrionaceae > Halodesulfovibrio. Next base: position 644,102 of record CALODB010000009.1, on the reverse strand, counting down.
ATATCGGCCTGTACGCAATTCTTGCGCTCAGTCTGAATATTATCCTTGGTCAGTGTGGTTTGTTCCAGATGGGACATGCAGCATTTTTTGCGATTGGTGCATACACCTCCGCAATTTTGAATACGATGTTTGATATTCCGTTGTTATGGACAATGCCGCTTGCTGGTATTTTTGCCGGAATATTCGGTCTTATTGTGGCGCGACCAATTATTCACCTTCGTGGTGACTACCTGCTCATCGTTACGATTGGTATCGTTGAAATTATTCGCATTGCCCTTATTAACGATGTTGGCGGGTTAACCGGTGGTGCTAACGGCATTTTCGGTATTGATCGTCCAATGCTATTCGGTTTTAAAATTAAGCGCCCTCATCAGTTCTTTTATCTGATCTGGGGGTTCTGTGCTGTAACGATTTTCCTCTTTCATAGGTTGGAAAATTCTCGATTCGGCAGAGCGCTTAACTATATTAAAGATGATGACGTGGCAGCAGATGGCTCCGGTATTAATATTTCCCGTTACAAGCTCACTGCATTCGTTATTGGTGCATTCTGGGCAGGCATGGTTGGAACTATCTTTGCCGGCAAAATGAAAATTATTTCTCCTGAATCGTTCTCGTTCTGGGAGTCTGTGTTGCTGTTCACCATTGTAATTCTTGGTGGTATGGGTTCAATCCGCGGAGTTCTTCTCGGTGCGTTTCTTATTATCGGACTGCCGGAACTCTTCCGTGATTTTGCGTCTGCCCGAATGCTTATTTTTGGTGCCGCAATGGTCGCAATGATGATTTTCCGCACACAGGGTCTGTTACCTCCTTTGCCACGAAAATATGATGTTTCCCGCTTTTTCAGCAAAGCTGAAGGAGAGCAGCCATGAGTCTTGTAGAGCTTAAAAACCTTACCAAAACCTTTGGTGGCCTGCTTGCGGTTAACGACGTATCCTTCAATGTTGAGGAAGGTTCAATCGTAGGTCTTATCGGCCCTAACGGTGCTGGTAAAACCACAGTGTTTAACCTGATTACCGGTAACTATATTCCAGATAGCGGTGAAGCGGTGTTCAATGGTAAAAATGTTGTTGGTATGGAAACCCATCGCATTGTAAACCTTGGCATTGCGCGTACATTCCAGACTATTCGTCTTTTTAAGAGCTTGAATGCACTGGAAAACGTACTTTCAGGCTGCCATTGCCGTATGAAATCCGGCGTTTTTGCTTCCATGTTCCGCACCCCTTCACAGCGTGCTGAAGAAAAGCATGTGCTTGAAAAAGCAATGGCTGAGTTGGAATTTGTTGGTCTTAAAGACCAGTGGGATATTCAGGCAGATAGCCTTTCTTACGGAAAGCAGCGTTTGCTGGAGGTTGCCCGTGCGCTCGCAACTGAGCCAAAGTTTATCATTCTTGATGAACCTGCCGGCGGTATGAACGATCAGGAAACACAGGAGCTTATTGATATTATCAGGGCTATTCGTGACCGTGGCATTACCGTGCTTCTTATTGAACACGATATGAGCCTTGTTATGAAAATCTGTGAGCACCTTGTTGTTCTTGAATACGGTGCTGTTATCGCTGAAGGCGATCCGGAAACTATTAAAAATGATCCCCGGGTTATCGAAGCGTACCTCGGTGCCGACGATGATCTACTGTAAGGGAGACCTGCCATATGCTACTTGAACTTCGTGACTTGCACGTAAAATACGGCAACGTTGAAGCACTGCACGGTATCAACCTCACAGTTAATGAAGGTGAGATTGTTACCATTCTTGGTGCCAACGGGGCAGGGAAATCCACTACGCTTAACTCCATTTGTGGACTCGTGAAAGCGACAAAAGGTGAGATTTTTCTAGACGGTAAACCTATTCATTCTGTTCCGGCACATAATATTGTAAAGCTGGGCATTTCCCAGTCTCCGGAAGGGCGTCGTGTCTTCTCTACTTTGACAGTAGAGGAGAATATGGATTTAGGTGCGTTTACCTTGAATGATAAAGCGAAAATTGAGCGCAACAGAGAATGGATCTACGATCTGTTCCCTCGCCTGCTCGAACGTCGCACACAGCTTGCAGGAACACTGTCCGGTGGTGAGCAGCAGATGCTTGCAATCGGTCGTGCGCTGATGTCCAGCCCGCGCTTGCTCTTATTGGATGAACCGTCTCTCGGCCTTGCTCCGATTCTCGTGAAGTCCATTTTTGAAACTATTCGCAAGATCAACAAGCACGGTTTGACCGTAATTCTTGTTGAACAGAATGCGCGTGCTGCACTCAAGCTTGCTGATCGCGGGTACGTAATGGAAGTTGGGAACATCGTTCTTGCGGATGATGCTAATTCACTGCTTTCCAATCCGGATATTCAGGCCGCTTACCTTGGTGGTAAAGGATTGTAGTATACATTTTGTTGAGTGTTGCTTTTCCGCAGTGCAATCCCATAGCTTCAATAATAAAAAGGCTGTCCTTCATACGAAGGTCAGCCTTTTCTCTTTACAGAATGGGTGGGGGGAGTTTTGCCGTGAGACTACGCAAGTAACATGCTGTCTTGCAGGCAACTCAACTGGCTAAACGTTTCCACCGTAATGAGGTGGTGGTCCATCATCAACCCCGCCATCATCAAGGGCAGGGCTAAGTTGACGGAGTCGCATGATCACAGCTTCCATCTTCTTTTCCATTTCATCAAGCTGGAATTGTTGGTTAGTCATGGCTTCGTTGAGTTCAGTGATGGTTTTGTCCTGAAAATACAGCTGTTCTTCTAACTGAGTGATGCGTTCCTTGGTTTCTTTCATGCCTGCTCCTTTGCAAGGTTGCAGATGATATCAAATTCATTTTTATCCACGGGCATTACAGAAAGACGGGAGCCTTTGCGTAATAGTTCCATGTTTTCCAGTCCTGGGACCTGACGTAATTCTTTTAGCGAGAGTGCTCGCGGAAGTTTTTCTACAAACTTAACATCCACCATGAACCAGCGGGGATTATCCACGGTCGATTTTGGATCAAAATGATCGTCTTCCGGATTCCATGCTGTGTGGTCAGGGTGACTTTCTCGGACAACTTCACATACGCCTACGATGGAAGGATTAGTGACGCTGTGATAAAATAGTACTTTGTCTCCACGCTTCATTTCGTCGCGCATGAAATTTCGTGCCTGATAATTTCGTACACCATCCCATGATGTTGTCTGATCCGGCTCATTTTCAAGAGTCTCGATGGAGTAGCAGCCGGGTTCAGATTTAACGAGCCAGTAGTTAGCCATTGTAAACTCCGTTTCTATTATGAAGACTGGTTCCAGTCCAAGTGTCGAATCTACTTTAATGTCAGAAGAATATCGCAGTCTGTTTTTGAATTCAAGTTGTAGTATGTCTGACAAGCGGTACTGGCAATTGGAGTATTTGGCAGTGTGCTAGAGCGTATCATAGTTTGGATTATGCCGTAACGGATTTCTTTTGTGAAGCTGTTATGCTGACGCATGAAGTGAAGAACATGTTAAATATTATATTATTATAGCATGTTGTTTTGTGGTGGTTATATGGAGATGTTTTGAAGGGGGGATAATCTTTTGTGTTGCTTTGTAACATTTCGTGAAAGATAGGAATAGTCTTTCGGGAATGAATGAAGTTTGGTAGAGTAACATACAAAAATTGCAACAAAAATCGGTATTGGAGGGGCAGATGGTAACTCGACGTGTGTCGTGGCTTATAGGGTTGTTTCTTATTGCAGCTATGGCTTTTTCACCAGCAATAAGTGCTGCTCGAACAATGCAAAACGGACAAACAGTGTATGTTCCGGCGTATTCCTACATTTATCATGGGAATAAAGAAGCAAAAATTAATCTTACAACAACCCTGAGTATTCGTAATACAAGCCGTGCAGCAGGTATTCGCATTATCAGTGTAGAGTTTTATGATACCGCAGGAAAGTTGCTGCGTAGCTATTTGGACGAACCTGTGCTTATGAAGCCGCTTGAGTCTTTACGCTATGTCGTAAAACGTGATGACGACGAAGGTGGGTCCGGTGCTAACTTCATTGTTAAATGGGAAGCGGATAAAGCAGTTGATGTGCCGATCATCGAAAGCATAATGCTTGGTACGGGTTCTTCATACGGCTTTGCATTTCTTACGCAGGGCGTCCCAATAGAATAGTTATTCGTCGAGCCAGTCTGTAAGGCGTGGCGGTGTTGATATATAGCTTATCGGTTTCCATCGGCATTGGGCAGTCAGTTCAATGCCGTGCTGGATAACGGATACAGGTCTGTCAGATGATACTACAATAGTAATGATGTGTTTGTGCATAGCAGTAAAACGAACTGCGGAGTTAAATCGTGCGCCACGTGCTCTGTTTTCTCCGGGCACAGTCCTTCCGTCCAGTAGGCATGCGAAACCGAGAAGCGTCGACGTGTTGCTGATATGCAGAGCGCCATCAACCTTTGCAAGTGAACAAGCAATGTCGATATTTTCCGGCATGCTCAGATCCAATGGAGTTTGGAGTGTCTGACCTGCAATATTTCGTGGAATTGTATTGAGGTCCAGCACGAGAGTACAACCGTGCTTACGTTCCCGTGCTTGTGCGACGATGCGTGTTGTGTATTGAAAAATATTGTGCTGTTGCTTAGGAGTTAAGGTGGATTCAAGCAGTGCTTCTTCCAGCTGAACAAGGTTCGGGCGGCGGTTTGTTGCTAGAAAATTACCTGATGCAAAACTGCAAATGAGTTCATCATCAAGTGTAACCATCCCATGGTTACCTTCAAAGGTTGCAAGGATAGATCCGGGAGGAAGATCACCGGATGCAACTCCAGCAAGAGTACAGCCGTCGGAAATAAGAAATCGCTCTGTATTTTCAACTGCTTGTAGTGTCTTTCTACAATGGCGGAGGTTCATAAGCAGCGGTTGTTCCATGCGTGGGAATGATGCTTGAAAATGAACATGCTGTAAAAGACGCGGTTCTACAAAGGCAATTTTGCCCCGCGGCCATGCCCCTTCTTCTCGCGTATTTGAAATACCCAAAATAGCATTCAGCGTAGGATAGATACGTAAGTATGTATCCATTCCTAAAGCGTCACTCCGTTTGTCGATAATATAATCACGAATGGCGTGCTGGGCGTATCCTTGCAGTACATAGCTGGAAGTGTCGTTGCGTAGCCCTGCGCCTTGACCAAAGTCGGCACATAACTGCGTTGCTGCATATTCCAGCCAGCGTAAGGTTGGTCCTTTGGAGCAGATGTCGGGGTGTTCTTCTGTGAACCACATCTGAAAAGGAAGAGTGGCGCAGGAACCGCCATAGGCGATTAGACCGGAAAGCTGCGGATCGTCTGAAGGATTGAATTCCGGCAACAGGTTGCAGGAAATTGTTTTCTGAAAAGTTGGAAAAAGGTCTTTGAGGCGCGGTTGGTGACCATCTAGCAGGTTTTGCGGGTCAAGAATGTAAAAAGGCCCCTCAGCATCAAGGCATATTATCAATGCAACTCGGCTAGGACCGGCGAAGTGGGATAGCCCATCACTTAATCCATCAAGAATATTGTAAATACTCCTTCTCCAATATGAAGTATCCATTGTAGCCACCGTATCCTCCTCGCAGCAGAGTATGACGTTAGTCTCAACGTCATAACAAGAAATGAAACATCATGATTGTGCCTTGGTCAGTGTATAGCTACATAGTGCAATGGGGGCTGCTTCCATAAAATGATGCGCATGCAACTATTTATGATAAAAGAAAATCAGCGTCCTAGCCTATGGTAAATATAATACTTGGTAGGGTATCTGCATGTTCGAAAAGGAGCAAGAGCTACAGTGCTGTTTTTGTAGTGAATGCTCTGATTGTCTTACTATAAATAATGTGAGGGGTAGTGCAATTTTTTTTAACTGTAGTATAGATATACTTGGGCGTAGCAGTAGTATCAGTATATATAGATAGCTGTTAGGTTCACATTGAACAGTATACTCAGGAAATGTGTATGACTAAAAAACGGGTAAGGGGAAAAGTCCTCCCTTTTCATTCGAAGCAGAATGACGCCAAAACGGTAAAAGATTCAGATGACAATAAGCTAGGCGAGTTGCCTGCCGGTGTCTCTGCTGATGTGCCAACAGATGCGTCAAAAGTACCCGCTGAGACCTTGGTTCCAGCGCCAGATTCTTCTGTTGAGATAAAACAGAAGATGAAGAGCGAGACAGATAAGGTTGAAATTGAGGTTACGATAGATCTTGATCCGTGGTCTGATGAGGCATGGCAAGCATCGTTAACCGGTGTTGAAAGTGATCTCGTGACCGAGCTTTTTGGGTCAGACAAGTCGGTACCATCGAATAATGAAGTAACTATCGAAGAGATGCAGTGGCTTTTGAAAAGTCCTTCAGATGACGCCGAAGATGGCGATTCGTCAGAAGATGGTTCCGGTTCTAATTTTATTTTGGGATTGCCGCCCAAACAGCTTGCTGATGCACAAAAGTACGGTACGCTGACTCATTTACTTGAGTACCAATATCAAAAATCAATGCAGTTTCCAGTTCTCGATAAAGTGCTGAATAAGTTTGCAGCCGTTGCATCAAAACGATTGTGCAAAATGACCAATCAATCCTGTCAGGTGAAAGCTGTTCGTTCTGCACGTGCTCCTTTTGATGTGTGGTTGCGGATGGATCATCCTGTTGCGACAACTTTTTCTATGTTTCCTCTGGATGGTGTAAGTGTTTTTGGAATGGAGCGTGAGGTAGCGGTCGGGCTTGCTAATGCTATTTTTTCCGCAGGGGAACAGGAGCCGGTTCCAATGTTGCTCCGCAGGTTGGCAGAGCTGAAGAAAAGTAAAAAAAATATTCCTGTTTTTCCCATCGCAAGCAACGTGGTTCGCCATGTTCTTCATTTGCTATTGCTTGATTTGGAATGGGCTTTGGCTCCATTTTACGAAGTGGAATCCAAGCACAGCAAAGCAGATGAGCCAGCATTGTACAGCAAACATTTTTGGCTGGATGAACCTTGCATTGTGTGTGAGCTTTCTGTCAGCATAGACATGAACACCGCTGAAGGGCGTGATCCTGCTAGTAATAGCGGTGCAATGATGATTGTGTTTCCTGAAAAGATGCTTGAGGAAATTCTCCCGATTCTTACAGGTGAACAGTCTATTCTTGTTCCGGAATTTACAGAGATTGATACTTCAGCAGTAGAGCGTCTTTTACGGTTAGATAATGAAGCACTACGGGCTGAATTAGAAAGTCAGCATCCATTATCCGCAGCCGTTATACTTTCTCAGCTTTCCGAAGATAGAAGACTGACGCTTGTTGAGAAAATGAGCAAAGATAAGCAGGAAGCCATAGATCGGAGAGTTGGGCACAGGGCAGGAATTGAAACAGTATTGTCTGAATCACAGCAGTTCGTAGCTTCGGTTCTGGCTCTTGGTGAAAGCCATGCCGCACAGGTGCTCAGTAGTTTTTCCCCGGAAGCAGCAGCAGGTTTTTTGCGAGAGGCTGGAAAGTTGCCGTCGTTGTATCCTGAGCAGGTCAATGCGTTATTGAAAAGCCGGAATAGTTCGATTGTCAGCGTTGGAGCCTTAGTGGTGGACAGCGCACTTGTTCGACGGCTTATGATTCGATCCATTGCTGCAAAAGATATGGCGCAAGTCGTAGCATTATGCCGCAACAGCAGAGTGCATATGCCGTTTGCATTAATTTTGTCTGTCCCCGTAGAAGACGTGGCGTTGATACTCCGAAGTGAGCCTGTTTCAATTCAAGGTGCAGTCATTTTGTTGCTTTTAGAAACAGACAGGGATTACGCAGCAAGGCTTTTTTCTGTGTTCTCTCACGATGAGCAGCAACATATTGTCCAGCAACTGTTGCACGGAAAGCGTGTCGAATCAGAAATAGTAACGCTTTTGGAAAACTATCTTATAGCTCAGCTTTCAAACCGCACTGAAAAAGAAACGTTAAGCATGCCTGATCAAGAGCGGTGGGCAGTCTCTGGTACCGTTGATTGGTTGTTAAATAATTATTTATCTGAGTAGAGCGAACATTCGCACGTCTGAATTGAAAAGAGTGCGTGTTGCATTTGTAGATATAAAAAAAGCTCAGGTCAGCTTGCAGAATTTCTGCTTGTTGACCTGAGCTTTTATTTTTTACGCGGGGTGTTTTTTACCCTTGGAACTCACTAGAAATGTATATTCGTAACTAGCGGTTGTTCACAGAGAATGGAGAAGCTTTTTTCGGACCAGATTTACTGTCGCGGTTTGGCTGCTGCTCACGTTTAGGTTGGCTTTTGCGCTCGGAACGCTTGCCGGAAGCATGGTTGCTGGAACCACGTTTCGAGTCAGGCTTAGCGTTTGATTTGCCGGCATATGCTCCACGTTTTCCTTGTGGTGCTTTGCTTTCCTTGCGCCCAACACTTGGAATCAAAATATGGTGCTGGCGAAGACGTTCAGCATCGGTATATGCGACAAAAATATCGTCGCCGTTTTCATCAATGCGGGCAAAGTAGGATGCAGTTGCTACAGTACCCGGTGTAGGGATGAAACACTGCACCTGCTGTGGCTGCCAGTCTCTGGCGCGAAGCCAGTTGCCGAGTTCACGCATATGGTTGTCTGTACAGCCCGGGAACGCACTCATCAGGTACGGAACAACGTACTGTTCTTTTCCTGCTTGTTCAGAATATTTTTTGAATGCGCCGAGGAAATGTTCAAAGGAAGCAACGCCTGGTTTTCGCATACGATTCAGTACACCATCACAAATATGTTCTGGAGCAACTTTAAGCTGACCGCCTGTGAATTCCATGGTGTAGGCACGAAGGGCTGTTTCGTCCTTTTGTGCGAGATCGAAGCGAACTCCACTGGCAACACGAACGTTTTTGATTCCCGGGATCTGTTGAATATCGCGCAGCAGGGTAATTCCTTTTGTCTGATTTACAGCAAATTGCGGGCACACCTTAGGGTGCATACAGCTTTTACGCGCACATTTTTCAGGGTTAGCCCTACAGCTTGCCTGCCACATGTTGGCAGAAGGGCCGCCTACATCGCTGATAGAGCCATTGAAGCGCTTGTTGCGAGTGAGGTTTTCCACTTCCTGAATGATGGATTCTTTACTGCGGGAAGTTATTCTTCTTCCCTGATGCAGTGCCAGAGAACAGAATGAACAACCGCCACCACAGCCTCGGTGGGTTGTGATGCTGGTTGTCATCATGTCAACGCACGGAATTTTGTCAGTGTAGGAAGGGTGCTGCGCTTTTGCGTACGGCAGGCCGTAAAGTTCATCCATTTCGTCTTCAGACAATGGCAGAGCTGGCGGAGCAAGAAGTACTGCGCGCTTGCCGACTGGCTGAATAGCCCAGCCGTCAGCTTCCTGAACATGGCGTTCAAGGGTAAGCGTAGCTGTCATAAGTTTTTTGCTGTCCGCATCAATTGCTTCATGGGATGGAAGCTCTACAACTTTAGCCTGCGACGGAATGTCTTCATGGGTTCCCATGTAGGCAATGCCGCGTACGTCTTGGGCAATGTAGGAAAAGGGTGTGCCGGATGTGTCGCCGTACTGGTCGAGAACATGAGCAATGTGTAGCATAGCGTATTCGCCCATGCCATAGACAACACAGTCCGCTTTGCTGTCGAGCAGAATGGAACGACGAAGTTTGTCTGTCCAGAAATCATAGTGAGTGATGCGTCGTAATGATGCTTCAATACCACCTATGACAACAGGAATGTTGGGAAACGCACTGCGAACGAGGTTGGAGTACACAATGGTGGCACGGTTCGGACGAGCTCCTGCTTTACCTCCGGGGGTGTACGCATCATCGTGACGTTTTTTTCTAAACGCTGTGTAGTGCGCCAGCATGGAATCAATGGCACCTGCGCTTACAGAAGCGAACAGACGCGGACGACCCATTACAAGCATGTCGTCCGGTTTATCCCAGCGGGGCTGGGCAATGATGCCTACGCGATATCCATGTGCTACAAGCCAGCGTCCCAAAAGAGAGGCAGCAAAGCTTGGATGATCGACGTAAGAGTCGCCAGTAACGAAGAGTATATCGAGCTCATCCCAGCCGAGTTCATCCATTTCCTTTTTGGACATAGGAAGAAATGCAGGCTGTGTGAGTGGTGCACGCCCGAGTACTGGACGCTTTGATTTTTGATTCCATGTTTTTGTCATGGGCGGAATATAAGGATTGCGTAGTGGTCTGGCAATAGACAATGCCTTTGCAGGCAAATAAATCCTCAGGGTGCTAATCCCAAGGATTTATCCATTACATGTCTAAGAGAAGACTGGCTAATGATGCGGTACCGAAAACGATAATGATTGTGCCGGAGATCTTGTTGATGAGTCTGCTGTGCTGCTTTACGTATGTGCGCATAGCGCTGGCAAAGAAGGAGAGACCGCACCACCAGATAGCAGAGCCGAGGAATACCCCAAGGACCAGTGAGAACGCACCGGGGGCACCTGCATCAGCATCAATGCCGAAGGTGGCAAAGATGACTGTAAACGCAATGATCGTCCCGGGGTTCATAGCGGTAAGAACAAAGGTACTTAGCCATGCAGTAAGAAGGCTTGGTTTGTCTTTTTCTTCTTTTACATCATTTTCATCAGAAACAAAGGTTGGACGCTGGCGGAGCATATGGATGCCGATAGCGATAAAGAGAAGTCCACCAACAAGTTTGATGACATTGCTGGAATCAGTGATCATATTTGTAATGGCAACAAGGCCGAATGCAGCAACAGCGCCGTAGAAAAGGTCTGCGGAAGCAGCACCAAGTCCGGAGATTACGCCCACCACTTTGCCATATTTAAGTGTTCTATGAATACACAGAACTCCGACAGGTCCGACAGGGGCAGCGATTGTTAGTCCGATTAAAAGACCTTTGAGAAAAAAGTAAAAAAGGGCAAGGCTCATTGTAGGTGGTAATCCTATGAATTTATGATGTTGAGAAAAGAACGATGCTTACCCAATGATCATATCGTAAAAGAGGTTTAATGGAAGCTACATATTTGTATATAGCGAACGGAAGACATAAAAAAAGTCGACCCAAAGGTCGACTTTTTTTTTTGCTGTCATGCTGTAACGTTTATTATTTTGTGGGAGGAGCAATGAGTTCAGGAGCGCCGGAGCCCATTTTTCCTTTTCCGCCCATCATGCCACCCATCATACCGCCGCCTTTTTTCTCGCCGGTGTTATGGCCTTCCATAAATCCGTGCCATTCATCATGAGAGATTCCGCCGGAATTATCTTTATCAATAGTCTGGAATGCGAGTTCTTTCATGGAAGGGTAGGTTGCGGAAAATTCTTCCCAGCTAACACTTTCGTCACTGTTTGTGTCCATTTTCCCAAACTTGGTGTCAGCAGACACAGCGGTTGCAAAAATACAGATGAAAGCAAGAGCAAATAGAATTTTTTTCATGGTATCTCCTTGTGCAGCAGGTTGCGGTTAGCAGCACTGTGCAGGTTTATGCACGGGCACAGGATATAGTACGGAAATGTGAGTACTTTCCCTGCGTTATGTTTACTATAGTAAGCAAGAGTGTTGGAAGCTCGTCGTCCTGCGAATTAAACTTGGGTAGAATACTCAGTAATGAGAATTGCGTCTACCGTGTATAAAAACTATACACCAGAAAATATTATCTGTTTTTATCTTTAAATACGATGGGTTGTAGTAAGGAGGGGTGAGTTGGAGATCTGAAGTGGAAATAAAAAAAGCCTCTTTCTTGCGAAAGAGGCTATAAATTCTGGCTCCTCGAGTAGGACTTGAACCTACAACCTAGTGATTAACAGTCACCCGCTCTGCCTATTGAGCCATCGAGGAATATCTGTGCTTTGGTTTCCCTCAGCGCGAAATTTGTTTACGGATTTGCTCCGTGCTCGTCAACCAAAAAATACAATAAAAAAGAAAAAACTGAAAATATACCTGATGTCATCTAAGGTTCTTGTCGAAGTGCTACCTCAATTGTGGTCCGAAGTGGTGTGTTTAGTAGCTGTAGGTGCGATGAGGTCGGTACTTGTTTTAGAATTTTCATTATACGGAGACCACATCACGTAAGACTCGTCTTTCTCATTAGTGAGAAAATTGAGGGAGATTCTTTCCCCGTTATCCAGAGTGTATGAGAGGTTTCCTTCAGAAAAATCTTTAAAGCCTGAAAGCATCACACATGTTGCGCCGAAGTAGGGGCAGGGGTGCTAGGGGCTTGCAGTAGCTCTGTAGCAATGCTTGGGATCTGTTCTTTGCTCAAGTGAGGTGTAAACTTTTCAACTGTGAGGTGTTTTTCGGACACAAAAAAAGCCTCTTTCTTGCGAAAGAGGCTATGAAATCTGGCTCCTCGAGTAGGACTTGAACCTACAACCTAGTGATTAACAGTCACCCGCTCTGCCTATTGAGCCATCGAGGAATATGTTTGCTTGAGTGGTTTCCCTCAGCGCGAAAAAGCTTTTATGGAAAAGTGTTCGCTGCGTCAAGGGGAAAAAATAGAAAAGTTATTTTCTTAGAAAATAGGGTGAGATGAGGATGCAGAAAAGGGGATACCTTTGATAATTATTAAAGAAGAGGTTTGCGTAAAATACATTGAAAAATGAGACTTGCCTCAGTGGGGTTTACTGTGGTGGGTGAAAAATGACCGCTGGTCTTTTTCTTGCGTTGTCACAAATGAAGACAAAGTAGATTGGCGCAAAGGGTGGTGTGGGCGATGTCATTAGGCACAAAAAAGCCCCTTTCTTGCGAAAGAGGCTATAAAATCTGGCTCCTCGAGTAGGACTTGAACCTACAACCTAGTGATTAACAGTCACCCGCTCTGCCTATTGAGCCATCGAGGAATATGAGCCGAAATGATCAGCGCGAAATTCTGTATACGGAGTCTGTGTGGCATCGTCAAGAAGAAAAAACGAAAAATGTGTATTCATTGAAAAGATACATACACAGTTGGCCAGCATTATATAGTATTGATAGGAGAGAGGCAGTTCGTTAAATGATAAAGGCTGAGGTTTGTGAAACTGACGTAGTTTTAAACCGATGGAAAATGTAGAGTATAGCTGGTAAGAACCGGCAATTTTCGTAGTCTGTACTTGCGCTGTGCCGTGGGCGCAGGATGGAGGGCGTACAAAAAAAGCCTCTTTCTTGCGAAAGAGGCTATAAGTTCTGGCTCCTCGAGTAGGACTTGAACCTACAACCTAGTGATTAACAGTCACCCGCTCTGCCTATTGAGCCATCGAGGAATATGTGCTTGAGGGGTTTCCCTCAGTGCGAAAAAGTGTTTAGAGAAAACCTCAGATGCCGTCAAGCCTTTTTTATGTTTCTGTAAAAATAAATTGGAAAAAACAATTTTATGCTCAGAGACGAGAGGGTTCCTTGACGATTGCTAGTAATTGGAATAACCCTTCCCAATTCAGCAGTGATCGAATTCATTATACGGAGTGATCCCGTGAGCGAACAGGAACAGTCAAAACGTAAAAAGATAAAACTTCCCACTAAATCCAGCCAGGCTGATTACTTCATGCCTATGCTGGAAAGCTTTGTTGACCGTGACGAGTTAAACGAAGTGGTGAAGAATAGAGTGGCAAAGTCCTGCGACTTATTGGATGCAGGCATTCCTTTATACCCAAACGGGTTTTCAAAGGACCACGATTTTTCTCAAATTCGTGCAGAATATGAAGGACTTGATGCCGAAGAATTAGAATCCCTTACTAAGGAATTCTTCTGTGCAGGCCGTATTGTCGGTCTTCGTTCTTTTGGTAAAGTTACCTTTTTCCACGTTCTTGATAAAAGCGGTAAAATGCAGTGTTATGCTGCCCGCGATACTCTGGGTAGTGAATTATACCAGAAGTTTAAGAAGTTTGACATTGGCGATATCGTTGGTGTTGTGGGTACATTGTTCCGCACTAAAACAGGTGAACTGACAATAGACTGTAAAAGCGTTGAGCTTCTTACTAAGTCTATCCGTCCGCTCCCAGAAAAATATCATGGTCTTAAAGACGTAGAAATACGATACCGTCAGCGCTACGTTGACCTTATCGTAACGCCAAAGACCCGCGAAATTTTCCGCAAACGTACTGCTATCGTACGTGAGTTCCGTAGATTTATGGAAGACAGAGGCTTCATGGAAGTTGAAACTCCTATGATGCATCCAATTCCTGGTGGCGCGACTGCTCGTCCGTTTGTTACCCACCACAACGCACAAGACCATGAAATGTTCATGCGTATTGCGCCGGAACTTTACTTGAAACGTCTTCTCGTCGGTGGTTTCGAAAAAGTTTTTGAAATTAACCGTAACTTCCGTAACGAAGGTGTTTCAACTCAGCATAACCCGGAATTTACCATGTGTGAGTTCTACTGGGCGTATGCAACTTTTAAAGATCTGATGGATCTTACAGAAGAGCTTTTCGGACACATTGCTCAGAAAGTATGCGGTTCTACCGTTATTACTTATCAGGGACAGGAAATTGACCTGACTCCGGGCACTTGGCAGCGTATCGGCTTCCTCGAATCTTTAGAAGTTGTTGGTGGTCACACCAGCGAACTTTACGAAGATTACGATAAGCTTGCTGCGCATCTGAAAAGCCGTGGGGAAAAAGTACATGAAGGTGAGAAGCTTGCTAAGCTTCAGGCCAAACTGTTCGACCTTGATGTTGAACCGGATTTGATTCAGCCGACTTTCATTTACAATTACCCTACAGACCTCTCCCCGCTTTCTCGCAAAAACGAAGATGATCCTCGTTTTACTGACCGTTATGAATTGTTCATGACCGGTCGTGAGCTCGGCAACGCATTCTCTGAACTTAACGATCCTGTTGATCAGCGTCTGCGCTTCCTTGATCAGGTTGCAGAAAAAGAAGCGGGTGATGATGAAGCACATTACATGGACGAAGATTACCTTCGTGCCCTTGAATACGGCATGCCTCCGGCAGCTGGTCAGGGTATTGGTATTGACCGTCTCGTAATGCTTCTGACTGACTCACCATCAATTCGTGAAGTCATTCTCTTTCCACTCCTTAAACCGGAGAGTTAGCCATAGCTTATGAAATTTGAGTCCTTCATAGCGCTGCGATACTTATTTGCGCGTCGGCAACAGTCTTTTATATCGGTTATTTCGATTATTTCTGTTCTCGGAGTTGCACTTGGTGTTGCTTCGCTTATCGTAGTTCTGGGTGTGATGAATGGTTTCACTAAGGACTTGAGGGATAAAATTCTGGGCGTGAATGCTCACGTAATTACTATGAGTGCAGCCGGCAATATGTCCGGCTATACTGAGTTGATGAAAGAAATTGAGGGTGTCTCCGGTGTAACCGGAGCCACCCCTTTTATTTACTCAGAACTTATGGCTTCCTCACCTCAGGGCGTGAAAGGTATTATTTTGCGCGGGGTACAGCCTCAGTCTGCGGACAAAGTGCTTACCATTCGCAAGTATATGAAAGACGGTGGTTTTCCGGAGCTCGAACGTAAGGGACTCCCGGGAATTATCATCGGTAAAGAACTTGCCAAGCGTCTCGGTGTAGGCGTTGGGCGGCGTATCAATCTTCTTTCACCTTCAGGCAAGAAAACATCACAGGGCTTTGTTCCGCGGGTTCGCAACTTCAGGGTTGTGGGCATCTACAAAACAGGCATGTGGGAGTATGACTCTTCCCTTGCGTTTGTAACACTTGACTCTGCACGAGAATTGCTCGGGTGGGATAACAACGCTGTAACAGGGCTTGAAGTCTCTGTCAGCGAAGTAAACAGTGCGGACAATGTCGCTAAAAAAATAACTGAAAAACTCGGTGGATATCCTTTCTATGCGCGAAGCTGGATGGATATGAACGCCAATTTATTTGCTGCATTGAAACTGGAAAAAACGGCAATGGGCGTTATCCTGACGCTTATTGTGCTTGTTGGTTCTTTTTCAATTATCACTACTCTGGTCATGCTTGTTATGGAAAAAACCCGCGATATAGCAGTGCTTATGTCTATGGGGGCAACCAAAAAGCAGATTCGCAGAATATTTATGCTGCAGGGAACAATTATTGGAGTGGTCGGTACCGCTCTTGGATTTGCTCTTGGACTCGGAGTGGGGGAATTACTCAAGCGTTATCAATTTGTACAACTGCCGAAAGGTGTGTACTCACTAGATAAGCTGCCGGTTATTTATGACTGGACAGATTTAGTAGCGATTGGAGTGTCTGCAATGGTGCTTTGTTTTATTGCTACACTGTATCCTGCTAAGCAGGCAGCAAAATTGGAACCGGCAGATGCTCTGAGGTACGAATAATGTGTGCTGCACCTTTGTATGAACTGAGGGGAGTGGGGAAGGACTATGATGGTCCTGCTGAGCTGCTAACAGTGATAAACAATTTAGACCTCGTTATTGAACAGGGTGAGGCATTAGCCATCACGGGTGCATCAGGGTCAGGTAAAAGTACTCTCTTGCATCTATTGGGGACCCTTGATATTCCTTCGAGGGGCGAATTGCTTTTTAATGGTAGAAATCTTTCGGAACTCACTGATGACGCGAAGGCTGTTGTACGAAATCGAGAAATCGGATTTGTGTTTCAGTTTCATCATCTGCTGCCGGAATTTTCAACTATTGAAAACGTCGCTATGCAAGCAATAATAGGTGGAGTGACAAAAAAAGAAGCCTTTGAACGGGCCAGCGAGATGTTGCAACTTGTTGGACTGGGCGGGCGGCTTGAGCATAAAGTCACAACACTGTCGGGCGGAGAAAGGCAGCGGGCAGCTATTGCTCGTGCTATACTCATGCGCCCTTCTGTTTTGCTTGCAGATGAACCTACTGGAAATCTTGATGAACGCACTGGCGAATCAGTTGGAGAATTACTTCTTCGACTAAATGATGAGCTGGGTATGACACTGGTTGTAGTTACGCATAATCCTGAACTGTCGGATATTATGCGTCGCCGTCTTGAACTGCGAGCTGGAGAACTATATGTCCAAACAGTTTAGACCGTGCGTTGTCATGGTCTTCATGTTGCTTGCGCTGCTAATGGCTGTAAGCGCATCTGCTGCGCCACGGAATGGAATTCGGGTACTTGTACTACCTTTTGCGGTTAACTCAGGAGAAGACTTGAGTTATCTGGAAGATGGGCTACCGGAATTGATCGGAGAGCGTTTAGCTGCAAAAAACTTTTCAATTGTATCAAATGAAGAATTGGAAGCACTTTTAGCAGCGAACTCTGTTACCGAACTTAATATTTCAATTGTTCGTGATTTGTCTTTGTTGTCTAACGCAGACTATGCTGTCTACGGTAGCTTCACACAGGTCGGGGAACAGCTTTCTATTGATGCACGCTTGGTAGAAGCTTACGGGCTTCAGCCTGCGAAGCCTATCTACATTAATAAGACTGGACTTATTAATGTGCTTCCTGCTGTAGATGAGCTTGTTGCTCAGGCTACAAACGAGATGCTGCGTAAGCAGTCTATTTCTAATATTGTCATTCGAGGCACCAAAGTTCTGGATCCGGACGTAGTTCTTCTGCGTATGCGAATCCAGAAGGGTGATGCCCTTGATAGCAAACAAGTGAACGAAGAAATCAAGCGTATTTACGGCCTTGGTTACTTTAGTGATGTGCAGATCAGTGTTGAGAAAAAGCGTGATGGTAACGAACTTGTTATCACCGTTGTTGAAAAACCGAGAATCAATAACATCGTAATTTCCGGCTCTGATGTCGTAAGCAATGATGATATTCTTGCTGCAATCAACTCTAAGCAGGGAGCTGTTCTTAACGAAAAGTTCCTTTCAGACGATATTGCACGCGTTCGAGATTTGTACAGAAAGGAAGGTTACTACCTTGCTGAAGTTGATTACAAAATTGAACGTGGTAGCACCGGTGCAACACTTACTTTCAATGTTAAAGAGGGTGAAAAACTTTACATTAAAGAAATCAAGCTCGAAGGTATTGAAAAGCTTGATCCTGATGATGTGAAGAAAGAACTCGCTTTGGCTGAACGAGGAATGTTCTCATGGCTCACCGGTTCCGGTGTTCTGCGTGAAGACTTCCTTGAACGTGACGTTGCAGCTATTTCTGCCTACTACTTGAACCGAGGCTTCCTCGATATTCGAGTTGGTGAGGGGCGCGTTGATTACGAAGAAGATGGTATTGTAATTACTTTCCCAGTTTCAGAGGGTGAGCGTTACAAGCTTGGTACAATCACCTTTGTAGGTGACCTTATCGAGCCTGACTCAACCTATCTGTCTATTATTGGACTGGATGAGTGGAAGGCCAAAGAAGAGTACCTCAACTACACTGTTCTTCGTGAAGACAGCACCAAAATCGGAGACTGGTACGCCAACTATGGCTACGCCTATGCAGAAGTTGACTTTGGCATTCAGCGCCAGGAAGGCAACATTGCAAACGTTTCCTACAAGATCGATAAAAAGAACAAAGTTTATGTTCGTCGTGTAGTAATGGAAGGCAACACTCGTACGCGTGATAACGTGGTGCGTCGTGCTGTTGAATTGACTGACGGTGAACTCTTTAACGGCGAAAAATTGCGTGAAAGTAACCGTAAGTTGAACAACCTCGGCTACTTCTCTGAAGCAAGCGTAAACCTCGTCCCAACTGAGACGCAGGACGAAGTTGACCTCAAAGTTAAAGTTAAAGAGAAAAACACCGGCTCTATTATGGCTGGTGTAGGTTGGTCTTCTTATGATGGTGTTGGTTTCTCCGGCTCAATCAAAGAAGATAACTTGTGGGGTAAAGGCTACAAACTTGCATTTACTTCAAGTTTTTCTTCCAAAAAGACTTCCTACGACCTGAGTTTCTTGAACCCGAGTGTTTACGATAGTGATCTCTCATTCAGTGCCCGTACATACATTACTAATACTGAATATGACGATTATGATTACGATAAAACTGGTGGTCAAGTCAGCTTTGGTTATCCTATAGGTAAGTGGTCTCGTGTATATGCTGGTTACCGCTTTGACCAGTACCAGATTACTGACGTAGATAGCGATGCAAGCAATCTTATTAAAGAGCAGTCCGATGACGGAACTCGTTATGCAAGCGTTCTTAACGCAGCCTTCTCACGTAATACCATTAATAACTTCCAGCGTCCGACTGCCGGTAACGTTGTAACCTTCACTGTTAACTACGGTGGTGGGTTCCTTCAGGGTACTGATGACTTTATTAAAGTTACTGGTGAAGCTCGCCAGTTCTACGCCTTGAATGACGACCACGTATTAATGGCGCGTGCTAAAGCTGGCGCATTGCTTCCTAATGGTGGCTCCTATGATAATATCCCGATTGTAGAACGTTTCTGGATTGGTGGTATCAACAGTGTGCGTGGTTACGATATCAACGACTTTGCTGTCCGTCAGGATGATGGTGACAAAATCGGTGGTACCCGTATGGCTTTCGCAAACTTCGAATACCAGTGGTATTTCGAGAATGATCTGGGTATGACTTTAGTACCTTTCTTTGACATCGGTATCGATTTTGATGACAAAGATGATGGTCTTACCTCCAATAAAGACTGGCTCTACAGTACCGGCCTTGAATTGCGCTGGCGTTCCCCAATGGGTGACTTACGCTTCGCATATGGTATTCCACTTGCTGATGTGAACGGGGAAAAACAATCTCCTCGCTTTGAATTTGCAATGGGGCAGTCATTCTAAATGCAATTATGTAAAAGCGCGGCCTTAGGCCGCGCTTTTTTTTATGGTAAAGTATTTGTCAGGGTTGCACCCTGCGGCAGGTTCCAGTATCCTTATACTAATTTGCAAAAGGCAGCCTTATTCTAACCTCGAACTTCAATGCGCGGATTAACTAGGAAAACTATGCTAATTACCAGAAAAAAAGGCATGCTCTGTTTGCCTTTGCTTCTTCTTATTCTTCTTCTCTCAGTTACAGATTCCTACGCCAGTATTAGTCGGGATTACCAAACCGCGTTGAATCAGTTTAGATCTCTTGTTAAAGACTCCAAACAGGCACGTTATCGCTCCAACTGGAAACGGTTGGAAGACAAATTTATTGCTGTTTATCAGGCTAATCCTGATGGTTCTTATGCTCCAAAGGTTTTGTACTACATGGGGCGGGTGAATGAAGAACTTGCTAAGCGTTCGTACCTTCGTTCTGACTATCAAACATCGGTTGACTACTATAACCGATGCGCAAAACGCTTTACCAAGCATTCATGGACAGACGATTCGCTATACAGATTGGCTCGAATTCAATATTACAATTTGAATGAGGCTGCTGAAGCGAGACAAACGCTGAATACGATTCTGAGACAATACCAATCTGGTGATAAGTATAAGGAAGCACGAGAGCTTCACCGCAAAATTATTGCGGAGGTTGGTGATTCTCGTTCATCAGTGGCGTCCACGTCTGCTGCTCAAAAAAAATCTTCTAGATCAACTCCTTCACCAGTAAGAAAAACTAGAAGTTCCTCTCATAAAGTTGCTCTTAAAAGTATTCGTTTTACGAGTAGTAATGACTATACCCGTGTAGTTATTGACTTGAGCGGTGAGGCAAAGCATCAGTATAAGTTCTTAAATGCTGACCCTTCCCGAAATTTACCTTTCAGACTCTATATCGATCTGGATGGAACCGTTCCGACTCAGTCCGTTAAGGACGAATTAAAAATTTATGACGGTATCTTGCGAATGATTCGTGTTGGTAAGCCTGTTCCGAGTACGAGCCGTGTTGTGCTTGATTTCGAATCAGTGCAGAAATATACCGTTTTCGCCCTGGAAAATCCGTACAGGGTTGTTGTGGATGTCTCTGCTCCTAAAGATGGGAAAATGAGTCATCCTCCAGTGGATTTGTCTAAAAAAGTTTTAGTACATAAAACTAAAAAGCCATCCCGCACAATTCCGGTATCCGGCAAGGTTCCTGATCTTGTTGAACAGCTTGGGCTGACCGTGAAGACAGTTATGATTGATGCTGGACACGGTGGTAAAGATCCCGGTGCTTCAAGAAATAGAATCCGTGAGAAAGAATATGTTCTTAAGACCGCGAAAATGTTGGGTAAAAAACTTAAAGCAAAAGGCTTTAACGTGTTGTATACACGTTCCACAGATGTTTTTATTCCACTGGAAGAACGTACTGCTAAAGCGAATGTGCAAAAAGTTGATTTGTTCGTTTCATTGCATATTAATGCCAACAAAAAAACAAACGTGAATGGCATTGAAACATATTATTTGAACCTTGCCAGATCAAAAAGTGCACGCCGTGTTGCTGCTCGAGAGAACGCAATCACAGAGAAACGCATTAGCGATTTACAATTTATTTTGACTGACCTTATGCTCAACTCTAAAATGCAAGAGTCTAAGGCTCTGGCAGAACTGGTTCAGAAGAGCATGGTTAAAACGGTACGTGCAAGAGGGTGGAAATCTCAAAGCAACGGAGTACGAAGTGCGCCGTTCTACGTTCTTATGGGCGCAAAGATGCCATCTATTCTTGTGGAACTGGGGTATTGTTCAAATGCGACAGAGGCAAAACGATTACGAAATAATTCGTACTTGAATTTGTTAGCAGATGGCATTGCAAATGCGTTGGATACCTACAGACATAATTTAAAGAACTATGCAGCGATGTAGCTGTTGGTAAATAATACGAGGCGGGGTCGATTTCTCACTGACAGCACATGGAGTTTTTGTGTAGTACTGACTTCTGGTAAATTGGTGTTGTAATATGGAATATATTTTATTTCGTAGCCGACAATTTGCTTCGGTAGCGCAGCGTAAGCCTCGTACTATACCTGCTGTTACAGATTGAGTGGCAAGAACGCGCAAGTTCTTGACTGTGGAATATGATGACGCTATCCACTCAATCCACTTGATAGTTTCTATTGATGGTTAAATGATTAACATGTTGTTAAGTAACGAAATTTTTTTAGGAGCATTCGATGCGTAATATTCTTTTAGCGGTAGTGGCTTGTACATTCCTTTTTGCTTCATCCGCAGTAGCTGCAAAATACGGTGAAGTTGATTTCGGAGTCATCGCTAAAGATTCTGAACCAGCATTGGCAATTACCAAAGCTATGAAGCAGACTTTTGGCGCTGAAGACAAGAAACTTAGAGACGATAAAGTTGCTTTTGATGCAAAAGTAAAAGAATTCAGCGTGCAGAGCCAGGCTCTTTCCGAGGACGCAAAGAAAGAAAAAATTACAGTGCTCCGTAACGAAGAAAGAGAACTTTCTCAGCGTCAGCAGCAGTTCGTACAGCGCGCACGTGCAGCGGAGCAGTCTGCTCTTCGTGATATGTCTGCTCTTATGCTTGAAGCTACTCGCGAGTACGGTGAGAAAAACGGCTACGAAATGATTATTGCAAAAGCACAGGGCGCAGTTCTGTACATCAAAAATCCAGTAGACGTGACTAAACAGGTAATGGTTGTTGTAAACCGCTTGTACCGTGCTAAACTCGAAAAAATTAAAGCTGATCAGAAAAAAGCTAATAAACCAAAAAAATAAGGAATACGGTTAAGCATGCTGCTTTCTACAATCGCACAACATCTTGGTCTTGAATTTGCTGGTGAAGATCTTGAAATTACAGGTGTTAACACCCTAGATGATGCACTGGAAACAGAGCTTAGTTTTTTAGCTAATCCTAAGTACGCGTCTAAGCTTTCAGAAACTAAAGCTGGTGCAGTTGTTTGTACTGCCGATCAGGTAGAGAATGTTCAGCGCGCGCTTATTAGTGAAAACCCGTATTTCGATTTTGCTCGTTGCGTTGCTATTTTTGCTAAGCCGCAAGGTGAGATGAAGGGCATTTCTGAACTTGCTTTCATCGACCCTACTGCAACAGTTGCAGATGACGTAACCGTGTATCCGCATGCCTTCATTGGCCCGCGTACTACTGTTGGTTCCGGCACCGTTGTTTTCCCGGGTTGTTATATCGGGGAAGATTCAACTGTTGGATCTGATTGCATTCTGTACCCAAATGTTGTGCTAATGGCAGAAACTACTCTTGGCGATGACTGCATCGTTCATGCAGGAGTTGTGCTTGGTGCTGATGGCTTTGGATTTGCTCCTACAGAATTTGGAGTGCAGAAAATTCCTCAGATCGGTAATGTAACAATTGGTAGTGATGTTGAAATTGGTGCTAATACCACTATTGACCGCGCGGTGCTTGGTTCTACAAGTGTTGGCGACGCAACTAAAATTGATAATCTTGTAATGCTCGGGCACAATGTAGAAATGGGCAGTAATTGCCTTATTGTGTCACAGGTGGGTATTTCCGGTTCTACCAAAGTTGGTAACGGTGTTGTTATGGCAGGACAGGCTGGCATTGCCGGTCACCTGAACATTGGCGACGGCGCAACTGTAGGGCCGAAAACTGGAGTAGGGAAAGACATTCCGGCCGGAGTAACCATGGCCGGTATGCCAGCGATGGAAAAGGGGATTTTCATGCGTCATACAACTCTTTCTCCTAAAATTCCTGACCTGTTTAAGCGAGTAAAACAGCTCGAAAAAGAAATCGAAGCGCTGAAAAAATAGAGGTACACAAACAATGACCGCCACCGAAAAAAATAATCTTGATATTCGTCAGATCCTTGATCTGCTTCCACATAGATATCCTTTCTTACTTGTAGACCGTGTTTTAGACTACACTCCACTTGAGTCTATTGACGCGTATAAAAACGTGACAATGAACGAGCCTTTCTTTCAAGGACACTTCCCTGGCATTCCCGTAATGCCGGGTGTGCTCATTATGGAAGCGCTTGCTCAGGCTGGTGGGCTTCTCGTGCTGAAAAGCACAGATATGCCGCTGGAAAACAAGTTGTTCCTTTTCACAGGCATGGAAAAAGTTCGTTTCCGCAAGCCTGTGTACCCTGGTGATAGACTTGAACTTAAGTGTCGTCTTCTTCGTCACAAGTTGAAGCTGTGGAAAATGGAAGGCAAAGCATATGTTGATGGTGTGCTTGCTGCAGAAGCAGAAATGACAGCCGCTATCATGAATAAGGAGGATATGTAGCGTGGCTACTGAAATTCATCCTTCCGCCTTTGTTGCGCCTAGTGCGAAACTGGGAGAAGGGGTTGTAATTGGTCCTTGCGCCGTTATCGAAGATGATGTCATCATCGGCGATGGTACAAAGATCGACGCTTTTGCATCTGTAAAGCAGTATACCCACATGGGTAAGAATAACCACATCCACTCCTATGCGGCAGTGGGCGGTGTTCCGCAGGATCTCAAATTTCATGGTGAAGTAAGCTGGTTGAAACTCGGCGATAACAACACCATTCGTGAATTTGCAACCCTGCACCGTGGTACTGAAGACGGCGGTTCTGAAACCGTTGTCGGCAGTAACAACCTTATGATGGCGTACACACACGTTGCACACGATTGTGTTCTCGGTGACAATATCATTATGTCTAACAACGCAACTCTTGCGGGACATGTTCATGTTGCTGACCACACAATTATTGCAGGTCTTTCTGCTGTGCATCAGTTTGTTCGCATCGGCAAACATGCATTCGTTGGCGGTATGACAGGTATCGGGCAGGACTTACCACCGTATATGCTTGCTACCGGTAACCGTGCAGGTGTTCATGGTCCTAACTTAGTTGGACTGCGTCGCCTTAAAGCTCCTCGTGAAGTCATTCGTGCTCTTAAAAATGCTTACAAACTTATCTGGCATTCTACCACTCCTCGTAAAGAGGCTCTGGAACAGTTGGAATATGAATTTGGTAACTTTGCAGAAGTTCTCGAATTCGTAGATTTTGTACGCAAAAGCGAGCGTGGTATCTTACCATCGCACAGCGAATAGGCTACACAGTCGGATCGAAATGTTAAGAAGGAAGGTGTAGTGCCTTCCTTCTTTTTTTAAGTCTATGGAGCAAATAGATATGGCAGCATTACAAGAGCGAATCGGAATAATTGCAGGCGCAGGGCAGTTTCCTGAGTTGGTAGCCCAAGGTGCCCGCGAGGAAGGTCTCTCTGTTATTATGTGTGGCTTTGTTGGCCATACTGATCCTGCAATTGAGAGCAAGGCAGATGTCTTTGAGATGCTCCATCTTGGTGCTCTTTCTAAGTTGATACAATTTTTTAAAAAGAATGGCGTCACTCGCGTATGTTTTGCGGGGGCAATTAATAAGCCTAAGGCGTTAGATGTGCGTCCAGATTTACGTGCGGCAAAAGTTCTGTTCAAGATTCGCTCTAAAGGCGATGACGTTCTTTTGCGTGGCGTGTTGGATGAACTGGAATCTGACGGGTTGCATATTGTTCAGGCAGCTGAACTTGTGCCAAACTTACGTGGTCCTGCCGGTGTGCTGACAAAGAAAAAGCTTACAGACAAACAACGTGAGACTCTTGCCTACGGTATCCCTGTGGGGGAACAGATCGGCAGCATGGACATTGGTCAGTGCATTGTTGTGCGTGAGCATATGGTAATTGCTGTAGAGTGTTTAGAGGGTACAGACGCTACCATCAAGCGCGGTGCTGCGCTTGGCGGGAAGGGTTGTGTCGCAATTAAACTGTTGAAACCAAAGCAGGACGAACGCATTGATTTGCCTGCGTTAGGTTTAAATACAGTTCAGAATTTGGTGGATGGCGGGTACAGTTGCCTTGCTTTCTATGCAAATAAAACATTATTTTTTGATAGAAAAGAGGCTATTGCACTGGCTAATAAGCATGATATTGCCATAGTGGGTGTAGATGAGGACTTTATTAAGAGTCTCAAGTAAAAAGTCTACTTTTTCAGTTCCTTGACGGAACGAGCAGTGTACAGTTTCATTTTGGTGGAGTATACTGGTTGTTCCGTTTTTTATTTGCAATATAGTAGCTTGCGAGTAAACTATTCACTATTCTACTAGTTGAGACACGTAACGTTATTATAGGAAGGTGCACTATGTTTTCACTTAATACTGTTTGGGACAATGTAGATAAAGTGCGTGGCAGTGGGCCTGTTGTGCATAGTATTACAAACTATGTTGTCATGAATTCGACCGCGAATGCTCTCCTTAGTGCTGGTGCTTCTCCAATTATGGCTCATGCTAAAGAAGAATTGGAAGAACTGATAACTATTTCAGGTGCTCTCGTAATTAACATTGGAACATTAAGTAGTTCTTGGATCGAAAGTATGCGGATTGGCGCATCTATCGCTGCCGCAAACTATAAACCCGTAGTACTGGATCCTGTCGGCGCAGGGGCTTCACAATTGCGTACAGAAACAGCCACTTCCTTGTTAGAAGAGGGTGGTATTTCTCTGGTTCGCGGAAACGCCTCAGAAATTATGGCACTTGCTGGAACAGGAGCTTTAACTCGTGGCGTGGATTCTTGTAATGAGTCCAGTGAAGCAGAAGCTAGTGCTGTGGCATTAGCGAAAAAATATAGATGTACGGTTGCTGTCTCCGGTTGCATAGATGTTGTGACGGACGGTAAGACTGTTTACAATATTAAAGGCGGAAGCGCATACATGCCGCTTGTTACAGGTATGGGATGTATTGCTACTGCAATTTGTGGCGCCCATCTTGCGATCTGCGAAGATAGCTTTGCCGCAGCCATCTCCGGTATGGGATGTATGGCCGCAGCTGGTGGGCTTGCGGAGGTGGCATCTAACGGACCTGGAACATTTGCTGTTCAGTTTGTAGATGCACTTCATAATGTTACTGAAAACGACATAAACAGACTTGTCGAAGTGAGGGTTGTGTAATGAGACAGAGTGCAGATTTCTCACTGTATCTGGTAACAGATAGTAGTCGTTGTACAATGATGCCGCTTGAAGAAACCGTGGCTGCTGCGGTGCGGGGCGGTGTGACGATGGTTCAGCTTCGTGAAAAGACAATGGAAACACGAAAGTTCGTGGAGTGTGCACGCCAACTTCGAGCCTTACTGGCTCCGCTTGAAATTCCGCTTATTATTAATGATCGGGTGGATATTGCGCTTGCTGTGCGTGCTGATGGTATACATGTGGGACAGACTGATATGCGTGTGCAGGATGTGCGTGCATTAATTGGTGGGGATGCCATTGTGGGTATCACTGTAGAAACACCGGAACAGATTGAAGAAGCTAATGCTCTTGATATTGACTACATAGGTATTTCTCCAGTTTTTTCAACTCCATCAATTCCGCGCAATGTTAAGCCTTGGCAACTTCCCGGTGTTAAAAAAGCTCGAAGTCTGACGACTCTTCCAATTGTTGGATTTGAAGGAATTACTACTGCAAATGCGGCACAGGTTATTGCTGCCGGTGCAGATGGGGTTGCCGTTGTATCTGCAATTTGTGGCGCGCTATCGCCTAAAGATGCAGCAGAGGAATTACGCAAGGCAGCTTTTGTATAGACAACGTGGTAGGTTGTGAAACTACCCACAGTTCTGTGAGGGGTATATGAAAATTGCTGTGGCTGCGAAGAAAAGAAACAATGTTTATGTAGTAGAACCAGTTTTCGGCCGTGCAGATATGTTTGTGCTGGTTGAGCAGGAAAAGGATGCCCGCGTTATTCAGACTAATCCTTATAGGGATGATCCTGAAGCGGCGGGGCGTAAGGTCGCACAGTGGCTTATAAAAGAGGGCGTGAGTACGGTCTTATGTGGAGATGTGGGGGCTAAAACCCGTCTTTACCTGAGTGAAGGTGGCGTATTTTCCGGTATCGGATATGATGGTACCGTGGATGAAGCCCTAGAGAGATATTTCGCTTCATAGGATTGCGTGAAATTTTTTCTGCTAGTAATTTGTGTTCAAAAGCGACGCATCGTAAAGGCGATGAGTCGCTTTTTTTTGTATGATTTTTGAGAACTAACGCATGTGAAGCTAATATGTTCTATTTTTTTCGATACCTAGTTTTTGCATACGGGAGCGAAGGGTCGTCGGTTTGATGCCCAGTAGCTCTGCTGCACCGCCGTTGCCTTGCACTCGCCAGTTTGTGGCCTCCAGTGCCTGCTGAATATTCTCGCGCTGCATGGCCATCCATTCTATTTCGGTAATAACATCCTGCGGGCGTGGGGCAGATGCTGGCGGCTTTGCTGGGCCGTGATCAGACGAATAGGCGTGTACATTCATTGCAAGCGGTGGTGTCGCGTTACTGTTATCCTGAATGTAAAATTCCATACTGCCACTATGAGACATGATTACAGCACGTTCCACAACGTTTTGTAATTCCCTTACGTTTCCCGGCCAGTTGTAGCCTTGAAGTTTTTCAACGTGGTGTGGTTTTAAGCGAGGGGCAGAAATGTTCATACGCTTTGCCGCAAGGTTGATGAAGTGACGGGCAAGCAGCGGAATGTCGTTACGACGTTCACGAAGCGGCGGTACATTGATCGGAAATACAGAGAGACGGAAATATAAATCCTGCCGGAAGCGGCCTGAAGCCACTTCTTTAGTCAGATCCTTGTTTGTAGCGGCGATGATGCGCACATTAACTTTTTTGGAGCGTTCGTCACCAACAGGTTCGAATGTACCTTCCTGCAACACACGGAGGAGTTTGCCTTGAAGCTCTAGGGGGATTTCTCCGACTTCATCCAGAAAGAGCGTTCCGCCGTCTGCTAACTGAAAGCGACCAACTCTATCACGGATTGCGCCTGTAAAAGACCCTTTCACATGGCCGAAAAACTCACTTTCAAATAATTCATGCGGAATAGCGGAACAGTTCACTCGTACAAAAGCATTTTGACTGCGTGTTGAACGATTGTGGATTGCTCCTGCCAACAATTCCTTACCCGTGCCGGATTCTCCGAGAAGAAGTACGCTTGCAACGGTTGGTGAAACAACATCAATTTGCTCCATTACATGAGCAAGGGAGTCGGAATCACCAATCAGGTTGTCATCAAGGTGTTTTTCCTGCACCGCACGGCGAAGAAGTTCGTTCTCTAACTCAAGTTCACCGCGAAGCTTTTGGATTTCTCCAAAGGCGACTGCGTTAACAAGAGCACGGGCAACGGTATCCGCAAAAATCTTGTGCATTTTCTGATGCATGGTGTGTAACTGTGCAAAAGGGCCAACCATTGGGCGATCGTAGAATGTAGAAAGAATACCAAGAAATTCGTCGTTGTACATGACGGGGAATGATGAGTATGCTTGATATCCTTCTTTTATAGCCCATGACGGGCGATTCCAGTCTTCAGGGGATGAGCCTATAGATGGTATCCCTTTCAGACATGAGGCAAAGATAGGTTCTGTTATGGGCACTAAATCATATGTGCCCAGCGCGTGATTCCATTCGGACGGCGTAGTATCTTTAATACCGGAAAACGCCACAAGCTTGAGCATTGTATCCGCAGAAGGGTGTGGGGTTACAATGTCCGCCATCTTTTGTGTTGGTCGCAGCCAGAATGCTCCCATTGTTACGTGGGTGCCTTTATATCCAGTGCTTGCTCGCTCAATAATTTTAGAAGGGTCACGCTCGTGCGCAACAGAGAGCATCAAATCCAGAAAAGGGGTGATGTCGAGAGAGTTAAGCTTTGTCTGGAGCCTGTTGTAGCTTTGAGGTCGTATTTTTTGCGGCTCCAGTTGGACATCCGGCGTTGAGGGCAGGGAGAAAGAGTCCGCCTTTGCATCGTCTGGCAGTGGGAAATCACTGATGGTTACATCGCGACCGGAGAACGTGGTGCTAAAAAATCTTTCAGATGATTTAGTCGTACTCTGCGTTTTCGTTTCGCCCTCTAATTTGTTGTTTGATGGTGGCATTATTTCCCCTTGCTCCATTATTTCGTTACGAAAAATCGTAATCAACGAAATTTCGTAACGCACTCGTCACACAGCGTCAACTGAAAAGTGTTGGTATTCGCTCTGTTGCTATGAACAGTGTTCTTGGCACAGGATGTGCAAATAGAAAAGTGAAAGAACGGTAATCCGCTCTTTTCGGTGTCAACTCCGTGTGGTCCCTCGCTTCACGGAAATGATTCAGTCGCTTCATTTTTGACAAAAGCCCAGTGTTCCCCTCACTGGGCTTTTGTCGTTCTAAGTGCTTTTTTAACGGGTCGATACGTTGAGAGAGGCAGTCCATCCATGCAGCGCTGTAATAAGCGTTCCCCATTCTTCAGGTGTTTTAACCTGCATACGAATAAATCCCTTTTCTGTTCCTGGAATATTGTCACAAAGACGAACAAGAATGCTTTTTGTGAGTAAGAATTCGTAGAACTGTGCTCCCAACTCTGGGTTCTTCAGCTTACAGAACAGAAAGTTAACTCCGGAAAAAATGCAATCTGGAGCAAAGACGTTTGTCGAACGTACTTCTTCTGTAAACAATGTCCGATACGTTCGCATTTGCGAAAGGCGATCTCGGTACCGCTCGATATTTTGCAGAAAATTGAGACCAGCCTTCTGCGCAGAGGCTGTTACTGTCCACGGCATTTTTCCCTGTTTTAGCTTGCTTACAGTATCAATATCACTCAAAGCATAGCCAAGGCGAACGCCAGTGCAGTAGAAAAATTTTGTAAAGCTGTGCATGGTGATGATTCTTGTGTTCTGGTTGCACCATTTTCTATACTGAGCAGTGTGTGTGGCATCATATTCAGGTGTTCCGTGCATGAACTCTCGATAGGTTGAGTCTATCAATATATATGGACTATGAATGGCCTGAATAATTTCCCGCATATTGGGATAGGTAATGGTCGCGGGATTGTTGGGCGAGCAAAGTACAACAAGATCGTATTTGTCTGAATTTGCAAATTCTGCTGAGTTCGGTACAAAACGAGTATCAGACGGGCAGGCGAGAACGTCGTATTCTTCAGCAAAAACAGAGCACGCGTTAGCGTATTCTGAGAACATAGGGCCGACGAGCAGTACTCGTTTAGGTCTGATTTGCTGAAAAGTGAGGAAGATTGTTTCAGTTGATCCGTGACCCACAACGATTTCTTGCTGTGAAACTGATTCATGCGCTGCTATTGCTGCTGTGAGTTCAGACGACCATGTGTCCGGATAATGATTATAGTCACTGTATGCACCCTGCATATTGGAGAAAAGAATTTCTTCTGTTATGTCACGACACAGGGAATTGGCATTGCTGGAGAAATCTGCAATGTCGTTAAGCGCAGTGCCTGTTTCTCGAGCGATGCGAAATACTTCACCGCCGTGAGCGCCTTGTTGTTTGTGTGTTGTGGTTTTTGCCATGATAGTAAAAAGTCTCCATATCTGCGTAGTGCCTGTTTCATGCATTGTAGCAAGTGGATGCGGGTATACGTGAAGTGCGTTTCTTTTAAAAGAGGCAGCACGAGACTGCCAGTATAACAACACTTTGCTAATCAGATGAATTTGTGGCAGAGTTGATTGCTCTTTAACTTCGGTTTTTTTGATGTCACCAAGAGGATTGCATGTCATCAAGACGTATACTTTTTCTTGCACCGGCTACTTCGATTACTCGTATTTTCCCCCAGCTTAAAGACGCAGGTTTTGAAGTAGGGCTTGCGGAGAATTATAAAGGCGCACTCGCATTTATTGCGAAGTCTCGTCCTGATGTAATTTTTTCCCGTCCTTCCCTATCCGGTTATTCTGTGGAGGAACTGCTGACTGCCGCCGAGGCGGACGCAGGATTCCCATCTATTGTTGTGTTTTCTGATAAAGGGAACGCCAGCGAAGCTGAAAAATTTCTTCAAATGGGTGCACACGACTACTGGCTTGAACCGTTATTGTTTGAAAAAATATGTGCGGCAATACCTGAACAAGGTAAAAAGCCAAAAGCTGTTCCACCAACCTCCACCCTTGGTGGAAATAAAACTGCCATTCCGGTAACAGAGAAAGGGCCGACTATCATTGGTACGAACCGCGCTATGCAGCGAGTACTGGCTCTGGCGCGGCAGGTTGCACCATCAAAAGCAACTGTTTTAATCTCTGGTGCCTCTGGTACCGGTAAAGAAATGTTCTCCCGCTATCTTCATGCGTATTCTGACCGTGGAGATAATCCTTTTATTGCAGTGAACTGCGCTGCATTGCCGGAACACTTGCTAGAAAGCGAACTTTTCGGGCATGAAAAGGGTTCATTTACCGGTGCGATTTCTCGAAAACTCGGCAAGTTTGAATTGGCGCATACAGGCACCATTCTCCTTGATGAGATTTCGGAAATGGACTTGGCGTTACAGGCAAAACTTTTGCGTGTTCTTCAAGAAGGCGAGCTTGACCGTGTTGGTGGTACTGAGACTATTAAAGTTAACGTCAGGGTGCTTGCAACAACAAACCGTCATCTTGAAGAATGGGTTAAAGAAGGGCAGTTCCGCCAGGATTTATATTTTCGGTTAAATGTTATTCCGCTAAAACTTCCAGCTCTTGCAGAGCGTGGGGATGATGTTCTTGAACTCGCACATTTCTTTATTGAGATGTACACAAAAGAATATTCGCTTCCGGCTGCTCAAGTTTCTGCTGAAGCAATATCATGGCTAAGCGCATACGACTGGCCTGGTAACGTTCGTGAACTGCAGAACCTTATGGAACGTGCTGTGTTACTTGCTGGTGGCAATTCTATTGAACCTTGTCACTTTTTACTTGATCCGGACAATTGGCCGCTCTTCGAAGAAGAGGGAGCAGATGAGTGTACTACTCAAAGTGTATCTTCCGAATCCGGTAACGGCAGTTGTAGCAACTTTAGCGGTAGCGTTATTCCAATTCACGAAATGGAACGCATACTTATTTTGAAAGGCTTGGAGCAGACATCGGGCAACCGTACGCAGGCAGCTGATCTGCTGGGGATCTCTGTTCGAACCTTGCGAAACAAGCTGAATGAGTACCGTAGTCAGGGAATGGATATTCCTTAGACGAGAGCGCACACTCGACGTACTGACAGGGGATGGATTCGTTGTTCCGCAGATATCAGTGTACTCACGCCAATAACTTGGCGCGATGCGGCATATCAAATGTGACCAACAATATTGTTTGAACTATGAGTAGACAACTACTCGGAGCGAAAAGAGGAACAAGGGATGCCACAGAACGTAACTAAAAAGATTATTTCCGGACACCTGATCTCCGGAACTATGAGCGCAGGCAGCGAAATAGAGCTGCGTATTGATCAGACTCTTACACAGGATGCTACAGGAACAATGGCATGCTTGCAGTTTGAAGCTTTGGGTGTAGACCGTGTAAAGACAGACTTATCTGTAAGCTACGTTGATCACAATACACTACAGATGGGATTCAGAAACCCAGACGATCATCGCTATCTCAAAACGGTTGCAGAAAAGTACGGCATTGTGTTTTCACCTGCCGGTACCGGCATCTGTCATCAGCTTCATCTTGAAAATTTTGGTAAACCGGGGGCAACTCTGGTTGGTTCCGACAGTCATACCCCAACAGCTGGTGGATTAGGCTCTCTTGCTATGGGAGCAGGCGGCTTATCCGTTGCGTTGGCAATGGCTGGCGAACCATACACAATTTCTATGCCGCAGGTTGTTCGTGTCTATTTAGAAGGCGAACTTACCGGCTGGGCATCTGCTAAAGATGTTATCTTGCATCTGCTAGGCAAGTTGACCGTTAAAGGCGGTGTTGGCAAAGTTTTCGAATTTGCCGGCCCTGGTGTAGCTTCCCTTTCCGTACCTGAGCGTGCTGTTATCACCAACATGGGTGCAGAGCTTGGCGCGACAACATCAATTTTCCCAAGTGATGAAAATACCCGTGAATTTATGAGCAGTATGGGACGTCTGGAAGACTGGACAGAACTTGTTGCTGATCAAGGCGCAGAGTATGACGAAGAAATTCGTATTGTATTGAATGACCTTGAACCGCTTGCTGCGAAACCGCACATGCCGGATCAAGTTGTTACTGTTGCCAGCCTTGCCGGTTTGAAAGTTAATCAGGTTGCTATTGGTTCCTGTACAAACTCTTCCTATGCAGACCTTGCCTCTGTGGCAAATCTGTTTGAAGGTAAGCACGTTAAGTACGAAACAGATACACTGATTAGCCCCGGCTCCAAGCAGGTGCTGAAAATGCTCACCCGTGAGGGCTTGCTCGAGAATATTATCGATTCTGGTGCTCGTCTGTTAGAGTGTTCATGTGGTCCTTGTATCGGAATGGGTGGTTCTCCTGTTTCTGAAGGTGTGTCAGTACGTACCTTTAACAGAAACTTTGAAGGACGTTCCGGCACCAGAGATGCACAGGTCTACCTTGTGAGCCCGTTGACTGCAGCTATGGCTGCATTACATGGTGAATTCACAGACCCTGCAGGCTGGGGCGATGCTCCGCAAATTCCAGAGTTGCCAAAGACTGTACCGTCAATTCGGGATCAGTTTATTTTCCCACCGGAAGATGGTTCGAATGTTGAAGTTGTGCGCGGGCCGAATATTGTGCCGCTTGAACAATTCGCTTCTGTCGACGCTGACATTGATGCCAATGTACTCATCGTCGCCGGGGATAATATTACCACTGACCATATCATGCCTGCTGGTGCTGTTATCACAGCACTACGTTCTAATGTACCAGCGATCAGCGAGCATGTATTTGAGAGAATGGATGCATCATTTGCTACCCGTGCCAAGAACACCTCAAACGGTGTGATTGTCGCTGGTGAAAACTACGGTCAGGGATCTTCAAGAGAACATGCAGCACTTGCACCGCGCCATTTGGGTGTTCGTGCTGTCGTGGCTAAATCTTTTGCACGTATTCACCGCGCAAACCTTGTTAACTTTGGTATTCTACCGCTTATTCTGGTGGATAAGGAAGCATACGCAGAGTTTGCGCAGGAACAAAATATCGCAGTACCGGCACTTTCACTTGCGGCTGGCAAGTCTGTCGATCTTATTTTGTCTTCCGGAACGCGTGTAGCTGTTACAAATGATTTGACGCAAAAAGAACTGGATATAATTAGAGCAGGGGGTCTGCTCAATTACGTCCGTTTCTCAAAAAGGCGTGAAGCCTAAGCGTGGGCTTTACCATATCCTCATATAAAAGGATGTAATGTATGTTGGATTCCATTCGGCAAAATTCCCAATCCTGGGGTGTTAAACTTGCCTTTGCTCTCATAGTCGTAGTTTTTGTGTTTTGGGGTGTAGGCTCCATGAACGGCCCTTCAAACTCTTCTGTGTTAGCTACTGTAAATGATACTGCTATCATGATGCCTGAGTTCAGAAGAGCATATGAACTTCAGATGAGTGCCATTAAAGCGCGTTTCCCTGGTATTGACGAATCTCAGTTTAAACAGCTGAGAATTGGTCAGCAGGTATTGCAGGGTCTTATCGCCCGCACTCTCCTGCTTCAGGAAGCAGAACGTCTTGGCATGACAGTGACTCCTGTTGAATTAAAAACAGAAATCGCATCTATTCCTTTGTTTCAGAATGCTCAGGGTGAGTTTGATCCTGAAGTGTACAAGCAGATGCTTGCTGCACAGGGAATGTCTGCCGGTAGCTTTGAGCGTCAGTTCAAAGAAGACCTTTTAACCAAAAAAGTTCGTGAGAACGCTGTGATCTCCGCAAGCGTTTCTAACGAAGAAGCTCGCGAAGCATTTGTATACGCCAGCGAAAAACGTTCTATGGATTACATCATGTACTCCGCAGTTGATTTCTTTAAGAAAGCAACTGTAACGGACGAAGAAATTAAGGCGTTTTACGATACAAATATTGGGCGCTACGCAGTACCTGCTCAGGTAACAATCAAGTACCTTGCTATTACTCCAAAGGGCCTTGCAAGCTCCGTAACTGTTGATGAAGCAGCAGCAGAGGCTTACTACGCTGACAATCAGAGCTCTTTCCGTAAAGAAGAACAAGCTGACGCAAGTCATATTCTTGTAAAACTTGAAGAGAATGCATCTGATGAAGAAGTTGCTGCTGCAACTAAAAAAATAGAAAAAGTGCTTGAGCTTGCCCGTAGTGGTAAAGACTTCGGTAAGCTTGCAGAAAAATACTCAGAAGGTCCTTCTGCCCCTACTGGTGGCGCACTTGGGACCTTCAGTCGTGGTCAGATGGTTAAACCATTTGAAGACGCAGTATTCGCTATGAAAGATGGCGAAATTTCTGAGCCTATCCGCACTCGATTTGGTCTGCACATCATTAAGGTGAACAAGCTTGAGAAAGCTCGTATTCCTGCATTTGAAGAAGTTAAGGGTCAGATTATGACCAAACTTGCTGAAGATCAGGCTGCAGAGAAAGTAACAGCTACTCTTGATACAGCGATGGAACAGATGCTTTCCGGTAAGTCTCTTGAAGACATTGCTAAAGAACAGAATCTGACCGTAGCAACCTCTCCTGAATTCTCACGAGATCAGGCTACAGTTGCTGTGGGCATTACTAAGGAAGCAGCTGAAGAGTTGTTTTCCGTTCCTTCCGGTACAACTGTAGATACACCGCTTGAAGCAAATGACGGCTACATTTTAGCTCGAGTTGAAAGCTCTAAGCCGGAATCAAGCTTGCCGCTTGAACAGGTTTCTACATCTATTAAAGAACAGCTCGTTGCAGATAAATCTGTAGAGCTTGCATTTGAGGCTGCTAAAACTGCTTCTGCAAAAGTACTTGCTGGCGATATTGAAAGTCAGCCAAAAGTGCAGACTACTCCGCTTGTTGAACGTAAGGGCTTTATCCCTGGTATTGGTTCTGCGGATGATGTTGTGAAAGCAGTATTTGAAGCTGATGGCAAAAAATGGATGGGACCTTACAAAACGGCTGCTGGCGCAGTATTTGTTCGCCTGAATATCGTTGATGAGCCATCCGAAGAAGTTTGGTTGGCTGCAAAACCAGAAGTAGAGAAAGCACTTCTGCAGCGTAAAAAGCAGCAGATGGAACAGAGTTTTGTAAAATCTCTCGCTGATAAGTCTGAGATTGTTATTAAGAACAACGAGATTCTTGATAACCTGTAGCACTTACTCGCTATCCCAAAAATTAGAGCCCCTCTTCCGAGGGGCTTTTTTGTGTTTAAATTCCAAACTGGAAATGTTGGGTGCTCGTGTGCTACAATAAAACCAACTGTAGCAAAAAGGAGCAGATATGAAGCGTGCAACGTATTTTGTCCGCTCATGTGACGGCAAGTGGAAGGTAAAGAAGGAGGGTGCAGAAAAAGAGTATTGTGTGTGCAAAACAAAAGAAGAAGGAGTTCGTGTTGCCCGTAAGCTTGCGAACAATTCATCACCGGCACAGATTATTATTGAAAAAGAAGATGGCACCTTTCAGCAGGAATGGACACACAAGGATTGTTCCATCCTGTTTGAGGGTAAGAAGGGGCGAATTGGTGATAAGTAGTTGCCAACTAGAAGAACGCGCACTGTGATATGCTGCATATTGACAATGCAGCTGTATGAAGCCTGCAAGTGATATTATAAAGGTAAAAGCATCAATAAAAGGTATGGTGGCAACAGGCTCAGATTCATATTGTGTGGGGGTAACAGAATGTTTTATCTAGCTTGTGCTGCAATATCTTGCTGATGTTGGTGTTGTCAGAACAACGCTAAGTATGAGGAGAAAGGCATGGTTACATATCACGTTCATACAAAGAAGATGGCTAGTGGAGATCATGAAGTTCATGTGGAAGGGTGTGTATGGTGTCCTCCAAAAAAGCAGTTACGTCATGTGGGCAAATTTGAATCTTCAGATCTAGCTATGAAGTCTGCAAAAAAAATATATCCAGAGGCAAATGGTTGTCACCTCTGTATGCCGAAGCATTATCATCTGCCGTAAAATTTTAAAGCTCCCCTTGCACACTGTCTGCATGGGGAGCTTTTTTATTACTTGTCGTATTCCGGTTTGAATCTTTTCATAAATTTAGAATCAATATAATTTTTAATAGCAAATGCTCGGCTACCGTTGAAGCTCAATCCGAATTTATGCAACACACCTGTGTTGCCACCAGTGTTGAAAATAAGAAGGTAGTCACCTCCTGGTTTGAATTCTTGCAGCGGTTTATTGTTCAATCGCGCGATCACATTATCATTAAGAATTTTGTTTTGGCGAACCGCGTAGACCCCGACTTTATCCAGTGGTTGTGGTTCAAACCATATGCAGTCCCCACCACCAAATAAATTGTCGAATTTAGGGCTTTGCAGGTACTTGTTTACAAGCATACCACCATCGTCGCCGTGAGGAATTCCTGACGGTTCAAAAAGTGGGCGCGGACGTACACCCATTGCGATAAAGATGATGTCATCGTGGTATATTGTACCATCTGCAAGGGTAACTTTTCCTGTCGAAACTTCAGAGACATACTTTCCGCCGACAAACTGCACACCATGATCTAAAAGGGCATTACGTGACAGGTTGCGCACTTTTTCAGGAGCACGTTTCATAAAGTTTTTGCCGTGATACAAGCGGATAATTGCATTTGCACCAGCTTCTTGAGCGGCAGCCCATGCGTTGCCTGCCACTTCAACTCCGGCAGGACCAGCGCCGACAACCCCGATATTCAGGGGGGGATTTGCCTGCAAACTCGAAGATGCGGTTTCTGCCTTCAAGTAGTTTTTCAATAGGCTTTACCGTAAAAACATCTTTAGAGTCTGGCTTAACCAGATCATCAATAATCGAACTGCCTGTGTTAAACGAGGCAACATCATAGGGCAACTCTTTGCCGGATTTCAGCTTAATGAGTTGTTTTTCAGGATCAATTCCTACGCAACTATCCAGAAGGAATGTTGCCCCCTGTTCTTCGCACATTTGCTGTACCGGGAAGCTGATGTCTTTTGGAGTGTAGGTGCCTCCGAGCATTCCAGGTCCCATTCCGGAATAGTAGTGCCGTTCTCCGGGGCCAATGACGTCGACAGAGTGACCTTGGCTTATCAGGTCTTTGATACTTTCCATAAGAGTCATGTGGGCGTGTCCTGCGCCCACAAGTGCAAGTTTTGCCATGGGTAACTCCTTTTATTCCCGTGAAGCGTATAGGGAGTCCATAACAGCAGCCAAACTGTTGAGATGGGCTTTCTCTTCAGAAGAAATTTGTAATAATGCTCTTTGGGTAGTGGTATCCGGTGCTTTTTCTGAGGCGCGCATGTAGAGATCCATAGCCTGACCTTCAACAGACATGGCAAACGCTAAAATATCGAGTGGGTTTTCCATATCTGCGCCGAGACGTGTTATATATTCGGCAGTGGTCAAACCGCCTTCGAAAGCACCGTCAACTTCTATATTTTCTGGAAAATTCTTACCGGTAAGTTCGGTATATTGAGAAATTACGTGTTTTTTGTGCTTTTCTTCAATTGCAGCAAGTCTTGAGAAAAGAGATGCGGCTTCTTGATTAGCTACACGACTGGCCATGTCTGTGTAAAAATCGCCAAGGGCAACTTCCATTCGGTAGGCAACGATAAGAACTTCTTCGAGAGATTCGAATCCGTTAAAGAGTTCTAAGCCCTGATCGTAGTCACCAATACTTTCCCAGCCTTCCCATATATTGAAGCCGCCTGTCAGATTGTACACCTTGTTAAATTCGTTACCGGAAAGTAACTGAGCCGCCACTCGGCTGCGTCCGCCGATTGCGCAGTATACCATGACTGGTTTTTCTTTATCCAGTTCACTGGCTCTATCTAGCAACTCACCCAAAGGGATATGTTTTGCTCCGGCGATGTGTCCTGCGTCGTATTCTGCGGGCTGACGAACATCAACAAGCTGAATAGTATCATCTGAACTCAGCATTGAGAGCGCATTTTCGGTGGTAACTGATTCAACAGGGGTAAGAAATTGTTTCCAACGCATAAAAATCCTCCCTTTAGTTGATGTAAGTTTAGCATCTAATGGTAACCAGTTACAATAATATATAATAAGAAATAGTTTGAAATAGATACGAAAAGTTAAGCCCCCGTTCGGGGGCTTGATTCTATTTTTTTTCTTCTTCTTTGAGTTCTTTGTGGCAGAACCACCAGTCATATCCCTCGTGTGTATCAAGTCGAATTTTTGCATCATCAACGGTTTGTGCAGGTGGAATAATGACACGATCACCAATGAGTTCGTTTTTTGGCCAGTTTGCAGGGATAGCTACTTTGTTTCTATCTGATGTCTGCAAGGCGCGTATTGTGCGGAGTATTTCTTCAATATTTCTACCTATTTCTTGTGGGTAGTAGAAAATAGTGCGTACGATGCCAATAGGATCGATGAAGAAAACAGCCCTGACAGTGTTTGTTCCTTTGCCAGGATGAATCATGCCCAATTTTTCTGCCACTTCACCATAATCTGCAATGACAGGGAATGTAATTTCGACTCCGGTCTGTTCTTTAATCCACTCAATCCATTTAATGTGCGCAAAAATTTGATCCATGGAAATACCGACCAATTTACAATTCAGCGCATCAAATTCTTTAATTCGTTTCTGGAAACCCACAAATTCCGTAGTACAAACAGGGGTAAAATCAGCAGGGTGACTAAAAAGGATAAACCAATTTCCCTTTAAATCATCAGGGATAGTCATTGAGCCTTGTGTTGTTTTTACCTTAATCTGCGGAAGCGGGTCACCTAGTAGAGGAAACAGGGTGTTCATAGCAAGCTCCTATAATAAAAGAAAATATTACTTCTAGAAATATTGCATAGTATAGCCATTAATTACTAGTAAAAAAAAGTAGCAACTTCATTTTTAATATTATTTGTTGAAATTGTGTGTAATAAAGTACCATAATGACATAAATTCTATGAACGGGGTTTGATTTATGAATCTGTCTAAAGATGTTTTGTTCTTCGCTGATCAGGTTTCGAACGGAGTTATGATCTTTTCACCAGAATGTGAGATCCTATACACAAATCCGGCTGCACAGAAGATGTGGAATCATGAGGCACATAGTGTGCTGGAGGGGTTTGCCACCGGCGTCGGTGAGAAAACAATTTCCCAGTATGAACATCCAGTGATGCAGGCAATTCAATCAAACAGATCGATCTCCCAGACTCTACTAAGAAACAGAGGTGCTGAGCAGAGTGTACCGCAATGGGTAAAAATGACTGCAAACCCCATTCAGGATGCCGGGCAGCTCAAGTATGTACTTCTTTCTTTGGAGGATGTTACACAGAGTAAGCATGTCTCAGACCTTATTAATTCACGTTCATATATGCTTGATCAACTTGATGTGGTTGATTCCATTACAGGATTATACAATGCGCGCTATGCACCTGCTTTACTAGAAAGAACCATCTCTGATGTTATTAAAGATAAAACGTCGTTGAGTGTCTGTGTTTTTGATATTGATCACTTTACCCGTTTAAATGAAGCGCAAGGTAGGGGCTGTGGAGATGAAGTATTGCGGTATCTTGCAGCACTGCTCGGGCAGCATATGCGTGAAGGTGACGTGATGGCACGTACTGGTGGCGGAGAATTTTTAGTATTACTTCCATCATGTAATGCAGAAGAAGCACTTACTCGGATGGAAGCGTTTGGAACCCAGCTACGTAGTGCAAAGTTAGCGTGTTCGGTACGCCCAATAACGGTTAGTGGTGGCATAGCAGAAATGGCAAATAATGAAAAAGGCGTTCAACTCGTGGAACGTGCAGATAGTTTACTTTATCTTGCAAAGCTTGATGGACGAGACAAGTTCCTTACGGAAGATGTTGTATAAATTGAAAATTTTTGAAATACTATTCTTGAAAGTAATAGTCCGAGATCTATTACATATGTTGAGCAGCGCCGTACTCCTTTGGAGTGCGGCGTTTTTTTTACCCCCCCATAGGCGGTACGTTAGCTTTGTAACGCTGTAACGCATCGTCTTCACCCCTGTCTCATCACTTTTATCGTAATCCCTCATGTATTGTTGTTCTTCGATTGTTATTTGCAAGGAGAGAACATGGAATTTGCGAATCGTCATGAGGCAGCAGCGCACTATTCAGAATTATTTCGCATTGCACGCAAGGAATCAGAAACTGCAGCTATTCGGTTGATGGCTGAGTTAGGTCGCAGGGATTTATTTTTCTTACTGACAAGAATTATAGGTCGTAAAGATATGGATCAGGACTGGCATTTTGCTCGTTGTCAGGATGTACAGCAAAATCCAGACGGTATGCTCGATTTGTGGGCACGCGAACATTATAAATCGACGATTATTACCTTTGGGCTTACCATCCAGAATATTTTAGTTAATCCAGAGATCACTGTCGGTATTTTTTCGCACACACGGCCAATTGCAAAAGGTTTTCTTGCGCAGATTAAATATGAGCTTGAGCAAAATGAAGTGCTTAAGCGTTGTTATCCCGAAGTGTTGTGGGAGTCCCCTAAGCGAGAATCTCCACGATGGTCTGCGGATAACGGTATTGTTGTGCGTAGGAAGAAGAACCCGAAAGAAGCAACCGTGGAAGCATGGGGGCTTGTAGACGGTCAGCCAACAGGAAAGCATTTTGAAATTCTCGTGTATGACGATGTTGTTACCCGTGATTCTGTTTCAACTCCTGAAATGATCAGCAAGGTGACTGAGTGTTGGGCACTCTCTTTGAATCTCGGAATGCACAGGGGGCGTCAGAGGTACATCGGCACTCGTTATCACTTTAATGACACGTACAAGACCATTATAGAAAGGCAAGGGGCAGAGCCGCGTATTTATGCGGCTACAGAAAATGGAAAGGCGGATGGCGTGCCTATGTTTCTTGCGCCGGAAGATCTTGCAAAAAAACGCAGACAGATGGGGCCGTATGTTTTTGGCTGCCAAATGCTTCAGGACCCGAAGGCGGATAGTGTGCAGGGATTTAAAGAAGAATGGTTACGGTATTGGCAGCCTTTAGAACCCGCACATTGGGAGGGGATGAACAGATACATAGTCATAGATCCTGCAGGGGAGAAAAAAGCAGGCAGCGACTACACGGTCATGCTGGTTATTGGTCTGGCGGAAGACGGTAACTACTACCTTATCGGTGGGGTACGTGACCGGATGAATCTGACGGAACGAGCGGCGTGTCTTTTTTCGTTGCATAGACAGTACCGACCAACCGCAGTTGGCTACGAGCGCTATGGCATGCAGGCAGATATTGAGCATTTACGATTTGAAATGCAAAGCCGAAACTACAGATTTGATGTGGTGGAGCTGGGCGGGGCTGTTCCAAAAAAAGATCGAATTGGCAAGCTTGTTCCATTGTTTGAGCAAGGACGCTTGTACTTACCGGTGCGATCACCATTTAGAGATCAGGAAGGCACATGGCGTGATTTAACGAAAGAATTTGTTTCGGATGAGTATATGGCGTTTCCAGTGAGCACTCATGATGACATGCTAGATTGTATGGCTCGAATTTTAGAACCAGTTCTAGCAGCAGAATTTCCTTCACCATTAGATATGTGTGCAGAGCAAACAGATTTAGGAAATATGGAGTATGACCTGTATGCATAATGTTTCTGGTGAGTTACCTGTAAAATATCAAATTCGTGCTCATATTCCACATTTTGCAGATTGTTTAACCGAACAAGAACTTAAAACTATATGGAAAACGCTCTGTGAAGAGGGGAAAAAAGAGATAGTTTTTTACGATGATGAAATCACATGCGAATCAGATTTTATCCAATTTATGCAGGATGATATGAACTATGTGTATGCTGCATATGAGGGGGGGGAACTACTCGCTTTAGTGTGGCTAAATAACTTTCTTGGACGCTGCGCAATGATTCATTTTACAATGTTTTACAATTCTAAGGGTAAAGAACAAGGCATTGCCTTGTTTTTGTTGAATTTTCTCCTGTTTT
Source organism: uncultured Desulfovibrionaceae bacterium (assembly GCA_942492085.1). Lineage (GTDB taxonomy): Bacteria > Desulfobacterota > Desulfovibrionia > Desulfovibrionales > Desulfovibrionaceae > Halodesulfovibrio. The sequence continues at coordinate 600,799 of CALODB010000009.1, read as the reverse complement.
CTAAGCACGAGGGGGAATACTGCTTAGATGCCCTCTATGGCCTTACTCCCCGTGTGTATAGGCATGCTTTAGGCTTTATTAAAAAGTTGGGGTTTCGATTAGTGGTGGAGATGCCTTCGTCAGTGTTTTTTCAAAAAAAAGAGAAAAAGAGTCTCAAAAGTGCAGTTTTCTCTATTATGAGGCGTGAGTATCTTAACATGTTAGAATAGTTAGAATAAATGAGAAAAATCAAAAGCTTGTGAAAAACTTCATTTATACATAACTACCTGAAAAGACGTATTTTTTATTTGGTTATGTGACCAACTAGTTCCTGCCAATGGTGGATATTTCAACAAAAAAGCAAAAAAAGGCACATTGCTTGACTATTCAGTGTGCGAAAGTAAAAAGCGCCCATGTTGACGAAATAGTAAAACAGCGTAACATGACCCATGATTCGTTTTAGTCGAATGGGCTTTAGTATTTTTACTTAGTTGGGTTAGCTGTACTGGGACTTGCAGCTTTCTGACTGATGGCTAGACCCATATTCTCGAACTTTTTCGAGAAGGTATTAAGTCATAGCTGCGGGTAACGGATGAAAATCTGTTGTCCCTGTGCACGTTTTACGCCACTCTGTATGTTGGGTGCTAAAGCGTGAAAGAAGCAACAGGAGTATGCTGATGGAAAGCTTTATGTCATGGCTGGATATGATCGACGGATGGGTATGGGGCCCTGTAATGCTGACTCTGTTAGTAGGTACTGGTCTTTTGCTTACGATTATGCTCAAAGGTTTACAGTTTAGACAACTTGGTTATTCCCTGTATCTCGCACTTATTAAGCGTAAAGATGATGACGCTAAAGAGGGCGATATTTCTAACTTCGAAGCCCTGATGACCGCTCTTTCTGCAACTGTCGGAACCGGTAACATTGCCGGTGTTGCCACCGCGATTGCAGTTGGGGGGCCTGGTGCCTTGTTCTGGATGTGGATTACCGGCCTTGTTGGTATGGCTACAAAATTTGGTGAAGCCGTGCTTGCTGTTAAATACCGTGTTAAAGATGAAAACGGCGAAATGTGTGGTGGTCCAATGTACTACATCGCACGTGGTCTCGGCTGGAAAGGCCTTGGTTCCATCTTCGCATTCTTCGCAACAGTTGCTTCTTTCGGTATTGGTAACATGGTACAGTCTAACTCAGTAGCCCTCGCTGTTAAAGACACTTTCGGTATTGACCCGTTCATTGTTGGTGTTGTTCTTGCGATTCTGTCTGCTCTCGTAATTGTTGGTGGTATTAAGTCTATTGGTAAAGTTACCTCTATTCTTATCCCAATCATGATCGTGTTCTACGTTGGTGGTGCACTGTTTATTATTTTCAGTAACCTCGATAAAGTTGGTCCAGCATTGGGTCTTGTTTTTGAATACGCATTTAGCCCTGTTGCAGCTACCGGTGGTTTTGCTGGTGCAACAGTTGCCGCAGCTATCCGATTCGGTGTTGCGCGTGGTGTATTCTCTAACGAATCCGGTCTTGGTTCTGCTCCAATCGCTGCAGCTGCAGCACAGACCAAACACCCTGTAGAGCAGGCGCTCGTTTCCATGACTCAGACTTTCATCGATACAATCGTTATTTGTACCATGACTGGTCTTGTAATCATCATGTTCAACTGGGATTCCGGTCTTACTAGTTCTTCCCTTACTACCGAAGCATTCCGTCTCGGTTTTGATGGTGGACAGTATATTGTAACAATCGGTCTTATTCTCTTCGCCTACTCCACCATCCTCGGTTGGTGTTACTACGGTGAAAAATCCATTGAATATCTCTTGGGTGAAGGTGCAATTAAGCCTTACCGTATTGTGTACATTGCAGCGATTCTCTTCGGTGCTGTACAGAAAGTAGGTCTTGTATGGACATTAGCCGATATCTTCAACGGCTTGATGGCTCTTCCAAACTTAATTGGTCTTATCTTCCTCAGTCCGGTTATTGTTCGTGAAACTCGTGAATATTTTGCAATGAAAGCAGGTATTGCACCTGAAGCATTGCGCCACGCAGACAAATAATAGCTAACGAAACAAGTTATAGAGAAGCCCTTTCTGAGCAAATCAGGAGGGGCTTTTTTTATGCCGTCACCAAAAAGATGTGTGCAGGTAACACAGAATGAAGAGTGGGGTAGTATCGGTAGGATTCTTTAGACTATTTGAAATTACTTGATAAACAAATGGAAATAGCTACTCTGTAGCAGTGTAAACACTGCTTACATATGTTTGCGTATTTATTGAATGCTGCCTGTGGGGAAGGCATTCAAGCCCCCTCCGATAAATTGCAAGAAATAGGGAGAAGTGTGCTATGAAAAATCAAAATCGACGTCAATTTCTTCAGACCGGAGCCTTCACGCTGATGGGCATGTCTTTAATGGGACGTAAAGCGTTTGCTGCTCCAACCAAAACTGGCTTTACTCCTGTGCGCTTTGGTGTGATTTCTGACCCGCATCTTGATATTAAAGGGAAGAATGGCATGAAGATGAGCGCAGCAAGTGTGAACTGTGTTCGTCAGGCTGTTAAGGGGCTTAATCAAGAGACAGATCTATCTTTTGTTGTTGTAACTGGTGATCTTCTTCTTGATGGCGAAAGGCAAAATGCTGAAGCTATTAAAGGCTTACTTGATTCATTGACTGTCCCATATTTTGTTATTGCCGGTAACCATGACTTTGTACCTGCAAATCCTGCGAAACATCGTGCGGGGTTTGATTATCTTACGATTGATGAATTTGTGAAGTTCTTTGACGGTAAAGGATATGATGGTTCTGGTAATCGCTACTGGGCGCATTCAATTGTTCCGGGGCTTCGTATAATCGGTCTAGATGCAAATCTTCCACTTGAACAAAAAAAGTGGGGTGGTGTTCTGCCACAGGACCAATTGGACTGGCTCGATAAGCAGCTGACAGATCATAAAGATGAAATGAATATTGTGTTCATGCACCACAATGTAATTCCGTGGTCAAGCGATGAACTGAAGGGCGGTGCTAAGCAGTGGTTCTGTGCTGATAATGCTGACGCTGTACGTGCTGTGCTGGAAAAACATGCAGCGGCTGCTCCGCTTATGATTACAGGGCATCGCCATATAGGCATGCGTGTAAGCGAACTTGCTGGTGTGAATTACATGGTTGCTCCATCTGCCAATACGCATCCTATGCGCTATTCTGTGCTAACGATTTCCCCTGAAGCTGTAACGTGGAAAACTCCAATGATTGGTGTGCCTGAATCTGTGCATGTTGAAGCACGTAATAACTTGCTTGCAGCAACATGGTGGCGTGAAGCGCAGTATGCGGAACGTAGTGCAACAAGCGATGCTGAGGTTCTTGAATTTTATGAGAAGAACTCGCAGCGAATTGGTACAAAGGTGCTGTAACGCATAGTCAGTCTTTTTCAATAATAAAGGCCCCCGCAGAAAAATCTGTGGGGGCCTTCTTTTAGCAATGGTATAGCAAACTTTATAAGGCTGCTCTAGCAATGGCTTCTGGGGTCAGTGACGCCAGTGTATTCGTCATAATACGTTGCTGTGCAACCTGTAGTAGCAAACGTACTTGAGAGAGTTTAAACTGTGCAAGTTCAACACCCACAAGTTTGGAAGGACGGGGCAGTTCTGCTGTTAGCGGATTAACTGCTTTGCCATTTTTACGCACTTCAAAATGTAAGTGCGGTCCGGTTGAACGACCGGTGGTTCCAACGTACCCGATAATATCGCCAGCTTTTACAATGCTGCCGCGCTTAAGTCCTTTTTTGAACTTTCGCATATGCGAGTAGGTTGTGTTGGTGGATTTATCGTGACGAAGGCTTATGTGGTTGCCATAACCGCCTTTGCGTCCGATAAAATTAACTTTACCGTCTGCCGCAGCATGAATGGGGGTGCCACTTGGAGCTGCGTAATCCATTCCTGCATGTAGGATTCTACGTTTTAGAATAGGGTGTTGACGGTAGCCGAACGGGGAGCTCATTCGAGCGTTATTCACAAGTTCGATTTTGCCTTTTCTGACAGTGGTATTCCCATTTGCGTCGTAATATCCTCCTCCAGACTCTCTTTCAAAAAAGAAAAGTTGCAGTGGAGATTTCTTGTCACCTAGACGGACATATTGGATGCGTGGGGCAATGCCAGAGGCTTTGGGGTAGACTTCGTAAATAACCTCGAAGTCTTTCTTTACAATATCTTTTTTAGTTAGTTTTTTTCTCTCCGCCAAAAGCTTGTGAGCTTGTGAGGCAAGTGAGGCAGGGAGACCAAAGTACTGTGCATCTTTTACAAAAGATTTTTTGATGACACCTTCTACATACTTTAGTTTTCCCTTGTACTGGGTATGCTCGGCAGCAGCTTTGTACGTACCGTTTGGTTGCATTCTAATGGCAAACCGTCGGTTTTTATTTTGCTGCACGCTTAGCAGCACTAACTCCTTTCGTTTTGATTTAGGAGTGGTGCGGAGCGTTAGGGTCATGGTTAGCCCTACATCGAACAGAAAAGCCTTTTGCTTTAATGTGGTAGCAACGATTTGACGCTGTTGCTTAAGCGGAACGCCAGCTTTTTTGAGCACCCCATACAGGGTATCTCCCTTTTTTACCGTAATTTTTTTGGTAATAAGTTTGTCGTTGGCGAATACGGGAATGAGCTCCGTAGGGTGCCCATTCTTTGGATTAATTTGTTCCCAACCATTTAAGACGTCGGAAATATCGTAGCGTTCGTAGATAGATGCGGTACTGTTCGCTGAAGCGTTTGCAAAATTAGGTAGTGCAAGAAGTGATGTAAATAGTAGTAACGCAATGGTAAAGGTCAAATAATCCCTTTGTTGTTTTGTCAAAAAATACATTTTCATAAGTGTTTTTCGTCTCCCAATGCTCGAAGTGCACTACTTACTTCGATAGTACTTGTCTACCCCCTCTTTTTTAGATGAAATAATACATAGTTGAATGAGCTAAAGATTATTCTAGTTATATCCACCATCGTTTGTTTACATATTTTAACATTTTGATGGTGAATCTTGCTTCTTATATGGCGTCCACCCCTCATACGTATACGTGGAACCACCTCATCACCCCTTCACCACCCCCGTTTGATCGAATCGTAAAAAAATATGCAGTAGAGTCGCCTTGCGTGCTGAGCACAGGGCGACTTTGTCGTTTCTGCCAGTATTTCAAAGGGTAGATGCACTGCCGGTTGTCTATTTCGATGTGATCATACTTGGCGAAGTTGATTAGATCGTTTGATGGTTTGAATTAGTACAACCGGCAGCGCATCCAAACGTAAGGAGATTTGAGATGGGTGGAGGAAAAGGAAAAATTTCTGTTTCAGTCCCGCCTCCGGCTCCGGTGCCACCTGTGGCACCTCCGGTACGGGAAGAAAATACAGTGAGTAAGGCTGAAATGTATTCCAGCTTGGCAAGCAGTCAAGCCAGTAGAGATGTAAGGCGTGCGACAATTCTGACAGGCGCTCAGGGGGATGAGTCGGAAGCTCGACTTAAGAAAAGTACCCTGCTTGGCGGCTAAGACCATGCAAGCCTGTTCGGGATCGTCTTTTTCGGCGTTTGAATATGCAGGTAGAAGGAACGACTATGCCGCAATCATTACTTAAAACAGTTCGAAATACGGCTGCTTTTCTGGAAGCACAACGACAAGACTGGGAATCTGCGTGGCGGGATGTATCACAGTATATTGTTCCGCATAAAGGGACATTTGCTTATTCAAACTCTGGTGGCAGTGCTCGTTTCAGTAAAAAGATAATTGATGGAACCGCATCACGGGCTATTCGAATTCTTGCGGCAGGAATGCAGAGCGGGCTAACTTCTCCGGCGCAACCGTGGTTTCGACTGCGGCTCGTTGAAAAGGAATTGATGGAATATACACCGGTTCGTTTGTGGCTCGATGAAGTTGAGAGCCGTATCTATAACGAGCTGGCACATGCAGGATTCTATCAGTCTGCCCATAGCATGTATTCCGAGCTGGCTGCATTCGGTTCAGCAGATATGTACATGGCGTCGGATGAACAAAAGCCTTTCAGCTTTTCGTGTTTAACTTGCGGAGAATTTTCATGGGCTTCGGATCGTTACGGAAAAATAGATACCGTTCTCCGTCGCACAAAAATGAGAGTGCGTCAGTTAGCGGCGCAATTTGGTGAAGACGTTCTGTCTGCAACCGCAAGGCGCCTGCTTACCCGTGATCCGTACAGCATGATTGAGGTGGGACATCTTGTCTGTCCACGAGAAGGGAAAAGCTTTGTAACACAGGGCAAAGGCAAGCCAGTACTTGCCGGTAAAAAGAACATGCCGTGGGCATCCATCACATTTGAAATGGGAACAGACGCGACCACAGTCTTGAATGAAAGTGGTTTTATGGAGTTTCCTCACTTATGTGGCCGATGGGATGTAACAGGCATGGATACATACGGGTATTCACCGGCAATGGATGTGATGCCGGATGTGAAAATGCTTCAGGAAATGGCAAAAAGCCAGCTTCTGGCTGTGCATAAGGTGGTAAATCCACCAATGCGGGTTCCTGCCGGATACAAGCAACGTTTGAATCTTATTCCTGGTGCACAGAACTTTGTAAACAGCACACAGCAGGACGCAGTGTCCCCATTATATCAGATTAATCCTGATATTCAGGCTGTTTCATATAAGATTGATGATGTGCGCCGAGGCATCCGTGAAGGCTTCTTTAATGATCTGTTTTTAATGTTCACAGGAGAAGGCCGTAGCAATATTACCGCGACAGAGGTGCTGGAGCGCAGTCAGGAGAAAATGGTCATGTTGGGGCCTGTGATTGAGCGGCACCAGACAGAGATTCTTGATCCGTTGCTGGCTCGAATGCTTGGTGTTTTGCAGCGTTCAGGGCGCATGCCGCAAGCACCTCCGGAACTGGAAGGCAGAGCGTTGCAGGTCGAATATGTCTCTGTACTGGCGCAGGCACAAAAGCTTGCTGGCTCCAACGCCATTCGCCAGTTGACGGAACAGGTTGGAAGAATGGCCTCAGTTGCGCCTTCAGTTTTGGACAAATTAGATTTTGACCAATGCGTTGACGAACTTGCTTCAACCTCAGGTGTACCAGCCAGAATTCTTCGTTCTGATGAAGACGTTGCGGCACGCCGTGAGGCAGCTCGAGCGCAGCTGTCTGAACTTCAGACAGCGGATCAGATTGAAAAGTTGGCAAGTGCTGTTTCTTCTGTTGCAGGAGCGGTGAAAGAATCCCCTGAAATTCTGGAAACAATTGCTTCAACATTAGGTGGTGGCGCGGATGCGGAGTCGCAGAAACTTCTACAGGAAGCATTGACGTTTACAGGTCGTTAAGTCGGGAGATGGAATGCAGACTGATACAGAATTACAGGGACTGTGCGAGTTGAGTGAAATGGAACTTTCGCGGCTGCTGACAGAGGATTACGGGGTTGAGCATGCCCGAAGTGCAGATGCAGAAACTCGGATGATCTCCTATCTGCAAGACTTGCGTGAGGTCTTGCGACTTGAATCTGGTGCGGGTGTGCGAGTGCTGCGTATGTGGCTAGATGAGGCATGCATGAATAGCAGACTCGCGCGGGATGAACATATGCGGGAACGTGTTGCGCTGCTCGAATATGCACGAGATCGCATGGCGGATGTCGCATTGGCAGATCCTGTTTGTCATGTGCGGTTGCAGCTTCAGTTTTCACAGGAGTGGGCATCAGCAGAGACAAACGGGCTGTAGGTTTTGCGGTTGGAATAACAATGAACGGTACTTGTTAGCACCGTCGAAACGGGAGGAAAGAGATGCATACCGCGATGGATAAAGCCGGCACAGTGCCGGAGTCACATAGGGGAGGCGGGGAGCTGGGGAGTTGCAGTATGAAAGAGGCACCTCTGACGGGGACTACTCCTGCTACGATGTCGGGCAATCAACCAGAACAAAGTGCTGCACAAAGCTTCGGTCAGGGTGCTGGAACAGGTCATGCGGGACATACTGTTCTTGATGGCAATTCTCAAGGGGCTGCTTCGCAGAATACGTATCCACAGGGTGCAGGCCATTCACAGAACGGAAACGCACTGGAAGTTGTTACTTCTCAGACTGGGCAGCCGCAGCCGTTTGCAGTGAAATTTCCAGATGATATTCCTATTAGTCAGGATTTGTTGGATAACTATCAAGCTTTTTGTGCTGACTGCGGGTTGAACAATGAGCAGGCACAGCAGGCAGTAGATTTTTATTTGCAAGAGCAAGCTCGCCAGATGGATGCCGAACGCGAATTGTCCATGAATATTTTGGAGAATGGCGCATGGAAAGGACAGTTTGATCAACGTCTTTCTGTGGCGAACAGTGCCGTGCGGGCTTTGGATAGCCAGTTAGGTGGACGCTTACAGCCGATGCTTGATGCTGGATTGGGTAATAACCACGTTTTTGCGGAAATGATGGCATGTATCGGCGATTTGCTTCAGGAGGAAAATTTTATTCCTCATTCAGGCGGTTCCGTTACAGCCCGTTCTATGTCCACTGAAGATTTTTTACGTAACGAAGTATTTAAAACCCGCTAGGAGGGGATAATTATGGGCGCAACGCTTAAAGAACTCGCAACTGTTCACAGTGCAAAACAGCCACAGCAGGTAGATAGCTTAACAGAGGAAGCGCCAGTATTGGGTGTTATTCCTTTTGAAGAAGCTTCTCATGGTCTGTGGAACATGTACGAAGATGTGACAGATGTTGAAGGTGCTGGTTGGGTTGAAATGAATGCTCCGCTTCCGGGGGTAGATGTAACCAGCGACCTGAAAAAAGTTGATCTGTCCATTCTTGGCGGTGAGATTGAGTGTCCTGAAGACACAGCACGTATGTTCGGTAACAAAGAATCGTACTTTGCCCGTAAGCTTCCTAAAATTATTCGTAAGTCCGGCATGGCTGCTGAAAAACGCATTATTTACGATAACTTCTTACGTTGGGCTGCGGATAATAATCGCATGGTAAGTGCTGGTGCATCATCAGACGATTGTTATTCAATGCTCGCTGTTCGATTTGTTTCCGGTGAAACAACAGGGCTTTATTCCAGTGAAAGTTTCAAACAGGGTACTTTGCTTGACGTACAGCCAATTAACGGCGGTCAACTCTACAAAGCACCATCTGGCAAGTATGAAGGCGTCCTTTGTTACGGTTGCCGACTCAAAGCCTACTTTGGCTTGCAGATTGCTAATGCGCATTCTGTAGCTGCGTTGGTCAACATCAACAAAAGCAATACACCGACTGCCATGATGATTGATGATCTGCTTGCAGATGTGCGTGCTACCTCTGGCACCACGTATCTCTTTATGCACGGCAAAGCGCAGACTCTGCTTAATGAGCATAAGGGGAAATCTCTTCAGGTTCTTCCTGGTGGTCGTGATCTTGATCGTCAGATTACACATTGGAACGGCGTGGAAGTTGTGACTTCTTACAACTTCCTTGATGGCACTGAAGCAGCGCGAACTGTTTAACGTAAAAAGGTGAGACTATTATGTACAAGCATACTCTGCGAGTAAACGGCGAGTATTTGGCAAAGGCACAGATTCTTCCGTCAAATACAAATGCTGTCGGTAACAGTGGTTCCATGAAAGCTGGTTCCACAATGGGAGCCGTTGAGGTGGTTATGGCTGCCGCGGATGATGTGAGCATTCCGGCTTCCACTCAAGTGACATTACAGCTTGAAGGCAGCGACGATAATACAACCTTTACGTTGATGCCGGTTAATTATGTTGTGACCACCGCTTCCGGCGTGACAACATATAAGAAGGGTGAAGAGTTTGCCCGCCTTCCTGTGCCGTCCAATGCTCCGAAGTATCTTCGCTGCCGTGTTGCCACAAATAAAACAGGTGTAACAGGAACAATTGATGTTTTCTGTGACTTCTTGCCTCGATAATTAGTACTACGCAGTCGCAACCAGCGTTATTATATAATGTCCAGAGAGCAACGCTTGTTCTCTGGGCATTTGAGGATGTTAGAACAGGAGTTTCGCATGAGGTCAGTAGTATCCATTTGTAACAAAGGGTTACAGTTTGTAGGCGGTAGCCCCATTGTTTCACTGGAAGATAAAACACGCGGTGCAGAGCTGTGCAGCCAATTATATGCCGAAGTGTGTGATGAATTGCTTGAAGCTCATCACTGGAGTTTTGCAACCCGTTATGTGCGATTACCCAAGTTATTAGAAGCTCCACCGTTTGAGTTTGCGTGTGCTTATCAGTTGCCGGCGGATTGCATCGGTGTACGGCAGTTGCAGGATAGTAAGCCGTTTGAAGTGGTGGAAGGAAGAGTCCTGTATACGGATAGTAATCCGGCAAAGGCCATAATTACAGTGCGGGTGACTGATCCTGCACAATATCCTGCCATGTTCGTAGAGGTTGTGGCTCGAAAACTTGCCGCTGAATTGGCTGTTCCTTTGATGAACAGCACTAAGCTTGAACAAACAATGTACAGCAAATTCACACAATCCTTTGCTCGGGCTGCGGCGGTGGACGGAGCAGAAGGCGTGCAGCGGGTTGACGAATCGGATGGTTGGCTTCAGTCCAGAACCAATTAATACGATTTTGAAATGAGTAACGAAGCGGCAGGGTAACAGGAGAAATCAATGAGTGCAGTAACTGTAATACAGAATAATTTTAACGGGGGCGAACTTTCTCCGCTTATGGGAGCGCGAACAGATCAGGTTCGGTATGGGAATGGGTGTAAAAAATTACACAATATGATGGTGCTCCCACATGGGCCTGCTGCGAGGCGTCCAGGTTTTCAGTTTTTAGGAAAGTGTCGCGATAATGGTACTGCACGAGTCCGCCTGATTCCGTTCTCATTTAATGTAAACCAGACATATGTTCTTGAGTTTGGAAATAAATACATGCGGATTTGGAAGGATGGCGGGCTGGTGGTGAACCATACGGGGAGACCAGTCGAAGTATTAACTCCGTGGAGCAGTGACGTTCTTGATTCGCTTTCCATGTGCCAATCCGCCGATGTACTCTTCGTCGCAAGTAGTTCCTGTCCTCCTTACAGAGTTTCTCGAACTGGGCACGATACATGGCAGGTTGAAATGATTGCCTTGGGTAGCAGGATGAAGCCGCCAACAGGTCTCGCTACACAAATTACAGGCACTGCATCAAGGGAATATTCTTATGTTATTACTGCCATTGATCCATTTACTCGTGAAGAAAGCGAGCCATCTGCTGTTGTAACAGTTCAAGGGCCTGAAGCTATTTCTGTTGCAGCAACCATCACGCTTACATGGGACTCAGAGCATGATGATGCTGTCTATGCTGTCTACAAATGTTGGAATGAATCTGGAAAGCTAGGATTTGTGGGACAGGCTTCAAGTAAAAAATGGGTAGATAGAGGAACTACACCAGATTTTTCTGAAGGTGTTCCCGTTCATCGTTCCATGTTTGCTAGCGAAGATGAATATCCAAGTTGCGTGCAGTTTTATCAGCAGCGACTGTGTTTTGCGGCAACAAAAAAACAGCCACAGACAATCTGGATGAGCCGTTCCGGTAGCTATCATAACTTTAATATTTCTGACCCACTGCGTGATGATGACAGCATTGCAGCTACCATTGCCGCAGAACGGGTGAATAAAATCGAATGGATGATTCCGGGGCGACATCTAGTTGTGGGCACTGCTGGTAGCGAATGGCGATTGAGTGGTGGGGACGACAAGGCTGTAACACCTAGTTCCATTAATTTTGAGCGGCAAAGTGTTATCGGTACAGCACCGATACCTCCTTTGGTTGTTGGAGAAAATATTCTTTTTCTACAACAAGGTGGGAAGGTTATTCGCGAGCTTCAGTATTCGTTGCAAAAAGATGGATATATGGGGACGGAGCTTTCTATTCTTTCCGAGCATTTACTCAAGAATAATCCTGTAGTGTCGTGGGCGTACCAGCAGGAGCCATATTCCATTGTATGGTGCGCGCTGGCTGACGGAACGCTTGCCGCGGTTACTTATGAACGTGAGCATGACGTTATTGGATGGCATAAACATTCATCTGACGGACATTTTGAATCAGTTACTTGTATTCACGGAGATGACGGAGATGAATTGTGGTGTGTTGTTATGCGAGAAGTTAACGGTGAAGAAAACCGATATGTTGAAAAGTTGTCCCCGTATGGCCTTAGCAGCATAGAAGAACAGTTTTTTGTCGATTCAGGCATAACCTACCGTGGAGAGAGTACAGACACGTTTTTTGGATTAGATCATCTAGAGGGCAAAACTGTTCAAGTGCTTGCAGACGGATTTGTGGCACCACCCCAAATTGTGTCTGAGGGAAAAATAACTTTGCCACATGCAGCATCTGTTGTGCATGCAGGCTTGCAATATATATCGGAACTTATCCCAACAGAACAGGACGTACCGTTGACGAGCGGGAGTAGCAAAGGAAAAACGCGGCGGATCAACAGAATGTGTTTGCACGTGCTTGAAACGGCCGGACTTAGAGTGGGGGTGGGCAATACCGTTCCAAGGCAGAATGCATTGCGGGATGATGCAGAGCTTGATGCTCCATCTGCCTTGTATAGTGGTGAAAAGATTTTGGAGATTAATAGCGGGTATGAAATGCAATCAAATATAGTTTTCAGACAGGAGGAACCACTTCCTGTGACGTTACTTTCGTACTCTATGCAGATTGAGATAGGTGACTGATGATTGTTCGCAGAGCAGGTGTTGAAGATGCAGTTGCGTTGCAAGGTCGCCTGCGGCAGCAGGATTATAATGAAGTATGGGCAGCGCATGGGCTTGATCCTGATGAGGTGCTTGTGGCGTGTGCTCAATATTCAACAATGCTGTGGTGTGCTGAGATAGATGAAACCGTTTCGGCGGTTTTCGGCGTAGCTCCTTCAATGGAGACTGAGGGCGAGGGGCAGCCGTGGATGCTTGGAGCAGATGAGATATGTTCAGATCCTCGAGTCTTTTTTCGATGGCCGATGGAGATTTTGCCATTGATGCATAGTTTATTCCCTGTGCTTCGTAATAAGGTTGATGCGCGTAACAAAAAATCTATTCACTGGCTTTGCCGGATGGGCTTTACTATGGCGCAGAATACCGTGCCGTACGGACCGTTTTCTATGCCGTTTTATGAGTTTTATAAGGAGGAGTTGGTATGTGCTCGTTAGGAATTGCTGGCTTACTATTGGCTACTGCAGGTACAGCCGCTGCGAATAACCAGAGTAGCGGAAGAATTCAGACAACAGGCGCAGTTGCGAATACAGCACCGATCGATGCGTATGCTGCACAGCAAAAAGCAGATCATGCACGTGCTGAGGGTGACCGAAAAATCAATCAGGAGCGCCGCAAATATCTTCAGTCTGAAGGACGCACCCAGAGTACTCTTGCTGCAAACGGTGTATCACTTGCGTCGGGGAGTGCCATTGACTTGCTGGTGAATAACAGAGCTTTCGCGCAGGAGCAAATGAGTGATATTCGCTATGAAAGTGACATGCAAGCGTGGGAATACGACATGAGCAAAGCAAAATCAGAGTCTCGTAGTCTTATTCCTACCCAGACTTACAAACGGGAATCTTGGGGGGATACTCTCACTAATCCGGTGTTTGTTATCGGTACCACACAAAAAGCTCTTACTCTTTTTGGTAGGGAGTAGCTTCAATGCATATTGAAGATCAAAAAGCGATGCCGGAGGATTCTGTCGAAGCTTTGGTTGCTTTGGAACGAATTGTAAATGCTGAACAGGAACTTCGTTCCGGTGCTGAGCAAGGTGGTAGTGCAACAACCTCGGAAGTTCTTCTCAAGGCTGTCTCCGGTGGGAGCGAGCTCTCCAGAAGGGCTGTGGTTTCTCAGTTGATAGGCAGTGCGTTGTTGCATTCTCAGTCTGATCATTTTGCTCAAAAAAAACAGATTGTTGAGCAAGCACAACAGTTGTGTAGTCAACGTCTTCAAGGTCTTTGCGATGATGCAAAAGTACTTGGGCGAGCCTATGCAACTGCTAGTGAGTCAAAGAGTGATGAGCAGTCTCAAAAAAGCATGTTGGAATCCTTGAGTGAATTGCAAGACAAGATGTCACAGACAGAGGAGCTTGCATGGATAATTCAGGGAGAGAGCAGTAATGCGAGCGTTAGACAAAAGCGCTTAAACACTTCTGCATTGGTATGCAGCTTCTTGTCAGAGGTGGCAATTTACAACCCTGTCGCGGGTTCTTTTTTGCTAGCAGAACGCGTGGATTTACTAGTAAAAGCAGATATGGAATTTCTTGCAGATACTCTGCTTCGTAGTTCAAGTGAGAAGGCTTACAAAGCTGTATCTCGAAACATTAAATCTGAAGATCCACAGCAACGGGTGGAGGAGCTTTGTTCTCTTTGTCGCAACGCGTCCTCGGCTATGCTTAAGATTTCAGATGAAAGCTATTCGCTTTTATTGGAACGCGTTGAGGCAGAACGTGTGCAATATCTTCAGTTGGATAGAATGTTGACAGCGGTGAAACGCAGGAGTGCAGCACGAAAGTTGTGTGAGTCTCTGGGAAATGAAGATAGAGTGCAGGCGGTAATAATCCTTTTTAATTCTCAGTTGATTCTTGAAGATGAAAAGCAGCAATTATTAGATGTAGTACGGCAGCCGCGGTGGGAAACAGATTCTTCAAAATTTATTGAAGCTTTTACGGTGGCTGTCGAATGTGAGCGTGTTGCAGAACCTTATTGCATTTTTCCGGAAGCAGAGTTGTCTCCATATGATGCATTGTTACTCTACGATGTTCTTGGGGAGTATTCTCCAAAGACACAGTTCGAAAATGAACAACTATTGAATATATTAAATCAGTTTTTGTTATTAAAAGATGAAAATAGAAAGTCATTTTCGTTCATAAGAAGGGAAAAGACTGGTGTTATATCTGATAAGAAGAGAGATTTTCCAGATATGACACTGTTTCGTTATGCACTACATGAAGTAATTTCTGCACGAAAAGAGAATACTGATGTATTAAATATCATACATGCAATTGAGAACGAAGTGCTTGGGTAATTTTCTTTGTATGGATGATGTGAAAACATATCTACATTACGTTGAAAAAATACAACATATAACGAAGCTAACAGTTTTCGTGTAATAACATGGCTAAACTCTAGCTAATTTATTTATAAATAGAAGGGCAAGGGCTGTGTCTAGTGTTTAATGAAACTACATAATATAATGGAGCTTGCACTTTTCTTTGTTATCCTATTCTTTCTAAGGGATAGGAGTTGCCGTGTATCAACAGGTGAAGTGTGTTCAACAGAAGAGTCTCAGGTCATGTGATCGGAGTGAAGGCGTGTATGGATTTAGTTCTCGTTTGCAAGACATAATACAAGTTCAATACGGCATAGAGACAGCTTTGATGGAGTCAGTGGTCAGGAATGCCACTGGCGAGGGTATTGGACGTTTGCACGAACTGGTGTCGGCGCAGAAAACTGTGTTGCATTCAGATTTTGAAACAAAACTTGTATTACGCAGATTTTATGAAGAGCTATTTACGTTGGCTTCGAACAGTATGCTGTCGATGCTTTCAGTACAGCTGATACCGATGTTTGAAGAAGGTCGGGAATTGTATATGGCAGTCGCATTTAATCGTAAAACGCTCTATGAACATAATAAGAAGCTCGTTTTTTGTATTGAAGAGCTTGATGAGGTAGGAGCCTGTGCCGCATTGCGCGGTCAGTTGCTACGGATGGGAACGTATTATTCTGTCTATCTAAATTGACAAAAAAAAGCCGCATAATGCGGCTTTTTTTATGTACTCTACAGCAGAAATATTCGTGCGGAAGTTGCGCGTTTGCTGTGAGTATGTGCAGGCTGTTCTAGCAAAGAACTTTTTTGAAATTCCGCAAAACAGTCTTGAGCATGTTGTCAGATGGCTCAATAAAGCCAAAATGCATGCCGCGAACAAGACCGACCATAGTAGCCATGAGCATGTCCGCTGTTTCCTGAGCATCAATATCCGCAATGATAGAACCGTCAAGCTTACCTTCATCAATAGAGTCACAAAGGTAGCCAGTAACGTATGCGTAGATTTCTTTGATCTGAACAAAGAAGTCTTCGCTGTTACCACAGTAACGGGTAGGTGCATCACGGAAAATAAGGGAGAATTCCATGTGGTTCTTTTTTACGAAGACGTAAAAAGATTTGATCACGGATTCTACTTTTTCGAGTGCATTTTCCGGCTCGCGTACTTCAAGATATTTTTCAATATCTTCAATGAGCTGGTTTTTTACATTCGTGATGAGTGTAAGAAAGATATCATCTTTAGTACGGAAGTGGCGGAAGATTGTTCCTTCTGCAACACCAGCTTCTTTGGCGAGAAGACTGGTAGGTGTGTTACTAAATCCACGTTCAGCAAAAAGACGTGCAGCAGTGTCAAGAATAATATCGCGTTTCATTGTAGCCTCATACCTTTATTTGGCAGTATGCAAATCAGTTGTGCCAGTGGGTACTCGCACAGGTGAGAGGGGATAACGCGATACTGTGAGGCTGTCAACGAATTGAAGCAGATAATCGAGACAGGTTGCTATAATTTTTTCTGCCTTAGAGTGAACAGAGTACAGGGCATACGTCTCAGTCTTTTTCTATAAATCATGAGCTGTTGCTGAACTGTGTTTATATACGTCGCGTAGTGCTTTGCCAGTTTGAACTACTGTTGCTTCTAATTCTCCCATAAGATTGCTAACCGCTTTTTGATCCTCAGCTTCTGCCGCGCGAGCAACGCAACTCGCCATTTTGTCGACTTCTCTGAGTGCATATTTTTGTGCCTGATTCTGAAGCTTTTCTGCCGTATGCAAAATTCCTGTAATGCTTCCCTCTTCTGCGTGAAGAGATATTTCTTCAAATGTTTCTTGCAGCTGAGATATTATTTTAGGGATCTGTGGAAGAAAGAACATGTCCAGAACTTCAGCAGGATGCACGGCTTCTTCAGAGTTTAGCGTTAAATGGCTTACAGCTTCAGTCAACGGAGTATCATCCCACTTGGGGGTATCTTCATTTTCTTCTACAATACTGCTGAAGGCTGTGTGGTTGTCGGATGTTACTAACCGCTGAGCAACTTGAGTTCTTCGTTCGTTTGCTACTCGTGAAAAGAGTTCTTCCCTGTCTTCTGTTTTGTCTAACTCATCTAGCTCATCAAATGAGAGCAGAGGAGCAGGTGTCACACTGCTTGTTTCTTCATATAGTTCAGCATCTTCTGGAATTTCATCAAGCAATATTTCTTCGCGATCTTCTGATATTGCAGGCTGTTCTTCAGTAGCATTTCCAGTTCCGGCATGAGCACCAAGAACTTCTTTTAAATATGCTTCCTCTTCCGGTGAAATAAGTTGTGGCATCGGAAGTGAATCCTCATCTAACTCGTTTTCTTCATCTGAAATCTCTTCGAGTTCTTCGAAAATGTATTCATCATGCAGATCTATGTTGTCGTCATCTGTATTCAGATCAGTGAGTTCTATCTCTGGAGCTTTTTTCGAGTTTTCCGTGAGGGTTGCTTGGATATATTCTTCTGTATCCTTTGGTTCTTCAGGGCATTCCTCGGAAAACTCTTTTGACAGAAGAGTCGGCTCAATAGCTTCCAGATTGTGATCAACTGAATCTGCAAACAATTTCTTTTTTGCGAAGTCAGACAGAGCTATTGGCTTAGACGCAAATACTTTAACAACTTCCGGTGAAACTTCTTCTTGAACTATATTTTCCTGCAGAAGATTTATTGGCTCTGGCTCTGGCTCTGGCTCTGGCTCTGGCTCTGGCTCTGGCTCTGGCTCTGGCTCTGGCTCTGGCTCTGGCTCTGGCTCTGGTATTAAATCCAATCCCGAAAGAGATATTGGTTCGAGAACTGGTACGTCATCGATTTCTTCAAATTCGTCATCGAATTCGTAATCATCATCTTCAGCGTTTTGATCTATAGATTCGAGAGGAAGTTTGTACAAGCCAAGTGTTGCCAGTGCGGCAAGTAGTTCATTACTCGTAGCTGGCGAAGGTATTGATTCCGCGTATCCTGAATCACATAGCAATTCAGCACTTACAGGGCTGTTCGCAATGGCGATAGCAGGTGCTGAAGGGCAATCCAGCTTTTTATCAACTTCAAAAAGCTGTGATAAAATATTGATGGCGTCTTCAGTCAATTCTGCGGCAACAATAACTGCATCAACAGTAAACGCTTCGTATGTGGTGATGGCTGCATCAAAAGAAGTAACCTCATGAGCATGGAATACTTCAGCATCAAGAAGGTCCTGAATTGATTCTGAAGGGTGCGCTCGGGTTTCAATAATGAGCAGCTGTGGGATTTCAACTTCATCATTTTCTTCAGTAAAAGAGTCTTGAAGCGGTGAAGCGTGAACGACTGGGGTAGAATAGTCTTGTTTTGCGTTATCAAATTTTTCAAGACGGATAGTAAAGGATACGGTCGTGCCGACATTGGGCTCAGACTCGATGCATAAGAAACCATCCATCAAATGAACTAGCTCTGTTGTTACACTTAACCCAAGGCCGGAGCCGCAGTATTTGCCTGAATTTTCTTCAGGCTCTTGGCAGAACCTGTCCAACACATCGTATTTATTTTGGAGTGGGATGCCTCGTCCTTGGTCTTTTACTATGACCAATAGTTGTGCGGTATATTTTGATGAATCAAGGCTGGAAACCGTTATGCTGATTGTTCCAGAGTCACTGAATCGAACAGCGTTTCCGAGAAGGTTTAGCAATATTTGAATTAGACGGCTCGAGTCACCTACATAGTGAACAGGAAGATTGGGAGCAATTTTCCATGTAAGCGTGAGTCCTTTTTCCTCAGTGTGCGGTAGCATTATGTTGCATGCGTCTTTCAACAGGCTTTGTAGGTCAAAGCTACGTTTCGTTAATGCTAATCGATGATTATCAGCCCTGTTCAGGTCGAGTAGGTCTTTCAGTTGTAGTTGCAGAATATGCGTAGCGGTTTGCAAAGTGCGAAGCGCGTGTTCCCCTTCTTCAGGAATATCGATATTGCTTAGCTTTTCACCCATGTTTGCAATTGTAACCAAAGGTGATTGCAGGTCATGACTAATTTTTTGTATGAGATTTTCAGGTGTAAAGTTTGGCTGTGTGCTTTTTGGATTTGGAAAGTATTGTGTCTGAAGTTTGGAGCCGTGCAGGGCTATAGGGGTAAGAATCATAAGTCCCATGGCTACGCCAGCAAAAGGCATAAGCTGGAGAAATCCTGCAACATCTGCCGAGTTTGCAGGTATTACTGCGACCATACTTCCAAATGCAGTTAGCAGGCAGCCTGCTGTAAACCTTTTGCCGCCGGGGATTCTTCGAGTAGTTGCGGCATAACCTGGGATTGCACCCAAGCCAGCAAGAGCAGGCCATAAAGAAAGATAATGTAATGATATTGATAGGCCTGGAATCAGCGGGAAAACGGCAACAAGTAATCCAAGCAGAGAAAGTCCCCAAAGTTGTGCATCAATATGCCGCGGGCATTCTGCACTATAGAAGAGATTGCGACCAATATGTGGAAGGATAATTAGCGCGAGTCCGGGTAAAAGAATTGTCCACGCAGTGGAGAATTCAAGTCCGGCTGCTGTGGCGGGTAAAAATCCAAATGTATAGTAAGCGGTAGTAAGTAATGTATAGATGCAAAGCCAGAAGCAACTTTCGGCTTTAGTAAAGACAGCAAGAAAGAAGTTAAGTCCTGCAATGCCAATTGTCAGCCCGATAAGGAGCCAGAAGGACAATGATGTAATGAAGGTTGGCATTGCGGTGCTTTTCAACGTTATTTCTGGGGTAAACCAGATTCCGGGTTTGCCTTCTATCCGTAAATAGTATTCAGCAAGTCCGGATTTTGAGGCATCCGGAAGCGGAATATGGCAGCGGGTAATTTCTGAAGACTGCCACCGTTGGGCATTGCTCGCAGGTCTGTAGAAAAGAGTAGTCGGGCGGCGTACTGATCCACCGAACTGCATGAAAGGAAAGAAGCCGTTCATGCGCCATCTTTCGATTTGCTCAATAGGAATAGATATACGAATCCATGCTCGTTTGACTGAGTAAGGAATGGGGGTTTTATCCAGTGGTGTAAAGACGTTGCTGAACTGTGGAGCAGCGATCTGAGCAATGGAAGCTGTCGGGGGATCTTCAAAAAAGACATCATAAGCGACAGGTACTCGATGCCCGGAATTAAGAGTCTCACTAAGAGAAGGCAGGCAGAGGGCAACTACAACACAACATGACGCGAAACAGAAAAGTGTTTTCCGGAAGCGTGAAAGAGTAGGAAGCATATAGTTCACCGTTATATTTATCTGAGTTGCTAGATGTAACAACCATAGAACGATGATAAATAAATGTCCATAATTCAAAAGAAAAACGCTGTTAGCGGTTGCTAACAGCGTTTTTCCGTAAAAAATTATTTTTTGTGTGCGTCAATAAATTCTTTAAGCGGCTGGCCCTGAGGAGTTTTTGCTGAAGGGTTGGAGGCAAGCAGATCTTCCCATACAACAATTCCCTTTTCTATTTGCTTCAAGTCATGCACGTATACGACCCCTTTATTAAAAAGGGCATTTGCATGTATCGGGTTAACTTTCAGCGCGCAGTTGTAGCTCTCGATAGCCTTTTGATACTGACCAGTGCGGCGGTACATTGTGCCAAGGTCTGTCCAGACATCATCTGATGAATCATCAAGGGCGAGGCTCTTGTTATATGCAGAAATGGCATTTTCAGGGCGGTTGGCATCATAGTACGCGTTACCAAGTTGTTGCCATGCGCTAACATTATCCGGTTCATTGCGAGTCAGGCGTTCAAGATCAATAATTCTTGATGCCTGAGCCTGTGAGACTTGAGGTTGCTTTGGCTGTTCTTGCTGGACTGCTCGTGTCTGTTGTGCAGGGGGCTGAGCAGAATATATGACTGTAAGCAGGTTTCCAAGGAACACCCCAAGGCAGAGGGCAAAGGCAACGCACATAATAGTTGTGCTTTTCTTTACGTATACACCTTTTTCAAACTCTAGCCTCAGGCGTTCAGCTTCGCGCTTTGTCATAGAAAAGATCCGTCCTATATAATGTTATGATTTGAGACCCAGTAGGAATTGGTACCAATACATAGAATACATAGCAATAAAAGTTACTGTAAAAATTATATACATAATTTATAGTACACTGAATTTATTACATTAAAAAAAGACACACATTATGCTGTGTATAAGATTGTCAGAAAAACATAGTTTTACGTTGACGGGGAAGTGTCATTTACGTAGAAGCTTTCTGACATTGCGATACAAAGCATCGTTTGTTCATTTATAGCTAAGTTTCTTGTTCCAAATCTGATTTTAAATGTTTTGAAAAAAACTTTTCAAAAGGGTTTGACAGCGAGCGAAGGAAAGCCTAAACCCTTTTCCACGCCGCGAGACAAGGGTTCGTCGCACAACGGAAGAAATTAAATTTCAGAAAGTTGTTGACAGCTTGGCGGCCGGGTGGCATAAACGCCAACTCGACACGAGGCTAACTAGCCAAGTGGAGCTTTTATTAAAAAGCTCTTTGACAATTAAATAGCGAATCGGATTGATTTAGAGATCAGCTAGCGTTGTTCGTTGCTTAGGTAACGGGCAATTCAATACAGAATTATTAAACTGGAGAGTTTGATTCTGGCTCAGATTGAACGCTGGCGGCGTGCCTAACACATGCAAGTCGAACGCGAAAGTCTCTTCGGAGATGAGTAGAGTGGCGCACGGGTGAGTAACGCGTGGATAATCTACCTATTGGTACGGGACAACAGTTGGAAACGACTGCTAATACCGTATACGCTGGAAACGGGAAAGGGGGCCTCTTCTTGAAAGCTCTCGCCAGTAGATGAGTCCGCGTTTCATTAGCTAGACGGTGGGGTAACGGCCTACCGTGGCAACGATGAATAGCAGGCCTGAGAGGGTGGCCTGCCACACTGGGACTGGAACACGGCCCAGACTCCTACGGGAGGCAGCAGTGGGGAATATTGCGCAATGGACGAAAGTCTGACGCAGCGACGCCGCGTGGAGGATGAAGGTTTTCGGATCGTAAACTCCTGTCAAGAGGGAAGAAACCTATTAGGAATAATACTCCTAGTAATTGACGGTACCTCTAGAGGAAGCACCGGCTAATTCAGTGCCAGCAGCCGCGGTAATACTGAAGGTGCAAGCGTTAATCGGAATCACTGGGCGTAAAGCGCTCGTAGGTGGCTTTGTAAGTCAGATGTGAAAGCCCACGGCTCAACCGTGGAATTGCATTTGATACTGCATCGCTAGAGTATAGGAGAGGGAAGTGGAATTTCTGGTGTAGGAGTGAAATCCGTAGAGATCAGAAGGAACACCGGTGGCGAAGGCGACTTCCTGGACTATTACTGACACTGAGGAGCGAAAGCGTGGGGAGCAAACAGGATTAGATACCCTGGTAGTCCACGCCGTAAACGATGGGTACTAAGTGTCGGAGGCTTGACCTTCGGTGCTGTAGTTAACGCGTTAAGTACCCCGCCTGGGGAGTACGGTCGCAAGGCTGAAACTCAAAGAAATTGACGGGGGCCCGCACAAGCGGTGGAGTATGTGGTTTAATTCGATGCAACGCGAAGAACCTTACCCAGGCTTGACATCCTGCGAATGTCCTAGAAATTAGACAGTGCCCTTCGGGGAATGCAGTGACAGGTGCTGCATGGCTGTCGTCAGCTCGTGCCGTGAGGTGTTGGGTTAAGTCCCGCAACGAGCGCAACCCCTATCCTTAGTTGCCATCAAGTAATGTTGGGCACTCTAGGGAGACTGCCCGGGTTAACCGGGAGGAAGGTGGGGACGACGTCAAGTCATCATGGCCCTTACGCCTGGGGCTACACACGTACTACAATGGTGCATACAAAGGGTTGCGATACCGTGAGGTGGAGCTAATCCCATAAAGTGCATCCCAGTCCGGATAGGAGTCTGCAACTCGACTCCTTGAAGTCGGAATCGCTAGTAATCCCGGATCAGCATGCCGGGGTGAATGCGTTCCCGGGCCTTGTACACACCGCCCGTCACACCACGAAAGTTGGTTCTACCCGAAACCAGTGAGCTAACCAGCAATGGAGGCAGCTGTCTACGGTGGGGCTGATGATTGGGGTGAAGTCGTAACAAGGTAGCCGTAGGGGAACCTGCGGCTGGATCACCTCCTTTAAAGAAAATAATCCGATTCGCTATTTAATTGCAAAGAGTTTTGCGTTGACCGACATATGGTCGCATGCTCTTTACAACTAAATGACACAGTACACTTTCTAATGAGAGAGTATGCCGTAACGAGAGTACCGCCGGCAGGCGATTCTTTTGTCATTAGGCTGAATGGGCCTGTAGCTCAGTTGGTTAGAGCGCACGCCTGATAAGCGTGAGGTCGGAAGTTCAAATCTTCCCAGGCCCACCATCTACCCAAGTGGGGGCGTAGCTCAGCTGGGAGAGCACCTGCCTTGCACGCAGGGGGTCAACGGTTCAATCCCGTTCGCCTCCACCATTTTGGTGGAACAGCTTACAGTTCTTTAACAAGTAAATTTTTGGTAGTCGTCATTACTTAAAGACAAGTAGTGGTTACAATCCAAGTATTATACTTGGCTGAAACCTTCGGGTTTCTGCTCTTTTACAATCGATAGGGACGGAAAAGAATGTCCGTAGAAAAATAAGTTATTAAGGGCAACTGGCGGATGCCTTGGCACTAGAAGGCGATGAAAGACGTGGTAGGCTGCGATATGCTATGGTGAGGAGCCAAACATCCTTTGACCCATAGATTTCTGAATGGGGAAACCCAGCGGGAGTAATGTCCCGTTATCTCTTTACTGAATACATAGGTTTAGAGAGGCTAACCGGGGGAAGTGAAACATCTCAGTACCCCGAGGAAAGGAAATCAAACGAGACTCTCTTAGTAGCGGCGAGCGAACGGGGAATAGCCCAAACCGTCATGTTTCGACATGGCGGGGTTGTAGGGCAGTCATCACGTGATCCAGAATTAGATAGGGGAACAAGCTGGGAAGCTTGACCGTAGAGGGTGAAAGTCCCGTACCTGAAGTCGAACCTGGCACAGACTGTACCTGAGTACCGCGGAACACGAGAAACTCCGTGGGAATCTGGGAGGACCATCTTCCAAGGCTAAGTACTAACTAGTGACCGATAGTGAACCAGTACCGTGAGGGAAAGGTGAAAAGAACCCCTGTTAGGGGAGTGAAATAGAACCTGAAACCAGTTGCCTACAAGCTGTGGGAGCATCCTTGAGATGTGACCGCGTGCCTTTTGCATAATGAGTCAGCGAGTTAATCTACTGTGCAAGGTTAAGCGAAAGTGGAGCCGTAGCGAAAGCGAGTCTGATAAGGGCGACAAGTACAGTGGATTAGACCCGAAACCAGGTGATCTATCCATGAGCAGGTTGAAGCTCAGGTAAAACTGAGTGGAGGACCGAACCAGTATCGGTTGAAAACGATTTGGATGACTTGTGGATAGGGGTGAAAGGCCAATCAAACCTGGTGATAGCTGGTTCTCTCCGAAATATATTGAGGTATAGCCTCGAGGTAGTTTAACGGGGGTAGAGCACTGACAGGGCTAGGGGGCTCACCAGCTTACCAAACCCTATCAAACTCCGAATACCGTATAAATGATCCTCGGGAGTCAGACTGCGACTGAGAAGGGCCGTAGTCGAAAGGGAAACAGCCCAGACCGACAGCTAAGGCCTCCAAATCCATACTCAGTGGAAAAGGCGGTGGAATTTCCTAGACAGCCAGGAGGTTGGCTTAGAAGCAGCCATCCTTTAAAGAAAGCGTAATAGCTCACTGGTCTAGAGATTCTGCGCCGAAAATGTAACGGGGCTAAGTATGGTGCCGAAGCTTCGGATCAGCACTTTGTGCTGGTGGTAGGAGAGCGTTCTCTACTGGTTGAAGGTGTGCTGTGAAGCATGCTGGACGGTAGAGAAGTGATTATGCTGACATGAGTAACGATAAGATGGGTGAGAAACCCATCCGCCGTAAGCCCAAGGTTTCCGGGGTAAAGGTAATCTGCCCCGGGTTAGTCGGCCCCTAAGGCGAGGCTGAAAAGCGTAGTCGATGGGAAACAGGTTAATATTCCTGTACTTGTATAGATGTGCGATGGAGGGACGGAGTAGGATAGGCACGCTGGCTGTTGGAATAGCCAGTGCAAGTGCGTAGGGTTGAGGTATAGGCAAATCCGTACCTCTACATGCCTGAGACACGATGCGGTGTTCGCAAGAACGTAAGGTGTTGAGTCCATGCTTCCAAGAAAAGCTTCTAAGTTTAGTCTATGCAAACCGTACCGCAAACCGACTCAGGTGGGCGGGATGAGTAATCCAAGGCGCTCGAGAGAACTGTAGTTAAGGAATTCGGCAAAATGACCCCGTAACTTCGGGATAAGGGGTGCTCCTTGTTGTTAGTTTCCTCGCGAAACAAAGCAATGGAGAGCCGCAGAGAAATGGCGGTGGCGACTGTTTACTAAAAACATAGGTCTATGCAAAGTCGTAAGACGACGTATATGGACTGACGCCTGCCCGGTGCCGGAAGGTTAAGGGGAGTTGTTAGCTTCGGCGAAGCAGCGAACCGAAGCCCCGGTAAACGGCGGCCGTAACTATAACGGTCCTAAGGTAGCGAAATTCCTTGTCGGGTAAGTTCCGACCTGCACGAATGGCGTAACGATCTCCGCACTGTCTCAACTACAGACTCGGTGAAATTGAATTCGCGGTGAAAATGCCGTGTACCCGCAGCAAGACGGAAAGACCCTGTGCACCTTTACTATAGCTTGACATTGGGTTTTGGGCTAGCATGTGTAGGATAGGTGGGAGGCTTTGAAGCAGGCACGCCAGTGTTTGTGGAGCCAACCTTGAAATACCACCCTTGCTAGTCTAAGGCTCTAATCCTCTACCGTTATCCGGTTAGGAAACAGTGTCTGGTGGGTAGTTTGACTGGGGCGGTCGCCTCCTAAAGAGTAACGGAGGCATACAAAGGTTCGCTCAGACTGATTGGAAACCAGTCGTTGAGTGCAAACGCATAAGCGAGCTTGACTGTAAGAGAGACATCTCGAGCAGGAACGAAAGTTGGTGTTAGTGATCCGGTGGTTCCGCATGGAAGGGCCATCGCTCATTGGATAAAAGGTACGCCGGGGATAACAGGCTGATCGCGCCCAAGAGTTCACATCGACGGCGCGGTTTGGCACCTCGATGTCGGCTCATCACATCCTGGGGCTGAAGCAGGTCCCAAGGGTACGGCTGTTCGCCGTTTAAAGTGGTACGCGAGCTGGGTTTAAAACGTCGTGAGACAGTTTGGTCCCTATCTGCTGTGGGCGTAGGAGATTTGAAAGGAGTTGCCCCTAGTACGAGAGGACCGGGGTGAACGAACCTCTGGTGGGTCAGTTGTCGTGCCAACGGCATAGCTGAGTAGCTACGTTCGGAAGGGATAACCGCTGAAAGCATCTAAGCGGGAAGCCTCACTTAAGATAAGATCTCCCTCTCATTTATGAGCTAAAGGACCCTGGTAGACCACCAGGTTGATAGGCTGGGTGTGTAAGGGCAGTGATGCCTTCAGCTAACCAGTACTAATAGTCCGTGAGCCTTATTTTTCTACACTAAATCATTCTTTTCCTCCCTATTAGATTAATATTTTAGGGTTCGTCCTTTGATGTGGCAGTAAGGTAAATATTACTAGCCTTTCCAAAGTATTGACTAACCCGACGTATTTTTCTTGGTGGCCATGGAGGTTGGGGTATACCCGATCCCATTCCGAACTCGGAAGTCAAGCCAACCATCGCCGATGATACTGCAGGGGAGCCTGTGGGAAAGTAGGTCGCTGCCAAGATTTATTTTAAGACCGCGTTTCTTTTGAAACGCGGTCTTTTTTTTGTTCAACAGCTTTTCATCGCGACCTACTTTCCCACAGGCGATAAGATCCACGGCGAAGCCGGAGAGCACCCATAGGGCGCGAAGTTTGGTTCAAGGCGGTACGCCGCTGACCAAACTATTCTATGAAATCAAAAAGTGTTGATCCCTGTAGAGCGGAGATTGGTTGATTCTTCTTCTTTCTATTCTTGCCTTTGCCTTTAATTCGTTATGACTGAATAAAGATAGCTTAGGCTAACCATTTATTGTTCTTTCATAAGATTAAGAATATGGTTGTCGTTGAATTTTAGAAAAGCCGTCTATCTTAGGATAGACGGCTTTTGTTGTTTTGAAGCACTAGTTACTTCAGCTACTTTGACTGATACCGAGTCCCAAGCTTTCCCTTTCCACGCTCCTGCGGGGGGACGGGGTGAGCAAGCTCCCACAGCTTTGCATAAGCCATCCGTAATGCTCGTTTCTCGCAAACGGTTGTCGCTACTTTTCCATTCCCCGAGCTTTAGTGTGTGATGCCCCACGTCCTCTTTCCTTCATGATTCTCGGAATATTCACGCGGTTCAAAAGAAGTTCGCTTTGTATACTTAGGTACGAAAAACAATGCCGAGAATAATGACTCCAACTCGAAGAAATAAATGGGGTGGAGCTTGTTCTCACTTTTGGATTATTTACAGCTGACCATGGTGGTTCAGCATTTTTTAAGTTGCATTTTACGCACTAAAAACAATGCCGTGAATAAATTCAGAAACGCAAAGTAAAGGGGAAAGGTGCAGGTGTCATAGCGCATTTTCCTAAAGCTGTTGCTAGTAGATGGAAATTTGTGACAGTAAGTAATCAGAGAGAGCAACGTACTTGTTATTATAAAGTGAGTAGATTGTACTATACACCTCCTGAGACGAAGATTATTCCTCTTTCATAATGAGAATTGCCCGTTTAGCATTGCAAGGCTTCTATTACTTTTTGTGCATAGCTACTGAGTACAGATTTTACATAGTCTATTCGAAGGTTCTATATTGCTGTTTCAATAATGAGTGTATTACTTTCCATAACTATTAAATATTTTTAATTTGAAATACATCTTAGCGTGTTGCGTACACGGTGTTGATGTGATTAGGTATGAAGAGGGAGTGTATGTTATATGAATTCGAACTTTGTTCTATCTCATGCTATTAGAGAAGCAAGTAAGCCGCTAGTTTTGCCAAATGGTGACACTGTGTTGATTCTTACTGTTCGGGCAGTGGAGACTTTTTCTAAGGCAGAAAGGACTCCATTTATTGAAATTGAAAAGGTAGCGTTGGAACAAGACGTTTTTCCAGAAAGATATGTTCGAAATTTTTCGATTATTTCGATGAAAGATCAGCTTAAGCTACTCAGCTCTAAAGTCTTTGTTGTGGGCCTTGGTGGCTTGGGTGGGCATGTTGTTGAACAGCTGGCTAGACTTGGTGTGGGAACTATAGTCGGTGCAGATGGTGATTTTTTTGAGCCAACCAACTTAAATCGTCAACTAAATGCGACTGTTGAATCTCTAGGTGAAAAGAAAGCAAAAAGGGCTGAGAGACGTCTGCGCTGCGTGAATCCTACGATCAATTTTATTGGAGTTGATCATTTTTTACGCGGTGATGCGCTTATTGATTATGCAAAACATGTCGATGTTGTCGTGGATTGTCTTGGTGGATTGGAGACTCGACTTGATTTGCAAAAGGCAGCCGCTGTTTGTAATGTGCCTATGGTTACCGCTGCTGTTGCCGGCTTAAGCGGATACGTGGGTACAATTATGCCAGGCAAAACTGGTCCGGCGGAATTATTGGGTTCTGGTAGTGCCGCTGAAGATGTGCTCGGTACTCCAGCACCTTCTGTTGCTATGGCGGCTTCTCTACAGGCTACTGAAGTTCTTAAAACTTTATGTTGGAATAATCCTTCAAAATCGCTTCTTTTCTATGATTTAATGGATATGAATTTTCAAAATGTAACGCTGTAATAGCTAGTATTGTATTTTTATGGATAACGTATGACAGAAGAAGCTAAACGAGCGGAACAAGTCGCTGCTATTTCAAAAGTTACATGGATAGGGCTTATTGTTAACGTCCTTCTTGCCATCGTAAAAATTGTGGCAGGTATTATGGGTAACAGTAGAGCTGTTACCGCGGATGGTATTCATAGTCTTTCTGATCTAGTGACGGATGTTTCCTTGCTGATTGGGGTTCGAATGTGGACTGCTCCTCCAGATGATGCACATCCATATGGGCACCAGCGATATGAAACACTTATTACTGCTGGGATAGGGCTTCTGCTTGCCGCTGTAGCCATCGGTATTGTTGTTGATGCGTCTATTGCGTATTCTGAGCAACATTTACGACACGTAAAGCTTGTGGCTTTGTGGGCTGCTTTGGCTTCAATCATTGTGAAAGAAATTTTATATAGATGGACAGCATATTACGGACTCCTGCATAAAGCTCCATCTGTTGTGGCTAACGCGTGGCACCATCGAAGTGATGCACTTAGCTCTATTCCTGCAGGTTTATCTGTGCTTGTAGCGCTTGTATTTCCGGAATTGCATTGGGTCGATCTTGTCGGGTCGATCATTGTGGCGTTTTTCATTATGCATGCAGCATGGGAAGTTACCATGCCTGCTGTGAACGAGCTGGCTGACAAGGGTGTCCCGAAGGATACTGTTGAGAGCTTAAGGCTGTTGGCAGCATCTGTTGAAGGAGTGCAGGACGTACACAAGGTGCGAACTCGTTACCAGGGGCTTGCAGTGTTCGTTGATCTGCATATCTCTGTCGATGGCGCCATTTCCGTAGAAGAAGGTCATGCTATTGCAGATAAAGTAGAGTCACTACTTCAAGGCAGCGAGTATGATGTTGCCGATGCGCTTGTGCATGTTGATCCGTATATGCCGGATCGGCATGAGCCTTGGCAGCGCAGGACACGCAGACGTGGACAATCATTATAGTACATACCTAAAAAAAGAGCCGAAGCATTTTTGCTTCGGCTCTTTTTCTTTAATTATTGGAACTGCCTGGACAGCTTCCGCAACCACCAGATGGACAGGCTGGTTTTGATTTTGGAATTGGTTTTTTAGGCATAGGAACTTTTTCAAATTTTGCTCCGCCGCCGCGCATGAGTGTGCTTGGTATACGGTTTACGCCGCTACCCGGAATTGGGCTTGGAGCGCAAAGCATACGGACTGTGTCAGTGCTTCCGCATGCAGGACAAGTTTCTCCGGAAGTGCAGTCAGAAGAAGCAATTTCTTCGAACACTTCGTTACACTTCTGGCATTCAAAATCATAAAGAGGCATATGCGCTCTCCTAACGTAAATAAGTATTTGTATCGCTACCGGATAGGTACCGTGTGTTTGAACGTTTTGGGTCTAACAAACGTGTTCTACATGATGTAGCCATTTAGAAGACCTGCTGAAGAACTACCAAGGCATGAATGCAAAATCAAGTAACTAGCGATCAACCTTTGCGCGGATGCCTAACACGTTAGGCAGATTCCATTGTTTATTTTCGGTATTCCAAAAATCTCCAAGATAACGTCCTGCCCATGTGCGCGAAATTTTAGGTGTCTTTAAATACATACTCGCTTCCGGTCCACCTTCAACATACATGGCGGATACTAGCTCTAGTTGAGACTCCAGAAGCCGTTTTGTAAATTTTCGTACAGTCATCGGTGTGCGGCAATGGATAAATACAATATTCCCGATGGTGTCCTTTGCGACGGCTGCAATGGACGTTTCGCTAGCCTTTTCCGGCCACAAAGGTGTTCGTGATGCAGAGAAAAGTCGATAGTTTTGTATTACAGTAGAATAGCTGGGAAGCAGGTTAGTATGCCGCTGCTGATGTCTGTCTATGATGTCTACAGCAGGGATGCCTTTTCGAGTCGGGTTTGCGACAAAGAACGAGCCGAAGCTATTGTGAATGAACCCGTTGTTAGTATGCTCTTTGTCACGCATGTACCCCGTGCTTTTGGAATTGTCTGGAAGGTACATGGAGGCATTGATAAGTGCCGTAAGATCGTAACGTGCGGCCCATTGTTCCGGAGTGAAAGAATCGCCTTCTCTGGAACGCATGAGCAGCATAAATTCATAGTCATCTGGAGAAATGCGAAGTGCAGTAATCGCAGCAGAAGTAGAGCTGCCGTTTTCAACAGGGATTTCAGCCAAAGACAAACCTTTGGCAACTGTAGTCCAGTTGACCTCAGCTTTAAGCGGAAGAGTTGAGATGCAGACTAGAATGAAAGCAGCTACAACTAAAAGTGCTATGCGGCGGTAGTAAATCATTTGGGATACGTTCTGTGCGGCAATAACAATAAAGTGGTTACTAGGTAGTTGTTTATTCCATGCTTGCGTTGGTGCTTCGCTTTAAGAAAGTGATAAAACAGAAGCCGGCAAGGGCAAAAAAGGGAATAGCAGGCAAAAAGCCCTGCTGAAAAATTGCGACAAAAGCAATGGTGATTGAAGTGTACGGCACAAGCCAGTTAAGCATAAAAGTCATAACTTTTCCAGCTGCTCCCTGAGGAGAACGAAGAAGTACAAAAGCTGCAAGAGCAATAACTGCAACCAAATAGATAATCTGCCAAGCATGCATAGGAAATACAGCTCCTTTATGTAAGTTCCATGTTTTTTCTTAACTGTTTAATACTCTTCACTGTGAGGTCTGTCTACTCGAAAGTAAATGACTATATTTAAATATTGACATATCAAGTTCTCTTGATATATTAAGAGTAATCACATGATCAAAATGTGATACTGGGTTGTTTAAATAGAAATGTTGAGGGTAGTTTTGTGAAAATTATTGATGCCATTCAGAGTCAGAGTAAGCCTTTTTATTCGCTTGAATTTTTCCCGCCAAAAGAGAGAAAACAATGGGATTCTTTTTTCTCTACAGTGGATCGTTTGAAGGCGCTTAATCCATTGTTCGCATCTGTTACTTATGGTGCAGGTGGTTCTACACAGGATAACACCCTCGAAATTACTTCACGCATGAAGCATGATGCCGGTATCGAACCGATGGCACATCTTACTTGTGTAGGTGCTTCTAAAGAAAAAATAAACGGTTTTATTAATAAGCTGCGGGAAGCAGACGTACACAACGTATTAGCTTTGCGTGGTGATTGTCCTGCTGATGAGAAATTTAGTTGGAGAGACCAGCAGTTTAGATACGCTTCTGATCTCGTAGAACTCGTAAGTAACGAACATCCGGATTTTGGTATTTCCGTTGCGGGGTATCCTGCTGCTCATCCAGAATCTCGAACTTTTGCAGATGATCTGCACTACACACGAGTTAAAATTGATGCAGGTAGTGACTTTGTTGTTACTCAGCTGTTCTTTGATGTTCGTGAATATTTTGATTTTGTTTCACGTCTGCGTAGCAACGGAATTAATAAGCCTGTAATCCCGGGCATCCTTCCTATTCAGTCTCTTGGTTCTATCCGTCGTATTTTAACTCTGTGCGGTGCAAATATTCCAGGTCAACTCTACCTTTCTCTGGAAGAAGCAAATGCAAAGGGTGGGGATGATGCTGTAAAAGAGGCCGGATTAAAATTTGCCGTGAACCAGATTCGACAGCTTGTTGATGGCGGTGCACCTGGTATCCATCTTTACACGCTTAACAAAGCGGATATGTGTTTGGAATTAGCAGAAAGAGCAAGTTTGTAAGATCATTTTCTGCGGTGGGCATATATCTGCCCACCGCAGGGAATATTAATCAAAAGAAAGAACCAGTTCATCAAACGACTTACGTTTTTTTACTGGTAAAATTTCTGCATTTTTTGCGTGATAGCCAACAGCCATGAGTAGTGGGATCCAATAGTTGTCTGGAATATTGAATTCTTTTCTTACTGCATCGTGATCAAAACCGTCCATAGGGTGTGTCTGAACTCCTCTAGCAGTGGCTGCATACATAAGAGACATGGCAAAGAATCCCGCATTTTTTACTGCAAACGCCAGCTCGAAATCGCGGGACTGGCCGTAAAGACGCCCGCATACACCCTCGAACCAGTCTATCTGTTCTTCCTTCAATTCTCCGTCAGTTAATTTATGATTCAGCACGATGTTAAATGCATCGTTGTCTTTAGCCCACGCTTTAGTATCTGCAAGAACTATGAGTGTGACAGGTGCTTCGCTGACTTTTGGTTGATTCATTGCAAGTTTTTGCAGACGCATTTTCTCATCGTTATCGCGCAATACCATCAGGTTCCATGGCTGTAGATTAAAGCTGGATGGAGAATGTGTAGCGTCTTCCACTAGCTCTCTAAGTAAGGCATCCGGCACCTCGCGTTCTGAATCAAAAAAATTGATTGCCCGTCTATTCTGTAATATCTGCTTGAATTTATTTTCCATACTGTACTCCTGTAATAATCTAAAAGTAGAAGCATAAATTGTACTATGTTTTGGATGAGCTTGCTGGAATAGTATAACACTATAGTTATCATGCAAAGAATATTACCAGAGAGATACACTTTTGTTGAATAAGCGGCAGAAGTCCGTTGTGTTCTGAAAGGAGATGTACAGTGAAAGAACTGCGAATTCTTGTGGCATATGATGCCAGTCAGAGTGCCCGTGAAGCCCTTAAGTATTGTCGGGAATTGATGGAGCTGATCGCGGACAAGTGCGAAAAGAAATACTCTATTTTAGTGCTAACAGTAGAGCAGCTGCCATCTTGTTCTGTTTTTCCCGATACTGGCATTTGGAAAAACGAATGTGCCAAAGCACATGAAAAGCAGATGCAATTGCATGATAAGATCGTGGATGAATTAAAGCAGTCCGAGCTTGACCCGGAATGTGTCGTTAATAAATTTGTTACGCTGGATGAACGAGATGAGCCGCTGGAAGATCCAGAGCGGAAGCGTTTGATTGCCAAGACTATTTTGAATGAATTTAAGCAAGGGCATTATAATACGCTTGTAATCGGGCGACGTGGTGTTACTCGCAGTGATGCCTTCTTATTCGGTAGCGTCTCTCAGTATCTTTTGCAGGAAGCAAAAAAGTGCGTAATCTGGATGTTATGTCGATAAAAAAAGCCCACCAACCGGTGGGCTTTTTTCGATACTCTACTTAGGCATGGCGATGACTCGCCACGGCAGATATTTCTGCGATTTTTCGTTGTTGGCATCAGTAACATATCGAACATTGTCGATTGTAACGATGACGGGCTTAAAGATTGGTTCCTGCGTTGGAGTCAGGATTCTAAATGTAGGGTTATCTGTTATGATAATCTGTACAATAGAGTTTGAAACTTGGTATCTGTTCCACTGCATCCACGAAAGCATGGTCAGAAGAGCGACAGTAGTAATAACTCCGGTAAATCCTAAGAAACCACCTACGCGCAGAGTGCGGCGTAAAAACATAAATAATAAAATGAAAGCAAGGCCAAATAACATCCAGTCTTGTCCCACCACGAGTACCAGTTCATTCCATGACATTGCGCTTATCCTTTTTGAATAATAATCTACCTAAAAGTCTACGTGCGAATGTTATAGTTTGCAAGTCGCTGGCATTAGTTCCTGTAGAGAAGTTTGTCTGTATCCAGATACGAGGTTACAGCTTTTTCAAATTTATCCAGCAAGCGAGTGCGATATTTTACTTTGTGAGTAACAGAGTAGAAGTAACGGCTGATCGGTGGTCCCTTGATTTCAATAGGGAACACTTCACCATTGTCCAGTTCTCTCTGGATCGCAAACGGAGACATACAGGAAATAGTGTTTGGGTTGTGTAAAATACGTTTAATTGATTCCGTGTGATCTAATTCCAGTACCACATTAAGCTTGCTCATTAACGGGCCCATGTACTCTTCAAGAGCGTCTCGAACTCCGGCACCAGATTCACGGATGATCCATTTTTTATCGAGCAATTCTTCAATGTCGTACGGACCGTTCTTGGCCAGATTCTCATCTGTGGATACAATGATGAGATCGTCCTCGCAAAGGCGAGTATAGATAAGAAGTTTGTTGGGAATTTCTTTTTCTACCAGTCCAAGATCAACATCGCCGTTCTCTACCTTTTCGATAATAACTTGTGGATTGGAGAAGACAGTTTCAATGGTGACTTTGTTGTATGAGTCTGAAACTTCAAAAAGAATTTGCGGTAGTATGTAG
This sequence comes from uncultured Desulfovibrionaceae bacterium, assembly GCA_942492085.1. Classification (GTDB taxonomy): domain Bacteria; phylum Desulfobacterota; class Desulfovibrionia; order Desulfovibrionales; family Desulfovibrionaceae; genus Halodesulfovibrio. The sequence continues at coordinate 565,948 of CALODB010000009.1, read as the reverse complement.
TCGGCAATTGTTGACGAGGCCCCTACTTTCAGAATGCCGGTAAGCAAATCTCCTTCAAACGAATGAAGTACGTTATGGAAGTTTTCCATAACAGGTTCGAGATTTTGGAGCAGTAACCGCCCATTGGAGTTCAAGCTCAGTCTACGATTGAGACGATCAAAAAGCTGAACCCTAAGTTCCTGTTCCAGTCCTTTGATGGCAACTGAAACAGCAGATTGGGTGAGAAAATGCTCTTTCGCCACAACAGAAATGTTAGGCGTTTTGGCAAGGGAAAGGAAAAGTTCTAGCTGTCGAAAGTTCATGAGTCCTCCATACCTAGTCCAAGACTACGAGGAATTGGTATGATAGTCAAAATAGTCTGCAAATTATTCCATAGAAAATGAGTAAGTGCTAACAGTCCAGCACATATACATTTTAGAAAAGGCTACCGCGTAAGTCGTATAAAGACGGTATATTGCATTAAAGACGTAATAATCCCTCTGCAGCAAGCAATACTGCAGAGGGATTACACATAAATTTTTGTAGTAGCCGGGCTGTTGAGGCGCTCTTACAAGATGAAAAGTAGAGCATTAAGTGAGAACGTCAGTCTCATTTTTAAGAAAACAGTGGCGGCAAGAGCCACTTTACGCTGATTTTATCATAGTGCAATCAAAAAAAACTTATGGAGATATTGAGACGAGTTGATATAAAATATAACAGCGGTACTTGAGAGATGTTTTATACTCAAACTTTCGTTATTTATGCCGTAGCCGCAATTGGTTCAGGGTCGTCGGGCAGAAAAGTACAGAAATAATTGTAGCATTAACTAGCCAAAATAGGATGAAAAACCGCAACCCCCGCGAGTATTCGTCTTGACTGACCAAGCAGTTGGGATTAGCTATGCAGTACGAGTGTATGCTGAAATTACGAGACCCGTTTTGCATGTGTGGCTTGCATCGGGATATTATCTTTTACTATATATTATAAGGTCATAGAAAAATATGCATGATGACGTGATACAACTGCGTGACGAATTAGTAGAAACCGCATTAGAAGCGTTACTGGATTCCGGTTATCAGAATGTTCGCACCTATGGGTTCGAAGGGTATGATGAACCTGAAGAAGTAAACGGCTTTATGCCGGAGTTGCAGGCAACGAACAGAAAGAACGTTAAATTTATTTTTGATGTTGTTACAAAAGATTTTTTTGCACTGCCAGAAACCGCTGAGCGCTTTAAAGCATTTGCAGATCATGCAGATGGTCACGATATTCAGTTTGTCGTCATCGTTCCGGAAGGTGAAGAAGGATTCGCAAGTGCTTTTATTGAAGATATTGAAATCTCCGATGAAAGCATTGAAATTTGGGAAGCCTAGCCCCTTCGGTTGTCGAACGGTCCCCATTCGTTCGACATGTAGTGTTTTTCAGCTGGGGGAGAGATGCCTGTAACTATTGGGATTAATGGATTCGGCCGAATTGGCCGGTATCTGACCCGCCTACTCTCTGGACATGAGAACTTGCGCCTTGTAACGGTTAACGATCTCATGTCCGCTGAAGATGCGACGCATCTATTACGGTACGATTCTGTTCATGGTCGTTTTATGGACGCCGAAAGTGTTGAGGGCGGCTTTATGCTGAACAATTCTTTTGTGTCCGCTACCCAGAAAGCTTGTCATGAGTGGGACTGGAGCGAATGTGACATTGTAATAGAAGCGGCAGGCTGTTTTGCAGCCCGCGAACATTGTCAGCAACATATGGCTTGTGGCGCTAAAAAGGTGATTGTTGCCTGTCCCGCGCCAACAGCTGATGTAACTATTGTTATGGGTGTAAACGAGCAAGATTTGCGCGCGGACCACCACATTATTTCAAATGCATCGTGTACCACAAACTGTCTGGCACTCCCGTTGCACCAACTGCATAAGCATTTTGGTGTAAAACGAGGGTACATGACAACCATCCATCCAGCTACGCAACGTCAGATGCTTCTGGATGATGACTACCCAGATCTTCGTCGCGCCCGTGCGTGTCATATGAATATGCTTCCCACCCCTGTAGGTACTACAGAAACTGTGGTAGAAGTTATTCCGGACATGAAAGGAAGATTGCAGGGGATTGCTTTCCGTGTTCCGACATTAAGTGTCGCAATGATTGATTGTGTTTTCGAACTGGAAAAATCGACCACTGTAGATGCTGTGAACAAGGTGCTGCGTGAAGCAGCAAACGAGCATCTCGGGTACACAGAAGAACCGCTTGTTTCATGCGATTTTAATGGTTCCACGTTTGGCTCTGTTGTTGATGGGCAGTTGACTGCACTTCAGGACGGAACAATGCTTAAGTTAGTAGCGTGGTACGATAATGAAGCCAGTTTCTCTAACCAGCTTCTGCGGCTTACTGAAAAAGTGGCAGGTATGGTGGAAGAAGATAGAGCACTGAAGGGTGAAATCTCCTCAGCTGTTTAATTGTACATGGTAACAAGTTGTTAGAATAAAAAAATCTGCCTGAGAGGGCAGATTTTTTTATTATCTATGGTCTTGCTTCTTGCTGAGGAAATTGAATCTCAGCATACTTCTGACGGCTATTGTTGGAATGGTGGAAGCGGCATTAGTGATTGCAGCGGGGAAAGAACTTGTCATAAGTAAACAGTATATGCAGGGGTATATGTTATCTCTTGCATGCGGGCTTATATGGGCAAGTTTTTCAGTCGGTTTGTCCTATCTAAAGGGCAGGCAGAACCCCATGACAGCATTCACTGTGTATGCTGCTGTATTGTCAGCAATGCTATGCATGAGTAGTCCCGCTCAGCCGTTCCCGTCCACACAAAATATTTTTGCTGCTATTTATTTGGGATGTGTACCGCTGGGGCTCTCATTCTACTTGTGGAGTCAAGGTTGTGAGAGGTGAGAATATGGTTGTTATTGGCTACCTGAGTTATTTAACGCCACCTCTTGCCGTATTGCTAGTGGCGGTAGTGCATGGGGAAGCAGTCTCTTGGCAGGTTATTGTGGGGATGATGGTCATAATTGCAGCATCAATTGGCGGAAAGCTTACGTTAGAAACAAAAGAGGAGAGGTAGAGATGGAAACAATTACTTGGAGTGAGTTTGAAAAGGTTGAATTGCGCGTGGGTAAAATTCTCTCTGCCGAAGTTTTTAAAGAGGCGCGTAAGCCTGCCTATGTAATGCACATAGATTTTGGAGAAGAGATTGGCTTACGAAAGTCCAGCGCACAGATTACAAAGCACTATGCGCCCGATGAGTTGGTAGGGCGGCTCATAATGGCGGTGGTAAATTTTCCGAAAAAGCAGATTGGTCCTATTATGTCTGAATGCCTAGTGACTGGCTTTGCGGATGAAGATGGCGAGATTGTCTTATGCGGGGTGGACAAGGATGTACCTCTTGGCGCGAAGCTTTGTTAGTATCGATTATCTGTGGAGCGTGTGGGCGGCATGTTCAGTACTAAGATCGTTAACGGTGAACTTTTAAAAGAAAAGTCGTGTACAAAAAAGAGCATAAAAAAGAGGGTAGCGCGTAGTGTGCTACCCTCTTTGGGTTGAGGCTGGATACTACAATGGGTTGGCTTTTCCATTTTTTTCTAAATGTACAACCATGACTGGGGTGCTGGATTTGGCAATAACGCCCTGAGCGACACTACCCGCAAAAAAACTGCCGATTCGGGAGTGCCCGTATGTTCCCATGACAATCAAATCTACTTCATTTGCAAATTGTAGAATGGTGTTGACGGGGTGTCCGGTATGCACATGCACACTGGTGGCAACCCCTGCTGCTTCTAATTCGTACTTGTAATGCACATAGGCAGATTCAATACGTTCCTTTGCATGCTTCATACTGGCTTTAAGAACATCATCCTTAATTTTTAGCCAGGTATCCTCGTCATAAATAGTCGCGAAGTCGAGACCGGAACCTAGGGTTACGTTCCGTGCCCAATCTGGGATAACGTGCAGCAGTAGAAGGTCTGCCTGATATACTTTCGCGATAGATAAAGCATACCCAAGAGCATTTTTTGCAGGCTCGGAAAGGTCTGTTGCATACAAGATTTTTCGAATTTGAGGCAGCATGGCTATCTCCGATAAGCTGAAAGTTATGTTGAACGAACAACAAGTACCGGCGTAGAGCTTTTTGCAATAACACCTTGTGCTACGCTACCGACAAGAATACCGCCAAGTTTGCTGTGCCCTTTGGTTCCCATAACTACGAGGTCGCAATTTTTTGCGTGTTCCGTAATGATTTTAATAGCACTGCCGGAAGAAATGATTGGCGTAAGCTTAATGTTTGCACATTGCGATTTGCCTTCAGTCAATTCGTCGCATTGTTGTTGCATAAGGCTGGATACTGTTTCTTTGGCTTTTTCGGTACCTGCATCAAGCAGGGCTTTTAATGTCTTATCATCATAAATAGCAGCAAAGTCGAATCCGGAGTTCAGGTACACTTGGTCTTTCATGTCTGGGAGTACATGGAGCATAATGAGTTCGGCATTATATTTTTCTGACAGACTAATGGCGTAGCGCAGAGCGACTCCGGCATCGTCGGAAAGGTCAGTGGCAAGAAGAATCTTATTAATTTCCGGGAGCATGGTAGTCTCCTTGTTTAGTTATTCTCGCAAAAAATTGTGTGAATATAACCTGTATACAAACATAGGTTTCACACAGAGGGCATATATGGTTTTAGTGTACATCAACTAAAAAAAACTCCAATGATACGGTCGAGCCTGTGCCGGAAAACGCGCAAAGCTTGCAAAAATGCCTTTTTTACGGTTGAATCGCTGTCTTGAATTTATTCGGAGAGGAGAACGTATGAAATTACGTACGATACTACTGAGCATGGCAATTGTGCTTAGTATGACTTCTGTTGCTGTAGCAGAAGATATTGGTTCTGTGAGTACCGTATTTAAGGTGCTTGGAGCTAATGATAAGATTGTTATAGAAGCTTTCGATGATCCAGATATTAACGGGGTAACCTGTTATTTGAGCCGTGCAAAAAAAGGCGGAGTAAGCGGATCATTAGGGCTTGCAGAAGATACATCAGATGCTTCTGTTGATTGTGTCCAAATTGGGCCGATTAATATTCCGGCACGTGTACGAGCTGGTAAAGAAGATGGTGAAGCCGTATTTAAAAAACGCACGTCATTGCTTTTTAAGACAATGCAGGTTGTACGTTTCTACGATGCTAAGCGAAATGTGCTTGTGTACCTCTCTTATAGTGACCGTGTGGTAGAAGGTTCGCCTAAAAACTCAATTTCCACGGTTCCCGTACTTCCTTGGGGCAAATAATATGTCGGGATATAAAGGAACATTCGCCGCGATCGATTTTGAAACAGCTGATGCTAAACGTGACAGCGCCTGCGCTGTTGCGGTTGTGCGCGTAGAAAATGGTGAGATTGTAGACAGTCTGTACCGTCTGGTTCAGCCACCGCGAAGCAACTTCAGTCCGTTCTGCGTACGTGTGCATAACATCCACTGGAAAGATGTAGAGAATGAGCCTGTGTTTGCAGATGTTTGGCCGCAGTTCACTCCGCTGTTCAAAGGGGTAGATTTTGTGGCAGCACATAACGCATCATTTGACCGCTCTGTTCTTTCAGCCTGCCTTACCGCAGCAGGGATGCCAGTAGCGGATGAGCGTTTTTTATGCACCGTTAAATTAGCGCGGCAAGTGTGGCCGGGTTTAGTGAACCACAAGCTGAATACCGTCTCCGGTCATTTAGGAATCACGCTTCAGCACCACCACGCTGGGTCTGATGCAGAGGCATGTGCCCGTATCGCCATTGAAGGGTTGCGGTTGAATCCTCAATTTGCAGCTTTGAACGCGCGGTAGCGTTAAACTTGCAGAAATTTCACTTTCCCTTTACATCCATTGCGGATTACCTGACACATTAAAGAACCCTTTGGTGTGATCACGCGCATCAACTCCATTTGTGCTGCTTTTTTTACCACCAAAAGATGGCAGCATTGTAATATACTACGACTTTTGGTTTTAAGTCGCTTGGCGTTGACTGCGCTTTACTGTACAAATGCACAGGTTTTATTATGAAAAAATATCGTGATCATTACTTCTTGCAGGCTAAAAAAGATAATTATCCTGCAAGATCAGTATATAAGCTGAAAGAAATTGATAAGCGTTTTGCTATCTTTTCCAAGGGCATGAAGGTACTTGATCTTGGCGCTGCTCCAGGTTCCTGGTCTTTAGGTGCTGCTGAGAAAGTTGGTGCGCAAGGACTTGTTATCGGTGCTGATATTCAGACCACTGAAACAGTATTTCCACCGAACGTTCGCTTTATGCAGGAAAACGTATTTGAGCGTTCTCAGGAATTTGAAGACGTACTTGCTGAAATCATGCCGTTTGATGTTGTGATCAGCGATATGGCACCTAATACAACAGGCCATAAATTTACAGACCAAGCTCGTTCTGCCGAGCTTTGTTACGAAGCGCTTAACGTGGCTTGCTATTGCCTTAAGCCTGAAGGTAGCTTTATTGTAAAAATATTTATGGGACCTGATGTGGAAAACTACGCAAAAAGCATGCGTAAGTATTTCAAAACAGTGAAGTCTTTTAAGCCTAAAAGCTCACGTGATGAAAGCAAGGAAACTTTTTATGTTGGTCTTGGGTTTAACGGAAAAAAATTCGAATACGAATACTAACCGTTAACTTTAACCGACTCCCTTTGATTTTTGGCACCCAGAATGGTTGTGGGTGTATTTATTTTTATTGTTCCAGTTGCAGTGCGTTAGCTGCAACGACGTAAGGAGGAAACATGGCTGGACATAGTAAATGGGCTAACATTAAGCATCGTAAAGGTCGTCAGGACGCTGTTCGTTCTAAGCAGTTCACTCGCGCAGCAAAAGAGATCATCATTGCTGCTAAAGTTAGTGGCGATATTGCTAACAACCCTCGCCTTCGTTCTGCTATTGCTGCTGCTAAAGCAGTAAACCTGCCTAAAGATAAGATTGATAACGCAATCAAAAAAGGTACTGGCGAACTTGCTGGTGGCGATATTCATGAAATCAACTATGAAGGTTACGGTCCTGGTGGCGTAGCTATTCTTATTGAAGTTGCTTCTGATAACAAAAACCGCATCGTTGCTGAAATGCGTCACACCTTGAACAAAGGTAATGGTAACATGGGCGAAGCTGGTTCTGTTGCTTGGATGTTTGATAACAAAGGCCAGATTATTATCAAGAAAGATGCTGTTACTGAAGAACAGGTGATGGATATCGGTCTTGAAGCTGGTGCAGAAGATATTATCGAAGAAACTGAAGAATGGGATATCCGTTGTGAACCAACTGACATGGAAGCTGTTCGCACCGCTTTCGAAGAAGCTGGCATCGCAATTGAATCTGCTGAAATGGCAAAAATTCCTCAGAATACCATTGAGCTTGATGCTGATGGTGCAAGAAAAATGCTCCGTCTTATCGATCTTCTCGAAGAGAATGACGATGTACAGAACGTGTTCACCAACATGGACGTTTCTGACGAAGTAATGGCTGAACTTAACGCTGAGTAAGTTTGAGCCTTTCGCAAGGCGGGCTTTTATGCCTCCGGTGGGGCAGCCTCTAGCATCCCTGCATGAGGGACGCCCTCTTGACTGCGATTATGTGAGTAACTTTACCTGTTGAAGTTAGCTTAGGCTTTAACAAGTTCTCGTAATTGCAAAGAATGAATTATAGGAAGGAGAGAGTTTTTAACTCTCTCCTTTTTTATTGGTGTGTCCTAACTTGAAGTTGTACAGAACTTCTGTGGACGTAATGTTAGCAAGGCTTCATAGTGAGTGTTTAGAATACATCATTATGTGAACAATGGAGTACGCTTTGACTGTTAATCGAGTGCTTGGCATTGACCCTGGTTCCCGTGTTATGGGGTGGGGCGTGATAGAAGAGATTTCCGGCGTGGTGAAATTGATAGATTGTGGTGCTATCCGCGCTACAGATAAGGATTTTGCGCGTCGAATGGGAGTAATATTCAAAGAACTTGATGCGATAGTACGATTGCATAAACCGTCCGTTGCGGCAGTAGAGAACGTATTTACGGCTAAAAACCCTGCATCTGCACTAAAGCTTGGTCAGGCTCGCGGGGTAGCACTTGCTGCATGTGCTGCGAATGATGTGGAAGTATTCAGCTACGAGCCTACAAAAATTAAGCAGACTATTGTCGGTGGCGGTCGTGCTGCTAAAGAGCAGGTCGCATTTATGGTGGCTCAAATTTTAGGTGTGAAACAGCCGAAATGGGCTCTGGATACATCTGATGCTCTTGCTGCTGCAGTCTGCCATCTCAATACAAGTCGATACACAAAATATCTTTAGGTGTGCTTCTAGATTCTAACAACGTGCTTTCATTAATATACTGTGGTATTGGGGAAAGAGGCGTGTGATTTTGTGTATAAACTCAAAGGGCACCGCTGATCGTAACAGATTTCTTGAATCAGAATGTTTCAAATGTAAAACCAGCTTTATTTATTGAAGCGTCTTGGGTAATAGACACCTGATAGCCGGAAGCGGTTGATGGCTGCTGGTGCAATGTTGCTGTTTCCGGTTCAATTCATACAAAAAATTTCTTCAAAGTACATATTATGATCGCATATCTCGAAGGTAAAATTGCAGAGGCAACGGAGCAGAGTGTCGTCATCGTCACCGAAGGTGGTGTCGGGTACGAAGTGCGTTTGCCAGCCCATACAATGAGCCGTGTACCTGCTAAAGGCGGCGACATCGCAGTATTCGCGTACACAGTTGTGCGTGAGGACGCGTTGGAACTGTACGGCTTTGAGTCATGGGACGAGCGCCAGATGTACACCACGCTAATTTCCATTTCAAAAGTCGGTGGTAAGACAGCTCTGGGTATTTTGTCTGTATATCGTCCAGATGATTTGCGTCGTATTGTTTTTGAAGAAGATATTAATGCGCTGACACAGGTGTCCGGCATTGGCAAAAAAGGCGCACAGCATATTTTTCTTGAATTAAAGTACAAGCTTAAAGTGGACGAAATGCCTGTTGTATCCGGCAAAGGCGATATGCCTGCAACAAGTGTGTACCGTGACGCTTTGGATGGTCTTGCGAACCTTGGCTACGGCGAAGACGAAACTGCGCCGTTGCTCAAAACTATTTTGAAAAATGAGCCGGATCTCGATGTGGGTAGTGCTCTGCGTAGTGCCCTTAAAGCTCTTGCAAAGGGATAGGAATGGATACTGACCAGAATATCTGCATGGATGAGTCTGTTCGTCCTTCGTCTCTTGATGACTTTATTGGTCAGGAAGAGCTGCGCAAAAATTTAAAAGTATACATTCAGGCTGCTAAAACTCGTGGGCAGGCAATGGATCACACCATGTTTTATGGTAATCCAGGGCTTGGTAAGACAACATTATCTCAAATTATGGCTGAAGAGCTTGGGGTTAATATTGTTTCGACTTCAGGACCAGTTTTAGAACGCAGTGGTGACTTAGCAGCAATTTTGACGAACTTAGGGCCTAACGACATTTTGTTTGTGGACGAAATTCATCGTATGCCTATCAGCGTTGAAGAGGTGCTGTATCCTGCTTTGGAAGATTTCAAGCTTGATCTTGTTATCGGACAGGGACCGGGAGCACGTACTGTAAAGATTGACTTGGAACCCTTCACTCTGGTAGGAGCCACAACCCGCATCGGATTATTGTCTTCACCGCTGCGCGATCGCTTTGGCGTAATCTGCCGATTGGAGTTTTACTCTCCGGAAGAGCTCTCAAAAATTGTCACCCGTACAGCACGCATTTTAGGCGTAGAAATAGCACCGGACGGCGCATTAGAAATTGGTCGTCGCTCCCGTGGTACGCCTCGTATTGCAAACAGACTTTTGCGTCGAGTGCGCGACTTTGCGACAGTGCAAGGTGGCAGAACTGTCGATGCAGAGCTTGCCAGTAGCGCGTTGAAGATGATGGACGTTGATGAAAGTGGTCTTGATCAGATGGACAGAAAGCTGCTGAGTGTTCTTATTGAACATTATGGCGGTGGCCCCGTAGGTGCTAAGACGCTGGCGGTTGCCTGTTCTGAAGACGTTAAGACAATTGAAGATATTTACGAGCCGTACCTGATCCAATGTGGTTTTATTAAGCGTACGCATCGTGGCCGCGTGGCAACGGCTAAAGCGTATCGTCATTTAAAATTTCTGGCATAGGATAGTGCCGAGAACACATAACCTAGGAGAAAATATGCCTCAGAAAACATGCAGGGTAGAACTTGTTGCCTCAACTCCAGATCCAATGGCAGTTATTTATGCAGCATTCAGACAGTGCTACCATGCAGGATTTGTGGGTGATATGCACACTAAGCTTGTTGACGGAGATATCTCTGCTGAAAAACAAGCGGCATTTATCCGTAAGGTTATGGAATCAGGTCACGCCAGCCCTATTGAGCATGTGTCGTTTACATTTGCTATAGAGGGTGTTTCTCGCGCATTAACACACCAGCTTGTGCGTCATCGCATAGCATCATTTTCTCAGCAGAGTCAGCGTTATGTTGATGGAAGCGAGTTCGACTATATTTTGCCGCCTGCTTTTGCCAAGATTCCAGAAGCAAAAGCGCGCTTTGAAAAATTTTTAGATGAAGTCGGTGGTGCCTATCAAGAATTAAAACAAATTCTTGAAGATAACGGACGGGGTGAGAAGGCAAAAGAAGATGCCCGCTTTGTGTTACCGCAAGCTACAGAATCCAAAATTGTAGTAACAATGAACTGTCGCAGCCTTATTAACTTCTTTGAGCACCGCTGTTGTACTAGAGCTCAGTGGGAAATCAGAGGGTTGGCGGATCAGATGCTTAAAATTTGTCGTGACGTGTTGCCATGTGTCTTCGAAGATGCGGGTGCTCGCTGCGAGAAGTTGAAGTACTGCCCTGAAGGGGAGAAGTTCACCTGCGGTCGGTACCCACTTCCATAACTAATCGGGTCACACCGCTTATAACTGCCTTATATTGGCTGGTTGTATATTTACTATTTACAATGTGTGAATAAAAAACTGACGTAGTAATAGCTTGATTTTTTTATAACACGTCGTAAAAACTTATTGTTTCGATTTGTATTTATACTGGGAGTTGTATTGCAGTGCGATTCTCACATACCTTTTTACAAAAAAGCTAGAATAAAAAGTGCGTCAGATGATTGCCTTTTTCGAATATTAGCTTTAAAAGGCGAATTCTTCAGTTTTCGACAATACTAATTGTGGAAAACTTTTCCACAAAACTGTGGAAACTATAAAGTCTACCGCGCCAACACTTGTTGTCCGTGCGTCGAATAATTCGCCTGAAAATAGTGTTTTGCTAAAAAAGGTAGATAAATCGAGATATTGTCAAACTTAGCCGGATGATAGCACCTGTTTAGAGACTAACGGGTATCACTGGTTTAACTCGAATTGCGGAATAGCATGAAAGAACGTAGGAACATCCCCATGATTGATATTTGGGGCCAAATCCGAGAAATTCTACAAGAAAGCCTTAACCCCGGCATTTTCAAAGTATGGATTTCACCACTACACGCTGAAGTCGATGGTACAACCATCCGGTTGACAGCTTCTAATGATTTCGTTGCTTCATGGGTGCGTGAGCGCCTGATGAACGATATTGCGGAAGCTGCCTCTAGTGTTATGGGTGAACGTCCGACTATTACTGTTGTTGCCGGTGCCGCTAAAGCTATTGTAAAGCCAAAAACTCACGCTCAAACCGCTGCGCCTAAAGCTGCACGTGTGTCTGAACCTCAGACTGCGTCTGCTCCGGTGCTTTTTGGTGCTGATAACAAACGAGTTGTACAGCAGCAACTTCCTGTAGAACGCACACTGGTTTCTAAAGCCCTTGACTGGCGATTTGATTTCGACAGTTTTGTAGTTGGACCGAGCAACGACCTTGCTTTCGCCGCATCGCAAGGGATTACACGTGATTCTCTTTCTTGCAGCACACTCTTTTTGAGCTCTGCACCGGGGCTTGGTAAAACTCACCTCATGCAGGCAGTTGGCGGTCAGCTTTGTAAGCATAGTAACCGTGTCAACCCAAGAGTTGAATATCTCACCGCTGAAGAGTTTGCTACAGGCCTCGTCACTTCTCTTAAACATCGTGACACAGAACGTTTCAAGACTCGCTATCGTGATATTGACCTTCTGTTGCTCGAAGATATTCACTTCCTTCAGGGTAAAGAACGTATGCAGGATGAAGTTCTTGCAACAATTAAATCTTTGCAGTCCCGCGGTTCCCGCGTTGTACTGTCCAGTTCCTTTGCCCCGCGTGATTTAAAAGACGTAGATAACCAGCTTGTTTCCCGTTTCTGCTCAGGATTTCTTGCTGTTATTGATAAACCGGATTTTGAAACCCGCCGCGATATTCTTTGCAAGAAAGCGCGTCTTTATCAGGTAGATTTGCCAGAAAACGTGACTGATTTGCTTGCAGAAAACATTCATTCGGATGTACGTCAGATTGAGAGCTGCTTGCACAACCTCATCTTGAAAGCACGTATCCTGAACGAACGTATTTCTATGGACATGGCATGGGACGTCATCGGACATTACGCATCCCGTGAAGTCGTCATGAATATGGACTCAATTGTACGTTGTGTATGTAGCTGTTTTGATCTTTCATATGATCAGCTTAACTCACGCAGCCGTAAGCGTGAGCTGGTAACAGCGCGCAACACCATCTTCTTCCTTGCTCGAAAGCATACTGATCTCTCTTTGAAACAGATTGGTCTGCAGTTTAACCGTCGCCATTCAACTGTGTTGAAAGGTATTACAAATCTTGAACGGGAAATGAGCCGTAGTACACCGACTGGTCGTCAGGTGTCTAATACAGTGAAGATGATTGAAAAGAATGGACGAATTTCCGCCCCCTGAAACTAATCGGGGGTCGTAAGTCTTGTTTGTGATAAGGCGCGTACCGCTCGATGCGGCACGCGCCTTTTTTGTTTTTCAGGAGTGTACAATTTAAAGCACCTTGCTTTACATCCCCATTGGCTATTGTACGTAACTGATTGCAAAACTGACGGATTGGTAGAGGAAGAAAAGCTTTGCTTTTTAACAAAAATGTAATAACGCTGCTCAGAGCAAGATATTGCATTGTCAGTTTGGAGGAAATATGCACGAAAATAAAGCATATAAAGATATTGCTCCTCGATTACTTGGTCTTCGTGAAGCAGTAGACATGACGGTAGAAGAGCTCTCCGAAAAAATTGGAGTAAAACCTGATACCGTGGCACTGTACGAAGAGGGTGAAACCGAAATTCCTGTTAGCTATCTTAAAGATGTAGCAACAGCCTGTGGTGTTGACCTTACGTCACTCATCACAGGTCAGGAAGGTCATCTTCATGACTATACACTCGTGCGAAAAGGTGAAGGGCTTAGCGTTGAACGTCGAGTTGATTACGACTACTTCAACCTTGCTGCACGTTTTACTAATAAAAAGATGGAGCCGTTCCTCGTAACTGTTCCTGCAAAAGATTTAAACGAGCTTACTTGGAACGAGCATAGCGGTCAGGAATTTATTTACCTGCTCGAAGGCAAGTTGGAAGTATGGCTTGATCAAAAACGCCATAAACTAGAAGCAGGTGACTCCATTTATTTTGACTCACGTATTGCTCATGCACTGCGTGGCTTAGATGGTGAATCAGCAACCTTTCTTGACGTTATTAGCTAGTTTCTTTCCGGTGCAGTGATTGAACTGCTGCACCCCCGCAAGTGCAAATGCACGCCGGAAGGGGACATGACACAGGGGATGTTGTCAAAAGTTATTACGTTAATACCACCTCTGGTGGTGAATGGTATCCCCAAGAGGGATAAGGATAGAGTGATGAAAAAGTTTTCCAGTTCCAGCTATGAAGAGTTTGTGCACGAGTTTTCTCTAACTGTTCCTGATAATTTCAACTTTGCATTTGATGTTTTGGATTCCATCGCAGATGAAGATCCAGACCGTCTTGCGATGGTGCATGTTGACGATGCAGGCATCCGCAAAGACTACTCGTTTGCATGGTTTCAGGAACAATCCGCAAAACTTGCTGGTGCCTTAGAAACACAAGGGCTCAAAAAGGGCGACAGAGTTATGCTTATTCTGTACCGCCGTGTTGAGTTCTGGGTGTCCATGCTTGCTTGCCATAGGCTTGGGCTTGTACCTGTTCCGTCTCCTTCACAGTTGACTGTAAAAGATATCGATTTCCGTGTTCGTCGCGCCAATATTCGCGGTATGATCGTCGAAGATTCCGTGGCAGAACGTGTTGAAGCTGCACGTGCTACTTGTCCTTCATTGACCTGTCTAGTGCAGGCTGGTGGCGATTCAGTTGCAGATGGCTGGCATGCATACGATGAACTTGTTGCATCTGGTCCGTCAGAGTTCCCTCGCCCGCAAGAGCCGGAGCGTAATTCAGGTGGCAATGATCCGCTGCTCATTTTCTTCTCATCCGGTACAACCGGTATGCCGAAAATGGTTGAACATATGCACACCTATCCAATGGGACATTACGTTACTGGTGCTCACTGGCATGATTTGGAACCAGGTGATCTTCATCTGACTCTGGCAGACACAGGTTGGGGTAAAGCAGTCTGGGGTAAATTCTATGGGCAGTGGATGGCTGGTGCCGCCGTGTTCGTATGGGATTTTCGTGGAAAGTTTGAACCATCTGCATTGCTTGAACAATTAGCAGAGCATAAAGTTACTACCTTCTGCGCACCTCCAACCGTATATCGCTTTCTCATCCGTCAGGATCTCACTAAGTACGACTTGTCAGCATTACGCCATTGCACAACAGCAGGCGAGTTGTTGAACGACAGCGTATTTCTTGAGTGGCAGAAAATGACCGGACTACCAATTTATGAAGGGTACGGACAAACAGAGACTACTCTGCAAATCCTTACTCTCCCTTGCATGGAAGCAAAGCCAGGTTCCATCGGAAGACCTGCACCGGGCTGGGATGTTGTACTGAAGGACGCTGAAGGCAACATCTGCAATCCAGGTCAGGAAGGTGAAATTTGCGTAAAAACTTCAGACGGTGCTCCAGTCGGTTTGTTCTCAGGCTATCTTGAAGATCCAGAAAAAACAGCATCTGTTATGTTCGACGGTTACTATCATACCGGCGATAAAGCATGGATGGACGAAGACGGTTACTTCTGGTTCTTAGGCCGAGTGGATGACCTTATTAAGTCTTCAGGATATCGTATCGGACCTTTTGAAGTTGAATCCGCTCTTATCGCACATCCAGCTGTTATTGAAGCGGCAGTTACCGGCGTGCCGGACGATCTGCGTGGGCAGTTGGTAAAAGCCACCGTAGTATTGGCTCCAGACTACACTGAGTCTGATGAACTGACTAAAGAGCTGCAAAACTATGTAAAAAAAGTGACTGCACCGTACAAATATCCGCGTATCATTAACTACGTAAAGGAATTGCCAAAGACCATCTCCGGCAAAATCCGACGCGTTGAGATTCGCGAACAGGATGCTAACGCTGAATAAGTATTAGCCACATAGAAGATATAAAAGCTCCCTGAATGTGTTCAGGGAGCTTCTTTTATTTTATGCGTTGCAAGGGGCAGTTTCACTCAGTCTGTTTGAGACAGGCTTGGTGGGACGTCAAAGGCCGTCGGGGTACAAATGCTGCTGACTTCTAAGCTAGTTGTCGAGATCTTTCATGCTGAGTGAGATACGTTTCCGAGGTGCATCTACTTCGAGTACTTTAACGGTTACCTTTTGCTGCACCCGCACAACTTCAGACGGATCACTGACGTAGCGGTCAGCAAGTTGTGAGATGTGAACGAGACCGTCCTGATGCACGCCGATGTCTACAAACGCACCAAATTTTGTAACATTTGTAACGATTCCGGGTAGCATCATGCCTTCGTGTAGATCAGAAATTTTGTGTACATCGGCAAATTTAAACTCGGTAAATTGCTCACGGGGGTCACGTCCGGGACGTGCCAACTCACTTATAATATCGTTGAGTGTCGGTAGGCCGATGGTCTTTGTGACATAGTTTTGGAGCAGAACTTTAGATTTTAGATCTGGTTTTCCAATAAGATCGGGAAGACTTAAAGCCAAATCTTTCGCAATTTGCTCAACAACTTTGTATGATTCCGGATGCACAGCTGATGCGTCTAACGGATTTTTTGCGTCATGAATGCGCAAGAAACCGGCACATTGCTGATATGCTTTAGGGCCAAGTCGAGCAACTTTAAGGAGCTCTTTTCGTGACGTAAAGGCACCGTTTTCTGTGCGGTAGTTGATTACGTTTTGCGCCAAAACAGCACCAAGACCCGATACATGTGTGAGCAATTCCTTGCTGGCTGTGTTCAATTCTACACCGACACTGTTAACGCATGAGGCAACAACGTCGTCGAGTGATTTTTTGAGTTCAGTCTGGTTTACGTCATGCTGATACTGACCAACACCGATCGATTTTGGATCAATTTTTACGAGCTCTGCAAGCGGGTCCATGAGACGGCGACCAATTGAAACAGCACCGCGTACGGTGATGTCTTCGTTTGGAAACTCTTCACGGGCGACAGCCGATGCGGAATATATTGACGCGCCGGATTCGTTGACCATATTGACGGTCACATCAGGGAGATTGAGATTGCGGACGAAGGTTTCGGTTTCCCGTGATGCAGTTCCGTTACCTATTGCAATTGTTTCAATGTTAAACTTTTTGACAAGTGCTCGCACGCGTTCGCCAGCCTGCGCCTCTTTACCAGCACCGGATGTCGGGAAAATGGTTTCGTTGTGCAGTAGATCACCATGCTCGGACAAGCATACCAGCTTCGCACCTGTACGGAATCCTGGGTCTAGAGCCAGTACACGTTTTTGGCCAAGCGGTGCTCCGAGTAGTAGCTCGCGGAGGTTTGAGGCAAAGACTGAGATTGCTTCAATGTCAGCTCGTGTTTTTAATTCGCCGCGAATGTCATTCTCCAGCGAAGGGGCGAGCAGACGTTTGTATGCATCTTCACATGCAATAGCAACTTGCTTGCCACAGTCGTTACGGGAACCCACAAAGTGGTTAGTCAGTGCGGTAATTGCAGCTCCGTCGTCCGGTCTGATAGACAGGCTGAGCAAGCCTTCCTGTTCACCACGGAACATGGCAAGTAGACGATGACTTGGTGCTTTCGCAACTGGTTCTTCCCAATTGAGGTAATCCTTATAGGTAGCTGCTTCGTCTTCTTTTTTTCCGCGTGCTAACTTGGATGAACATACGCCTTTTACGGCAAAAATTTTGCGGAAGACTGTACGTGTTTGTGTGTCTTCACTTATGCGTTCCGCAATGATGTCACGTGCACCTTGAAGGGCGGCTTCAGTGTCTGGAACGTCTTTTTCATCCGAAATATATGCTGCTACGAGTGAATCCAGCTTGCAATTGTCTTGTTCAAAAATAAGATTCGCTAATGGCTCTAGTCCACGTTCGCGAGCTGTTTGCGCTTTTGTACGACGTTTCGGCTTATATGGCAGATAAATATCTTCAAGTTCAGAAAGAGCTTCGGCTTTTTGCAGGGCACTTGATAGTTCGTTTGTTAACTGGTCACGTTCAGTGAGAGCTGATATGATGGCATCTCTACGCTTGTTGAGAGCTGTCAGCGCGTCATGTTTATCGCGAATATCTGTAATTGCAACTTCGTCCAGCGAACCAGTGGCTTCTTTTCTGTAGCGGGCAATAAAGGGAACTGTTGCACCTTCTGCCAATAAATTGAGTACGGAAGCTACGTTCTTTTCGGCAAGGCCAAGGTCTTGCGCAATAATTTTTTGTGAGTTTGACATTATAAAGAATGCTCTCTTTCGTGCGTATGGTATGTTAGTAGTTACTTACTGGTGTTAAAACGTATTGCCCACATGGAAAAGGAGGACGTTATGACGTTTACATACAGAGACCTGCCAGTAGTTCTTCGTGAAACAGAAATGCTTACCCTTAAAGATGGCACGCAGTTACGTTTTGAGTCAAATGGCGGAGCACAAGAAGTTTTTGTGAATGATGAATGGACTTCACGTGCGTCTCTCTTCCAAGGGATGGATCACGATTTGAATCTAACAGGAGATCAGGTTCATCTTATCTCAGAACCAGATGGTCTGCGAGTAGAACTGAAGTAGCTTGATATTACAAGAACGAAATTGTGCTTCGTTGCTAGGTTACATGGCAACAATGTAAAAGACCAAACCCCTATGCGGAATTTGGTCTTTTTTTTAGACTGCTGATAAGAATACCTGCATATTCTTATAGAAAATTATGTGTATGTGCTTTTGTGAAAAGATTTTTGTATGCCTTAGCGTAGCTGCTCTTCTCCTCGCGTGCCCAGCGCTGTCCGAAGATAGTCACCAAGGAAATTGCCGACTTCGTCTGTGTTACCGGCTGTCACGCCGAGTTCAGACAAGTCGTTAGCAATTTGTTGTTCCATACGTTCTGATTCCATGAACATGAGATATACGAGTGCGATGGTTGCGTTGCTTTCTTCTGTGTTGTCACACATGTCAGCAAGCTGGTCTGTTTTAACCGTTTGCAACATGCGGTCTGCAAACATCTCAGCCCAGTTTTTGTAAATAGTATCCGGCAATGTTGGAATATACTGAGAAATTTCAGCAGAAGCATCTTTTTCAATATTTGGAAGTGTTACGTCCATAAATTCTCTAAGCGCCTCAGCTCTGCTGTCTATTGAATCATCAATCCGGCGCATAACCGTTGCAATTAAATGGTCACGTATTGCAAGTATATCCATTTTTAAATCCCTTTGTTTCTGACGAAAAGACATAAAGGCATTCTCTAAAATGCACGTGCAGAGTACAGAATTGTGACTGTCGGGGCAATAGAAAGGCGCAAAAAAGATGCAACACTGCATCGCTGGAAAGGGGGTACATAGACTATTTCCACAAGGAGGAAGGATGTAACAAATGGGAATAGTTTGCTTTGCAAAAATGGAATTGGTGGAAAATAAAATTTATATGTGGAAACGTATTTACGTTGCTTAGCCCCTGTCCGGACATTTCGAACAGGGGCTTTGGGCTTTTCCAAAGAGGATGTATGCTTATAAAGCTGCTTCTGCGGCTTTGATTGCTGCATTGTAATCTGGTTCATCAGTTACTTCCGGAACTATCTGGGAGTATACGACTTTACGATTACGATCGATAACGAATACGGCACGTGCAAGGAGGCGAAGCTCTTTGATTGCAACGCCATATGCGTGACCAAGTGAAAGATCTTTATGATCGGAAAGTACTTCAACCGATTTAATGCCAGCAGCACCGCACCAGCGTGCTTGTGCAAACGGAAGATCGGTTGAAACTGTCAGTACTTCAATATCTTCATGAAGATCTGCTGCTTCCTGATTAAAACGACGTGCTTCAACGTCGCATACTGGGGTATCCAGAGAAGGAACAGTTACAAGAAGAATAACCTTGCCTTCGTAATCGGCAAGAGATTTTGGAGCCAAGTCAGTTGTTAGGATGGTGAAGTCTGGGGCTGCGTCGCCAACTTCTACTGCGGATCCTTCGAGAGTGAGACCATTGCCCTGAAAAGTGATGACACCGGAACGTTTAATCATGAGAAATCTCCTGGCAATAAAGTTTATATTATAGCCCTGTTGGGCAGTTTTTTGTCTGTTGAATATGTTTTACACAAAAAAACACTTAGTGGGAATAGTTATTATTAATATTTACATTTTTTTTAAACCTATCTAACGATACAGAAGTATTCATTACTGTTTATACAGGAAAAACAACTGCCATCACTTATTTTATTCAGTTGATTCAGCCTCATTATTGTAACCTATGTGCTTATAGAATAGTTCAGTTTGTAAAAAGAGTTCGAGTAATAGTTGAGAAACCTAGACATATGAGTAAAATTATAGGTCAATAGTTGCAGAGTAAGGAGAATTTTCATGACCAAAGTGGAAAAACCGGATGTACTCATAATCGGATCAGGCCCTGCGGGGGGAGCTGTTGCACGGACATGTGCGGCGGAAGGCAAGCATGTGGTAGTGGCAGATTATCAGCCCTTTGGTGGAACATGTCCGTTACGTGGATGTGAGCCTAAGAAATTTCTGTTTGATGTAACTAACGTCGCGTTGCGCCGTAAGCACATGGTAGATAGAGGCCTCCGCGGGGACCTTACAATTGATTGGCAAAAGATGATGTCTGGAATGGCAGAAATGCGTGATCCCATTCCATCCCTTGTAGAAAAGTTTTATGAAGAGCATAGAATTGTTGGCGTACACGGAAAAGCGCATTTTACTTCACCCGATACAGTTGTCATCAACAATCAAAAATATCAGCCAGAGAAAATTGTGATTGCAGCTGGTGCGACTCCGCGTGAGGTCGATTTTCCGGGGCACGAGCTGCTGACATCGACAGATGAATTTTTTGAACTGAAAAAATTACCGTCACGCATAGTCTTTGTTGGTGGTGGATTCATTGCATTCGAATTATCTAATGTTGCGGCAATCTCTGGCGCACAGGTTGACGTGGTTCTTCGCAGTGAAAGATTCTTGCGCCGTTTTGACTCCTCGCTTGTGGATTGTATGATTGAAGCAAGTCGTGACATGGGCGTACGCTTCCACACAATGTTGCCCCCCAAATCCCTTAAACGTGATCGTGACGAACTTGTACTGTGCGCTGGTGAAGACAATATTGAGTTTAGAGCAGACTGTGTTGTTCTGGCTGCAGGGCGAGTTGCACACACAGCAGCATTGAACCCTAAAAAGGGACAGCTTGAGCTGAATCAGAAGGGCGGCATAAAAGTTAATGAATTTATGCAAAGCACCTCAAACCCTCGCGTATACGCGGCTGGAGATGTTGTCGTGAACAGTATGGAGTTAACCCCTGTTGCATCAATGGAAGCAATGGTGGTCGCGAACAATCTCATTTATGGAAACAAGGAAAAACCAGACTACTCAGTGGTGCCTTACACGCTTTTTACGCATCCGCCGTTAAGTTCGGTAGGGTTGCGGGAAGAAGAGGCACAGGCTCAGAATATTTCCTACAAGATTTTTGATGGGAGCGCATCCGGGTGGTCAGAGTATCGCAGAATCGGCGAACTTTACCCGTCATACAAGATTCTTGTTTCCAAAGCTGATGATACAATCCTCGGTGCAACCATAAACGGACATAACTCAGAAGAGATAATTAATATATTTGCTTTTGCGATGAGAACCAAGACGACTGTGGCTGATCTCGTTAAATGGCTCTGGGCGTATCCGTCATTCGGATACACCATCAGGTACATGCTTAAATAGTTTTGCTAACGAGTTGTGGCTTCGAGATGTTGCTGGTTTTAGAAATGCATTACCCGGCTTAATTTCTTTGATTGGAATAATAATAAAAGAGCTGTCCTGCAGAAGCAGGGTAGTTCTTTTTCTTTTACAACAGGAAGTGAAACGTTTGCTTTAACTATTTAATTTTATTAGTTAATTTGTATTTGATTGTAAGAAGTCCACTTTTAAAAATGGTAGCTGTTTTTATACGTGAGATATGACAGTTAGGGAGAGTGTCTTCAGGTTGTTGGTAACTAAGTACAGAAACAAAAAAAGGCCGGAAGAACCGGCCTTTATTATTAGAGAATTTGCTCAAGAAACTGTTTGAGTCGAGGATGCTTGGGATTAGTGAAGAATTCTTCAGGTGTCCCTTGTTCGATGATCTCGCCGTGATCCATAAATACGAGTCTGTCTGCCACTTCGCGGGCAAAGCCCATTTCGTGGGTAACACAGACCATAGTCATGCCTTCTTTAGCGAGGTTTGTCATAACGTCGAGTACTTCACCGATCATTTCCGGATCAAGTGCCGAAGTCGGCTCATCGAAGAGCATAATTTTCGGGTTCATGGCGAGCGCACGTGCAATTGCTACGCGCTGCTGCTGACCACCGGAAAGCTTGGCTGGGAATACATGCGCCTTGTCGGAGATGCCTACTTTTTTCAGCAGTTCAAGTGCAATGGATTCAGCTTCATCTTTCGACATCTTTTTAAGACGCATTGGAGCCATTGTCAGGTTACCCAGCACAGTTTTATGCGGGAACAAGTTAAAGCTCTGGAATACCATGCCCAGTTCCTGACGCACATCGTTGATATTGCATTCTGGTGCAGTTATATCCTGACCGTCAACAATGATGTGACCCTTGTCTATTTTTTCAAGACGATTGATGGAGCGTAATAATGTTGATTTACCAGAACCAGATGGCCCGAGGATAACGACTTTTTCACCTGAAGAAATGTTCAGGCTTACATCGTTAAGCGCTGTGAGCTGTCCAAAAAACTTGTAGACGTTTTCTACTTGGATGATTGGATTAGTCGTCATAGTAATTCAGTTTGTTTTCCATGATGCTTACCGCTTTTGAAAGAAGCAGGGTAATCACAAGGTAGATGAGCGCTACCATAAGGTAACATTCAAAATAGTTAAATGTAACAGACGCGTATTCTCTGCCTCGGCGCAGTAATTCGGAAACTGCGAGGATGGAAACAAGAGAAGAGTCTTTGAGCAGCGCAATGAATTCGTTACCAACAGGTGGAAGAATAGTTCTCCAAGCCTGCGGAAGAATTACCATGAACATGGTTTCGGTTTTATTGAAACCAAGAGAGCGGGCTGCTTCAGTTTGTCCTGTGTCTACTGCGTCAATACCTGCGCGGAATACTTCACCCATGTATGCTCCGTAGCAAACGGACATGGCGATGACAGCTGCGGCAAGGTCTGGGAGCTGAATGAATTCACCAATTGCATAGTAAATGAAAAACAGCTGAACCAGAAGTGGAATACCACGAATAATTTCTACATAGGTTGAGGCAATAAGGTTGATAATTTTATTCTCGGACAGTCGTCCCATCCCAGTTGCAAGGCCGAGGGGGATGGTGATCAGAATCGCGCTGACTGTCACTTCAAATGTAACTAGAATCCCATCTGGTAAGAATTTGAGAATCTCTAGGTACGGGTCCGGATTAGTTACACAAAGGTAAATGATGGAACTGATCGCAAAAATAAGCGAGATACTCCACGCTGTTATTATGCTTTTGTCTTTACCGGACGGGATAAGCATACCGTCCGTGACGGTGATGCGAACTTCTTTTTTTTCTACGCTCATGGTGTGTATCGCTGTTGTTTACAGTAAAAAGAAAGGACTGGCGCCCATAAGTACCAGTCCCTTATTGGAAGTCTAGAGGCTTCTTATTGTCCGATCCATTTTTTGCGGAGTTCGGCTTCAATGCCTTTTGCTTTTACTGCTGCGATACCCTTGTTGAGGAGTTCGAGAAGTTCTTTGTTGCCTTTTTTCACTACGAAACCGTAGTACTCAGGCTTATCAGATTTAACGATGAATGCGAGTTTGAATTTGTTAGCGTACTTAGGGTTACGCAGTACGTAATCCGCTGCAATAGCATCATCACAAATTACGCCGTCGATGCGACCTGTGTAAAGGGCTTCAATAGCAAAGCCGATTTCATCGTATTCTTTTGTATTAACGCCTTCAGCACGTTTAGCCATGAAAACGCCGGTTGTGCCAAGCTGGCCACCGAGAGTTTTGCCTTTAAGATCTGCAAGAGAAGCACCAGATGCGTCGGCTGGAAGGATTACTGCCTGAGTTACTTCAAAGTACGGATCAGAGAAGTCAAATTTCTTCTGACGTTCAGGAGTAATAGATACGGATGAAGAGATCATGTCGTATTTTTTGCCAACTAAGCCCGCAAAAATGCCATCCCATGCAACACTTTTGTGTTCAACGGTAAGGCCAAGTTCTTTGGCTATAGCATCACAATAATCAACAGAGTAACCAACAATGTTTTTGTTTTGATCAACAAATTCCATTGGCGGCCATGTTGCGTCGTGCGCAATCACAATTGATTTTTGTGCGAATGCGAAGGAAGCAGTCATAACAACAACTACCAGCGCAAGAACTATTTTTTTCAGCATAGGATTCTCCTGCTTTGCAAAAATTTGTGTTTGATAAACGTCCCGCTTATAAACTGGCGTTGTGAGCGCTAAATGTCAACAGATAATCGCTTGAATTATGTGAAAAAATACAAAAAAGTAAAACAGTGTAGTACTTTTAAGTACTACGTCATTACGAACGTTACAATAAATGGAACAAGTACTGTTAAAACCATGCCGCTAAAGACTGATATGATGCCATAGCGTTCGCTTGTAAATTTTACGATTATTGGAAGAGTGGTATCCATGGCTGTTGCGCCACCGGATGCAATAGGTGCAAGTTTACCAAAAAAGCGTACAAGAATAGGCGTGCATAAAAGTGTGATGATTTCGCGTATAATGTTTGCAAGTAGTGCAACAGAGCCTAGAATAGGGTCGCCTAGATTGGTGATAATAACAGTAGATAGTGAATAGTAACCAAAGCCGGCACCTACGGCGAGTACGTCATGTATCGGCATGTCTGCAATAAGAAACCATGCAGCAATAGAGCCTACTGCTGTTCCGATGACGATAGCAACAGGCACAAGCAGGACTTTAAGGTGCATCTGACGTAGAATTTGCCAGCAGCGCGAATCGAATCCGATCGACATACCAACTAAAAAGAGCAGGGCATAAAGGGTATATGTTGAAAGAGAGTCGTTAAGCAGCCAAGCAGGCACAGAGTCCATGTGTCCCACAAAGCATCCGGCAATAAAAAAGGACAGAATAATAAGGCTACCTTTCATCGAACTGTCCTTTCAAGATAAATTTATCAAGCAGGAATACAGCACTTGCGCTACCAAGCACACAACATGCGCTAATACATGCAGCCTGAACGCCGATGGTGCTTAACTGAGTGACGATGGTTTCATTTGAGCCTGTGGTAACACCAAGCATAAAGAGCAACGTGTAGATAGACCACATGGTGAGGCGGTTGACATTATCAACAACAAGTTTGTTGTTACGGAAAAGGAATCCCAACGGGATGCCGACAAGTATGCAAAGTACGGTGATAAGCACAACGCCTCCAAAAGTGAAAATAAAGATATGGGGAGCAATCTCCGAAGAATTTGCGGGTATACTTCTACTGAATTATTGTCAAATAGCAAAAATTGTATCCTGCTGACAAATGGGTGCACAGCTGTGATGAATGTCACACACGCAACGTGACGTCCATCACATACTTATACTGTCAATTCGTTAGGGTGGAGCCATAAACTGAATCAAAGGAGCTTTCATATGCGTAAAAATAGAATCCCTGAAAGTCGTAGTTTTAATCCGGATCGAATGCATGTGCAGCTGGTACATGAATCCGAACACGTAAAAGTGATGAACTTTAACTTGAAAGCTGGACAGGAAATGCCTGTGCATTCCCATAATTTGGATGGTGAGCTTGTTATGGTTGTTCTTAGCGGTGAAGGTGAGCTTTTAGGCAAAGACGGCGTACTGGATACGATCACGGCAGGTGATGTTCTTATTTGCGAAATTAAAGTTCCGCATGGTGTTCGAGCCTCACAAGACATGAGCCTTGTTGTAACCATTGCCCCTCCAATCTAAGCAGTAACAAGCGTAATATACTGTCTGCGCAAGTACTATTTCGAGTACACTAGATAGTGGAAAGGAGGCTCCTATGCGCAAATATAGTATTTTAAAAAACGAAGTATTCACTCCAGAGAGAGTGCATGAGCGGCTGGTACACGAAGCAGATGGTGCAACTATTAAGAGCCTGCATATAAAAGCAGGAAGTGAATTGCCTGTTCAGGCACATGAATCTGAGGGTGAAACCATGTTGGTTGTACTCAGTGGTGAAGGTCTATTGCTAGGAAAACATGGCGTATTAGATTCGCTGGTTCGAGGTGACATAGTCTTAATGGATTTACGTACTCCTCATGGGCTGAGGGCTGAAAAAGATATGTGTATTTTGGCAAGTGTTACACCAACTGCAACAGCAGGGATGTAAGGCCGAATGTTGGAGCACGGTCGCATTGTTTACCAGATTGCCCTTTGCAAACTTATGCCACTTTCAGTGGTGAAAAATTGAATTACGGCAATAACTATTTGGTTAGTAATCTATAAAAAAAAGGCTCTGCTTGAAATTTCAAGCAGAGCCTTTTTGTGTGTATTTAATCTAGTTCTCAATCTGTGCCTGCCGAAGCTGACCATATGCAGTGCGCAAGGCGATGTAAGGCTCAATCGCGGTGCCTACAATGCTTTCGTACACGGTAATGCGCTTGTCCAGCATGTTAAATTGTGCTGCTGCGAACAAGGCATAGTTCAAGTAAACAGGATTTAATGAAGGTGGAAGAAATCCTTCACCAATCAAACCTGCGGTGTCTCGGAAGTTGGATGCACCGAAGAACGGCAGAACAAGATATGGCCCTGCTGGGATACCCCAAGTGCCAAATGTTTGCCCCAAATCTTCTTTTTCACCAGTGTGCGGGATTACTGGTTTTAAATTCTTTGCAATATCAATCAGGCCACCAAAACCAAATGCAGTGTTCACTACAAAACGTGAAAATTCGATACCGGCCAGCGCAAATTTGGCTTGTAAAATAGCGTTGAGAAATCTGCGAGGCATCCCGAACCAGTTAACAACAGCGTTGTTAAAACCTTCACGGGCAAATTCAGGAACAACAACACGGTATGCAGCATGAGCAGGTTTACCGACATCCATGTATAACCAGTCATTGATATTAAACCACATCCGGTTCCAACCCTCGAAAGGATCATTTGCTGTTGCGGCAGTATTTTCTAATTCGTATTCAGAATCGTCGAAGTAGTCTGATGATTCCTCAAAAAATTCTGGCTCATCAGTAAAAGGGTCTTCATTATCAGCAACTAAGGTTGAAGACGAATAGAGCAGTGGAGTAGCTGGTGCGGCTGCAGAAGTATCTTTAGACATTGCTAAAGGTATTTCACCATCTGCATATGCTGGCTGTGCATTGAGAATGAGGAGAGCAAGAATGAGCCAAAAATAGTGTCGCATTGTTACCTCAATTACTTTTCGTCGGCTGTTGCTTGCTGTTGACGTACACGCTCGGCTTTTTCATTAAGCTTCGTAATCAGCTCATCAGGTGTGCCAGAGCGTAAGAGTTCTTTGAACTGAGTACGATAGTTTTTGACAAGACTTACGCCTTCAACCAGAACATCGTACACCATCCATTTTCCATTTTCGACTAACATGCGATAGTTGACAGGAACGGATTCGTTTTTGAACTTTACAGTGGTGCGCACTTCGACTTTTGTGCCTGCTTTATTTGTGCGGGCTCCAAGAATGTCGAGGTTTTGTCCTTCGTATTCACTTACGTGTTTAAAATACGTCGCTTTGAGAAGCTGAACAAAAGCATCTTTAAATTGTGTTTTCTGTGTCGGTGTGAAATTTGTCCATTCTTTGCCGACAGTGCGCATGGAGAATTGGTCCATGCTGAAAATCTTGAGTATCATCCCTTCAAGTTCAGAGATGACAGCACTGTCTTCAGTAATGTTGTGCAGGTTCGCACTCTTAAGCTTATGCGAAATTTGATTAACTGCATGTTGCAATGCTTCCTCTGCATCATGTTTAGCATCAGCGAGGGCTGTGCCAGCAATAAACAGGGTCATTATGCAAGTGCAGATTATAGACGATAAAAGCTTTTTGTAGGTTTTAGACATAAAACCCCCCATATGTGATATAAGTAAAAAACGTTTTGGGCGATAGTAGTGTGAAAATTAAATAGATAATTCGCAAGTATAATAAGTGCGGCGTAACAGTACATACGAAAAATCTATGAAATTATACTCCGCCAAAAACGTACTTACTGATGAGTTCTTCGATATCGACAGCGGATTCAGTATCCGTGATTTCACTGCCGTCTTCTAGCATTTCAGTAGACCCGCCAGGAGTAAGCTTGATGTACTTGTCACCAATAAGCCCGCTTGTCTTGATAGAGGCGATAATATCGTCGCCTAGTTGTATGTCGTTTTGAATCGCAAGATACACCTCAGCAAGGTAGTCTTCCTGGTCTAGCGACACAGCAGAAACTTTGCCTACAGGTACACCGGCTATTTCCACCCCGGCACCGGCGCGTAATCCTGCTGCAGATTCAAATTTAGCAATTACCGTATATGTATTTGAAGAACCAAGCTGCATTTTTCCTAGCTTGATGGTCAAATATCCTACACAAAGTAGACATATTAAAACAAAAATGCCTACAGAGGTTTCTTTTGAGTATGATTTCATGGAGACTGCTCTTATACTTTGTTTTTTGTAATATTCTACTACTTTTCTAACCAGTTAGATAGCTCTGCCTGAATGTCAGCTCCAAGGCTGATTGTAGGCTGGCTTATGCTGTTTGGCTTTCTTCCGAGGAGTTGTTTCAAATAAGGATCTTTACTGTTTTGTAATTCTGCAAGATTACCACAGAAGGCAGCTTGCCCCTCATTAATAACAAGAACGTTATCGGCAATTTTGTACAGACTTTCCAAATCGTGACTGACTACTACAATAGACATGGAAGGAAAATGTTCTTTCATGCTCAGTAATAGTTGGTCCATTTCTGCTGCGTTAATCGGGTCGAGACCGGATGTCGGTTCGTCGCACAGCAAAATTTGAGGATCCATAACAATTGCCCGTGCAAGCCCCGCACGTTTGCGCATCCCGCCCGAAAGTTCGTTCGGGTAGTAGTCTATATAGTCCGCAAGTCCAACTAAGCCGAGCTTGTGCAGCACGATAGTACGAATAGTTTCTTGCGAAAGTTTTGTATGCTCTGCCAGCGGCAGCCCAACATTCTGGCCGAGTGTAAGAGAACCGAGCAGAGCGCCATCTTGAAAGAGTACTCCCATGCGACGACGAATTTTTCTGAACTGTTTTTTATCTAATGAAAAAAAGTTATGTCCACCAATGTGGATGCTGCCGTCCATTGGGCGGTTCAGTCCGAGAATATGTCGAAGGAGAGTGGATTTGCCACAGCCGGACCCACCAAGAATGATGGATATTTTCCCTGCCGGTAGCGAACCATTAATGCCCTTGAGGATTTTGGTATCATTATACCCACCCCAAAGATCTTGAATTTCAATGTCCCAAGTAGTCGTTGACATAGCAATATCCAACCTGCGCTATAATAAGAAGGAAGTGATTACGTAGTCACTTACCAGAATTAACACACAGGAGAGTACAACAGCCGCGGTTGTGGAGTTGGAAACACTCTCAGGGCCGACGCTGTCTTTTCGTTTGTGGGTGTTATACCCTTGGTAGCAGCTAATTGTAGCAACAATAATTCCGAAGACTAGTGATTTTAGAAAGCCTTCGTTTATATCGGACATAACAACACTGGTGTCAATTCTGTAGAAGTATACACCAGAGTTAATGCCGAGCATTGTGACACCAGTCAAATAGCCACCTAAAATTCCAATCACGTCGAAGAGTGCCGTAAGCAGTGGGAAGCATATAATGCTAGCAGCTATCCGTGGTGAAACGAGATACGCCATTGGGTTGATGTCCATAACATCAAGTGCGTCTATCTGGTCAGATATGCGCATAACCCCGATTTCTGCTGCCATTGATGATCCGGCACGTCCGGTAATCATAATTGCAGTAAGAACAGGTCCAAGTTCACGAATAAGTGTAAGAGATACGGCTGCTCCGAGTAAACCCTCAGAGCCAAACTTGACGAGTGTATAGTATCCTTGAAGTCCTAACACCATACCGGTAAAGATTCCGATAAGAGAAATGACAAAAAGAGATTTTGACCCGATAAAATATGTCTGACGAATAATCTTTGCCAGCTGCTTCGGTGAGGAGAAGATGAGGCGAGCACCTTCTAAGAAAAAAAGAAAAATTTCCCCCAGACTAGAAATAAAATCGATAGTTGAGCGACCAAGTGCTGCTATCGGGTTAGTCTGGAAGCCTGTCTGCTGTTGCATAGGTGCAGGCTCCTTGTAGTCAAAAATTGAATCGGGCGATGATAGTGAAGTTATTATCAGTCCGTCAAGTGAAGCCTGCACTTCATGTTATATTCTCGTTTTAACGTTGTTTTCTCTTTCTTAGCAGTGGGTTGCTGTAACCTGCGACTGCAAGGCGACTTTTGAAGCTTGAGAGAGCATCAGGTGATCCTACAAAGTGTACGTTTACGCGGTACCATTTTTTTGTGTTAACCACGGCAGTTGCTAATGAGGTGGTAAAACCCTTAGCAGACATTGCGGTGCGTAGCTCGGTTGCTGCCTGTTTATTGGTAGATGCTGCAACCTGATAAATGTACTCAAATGTAGCAGCACTTTTTTCAAGAGCTACTTGTTTTTTTTGTACAGATGGGGTGGATACTGCAACCACGTTAGGCATTGGTACAACCTTTTCGGCAACAACAGGCGTAGGCGCAGGGCGCTGTGTTGCAACGTGTGCTACTTCAGGCTTGCGTGCCGTGGCAGGACTATTGGATGCTTCCTTGGCTTTTAACTGCTCAAAAAAGTTTAACTGTTCAGGCTCAATTACGCTGGCTTTCTGTTGCTCTGTAACAAGTCTTGCCTGTGCAGGGTTGAGAGTGCGTGCTTTGGATGTATTGTTAGACTGCACGGAAGAGTTAGCACCTATGTTCTGTTCAACAGACATAGGATTAACTTCTGCAACTTGCTGTTGTGAAGGCATAAGGTGCTTCAGTTCAGGAAGTGCTTCTTCCGGCTGGTACCCTCGACCTACGAGCAGGCCAAAGATAAAGACCCAGATGAATCCGACAAGAATGATAACAGACAGGCCAGTGAGTTCAGGAAGACGCAGGGAAAAAGTGAAAATCTTTTTCCCTGTGTCTTTGTCTTTTGATGTAGTCGGTGCGAAGCCCATGCAGGCAACATCCTAGTGTTAAATTACATAGATTCAGGTGCTTCAACACCCACCAGGTTAAGTCCGTTACGGATAACCTTGGAAACACTCTTGAGCAGGCAAAGGCGTGCTGCAATGGTGTTTTCATCCTTAGCATTAAGGATTGGGTTGTTAGCGTAGAAGCTGTGCAATGCACTTGCGAGCTCCTGCACGTAGAAACTAATCTGGTGCGGAGCAAGCTGACGTGCTGCTGAATCAACAACATCTTCAAATTGATCGAGAAGTTTGATCAAGTCAAGTTCACTGTCTTCTTTTATTGCAGAAAGAATATCAGAGGTTACTTTTTCAGGTACTGCAATGCCGCGTTCAGCAGCTTTACGCAGAACAGAACAGATACGGGCATTTGCATACTGAACGTAGTATACAGGGTTTTCCATGGTTTTCTGTTTCACAAGCTCAAGGTCAAAGTCGAGGTGACTATCACTTTTGCGTGAAAGGAACATGAAGCGAGCCGCATCACAGCCAACGTCTTTTACAACTTCTTCAAGTGTGTCGAACTGACCGGCACGGGTGGACATAGCAATCTGTTCACCGTTGCGGAGCAAGTTAACAAGCTGAATAAGGATTACGTCAAAGCTGTCTTTTGGTTTACCTAATGCTTCTACCGCAGCGCGCATACGTGGAACATAGCCGTGGTGATCTGCACCCCAGATGTCTACGTTAAGCTCAAAACCACGGTCATATTTGTTGTCGTGGTAAGCGATATCGGAAGCAAAGTAGGTAAGGGAACCGTCGGACTTGCGAAGTACGCGGTCTTTGTCGTCACCAAACTCAGTGGTGCGGAACCAGAGAGCACCGTCCTGCTCGAAAGCAAGGCCAGCTTCTTTAAGACGGCTGAATGTTTTTTCAACAGCGCCTGCGGTAACGAGGGAACGCTCAGAGAACCAGTTCTGATGCTCTACACGGAACTCACCAAGGTCTTTCTTGATGCCGTCGAGGATCTGGTTAAGAGCGTATTCGCGGCAGATATCAAGGGCATCGTTTTTTTTGAGAAGGCCAGGATGTAATTCCAGAACTTCTGCTGCGATGTCTTTGATGTATTCACCACGATAAAAATCTTCAGGATCAGGAAGGTTTTCACCTTCAAGCTGGCGTGCACGGAAGAGAACAGACTGACCAAGAATACGCATCTGACGACCTGCGTCGTTGATGTAGTATTCGGTGTGTACGTCGTATCCGGCAAAGCGCAGAAGACGAGCGAGGCTGTCGCCAACGGCAGCGCCGCGACCATGACCAATGTGCAGTGGGCCGGTTGGGTTAGCTGAAACGTATTCAACCTGAACTTTTTTTCCTTTGCCCTGATCGACAGCACCGAAGCTTTCGCCGCGCTCTTCGATAATTGCAATGGTGTTTCTCCAGAATTCAACGGAGAACTTAATGTTCAAGAAGCCCGGGCCTGCAATCTCAACGTTGTCAATCATTGGATCTTCAATGAGTTTTTCAGCGATGAGGGCAGCAAGTTCGCGCGGGTTACGTTTTGCAGGTTTAGCCAGAACCATGGCAATGTTTGCCGCCATGTCACCGAACTTTTTCTCTTTTGGAGGTTCAATGGTTGTTCTGGCAGGCCATTCAAGATCAAGGTCAGCCACAATTGCTTGCAGGGCTGTGTATAAATGATTCTTAGCGCGCATGTCTTTCCATTCACGTATAAAGTTGAGTATATCAGGTAAGCTAAAGCGTATGGTAACAGATGCTTTAGCGGGTCTAGCATATTTATTTTGGACGATGTCCAAAAGGACGGAGTATTACCCCGATACAAAGTTCCCTTGACCATTGTGCGGTCATATTCTGAATCGTTAACTATTCTTGCACGATGTGCAAAGATACTAAGCGATCAGAAAGGAACTAATCTTTTTAGCAAACTTTTCGACGACTGAAAAGACGTGCTTTTAGAGTAAACCCGGCAGCGCAACAAATTTGCTACGCTGCCAGTTCATAATCTATTTTGCTGCTTTGAAAGCTTCTACAGCTTCAAGGCTGCCCAGATTCAGGCTTTCCCATTCGGAAGAGTCTGCAACTGGTTTTAAGATCTGTCCGAGCATTTTGCAAAGGACACCTTTAGGACCAATTTCAACAAACTGGCGAATGCCGGCGTTGAACTGGTTGTTGATGGTATCAATCCAAAATACGGAAGACGTCATCTGCTTTGGCATAATCTCTTCGAGGTCAGTGGACTTAGTAGCAGGCTTGCCTGTTACGTTACAGTAGATAGGGTACTTTGGGTTGTTCCAAGAAAGTTTTGCGAAGTAACCGGAAAGTTCTTTAGCAGCATCAGCCATGAGTGGGCTGTGGAACGCGCCGGAAACTTTTAATGGAATCGCACGGCCTTTCTGCTCTTTAATTTTAACACCGGCTTCTGCAATTGCGTTTTTAGTGCCGGAAAGAACGAACTGACCCGGTGTGTTGTAGTTAGCGATGCGAATCATTTCCCCTGTAGATTCTGCAACTTCTGCAACAACAGCCTCAACAGCTTCGAGCTTCATTTTCATTGCTGCAGCCATAGCGCCGCTACCGTTTGGATCAGCTTCAGCCATAAGGCGACCGCGAAGAGATACTGCTTCAAGTACAGCATCAACGGAAAGTGCTTCGGATGCTGCAAGTGCGCTGAATTCACCCAAAGAGTGACCAGCCATGCAGGAAGGAGTTAAAGAGCCACAAGCTTCAATCCACAAGCCTAGGTTTACCAGAGTAAGCGCAGGCTGTAAGTTGCGGGTATCTGCCATGGCAGCTTCGTCGCCGTCCCAGTAAATACCGCGAAGGTCAATTCCGCTGATTTTTTCAGCTTTTTTCCATAAAGACATGATGTCTGCATTTGCTTCTGCAACATCGCGTCCCATGTTCGGCTCCTGAGAACCCTGTCCCGGAAAGAGAACAGCTATATCGGTGTTCATTGTCATGCTATGCTCACATTTTTATTTGATTCATTTTTGTAAGTCGCTTGGTACAGCCTAATAGGCTATCTCAGTTTCACTTGCAAGAGGTGACAAGGTACAGTACCAACCCGATTAAGTTTTAACGGAAGTAATAAATCGTGCCTGTAAAAAAAACACTCAGAGGCACTTTTATATAAGTAAGGATAGATAGCGTGATGAAAAATGATTCGCCAACTATTGCTGATGTAGCCAGCCTACTGAAGCGAGCAGGTTTTACCCCCTCAGAGACAGAACTCGAAGCACTCACAGGGTACCTTACCCTTGTCATGAAATGGAACAAGGTAATGAACCTTGTTGGACCATACTCATGGCAGGATGTCCTTACTCTCCTTATCATCGATAGCCTGCATCTTAACCAATTTTTGCGTTCGTTGTCACTTCCATCAAGACCAGTTACATGGGATTTTGGCGCAGGTGCCGGACTCCCCGGTATTCCGCTTCGTGCTTTGTGGCAAGAGGGTGAATACTATCTAGTAGATGTACGTGAAAAGCGTGCCATGTTTATGGAGCAAACGGTTAAGCGACTGAAAATTCCTAACACTAATGTGTACAAGGGACGCGTGGAAAATTTCATGGAAGAACATGAACCCGCTGACCTTATGCTCAGCCGTGCATTCATGCCATGGAAAAAACTTCTAGAGTTGGTTGGCCCCAACATCAAGTCGCAAGGTCGAATTGTTGTTCTCGCTCTTGAGCCTATCCCAACAGATCTTACCGAAGGTTGGAGTGTAGAAAAAGAAATTTCCTATAACGTTGGTAAGGACACCAGATACTTTTGGTCGCTGATTAAAGCTTAATCAGGTGTGAATGCCTTCGGCGAACCTGCGGTGCTTGCCTCCGGCGGCCAAAGAACCTTGTTTCAACAAGGTTCTCTGGACTCTCCAAAAACTTTTACCTGCGAGTTTAGCCCGTTGCTTTTGTAGCCTCGCGGCTTATGCTCCACTACCTTTCACAAAATAAAAAGCTGTCCTTCATATGAGGGACAGCTTTTTTTATTATCCAAGTCAGTGGCTTTGAGCCGCGTGAATACATTAATCAATGAAACCTCATCGAATAATAAAGATTTCTGGAGGTTCTTAAGCCGCCGGAGGCAAGCACCGCAGGTTCGCCGAAGGCATTTTGCGGGCTTAAGTTTCCGTAAACTTACTTAGTTCCTGTTAAAGCACCGAGCTGGGAATTTTTAAAGATGAGCTTGGTTGCTGTATCGTCAGCAGTTTCTGCTACATCCATAAGAGTTTCGAGAAATTCGAGCATTTCGAATCGGCGTTCTTCGGGAGAACATTCAAAGTCTTCCTGCATCCGACCGGAGGTCATGTATTCTTCGAGTTCTTTGAGGTAATTTAAATGTAGGGCAGCCATGGTGTTCTCCTTACTTTTGTATGCGCTGGGTATTTGCCCTTTAGGACATGTACTTTGCGGGTGGTATAAGAATTTGGTTTTACTTATTTTAGTTCAACGTGATGGTACGGACTACCGCGCAGGATAGCATCGGCACGGTAGAGCTGTTCAAATAGAATGACGCGCGCCATCTCGTGAGTAAAGGTCATGGGTGATAGACTGATTTTGTACTGGCATTTTTTTAGTACATCTTGCGACAGTCCAAATGCACCACCAACAATGAGTGTCGGGGTGCGGTTGTTGTCCATACCTATTCGTTCGAGCATTTGAGAAAATTTTACTGAGGTGTATGTTTTTCCGTGCTCATCCATACAGATAGGTATATCTGTTGGAGCGAGGGCATCAAGAATCCGTTTGCCTTCGTCGTTATTACGTTCGAGAGGCTTCATCTTGGCGTTGCCGTCTTTAACGGTGATTTCTTGAAATTTATAACTCCGCTTCAAGCGGGTAATGTAGTGTTCTGCTGCATCTGCCCAGAAGCGTTCTTTTATTTTGCCGACGGCAATAATTTTAAGCTGAATCATGTAGGTACTCCATCATTGGAGATATATTCGGGTTATAGAATCCGTATTGGCTGCCTGTGTACCGTGTAATGGGTAGTTTCTCAATGAAAAGGATAGAGGGAGAATTATGACCGTATCAACATTTAGTATTTCTGAAGCAGTAACCGCTCTTAAACAGGGTGAAGTTATTTGTTATCCCACCGAAACATTTTATGCTGTGGGTTGTAACGCGCTTGATCCACTTGCTGTGGAATCTGTATATAAAGTTAAGAAGCGTTCAGACTCCATGCCGTTGCCGGTTCTTATCGGCAGTATGGAACAATTGCCATTGGTAACTGAGATTTCTTCTGAGCTTGTGATGGCACTTGCAAACCGTTTCTGGCCTGGTTCTCTTTCAATTTTGGTGACAGCGTCTGATCGTATCTCTCCGGTTCTTACCGGTGAAACCGGCAGGGTTGCAGTAAGAGTTACACCACATCCAGTGGCGCAGCGGTTGTGCCTTGAAGCAGGTGTTCCGCTTGTTTCTACTAGCGCCAATATGAGCGGACGTCCGGCTGTAGTCGCAGTCTCAGAACTTGATTCTGAACTTACAGACAATGTGGCAGGCGTGGTGAATCTTGACCCGGCTCCGGCTGGCGGATTGGCTTCAACACTTATTGAAATTGTTGGCCCCCGTGCTGTAAGCATTGTGCGTAACGGTGCTGTGTCGGAGATTGAATTGCGTACTTCTGGCCTCGCGGTAGTGCCGCGAGTTGCTGGCGCGTAATTTTCTAGAGATATACTTGAGAATGACCATAGGCAAAGCAATCTAGTGTGGCGTATAACCTGCTGTGAGTAAAAAGTTTTTTGTACTGCCACTGGACTTTCTCAAGGCTGGTTCAAATATTTTGACAGAATACAGGATGTGATTTTTTTTGTGTATCTTGACTATGCTACGGATACCAGAGCCTACGAAGATTCTAAGGTGATCTAAGGAAAAGTGGCATTCTTTGTGCAAAAACTTTCATATCCTTCTTTTTTTAAAAGCACCTCTCAAGTGGTCAGAGAGGTGCTTTTTTGTTGTACTGTCGTTAGGCTTTATACAATACTATACATATTATCATGTTATGTAAGAAAGGAGAGAGACTCATGAGTATAACTCACGATATACCGTGTCCCAATTGTTCAGCCCCTGTCACCATGTACCGGAATCCGGCACCGACTGTTGATATTGTTATCTATGATCCTAAAAAAGGTATTGTGTTGATAGAGCGCGCTAATGAACCACATGGATGGGCTTTACCGGGTGGGTTTATTGATTATGGTGAAACTTGTGAGTCTGCTGCGATTCGTGAGGCTAAAGAAGAAACAAATCTTGATGTTACTCTAACAGAACTCATCGGTGTGTACTCTGACCCGGAAAGGGACCCTAGGCACCACACAATGAGCGTTGTATATAGTGCTGTGGCAAAAGATGTTTCTGTTCTAACCGCTGGTGATGATGCACAAAGTACACGCTTCTATCCTTTGGATGCCTTGCCGCACGTGGTGTTCGACCACAACATAATTATTGCAGATTTTGCAAACCGACTTAAACGATTGAATAAGTAACGCGATCAAATCGATAAATCATGTTCTGAAAAATACTGCTGCGCTATCGTCGTTAGAGGTCGACATTTGTACGAATGTCGGCTTTTCAATACGAAAACTAACGAGGAGTTTAGTGTGGGGGCAGACGTAGTTTTTATTGCATCGGAGATTTTTCCGTTTTCCAAAACGGGGGGGCTTGGGGATGTATTAGGTGCATTACCTTTGGCTTTACAGAATAAAGGAATTAAAACAGCAGTGATCACCCCCCTTTATGGAAGACTGGGCACTGCTGAATACGATATCCGCCTCGCATGGTCAGATCTTCAGGTTGGTTACCCTTGGGCGCCCATTACTGCAGATGTGTACCAAGCAGATTATAAAGGAATGCCTGTCTATTTTATTCACCGCAGTGAGTATTTCGACAGGCGTTTTTATTACTGCAACCATAAGGGGGATTTCTTTGATAATGCAGAGCGGTTCATTTTTTTCAACAGGGCGGCGCAGGTTTTGATGGAGCGGTTTGAAACCGCCCCGCAAATTATTCATGCGCACGACTGGCAGGCGGCGCTTTCGCCTGCCTATCTTCATTACAACCGTATGAGTAATCCGTTCTGGGAAGATACTCGTTCTGTATTTACCATCCACAATCTTGCATTTCAGGGGCGTTTTGCTTCTCGCCTGTTCGAAAATTGCGGGCTTCCACCTTCCGCATGGTCTATGCATGGTGCAGAGTTCTATGGTGATTTTAATTTTATGAAAGCCGGTATTTCGTACGCGGATAAAATTACCACAGTATCGCCAAACTATTCCAAAGAGATTTTGACACGCCAGTTTGGCTGTGACCTGCACAATGTTTTAATGGGACGTAAAGATCGTTTGCATGGTATTTTGAATGGTGCAGATTACGAAATCTGGAATCCTGAAGAGAACAAGTATCTGCCCAAAACATATAACAGTACTAATGTTCGAGGAAAAAGAGCGTGTAAAAGTGCTTTAATAGAAGAACTGGGTCTTGACCCTTCGCTTAAAAAACGTCCAATGCTTGGATTTATAGGACGGTTACGCGAGCAGAAGGGCGTGAATATGCTGATAGACATAATCCCTCAACTTATGGAGAAAAATGTCGGACTGGTGGTGCTTGGAGAGGGTAACCTTGAAAGGGAAGCTACGCTTCTTAACTACATGGAAAACTACCCTAAAAATATGTGCACGATTGTAGATTACACAGAAGAACTCGCACATAAAATTCAAGCAGGTTCAGATATTTTTCTCATGCCTTCCACGTATGAACCTTGCGGACTCACACAACTTTACGCCTTGCGTTTCGGTACTGTTCCGGTCGCCAGTGCTGTGGGAGGATTGCACGACACCATTATGTCGTGGCCACATCCACATGCCACAGGATTTACCTTTGAGAAGATTAACAGCGGCGCTTTTATTGATTCCATAACTGATGCTATAGACGTGTGGGAGAATAATCCACGCGAGTTTCGTAGGATTGTCGGACGAGCGATGGGAAAGAAATTCTCTTGGGACAGCTCTGCTAATGAGTACGCAGCCTTGTACAAAGAGCTTGGATTACGCATGTAACTGTAGGGAACTGTGGAGAATATAATGAGGGGTACTTTGAAAAGCGTTCCAGCATTTTTTGAGCCGTTCGACCTATATTTGTTCGGTGAAGGGACGCATTGGGACTTGTACCGGTTCCTTGGTGCACACCCAGCAGAGGTTGATGGCAAACAAGGGTATCGATTTGCTGTGTGGGCACCGAATGCGCAAGAAGTCCACGTAGCCGGTGACTTTAACGGATGGCATTTTAGGGAACTCCCGTTATTTCCTGTGGGCGTTTCCGGTGTGTGGGCTGCTTTTATTAGCGGTGTCCAAAAAGGACAGTATTATAAGTACAGTATTGTAGGAAAAGACGGTAGGGATGTATATAAAGTCGATCCGCTTGCTTTTCATTGTGAGCTACGTCCCGGAGTTGCATCCTGCACATGGGATTTAGATAACCATACATGGGAAGATGATACATGGATGGAACGTCGTCGTCAGCAAGGCCCCCCGCTCGATAAGCCCATTTCAATTTACGAAGTACATCTTGGCTCATGGTGCCGTGATCATGATCCAGAGGGGAACGGGTTTCTGCGATACGGAAAAATTGCTGAGCTACTCATAGATTATGTAACAGATATGGGCTTCACGCATGTAGAGTTACTTCCAGTTGCTGAGCATCCTCTCGACGAATCTTGGGGTTATCAAACAAGTAACTATTTTGCACCTACATCCCGCTTTGGAACTCCAGAAGAGTTTAAAGGGTTTGTAGATGCCTTACATAATGCTGGAATAGGGGTTTATCTCGATTGGGTTCCAGCACATTTTCCCAAAGATGACTGGTGCCTAGGTAGGTTTGACGGCAGTGCCCTGTATGAGCATCTTGATCCGCAGTTGGGGGAGCATCCTGACTGGGGAACCTACATTTTCAATTATGGACGGCATGAGGTTCGCAATTTTCTTTTCGCTAATGCGCTGTACTGGTTGCGTGAGTTCCACATAGACGGGTTACGTATAGATGCAGTCGCTTCCATGTTGTATCTCGACTATTCCCGATCCCAAGGAGAATGGTGCCCGAACAAGTATGGTGGACGCGAAAATCTTGATGCCGTTGATTTTCTGCGCGAACTAAATCGTGTTGCCCACGAGCAGTTTCCCGGTGTCGCCATGATAGCGGAAGAGTCTACCTCGTGGCCGGGAGTCTCACGTCCTCTCTACACTGGTGGATTAGGTTTCACCTTCAAATGGAACATGGGGTGGATGAGCGACAGTCTCAGCTATTTTTCAACCGACCCTATCTATAGAAGTTACAGCCACAACAGTCTTACCTTTACCATGCTCTACGCCTTTAGCGAAAATTTTGTGCTCCCGCTTTCGCATGACGAAGTGGTACACGGAAAAGGCACAATTCTTAGTAAAATGAGTGGTGATGTCTGGCAGAAGCAAGCTAACCTTCGACTCCTTTATGCCTACATGTGGGCACATCCCGGTAAGAAAATGATATTCATGGGAAGTGAGTTCGGGCAGTGGAACGAATGGAATCCACGCGAAGAACTCGACTGGTGTTTACTCCAGTTTCCAGCACATGATGGAATACGCTCCCTTGTTCGAGACTTGAACCGAGTACTTGTGACAGAAGAATCCATGCACAAAGATGACTTTAGTTGGAAAGGATTCAAGTGGATTGATTTTTCCGATTACGGTGCATCCGTTATCAGCTTTGTCCGAACAGGTGGAAATGGTGCGCCGCTATTTTGGATATTCAATTTTACGCCCGTAGTACGGTACCATTATCGCGTAGCCAGCCCAAAAAGTGGTGTATGGGAAGAAATACTCAATAGTGATAGCATGTATTATGGTGGTTCCAACGTCGGAAACATCGCGCCAATAGAAACATGTCCGGATGCTTTCGGTGGTGAGGGATACATAGAGTTGACGCTTCCGCCGCTTGGTGCTGTGTGTTTAAAGTACCAAGGAAGATAATGGGAGAGGAAGGTTTTTGGGGAGCCTGCGGCACTTTTTTCTTTTTGACTTTTATTGCCTTTGGCGAGTCTGCGACGCTTGAGTTTTTTGTCTCCGACGGGCAAGGGGCCAGCCCCTTGCATCCCCGCGAGAGGAACGTCCTCTCGACTGCGATTAGGTGAGAGTCGTTTGTCTGGCTATAAGTTTTTGCCTTGTAGCGTATGTGATGAATAACTGTTGGGGAAGTCCCTGTCTCGCGTTGCATGTTAGAAGTTCTTGCACCATTTTTTGTGTACGCGTACAGGTTGGCTATTGTGTAAAATTATAGTTAGTGGCGATTAAGCCTCAGACTTTAATAAGAAACGCAATCAAGTCGCATATACAAGTTTTTGGAGAGTCCAGAGAAACTTTTTACGTAAAAAGGTTCTCTGGTCGCCGAAGGCAAAAAAGATACATTTTATTAAAATAGGTGAGAAAGTAATGGAACCGAAAATTATTGTTCACGGTGGTGCATGGACAATTCCGGATGATCGCAAGCAAGCTCACCTTGACGGGTGCCGCAATGCAGTTGAGGCAGCGTATCCTTTGCTGTTGCAGGGTGCGAGCGCTCTTGATGCTGTTCAGGCTGCTATTAATGTTCTTGAGAAGGATGAGACTTTTGACGCTGGTCGTGGCGCGGTGTTAAACGCAGATGGCCAGATAGAACTTGATGCTTCCATCATGGACGGCAGTGACTTAAATTTTGGTGCAGTCGCCGGTGTGCGTCGTTTTATGACGCCGGTCGACATCGCACGTAAGGTTCTTGAAACAGAATTTTGTTTTTTGATCGGAGATGGCGCTGAGCGCTTTGCTCGAGAACAGGGGCTGGCGGAATGCGATCCTCGCGATTTGTTTGTTGAGCGAGAATTGCAGCTGTATGAAAAGCTTCGCAGTCAGGACGGGTATTCAACGCATGATGCCTTTGCTCCAGTGCCGAAAGGTACTGTAGGCGCAGTTGCTATCGATAAAGATGGAAATATAGCGGCATCAACTTCCACAGGCGGCACGCCGTACAAAATGCCGGGTCGAGTAGGGGATTCTCCAATCTGTGGCGCGGGTGTTTACGCAGATAGCGAACTCGGGGGAGCATCATGCACTGGGTTTGGTGAAGGCATCATCCGGACGCTTATGTGCTCCAAAGCTTGTGAGAACTTGAAGCATCAAGATGCGACTGCGGCTGCTACTGAAGCAATCAATATGCTGTATCGTCGAGTTTCTGGTCATGCAGGCATCATCTTGTTGGATAAAGATGGTAACTACGGAATTTATCACAACACAGATCAT
Source organism: uncultured Desulfovibrionaceae bacterium (assembly GCA_942492085.1). Taxonomy (GTDB): domain Bacteria; phylum Desulfobacterota; class Desulfovibrionia; order Desulfovibrionales; family Desulfovibrionaceae; genus Halodesulfovibrio. The sequence goes on along the minus strand of CALODB010000009.1, from coordinate 524,032 downwards.
ATGGCACATGCGTATGTTTTACCGGATGGTACTATTCATACGACAGTTCATATGAATTCGTAAAAGAAATGGCGTCGGTTTATATTGTTTTCGGTGATGTGTTTTTTCACGTGCTGATAGCTTTTGTGCATGACCGATGATGGGGACTTAGGCTGGCTGGCATGTCTCTCTAGCTAAAATGAAATAAAAAACGGATGCTCTATCACTAGAGCATCCGTCTTTTTTGATAATGCGTTGGGAACTAAACGCCCATTGCTTCGCGGATGGTTTCGATACCGTGTTCTTCAACGTAGCGTGCTACGCGCTGCTTTTTCTTAGCAGTATCGTTGTAGTGGGTAAGGAAACGATCGAGCAGGTCAAGAGCTTCTTCTGTGGTGAGTTTGTCAGCAAGAGTATCAGCGATGCGTGGACGGGATCCGGAGTTGCCGCCAATTACCATGGTCCAGCCGCTTTTGCTGCCGATGAAGCCGATGTCACGGATGTGGCTTTCGGAACAACCGATAGGACAGCCACAAACGCCGACTTTAATTTTAGCAGCGGTTGCGAGAGTGCCGATTTTATCGTTAAGGGTCTGGCCGAGTCCTAAGGAATCGCACTGACCCATTTTACACCAGTCGGTACCAGGGCAAGCTTGAATGTAGTGACCACCAATACGGAATGGTACTTCTTCAGCTGCGTTTGCCATGTCTTCTTCATTAAGACCAATAATCGCAATACGCTGACCGGAAGTAATTTTGAGAAGAGGTACTTCGTATTTGTCCGCAACATCTGCGAGCTGGCGAAGTTCGGCTGCGGTTACAACACCGGATGGTGGAGTAAGACGAATCTGGTATGTTTCTTTATCACGCTGAATAAGTGCGCTTGCAGGTAATGTTGCCATTTTTGACTCCAATATATGATGATACGGAAAATTTTATACAATCTGTAGTAATGGAATCAAATAGCAAAACAGCTTTGCCTTGGGCAAGAGAGAATTAGATAATGATTTTTATCACGAACTGGGGTTTATAAAAACAGTGGGTTACGCGAAAATAGAGCGTTGAGGTATACAACGAGTCTCTATAGCATACTGTTTTTCCATAGGATAAAATCACTGATTAAGCCGAAAATTTCATAATGAGAAGGTGGCTTGTCGCCTAGTCGCAGTCAAGAGGTCGTACCTCTTGCGGGGATGCAAAGGGCAGGCCCCTTGCCCGCCGGAGGCAAAGATACAGATTCAAGGCATCGCAGACGCCAGACGTAGCCACACAGGGTTCAGCAGCCTACTTTGCAGCTTTCAAAAAGGAAAAGAGGCGTTGTACGTACTTTCCAGAGAGTACTTCCGGAATGGTAAACATGAGTGTGGTGTGGTCTGGCAGGGTGCTTGTCAGCGTTAGATATACTTGTGATGAAAGATGCTCGAGCGGACTGTGAAGAATATCTTCCCATATTTTTGTGTCTAACTCTGGAGTGATGCCAAAGAGACGACAGCGCAGAGGGCGATATTCGTACAAAAGACATGTGCCATCTTTCAGGAGCGGACAACATATAGAGGTGTTGTATAGACAGAAGGTGCCGGAGAGCCCTTCAGCGTTGTCTTTTTCATGCCGTACTGCATCAGCGGCTCGTTCGATAATGTCCGCACGGGCGGCGCTTGGGATGGATGTGTTTAGATGCGTCGCGAGTGCTAGAGATTCGATAAGCGTGAGTGGCACGCAGGTGTGACAACATGCATTGTTGAGTTTACCGCAGAGGGAATCTATGTGGTGCAACTGTAGCTGATCATCAATGGTTTCTTGTAGCTGATGGTAATCAGTAAGGAATGGTTCAAGAGACATGGCGGTATCTTCACCAAACTCTAGAGTAGGCGTTTTGATTTTAAGTGCAGAATTTTGTGCTCCGTATTTTCGTACGGTGCGCCACTGAGTAAAGTTTGTCGGCTCTGCACGAAGTTTGTGGAGTACTTTTGCCGCGCGTTTGTGTCCCAATCCTCTGCGAAGAAGGTAGGCGTTGAGCACGGTTCCGGTGCGGCCAATGCCGTGTCTGCAATGAATGTAAACATGCTTGCCGAGGAATAGTTGTTCATCAAGCCAGTCTAAAGCCTTGTCGAGCTGTTCCAACTCCGGTGCTTCTTCATCTTCAATTGGAAGAAAATAGACTTCAAACCCTGCTTTTTCTTCCAATGTAGGCAGTTCTTTCATTTCTGCGCATAGGTTGAGAATGCAGGATATTTTTTGCTCTTTGATTGCCGTAAAATGCCGCTGTGTGCTGGGTGCAGGGCCAAGCGCAAGGCGTGAGGAAACCCAATGCACCGGAAACGATGGGTGGTCCGAAGCACGGGGAGGCGCTGTATACGAAACGGCTTGCAACATGCTGGAGGCAATGTGCGAAGCGCTAGTGCGTATGCGTGTAATAAGCGGACGCGGGTCAATCAATAGGTAAGGCTCCCGAGGTCTTCGAAAAATTCTTTTTCAAGGGCATCTAAGTCGCTTGTTTCTTCAAGTCGCATGTCGAGCATACGCGTTTTGGCAAGAAGCAAACCTAGCAGAGCAAGACGCTGCTGGATAATATGTCCCTCTTCCATTCCGTGTCGCGCATTGAGCATGTCGCCTTTGCGTTCGATGGCAAAGTTGTTTTTGGAAAGAATACGCTCGATAAAATCAAGTCGTAACGTGCGCTGATGCGATTTACCACCACCGCCCATGAAACGGAAACGAATGTAGTTTTGTCTGTCTTTGTTGCCGCACATGCTGTCCACAACTGAGAAGTGGTAGCCGAACCGTAACATGGCATGCATGTAGTTATCTGAGATGATCGCGTAGCTTGCCAGAAGCGGTGAATCTTTTGAGATTATACCGGCACTGACCTTGTCGAAGTGTTCCCAGTCAAAGTGTGGAAGCGCATCATGCCATGTGACCAGCTCTGAAGAAAGACCAAACCATAATGCCCACATAGGAACGGAGGCAATATCACTTTGTTCCACTTCTTTTTTGCCAGCCGCTGAATGGAAGAGGCCTTTATCAAGGTTCAGTACATACATGCTTAGTGGCAGGTGTGTTTGCAGCTTGCGGGAACCGGAAAGACCACGGCTGGACTTGTCCACAAGAGAGAACATTTCCTCTACACCTTTTTCGTGGACGAAGCGGACAAGATCATGAAGCGATTTGCAATATTCCGGAGCAAAAGATTCTGATGAAGGATCTAGTAAGGTCAGCCGCGCAATGCGTGGCAGAACTTTACCAAGTCGCGGAATAACGCCTTGCTGAGGCTCAATGTTTTCCTGATGGCATTCAGGCAATACGCCGTCAAAGACTGAGCCTGTTGTGCCGTCTACGGTAATAAGCTGGTCGTTTGTGTAGCGAGTGCATGCATCCTCAACGCCGCAAAGTACAGGTACGTTGAATTCGCGGGCGACTGATGCAAAGTGGCTAGCCGCGCTGCCCCGTTCTGCGATTACGCCGTTAAGACGATGAATAACGCGGGTGAGTACAGGCCCTAATCCTCGTGTTACGAGAATTGTTCCGTGCGGTAGTTCTGTAATATCCTGACAATTTGCTACAACGCGCACCTTGCCGCTGCCAATGCCCATGGAAGCGCATTCCCTGTTGGTATCAAGAGCCTGCAGGTCATGTGGCGGGCATTCTATTTGTTGTGGACGTCTACTCTGCGGTATAGGTCTACTTTGTACTATAAAAATTCTGCTGCGATGGTCTACGACCCACTCAACATCCTGCGGTTCCCCAAAAAAAGTTTCAAGTTGCTGTGCCTGCGTTGCGATACGTTTGAGCGTCGGCGCTGGAACAATACTCTGCGCTGCTTTTTCAATAATACGCGGCTTTGCCGTTTTGCTGATGAAGGTCGTTTGTGCTGTAATGGAGCCGGAAACCAGTTTTTCACCGATTCCGGAAGTTGCGTACACGGCGACAGCCGGTTCATCTAAATGGGCGGAATGTTCAGCCGGAGCGGTAGAGTAGGCAACTCCGGAGCATACTGCGTCCACCATCGGCATAATGAGAACAGCCATAGGTGTTTCTGTGTCGGCAAGACCGTTCATAATACGGTATGCAATTGCGCGTGGGGTGTACTTGGAGGCGACAACTTCCTTCCATGCTTGAATGATATTATTCGCAGTTACATCAAGGACTGAAGCGTACTGTCCGGCAAAAGAGGCTGCACCGTCTTCTGCTACTGCGCTCGAGCGTACTGCGAGTTTGATGCCGTTTTTACCAAGCTCAAGAGCTGCAATTTCAATCTCGTTAGCAATCGGGTCGGGCATGTCTGCCTGTAAAATGAGTTCCTGCATTTCGTGCGCAAGCTCATCCAGCGTTGCGGCATCTGTAAGAGAAATCGCACTCAGGCGTTTATCCAGCTCTTCACGCAGGTCATTCACTTCTACAAAGTAATGATATGCATGAGCAGAGATGACGCGTGCCGGAAGGAGATTGATGTCTTTTTCGGAACTGATGCGCGCAAGGTTAGCTGCTTTGCCGCCAGCGGCTTCGAGCATTTCTTTTGCTTCAGGGAGTGTGAATACGAATGGTGGCTCAATGTGCGGGTCTTCTACACTTACTCCCATGCGAACATAGAAATTGAGCTTTGTGGCGTAGTCCTGCAAGTCCATGTACTTTACAGGGCTCATAATCTGTAGCTGTTCGATAAGGCAACGGATATCCCGGCCAAGCTCTTCGGTCAGCCATACAACGCGAGTCCAGTCTGCCTGTTCGCGACCGTAATGAATTTCTTCCAGATCAGCTATGTGTTCCAGACAACGTTCGTCAAGTTGTAAGAGTTCTTTGAAGGCATTGTATTTTGTGCGCAAAAGAGTTCCCGGGGCAAATGCCCGGAATGTCCAGTGCTTAAATAGCTCTGTGATAAACATAATCCCTCTGAACTCTGTGTCAGTTTAAAATTCAAGCCGATAGTAAGGGGAAATAACGCAGCTGTGCATACAGTGCGCAGGAAAATACTTTTATGGGGGAACGGGCAAAGATGAAAACTCTTGCGTAATCTGAGAGAGTGTTTCGGTTGTGTAACTAGCCCCGAAATGTTTGCCCGTTCTACAGAAGGTACCCGCGTTGTTTACAACGCCGCGGCGAGTACTTCCTGTACTTTGTTTTCCAGTTCCTCTTTATCGATTGGTTTTACACAGTATTCATTAGCACCGAGTTTGAGAGATTCGCGAGCGGTTTCCAGTGTCGGGTATCCTGTAAGCATAATGACTTGTGTTTTTGGTGAACGAGTTTTGAGTTCTGCCAAAACTTCTACTCCGGTCATTTTGCGCAGTTTAATGTCTAGAATCGCGAGGTCGGGCGTGTCCTTCTGGGCAAAGGTCAGGGCTTCTTCTTCGTCTGTAAATACTATAACAGAATGCCCTTTGCGCTCTAAAATGCGTTTGATGAGAATGCCTGCGTCAATAACATCATCGAGCACCATGATTGTTGCCATAGCTATTTCCTTGTTCTCGTAAGGTAATCGCAGGCAGCAGAACAAAGCCTGCTGCTCAGACTGTATGCAAAAACGTCTCGAAAATTGTATAAGAAGCGGCTGAGAGCTGCATGTCTAATTGGCAATTACCGTTGTTTTGCGTGATTCAGATATATTATTCGTATCCAATTTCGTCTAACGGGAGAACAACCTTAAAGGATGTTCCTGGTCCCCAGTTTTCTGTGCGGGTAGCACCGTCTTCCAGTAAGTTTTTAGATGCAGGGCTGATGGCAGAAATTCGTCCACCGTGATCCTGAATAATACCGAACGAAACTGAGAGACCTAACCCCGTTCCTTTTCCTACAGGCTTTGTGCTGAAAAATGGATCGAAAATAGAGTCGATGTCATTCGTCGCAATGCCTGTACCGGAATCGGAGAACCATGCGGTGATGGTTCCGACGTTAATATCAAGTTCGGTGTGGATATTAATCACACCATTATGACCTATTGCTTCAATAGCATTAGACATAAGGTTCATCCAGACTTGTTTTAACTGTTCAGGGTTGCCATAGATAATAGGAAGTCTGTCATCCAGATGTGGAATGATGACTACATTATCAAGTTTGAATGCGTGTCGAACAAGCTGAACAACTTCCATAATGGAGTTGTTGAAGCACATTTCTTTCTTTTCGCTTTTGGTCTGGTGTGAAAAATCAAGCAGGTCTGCGACAATTTTACGGCAGAATTTTGCCTGTTTTTCAACCACGACTAAATCTTTATGCACCTGCTCATCTTCGGGAAAATCTTCCTGTAACAGTTGTGAATAACCAAGGATGATACCAAGCGGGGTGTTGATTTCGTGAGCAACGCCACCTGCCAGTTTGCCAATGGATTCAAGCTTCTGTGAATGAATGAGCTGGTTCTGGTAATCTTTTACATTTGTAATATCACGGGCTGTACCGAGAACACCGATGGATTTTTTATGTTCATCATGCACAGGGACCTTCAACACGTTAAACCACTTACGCGAACCGTCTTCCAGTACAATGCGTACTTCGCGGTTAACAGGTTTGCTTGTGCTGATTATCTGCTTTGTTTCCTGAAGAGTGTCGGCTGTGTTTAACAATGAAGGCATCTCATATTCTTTTTTGCCGACAATCGCTTCCTTTGATTTTTTTACAAAGGATGCAAACGCCTGATTGACAGAAATATATGTGCCGTCCTTGTCTATTAAAGACAACTGGTCAGGACTTGATTCAAAGATAGTACGTAAAATTTCCTGCTGCTGTGTCAGATCATTTTTAGCTTCTTCAAGCTCTGCAATATGACCTCGCAGCGAAAGAGACATGATATCAAATGTTTCTGCAAGTTCATGAATTTCATCACCGGAGTTTCTGGCAAAAACAGGACACTCTTCGCAGTTGTCCAAATCGCGTGCGGACTTGTTGCTACAGTAGTTTGTGCATAGCGTTTCGCCAAATTGCCAACATCGCCTATCCGTATTGCCGTAAGCCGGACATTCTGTTTGCTCGCACTTGTAGACTTCCCAACAGTTTCTGTTGAGACCGGAGGTCTGGTTTAGCTTGAGTTCTCCACGGACAATACTTTCGGCATATTTACCCAGCATTCCGAGGCGGTACGTTATTTTGTGAGCAAACTGAGTAGAGATACCAAGACTGATAAGGAGTGTAATGCCGGTAACAATAGAGATGGTAAGAATAAGCCCGTTAACAACGCTTTGTACCTGACTTCTGGACAGCCCCAGACGTGCTTGCCCGATGACAAGTCCCCCGGCTGTAACCGGGACGGCAAAGTCATAAAATTTATCGGAGCCGGTATCGACAAGTCGGATGGAAGGCTGGGCGTCTTCTGAAATAATGTTGGCGTATTTTAAGTCGATGGGAAAGCCGTTTGTAAACGTATGCGCAAGAATCTGGTTGTCGCTGTTTACAAGGAACGCGTACGCAACATCTTTATCGACAGTGCGTAGTTCATCAACCATTTCCTTCATCTGCAAAAGATCGCCGGAAAGCATGGAGCTTGTGGTACGCAGCGCGATGTTATCCGCCAGCACCTGCCCGCGTCGCTTCGTTTCGTGTACGAGCGAGTTTGTTGCAATTTGGGTAACCACTACGGCAAGCATAAGTGAAAGGGAAATGATGATTAAACTCATTCCCGCATTAAGTTTTGTACGAAAACGCATTGTGCTTATTCTATTCAGCATTCGAAACCCGCTGCGCTGGTAGTGGAGGTACGTCTTGAAGCTTTGATGTTATCCTGTCTGCTTCTATTTTCTGAATAAGAGTACGCACATCATCATAATCGGAATCTGTGGCCGGAATGATGCCGCTGGTGCGCGCATTTTTAAGAATTACTGCTTCAGAGGAAACGTCCATAGAAAGTTTGAACATAGCTTCTGCAATCTTTGAAACGATCTCTTTGTTCATGCCTTTTCTGGCAGAATATACCCAACCCGGATATTCCGGAGTCACTGCCAGCACACGAATGTGCTGCAAGTTGATTTTATCTTTTACTGTATCAAGTGCGCCTTCTCGAACAGAGGCGACGTCGTATTTTCCGGCGTAGACTGCGAGTGCGGCTTTTTCCTGCTTACCGCCCGGGCCGGGGGCAAATGCAATTTCTCTAAAATTATGAGCGTGGATGCCGTGGTCTAAAAAATATCCGAGCGCGTAAAGGTAGCCGCCAGCGGAGTATGGATCAACCGCTATCCAGCGTTTACCGATAACATCTTCGAGTGTTTGAATAGCTTTGTTTTGTGCATGTACAATAATTTGACCGCGGAATGTCGGACGTCCATCCGGTTCCTTGATACGCGCAAAAGCAGTGGAGCCTAGCTTCGTCAGTTGCACATAAACAAACGGATTGGAGAAAGAAATATCAATTTCTCCTCGCTCCACCATGCGAACATGCTCTGCAAAAGTATCAGGAAAAACCTGACGCATAGGCAAACCAGTTTCTTTGGCAAGATACTGGATGAGGGGGTTGTGACGAGCGTAGGAAACTTCGTGGGAGTACTGAGGTAAATAGGCGTAGGTTATTGCAGGTTCCGGTACTGGAACTTTAACTGATTCCCGTTTGCTAAAATCAACTTTAACAACGGGGACTTCTTCACCGCATCCTTGTAAAAAAACAGGGATGCAAAGTATGAAAGTCAAAAAAAGCGCACGCAACATTTTTTGTTTCAAGTAACGACCTCATAAATGAACAGGAGGGTATCCTGTTCTTCTTTTAATAAGGATAGCTATCCCGCAGTAATGGTGTTTTCTTTCGGTTGCTGCATTGGTTCAGACGCTGTAGCAGCTGCGTTAAGTTCTTCCCATGATTTGAGATCACTTATAAGTTCAGCATCTTCTTCGCGCATAGCTTCAATATTACGAAGTACGGGAATAAATTTTCGTGTTTTGTATAACAGGTAGCGTAACGCAATATAGCTTGTAAGGAGTACAAAAGCGTATCCCAATGTGAGTGTTGTAGAAGAGATAAAATCTGTACTTAGGTTGGTAAGGCTGAACATTTCAAAGTCAAGAGAGATCATAGGAATGCTAATAATGTCAACACCTGTAAAACGTGTTTGCATCCAACCGAGTGCAAAAGGAACAGGCCATAGGGAAACCGCAAAAAATGCTGCCTGCGCAAAGAACACTTTACCAAAATATTCATTCGCCCACGTGTTTGCAGCCTTAAAGTTGGCTTTATCTTTTATCTTAATAGCCTCAATGGAGAGGTTATGCATGTGTACCATCTTTTCATTAAGGCGTGAATAATATGCTCTGTTCACACGATATATGAGGATGGATGAAAGTTCTCCTGCAAAAACGCACCAGAGACCTAACACCAAAGAGCCCGTCCATATAGCCACATCTGGATTACTGATCCAACGGTACGGGGCAATAAAGAAGGGGTCGAGTGCGAAAAAAATACTCTGCATATCCATGCGTTACCTCTCAAAAAAAATGTCGCAATCTGCGCAAGTGCAGATTGTTAGTAATGTCGGGGACGAAGCAAAAATGCTTCGTCCCCGATGAATGCTGTGTTGGCTAGAATGGAGGGAGAATTGCCATACCAAGGAAGCCTTTGGATGCGTAGCGGATACCAACGTAGAAGGCGAGGAAGATGAAGAGGCGTTTGAGCCAGATTTCAGGGATGTACTTGGAGGTACGTGGGCCAATAAAGGAGCCTACGAGTACACCAAGGAGTTCAACGCCGATGAGAGGCCAGAATACTGGGGTATCTTTAACAACCATGTATGTGAATATAGATGTGGTCATACCTACGAGTACTGCCAGAGCGGAAGTACCAGCTACGAGGTACATAGGGAGACCGGCAACACTTGTGAGGAATGGTACCAGAAGGAAGCCGCCGCCTACACCGAGGAAGGACGCAAGGCCAGCGATAACAAAACCGCCGCATACTGGTACGAGTGGGTTAAAGGAGAATTCAACGCCGTAGAATGTGAATACGCATTTGGTTGGAGCGAAAGAAACAACTTTTACACCAAGGCTAGAGGTATCAACAGTGGCGCCGGAGCGTTCTTCTTTAATGGTGGCTTCGAAAGCACGTGCTGCTTCTTTAGCCTGTTTTTTGTTTGCCTGACCACGTGGAGTGGTTTCGTAGAGCAGGTAACAACCTAAGAAGAGTACGAACAGGCCGAAGTAGCCGATGTACGCTTTAAGGGAAATCTGGCCTGCGGTGAGCCAAGGAATAAGGTAAGAACCCAAAATGGAGCCGGTTGCGAGGGAAAGACCCAGTGGCAGTACAAGGCGACCCATTTTGAAGTAGTTGAAAGATGACATGCCCGCAGAGGTACCAACAAGCCACTGGTTAGAAACTCGGATAGAGTCAGTTACCAGTTTGTTGAGTACAGGGGACTGTTTTTTAAAGCTGGATGCGTAGTCACCGAAACCGAAGATGGTAATGTGACCAACACCAGCCATGATGCCGCCGAATGCGCCAACAGTAGAGAAAATCCAACCAACCCAGATCGCCCATAAGAAGCCGATCACGAGGTTAACAGATGGTGCGCCCGGAATGCCTAAGAAGCCGGTAGCAGCAGAAGTATTGATTTCGCCAACGCCAGTACCTTTTGGGGTAGCGTTAATTGCGTCAGTAAGACGGTCAGCCAAGGCGGGCTGAGAAAAAACAAGCAGGATAGCTGCAGCGAGTAGGGTAAAACTTACCCAATTACGTTTGCTGGAAAACACGTGTACCTCCTCACGTAAATTGCGTTCCATAAGGGGAGCGGTATGTGCGTACCGCTCCGATATATTACAAAGACTATTTATTTTTTTTGAAAATGATGAGCGGACAGTTTTTACATACATCCTGACCCGGGAAGCCGTCGCCAGGTTTGGTGATGGAAGAACTACCGAGATTTTCGATACGTTCGAGAAGACGTTCGTAAGTTGCGATCATCTTTTCGCCCGGAATCATAACGTTGATTTCGCCGCGTTCTGTTTTACCAGCGTTGTAGCTACCGGAACATGCAGGAACCATGTTGAATTCGTTAGCAACGTAAGAGTAAGCAGTACCACCACATGCTGAAGAGTTCATGGTGATTGCAGGGCGAAGCGGGTGAGTATCTGTACCTGCCATGTAGTCAACTGCGAGGTGGTATGCCTGCATGTTATCTACATAGAAGTGAACAACGTCTGGAGTTTCGGTTGCGCTGGCAAGTGGCATAACCGCAAGGCCAATCATACCCTCAGGCATCTGAGTTTTTGTTTCCACAAAACGTCGAGCCTGTTCAGGGTTGCGAGTGTACTTTGCGTGGCTTTTTACTTCTGCATCATCAAGACCTTTCCAGCCGAAGCTGTAATGAGCGTTGGAGCAGGAGAGCATTTCTTTAGTAGCGTATACGCTTTGACCTTTCATACGTGCAGCGATTTCCCACTGACAGTAAGTCATAGGCTTGACAGGTACATGTACTTCGTTTTCTTCGAGGTACTTATCTACTTCTGCCTGATCGTAGAAAAATTTGACGGCAATAGGGTAATGGTACAAGCGCATTTCGCGCATCAAAGTTGCTTGCATTTCTTTAAAATCTACGGACATGATTCTTCTCCCGTTTGTTTCTTGTGAAGATTCAGTCATTCCACCGAGTTTGGTGGTTGAGCTTGTTGTTATCTGAGGGTGAAATTACCAATTGGGTCTACAACCAGCAATGAAAACAGAAATAAAGAATTAAGTCACATTAATTCACAAGCAAAGTACCTGTTTAGGCTTTATAATTGGAATACTTTGTGATTTAATTCACAAAAAATTAAATAAATTATGTTAAACTATATAGTTAAAATTTTATATCTATATATAAACAAGCGCTCATAGGATGCTTTTTTTCAGGGTGTTTTTCTTGATTTTGAAGATTTGTTGGTGTCAGTAACGAAGTGATTTTTGTTTTGCATATGACAATTAGTTGGGGGGTGACTATTTTTGGGGCTGGAAGTTTGGCATGTGTGCGCAGAAATTAGTGTACGACATAGCCCTGCATGAGCAGGGCTATGAGTTTGGAAATAGACTGTTACTGTCTATTAATAGAGGATCAACTTTTCGTAGGCCTCTTCAATGGCATGGAAGGTCCGCTTGGTGGCTTTTTGCTTTGCGAGCCTTCAGGTGGGTATTTAATGCTGTCTTTCAGTTCTTCTCGTCGCTCTTCAGAAAATTCAGGGAATGGTAATTGATCGTTCGAACGCCATTCTTGAACTTTCTCTTCAGCCTTGTTGCCTCGTTCTTTATTAATGCCATCATCGTGGCTGACATAGAGAGTTTGTGAAGGGAATGCGAAACCGCTTCCGGATTCATTTATAATATCTTCTATCCGCAGGAGAATGTCCTCCTGAACAGCAAGAAAGGTGTTTTGATCCTGACAATAAATATAGCTGAATATCTTAATGTCCTTAGAAGATGAACCGTATTCCGCAAATCGGACTCGGGCAGGGTCTGGGGAAACCATAGGGTGACCGAGTAGTAGTTCTCGTAATGCGATCAGTATCCAGCGCATTTGCTCCGGTGTGGTTTCGTAGCGAAGTTGTATTGTCGTTTTAAACAGGCGTTGATCGCGTAGCTGGAAGTTCTCTAGATGCATTTCGGAAAAGTCAGCGTTTGGTACCGTAATTACCGTTCGTTCCAGCGAGCGTATCCGTGTAGAAATTAATCCGATGTGTTCGACCGTGCCTAGTTGATTCCCGTAGCGACAGAGGTCTCCTACCTTGACTGGTTTATTAAAGAGCAAAATCAGGCTGCCTATAATATTGGCAAATGTTTGTTTAGCAGCAAGTGCCACAGCAAGGCCACCAACACCAAAACCAGCCAGTAATGGAAGCATATCTATGCCAAGTCGCTGTCCGCCTTTAATAATAACCATAGCGCCGAGTAAGGCACCAATGACGCGTGAGCCTAATCTGAGAAGGGTTGCATTGATACTTTCCGGGGGGATTTTTGGGGAAGCTATTATGGTTTCTGCAATGGCTTTACAAAAGGAAAAGAGAGCCCAAGCAGAAATTATGATCATTAGTAATTTCCCACCGCCAAAGATGACAGTAAGTACGTTGCCTGTGAGGTTAATATCTTCATCCAAAAAATTAACAATCACATATATGACAGAAAGCATTATGAGGGGGACAAGAAGGCGCAACCAGTTTCTTAGAGGTCTTTCCTGCGACTTTGCAGGCATCCATATAAAGCGGAAGCTAATATGCGTCACAAGAATTATAAGTATAAGGCACAGTACTAAGGCAATCCACTGCCAAAGTGTTTGTTCACCGTATAGTTGCTTAAATGAATCTGGAAGGTTCTCGATGAACCCACTCAGAACATGAGCTTGCGGGATTAAAACGCCAGGGGTTGAGATGTAAAATTGGTAAAACCCTTCTGTTTTTTTGGGAGTAACATACTCTTCAGGGGAAGCTGCCGCTAGGTAGTCCGGTCTATATGGATGACCCTTGATTTGCGTGTAAAAATCTTTAAGTCGGCTTACCGTTTCGGCACTAAAGAGGAATTGTCCTTGTCTTGCCCCTTCGCTTATTTCGACAATCTCAATTTCAGTGTTCGGAAATCTCCAATGATATTGGTATGACTTCATGGCACTTTTCTTTTCTGAAGAGTGTTGTGCAGCAACCATGATACTATCGGGAACAAAGTCAGCTGGAGGAAGAGGCATACGGTCAATAATTTCTTTAAGTAACAGTACTGACTCAATGCCTACATCTTTCCGGTGCTCTTCAGGGATGTTGTGCAAGTCGAGTGTTGCAGTCGCGCGCTCAAATAGGTCTTCTGCTGCTTCCTGTGCTTCAATAATTTCAGCCTTTGTTATTGAAGTGTGATTCTTTTTTACATTGCTTATAATGTCAAAGGCTTGATTAACGCTACTGAGGAAGCCATTCAGAGTATCTCTTGGGCTTGATGTATCGATAGGTTTCAGACGAAAGCGTGCCTGTTTTTCAAAGCTGTACGCGGTGTGCTTTCCGCTGGTGATTTCATTATAGATTCCAGCTGTAGAGCCGGGTTTGTATGGGAGTTCCTTTACTCGTCGAAAATACTGATCAAGATGTTGTACTGTAGCGGCAGAGAATATAAAATGTCCCGCTTGCGGGCCGTTTTTCATACGCCCAATTTTGATGTTGGTGTCAGGAATAGTCCATTGTGTAATGTTTTTTTCTGCGACTTCTCTGGCGTCTGGTATTGAATCGTACGGTGGTAGCTCTATGCGATCGAGAATTTCTTTAAGCAGCACGATACGTTCAATTTGGACTGTTGTTGCAGAGTCCTTGGAAGTTGCAGAGAAATCAAGAGTTTCTATAGCACGTCGGTAGGCTTGATATGTTTCAGGGCTGTTTGTCCGTTCTCTCCAACCTTTAATCGTAATGTTCACATTGTCCAAAAAACTGCGCAGAGTGGCTCTAGGGCTCGACATGTTAGGAGGGCACAGCGGGTGAGAAATCTGGTGGGGTACTTCCTCACGTGCCAAAGCAGGTGCCGTTTGTATGGTTATGAACAAACTTAACATAAAGATATAGTGAAGGGTCTTGAGTCGGTTAGACTTAAGCTTGAGAGTAGATGGCATCGCCCACTCCATTTTCTTATTAGTGATAAAGTTTGCGTTGATACGTAGACTCTTCCGTCGAGGGATATGACTATATCACATTGATCAGTCTGGCGCATCGTTTAGATCAATGTGGCTGTTATTGGTTTGACTGGTTCCCCAACCTATCAGATTGGGTATGTTCGGAGCCGGGAGTGTGAATTAATAGGATGAGCGTATTGAGAACTCTCATTAGAGCATCTTTAAAGTCTGATGAGAGGTTTTTTTTGTTTTCTGAACATGCTACGTTGGTATTGGTAATTTTTGTGATAAAAATTCTAGCTTTCGAAACCAGTGTTTTCGGGTATTGTTTGCGTGATGGCGGTTGCTGGTTTACAGATTAAATCAGTGACGAGTCTTAATAGAACGTCGTGAATGCTTGAAGGGACTGTGTAGCAGGCGGTGAATTGAGATATGTTGTTGCACATATGCTTGATTGGTAGGTGCAATTTGAATGAATCATGGAGATTTTTTTAAATATTAGAAATAAAAGCAGGGTCTTAGCTTTTAAAACAAAAAAAAGCCCTGCATAAGCAGGGCGGTAAGTGCGTGGCGGAAGCGTATAGGAGTCGAACCTACCTAGGACATCACTGCCCTACACCGGTTTTGAAGACCGGACGCCACACCGGTGACGAAACGCTTCCATCTTTGTTTTTCTTTGACAGTGGGGTTTTTAGCAGGAAAGCCTATAAGGCGCAAGATTAAGATGCTTTTAGGATAAAGTTCAATGTAATTTAGAAAAAGAGCGTTTCAACCATTGTCAAATCGCGTTTGAGTAATTAGAAATAAAAGTTCGAGTAAGAAAATACATTTGAGCAAGTAAATTAAATCCGATCCTAACTTCGGAGGGTAAAATACCTTGAACCAGTTTTCCCGGAACTTGATTCTCTGGGCTGTCATCTCCCTACTCATGGTTGTATTGTTTAACATGTTCAGCCAGCCACAAAACTCGCAGACAAAAGTCAGCTATACAAAGTTTTTGGAGCTGGTGGATAAAGGCGACATTGCAGAAGTCTCTATCCAAGGACAAAAGCTTCTCGCTAAAGAACATGGCGGTACCGTTATAAATACCTATGCACCAGACGATCCCAAACTTGTGGATCGCCTTGTAGGTAAGGGTATTGTTGTTAATGCCGAGCCAAAAGAAGATTCACCTTGGTACATGACCTTGCTTGTATCATGGTTCCCTATGTTACTCCTTATCGGTGTATGGATTTTCTTCATGCGCCAAATGCAAGGCGGCGGTGGCAAGGCCATGTCTTTTGGTCGCTCCCGTGCAAGGCTCATTTCACAAGATCAGTCAAAGGTTACCTTTGCTGATGTTGCTGGTATTGATGAAGCTAAAGAAGAACTTAGTGAAGTTGTTGACTTTCTTTCTAACCCTAAACGGTTTACCCGCCTTGGCGGACGTATCCCGAAAGGTGTTTTGCTCGTGGGCCCTCCGGGTACCGGTAAAACATTGCTCGCACGTGCTGTTGCAGGTGAAGCAGGGGTTCCGTTCTTCTCCATTTCAGGTTCTGATTTTGTAGAAATGTTTGTAGGTGTTGGTGCCTCTCGTGTTCGAGACCTGTTTGTTCAGGGCAAGAAGAATGCGCCATGCCTTATTTTTATTGATGAAATCGACGCAGTTGGTCGCCAGCGTGGTGCTGGTCTGGGTGGCGGTCATGATGAACGCGAACAGACCCTTAACCAGTTGTTGGTAGAGATGGATGGCTTTGAGTCCAATGAAGGCGTAATCCTCATTGCTGCAACAAACCGTCCTGACGTACTTGACCCTGCATTACTTCGTCCAGGTCGTTTTGACCGTCAGGTAACCGTGCCGGTACCGGATGTTAGAGGTCGTAAGCGTATTCTGGAAGTGCATGCACGTCGTTCTCCGCTTGCAAGTGATGTGGACATGGAAGTCATTGCAAAAGGTACTCCGGGCTTCTCCGGTGCTGATTTGGAAAACCTTGTTAACGAAGCTGCTCTTCAGGCTGCTAAGGAAAACAAAGACCAGATTAACATGTTCGACTTCGAGCAGGCCAAAGACAAACTCATTATGGGTAAAGAACGTCGCAGCATGGTTATGAGCGAGGAAGAGAAGAAAATCACCGCATACCACGAAGGTGGCCATGCATTATGTGCTAAGCTTCTCCCTAAAGCTGATCCTGTTCATAAAGTATCTATTATTCCTCGAGGCCGCGCGCTTGGTGTTACCATGCAGCTTCCGGGTGAAGATCGTTACGGGTACTCCCGTAGCTTCCTCGAAACAAACCTTGTGGTTCTTCTTGCAGGTCGCGTAGCTGAAGAGATTATCTTTGATGACATCACAACAGGTGCAGGCAACGACATCGAACGTGCTAGCAAAATGGCTCGTAAGATGGTCTGTGAATGGGGTATGTCTGAAGCAATCGGTCCACTTAATGTCGGCGAGCAAGGCGAAGAAGTCTTTATCGGTCGTGAGTGGAACCAGTCCCGCAACTACAGTGAGGAAACAGCACGTCTTGTAGACGTGGAAGTAAAACGTATTGTGGAAACAGCACGTTCGACAGCTCGTGAGCTGATTGAAAGCAATAGAGAACTTCTTGAGAAGATTGCTGCATCATTGCTTGAGCGTGAAACCATTACTGGTGCAGATATTGATTTGCTTATTGAGGGTAAAGAGCTTCCTCCTCTAGAAGACCTAAATGGAAAGGATGCCACACCATCTGAAAATCCAGCAGATGCTCCAGATGCTTTTGCTAAAGCAGCAGCTGCATATAGAGAACAGCAACCAGAATCAGCTGAAGATTCCGGAGATTTTATTCTAGGAACTGAAGAGAAAGGGCAGGAACAAACTGCACCGACTTCAGAACCGGAAGAAAAGAAAGCACCGGAAACTGCTTCTGAATCTTCTGAAGAGAAGAAGTAGTAATGAACACCCCGTTTTCATGGGAAGTACGAGGGGGCAGGTCTATAGGTCCTGCCCCTTTTTGTATTTTTGGCATTGTGAATGTGACTCCTGACTCATTTCATGACGGTGGAGAATATAATTCAGTTGCGGCGGGCATTGCGCACGCGCGCATGCAGGCAGCAGCAGGGGCACATGTTCTGGATATCGGTGGGGAGTCTTCTCGTCCATTTGCAGACCCTGTTTCACTTGAAGAAGAAATTAGACGAGTCCTGCCAATTGTTGAAGGTGTTCTCGGGGATTGTTCAGACGATGCGTTGCCATGGGCTGTTTCTGTGGATACGTACAAAGCTGGAACAGCAGCTGCCGTACTTGAAGCCGGAGCACATATCATTAACGATATTTCCGCGTTTGAATTTGAACCGGAACTAAAGGACGTTGTCGGTCAGTATAAGCCTGGCTATGTTCTCATGCACAGTCAGGGAAAACCTGATAGTATGCAGGTAGCACCGACGTATCGTAACGTAGTTGATGATATCCTTGCTTTCTTTGACCGTAAGCTGAAAGAATTAACAGATGCTGGTCTACCGGAATCTCGCATTATGATCGACCCAGGTGTCGGTTTTGGAAAAACGGTAGAGCACAATCTGACAATTTTACAGAATATTGATCGCTTCCAAACTCTTGGATTTCCGGTGATGGCCGGTATCTCAAATAAATCCATGTTCGAAAAAGTTTGCGGAGCGCCCACAGGTGAACGTGAAAATTGTACACAGGCAACGACCGCTATCCTCGCGTATCGAGGGGTAGAGGTGCACAGAGTGCATGACGTTGCAAGAACGCATGAAACTCTTCTGCTTGCAGAAGCACTCCGTAGCTAACAATAGCTAGAGGTAGGTCGATAGCGTGTTTTCAATGGATACATTGGGATATATAAGCGTAACATGGCGTGATGCTTTAGATATCGCCCTTGTAACTCTCTTGTTCTATCAGGTGATGATAGTAATAAGGGGGACACGTGCGGTATCGGCAATCTATGGCCTTTTGCTGCTTATTGCTGTCTTTGCATTTTCTGAATATTTTGGGTTTTACACACTGCATTGGATTTTACAGCAGTTCCTTGGTTCCTTCTTCCTTGTTGTCGTGATTCTTTTTCAAGATGACATTAAGCGTGGGCTTTCTAATATGGGCGCACGAAGTTTCTTTAAAAGAACAGAAGTTGAAGATTCTTTTCTTGATGAGATAGTCGGCGCTGCTATGAACATGGCGAAGCGTCGGGTTGGTGCTCTTATCGTGCTTGAACATCATGTGGCATTAGGCGATGTGGTTCAGCGTGGTGTGCTGATTGATTCTACTGTTACCAAAGAGCTGCTTGTAACTATTTTTCAAGTAAAGACCCCGTTACACGATGGTGCTGTGATTATTAGCCATGGTCGTGTGGCTGCTGCCGGTTGTATTTTGCCTCTTGCCGTTGGTGAGCAGGACAGACCGGACTACGGAACAAGGCACAGGGCAGGGCTTGGTATTACGGAAGAAACAGATGCTATTGCAGTTGTTGTTTCGGAAGAACGTGGTGATGTTACAGTGGCTGTAAATGGCCGATTGACCAGTAAGCTTGATAAAACTCGTCTTAAACGTGTATTACGTAATCTTTTGGAGCGGTAACCCATGAGGGTAAGCTGGCGTCACTTACTTTTGGCTTTTCTTATGGCTTCCTGTTTATGGGTTGTCATCTCTGGTCGTGAGCAAGTTGAAATTTGGGAAAAAGCATCTGTAGAATTAAAAGGGATGCCTAAAAACCTGACGTTGCTTAGTGGATTGCCACCGGAAATAGAAATTCGAGTTCGTGGGCCTAAAGGCTTGGTTCGTACTATCACTGATAGAAAGCTGACTTATGTTATTGACCTCTCAAAAGTAAGCCCGGGACTGAATGTTTTGCCAGTTCAAGCTAGCGGCATCCAGCTTGGTAAAGCTTTTGATGTGGTGGAAGTCCGTCCGTCGCGTCTTACCTTGGAAGTAGATAGATTTGTAGAAAAGATATTGCCTGTGGTACCACGCTGGTCAGGAGAATTACCTCCGGACTTGTTTGTAGAGTCAGCCTCAGTGACCCCGCAGTTTGTTACGGTGCTTGGTCCTGATTCGGAACTTGCGGCACTTAGTGATGTGGAGGCTGTTACGTCAGCTCCTAGAGCAGAAGAACCCGGAAGTGTGACTCTTGACGGTACTGTTTCTTTATCGTTACGAGCGAAATCAACTCCTGCAATTGTTGAAGTTACTTATATTCTTGGAATGTTGTCGCAAAAACGAACAATTATCCGGGATGTAATAGTTATCCCTAGGGCTGGTTTTGACATAGTTCTCAACCAGTCGGCTGTGAAATTGACCATTGAAGTGCCTGATTCCTTAAAGGATAACAGCGCTCTTATTGGCACCATCCGTGTTATTTTTGAGCTTCCAGAAGACATAACTCCCGGAGAATATAAGCTGCCTTACCGACTGGAGTTACCCGACAAAGTTAAGGTTGTGGGCACAGAGCCAGAGACCTTAACCGTGACTGTTTCTACGAAATAATTTTGTCAGGTGACTTTTCTCAGTATCCTCCTTTCGTTGATAATAATGCAGTTCTGCGTTACTTGAGTTTAATCAAACTATTGTAGGTTACGCACGTAATATTTCGTTGATTGCTGTTATAGCTACCATGCGTACGAACTCTACATTTATAAATTTCAATTAAATAAAAAAACAGGAGCTTCCATGGGAAGACGCTTGTTTGGAACGGATGGAATGCGTGGCACTGTAAACCAGTACCCGATGGTTCCAGAAGTCGCCATGCGCTTGGGACTTGCTGCAGGAACCACTTTCCGAACCGAAACTGGACGAAATAGAGTTGTAATCGGAAAGGACACCCGCCTTTCCGGATATGTTTTTGAAAATGCTCTGACTGCCGGCTTCTGCGCTGCAGGTATGGATGTATATCTTGTTGGACCAATGGCGACACCAGCCATTGCCTTCTTGACAAGAAATATGCGCGCAACCATGGGTGTGGTTATTTCTGCTTCGCATAACCCATATCAGGACAATGGCATTAAATTTTTTGATTCTTGTGGCTACAAGCTTGCTGACTCTGTTGAAGATACCATTACAGATATGGTACTCGATTCTGATCATCAGTGGGATTACCCAGCTCCTGATAAAGTTGGACGCGCAAAGCGTATTGAAGATGCTGTAGGTCGGTACATTGTTTATTTGAAGAATAGCTTTCCGACAAACCTTTCTCTGGAAGGTCTACGCATCGTTCTTGATTGCTCCAATGGCGCGAACTACAAAGTTGCCCCACTGGTTCTTGAAGAACTCGGAGCAGAAGTTATACCTATTGGTGTTAACCCGAACGGGGTGAACATTAACAAAGGATGCGGCTCACTTTATCCAGAAGTAATGGCACAAAAAGTTCGTGAAGTGCGAGCCGACATCGGGCTGGCGCTTGACGGTGATGCTGATAGGCTGATTGTTTGTGATGAGCATGGTACAGTGCTTGATGGCGATCAGATAATGGCTATTTGTGCTAAAGACATGATATGTTCTGGCTCTCTTGTGGATAATACTCTTGTTTCCACTGTGATGAGTAACATGGCGCTTGAAGTGTTCATGCGCGAACAGGGAGGACGTTTACTGCGTACGCCTGTTGGTGATCGTCATGTTGTAGAAGCCATGCGGAATACGCAGGCAACTATGGGTGGAGAGCAATCTGGTCACTTGGTGTTTATGAATTATGGCACAACTGGGGATGGTCTGCTTGCGGGACTTCAGTTGCTCCGCATAATGCGCCAACAAGATAAGCCGCTTTCCAGTCTTGCAGGTTTACTCGAACTGTATCCTCAGGAACTCATTAACGTCCGCGTAGAACGTAAAGTTCCTTTTGAAGAGTGTCCGGCTTTGCTTGAAGATGTTAAGAAAGCTGAGAGGGAATTGGGTGATAAAGGCCGAGTGCTGCTACGCTATTCCGGTACAGAATCTCTCTGTCGTGTGATGGTAGAAGGTGAAGATGATAAGCAGGTTAAACGCCTGGCTTCATATCTTGCTGAGTCTGCACAAAAGAATTTAGTATAAGTGGAAGTTTTATGAATATTCGCAAAGTAGTTGTCCCTGTTGCTGGTTGGGGAACCCGTTCTCTTCCTGCTACCAAGAATATCCCGAAAGAAATGTTACCTGTCTACAATAAGCCTGTTGTTCAGTACATTGTAGAGGAAGCGATCAAATCCGGGCTTAATGATGTTGTTTTCGTTACCAACCGCGAAAAGAAAGTTATTGAAGATCATTTTGATAGAAACCTTCAGCTTGAAGGCTTATTACAACGCGCTGGAAAAGATGATTTACTTCGTGTTGTGCAGGAAGTAGCAAATATGGCGAATATTATTTCAATTCGCCAGAAAGAGCAGCTTGGTTTGGGGCACGCTGTATTATGTGCAAAAGATCTTATTAATGAAGATGCCTTCGGCGTAATGCTTGGTGATGATCTTATCTTTGGCATGGAGCCTGGATTGAAGCAGCTTATTCAGGTTGCAGCCTCCGAGCATCTGCCAGTCATTGGCGTGATGGAAGTTGAAGCAGATAAAGTAGACCGTTACGGGATTGTCGATGGAGAAGAAATTTCTCCTGGTACATATCGTGTCACTGATCTTGTGGAGAAGCCTGCAATTCAGGATGCTCCATCCCGTCTGGCGATCGTTGGACGCTACGTGTTGACTCCAGATATTTTCCCAGCTCTTGAAAAGACAAAAGCAGGAGCAGGCGGAGAGATTCAGTTGACGGACGCTTTGCGAACCGTTGCTAAAGAACGCGGCCTGTTGGCTGTAAAAATGCGTGGTATGCGTTTTGATGCTGGTAACTGGGCAGAATATCTTGCAGCTAATATCTACTTTGCCTTGCAGGATGACTCTATTCGTGATGATCTTATTAAGAACTTAACACCACTGTTGCCTTAGGGAATGTGGTTAGAAGTAAGAATTCAAAAAGGTGGTCTTTATGATCGCCTTTTTTACTTTCAGGAAAATGAACAATGCTCGCTATTTCTCTTTTAAGTCCTCCGTATGCAACACTAAGCTATGCCGCACCGGCGTGGCTTGATGATTCTGTATGGAAATGTGGTCAGCGTGTCGTTGTACCGTTGGGCAAAGGAGGAATGCTTCGGGCGGGAATCGTTGTTTCTATCGATGATGACAGTTCTGTAAAAAAAGACGTTGTACTTAAGCCTTGTCTGTGGCCAGCGGAGCGTGAACCTCTGTTGCGACCTGAATATCTTGTCATGGTTAAACAACTTGCTTTGCGGCATATGGTTACAGAAGGTGAAGTGCTTGGCGGCTTATTGCCTGCTGGACTTCGGACTTCAAAGATTCGTCTCCGTGTGCTTGCTGGAGGCAGACCTCGAACTGTCGCCATGCGTGATCTTGCAAAAATGACCGATACAGAACGTTCTGCAATTGGCGCACTATGGGCGGGCAATGATGTGGAGATTCTGGACAGCACCTTTGATGCAGAAGAGCAGGAATTGTGCAGTCTTCTTGTTGATCCTCCGTGGTCAGTGAGACCTTCTGCAAAACGTCAGATTGAGGTGTTGGAATATTTACACGAGAAAGGGATGCTTTCTCGAACCCGTATACTTAAACATCTTGGTTCCGGCATCTCATCAGCGTTGAATATGCTTGCTGAACGTGGGCTGGTTCGCATTGGTTCCCGTGAAGAGGGAACGTGTGAAGCGTGTCAGGATGAAGCCGGTGAATGTTTTTCTGGTATTGATGAAGGATTCACTTTGCTGCCAGAGCAACAGGTTGCGTATGATGAATTTAACCAATTGATGCATGCTGCAAGCCCCAAATCTGCTTTGCTATACGGCATCACAGGAAGCGGCAAGACTGTCGTATATCTTGAGCTGGCAGCTGAGGCATTGGCTAAAGGCCGTTCTGTGATGATGCTTGCTCCGGAAGTTGCTCTGGCTTGTAGACTGGAACATGCTGTCCGTAGTCGCTTTCCTTCTCAGAAATGTTTTTTTTACAACGGGTATCAGTCTCCTGCTGAAAGAGAAAAAACGTTCCGTGCCTTAGCAGAGCGTACCGCCCCCTGCATTATTGTGGGGACGCGTTCCGCGTTGTTCTTACCTTCGCCGGAACTGGGACTAATTGTCTTGGATGAAGAGCATGATACTTCGTTTAAACAGGATGAAGGTCTTGTTTATCAGGCAAAAGAAGTTGCATATTATCGTGTGCAGCAGAGCAATGGATTGCTGTTGCTTGGTTCGGCAACACCAGATGTGAAAACTTTTCATGCTGTAAAACAGCAGGCTGTTTCCATGAGTGTGATGAAGGAGCGTGCCGGTGAAGGCAGGCTTCCTGAGGTTTCGCTGCTGAACATTAAAAACATGAAACGTGCAGACGGAATTCTTGCTGCAGAGTGTAAGAAGCAAATACGGGAAACTGTAGAGCGCGGCGAGCAGGTTGTTATTTTGCTGAATCGTCGTGGCTATGCTCCGTTGATGTACTGCCTTGATTGTGGACATGTTGCACGTTGTCCGCATTGTGAAGTTGGGCTTACATATCACAAAGAGCGTGAACGCCTACTCTGTCATTATTGCGGATATTCGGTTCCGTATCCTGTTGTGTGTTCTAAATGCAAAGGGCTTCACTATCTTCCTATGGGAGAGGGCACAGAGAAACTTGAGGAGCATCTGGCAGAGATTCTTCCACCTGATACAAAAATTTTACGTTTGGATAGAGATTCTACCCGTCGTCCCGGGAAAATGCAGCGTATTCTTGATGCGTTTGCTAATCAGGAAGCGCAGGTGTTAGTCGGAACACAAATGTTGTCCAAAGGACATCATTTCCCGAACGTGACTCTTGCTGTTGTAGCTGATGGCGACCTCGGACTGAATCTTCCTGACTATCGCGCAGCGGAACGTACATTTCAGTTGCTTGTTCAAGCATCCGGACGTTCAGGCCGTGGCGAAAAGGCAGGGCGTGTGCTTATCCAGACTCGAGACCCCGAGCACTACTGTTGGCAATTTGTTGGTAGTGCAGATTATGATGGATTTTATGCAGAGGAAATTGAGCGAAGGCGTAAACGTAAATACCCCCCATTCGTTAAATTGGCGCTTATCCGTGCTAGCTACCCGCTGGACTGGAATAAAGGAATGGAGTGGGTTGGCACGTTAACTGAAGTCGCAAGAGCTCTTGGAAAAGAGCACGATGTCCGAGTGTTGGGTCATACGCCGTCACCGTTACCTATCTTACGTGGTAGAAAGCGTTTCCAGTGGACGTTAAAGTCTGACAGCTGGATTAGTATTCGAACGCTCTATTATGCGATGCGAAATGCGGTGCCGCGTGGTTCAAAGCTCAGGCTTTCTTTGGATATAGATCCTGTGAATATGTTGTGAGGAGCTAAGTATGATTTATGTTGTATCTGCCTGTGCTGCGTGTCCGTTTTATCTTTCAGATCATGGCGGCAACTGTAGTGGGCGTTTTCCAGAGTTAAAGCCAGTGGATGTAGATCCCGCGTCTACGAAACCGGATTGGTGTCCTGTGAGTAGTTCAATGTTACGAGTTACAGAATCAGCAGCAAATAATACCGGCTTACCGGCCATAGCAGTTGATGAATGTGAAGACTGTCCTTTCTTTTTTCAGAATGCAAAGCGTCGATGTAATATAGCCAACCCTAAAGGGCGCCCTATTTTAACTGACGGAGAGCGCCCTGTATGGTGCGTGTTGCGTAAAGAAGTGGCACTTATTCGAGGGAAATAGAAAGAGTAGTAAACGTATTTTTTACTATACATGTTATGATGGCGGGGAGAGACTCTCCGCCTTTTTTTATACGTAACCTAGTGTTTTGATAGAAGGACTTTGTGCAGTGCGTGTGCTGGTTGTGCGCTGTGTAACTAGTTTAATTGATTACGCAAACATATTTGAAAATACATACTCGCCTAGTATAAAAGTGTAAAAAACATTGCCAAATGTGAGTGTTACTATTATAGACCGTGTAATTTAAATTTTTGAGTAAGTGGCAGTAATGGCAGAGGGGCCTTGCTACTTGCTCTTTTGCATGTCTTGAGGGGAAACACTGTTCAGCTTTCATAGCTATTCGAAAATATTGAACAGTGCGCTGAACAGGCACTTACAGGCATGCTAACTATGAATTCGAGGGGAAAATAATGAAGCGACATTTCCTGTCTATTGTTGCGTCTTGTGTATTGCTGTTAGCTGTTGCCACTTCAGCTTCTGCTGCGGGGTTTGCATTGTACGAATGGAGTGCTCGAGGCAACGCCCTTGGTGGTACTCTTGTTGGTCGTGCGGATGATCCATCTGCTGTTGCATATAACCCAGCAGGTATTACGCAGTTGGAAGGTACTCAAATTGCTATTGGTGCTTCTCTTGCGTATCCATTTTCAGAAGTAGACACAATACAAGGTGGAGTAAATACTACCACTAAAAGTAAAGATGCACTTTTTGCGATTCCACATTTCTACGTAACTCACAAAATTAACGACAAATGGGCTGTTGGTTTTGGTGAGTTTTCTCGTTTTGGACTTGGTTTTGGGTATGATAAAGATGAGTTTCCAGGCGCGTACAACGTTTATGACGCTACAATCCAGACTTTTTCCTTAAATCCTAACATTGCATACAAAATTACAGATCGTCTTTCTGCGGCTATCGGTGTTGAATATGTAAATGTTGATGTAACTATTAAGAAGAAATATCATCCAATGCTTGGTGGTACCTCTAAGCTTACTGGTAGTGGTGATGGCATAGCTCTCACAGCTGGTCTTCATTACAAGTTAGACAAATGGCGTTTTGGTGTTGGCTACCATAGTCAGGCTAAAGTTGACGCTGACGGGGAAACTAAAATTTCTGGCGCTGCATCAGCTCCGGGTGCTCTTCCTAACGGTACCTACGATACGAAAACATCTATCGTTCTCCCTGACATGATCAGTTTTGGTATCACATATTACCCAATTGAAGAATTGAGCATCGAATTCGCTGCGATCAACACCCGTTGGTCTACTTACCGAAACTTCGACCTTACTCTCGACACACCAGTAGGTGATGTTCCTGTTGCTCAGCCAAAAGACTGGAAAGATGTGTGGCGTCTTAGTCTTGGAGCAGAGTATGCAATCAATGACAACTGGACTGTTCGTGGTAGCTATTCATATGATGAAGCACCAGAAAATGCTAAATATGTTGATTACATGATTCCAGCAGCTGACCGTCACCTCCTTGGTGTTGGTGTTGGTTACACAGTTAATAACTGGACGATTGATGTTGCCTACACGTACATTATCGCTGAAAGTGTAGACTATGATAGAGCTGCAGGCGAGAAAGGCGTGTTAGACGGTAAATCCAAAAATGGTGTAACGCAAATGGGCGCAATCACCGTTGGTTACGCATTCTAAATTGCGATAACCTGATAGTTACTGTTCGCTATCTATAGTTGCAATGATGACCGGCTCGGGGTAATTCCTGAGCCGGTTTTGTTTTTATAAAGGGGTAATAAATATGCATGTTGTATTGTTTGAACCGGAAATTCCGCCGAATACTGGCAACATTGCCAGATTATGTGCGGCAACCGCCACAGATCTGCATTTGATTGAACCGCTTGGTTTCAGTCTTGAAGATAAATATTTAAAACGTGCTGGACTGGACTATTGGCCTCATGTTTCCGTTTTTGTATGGCCCAATTGGGAAGCGTACATCGAAAGCGTAGGGCATAAGCATAGGCATGTTATGGCAAGTTCTAAACGGGGTGTTGCTGTACATGAGGTTGCGTATGATGTGAATGATGCGTTAGTGTTCGGGCCTGAAACTCGAGGACTCCCCGATGATTTGATGGACAGATATGAAGATCATGTCCGCATTCCAATGTGGGGCGAGGTGCGTAGTCTTAACCTTTCAACAGCTGTAGGCATTGTCCTGTATCAGGCGTTTGCTGCAACTGGAGTTTTAAACGGAAAGTAGGTGTATATGGAACTCTTCTGGATACCACTAGCTGCGTTTGTCATTGATGCAATATTTGCTGACCCGAGTTTTCTTCCACACCCGGTACAGTTGATTGGAAAATTCTTGGACAAGTTGGAAAAAACAGCCCGCAAAAATATCCCTAACAGACTTGGCGGTGTCTTATCGCTGATGATTCTGTTGCTTATGGTTTTTGTTGTTGTGAATTTCTGTATCGGTATTCCATATGTGGGATGGGTTGTTGCACTGTACTTTGCATGGTCTGGGCTTGCTCTAGGCAGCTTGCTGAAAGAAGGAACTAAAGCTGTACAGGCTGTTGCATCTGGTTCTCTTGATGAAGGCCGCAAGGCTGTTTCTATGCTGGTCAGTCGTGATGTGTCGGAATCTACTGAAGAAGAGTTGTATAAAACCCTCGCGGAAACCCTTTCCGAAAATTTCAACGATGGTATAATTGCACCATTTTTCTGGCTCGTTCTATCTGGTCCGGTTGGGCTGTGGCTGTACAAGGCTACCTCCACAATGGATTCCATGTGGGGCTATAAGAATGAGAAATGGATAGATCTTGGATGGGCAGGCGCTAAGTTTGATGACCTGCTTGCATATTTACCGGCGCGTTTTTCTGCAATGTTTCTTCAATGCACTGCAAATCTCGCAGGGCTTGGGTCGGGGAGAGGCGTGTGGGATAGCGTTGCTCGTGATGCCGCTAAAATGGAAAGTCCTAACGCTGGTTGGCCAATGGCGATGGCTGCACATCTTTACGGTAGACCAATGGGTGGCAGTGCCGTGTACTTTGGAAAAGTAAAAGAAAAGCCGGTGCTGGGTGTCGGTGATGAAGCATGGGATAAAGCCACTTTGATTCAGTTGATTAAGCATATCCGTCTCGCAGCAATTTTTGGCTGTGGACTGCTTTGGTTAGCAGTTTCATTATTGCGTTTAGTTTTTTAACGGCGTTTTCAACGAAGAAAAATAGCCAACGCTTTTCCCTTGATTCGAGAGTAGGTCGAAGTGCTTTTTGCAGAGGGAAATTATTCAATGTAGGCGAATAATAGAGCCGAACGGAATAATATCCTAGTCTGAATATGACTTCGTAATGAACAATGTTTTGTTATTAATAAAAAAGGCTGACCAAAACATGGGCAGCCTTTTTTTATGTAACGTAAATGCGGAGCAATGATTCGGAGCTAGACAGTCTCTCCGGCAGCATTGCCGGATGCCCATGCCCAGTGCAGATTGAATCCACCAAGATCACCGAGAACATCAAGAACCTCACCTGTGAAATACAGGCCGGAGCAGAGTTTGCTCTCCATAGTTTTTGAAGAGACAGAACTTGTATCAACGCCGCCACCTGTGGCTTCAGCTTTTTTCATACCTTCAGTACCAGTCGGTGTAACAGTAAAGGCATGAATGCTGGAATGAAGTACTTGCATATCCTTTTTACTAAGCTGCGCAATTTGTTTTTCGCGAAGATCTTTAGGAATAAGGGCCGCAGCAAGACGTTCCGGAAATTTTCGGTTCAACACGTTTTTTAATAACGGCTTGGAGCCTGCTTCTTCAAGGATGTCTGTAAGAGTGGCAGAAGGAAGCAGGTCGATTTCTATTGCATCGCCTTTTTTCCAATGCGCAGAAATTTGTAGAACAACAGGCCCACTAATCCCTTTGTGGGTAAAAAGCATGTTTTCTGTGAATTGCTTATTGTTGCATCGAATAGTTACCGGCAACGCAATGCCGGATAAATTTTTGAGCTTCCAGTTGGAAGGCATCATAAGCGGCACTAGTGCTGGATAAGTAGGGATGATTTTATGTCCGAACTGTCGGGCAAGTTTGTAACCAGCATCAGTTGCGCCAGCTTGTGGCCATGCACTGCCGCCAAGAGCAACTATAAGTGATGGAGCAAAATGTTGTGAGTCTGTTAAGCCTACGTCAAACAGTTCACCTTTTTTTTGCACATCCGTAATTTGTTCTGAAAAAAGAAAGCGTACATTGTGCTCAAGGCAATCAGTGTAGAGTGCTTCTGTAATATCCGCAGCACTGCGAGTGCAGAACAGCTGGCTGTGTTCACGCTCTTCCCAAGAGATATCATGAAGAGACAGATATTCAACCATGTGCCAAGGTGTAAAGCGTGCAAGAGCTGACTTGCAAAAGTGAGCATTTTTACAATGGTAGTTCGTTGGACTTAAGTCTATATTTGTGAAGTTACATTTGCCACCACCAGCAATCAGGATCTTGCGTCCGGCTTTGCGAGCATGGTCAACGACCAGAACTTTGCGGCCTCTTTTGGCAGCTGTGAGTGCAGCCCAGAGGCCGGAAGCGCCTGCGCCTAAGATAATAACGTCATGTTGATTCATGCGTGCTCCTGAAAATATGTGTCGTTACTGCTTACATGAAGCCAAAGGGACGTATACTGTTATGGTGTAATTGTCACGTTATCCTCTGAGGTGAGCACTATGCCGATTTATGAAAACACACTGTATCCGGCTCCGTTTTTTCTACCCGGTGGGCATGCACAAACGCTATATCCTGCACTGTTCAGAGCATTGGATTTACCTGCTTGTACTGTTCAACGAATAACTACGCCCGATAATGATTTTTTGGATGTAGACTTTCACTATGCAAACCCTGCCATCCCAAAAAAACGGCTTGTCGTCGTCTCTCATGGGTTGGAAGGTAATTCGAAGCGTTCATACGTAAAGGGGATGGTTAGGGCGCTTATACGGGCAGGGTGGGATGCTGCTGCGTGGAACTTTAGAGGGTGTAGCGGTGCACCCAACAGAAATCTCCACATGTACCACAGCGGTTCGACCGAAGATCTGCATTCTGTTGTAAGCTTTTGTGCAAAGAAAGGGTACGAGGAGATAGTCCTTGTGGGATTCAGCATGGGCGGGAACCAAATTTTAAAATATTTGGGCGATCCCGCAAGCTTCGTTCATCCTTGCGTTCAGGCTGCTGTAGTTTTTTCTGTACCGTGCGATCTTGTAGGGGCGGCAAAGGCTATGGATAAGCCTTCAAATGCTCTTTATTTGAAAAATTTTATGCGCACGCTAAAAGATAAAATTGTGCAGAAGCATGATGCGTTTCCAGATTTGGTGAATATTGCGAATTTAAATGAGCTGAAGACATTTAAAGATTTTGACGAAGAATTCACCGCTCCGTGGTACGGATTCAAGGATGCACTTGAATATTGGAAGATGAGTTCCAGTGTTCAGTTTCTGGATAGAGTCCGTGTTCCTACATTGATGATTAGTGCTCGAAATGATCCGTTTCTATGGCCGACTTGTTATCCGACAGGACACGCACATCGCAGTAAGTACCTGTATCTAGAAACTCCGGCTGATGGCGGACACATCGGTTTTGTCCGATTAGCTGATGATGACTACTACTGGTCAGAAATTCGCGCAGTGGAGTTTATAGGGCAAGTAATGGGGTAAGCATTTGTGTAACCTGAAATACGTCTTTAGGGACTGTTAAGTTTATAAAAAATAAAGCCGCGAAGTAATCTGAAACTCAGATAACTTCGCGGCTATTTGTTCTTGCTAAGAAAGAGGAATAGGTCCGTTATTAATACGCGACGCTACTCTTATGCAGAAATACTATTTAGATTCTGCTGCTTTCTTTTTACGACCTGCAAGGCGGTGACGGTTCTGTCCAGAAAGAATGTTTTTACGCAGACGGATAGATTCTGGAGTAACTTCAACACACTCATCTTCAGTAATGAAGTGGATAGCGCGCTCGAGGGTCATTGGACGTACTGGGGTAAGAGTAACAGCGTCATCTTTACCGGAAGCACGAACGTTTGTGAGTTTTTTACCCTTACAAGGGTTGATGTCGAGGTCGTTGTCACGGTTGTGTTCGCCGATAACCATACCTTCGTATACAGGTAAGCCTGCATCAATGAAGATTTCGCCACGTGGCTCTAAGTTGAAGAGGGCGTATGCAACGGACTGACCACTGCGGTCACAAACGAGAGAACCTGTGTGACGGGTTGGGAAGTCGCCACGGTATTCTTCGTAACCGTCGAAGAGAGAGTTCATGATGCCGGTACCTTTGGTATCGGTGAGGAACTCATCACGGTAACCGATGAGACCACGGGAAGGAATAGAGAATTCCATACGAACACGGCCGGTGCCGTTGTTCACGAGGTTGGTCATGCGGCCTTTACGTGCGGAAAGTTTTTCAGTCACAATACCCATGAATACGTCATCACAGTCGATGAACAGTTTTTCCATAGGTTCGGAAAGCACTCCGTCGATGTCTTTGAAGATAACTTCAGGACGACCGATGGTCAGTTCGAAGCCTTCACGACGCATCTGTTCAACGAGAATAGCCATCTGGAATTCACCACGGCCTTTAACGATGAAGCTGTCGCGCTCTTCACTGTCTTCAACGCGGATTGCTACGTTAAGCATGGTCTCACGGTTCAGACGTTCGCGGATTCTGCTGGACTGAACGTGTTTGCCTTCAGTACCTGCGAGCGGGGAAGAGTTGATGCTGAAACGCATAGAAACGGTTGGTTCGTCAACGTTGATGCGTTTCAGTGCTTTTGGTGCTTCTTTGGTACAAATGGTGTCGCCGATGTTTACGTCGTCGATACCGGAAATAACTACGATGTCACCAGGAGTTGCTTCAACTGCTTCTGCAAGCTTCAGGCCCTGGTATGTCTGAATTTTGGAAACACGAAGGCCTCGTGGTTTATCGTCAATGCCGATGCAAGCAAGCTGGTCGTTGTTGTGAATTGTACCGTGGAAGATACGGCCAATTGCGAGGCGACCAAGGTAGTCTGAGTAGGAAAGGTCAGCTACAAGCATCTGGAAAGGCTGTTCAGGGTCGTATACAGGACCAGGAACTTCAGAAAGGATAACTTCGAAGAGTGGTGTAAGGTCTTTCTGTTCTTCTTCAGGAGAGTTCATAGCAACGCCGTCACGACCAACTGCGTACAGAACAGGGAACTCAAGCTGCTTGTCGTTTGCTTCGAGATCGATGAACAGGTCGTATACTTCGTCGAGCACTTCATCAATACGTGCATCAGGACGGTCAATTTTGTTGATAACAACAATAACTTTAAGACCGGCTTCAAGAGTTTTCTTGAGTACGAAACGAGTCTGAGGAAGTGGGCCTTCAGATGCATCAACGAGCAAAATAGCACCATCAGCCATTGTGAGGGAACGTTCTACTTCACCACCGAAGTCGGCGTGACCTGGGGTGTCAATGATGTTAATTTTTGTTCCCTGCCAAGAAACAGCACAGTTTTTCGCCGCGATGGTAATGCCACGTTCGCGTTCGAGATCCATGCTGTCCATTACACGGTCATCAACTTCCTGGTTAGCACGGAAGATACCACCTTGTTTGAACATAGCGTCAACAAGTGTTGTTTTACCGTGGTCAACGTGCGCGATAATCGCAACGTTACGAATTGCATCGTTATGAATAGTCTGAGTCACAAATAATTCCTTATAAAATGCAAAAGTTCTTGCGTTGCTGCTGCCTGTGGCGGCAGGGAAAACTTTCGCGGTTATGCGTTGTGTCGGTGGCATATACCTAAGTGCGAGAAAGGGCAAGCTCTCAGGTGAGTGTTTTCTTGGTAATGTAGCATGCAAGGCGGTTGAAGGCATGATAAATAGAGCACCGTGAACTTTTCTTTTAAAAGAAAATTCACGGTGCTTATGTACCTCAAAGACATCAATCTAATGAAAACCGTCAATGTTCCGATAAGGGTTGTGAGGGCTCAGATGTTTCCTGTGCACATTGTGTTATCGAAAGTTTTCAGGGTGGGGATAACAAGTGTTAGCACTGTTTGGCGACGATTGCCTGCAGCAGGGCAGAGAGGTTGGCACCGGCTTTGTTTGCTGTCCGGATAATTTCGTCAAGTGGAACGTCTATCATGCAGTCGGGGAGGTTTTTGTTTGTCAGGCAGGACACACCAAGAACTTTTAACCCGAAATGGCGCGCGGCAATGACTTCCATAACGGTGGACATGCCAACAGCATCAGCGCCAAGGCGCTTGTACATACGGGTTTCAGCAGGTGTTTCCATCTGCGGGCCATGTACGCCTGCATAAATTCCGCGTTCGAGTCGGATACCGAGTCTAGTTGCTTCTTCCATTGCGCAGGTGATGAGCTGAGGATCGTATGCCTGACTCATGTCAGGGAAACGCGGACCCCAATCGTCGACATTGCTTCCGGAAAGAGGTGTGCGACCTGTAAAGTTTATGTGGTCGGTAATTGCCATAAGGGTACCTGCATCCCACTGGGGGACAAGACAGCCTGCGGCGTTGGTAGCAATGTATGTATCAATGCCAAGCGTGGCCATTACGCGGACACCCATGCTTACTTCAGCAGGAGAATATCCTTCATAAAGGTGATTTCGTCCCTGTTGAATTACTACAGGAACATCGGCAATGGTGCCGAAAACAAACTGTCCTGCATGTGATTCCACTGTAGAATGTGGAAAATCGATGATGTCGTTGTAAGAGATGGTCTCGGTTACAGTAACCGCGTTTACAAAATCACCAAGGCCAGTGCCGAGTGCAATGCCGATTTTTGGAGAAAGATCGTTTTTTGCAAGCTCTTTGATTGACTGTACGGCGTTATGTACTTTATTCAAACTTTGCATAACCTGCTATACCTATTGATAGATTGTAGGGAAACATGCCCCGTAATGGGTTTGACGGAGCATGATGCAGTCACATGTTGTGATAAATTATACGAACCCGCCTGTTACATAGGTTTAATATATGGATATTGCAACTCTTCTCGGGGTCGTTGTTGGTTTTGCTCTTGTTGCTGGCGCCATTTTTATGGGGGGGAGTGTTGGCGATTTCATTAACGTACCGGGTGCTATGATTGTATTTGGTGGTTCCGGTGCCGCTATTTTTGTGACGTTTCCTTTAGAGGAAGTGGCTTTTGCTGTTGCAAGTGTTGTAAAAGTTTTTGCTTCCCGCCGTACTAAGATTCCAGAAGTTGTTAATACAATGGTTCGTATTGCAGAAATCAGCCGTCGTGAAGGTTTGGTTGCTCTGGAAAATATTAAAACCGAAAGCCCGTTGTTGAAAAAAGCATGTCAGCTTATCGCAGATAATGCAGATCCAGATATTATTCATGACACATTGAAAATTGAAATTCTGTCCATGAAGCGTAGACAGAATATTGCAATTGCTGTTTTCAACAGACTCGGCGCAGTAGCTCCGGCGTTCGGAATGATCGGTACTCTTATCGGTCTGGTTCAGATGCTTGCACATTTGGACGATCCAGCCAGCATCGGCCCTGCAATGGCTATTGCGTTGCTCACAACATTCTATGGTGCACTGCTCGCAAACCTTTTGTTCCTGCCTATGGCTGGTAAGCTGAAGGCGAGAACCCTTCAGGAAGAGGTTCAGCTCAATATTATTTTTGAAGGCGCCAAGTGTATTCTGGAAAACAACAACCCTCGTTTAGTATATGAAAAATTAAGTTCATTCATCTCTCCAGAGGACAGAAAAGATGTTCGAAGATAGAGACGATTACGCACTGGTAGATGACATCGGGGAAGACTCCGACAGTGACACTTGGCTGACAACCTTTGCAGACATGGTTACGTTGCTGCTGGCATTTTTTGTGCTCCTTTTTTCCATGTCAGTTATTGATCAGAAACAGTTTACGGACTCGTTTTTAACTGTTCGTCAGGTGTTCGGTGGCGATGACCAAAATTTACTTACATCACCTGTACGGCA
Source organism: uncultured Desulfovibrionaceae bacterium (assembly GCA_942492085.1). GTDB lineage: Bacteria > Desulfobacterota > Desulfovibrionia > Desulfovibrionales > Desulfovibrionaceae > Halodesulfovibrio. The sequence continues at coordinate 488,963 of CALODB010000009.1, read as the reverse complement.
GGACGATACCGCAATTTTAGAGTCCGTCCGTTTACAGAAGCAGTTAATTGAAGCACAACGTAAAGTGTATTCAGATATGCGGACCTACCTTAATCAAAAAGGTTTAGAAGGGCAGATTGGCTCTGTTTTTGATGAAGGTGTGATTACACTGCGACTTCCATCTGCTGCCATGTTTGAAAACGGCAAGGTGACAGTTAGCCCTAATGGCTATAAATTGTTAGAGGAACTGCGCCAGTTGTTTGTGAAGAACAAAGCTCAGACTATCAATATCAAAGGGTACACCGATGATTTGAATCCGAGTGCTTCCAGCCGCTATAGGGATAACTGGGAAATATCAGCATTGCGTGCGGTCAATGTTCTGCGTTACTATATTGAGCACGGAATCGAGTCTCAGCGATTAACAGCTACAGGACTTGGTGATCTTGATCCGCTCATGCCTAATACTAATGAAGCAAATAGGTCGCAGAATAGAAGAGTTGAATTTGTTTTTGAAAGACGGGTGGGCAAGTAGCCATGAGTAATCTTGAATTTACTATGCCAACGGGTAATGAGCGTCGTAGAGCTTTTAGAGCAAAGGCTTACGGTATTGCGGTTACCTTTGAAGAGCAAAATGTGACTTGCGATATTCTGGACGTCAGTGTAACAGGGTTCGCGATAAAAAATGAGTTAGTATCCATAAAAGAGGGCACTGAATACTCTGTTTCTATTCTTGTTGCGGGGAAGGCTTACCTTTCCGATCTCACTTGCAGAGTAGTCAGGATACTTGATAATGGGATTATTGGCTGCGATTTCCGCACTCTTGATCGCAGGCAGGAAGCACGGCTCGACAGGCTTGTGCTTGAGTTGCAAAAGCGGATGATCGCTAAGAAAAGAGAACAATCTGCAGCTGAATAGGCTGCAAAAAATCGAGGGTAATACGTGCAGAATACAAACCACAAGGTGCTGGTGGCGAATCGAGGGGAAATTGCCATCCGTATCATGCAGGCTTGTCAAAAGCTTGGATTGGGTTTTGTCTGTGTTTACACTGCAGAAGATAGTGCATCTGGTCATGTTCGCATGGCTAAAGAGCATGGTGGCGAAAAAAGCCTCTATCGTGTTTCTTCCTATCAGGATGCAAACGAACTGTTGGCTGTGGCGGATGAGTCAGGTGCGACTGCTATTCATCCGGGCTATGGCTTTTTTGCAGAAGACTATCGTTTTGCGCGCCGTGTAACACAGCGTGAAAATAAGCTTATTTTTATTGGTCCTTCATGGAGACTTATCCGTGAACTGGGCGATAAAATTAATACAAAACGCCTTGCGCGAAGCTTGCAGGTACCAACCGTACCGGGCTCTGACCGTCCAGTGTACGATGAACTTGAAGCTGAAAAGATTGCTCGTCAACTTTTTGAGTTTCAGGAAGAACAGGGCATTGAACGCCCTATGGTACTCGTAAAAGCATCCGCAGGTGGTGGCGGCATGGGGATTGAAGAGGTATATGATATTGACCTCTTTAAATCTGTATACCGTCGTATCCGCAGCTATTCTCTTCGTCACTTCAGCGACGAAGGTGTGCTTATCGAACAGCGCATCAAAGACTTCAACCACTTGGAAGTACAGGTTGTGTCCGACCGTACTGGTAAAAATCCAGTACATTTTGGCACACGTAACTGCTCTATCCAGTCAACAGGTCTCCAAAAACGCCTTGAAATTGCGCCGGGTTTTGACCCAAGCTCCATTAACTACACATTCGACGCCCAGAAAGTTCTGGACGATATTACCGAATACTCCCTCGCTATGGCGCGCAAGGTAGGCTATGATAACGTTGGTACCTGGGAATGGATCGTGACCCGCGACGGTCGTCCGTTCCTCATGGAAGTTAACACACGTATTCAGGTTGAAAACGGTGTGTCTGCCATGATTTCCCGCGTTAAAGGAAAAGCCGGTGTTGACCTTATTGCAGAGCAGATTCGAGTAGGTTTAGGGGAACCTCTGGGATATGGTCAGGATGACATCACCTTCGAAGGTGTTGGCATTGAGTACCGTCTCATTGCAGAAAATCCGGAGATGAAATTCACTCCGTGGGTTGGTTGCATTGAGGGTTTTGGTTGGGATAAACACGACTGGCTTGAAATGCATTCCCACGTTCCTACGGACGTTGCGTATGATATTCCAACTGAGTTCGACCCGAACCTTGCCCTTGCCATTATCTGGGGTAGCGACCTGTCTGAGGTAAAGAACAACGGTAAGAAATTCTTGGATGAATTGCGTCTCACAGGCCGCAATCTGGGTGGCGAGTCACTCAAGTCCAACGTTAATTTCCTGCGTACTAAAACTGATATTATTCTTAAGTTTTAGCACCTCGCCGGAACTCTCAGTAAAGATTATCAACCCCGCCTAGCGGCGCGGGGGAGAATATATGGATACCGAAAAGAGAACACAGCATTTAACCGAGCGTCTTACGTACATCAAAGACATCTTCGGTAATAAGCAGCAGGAAAATATTCGTCTGCTTGAGTCAAAACTTGAAGAATTCATTCAGCGCGAGAACGGCTTGTCTACTGAAGACAAGTTCGCAGCACTCGCGACGCTTGAAGATCTTTTTGGTTTTGTCGAACGCAATCTTGAAAACGAACTTACCGCGATGGACAAGGTACGCATCGTACGACACTCCCAGCGTATCTGCCTTCGTGATATTTTAGAAAACGTATACGATAACTACACCGAAATCGGTGGTAAAGACGAAAACAGCATTGACCCTTCAATGTTGATTGCTCGTGCGTACATTACTCGTCGCAGCGGTAAACGTGTTTACCATCAGCCGGTTATGGTTATTGGTCAGGAAAAAGGGCACGGCGAAGAATTTCGTAACGGTGGCTCTGTAAAACCTTGGGGTAACGCAAAAGCGTTGCACTACATGAGGGTTGCAGAAACCGAGAACATTCCTGTGCATACTTTTGTATTCACTCCGGGTTCTTTCCCAGTTGAAGAAGCACCTGGCGCAGCACAGCAGATTGCAAAGAACCTGTATGAAATGGCAGCACTCAGTGTACCAGTTGTGGCAGTCTTCTCCGAAGGCGGTTCCGGTGGTGCAGAAGCTATCGGTCTTGCTGATAGTCGCCTGATGCTCTCACACGGGTATTACTCTGTTATTTCCCCTGAAGGTGCGGCAGCTATTGAAGGCCGTCTTCGTGATGGGAATCGCGCAGGCGCTGAGCTTGTTGAAAAATGTGCACATCAGCTCAAAATTACGGCTGATGATAACGTGCGCATGGGATATATCGATCATAAAATTCAGGAACCTGCACTTGGTGCTCGTCCTTACCATTACGATTTCTTCCGTACTTTACGTCAGGAAGTTATCCGCGCAACTGACGAAGTTGTTCTGAACGTAAAAGGATTTTCTCCTTTCCGTGCTATGGCACTGCGTCGTCGTAAAGGTAAATCTATTGAAGATCTTGATCTTGAAAACATCCATGTACGCTGGAGCTTGAGCAGAAAGGCTCGCAATCGTCTTATCGCCAAGCGTCATGCTAAGTTTAATAAACTCTCCAAGTCTGCATTCATCGATCGTCGCCCGATTCATCGTCGTGTGGCAGCATGGTTCGTAGAAAAAGGTTGGGATACATATTCCTACTTTAAATATGATCTGTGGCGTTCACATCAGAAAAAACTGATGTACGCAGTGGAAGAAGTAGATGCTGAAGCCCGTGTTCTGATGGACAAAGTGAAAGGCCCTTGGAAAAAGCTTACTAAAGCTATCCCTGCCAGCAGTTCCAAAGCCGACAAAGAGAAAGAGCTTACTATGCTTTCTCAGTGGGACGAGGAAGATCAGGGCAAAGGTCAGTGGAGCTATATTTCTCCACGTGCTAAAGATGACCGTGCTATTACATGTCCGAACTCAGATACTCATGGTTGTCAGGATCTTTGGGCTCCTGACCTCTTTGGTGAGTACGCTGGCGTGTGTAACAGCTGTGGCCACCATTTCCCTATGGAATACCAGTGGTACATGCACAACATCTTCGATCCGGGTTCCATCTTTGAGTTTAACACTGAAGTTGAATCTGCTAACCCGCTTGGCTTCGAAGGCTTTGACCTTAAGCTTGAGCAGGCTAAAAATAAGACTGGTCTTAAATCTTCCTGCACCACCTTTGAGGCTCGCATTAACAACGTAAAAGTTGTTGTTGCTACCCTTATTGCACCGTTCCGCGGTGGTACTGTTGGTGCTGCAGAAGGTGAAAAGTTCATTCGGGCTGCAGAACGTGCGAAGAAAAAACGCTTCCCGTTCATCAGTTATGTTCACGGCACAGCCGGCATTCGTATTCAGGAAGGTGTTAACGGCGTAATTCAGATGCCTCGTTGTACAATGGCTGTTCGCCGTTACATCGACGCTGGTGGTCTGTACCTCGTATTGTATGATACCAACTCTTACGCAGGCCCGCTTGCTAGTTTCCTTGGTTGTTCTCCTTACCAGTTCGCAATCCGTTCTTCTAACATCGGTTTTGCGGGTCCTGGTGTAATTAAAGAAACAACTGGTATGGATATTCCGCCAGATTACCATCGTGCCCAGAAGGCTCTCAGCCGTGGTCACATTCAGGGTATCTGGGACCGTCGTGATGCGCGACACAATTTATCTCAGGCGCTTATGACTATGGGTGGCCGTAACCTTTACTACCGATAGTGGAGGCTTTATATGCTCGACATTTCCAAACTTCTTGAAGAGATTAAAGCTTCTCCGTACGAAGAGCTGGTTATTACCGCTCCTCATACTGGCGTAGTATCCTTTGGTTCTATCAAAGAGGGTGACCGCGTTATTGGTGCGACAGGTACTTGGAACGAAATTCCCGGTACTGCACTTGCTACCTTGCAGCGCGAGCGCAACGATAAAATAATCCGTGCAACTCAGAAAGGTGTTGTTGAAAAAATCTACACTGAGCTTGAAGGCACATTTGTGGAAGCAGGCACTGAACTTGTTCGCCTGCGTCACTTCCTTTCCAAAGACGAAGTTCTCGGCATCATTCTTAAAAAAGCATTATACTTGTTTGAAGCTCCTGAACGTGCGAAGTACTACTTTGCTCCAGAAGTGGATAGCAAGATTAAAAGTTCCGGTTCCCAGAGTGTCACTGTTCACGATGGTATGGAACTGTTCATTATGTCCCGTATGAAACGAGAAGCACCGCTTAACTATTCTGGACCGGACGGCGCAATTTACTCCGTTTACTTCCAGCATAACGAAAACGTTGATGCAGGTGCAGCTCTAATTGGTGTTTGTCCTCCGGATCAGCTTGCTCTCATTGAAGACGTAGTTGTCCGTGTGCAGACCGAATGGGTTGAACAGGAGTAAGTATGGGTAAAGTTCTGCAGGTTCGCGTTTGGGCGTCTACGTATTCAGAAGAAGAAGTTCAGCAGGAGTGGCCTCGTTTATTCGAATTGGCTTTTCCTAAAGAGCAGCAACGCTATATGGCAAAAAGCGGTGTGATCGAAATGATCGAGACACTGGTGGATGCATGTCGCTTTGCAGACTGGTCTGATGAGTTAAAGGCGTATGCCAAAGAACCGCTTGATGCGATTTTCCTGCTCCGTCAGGAGCTTGAAGAAGCATTAAGTGAGTGGAATCCTCAGAAAGCTAACCAGCTTACAGATAAAATAGAAGATGCATTATCAGACCTTGAAAAAGATTTACCGAACGAGTAAGAATCGTGGATAAGATTAATTTTAAGGAGTCCAATAATGCTGAATAAAGTGATGATCATCGGTCGTCTTGGTGCAGACCCTGAGTTGCGTTATGCGGCTAATGGTACGCCTATCGCTAACTTCAATGTAGCGACAGACGAATCCTACACCGACCGTGAAGGCAATAAGCAGGAGCGCACTGAATGGCACCGTGTGGTTGTCTTCCAGCGTGTGGCTGAAAACTGCGCGAACTACCTGGGCAAAGGAAGCCTTGTGTACGTTGAGGGCGGACTTCAGACTCGCCAGTGGCAGGATCAGCAGAATCAGACCCGTTATACTACGGAAATTAAAGCACAGCGAGTGCAGTTCCTCGATCGCAAGGGTGATTCCATGCAGCAGGGCGGCGGCGAACGTCGTTCCTACCAGCAGAATAACGCTCCGCGTCCGCAGCAGAACAACAATAATTTCCAGCCGCAACAGCAGCAGTATGATTCCGGTAATGAAGACCTTGGTCCTGCATTTCCATCCGAAGCAAGTGGAATGGACGACGTACCCTTTTAGGTCGCCGCTGTTTCATCTATATATTTACCCGGAGGCGTTTTCGCCTTCGGGTTTTTTTGTATAGTACGTAGGTACAAAAAGGATAATCATGTTTGATAGAGCGTTGCTTTTTGACTGGGGTGGAACACTGATGCAGACCATGCCAATCTATCTTGGTGAAAAGAAAGGCTGGTCGACAGTGCCCCCTGTGGATGGAGCCGTTGAAGCAGTTAAAAAGGCAAGTGAAAGCTGGCGCGTAGCGTTGGCGACAAATGCTTCTGAGTCCAGTGATGAGGCAATGCTTGCAGCATTTAAACCGTTGGGGATCAGCGATTGTTTTTCATCGGTATACAGCTTTGGCAGAGCAGGACGCCCTAAACCGTGGGCAGAGTTTTGGCAGTATGCTTTGAAAGATCTACAGCTTCCTGCAGAGCGGGTTGTGATGATAGGCGACAGCTATATGGACGACATTTGGGGCGCAACAGAAGTGGGGATGAACGGCATATGGCTCAACCTGCATAGTGATGAGCGAAGAGAAAAAGCTCGGATGCGCAGTATTAATTCATACGCAGAGTTGGATGATGCGCTGGCCTCGTTAGGGTTTTAATTGAGGTCGGGGATATGCTGAAGAGATCTCAAGATAATTTGTTATAAAAAAAGCCAAAGGACCATTTCCTTTGGCTTTCTCATTGGAGGTTAAACAATTCGACCAAGAGAATGAATCAAGTTTTTTCTTAGCGCTCTGTGGCGCCATATTTCACGCTCGTCACTTGTGACGAGATCGTTACGAAGTTGTTCCCGCAGTTCATTTTTTTGTGTCTGCGTGAGATGAAGCATTCGTATGTCGCCTAAGAGTTCCAATGGATCAGCGTACTGCACGGGAGCAGGTTGCACTGTGGAATCATGGTACAAAAACACGATATTTGCTTTTGGGGCTTCTGCAAATTGTGTTAAGAAGGCTAACATAGACAATCTCCTTATCCGGAATCCGGAAAGCTATTAGCTGTATTGTTTGACCGGGCGCGCAATCGCTATAAATCCGCCCGAAGTAATAAAAAAAGCCTCTCAAAGTGAGAGGCTGAACGTGTACAAACAGCCTCATGGTTTCCGCAGTATGCGGTTGGCTTAGCACCTTGCACTATTAGTAGTACAGGTTGCCGGACAGTCGATGGGCCAAATCCCTCGTGTCCTCTGCATGAGTATTCAGCTTAGTATGATCCAACTTTTAATAAAGTCAAGCAATAAATGTGCGAAAAGTGATATTGCTGTTATTGTACATGGTTATATGTTGAATATGAATTTTGTAACAAGTAAAACGGATTGTTACTTACGTTTATTTTAACATAATTGTATGTTTCGATAAAATGCCGGATAAACCATAAGTGGCGTTTCAGACTTCGATAAGGTACGTAACGGTAATTGTTGTATGAGCAGATAGTATTCGTAGTATGCGATACTATTTATGGGTTTTTATGTAAGGAGCGAACGCACATATGGCGTTTTTAACAGGCAGACAGCACATGGGCGTTGCGGCAGTTATTATGGCTGTCAGCATTTTCCTGTCGCGATTTATGGGGCTTATTCGTGATAAAGTTATTTCTTTTTATTACGGTGCGTCCATAGAGTCTGATATTTATTTTGCCTCATTTGTTATTCCGGATTTTCTCAACTACCTGCTCGCAGGCGGGTATTTTTCCATTACACTTATTCCTTTGCTTGCTGAATATTTTGGCAATAACGAAGAGGACGGCTGGAAGTTTTTTTCCTCTGTACTGTTCTGGGTGTGTGTCGTAATTACTGCCGGAACCTGCGTGGCATGGATAGGGGCACCATATTTAGCCAAGATTGCTGCACCGGGGTTTGATGCCCCTTCAATTGCACGGCTTACCTACTTCCTGCGTATTATCTTACCGGCGCAGATCTTTTTTTTACTCGGGTCATGTTTTTCCGGTGTACTGTATATGCGTAAGCAGTTTGTTGTTCCGGCGCTTGTTCCCCTTGTGTACAACGCGAGCATCATCATTGGCGGTCTTTTTATGATCGACTATGGCATGGAAGGTTTTTGCTGGGGTGTGCTCTTCGGCGCAGCAACAGGCAGCTTTATGTTGCCATATTTAGCTGTTCGTAGTGGAGGGTTTCAGTGGCATTTTACTCTGCATCATCCGGGACTAAAAAAATTCGTGTTGCTGGCTTTGCCTCTTATGATCGGTCAATCTGTAGTTGTTCTTGATGAACAGTTTGTCCGGATCTTTGGTTCACTTACTGGTGACGGTGCTGTGAGCCTACTGAACTATTCACGTCGAATTATGCTTGTGCCGGTGGGCGTTGTTGCGCAAGCCGCAGGTGTAGCTTCATATCCGTTCCTTGCGGCATTGGTTGCCAAAGGAGATACAGAGGCGTTTAACACCACACTCAGCAGAGCGTTACGCAATACGATGCTCTTTATTGTTCCTCTTTCATTCTGGATGATCAGCGCTGCAGAGCCAACGCTCCGTCTTATTTTCCAGCAGGGAAGTTTTGGTGTTGAGCAAACTCTTGGCGCGACACCTCTTCTGCAAATTATGCTTGCTTCTGTGGCTTTCTGGGGAGTGCAGCAGATGATAGGACGTGCTTTCTATGCTCATAAAGATACAATTACTCCTGCGGTGGTGGGGACAGTCATTTCTCTTCTTGCTATCCCTGTGTACTGGTATCTTGGAAAAACAATTGGCGTAATGGGCGTTGCACTGGCGGGCACCATGTCTGTCGTACTCTATACTTTGGCTCTTTCAACCGTCTGGACGCGTAGATTTGGCGGAGATGCCTTTACGGGTGTGGTCCGCATGTTTTTGCTTTCAGCGGTGCTGTGTGTGCCTGCAATGGCGGCATCAGTCTATGTTGTGCAGCAGATTCCTTTGTTGTTGGAAGGAAGGCCGCTAACAGGTGCCTTTGCATCATTAGCTGTGAGCGGAACCCTCTTCTGTGTATTGTACATGGGCACAGCAATGTTGCTTGCACCTAAAGCGATAGAGCCAATTGTTGCCTTTGTTCGCGGGCGCATTCTGCGACGTACATAGGTTTTAATAATCATCAGCGCACTATTCTTCTTGATTATTACTTGGGCAAAATATGGAAACTTTGTATTAAGAATCAGCCTGTTGAAGTTATAAAAAATCAAAACTCCCTTCGTGTTAACGAAGGGAGTTTTTTATGCTCTGTGTAGTACTGCGCGGGATGACAATTTATTAATGATACCAACAAATTTTCTTCATCATTTCCTTTGTGCGCCTTGTGGTTATTACAACTGTAATTTCTGAAAGTGATAAAATTTTCGTTTATGCTTTGGCGAGGTTGAAAGGAAATTTTTCCAGCAGTGTCAGGTGTTATTGGACATGCTGTACTTGGTATATGTTTGTTTACTTAGGCTATTGCTCGAGCCCGCCTTCAGGGGTGCCGAAAAAAGTTTCGGTGAGGTCTGTTTCTTCTGTTTCAATGGTTGTTAACTTTTCATCAAGCCATTGGCGTAGCGCCTGTGCTGTGTGGTAGTTCATGACAATGCGTGAATGAACATCTCGCACAAGAGTCTTTTCATCTGTTTGAGCGATGAGCTCCGGTCCTAATGTCCCGTCTGGATTTATGGTACGTTCAGAGAAAGAAGGGAGCTTGTCAGATTCTGTATAGAAATTCATTTCTATTTCGCCCTGCGAGTTTACGCCACCCCATACACCATGCGTGTACTGTTGTTTAATGCCTTCGCGGATATCGTATTCAAAGCGGATTTTTGATGGAAGTTTAAATTTGCGGGGCATTGTATTCTCCTGCACATGATTGTTTTTTATTGCAACTACCTGTGGTGACTACACGAACGGTAGCTTGGTAAGATGTAAAGTAATATACACAGGTGCGCATTGTTAGCAAAGGCTTCTCCGACCTGTGGGACTTGACTGATTTGCTGTTATACAGCACAGTCACGGCTCACGAAATCAACCATCCCGGGAGAGGATCATGGCTGAATATACAAGCGAAAATCTCGAAGCAAAACCGTATTTTGATATTGAATTATTGCTGCAGCTGAGTCAGGAGACTCGTGTAGACGGTGAGCTGATGGATAAGATGTCTGCTTTATGGGAAAAGTGGCTTAACCACCTTACCGTAAAGAAAATTAAAGTAGGAAAAATCCAGTACCTCGCCATTTGGCTTGATGAGGAAGTGGAAAAAGATACTGACGGCGCATGGGATGAATCACCTTCTGATGCGTTTATGATTACCAACCTTGCACAGGCGTTTGTAATGGGCAGCATCTACTCCCTTCTTCCAGACGTTGAAACTGCGGGTTGTGCCCCGGCACCAAGACCTACTGACGGCCTTGTGGAAGCTATGGAAGATCTCGGTTGTCCATACAACGACAACGCGTCTGCGCTTTCTCGCCGTTATGCAGTACTTACATTTTACCCATTCAAGGGTGCATGTGACATCTGTTACCTGCAGCCGGACTGCCCTAAGGGGAATGGAGAAGATAAAGGAAGCGGAAGCTTTACACTCCCTGGTTTCGAATCCGACCCTAAGTAACAGTACGAGGTATTATGAATTTGAATTAACCCGTAGTTGCACATGTAACTGCGGGTTTTTTCGTATCCACTCAAGTAATTGCGCAGCAGACATGGATGTATCATCCAAAGAAGCTGTGGAAATTGATTCAGGGACTTCCTCAACGGCACGTTTCAGCTTCCCTGCGGGGATAGTGACACCTTTTTTTAGTATCTCTAGTCCCTTATCTTCCATAATAGCATTGAACAGTAAGAGCGTTACTGTGCCTTCCGTTATCTTCTGAACCGGTTCTGTGTTCTGATATGTAATGCCGCTGCGCATTCCAGAAATAGGGCTGTTGCGAACCATAGTCATTCCTGCAACGCCCGGTGCCACAGCACCAAGCGCAATACGTGCATCAGCAGGAATGCTTGCCGCATCCAAATCATCTACTGGTTTGCCATTAATAAAAATGGTTTTAACCTGTGCCTCAATATACTCTGCATCAAACTCAAGGCGCTGCGTCAGAAAGTTCATCATGCTATCGCCAATATCCGCAGGCACCTCTGAAGGTGACTGTGTAAGATATTTCCATGTAGCGTGCGCCTGAGGTGTGTTTTCAATTGTGAGGTTCAGTTGCGTCATTGTTGCACCTTTGGTCTGTGTTTTTTGATTTTAATGGCGTGAATTTTCAGACAATATGTGGTGGTATTCTTCGCCGTAAATCTTGAGCATAACCATCACAAAACTGAGGATGAGTGGGCCATACAGAATGCCAAGCATACCGAAAGCTTTCAAGCCGCCAAGAATAGATAAGAAGATGAAAAACACGGACACACCTGCGCTTCCACGCATGAAGTAAGGACGCAAAAAGCTGTCGATTGCTGCAACGGGAATTGCGCCCCAGAGCACCATGAATAATGCCGGCTGCCAGCCGGAAGTGACGAGTAAGTAGAGGCTTGCCGGAATCCAGACAAGACCAGTACCGGCAATAGGAATCAATGAGCAAAAACTCATTACGGTTCCCCAGAACAGTGGAGTAATGCCGACAAAGGCAAGCCCTATGCCACCAACGATGCCTTGAATGATTGCTACGAGCAGACCACCAACCAGCACGGCGCGGGAAGTGGAGCGTAAGGTATTAATCAATGCGTCTTCCTGAGACTCACGCATAGGCCATAAATACTTCAGACCTGCAATCATTTTGCTTCCGTCTTTGAGTAAGAAAAAGACGATCAGCAGCATGAGAAGGAATTTTGCAACAAAATTTAAGGTGTCACCCAGTGCTGATGTTCCGAAGGATACAAGATGCTGACCGACTGTCTTGGAGATGGTTGCAAGATAGGACTTTATTGCAGTTTCGTTTATATCAAAAAATGGAAATTGTTCATGGAACCACTGTAGCGTCGGGTTGTTTTGAATGTCAGAAAGGAATGAGTCTGACTGTGATTGCTGGAGCCATGTTGTAACTGCGTGGACACTATCAACAGCCTGAGGAATAAGGCTGGCAATGAAGAAGCTCATTGGAATAGCTATGCATAGAATAAGGAGGAGCATAGCGATGGTGGAAGCCCATATTTCACGGCCATTCACTAAGTTCAAAATGCGTTTGTAGACAGGATAACAGCAGGCTGCGACTACAATAGACAGAATTATTGTGTGTAAAAAAGGCGCAGCAATGAGGTATGCCAGATACAAGGAGAAAATGAGAAGGAGAATGGTGAAGTAGCGGAACAAGTTGTTACGCGGAAATTTAAGGATAGGTCCTGTGTGATCAGGCTTGCAGTCGGTAATATTTTTTTTTGTTTCTTCAGTCATAATCAGGGGATTTATCCATATATAAGTTCATACGCGAAGACAGGATATCTAGGCGTTTTCAAGTCAAGTTGCGGTATATAGTAGCCGTAATATAAAGTAACCGCCAATGAAAAATGCTGGATTATACTTTGGTACAGATAACTTATGACCGATTAATTTGCTTCAAGGGTGGGAAGGGGCGCGAGTTGCTGACGATATTCGCTGTAGTCTCCCCAAGTCCTGTCTTCCAGTTCCTCAATGGCCCCGACATTTTTTTGAAAGAGGGCGATTGCTATGCGGTCAATAATGCGAATCTGCATGCGTGCATCATCTACATTAATTGCAGGTGGAAGGTCGCCGGACATCATGAGAGTTTCCATGTTGAAGCGTTGGAGTTTTATTGCGAACTCATTTGCATCGAAAATGGCTTTGTAGAGACGACGCCTTCGCTTTTCAAGATGTTTCATAAGTGACGTGTTCGTATGGTCAAGACTTGTGGAAAGTGAAGTTAAAATGCCAACCCATGTAGCGAGCATAGAGTGGAGTAATGGGTCATGCGGCAGGGTAGTCATAAAAAAATGTAAGAGTGCGGAATGCAGGAACGGTGAATTCGGTATGTTTGCAGTGCGTAGATAGCTACGTGTTGCTATAGATAACGACTTACCATCGTCAGGCATCGACTTCATAAGGAACGAAACAGTCGTATCTTCAAGGTGCAGGCGTGCAATAAAGTCGTTCCACATCCATTCCGGTATAGGGAATGTGCATGAATACACTGCTTCGTGAAGAACCATGTATGGTGTGTCCGCAATAAGGCGGGAAACAAGCAGAGCTACATCTTCACTGGAAAGTGGCGTTGTGAGAACAGGCTCCAGTGCATAGAGCAGCTTTTTATCCGGAAAAATTATGTATTCGAAAAAAGGTTCAACGTCTGGATTGTCGCATTCGGCGACAAGTGGTTCAAGCTCAGAAAGAGTGCAGACGCCAAGGACTATTTCAGCATATTCCTTGACGTCTGCTGTGAATTTCTGCCCATTTTTCAGCCATTGACTGAGTATGGAGTAGATCGTTTCAATAGTGGTTTGCATGGAATGCAATTTAGCTCTCAGAGGTTAGCCGTTCTGCCTTTTTACATCATTCCAGAGCGCATCTTTTTCTTCAAAAGAGAGATCTGAAAAAACTAAGCCTTGCTCATGGGCGAGAGCTTCCATTTTTTCGAATCGATCAAGGAATTTTAAATTGGTTTTATCAAGAGCGGTGTTTGCTTTAATGCCCTTGCGTCTGCCAAGTTCTACCAGTGTAAAGAGTACGTCGCCGAATTCTGCTTCAATAGCGTCGGAGTCGCCGGACTCAATAGCCGCAGCAAATTCTTTCCATTCAGACTCATACTGTTTTTCTACGTCGGTGTACTCATTCCAAGTAAATCCAACTCGAGCAGCTTTAGAGTTTAGACGGTAAGCTTTAAGCAGGGAAGGAAGTCCTTTAGGGAGGCTGTCGAAAGTACCCTTTGGCTTATCTTCGTCGCTTCCTTTCTTCTCTGCGCGTTTAATTTTTTCCCAGTTAGCCCAAATTTCTTCAACGTTCTGCACGTCCATTTCACCGAACACGTGCGGGTGACGGCGAATCATTTTGGCTGCGTTTTCCTGCATGGAATCTGCAAGAGTAAAGCCTTCTTTTTCGTACATATTGCTGATGAAGAGTACGAGGAACATGACATCGCCCATTTCTTCGCGCACATCTACATTTTTACCGCTGCGAATGGCATCTACCAATTCGTAGGTTTCTTCTAGCAGGTAGTCGCATAATGTCTGTGGAGTCTGTTCTTTGTCCCAGGGACATCCGTTTTCACCGAGGAGCTCGTCAATAACGTTCCGCAGGGCAAGCAGGGATTCAGTAGTACTTTTATTCATTGTTTTGCTCATCGTTTTCTCTGGTTACGGTATGTTTTTTAGAGTAGATACACACAAAAAAGCCCTTGTCTAGGCAAGGGCAGTTAATCGTAAAGTTGTGTTTATAACGTAGTAGGAATAAACTGCCGTAGCATATCTGTTACTAAGCTTAGATGGGGTACGATAATAGAGGTCTGTACGACCTGTGCATGAGGGAAGAAGTGTAAGGTGAATGCAAGAACAATGCAGCAAAGCAGCAGGCCCTTTGCGCCACCAAGTACGCCACCAAAAGAGTAATCAAGCCACGCAGCACCGGCAGCGCCGATGATTTTACGAAGTATTCCCGCAATAATGGCGACAACAAGCAGCACACCAATAAAGATGAGAGCGTACGCTGCGATGCCCACCCATTGATGGTCAATAAAAGATTCAAGATGGATTGTAAGCTGTTCGTAATAATTGTTGGCTAGAATAAAGCCGCCAACAACGCCGCCAATGGATGTTGTTTCCAGAATTAGCCCACGAAAAAATCCGCGGATACAGAAAAATCCAGTAATTACGATAAATATGAGATCAAGATAGTTCATGGAATGCCTACAAAAAAGTAAATCGGTTTTGAATCTTCGAATGTCGTAGCATAAATAAAAACGTTGGAAAAGACAGCTATTTACACAATTGCAATTGCGTTTGGTGGTAACTATAGGTACTTATTGTCAAAATAAATTGTATGAATTTGTTGTTTGCGTGTTATTAGGGGATAATAAAAGACCATGACGATTTCTAGCCTTGAAATAGGGCAGACTCTCTTTGGTGATGTGCATATTGCCAATGGGAGAAGGCTGTTTTCATCTGGACATGTTATTACAGAACAATCGTTACGTGTGCTCAAAATTTGGGGTGTCAGAGAGCTTCCATTTGAAGAGCTTTCTAATGAAGATTTTGCAGATATGCCTTCCAATGACGAATGTACTGTTCTTGCTGACAGATCAGCAGTTGGTATACAAACATTGTATGGCAATATCGGCACTGAAGTATTTCCGATTTCTTGTTTGTTGAAGGAAGCAGTTAGACTGGCAAACAATTATGGGAAAAAAAGTGACGGTTTTTTTGCATATTTGTATCCACCTTCTACTACTAAGTTACAGGCTTTTAGCAGTAGTGACTGCATATCGCACATTGATGTAGGTGATGTTTTTTCAGGATATGACGACTTTCCTAAAGATTTTTTCACACTCACGAATATGCTGAATGATGTTTATATAACATCGGAGGCTGTAGTATCTGCAATAGAGAAAAATAAAAAAGTAAAGAGTAAATTGCTTAAGATATGTGATGCGTTGATTCATGTATCAAATTGCGAAGTTAAATCGATTTATAACTGCACTGCTTTTTTGGGAAACAGGACTGTATTGTATTTGGCTATTATGTTAGTATACATACATCATGTGCAAGAGTCCTATAACTCAAAGATAATAATGCACCACGGTAGGTATGGTATTACAACAGGAATTTCCGCACGCTACATTGCTGCTGCTGTTGGCGTATATGGAAGAGAATGTTTTTTCTCTAATGGATTGCTTCGTGATATAGGTTGTATATTTTACAGCCGTGGCTTTGCGTCTGCGTATGAGAAAGTACGTGAGAAAGTGCTGTGTAGTGGAGCAGATTTGTGTACAGTAGAAGAATTGTATATGGGAATGAACCATGCAGAACTTGGTGGCCACATTTTAAAACGGCTTGGTTTTCCTGCTTCTATGGAAAAAAGTGTGCAGGAACATCATACTCCATTTAATGAAGTGAATACTAAAGAATATGCTGTAATGCATGTGGCAGAGATTGTCGCAAAGGCACTTACATTTGATCCCGCCTACGATGCTCCTCCACCTTCTGTAGATTTTGATGCGTGGGGAATGTTGAATATTACGGAAGCTACTCTTTCTGAACTTGTGAATGTTATTTATCTGAAGTCTAAAGAAATTATACGGTTGGCATATGGAGAATAAAACAGCACCTTCCGGTGTCGAGTATCTTGAAGATCGAGTTGCGCGACTGGAAGATCAGGCGCGATTTACTTTGGATGCGCTGGAGTTAGCTGGGTCGCTTGGTGATTTCCAAGTAAGTATCAGTTCGCTGCATGAACCCACACTGTTATTACATGAGGTGGTTTCACGCGCGGCAACCATTACACCTTTTACTGTCTCTGCTGTGTATCTTGTTGATGAGGGTACTTCTGACTTTTATCTTGCCTATTCAGATCAGCAGAACTGGAATGAAAAAATAGAAGCCGCTACCAATTCATTTATTGATAGCGGTATGTTTTCTTTCGCCCTTAAAGAAGGACGTCCGGTTGTTGTACATGCTGCGGATTTACAGCGCAGAGTACTGCTTCATGTTCTGGAAACATCTTCCCGTGTGCGGGGAATGTTTGTCGGGATTTTTCCTGAAGGGGCAAAGAATCTTACAGCTATAGAAATGGCATTGCTTTCTATAGTATGTAAAAACTGTGCATCTGCTGTTGAGGTCTTTGAACTTTATAAATGTTTTAGAAGCGGTGGCGAAGATGTCGTTGCTTTTTCAGATTCTCTTCCGGCAGGGGTACTTGATATAGACGAATGCGGACGCATTCTTTTTGCAAACAAAACTGCCGGAAAGTTACTGGGCAGTGTTGCTACGCCAGAAAAAAGGCATTTCATAGATTTTCTAGTCCCCGAAGAGCAGGATCGAATAGCGTCATTACTTATAAGTTGTTTCGCTTTTGGTGTGCCTGCGTTAGAGTATCAAACAGAAACAATCGCTAAGCCTCAAAGCACGATGCGTACCCAGACAGTAATTGAGACTGTTGACGGTCAGCATGTTGTAAGTCTTCACATTACCCCGTTACAACGGAACGGCAGTACGGTGTTGCGAGGAGTTTTAGCGCCAGCAGATGAAATGCATACGGGGGCAGAACTGGTAGAGGGACTGTAGTACCTGAAAGGACAGTCATTATGTCTGTAGCTTTGATGGGAAGCTCTATCTTGTATTCCTCCTTCTTTTTTCTTATTGTTTACACATGAAGTGCTAACAAAGGGACACAGTATGCAGATAGAAATTAAATGTTTCGCCACACTTTCTGATTTTACACCGGAAGGAAATATTCTGGCTGTTGATGATGGTACAACCATCCAGCAGGTGATAGATACTCTCGGTATTACTGTAGAAGATGTGAAGATTATGTTCATTAACGGAAAACACGAGTCACTTGAAAGCGTGTTGAAGGAAGGAGACCGGCTTGGTCTTTTCCCTGCTGTTGGTGGCGGTTAATAGTTTTGTTTATGACAAGAAAATGCCCTCAATTACGTATGTAGTTGAGGGTGTTTTTTATTTACCATTCTTCAGAATCGGCGTTTTTTAGATCAACCGCAATACAGCGAAGTAGGCCGTAGTCATATTTTCCCTGTAAGGCGGTATGCGCCCCTTTAATGCCTGTCCCGGTACCGATGGCTGCGGCAACTTCTGATCGGATAGATTCAATCTCTTCCGCTGCAAGTAGTGCTGTGACTGCGGCAAGTTCAATTTCGCCCAGCTCAACTGCCCGTGCAATATGTCCGTAGACAGTTCCTTCAACAAGGCTGCGCTCAGCAGCAACTTGGTGGACATCTCCAAACTGTTTGAACAGATCAATAGATTTTTGGACGGTGTCGGTAATAGTCTTTCCGGCATCTTTCTTTTTCTGCTTTGCAGCAGCCCGCTGCGGCAGTGGTGGAAGCGCCTCCGGTCTACCATGTTCTGCTTCAAAGTTGATAAGTACGGTCAGCATAAGCTCACCGTACATGGCAAGCTTTGTTTGACCGATACCGTGAATATTGCAGAGGTCGTCTTTTTGCGTCGGACGATACGCTACAAGCTCAATAAGTGTCTTATCCGGCAACACAGAGTACGGCGGGATGTTTTGTTCGCGAGAGACCCGTGTACGTTCCATCTTGAGCAAATCCAAGAGTTGGTTTGCATCAGGAAGACGCAGGGCATCATGCATAGCAGCGTCTGTCTCTTTTTTGTTCACGTGCTTTACGGCTGTGGCGGACAGAGATTCACGGCGTAGCGAAATAGTTTTCTCGTTACGTAAAATTTGCCAGCTTGCTTCATTAAGTCTCAGGCTGCCGTTTTCCGGATCAGATTCAAGCATCTGAGAGGCGACGAGCTGTCTGAACACACCTTTCCATGTTTCTTTTCCAAGCTCTTTACCACAAGCAAATGTCTTAATGTGGTTGTGCTCGTGTTCGGTAATACGTTTGGTAAGATTACCGATTAAAATATCTGTAAGGTGTGCTGCGCCAAATCGCTGACCGGTTCTATAGACGCAGGACAATGCTTTTTGTGCCGCAATTGTACCGTCCCAAGTTTCAACCGGATACAGGCAGGAATCACAGTTACCGCATTTTTCTTCGCGGTGTTCCCCGAAGTAGGAAAGGATGACGTTGCGGCGGCATTCGGTGGTTTCAACGAATCCGAGCAGGGAACTGAATTTGTGTTGCTCAATGATGGCGCGGTTGGGCGCAGAGCGTGAGATCATACGACGCGCAAGTACGATATCTTGCAGGTTGTATAGAAGCAGTGCGTCTGCCGGCAGGCCGTCACGTCCTGCACGACCAGTCTCCTGATGATATGCTTCGAGACTTTTAGGTAATCCAAGATGCACTACGAAGCGTACGTTCGGTTTGTTGACCCCCATGCCGAAAGCTATGGTTGCAACCATGATGACGTTTTCTTCCATCATGAATTTAGACTGGTTGTGGTTACGCTGGATGGCACTCATGCCAGCGTGGTATGGCAGAGCATTAAATCCGGCATCAACGAGCTTGGTAGCGATATCTTCAACTCTTTTACGGGACTGGCAATATACAATGCCGGACTCATCTTTGTAGTTGGTGCGGATAAAGCCGAAAAGTTGATCAAGGCCGCGCTCACGGTTCTGGATAGAATAGGTAATGTTAGGACGGTCGAACCCTGTTGCAAAGACTGGAGCTTGCTGAAGATGTAGCTGTTCTGCAATGTCTTTACGTGTAGGGTCATCAGCCGTCGCCGTGAGGGCGATAAGCGGAACCTGAGGGAAGCGTTCGCGCAGAATAGAAAGGCGTGTGTATTCCGGTCTGAAGTCGTGACCCCATTGGGAAACACAGTGTGCTTCATCAATGGTAAATAGTGCTGGCTTGATTGCATCCAGCAATGCAAGGAATACAGGGGTAACAAGACGTTCAGGAGCAACATATACCATGTCCAGCTCGCCGTTACGTAGCTGCTGCTCCACCATGTTTTGTTCTTGCGGACTTTGGGTCGAGTTTAGAAAAGCAGCCCGAACACCCATTTGTACTAACTCGTTCACCTGATCCTGCATAAGAGCAATCAGTGGTGAAACGATAATGCCTGTACCGTTACGAACGATAGATGGTAACTGATAGCAAAGAGACTTGCCGCTGCCTGTAGGCATAATAACAAGCGCGTCGCCACCATCAATCATATGGTTGATGATTTCTTCCTGCTTGCCTCTAAAATCTCGAAAGCCGTAGGTAGTCCGAAGAATATCTAATGGAGTCTGGTTCATTGTTCCCTCTTGTGTGCGGGAAGATAGCGCAGGAACGTATGGTTAGCAAAGCTTTTGAGGAATGTTCGTTGTACCTCTGTGGCGGGGTAGAACCTCTATTAAAGACTACTTCTTGTTGAGTGAGTCTGCCCAAGGGTAGTGAAGAAACCAGCCCGTTTCGCACATGAAGGAATGCTTTGGACAATCTTCAGGGGTCAGAAAATCAGGTTTTATTGGAAGCTCCGCTTCTGTAATTATTTTCCCGCGGCATCGGCACCCAAGTGAGTATGGTGGGAGCATGGAAATAAGGTCTGGGTGTGATGCAGGAATAATTTTATCACTCAGATTTTCGCATGTCATACATGCTTCCTGATCGATCGGGATATCGCCAATATGATCCACTGTAATCTGGACATATAGGTTGTTGTCTTCAAGTACACGCCGCATGGTTTGCAGGTGAGCCGTTTTCCATGCCATGACGTTATCCATAAAGGCATTAACATCTTCCGAGGATGCATCGTGCTCTTCCATAAGCAGCCAGATAACCTGACCTGAAAGGCGGGTGAAGAGGGGATGGAGATTGGAAAGTGTTGCATCGTCAGTTTGCATGAAGGATATCCTTTAACAAAATTAAGGCGGTGAATTTGTATTCACCGCCTTAATTAATTATGTGGTCAGTGGACACTCTGGCTATCAAAAGTAGCAGAGAGAGTCCAGCAAGATGTCAAGGTAGTACTGACCGTTATGCACACTTTGCTACATTATTTAGTGAACGCTAACGGGATGATATCCTGAATGTGTGAAGCTGTGTGTACTTCAATTTTTTTGAGTAAATCAGCTGGGACATCTTCAAGGTCTTTTTCGTTCTGTTTAGGAATGCAGACCTGTTCTAATCCGCGTGCAACACCGGCAAGAATTTTTTCTTTGATGCCGCCAACAGGCAGAACACGTCCGCGTAATGTGATTTCGCCAGTCATGCACAGGTTCTGGTTCACAGGCTTGCCTGTAAGCGCAGATATGAGTGCAATAAGAAGAGTTACACCGGCAGATGGACCATCTTTAGGAGTCGCACCGGCAGGAACGTGAATATGGATGTCATGCTTCTCAAGGAAGTCTGCATCAATAGTCAGTTCTGCTGCGTTTGCACGGGCGTAGCTGAGAGCTGCCTGAGCGGATTCTTTCATAACATCACCAAGCTGACCTGTAAGTGTCAGTTTGCCTTTACCCTTCATAAGGGTAACTTCGATGTTAAGAATTACGCCGCCGTATGGAGTCCAAGCAAGACCTTGCGCAACACCCGGAATCATCACAGCATCTTTTTCTTCATCAATGAAGCGTGGGATACCGAGAAGTTTCTGAAGAGTTTTTGCTGTGATTTTGTAAGGGCCAGCTGTGCCTTCTGCTTTTTGACGTGCAAGCTTTCGGCATACAGAGCCAATTTCGCGCTCAAGGTTACGCAACCCAGCTTCGCGTGTGTATTCCTGAATAATTTTGGAAAGTACATTGTCTGGAATAGAAACTTCATCTTTACCCAAGCCGTTTTCTTCTGCCTGACGAGGCAGCAGGTAACGACGTGCAATGCGTGTTTTTTCCTGCATGGTGTACCCAGGGATCTGGATAATTTCCATGCGGTCACGCAATGGACCAGGGATTGTGTCCAGCTGGTTTGCGGTGCAGATGAACATAACTTTGGACAGATCAAATGGTACGTTTAAGTAGTGATCTGAAAAGTTGTTGTTCTGTTCCGGATCAAGCACTTCAAGCAAAGCAGAAGAAGGATCGCCTCTGAAGTCGGAGCCAAGCTTGTCAATTTCATCCAGCATGATAACTGGGTTACGTGTACCCATAAGCTTCATAGTCTGAATGATTCGACCCGGCATAGCGCCAACGTAGGTGCGGCGGTGGCCTCGAATTTCTGCTTCATCACGCATACCACCAAGGGAGATGCGCTGGAATTTACGACCAAGAGAACGGGCAATAGAACGTCCGAGAGACGTTTTACCAACACCCGGAGGGCCCGCGAAGCAAAGGATAGGTCCTTTGGATTTTGGGTTGAGTTTACGGACGGAAAGGTATTCGAGAATACGGTCTTTAACTTTTTCTAATCCATAGTGATCTTCGTCGAGAATTTCCTGTGCTTTGAGGATATCAAGACGGTCACGGGACATTTTTTTCCAAGGCAGTTCAGAGAGCCACTCAAGGTAGCTGCGCACGACGCTTGCCTCAGAAGATTCTGGATGCATAGCGGTAAGACGACGTAACTGCTTAGTTGCTTCTTTACGAACGTCTTTAGGAAGACCTGCTTTGTTTAGTGCTTCAGCAAGCTCTTCAGCTTCTTCTTCAGCGCCTTCACCTTCACCCAGTTCAGTACGAATAGCTTTAAGCTGTTCACGCAGGTAATAGTCACGCTGTGCTTTATCCATGCCTTCACGAGCCATGGACTGAATGCGTGCCTGTACATTAGCTACTTCAGATTCTTTCTGGAGCTGCTTATTTACGCGATCAAGGCGTTCAATAGGGTCGTTGCATTCGAGAATTGCTTGCGCATCCGGCACTTTCAAACGCAGATTAGCTGCAATTAAATCTGCAAGGCGGCCCGGATCATGTACTGTGTTGAGAACAGACATAATTTCAGATGTTGCCACACCGCGCAGAGAAAGAATTTCTTCACTCTGTTCACGGACAGCACGCATCATTGCTTCTGTCTCAACGGAAATATCTTCAATCTCGATTTCTTCCAGACCGTTTACTTCAGCCACGAGATATGGATCTGTGCTGGTGAAACGCTCAATTTTTGCGCGGCTTACACCCTGAACAAGAACCTTAAGGCGTCCGTCAGGCATTTTAAGCATACGCATGATCATTACAACTGTGCCTGTAGTGTGCAGGTCTTCAGGAGAAGGATCTTCTGTCGCTTCATCCTTCTGAGTTGTAATCATCATGTAGCGGCTGCCGTTAAGGGCGGCGTCCACAGCCTGAATAGATTTTTCACGCCCGACAAAGAGCGGAAGTATCATATAGTTGAAGACAACAATATCTCGAACAGGCAGTACTGGAAGGTCCGCTGGAAATTCCGGTAATGTGCCATCGATATCGTGCTCTAACGCTCCGGAAAGAACTTCTTCTTCTGTTATGATCGGTGTGTTGTTCATCATATCTTCGGTCATCGGTGCCCTCCAAGCTGGGCAGAAACGGTGTTATATATTCTTCTGCCATAGCCGTGGCAGTAATATCCAATTAATACATGGAAAACCCTGAGAGTGGTTCCCGTAAATTTGTCTCACACGGTGTAACCGTGGCAACCTGACCTTTTATCGGACCTTGCCAAAGTTCTTTTTCAAATTGTAGCAGGGTGGCAATGTCACCGTCTGCAACCAACTCAACACTTCCATCAGGAAGATTACGTACCCAGCCGCGCAGGCCTAACGAAAAAGCTGTGTGGTGTGTCCAATACCGGAACCCTACCCCTTGCACTTTCCCCGTTACTATGTAGCGCTGTCTGGCCATGATACGCCTCCTTTGGAAGGTTTTTACATGTGTCCCTCGTCTTTTAGGCTGTAGTACGTGTCCGCAGTAATAATGAGATGGTCAAGCAGCCTGATTCCTAATATACGTCCAGCCTGAACAATATGTCGTGTTATTTCTATATCCGGAGAAGAAGGTGTTAGGTTTCCACCCGGATGGTTGTGGACAATTACCAATGAACTGGCTTTGCGCTGCAATGCCTGCTCCATGAGCTCCCTTGGGTAGATCATGGTGGTGTTAACTGTCCCGGTTGAAATTCGTTCCCACGAGATAAGTCTGTTCTGGTTGTCTAAAAAGGCAGCCCAAAATTCTTCTTTTTCTTTTCGGCCTAATCTGATGCGCGCCATCTCTGCCACTTCGGCAGGGCTGGAAAGCTGTTTTTTTTCTGAAATACCAGATTCCATGTATCGGGAGAAAAGTTCCCGTAGCAGCTTCCAATGGCTTACAAGAGAGTCACCAAAGCCTTTAAGTTGACGTAGGTCTTCGTCCTGCGCATCCAGTACGCCTCGTAGGGTGCCAAAGCGGTTCAATAATTCTTTTGCAAGTGGCTTTGTATCAGAACGTAAAATTACCGTACCAAGTACAAGTTCAAGAATCTCGTAATCCGCCAGCGCCTGCTCGTCTTTGTTTAATTTTTCGCGCAGACGCTTTCTGTGTCCATGATAGTGAGCTTTTTCTGTCATAATAAACAGGAATTGCGCTGTGGCAAGCGGTAACAGGTGAATTTTAATTATATTTCAACAAAAAAAGGGCATCGAGACGAAAAAAGAGATGAAA
The DNA here is from genome assembly GCA_942492085.1 of uncultured Desulfovibrionaceae bacterium. Taxonomy (GTDB): domain Bacteria; phylum Desulfobacterota; class Desulfovibrionia; order Desulfovibrionales; family Desulfovibrionaceae; genus Halodesulfovibrio. The sequence goes on along the minus strand of CALODB010000009.1, from coordinate 464,717 downwards.
ATCGAAGAAAAAATGTGAAAAAACTATTTTTGCGGGGAGAAAAGTGCAAGGAGACCGGCTACTAATATTTCCATTGCCTGCTCCGGTTTGCGCTCTCCAGTTTTAATCCCCATTTCGGCTTCAAGAGCTAAGTCCCATATCTTTGAAAGACGTACAGGGCCAAGATTGGTTGCGAGACGCTTTTTTTGCTGAACAACATTGGATGGTAACCGTACGTTTTCTCCTGCATACAGCTGCCATAGTATACGTGCTTCGCGAAGGAGCATCGCAAGGAATGAAAAGATCATGGCATCACCGGCCGCTTGGCTGGAAATAACTTTCTTCCATACTTTTTCAGGGGCGTTACCGGATTGCAGTGCGTTAATGAACGCGAATATGTCCATATCAGCACCATGCGAAATATCTTTAATATGCTCGTCAGTGATAGTGCGGGAATCTCCGGCAGCTAAAGCAAGCTTATCCAGTTCGTTTTTTGCAGCGGAAGCATCCTGCGGTAACACATGTGAAAGGGCATTCACGATTTTTGTTTCAATATGTATTTCATTCTTGGCAGCCCATTGCTCAATGAAGCCGCGCATTGCACGTTCTGTAAGCCCAGCAGATTGCCACACCCATGCTTTTGTTTCTGCAAGTTGCCAGCATGGAAGTTTTATAACAGCAGCGGGGATTTTCGGCTTGCCTCTGTCATATGGCGCTTCCAGACAAATGATAACCCATGCCAGAGGATTAAATTGTCCTAAGGCGGTACTTAACTTGCGCCATGCATCAATAGGAAGGTTCTGTGCGTTTCGGATTATTAGTACCTTGGGTGATGCGAACAATCCTTGGAGTGTAAGATTTTCCCAGAAAACAGGCGGTAATCCTTCGTCACTCCAATATACGTGTTTACCCCACGCCCCTTCAGGAGCAGGGTTGTCCTGCAACAGAGTCTCAATGTAGTTCTTCGTCAGCTGGATATCCGGGCAGACGCAAATGGAAAATCCGGGTCTTGGCATGGTCAGTCCTGTTTTCTCTTGTTCAAAAGGGACAGCAAGCACTAGTAGTAAGCTTTGCTTTGGATAAAAATGATATTTATGAGGTAGCGTAGTGTTGCCAACATAAAAGGCTCGAAGTAATAACTCCGAGCCTCTTTATATACAATGGTATCGCGTTGGTCTACGGTATGTACCGTAATGCTAGAATGTATTACGCATTTTATCGACCATTGCTTGAACAAGTAAGTCTGTAATTTGTGTACCAGCAAAACGGGCATCGGATGTCGGGTATGAACGGGAAAGAGATGTACTGTTCGATGTCCAGATTTGTTCGTTTTTAGAGTCATACACTGTAGCACTGAATGTCAGAGTAATTGTGTATTCAAGAGTTTCCTCTTTAGTACCAAGAATTCGGCTGTTGATAGTGAACTTCTCGATATCAATAACCATGCTGTAATCAGAGGACTCAGAAGCGGTCATCACAGCGATATTTCTATCGGTAATTTCGTCATACATGCAAGAACGAACAACCTGATTGATCCATGGGTAAATTGTAGAGTTTTTAACTTCTCTGATGCGCATGGTTGAAGATCCAGAGCCGAAAAGGCTTGGCTGGTTGTTTGTTAAGGAGTATCCGCAACCCGTAAGGGAAAGAGATGCAAGTAAGCAAAGAACGGCAAAAATACGGGATGCAGAGGATAATGTAGGAAACGTCATACCAAGGTTCCTGTGTTGTTATTTGTGTCAAAAAAAGAAAAAGCTTGTTGGCTCAGACATGTATAAGCAATGTGATACCAACCTGATAATTGATAGCAGATGAAGTGTGATTACGTCTAGCTTCGTATGCGCTTAATGAGTAAATAGATGCCTCAAAAGTTATTTAGATAAACGTATGCACGTAATTGTGTTTTAAGAATAATTCCGGAGTAGATATGCAAATATGGGTAGATGCAGATGCGTGCCCCAAGGTGATAAAAGAAGTTCTTTTTACAGTTGCAGTGCGACGTAAGGTTAAGACCACGCTTGTTGCAAATAGCTATGTGTCAGTTCCCTCATCACCGTTTCTTGATTTTATCCGAGTAGGTGCGGGGTTTGATGTGGCTGATAATGAAATTGTGGAGCTCGCAAATTCTGGTGACCTGGTCATTACCGCCGATATTCCCCTTGCTGATAAAATTGTTGAAAAGGGCGCAACCGGCTTGAATCCGCGAGGCCAGCTGTATACGGAAGAGAATATTAAAGGTCTGCTCCGCATGCGTCATCTTATGGAAGAACTCAGAAGCGGCGGAATGGTTTCCGGCGGTCCAGCACCTATGGGTGCCCGAGATAAGCAAGATTTCACTAATCAGCTGGATAAGTTTGTGACTCGAAGATTGAAAGAAGAAGAGTAGGTCTTGATTTTGGGATGACCATATAACGACTTAGCAATGAGTCAAATATTGCCTCACTGTCAGCTTTTGATATCGAACAGGCTTTTATAAAAAAATAAAAAACGCTCCAAGAGAAGTATCTCTAGGAGCGTTTTTTTATTCAGAAGATGATGAGCTATCTTTCTTTCACTTTTTCTTTGTGAAAGGGTTGGAAAGGATCTTTTTCGTCTTTCCGGCAACGGAAGATATTTTCGCACCGGATTTTTTCACACTGCGTTTAACGGTTGCGTCAGCACTTGTAACAGCACTGGCAGTTTTTTTCCCGACAGACTGTAATCCGCTAGCTGTTGATGATGCAGCAGAACTGATTCCACTTGTTGCGGAGCTAGCGGCAGAAGTCGCAGCAGAGGCTACAATTGAAATCCCACCGGTTATGGTATTTGTTGTGGCTGTTATCCCTTTGCCAGCATAGCCTGCGGCTGTGGATACTCCTTTGCTTGCTGTTGTTGCAGCAACGGTAACGCCTTTTGCGGCCGTAGAGGTTACAGTTGTAACGCCGGTGGCCACACCACATGCCGCACTCTTTGATGCCTGCGTAATCGTTTTTCCTGTGGAGGATGCTCCAGATACAATCTTATCCGTTGTGTCAGAAACACATTCGCGGGCTGAACGAAGGATCTGTTTTTCTTCTTTAGCTGGTCCAGATGTGTCTCGGCATTCTTTTGTGTTTTCATCAGCAGATGATTTAGAAGAAGAGCCAATGCTTCGGACAGCATCCCATGCTTTTGCCATACTTCGTTTCACAGTTTTGGACGCGCCGGAGATAAGTAACTGTGCAACTGTGGATATAGTGTCGCCAGAAGTGCGCATAAACATTGCTGCGGCTTCTCGCGTGGCAGATCTACGTATTTCTTTTTTGCTCAGTAAATCATCGTCTGTGTAAATGCTCATATAGTCACGGGCGATAATTCCGCAACGCATAGTCAAAAGTGAGTTCATGGAACCATCAAGAATAGATGCAGTTACAACAGAAGCAACGGCTTGTGCTCCCGGAACACTTCCCATCACTGATGTCGCGACAAGTGGCCCAACTATTTGCTGTGTATATTCTTCAACAACAATATCCTCAATTGCACCGGCAAAGAAGGCGGTAGCCGCTACGTTTTTATAAAGTGTCACAAGGTCGTTCATATGCGGGCGCTGTGCATATAGCTTTGTGATTTTAAAGATCAGATGTGTAATAAGTGCGAATACGATGAGTGTATCCAGCTTGCCGTTTTGTGCTGTGGCTGTGCCGATAAAGACTCGTTTAGACGTTTCTTCAATCAGGCGGTTAGCCTCTGTTTCAAGTGCTGCAATACCGTCTTTAATTTCCTGCTCGGTTTTACATGGTGCTTGCTGAGTTTTAAGAAACGGGTTGCGCTGTAAACGTTCAACATACGCACGGCGATATTCTTGAATTTGGTCTTTTGTCGGCTCTTGCGGAATAATGAGTGGTTTAGGGAAGACAAATAAAGACAGACCAAAGTAGCCAAGTAATCCCAGCCCAACTACGGTTAGAGACCAGAATACAATCGGCACATATGTTGGGTCGATGTATGCAAAAACGTCAGCAATAGTACGGATGCCGGAAAGCAACAAAGAACCAAGGGCGATGGAAATTACACCGCAAAGAATGATGAGAATAATTTTGATTTTTGAATGCATTTGAATCCAGAAAATAGTCCGTGTGACAATGCACGGAGATGAAGTTGCGCGGTCTATACCTAATTTCTCGCGCATTGCTTTCAGAAAGTGAAGTTATTTTTTTGTAAGGTTTGAGTGATTACTGCAAATTTGAAAGCTCCTTCTGGGGACTCAATAATATTTACGCGGCGTACCGTTGCTGACTTTATTAATAAAAAAAGGGCTGTCCTAAATAAATAGGACAGCCCTTTTGTGTATTACGAAAGGTAATGGAGCGTAAGCCGCGAAGCATTGTAAGCAACGTGCTTAGCTCGCAGGTATAAGTTTTTGGAAGGGGGGCTGGGGGAACTTTTTTTCAAAAAAATTTCAGCCCAGCGGCCGGAGGCTCATCGAAGACCCACCGGAGACAACCATCCCATCAAAAACTAGTTTGCTACGATGTTAACAAGTTTGCCAGGAATAACGATCACTTTACGGATAGTTTTTCCTTCAACGTGCTTCTGAACATTAACATCATTTTTAGCGAGTTCTTCTACTTCGTTTTTGCTTGCGGATGCAGGCACTTCGAGACGAGCACGAACTTTACCGTTTACCTGTACTACAACTGTGAGCACGTCTTTAACCATTGCTTCTTCGCTGTAGGTTGGCCACATAGCGTGTACGAGACGTTCGCTGTGTCCAAGCTGTTCCCAGATTTCTTCACAAAGATGTGGAGTGAACGGGGACATAAGGTTAATAACGGTGCTGATCGCGGAAGAAAGAACCTTGCGGCCTTTTTCGTCGCCTTTCAGTGCGTCTTTAGCGAGGTAGAGTTCGTTAACCAGTTCCATAACTGCTGCAATAGCGGTGTTGAACTGGAAGCGCTGTTCGATATCATCGCCAGCTTTCTTAACGGTCTCATGCTCTTTCAGGCGAATGCCTTTTGCTTCTTTGCTTGTGCAATCGTCAGCAGTGGAAGAACAAGGGTTAACAGTGAGAAGTTCACCTTCGAGTTCTTCAATAAGACGCCAAATGCGGTTTACGAAGCGGTAAGAACCGTCAATGCCGGTTTCAGACCATTCGAAGTCACGCTCTGGTGGTGCTGCAAAGAGGCAGAAAAGACGAACAGTGTCTGCGCCGTAACGTGCGATCATGTCAGTAGGGTCTACTACGTTACCTTTAGACTTGGACATTTTAGAACCATCCATAAGTACCATGCCCTGAGTGAGCAGGTTTGCAAATGGTTCGTCAAAATTCAGGTAACCGCAGTCACGCAATGCTTTTGTGAAGAAGCGTGCGTAGAGAAGGTGAAGAATTGCGTGCTCAACACCACCGATGTACTGATCAACTGGTGCCCAGTAGTTGAGAGCTTCCGGAGTAAACGGAGCATCGTGGTTCTGTGCGTCAGTGTAGCGTGCAAAGTACCATGAGGATTCTACGAAAGTATCCATGGTGTCTGTTTCGCGACGTGCTGGCAGGCCACATTTAGGGCAGGTGCAGTTTACGAACTCAGGAGTGTCTGGAAGCGGGGAGCGACCATCTTCATGAGTCTGTACGTTTAATGGCAGCTCGATAGGAAGGTTTTCTTCTTTTTCTGGAACAATGCCACATGCATCACAGTAGATCACAGGGATTGGAGCACCCCAGTAACGCTGACGGGAGATGTTCCAGTCACGCAGACGGTAGTTGATGGTCTTTTCGCCGCAGTTGTTTTCCTGCAACCAAACCGCAACCTTATCTTTACCTTCTTCGTTGGTAATGCCTGTGAATTCGCCGGAATTTACCATCATGCCCGGAGCAGATACTGCTTCGGTCATGGTAGCAGGATCAAGCTCCTCACCTTCTGGCTGAATTACCACTTGAAGTGGAAGGTCGTATTTGCGGGCAAATTCAAAGTCACGCTGATCGTGTGCAGGTACTGCCATAACAGCGCCTGTGCCGTAATCAACGAGAACAAAGTTAGCAACGTATACAGGAACTTTAGCACCGTTTACTGGGTTGATGCAGTAAGCGCCGGTGAAGATACCTTCTTTTTCGAGGTTGTCAGAAGTACGCTCAATGCGATCCATGCTGGTGATGCGTTTTACGAATGCACGTACATCGTCAGCCTGTTCTTTACCTTCAATGAGCTTTTCCACCATTGGGTGTTCTGGTGCAAGGCTCATGAAAGAAACACCGAAAACGGTATCCGGACGAGTGGTGAAGACAGGAATAACTTCTTCAGAATCTTCAACGTTGAACTTAATTTCAGCACCGATAGATTTGCCGATCCAGTTTTCCTGCATGGAAATAACGCGATCAGGCCAGCCGCCTTTGAGTTTTTCAAGGTCGGCAAGCAGTTCTTCGGCGTAGTCAGTAATTCTAAGGAACCACTGTGCGAGGTCACGCTGTTCAACAACAGTGTCACAACGCCAGCAAAGGCCGTCTTCTACCTGTTCGTTAGCAAGAACGGTGTTACAAGTAGGACACCAGTTCTGAGCCTGACGCTTACGGTAGAGCAGACCTTTTTCAAGAAATTTAAGGAAGAATACCTGTTCCCAGCGGTAGTATTCTTTATCGCAGGTGGCAAGCTCACGGCGCCAGTCGAATGAGTAGCCAAGGCGTGAAAGCTGGGTACGCATGTTGTCGATGTTGGAGTGAGTCCACTTTGCTGGGTGGATGTTATTTTTGATAGCAGCGTTTTCTGCAGGAAGACCGAAAGCATCCCAGCCCATAGGGTGCATTACGTTTTTGCCTTTCATACGCATGAAACGAGCTACAACATCACCGAGGGAATAGTTGCGAACATGACCCATGTGGATGTTGCCGGAAGGGTACGGGAACATTTCCAGCACATAGTGTTTAGGTTTGTCCGAAGTGTGATCGGTGTGGAAATCGCCGTTGGTAGCCCAAGTTTGCTGCCACTTAGTTTCTATGGCTTGCGGATCATATTTCATTGCCGACAGTTCCTTTAATCTTTCGCTCATTAAAAAGGTCTGTTGTATAAATGAGTCGTGGAGAGATGGCTCCGGCGGGAGGGTTCTGCCCTTTTCCCGCAAGGGGGACACCCCCTTGACCGCGCTTACGAACGGTTTCTATGCGAAGTCGCAGCGGAAGATACCATACGTATGTAAACAACAGTTTTTTGATTCTTTATAAAATATATATAGTTACACAGAAAGTTTCTGCTCGTTAAGAGTAATTTGAACTGTCTGGAACAGCATATTTATTTTTAATGCCTTGCAATACAAAACAACTCTTTCTTCGGCAAGAGAAGGCGGACCTGTTTTAAGCAAAAAAGTCATTTTTAACGGGATATGCCCGGGCTCCTTTTTTAAGGAGTCCGGGCACAAAAAAAAGCTATATATGAAGGTGGCTGAAAAGAGATACTTAAAGAAGCCGGAATCGTGATTATTGAGAAAGAAATGTTCGTTTAATCACAATCAAGGGTGTGTCCCCTTGCGAATGCAAGGCAGATTCTGCCCGGAGAGGCATTTTTAAGGTATCGTAACTTTTAGTACTTAAGTTTCAGTGTGCCTTCATCCAGAGCTTTTGCAGCAGCGTCTAGGAGACCGTTAACGAACGGACGGGATCGGTCGTCACCAAACTGCTTTGCAAGTTCGATAGCTTCGTTAATTGCAACTTTTGGTGGAATGTCTTCACGGTAAAGCATTTCGTAAATTGCAAGACGGAGTAGCGTGAGTTCAATTTTACCGATACGTTCCACTTTCCAGTGGCGGGAGAACTGAGCTACCACTTCGTCGAGAGCGCGGTAGTTACTCCACACTCCTTCGATAAGATCCCAAGTGAAGCCTTCCGGCTGACACTGAGCATCTGGCTTGTCGGCATTGTCAGGAGAGATCATGTACGCTTCCTGTAAAGACTCAATGGTCATAGCAGGAGAAAAATTCAAGCCGTACAGAAACTGAAATGCCTGAGAGCGAGCCAGTTTTCGAGGGGTTTTTTTGGGTTTATTAGCCATATATTACAATTGCTCCAGAACACGATATGTTTCAAGCATGGCGGATGCGGCTTCAACGCCTTTGTTGCCGCCTTTGGAGCCAGCGCGTTCGATTGCTTGTTCGAGGGTGTCACAGGTGAGCAGACCGAAACCAACAGGAGTGTCGGAATCAAGGCTAACCTGAGCAAGACCCTTCGCACATTCATTACATACAAAATCAAAGTGAGGAGTAGCGCCGCGAATAACCGCGCCAAGTGCTACGATGCCGTCATATTTACCACTTGCAGCCAATTTTTTAGCAGCGATTGGCATTTCAAATGCGCCAGGAAGTTTAACAATAGTCATGTCTTCACGGCTACCGCCGTTGCGAGCTAAGTAATCCACTGCGCCACCGACAAGACGATCAACAACAAAATCGTTGAAGCGTGTTGCAATGATTGCAATTTTAAGACCTTTAGCGTCGAACTGACCTTCGATAGTTTTGATATGATGCATAGTATAATCTCCTTCTTGAGACCGACTTTTACTCCAGCAGCAAAAGCGGGTCGGTAAGTATAGAACAAGCTCCCTAGCCCTGAAAAGAACTATTTTTAGGGCTAGGGAGCATATTATTAATTCGACTAATAGTAACTACTCGGAATCGTTAAGATGCTCGAGCATGTGTCCCATTTTTTCTTTTTTAGTGCGCAGGTAATCAACATTGAATTCGCAGGCATTCATTTCAATAGGAACGCGTTCTACAACTTCAATTCCGTATCCTTCGATGCCTACGATCTTCTTAGGGTTGTTGGTCATCATACGCATCTGGCGTACGCCAAGGTCTACCAGCATCTGTGCGCCGATGCCGTAGTCACGAAGGTCAGCCTTAAAGCCGAGCTTTTCGTTTGCTTCTACGGTGTCGTAGCCCTGATCCTGTAGATTGTACGCTTTAATTTTGTTGGCAAGACCGATACCACGTCCTTCTTGACGCATGTACAGGATGATGCCCTGATCTTCTGCCTGAATTTTACACATTGCATTTGCAAGCTGGTCGCCGCAATCACAACGCATGGAGCCGAGCACGTCACCAGTGAGGCATTCGCTGTGAACGCGAACGAGTACTGGTTTGCTGGAATCAATAGGGCCTTTTACAAGGGCAATATGAGTTTCCGGCTCGAGTTCGTTTTCGTATGCGATGATTTTAAATTCACCGTACTTGGTAGGCATTTCTGCTTCTGCAACGCGTGTGACAGACAGTTCGTCAGGACGCATGCGGTAGCGGATAAGATCGCGGATAGTTGCGATTTTCATGTCATGCTTTTCAGCAAATTCGACGAGGTCAGGCATGCGTGCCATTTCACCGTCGTCTTTCATGATTTCACAAATAACTGCTGCGCCTTTAAGGCCGCCAAGTTTCGCGAGGTCTACAGAGCCTTCTGTCTGACCAGCACGAACGAGTACGCCGCCTCTCTGGGCACGCAATGGGAAAATATGACCCGGGGTGACAATGTCATCCGGTTTTACGTCGTCTTCAATGGCTGCAAGAATAGTAGTCGCGCGGTCTTTAGCTGAGATGCCGGTCGTTACGCCAGTACGAGCTTCAATAGAAACTGTAAAGTTGGTGCCGAATTTGGAACCGTTGCGCTGGGTCATCATAGGTAACTTAAGTTTGTCTACCCATTCCGGCGCAAGTGCGAGACAAATAAGTCCGCGACCGTGCGTTGCCATAAAGTTAATAACTTCAGGTGTTACATGCTCAGCAGCAATAGTAAGATCACCTTCGTTCTCGCGGTCCTCGTCATCGACGAGAATAACCATCCGACCTTTTTTAATCTCTTCAATGGCCTCTTCGGCCGTACACATTGGCATTGGCGCACCTCGTTGTATTTTCTTAAACTGCATGTCCCACGAAGCAGATTAATGAATGCAAAAATTAGAATCCATTCTTTCTGAGAAACTCTTCAGTAATAGAGCTGGGAGCAGATTTCTCCTGCGTTGCATTGGGCTGCCATGCACCAAGCATACGCTGAACGTATTTTCCAATAACGTCCGTCTCTATATTAACACTGTAGCCCGGTTTCCACTGGGCTATTGTGGTAATTTTCTGAGTTTCAGGGATTATGTTTACTTCCAGAAAACTGTTTCCACAAGCATTAACTGTGAGGCTGATCCCGTCCAAGGTTATAGAGCCTTTAGGGATAACCTGTGTATCAAACTCCTGTGGGAAAGAAATTCTGTAGATTTTGGAAAGTCCTGCCGGACGAACCGAATCTACAGTGCCGATACAGTCAACGTGTCCACTTACAATGTGTCCGCCAAGGCGATCACCCATTGCAAGAGCGCGCTCAAGGTTTACATTGCTACCGGTTTTGAGTTTACCAAGATTAGTAAGCCCCATTGTTTCTGCAGAAGCATAAACAGTGAACCAGTCCGCACCGAAATCTTCAACGGTAAGACACACGCCGTTTGTCGCTATAGATTCACCGAGTACAAAGTCGGTTAATGTGCAGCGTGGCTTGATTGTAAGGCGGGTTTCTTTACCCATATTCTGAATAGAACGGATTTCGCCCTGTCCAAGAATGATTCCTGTGAACATACTAAATTTCCTGTCGGCGTAATGTCAGTATAACATCTTCGCCGCTAAGTTCCGTATTTATAATTCGTAAGCGGAGCGCTTCATCCATGGTTGCTATTGTTCTACCAGAAAATATACCGGGTGCGCTTTGATCTCCGACAATTTTTGGTGCCATATGCAACTGAAATTCGTTTACGAGATTGTTCTCAAGAAGTGATAGTGCCAATTTCCCCCCGCCTTCGCAAAGGGTGTAGAGGCAGTTTTTTTCCTGACGCAGCCAAGCGAGCCCCGCAGCAAGATCGAGTTTGCCATCTTGTTCGGGTAAACCCTTCACAAAACAGCCTAACAATTGCAACTTGCTTGCTGCTTCAGATAAGGCTGATTTTTCGTTTGTCCAGAAAATAACTTGCTCCGGACGGTCTTGAAGAAGTCTGAATTGTGCAGGATTTTCGGGCAGACGCTTAGTGACAATCACGGCAAGCGGTTGTTGCTCAACGCCTTCAAGGCGACATGTCAGCTGTGGATTGTCTGCGTAGAAGGTTCCTCCGCCCACGATTACTGCATCAACATTTTTTCTGAGCTCATGAACCCGCTTGCGGGATTCTTCACCACTTATCCACTGGGAGTGTCCCGTACGGGTGGCGATTTTGCCGTCTAGTGTTGAGGCAAGTTTCAATGTTGTGAACGGGTAGGGGGTCTGAATCCATGTGAGGAAGTCTGCCACGAGTGCGCGGCATTCTTCTTCCAGCATTCCTGTTTCAACAAACACCCCGTTTTCACGTAAGAACTCAGCACCACCCTTAGCTTTAGGATTCGGGTCCTGAAGCCCGATAACAACACGCTTAATACCGGCTTCTAAAATGGCTTTAGAGCAGGGCGGTGTTTTACCGTAGTGGTTACAAGGTTCAAGCGTTACGTACATTGAGCAGTTCTGAGGAGAAATACCTTTTTCGGCAGCGTCTCTAAGGCATTCAATTTCTGCATGCGGTTGCCCGCAAGCAGTATGGTATCCCTCTGCAACAATTTGTCCGTGCTGAACCAGCACAGCACCAACTGTCGGGTTAGGTGCTGCCGAGCCGCGTCCGTTTTCTGCAAGGGCAATCGCCCGACGCATAAAATGGGCGTTAGGATGCTGCATTGACACCTCGGACTATGTGATCAATTTTGATAAATGGTACACCAGCTTCTTTTACCATGCCTGCGGCAAGTTCATCATTGTACCCTTCAACATAGTATACGGCTTTAATGCCACAGTTGAGGAGCATTTTTGTACAGATGAGGCACGGCATGGTGGTGCAGTAAATCTCCGCTCCGTCAAGTGATACACCGTGGACAGCAGCCTGAATAATTACATTCTGCTCTGCATGGAGACCTCGACACATTTCATGCCGCTGACCGGAAGGAATGCCAAGTTCTTCACGAAGACACCCAATATCAAGACAATGAGATGTGTTAGCAGGGGCACCGTTGTAGCCGGTTGCAAGGATGCGCTTATCTTTAACTGCGATTGCGCCGACTTTGCGTCGGATGCAAGTGGAGCGCTCAGCAACCATGTAGGTGATGTCCATAAAATATTGAGGCCAAGGAAGTCTCTGTTGCATTGGTATTAACTCCAACAGGTGGTGTTTCTAATTTGATAGTATCTAATAAAAATTTTAGGAACAAATACGATATGTGTGAGACATGTTGCAGTCAAGGCACCATATGTAATTTAGAAATCCGCCCAAAGTATAAAAGCTTTTAAGTCTGAAATTTGGATAAAAAAAAGCCGGGGAAATAATCCCCGGCCTCGTGCTTTTACCAAGCAAAAAGCGGGAATTGACGCGTAAACGCCGTAACCTGCTTGTGGATGTCGGCAAGGTATGCATCGTTGTCGATGTGCGCAAGCGCATCAACCATCCATGCACCTACTTGCTGCATGTCTGCTTCTTTCATACCGCGGCTGGTAAGTGCCGGTGTACCAATACGGATACCGGAAGTTACAAACGGGCTGCGGGTTTCAAAAGGAACAGTGTTTTTGTTGGTAGTAATGCCAGCTTTATCAAGAGCAAGCTGAGCATCTTTACCAGTGATGTCTTTATTGGTGAGGTCGATGAGAAGGAGGTGGTTGTCTGTACCGCCGGAAACCAGATCAAAACCTTCATCAAGAAGATACTGACCAAGAGTTGCAGCGTTAGCAATTACCTGCTTCTGATAAACCTTGTACTCAGGACGTAATGCTTCGCCAAAAGCAACAGCTTTAGCAGCAATAACGTGCATGAGAGGACCACCCTGAATTCCAGGGAAGATCTGGCTGTTCAATTTCTTGCCCATATCTTCAGTGGAAAGGATCATACCACCGCGTGGACCACGCAGGGTTTTGTGGGTGGTGGTAGTAGTTACGTGCGCATGTGGAATTGGAGAGTTATGCAAGCCAGCTGCAACTAAGCCTGCAATGTGAGCCATATCCACAAAAAGTTTGGCACCTACTTCATCTGCAATCGCACGGAACTTAGCGAAATCAATCTCTCTAGGGTATGCACTCGCACCGGCGATGATAACCGCTGGCTTGTGTTCTTTTGCAAGCTCGAGAACGTTATCGTAATCAATACGACCAGTTTCACGATTTACACCGTAAGCTTTAACGTCGAAGAACTTACCGGAGAAGTTGACAGGACTGCCGTGGGTAAGATGGCCCCCGTGAGAGAGATCCATACCAAGTACAGTATCGCCTGCGTTGGCGATGGCATAGTAAGCTGCCATGTTAGCTTGGCTGCCGGAGTGCGGCTGCACGTTAACATATTCTGCACCAAAGATTTCTTTTGCACGTTCAATAGCGATGGTTTCGGTTACGTCTACGTACTCACAACCACCGTAGTAACGTTTACCCGGGTAGCCTTCAGCGTACTTATGAGTAAGTACGGAACCCTGAGCCTGACGTACTGCTGTTGATACAAAGTTTTCTGATGCGATTAATTCAAGCCCACCGGTCTGGCGATCGATTTCTTGAAAAATGGAACGGCCTACTTCGGGATCTTGGATAAAGACTTCATCCATGAGTGATGCCCCTTACTATTTAAATGAGGAAGAAAAAGGGCGTACACAGCTACAAGCTGTATACGCCCACACATTTACCCGTCGAAACGCTTGAACAGCACACTTGCATTAGTGCCGCCAAAGCCGAAGTTGTTGCTGAGTACGTACTCAGCTTGATACTTCTCTGAACCATTCCCCATGTAATTCAGATCGCATTCAGGGTCAGGAGATTCTTGGTTAGCTGTTCCCGGAACAAGTCCTTTATCGAGTGTCAGGCAGGAGAAGACTCCTTCCATGCCACCAGCAGCACCTAAAAGGTGTCCAGTCTGAGACTTGTTCGCAGAGATACGCAGCTTGTACGCATGATCTCCAAAGACTTTTTTCATCGCTCCGGTCTCTGCTTTATCGTTAAGATAAGTAGAGGTTCCGTGTGCGTTGATGCAGTCCACAGCGTCAGTCGGGATACCAGCTTCTTCAATAGCGTCGATCATTGACTGAGCCATTCCTTCGGAATCTTCACGTGGTGCAGTCATATGGAATGCATCACTAGTAGAACCGAAGCCCACAACTTCTGCGTAAATTTTTGCACCGCGAGCTTTTGCAGAATCGTATGATTCCAGCAAGAGAAGGCCTGCGCCTTCGCCAACGATGAAGCCGGAGCGTTCCTTGTCGAATGGGCGGGAAGCGTTAGTAGGCTCATCGTTACGGTTGCTGCAAAGTGCTTTAAGCGCGGTAAAGCCGGATACACCCATAGGAGTGATAGTGGATTCTGTACCACCTGTGATTACAGCATCACAACGTCCGGATCTAATATCTTCAAATGCATGGCCGATTGCGTGGGTACCGGATGCACAAGCACTGGTGAATACAAGGTTTGCACCTTTTGCGCCAGTGAAAATGGATACCTGTCCCGGTGCCATGTTAGAGATCAGCATTGGAATCCAGAATGGGCTGATCTTGTTTGGGCCTGCGCTTGTGAGTTTGCTGTGGAAGGTTTCGATGGTGTTAAGACCACCAAGACCAACGCCAAGCATAACACCAACGCGTTTAGCATTTTCGTCTGTGATTTCGTATTTGGAGTTTGCCATGAGCTGTTGTGCACATGCTACAGCAAACTGCACGAAACGATCCATGCGGCGGGCCTGTTTTGACGGAATATGTTCATCCGCAATAAAATCTTTAACTTCGCCGGCGATTTGTGAACTAAACTCGCTTGCATCAAACTGGGTAATTGGCCCAATACCGGATTTGCCGGCGATCAGGTTGTCCCAGCTTGTGTCAACATCGTTCCCAAGTGGGTTAATGGTGGCAACGCCAGTTACTACTACTCTTTTTTCAGTCATATGCTTCATTCCTGGGAAAAAGTGCGCTGTATAAGAGATCAAAACCTACCCGCTTCTCTTTACGCTGCGCAGATGGCACTACCTCATTTAATGTACCATCAAAATAAGCGGGTAAGGCGTCTTATGCAGTAAGCACAAGACGCCTGTATATAAAACGCTGTAACAGTGCGAACTACTGCTGTTTAGCTACGTAGTCGTACGCGTCCTGAACTTTCAGGATTTTCTGTGCGTCGTCGTCGTCGATTTCAATGCCGAACTCTTCTTCCATAGCCATGATGAGTTCAGTAAGGTCGAGGGAGTCAGCGCCGAGGTCTTCAACGAAAGATGCTTCGTTTTTAACTTCTTCTTCAGATACGCCGAGCTGCTCAATGATAATCTGTTTTACTTTTGCTTCTGCAGACATGGATTCCTCCAATGGATTCTTTTCTTTTTTGTTATTTTGCCTTCTCAAAAGAAAGCAGTAAAGTTTTTTTACGGATGTTAACCCGTTAGCAGTACATGCCGCCATTAACGGCAATAACTTGCCCAGTGATGTAGCCAGCACTGTCTGATGCAAGGAAAGCTACTGTATTTGCAATGTCCTCTACGTCGCCCATGCGTTTAAGAGGGATTGCCTTTTCGTATTCACTGCGCACAGTCTCTGGAAGAGCGTTAGTCATATCGGTTTTGATAAAACCAGGGGCAACAGCGTTCACGGTGATATTACGGCTACCGAGTTCTTTTGCCATAGATTTTGTCATACCGATAATACCAGCTTTAGCAGAGCAGTAGTTAGCTTGGCCTGCGTTACCCATCTGACCTACTACAGAAGTAAGGTTGATGATACGGCCGCAGCGCTGTTTACTCATGATTTTTGCTGCTTCTCTACAAGCAACAAAAGCTCCGCGCAGGTTTACGTTAATGACACGATCAAAGTCTTCTGTCTTCATACGAAGGAGGAGACCATCTTTAGTGATGCCAGCGTTGTTCACAAGAACATCAAGCTTCACTTTGTCTTTAATTTCTTCTTTAAAAAATGCTGCAATCTCATCAGGATTACCAACATCTAATTTGAACGCTTTTGCTTTACCACCAGTAGCTTCAATAGAAGCCGCAACGTTTTCTGCCTCTTCCGGCTTGGAAACGTATGTGAGGTAAACCTGAAATCCGGCTTTACCCAGCTGCTCAGCGATGGATTTGCCAATCCCGCGAGAGCCGCCGGTAACCAGTGCAGTTGAAAGTAATTCCATAATTATTCGCTTCTGGTTAGGTGTTAAAAGCAATGCCTTATACCCCAAAGAGAGTATAACTTCAATTCCCAAAACTAGCTGTGTAACATAAAAGAATGTTTAACTTTTAGGAAGTGAATAGCATTAAATAAGATCTCTAGGTTCTAAGCAGCGCTGCACCCCAGGTAAAACCGCCGCCGAATGTTGTCAGCAGAATGTTTTTACCAGGTTCTAATGTGCCGGCTGCTTTGGCCTGTCCGAGTGCAAGCGGAATAGATGCTGCGGATGTGTTACCCACTTTATTCACGTTTACATATACTCGCTCACTATCAATAGTAAGTTTTTTACCGACTGCTTCGATGATTCGCATATTCGCTTGATGCGGAAGGAGAATGTCGATGTCGTCCGGAGTAAGGCCGTTGCGTTCCATGATAGTGTTACACACGCCTACCATGCTGCGCACAGCATGTTTAAAGACTTCGCGTCCTTGCATCATAATGAAATGCTCTTCAGGGACGGGCTGACCAACTTTGTAGGGATGGGATGACCCACCACCGCGAATTGTCAGCAGATCGCATAAAGAGCCATCAGAGGAAAGTTCGACGTCTACAATAGTTGTAGAATCTTCAGTTGGAGTAGCGGAGATGACTACCGCGCCAGCGCCGTCGCCGAAAAGAACGCAGGTATTGCGATCTTCCCAGTTTGTACGGGATGACATTGTCTCGCCGCCGCACAGAAGAATGTTTGCATTTTCTTCTGTGTGAGCAAGAGAGCTAGCTATCTTTAGCCCGTACACGAAGCCGGAACAAGCTGCGCTTAGGTCAAGTGCCATAAGGCCTTTTAAGCCAAGCTTGTTCTCTGTGATGCATGCTGTATTAGGGCAGTAAGCATCAGGAGTACAGGTCGCCACAAGAATATGGGATAACTCTTCCCGGTTCATTTTCGCATCGGCGAGTGCAGCTTCTGCTGCCTGAGTAGTAAGGTCGGAAGTTGTTTGACCTTCTGCCACAATGTGGCGCTGCTCAATCCCCGTGCGGGTTCTGATCCATTCGTCGCTTGTGTCGACCATCTTTTCGAGGTCGAAGTTGGTTAGAACCCTTTCAGGAACAAATGCTCCGAATCCCCGGATGTAACATTGCTTTTTCATTGCAGTTTCCGGAAAGCCACAAAGCGGCGCAGTTGCACTGCACCGCCTCAGCTTTAGTTCTTAATAGCTCTGCCAAAGCTCGTCAGCTCTTCATTGGCGCTGATGGCTTCGACTAGACGCTCATTTGTTTTTTTGCGTACGAAAATAGATGCCATTTTTACGGCGTTGAAGATAGCTTTATCATTCGATGCGCCGTGGCATACAATCGCGATCCCCTTAAGACCCAGAACTGGTGCGCCGCCATATTCGGCATAGTCTACAATTTTTGCAAACTTTTTAAACGCTTTTCTAGCCAGTAATGTGCCTATTTTAGCAATTGTACTAGACATCAATTGTCGTTTTAATAGCCGGCCCATTGAGGTGCTAAGACCTTCGCTGAGCTTTAAGGCTACGTTACCTACAAAGCCGTCACAGACAACAACATCAACTTCACCAGTAAAAAGGTCACGTCCCTCAACGTTTCCAAGGAAGTTAATATCTTCTGTCAATTTGAACAGATCGTAGGTTTCTTTTACCAGTGTATTCCCTTTGCCTTCTTCTTCACCAATGGAGAGAAGACCAATTCGTGGAGATTCATACTCCAGAAGGTCGCGGGCAAAGGCGTTGGCCATAAGGCCAAACTGGAAGAGATGCTGAGGTTTACAATCTACGTTGGCTCCTACGTCAAGAAGAACGATAGGGTTCTTCTCTGTAGGCATTACGCTCGCAAGTGCAGGACGTTCAACGCCAGCAATGCGTCCGATGATAAACATGCCGCATGCGACAGTAGCACCGGAGTTACCGGCGCTGACAATGCCATCAGCTTTGCCTTCTTTAACAAGGCGGCATGCAACCTGAATTGACGCATTCTTCTTACGACGAAGAATGTCGGAAGGCTTCTCGTCCATTCCTGCCACCTCGTCGGTGTGCACTACTTCATAGGCCACCCCTTTAAGGGGCAGCCTATCGAGTTCGGCATTGATTAATTTCTCGTTACCGACAAAAATAACCTTTATACCGAAGGTGCGAGCAGCCTTAATAGCACCTGGGACGTTAACGGACGGTCCAATGTCACCGCCCATTGCGTCCACGGCTATGACAGGGATGCTATGCATCGTCCTTACTGATCTGACGACCATTGTAAGAGCCACAAGCTGCACAAACGCGGTGCTGAAGTGTTGCTTCGCCGCATTCGCAGTATACTACGGAAGGTACAGCCACACGGTGGTGGGCGCGACGCATGCCCTTACGGGATTTGGATACTCTTTTCTTAGGGACAGCCATGACAGATCCTCTCTTTATTCTGCTTTCGAACGAATTCCGAAAGACGTAATCGTTATTTATCCACCTTGAAGTTCCGAAGAATCGCAAAGCGGGGATCGAGTGATGAATCTTCACACTCGCATTTTCCAGTGTTTAAATCTTCGCCGCACTCAGCGCAAAGACCCTTGCAGTCTGTCTTACATAAAGGCTTGACCGGAAGGGCGATGACAAATTCTTCCCAAAGAACGCCTGCAATCTCAACTTCGATTCCAGTAACTTCATTGGCGATGCGAACATTAGGTTCGGTATCGTCCGAACTTAGCTCTTCGTCAAGTATGAATACTTCATCAAAATTTTGGTTGATGTTAATTATCGCGTCCTGAGTGCATCTATTGCATGGCAATGCAACAGAGCCTGTCATGCTGCCGTGCAATATACATCCCTGTTCTTGAGGGATGAGGAATAAACGGGCTGCAAACTCTTTCTTTATAGTGTAAGGAAGAGCGAATTCATCAATCGGACTTTGCCATATGGATTGGTCGTTGATGATTATTTCCTTGCCTTCTGGAGGCAAGTCCTTGATTGCTAGCCAAAGTTGTTTCATATTTGTGTCCTCTTGCGGAAGGGGATTTCTACATGCGAGAGCGTTTGTTTGTCAAGAAAAGGGTTGCCTTTTTTGTATCGAGGGTATAATACACCCATCTCTTTGCTTGCGCAGTTCTAGTAAGACTTTTAGATAAGTTCTTCTTGCGTGACAATCAAAGTAATAAATTTTTTTCTTTAATATACGGAGAATCGCCATGGCTAAAGAATGTGCTATTTGCGGTAAAGGCCCACAGGTCGGTAACAATGTTTCCCACTCACACATCAAAACTAAACGTCGCTTTTTGCCTAACCTCCAGCGTGTCCGTCATCAGATGCCTACTGGACAGGTAAAATCCATCAACGTTTGTACCCGTTGTCTGCGTTCTGGCGCTGTAGTTAAGCCTGTAGCAACTAAGAGTGCTTAAGCTTTTTCGGCGATCCAGATTGGATAAGAAAAGAAAGAATCTCACCAGAAATGGTGAGATTTTTTTTGTCTAAAATTTTTTAACACATAGTAAAAACTTACATTTCTATATCTCTGCGCTGCTTTTTCACATTAGTTTCTTTACTAATTGGCGCAGATAGTGAACTCTACTTACGAAGATTCTATCTGATTATTATATTTTTGCAGTGCTTCGCTGTGCGTAACGCAACAGCCTTCTTCCGTACAAAGTAATTTGTACATATATGTTGCAACTGGTGGTGGTGACTTGTTGCGTAATTTCTGTATATTGGATGTATGGCACTATAGAGGTGGGGAACGTGGCCGTAAAAGGGCTTGTCATCTCATTTAGAATGATTAGTTCTTTTAGGTACGGATAGATTGCTTAGAATTTGAAGGGCACAACAATATGTTTGGAAGATTATTTTTACTATTTACTCTCATTCCGATTCTGGAATTGTATACGCTTGTTTCTGTGGGCTCCGTAATTGGAGGCCTACCAACAATCGGAATTGTGATTCTTACTGGTGTTGTCGGTGCGTGGCTTGCCCGTATGGAAGGCTTTAATACCATGCAGAAAGTGCGGCAGTCTTTGAATGAAGGCGCCATGCCAGCAGATGAAATGGTAGAAGGTTTGTTAATCCTTATTGCAGGCTTGCTGTTGCTTACCCCGGGCTTTGTAACAGATTTTGCCGGACTTGCACTGCTTCTCCCGTTAACCCGTAAGCCTTTTGCTCGCTGGTTACGTAAGCAGTTTAACGCAGCAGCGATGCGTGGTGGATCACAAAATCACGCAGGATTTACGTATTACACATGGCACTCTTCAGGAGGCCAGCAGAAAGACGAACAGACCATTTACAGCAAAATTCAAAATGATGCACAACAGCAGACTCCACGGCAAGCAATAGTAATCGATTGTGAGCCAGTTGACGAAGAAAAGAAGTAGACTTGAACCTAACGAAAAGGCTCTTCACATACGATGTGAAGAGCCTTTTTTTTTGCTTTTTTCTGGAATTTGTTGATTAATTTTAGGGTACTGGAAGCTCTGGAACCATAACGGCTTCCTGTTTTGCTGCCGAATCAGATGATGTAGCAGTGGTGCTATGATCATTCAAAGGTTCTTGAAGTGGGGCTGGCTCTTCTTCGTTATCTGTCTGCGGGGCATCCATTACAGGTTTTTCTTTAACTGGTGGAGTCGCTATCGGCTCATCTGTTGCAGGGGTATGCGTATCAGGAGTAACAGATTCAGGCTGTTCATCAATTGGTAATGGATTACTATATCTGCTTGAACTCTTTTCCTGAACAGCAAGAATGAATCCCTTTCCAATATGTGGAATGGCAGTTTCCTGTGTTCCAACCAATTGCAGAGACTCTGGTTTGGTGAGCCAGTTGTTCCACTCGGTTGCACTCATAATAACTACAACATTTCGTTTTGAATTTAAGATTGTAGTCAGAGAATGTGGGTCTATTATATGGATAACCGGTTCGCTTACGAAGTATGCAAATGGTGCGGGGTCAGCATTGTAGACAACAGGGGTGAAGTCTTTTACCGCGTATTCTTCCATGGTAAGGGAGATGTCTTTGGTGGAAATGAAGCTGTTAATTGCAGGGGTTGACATAATGAACAGCGGCTGCAGGAGAAGCGTCATAGCCAAAGCCATACCGATAACACCGCTTCTGCTGTTGAGCGGGAAGCGGAACCAGAAGATTCCAGCGGCTGCAAGAAGAATTGCGGCCATGTACATCCAACCTTGGATTTCGAAAGGAATAATCTCGGTGAAGTTTACAAGACAGATGAGACCTATGCCGAAGCCAAAGAAGACAACAGCGAGTAATCTGTAAAAAATTTTACTGCGTAGCGGTGAAAAATTTCTGATTGCGCGCGCTGCAAGAATTGCAATTTGCGGAAGGAGTACAAGAAGCCAGACAGGTGTCATGTAATCCAACGCACAGTATAACGTGCATGTTAGTATTGCAGAAAGCCACAGGTAGGCTATGCCGATATTTTCAGGCATTCTGGTTGCCAGAATATCTTTGTAGAATGAAATACTGAGTACTCTTGTCCAAGGAAGAACCAGAAAAACAATGAGCCATGGCAGCAGGATGAAAGGAAGCATGGCAAGCATGTGCCACCAGTATGGCAGGTGCGCCAACGCGCCTTTAAATGGTGCTGCAAGAATATTAGGCACAAGGTTTAGCAGGTAGTCTGGCTGTACGGCAAAATATACATACGCAAACCAGCTGAGAACAATAGAGAGATAAATACCAAAGCCGCCAGCAACATCCCACTCACCGAATCTGGTAGGGCGTTTGCGCCAGCAGGTGATGAACAGAATACTGAACAACGGTAGGAACAGTCCCGGGAAGCCGCCGGTCAGAGTTGCAGCAGCAGCACAGATAAATCCTGTGATGAGCCAGAAGAACGAGCGTTCCTGTTTCCAACCCATAACAAATGCGGCATGTGCGAATGTTACCAGTGCAGCAAACAGTGTTTCCATTCCGTTAAGCTGCATAGTCACTGCCGGTAAAAATGCTGCCATTGTGAGCAGACCAGCTGTGAGACTTGTTTTTTTGCTAATACCGGCGGCGCGGGCAAAGAGGTACGTGGAGAGTACAAAAAGCATGCTGCTGAGCAGTGTGCTGGCCTTTACTGCAAAGGTAATGGCAATGTCAGGAATGAGTGCTACAGCGCTTGAGAACCAGAAGTAAAAAGGCATAGCGCCGCTGTATGGTTTTCCATCCAACATTGGAGTAAGCCAGTTTGAAGCTGCAAGCGTATCTTTTACAACTGCGGCAGCCTGTGTTTCCTGCAACGGCCAGAGATCTCTGGAGAAGAGGGCAATGCCGCCTTGCAGAGCTGCAAAAATGATAAGCGTAAGACAAGGAAGAAGGGAAAAACTGTTAAGGATTTTGCTTTCCGGTGCAACCTCGGGAAGTGGTTCTTTGGGCTTTTTTTCTTTCTTCTTTTTCTTTTCTTTTTCTTGAGGGGGAACTTCAGCTGAAATGGTATCATGCGAAGTTGCAGGGTTTTCAGAACATTCAGAATCCGGTTCTGGGCGAATGGTTTCTACACGCGTGCCCCCGAATCTGCTACTCACATTTGATGTGGCTGCGGCAACAATAAGTTCATCATCTGTGTCGCCTGTGTCATTATCTTCAGTGCTCACGTCAGACGCTTCTGTTTCGCTGACAGGTAGATCAGTGGTATCGGAGGCTTCTAAAACAGGAGCTTCATCTGCTTTGTCTGTTTCGTTCGATGTATTGGAACTATCTGATTTACAATCAGATTCAATGTGTTCTTGCGGTTCAATATGTTCAGACGAAGAGGGCGAAGAGTCAGTTACTTTTTCAGAAGAGTCATCTGTTGCGGCAGGTGGTTCTTCTGAAAGAATATCTTGTGAAACAACCTCGTCTACAGAGTCTTCCTGCTCAAAAGGCGCTTTAACGGCGTTCTTTTTAGCAGTCTCTGTAGTTTCTTCTTCGGTGCGTTTTGGGTTTTCTTGTGACTTTGTAGGGTCAGAAAAGTCGCTCATGATATATCCTGTAAGGTTGAGTAGCTTCAAAAAAAACTAGGTTGTGCATTCAAAGTTAGCATAAAATAAGCTGGATTGGATGAGAAACTCAAGAAAATACTAGGGTTAAAATACATACAGTCAAAATTTGAATACGTATTTTTCTTACATACACGAGTAACATCCTGTGCTGAAAGGATAAAGTTTTGTGTACATCTTTTTCTTGTAAAATAAAACTTGCTTGCGTAGAACGTGTCTTCCTATTTCAATAAAAATTGATCTTGTTAATTCAATTTTTATTGATTCAACTAGTTGAGTAAATATTGATACAGAATGAGCAGGCCCTGATGTTGTTTAAAAGTGCAGGTTCATAAATTGAGACTTGTACGTACACCCAGGCTTGAGTATTCGTTTCGCAACGCATTGTTACCGCGTCCTGTCTACGTACCTTTTTTCTGTATTGTGTACGTTTTTTTCAGGGGATTACCTTAGGAGAAGTTAATGTTATCTCGGTTTAAAAAACGCTGGAAAGAACCCTTTGGGTATCGTGATGTCCTCAACGTAGGTCTCCCGCTTGTTGTTAGTCTCGGCTCTACAACTGCGATGGAATTTACCGACAGGATTTTTCTAAGTAACTATTCACTGATATCTATTGCTGCTGCGTTACCGGCAGCTATGGTGAATCTGGTGTTTTTGTTGTTTGCACTTGGTATTTCTGCCTATAGTTCTGTGTTTATTGCACAATACTATGGCGCATGTAAGTGCGAAAAAATTGGTTCAGTAGTTTGGCAGTCAATATATTTTTGTTGTTTTGCCTGGGTCTTCCTTGCTGCTCTCGTTTTAGTTGCAGAGCCGTTTTTTGCCTTTGTAGGGCATGCGCCGGAGGTGCAGCGTGAGGAAGTTACATATTTTTCTATTCTCACCATGGGGTCTGGTTTTGCGCTTATTGCTAATGCAGTAGGCTGTTTTTTCACCGGATTAGGGAAAACTCGCCCGAATATGGTTGTGAATATAATCGCTGTTGTGATCAACATACCACTTGATTACATGCTGATTAACGGCGTGTGGATTTTTCCAGAGATGGGTATCGCAGGTGCGGCATTAGCAACTGTTTCTTCATGGGGAATGCAGCTTGTAATGTACGCTTTGCTGGTATTTAAGCCGAAGAACGACGCAATCTACAATGTTATTAGTGCTTGGCGTTTCAACAAAGCTCTTTTCTTGCGGATGATGCGCTACGGTATTCCAAGCGGTGTAAACAACTTCTTTGATATCTTCGCGTTCACTGTATTCATCATGGTTGTTGGTCAATTGGGTGAAACTGAGCTTGCTGCTTCTAACATTGTGTTGTCTATCAACTCATTAGCATTTTTGCCTGTTATTGGGCTAAACATTGCGGCTTCTATTTTAGTAGGGCAGGCGATGGGTAAGAAGAATGTTGAACAGGCTACGGTGGCTGCGCATAACGTATTGCACGTGGCTCTGCTTTGGATGGGAACCTTTGGTGCAATCTTTTTGCTGTTCCCGTATGAGCTGACTTCGCTTTTTAAACCGACAGATCTTTCTGTCGCGGAGTTTGCCCATATTCAGTCCATGTGTCAGATTTTGTTGGCATATGTAGCATTTTTCTGCATGCAGGATGCTGTTGCTCTGATCTTCTTCGGATCGTTGAAGGGCGCTGGCGACACCATGTATGTAATGTGGGCTATCGCATTCTGTGCAACTTTCTGCCTTGGTGTGCCAATACTGATTGGACGTTTTGTTTTTGATGCAGGGTTGCATGCTCTCTGGGCAATGTTGATTGTTTACGTTTGTATTCTTGCACTTGCTGCATACGGTCGATTCCGAACCGGCAAGTGGAAAACAATTGAACTGCTGTAAAAAATCAATTCTTGTTGATACGTCCCGAATGGTTGAGCGTGCTTAACCGTTCGGGACAATAAATATTATCCAAGCTTTGCAGCTACAGATTCAGTTTTTCCTTTCAAGCCATTTGTTCTGCCTTTACGGGAATCTACTTTGAGTGTGAGATAGATTCTGTCGCAGTCCTGCTCAAGCTCTTTGTAGCAAGCAGAGACTGTCTGCATCACTTCATCCCATTCGCCTTCAATAGTCGTTCCCATTGGTCCGAAATCATATGCGAGCCCACTTTGTTTAATGACGGTTACGACTCGTGCAACATAAGGGCTCATGCTTACGCCCTTGTCCATCGGGAAGATAGATAGTTCTGCTATCACAGACATTGTATATCCTTTTGAGTAAAGTTAACGTGCGCCTGCAAGAATACGCCTCACAAGTGTATTCTTCAACATTCGATATGGGGGAATTGTAAGCAACCTCTAGACAAGCGGTGCGACTCATCTTACATGACCACTTTGTTTCGGAATGTATTTGGGATTACGTTAACACCGCACAATAACCTGATTATTAGGTAACTACATGCTTTTACATATTGCGTATCTTCTGGCTGGTGCCCTCTTCTTATGGAAAGGGGCAGATTTTGTTGTGGACGCCGCGTCCGCCATTGCCCGCCGTTTTGGAATCTCTGAACTCGTTATCGGGTTAACCATTGTTGCAATGGGAACAAGCTTGCCCGAATTTCTGGTAACGTTGACCGCAGCGTTAAAAGGAATTCCATCCATTTCTTTCGCGAATATTGTCGGTTCTAACATTTTTAACCTCGGTATCATTCTTGGTGCCGTGGCGATGATTAAGAACGTCTCCGGTAGTAAGGCATTAATTGTTCGAGATATTCCTATACTATTTGGTGTAGAACTTCTCACTCGCCTGATGGTCTCCAACGGACAGTTAGGGCGATGGAATGGCTTGGTGTTGTGTTCTGTTTTTGTAGGGTACCTTGCCTGGATGTACTACCGATGCAAGAAGCCGTCTGCTCCAGAAAGTACTGCCATGTGTGATGCGACAAGCGATAGTGAAGTAGCCACGTGGAAAGATTACTTACTGCTGCCGATTGGTCTTATTGCAGTAAGTCTTGGTAGTCAGTTCGTGGTTGACGGGGCAACAGGTGTTGCACGAATTTTTGGTTTGAGCGAGTGGCTTATTGGTGTGACGATTGTTGCAGCTGGCACTTCACTTCCGGAGCTCGTGACGTGTCTTTCTGCTTCTATGAAAGGAAAAAATGATATGGTTCTGGGTAACATTGTGGGGAGTGACTTTTTTAACTTCGCCGGGGTACTCGGGATCACTGCAATGGTTCAGCCTATAGCGGTTAAGCATAGTGAGCTGCTGAATATGAGCATGGCTGTCGGAGTCGTAGCACTTCTGTGGCTGCTAATCCGAACACAGGGTAAGATAACGCGTAATGAGGGTCTGTTGCTCTTTGCCGTCGGCATAAGCCGTTGGCTTCTCGAAATATGGCGCGCCGCTGCATAATATAAATAAAAGCGGGTGAATCTGTATGATTCACCCGCTTTTTTATTGAGTATTGGACTGTCGGCTATAGCAAGCCAAGTGGCTCAAGT
The DNA here is from genome assembly GCA_942492085.1 of uncultured Desulfovibrionaceae bacterium. Classification (GTDB taxonomy): domain Bacteria; phylum Desulfobacterota; class Desulfovibrionia; order Desulfovibrionales; family Desulfovibrionaceae; genus Halodesulfovibrio. The sequence continues at coordinate 438,238 of CALODB010000009.1, read as the reverse complement.
ACATTTTCAACAAGGTCTTCTGGCTCTTTCCAGCCATGAAGAATGAAATGAAGTGATGCTAGCATGTGCGGCTCAAGTTCAATGAAATCTGAACCAATTTGAGCACGTCCTTGTTCTGCATCCAGCCCAAGATTATGGGCAAGGTGCAGCAGTTCTGTCATGAGATAAAATACCTTTCCATACTCTCGCAGGGCATTACGAATCTTGTCATGACGCATTGCAGACTGAGGGATAACGATGACGCTACCAGTGTTCTTGCAAAGCTCTTTTAGTTCATCCAGAGACGAAATTGATTCGGGAGCCAGTACGGACATCTCTAACTTGGAAGCAAGAATTTCTGCCAACTCATGCCGTTTGCTACCGGTAAATCCGATTAGAAAGAGAATATTTTCTTTGGTTGAAAATATTTCTAGTTCTGTTTTTTTACCAAAAGTAATGGTTGCGTCAGCATCTTTAATTTCGGCTTTATCCTGAATAAAGTGATCTGTGCCTGTAATAACTGCCATGTTGCTTTCTCCGGTTCTGGGTGCACATGTGTGCATTCTGATTCAAGCGATCTATAACAGGAACCAAGTGACAACCGTAACGGCTACAACCAGTTCACGGAAAGTGGTTTGCGCATTGGAATCCGTGGATAGGTAAATTTTGGGTAGCCGAGCATGTGTCCGCCACAACATATGTGGTTTTCTTGTAGCCCTAACCGTTCTCTTAGCGGCATATAATCGTTGGCACAATAAGTAAAAAATCCGGCAAAGCAGGCGCCGACACCGCGGGAATGGGCTGCGAGTTCAAGATAGGATAATGCGATAGCACTATCTGTGTCATGCCATGTTCTTTCTTTATCCATATATGAGATGGCAAGATGCGGAGCACCGCGAAGGATTAAATCCTGCCCCTTTTTCCATCCGGCAATTAATCCCGCGACGCTGTATTTTTTTGCCAGTTCACGGTCATTTTTTCGAAGACCCATCATCCATTCAATCGTCATCTCAGCTAATTCGCGCACAACCTCAGGTGATTCTATCATAATCCACTGCACAGGTTGTTTGTGGCTTGCAGATGGCGCATAATTTGTGAGTGATACAATGTCTTGCAATGTTTCGTGCGCAACAGCTTTGGACTTGAATGAGCGGATAGAGCGGCGGGAACGGAGGAACTGGTCGGCCTGTTCTGTAGAAATTGTGAGGGATGCGTCAACGGAGATGAACTTTTCGTTCGGCATTGACCCAAGTGTTACACAGTCTGCTGGACAGGCTGCGACGCAATGTCCGCAAAGAAGGCATGCTGTTTCTGCACCTATACGCATTTTAGGAATGCCGGTTTCTTTATCCTTAATAAGGAGTTTGTTCGGGCAAACCTCAACACAGATGAGACATTTTTTACATTTAGCTTGATCTACAGAATAAAAAGACACGGATTTTCCTCGATTACTTTTGAATTATAGCTTCGCTGTTTTCCGGCGTACAAGAAGTATGTATCCAATGCATTGGTATACTAGGAGTATGGGAAATCGGTGAGCTTGTGATGCCGTTGCTTGAAAAGAGTGCTGCGGTGTGCGCAGTGAATGGCGGAAGAATATGCAGTATTCGCGAAGCAGATTGGTTGATTGAACACTTTTATTGTTCTGTAAAGGAAAAAGTGAACGCGGTACTCTTGACCGTTGGCATTATTACCTTGTTTTTTAGATCTCATTTTCTGTAAATTCAGAATGATGTGCTGTTTTTAGTAGTCGTATATGCAAATGAAGTTCTAAAGCACTTGCGTGTTCAAGATTTTCCAAGCAATGTATGCGACTGCTGATACTGAGGGTCACTTTTTGTTTCAATCGCAGTGGGGAATGCTACTTTTTGTATATTGGTTAAGGTGTGAATGTTCTATGATTACATAGTATTATGTATTAAAAGAAGTTCACTGTAGCCGTTGCCGAAAGTAGGGGGAATTGAATAAGAAAAATATTCCATAAGTTTAAAGCAGGTGGTCGTATTTATGACCTACTGCGGAGATTTTTGTGAAAATAAGAAAATATATTGTATTGCTACTTGTTCTTGTAAGCGCTTTGTCCGGTTGCAGCGCTCCTAATCTGGTCCGCTCAAAAGATTCCTCGGGGTTTTCCATGGAATCGGAAATAATGGGCAGGGCAAACCCCGGGTATGTTCAGTGGCTTGAAAAACAGGCAATGCTGACGACTTCAGAAAGTTTTTCGACGATTGTTTCCGGTACAAATTTATTTTGGTTAGGCCCGTATGAGAAACCGCGTGTTGAGATGATGCTTAACATCGCTCCTGTGTGGCTGACCTTTGATGCTGCCAGAACTATTCCTGCAAGTACCAGTTCTGTTGCTTCCGTTCTGCAAAGTGATGGGTACCTTCGTACAATACAGTATATGGGTATACGGGGTATTCATATTGAATCCATGCGTGAGAGTGGAGCCATTTGGGGAAGTCCGGCAGTGCAGCGCCAACTTGGTGACGACACTGTCAGCTATTTATTCTCCAAAGGCTTCGGCGATGAAAAAAGCTTTGATACTTTTTTGCGCAAGGCGAATAAACGAGGCATGATAGTAGGCGATGCAGTTGTTCCATTTGCAACAGGCCGTGGTGCAGACTACTTTTTGAGTGCCCGTGGTTTGGAATCTTACAAGGGGTTATATTGCATGATAGAGGTGCCGCGTGAGCTATGGAAGAACCTTCCAGAAATAACCACACGCACCCGTGCTGTACCTGTCGACGATGTGTCTTTGCGCGCACTGCGTAGCGCACGCATCCTTCCTCCGCCTCTCGTTCGTGAGTCATTGGACATCCCGCTGACTCCGCTCAACTGGTATGCAACGGATGTTGTTCAAGGGCTGGACGGAAGCGGACGCCGCTTTGTGTATCTGGGACATGGCTCTGAAGCGCGTCCTGTCTTAAACTGGAATGATCCTTCTAAAAATGCACGTCGTCTTGTTTCCGGTTCTCTGATTCAGCAGATCGGAATACTTCACGCAGCCATGACAAGTGTTAGTGTTTCCCCATTGTATGGATTGGAACCGTCGTACCCGAATGCAGACTTTTCTGGAGTCGGTGTAGGTGATACCGCGGTGCAGGCTGCCAGAGATATTGCGCAGGAAGTTCGCCGTTATGGTGGCTGGACATTCTTGCAGGACAACCTCCCGCTTCCGAATATTAAAGCTGCCACAGAAGGTGGGGTTGATTTTGCGGTAAACCATTCGTTTTCAACGGCAGCCGAGTATGCTTATGCCACCGGTGATGCGTCTATACTTACACAGAGCCTGTTTACCGTTCTTCAAATGGGTATCGATCAAAAACGGTTCATCAACCGCATTCAGCCAGAACCCTATATAGATTTTTCATTTCCGTTTATGTTCGACCTCGCACAGAAACGTAATTCAATAATCCGTAAGCAGTACTTAGAGGCCGTGCAGCAAAAAATGTCTGTAACTGGTGGAGATGTTTTCTTTCATGGCAGCAAGCTTTATTTGACTCCGGCCGCCTTTGTAGCAAACGTGCAAGGCATTCGTGATTACCGGAAGATGACAACAGAGCAGCGTCAGTCAGTTAGTGACGGATTGACGTTGCTTGGGCATACGCAGGCAATGCAGCCGGGTATTTTTATGCTTTCTGCTGATGAATTGCTTGGAGTTTTACCGCTTCAGGCAGGGGTGCTTGAATATTCGACTGAAGAAGACGCACTACGTCAGAACGTAGCCGGAGCGTATGATCTTACATCTCGTGGCGGCAGTAATATTCTTTCAGAGATTGGGCTGCCAAAGGCGCCGACTGTTTTTGATGATCTCGAGACAGAAGTGCGCATGGTAGAAACATTCGCTGGAAATATGCGCCGGATAATTAAGCTGCGAGAAGCGCTGAGTATGCAGACAGCAACAGTTGTTCAGATTCCGAAGGCAAAGAATAAAGGGGTCTTGATCCAAGTATTCCAGTTGTCACCAAAGAATAGCTTGAAGGCAACTGCCGCTGTGAACGTTATTAACTTTGGTGCGTTGGCTGCTGCGGAAGAATTTTCGTTGCTGAAAACATTGGTAAAAGGAAACGTTGAGCTTGAAGATCTGCAAACAGGCGAAAAGATAAGCCATGTTCAGGGAGAGTTTTCGGTTTCTGTGCCGCCTCATACTGCACGAACGTATGTGCTACGCAGTGTTGAGCAAGTTTTGAGCGACCTTAATTAGACGTAAAAAAAGCGTGACCCCGAAAAGGGTCACGCTTTTTTTATTTACTATAAGCAGCAGTCTTCGAGCGTTTCTTTTTGTTCTTCGAGCCATGCGGTAAAGGCTTCGCGTGCACGCTGTGCGTAGAGTGCCTTGCGATCTTTTTTGCGTGCTTTACGATTCAGAGCCGGTGTAAGGCCGAACTGAACGTTTGCAGGCTGGAAGTTCTTCTGCTCAGTGCGCAGATGGGCAAGCAAACCGCCGAGGCAGGTTTCTGCCGGTGGTTCTGCAAGCGGAAGATCTTTTGCTTTTGCGGCGAGCATAGTGCCAAGCCACAGACCGGAAGCTGCGGATTCAACATAGCCTTCTACACCAGTGATCTGACCGGCGAGGAAGATTGTTGGATGATTTTTAAGTGCAAACTCGTTGGTCAGGGTCTTCGGCGCATTCACGTAAGTGTTACGGTGAACGCTGCCATAGCGGATGAATTCTGCATTTTCCAGACCCGGAATCATGCGGAAGATTCGATCCTGTTCTTTGTACTTGAGTTTGGTCTGGCAACCTACAAGGTTGAACATGGACTTGTTCAAGTTTTCAGTACGCAGCTGAACCAACGCAAACGGACGTTCGCCAGTACGTGGATCTGTGAAGCCGACAGGCTTGAAAGAACCAAAAGCGAGGGTCATTTCACCGCGTTCTGCAAGTGCTTCAATCGGCATACAACCTTCAAAATGGATTTCTTTTTCGAAATCTTTTGTAGGTGCTTTTTCGCCAGCAATAAGCGCTTCACGAAGAGCATGATACTCTTCTTCGTTCAACGCGCAGTTGAGGTAGTCGTTATCTTCCGGATTATAACGGGAACCCCAGAATGCGATATCCATATTAACGGAATCGGCTGCGATGATCGGAGCGATAGCGTCATAAAAATAGAGATGTGTTGCATCAATGGACTCTGCGAGAGACTCGCTGAGCCCCGCACTTGCCAGTGGACCGGCTGCAAGTACGATTGCATCAAAACCTTCAAGCTCTTCAGCTTTCAGAGAAGTAATTTCTTTATGTACGAGGGTGATGTTTTCATCCTCGTTGATAGCTTTTGTGATGTAGTCACTAAACAGTTCGCGGTTTACAGCCAGTGCTTTACCGGCTGGAACACGAGTGGCTTCTGCTGCTTCGAGCACAAGACTATCGAGTTCACGCATTTCCTGTTTAAGAATTCCTACAGCAGCATCCGGCTGATCGGAGCGGAAGGAGTTGGAACAAACAAGTTCTGCAAGACCTTCGTAGCTATGTGCCGGAGAATACTGCTCCGGTTTCATTTCAAATATAGTAACAGCTACTCCGGCACGAGAAAGTTTGCGGGCGCATTCACAACCTGCAAGTCCGCCGCCGATAATAGCGATATTGGATAGTTCTGACACAGAAGCCTCCTATGGGAATTTGCGTCAAATAGACCATTGGCTTCACTTTAGCAACTGTTTTAGAAAGGGCGAAGATGCTGTGTTTGCATCTTCGCCCTTACATATTAATGATGACATCATGTTTGTTGATTGTACTTCTTTATTGCAAAATCAGGACGTTTCCTGCGGCACTGCCCAGCGGATAAGTCCAAGAGAACGCGGGTCAATAAGGAGCGGATTCGTTGGGATGATGCGGATTGTATAACCGAATCTACCCGGTGTTGACGGTGTAACTTTTCCTTCAAAATGCTGCCAGCCGTCAGCGTCTGTATCGCCTACCGGAGTTAGTTTTTTAATATTTCGGGAAACAAAGTCACCATCCTGCTGCACCTGTCCGAAATACGCTTCAGTCGAGATGTTGTCACGATGAATGCCATTAAGTTTTACATCAACACTTATGCGAATGAATTGTCCCACAAAGGTTTCGTCTAAAAGATCTATGTGAGCGTTGCGTATGTCAATGCCACTCCATTTGGTCATTATGTCATTACGCCAGTCTGCAAGTTCTCGTGCAGGCTGGAAATCGTAACGGGATAAATTGTTGTAGTTGTCGAATGCAGGCTTGTAGGCTTTGCGAACGTAGTCCATGACCATACGGTGCGAGTTAAACTCCGGCCCAAGCGTGGTAATTGCTTTTTTCATGCGGCGAATCCATTGTCGAGGAAGTCCGCCACGTCCACGGTCATAAAATTCCGGTATGATCTCAAATTCAAGCACATTGAAAAGCGTACGCAACTCAACATAGTCCTGATAGTCCGGATCAGAATACTCTTCACCCCTGCCGATTGCCCAGCCGATGCTGTTGTCTGGCAGATAAGCTTCATCCCACCAGCCATCAAGCGTGCTGAATGTGAGCACACCATTAAAAATTGCCTTCATGCCACTGGTTCCGCATGCTTCAAAAGGTCGGCGCGGAGTGTTGAGCCATACATCGCAACCTCCAAGCATGTGCTTAGCAACCTCAATGTCGTAATCTTCCAGAAAAACCATGTGGAATCGGTAGTCGAGACTACGGCAAGTAGATACAACCTCTTTGATGTACTTTTTGCCGTCGCTGTCTGCCGGATGTGCTTTTCCTGCAAAAATAAACTGAATAGGACGATCAACATCCTTGAAGAGTCGTAGTAGTTTATCTTTTTCACGCATAATAAGGTTGGCGCGCTTGTAAGTGGCAAAACGTCTGGCAAAACCGATGGTTAATGCTTGCGGGTTTAGGATTTCCTCAGCGTTCTGAATCTCCTGTTTGCGTGCTCCGTGTGCTTGGAGCTGGTCGCGCAGGCGACGGCGTGCAAAGTCTACAAGGCGTGCACGAAGAAGTTCATGGGTGCGCCATAGTTCTGCATCGGAAATATTTGCGGCACGACTCCAGAGTGTTTTGCTGTCTGGGTCTTCCCGCCAATTGGTACCTAAATATCTGTCATACACTTCGCGCATGTCATCTGCTGTCCATGTTGGAGCATGGATACCATTTGTGAGCGCCGAAATTGGTATGTCATCAAGAGGGTAGAGCGGCCAGAGGGCTTTCCACATTTTGCGCGAAACATGTTTATGCAACTTAGAGACACCGTTGTTGAAGCGGGAAAGCTTGAGTGCAAGCACGGTCATGCAGAATGCCTCTTGATCATCGAACGGGTTTTCACGTCCGAAGGACAGGAATACTTTGAATGCTAATCCTAAATCTCGTGCGTAATCAGAAAAATATTGTTCCATAAGTTCCGGACTGAATCTGTCATTACCGGCTGGAACAGGAGTATGTGTGGTGAACACAGAACTTGAAGCGACAATTTCGGATGCGGATTCAAACGAAAGCCCTTTTTGCATAAATGAGCGAATTCTTTCAACACCTGCAAACGCAGAATGCCCTTCATTCATATGAATAACCTGAGGGTGATACCCACAGACCTCGAGTACTTTCATACCACCAATACCGAGCAGGATTTCTTGCCAGAGACGCATTTCTTTATCACCACCATAAAGACTGGCAGTAATGGTGCGGAACTCAGGAGGGTTCTCTGCAATTTCTGTATCCATAAGTAACAGGGTAATGCGGCCAACTTGTGCTTTCCAAATTTGCGCTTGTAGCTTGTGCTTTCCAAGCGGAATAGAAATGTGCACGTGTTTACCTTGTTCATCTTCCAATGGAAGAATCGGGATTTGGTCAAAATCGAGGTCAGGATAGGATTCCTGTTGCCAGCCGTCTGGTGTGAGGTACTGACGATAGTATCCGTGTTTGTAGAGCAGACCTATGCCCACAAGAGGGATGTTTAAATCCGACGCAGATTTTAGATGGTCACCGGCAAGAATCCCTAACCCACCAGAATAGATTGGCATACAGCTAGCCACACCGAACTCAAAACTGAAGTACGCAACCGCAGGATTTTCCGGTGATGCACCTTCAATTAATGGTGATGGACGCTCTTCAAAATATTCGTTGAGGGTATCAATAGTAATTTTGAGCTGCGATTGAAAAAAAGGATCTTTTGCAACAGTTTTCAAACGTTTCGGGTCAACAAGGTGGAGGAACTGTAGTGGGTTATGGCTTGTAGTCGACCATAGCTGTTGGTCAATTTGTTTGAAGACGTTATCGGTATATCCACACCATGTGAAACGAAAGTTATAGGCAAGCTTCCATAAGTCTTCCAGACCTTCTGGCAGTTGTGGGATTACATTGAATATCTTTAACGGCTGCATGCTGTTTCTCCTGCGTACAATTAGGGCATTCAAGCCTTGTTATGCCACAGAGTTACTTTTTTTCGCAGTGTTTTTGATGATTAATCAAGGCATTTTTGTTGTTATGATGTCACTAACTTGCCGAACTTTTTTTGTTAAATAGCAATACGGGCTGTACTTATAATGCGAACAATGGAAACGTATTTTCGTTTCTTTACTCTCTGGCTCGTCTGGAATATTGATTGTGTTTGTTTGACCAAATATCCGAAAAATTTTCTGGAGTTATCCGTGAGCGATCAAGAATCGTTACAAAATACAATGACATTGCAGTTGAATGTGCGCTTTTTGCGTGACTCAGCTGCTGAATTATATGGTGCCGGCGTTACGGCAAATGCAGAAAACGATGGTGTGTGCGGTCTCGCTTACGCGACCCCTTATTCTGCGGGGTTGGACCTGCGAGCATGTTTTGAAGAAGATACAATTGTGATCCCTGCTGGTGGCCGTTTTGCTATCCCTGCCGGTATTGCCATAGATCCACAGTGTAATACTGTGGCAGGATTTATTTATTCCCGTAGCGGTCTTGGTACAAAAAAAGGATTAACCGTCAGTCAGGGGGTCGGGGTTGTTGATCCGGATTACCGTGGCGAAATTTTTATTTCATTATTAAATACTTCCGGTGAAGACCGTGTAATCACGCGTGGCGAACGTGTGGCTCAGCTGGTTTTTCAGCCGTTTTACCGTGCTCAGATTTCAGTAGTGAATTCACTGGAAGAAACTGAGCGTGGCGAAGGTGGTTTCGGTCATACCGGAACAATGTAAAGCAACCTTATAACCCGCAGTGAGCGGTAAAAAAGCGGATAATAGAATGAGTACTAGTTTTGATGCATTGAAACATCGTGAAGAAAAGCTTTTATGCCGCACCTATGGACGCTACCCAATCGCTATTAAGCGAGGTGAAGGCGCTCGTTTGTATGACTTTGAAGGCAAAGAGTATATTGACCTGTTAGCCGGAATAGCGGTGACCAATGTTGGTCATTGCCGACCTGAGCTTGCAGATGTGATGGCTGCACAGGCGCGAAAACTCGTGCATGTGAGTAACCTGTTTTATCAGGAAGAGCAGCTTGAGCTTGCAGAAAAGATTCTTGCTACATGTCATTTTGACAAAGCATTTTTCTGTAACTCCGGTGCTGAAGCAAACGAAGCAGCAATCAAAATTTGCCGACGATACGCACAGCGGGTTAAAGGACGTGAAGCTGGTGAGATAATTACTTTTACCGGCGCATTTCACGGTAGAACACTGGCAACAGTGGCAGCGACAGGACAAGCAAAATTTGCCGATGGCTTTGCCCCAATTCCACAAGGCTTTAAGCAGGTTGTGTGGGGTGACTTAGCAGCACTTGAAGACGCTATCACTGATTCTACAGCAGGTGTGCTTGTGGAAGTTATTCAGGGTGAGGGTGGTATTCGGCCTATGACTGCTGAGTTCGCGAAAGGCGTTGAACGTATTTGCCGTGAAAAGGGCATATTGTTCATGGTTGATGAAATTCAAACAGGTCTGTGTCGTACCGGTAAATTCTGGGCGCACCAGTTGTTTGATTTGAAACCGGACGTAATGAGTTGTGCAAAGGCTCTCGCAAACGGTCTTCCAATGGGTGCCATGCTGTGTACTGATGAAGTTGCACAGGGGTTTGAGCCGGGAAGTCATGCAACAACCTTTGGTGCCGGTGCAGTTCTTTCTGCAGTTGCTGCTAAAGTTATTGATATTATGGTGGATGAAAAGCTTGCCGAACACGCGCATGAGCTTGGCGAATATGCCATGAATACATTCCGCGAAATTGGTGCCCGCCATCCTGGAACCATTGATGAAGTTCGTGGTCATGGCCTTATGATCGGTATCGTACTTGTGGATGATGGGAAGGAAATTTGGGATGCCCTTATTGAGCGTGGTTTTATTTTGAACCTGACTCAAGGACGTGTTCTACGTCTTGTTCCTCCGCTGGTAATTTCAAAAGAAGACATTGACGTATTTGCTGGAGTACTTGAAGAGTTACTCTCTCAAAAATAGCAGCGTTACTGGCTTTTTCATTACTGCAAATCCCTGTCTTGAAAGAGACAGGGATTTTTTTTATTTTTTTACAATTTTTTTTATAAAGTTTTTGTAACAGCATAATTTGTATGAATTGTCGTGTTGTCATCGGGATTGTCAACAATCTTGTCGCTGATAAATCGCTAAGATAGCATGTCTCTTTTGACTATCAAGTTAAATATCACAAAATTGCAAAACTGGTGAATCGCGTGGTTTTAGCGTATTTTGTCGCTTATTCGGGCTCGTAAAAAAAGATAATAATCTTGATTAAAGCGCGTAATAGACTTTAGGTGAATTTTCTGTATAACTTATTATAATACAAAAGAAAGTATTGAAGTGGTTGTGTGGGCAATTAAATCAAATTTTAGGTTTTTTTACGAGAATCGCAGTTGAGTTGACAAAAAATAAAATACTCATGTAATAAGATTGGGAGGTTAGCGGAGTTGTGTTCGAGGGGGTGTATGGGGTTTTACTTTTTGAAATTTTTCCAAAAAGTCCCAAATTACGTTCGCACTGTTAAAAATTCTTCTCTTTCGAACGCTATCTTCTTCTTTTTCTAAATAACAAAAATGGAAACGAGACGCCGTTACGGTGTCCGATATAGGATGTATTCCTTATGGCGATGATTGAAATCAAAGATATCAACAAATGGTATGGCGACTTTCACGTACTTAAAAACGTGAGTGAAAAAGTTGAACAAGGCGAAGTTCTTGTTATTTGTGGCCCTTCAGGCTCTGGTAAATCGACTTTTATTCGTTGTATCAACCGCCTTGAAGAAATCCAGAAAGGCGAAATTTTGCTCGAAGGACATTCCATCCATGCAGATGACGTAAATGTAAACGACTTGCGTACAGAAGTAGGCATGGTTTTTCAGCAGTTCAATCTGTACCCGCACCTGACTGTTCTCGAAAACGTAACACTTGCACCAATTAAAGTACGCAACATGCCTAAAGGGCAGGCTGAAGAGCTTGCTATGAAATTACTTGAGCGTGTTGGTATTCATGATCAAGCCAGCAAGTACCCTATCGAATTATCAGGTGGACAGCAGCAGCGTGTAGCTATTGCCCGTGCACTTGCTATGAAACCTAAGGTAATGTTGTTTGATGAGCCGACATCTGCACTTGACCCTGAGATGATTAACGAAGTTCTCAACGCTATGAAAGACCTTGCGCGTGAAGGCATGACCATGCTTTGTGTAACTCACGAAATGGGCTTTGCCCGTGAAGTTGCTGATCGCGTAATCTTTATGGATGGCGGTGAGATTGTAGAAGAGGGTACGCCGGAGCATTTCTTCCGCAACCCGCAACAAGAGCGAACAAAGGCTTTCCTGAAGGAAATTCTCTAGAAAAATACGAGTTTGTTATCTGTTACAAACTCTGGACCAGCTAAATAGGAGTAAGTATATGAAACGTTTTGTGCTGATGGCATTGACTTTATGTCTCGTACTGGCCTGCACTACTGCTTTTGCGGGTAAAATTGACGACATTAAAGAACGCGGTGCCTTAGTTTGTGGCGTTAAAGATTCAGTAGTTCCTTTCGGTTACGTTGATCAAGCATCGAGCCAACTTGTTGGTTTTGATGTAGATATTTGTCGCGCAATTGCAAAAGATCTTGGCGTAGAACTACAGCTTAAGACTGTTACTTCCTCCACACGTATTCCGATGGTAGTTAACGGCCAGATTGACATCGCCGCTGCTACTATGACCCATAAGCATGCTCGTGATGAAGTTATTGACTTCTCAATCACATATTTCATGGATGGTCAGAAACTGCTTGTTGCTAAAGATTCCGGCATCAAGTCTGCTGCTGATCTCGCAGGTAAAAAAGTTGCAACTGTAAAAGGTTCTACTTCTGAGAAAAATATTAAAACTGCTCAGCCTAAAGCACGCGTACTTTCTTTTGACGAGTACCCGCAGGCATTCCTTGCTCTCAAACAGGGCAAAGCAGTTGCAGTAACTACTGACTCAACTATTCTTCTCGGCCTTAAAAACTCTGCTCCAGACCCAACCAAATGGGCAATCGTTGGTGATTACATTGCTGCAGAACCTTACGGTCTCGGCATTGCAGAAAACGATTCCGATTTCCGTGATCTTATCAACAAAACTTTGAACGACCTGTGGCGCTCTGGTGAATACCAGAAGATCTACAACAAATGGTTCGGCAAAGACTCCAACTACTACTTGCCTCTTACTTGGCAGATGGAACTGTGGCCGTAAGCTCTAACTAACCGATAAAGAGCGCAATGGCTTCATTGCGCTCTTTATTTTACTGTTTCGAGGCTGTTTTGAATTATACGTTCGATTGGAATAAAGTTCTTTCCGGAGAATATCTGGATTGGATTATTAGCGGGGTTGGCGTTACTCTGCAGATTTCTGCGGTGTCGCTGGTTATTGCCCTGCTGCTTGGCACTGCCATTGCTGTAATGCGTATGACAAAGGTTAAACCGCTTATCTGGTTTAGCGCTGCGTTTACTGAATTTTTCCGTAATACTCCTCTTCTTGTACAAATATTTTTTTGGTACTTCGGCGCAGATAGTTTTCTTCCGCGTTTTATTCTGGATTGGCTCTATCAGCAGGACTTTGAGTTCTGTGCCGGTGTTATTGCATTATCTGTTTATTCCGCAGCATTTATTGCTGAAGAAATTCGCGCCGGTGTAAACTCTATTCCTAAAAACCAGCTTGAAGCATCCCGCGCATGTGGTCTCACCTTTGTGCAGGCTATGCGGTATGTTATTTTGCCTCAGGCATTCAGAATTATTGTGCCGCCTATGATTTCGCAGGCACTTAACCTAGTTAAAAACTCTTCCCTTTGTATGACTATCGGTGTTGCAGAGTTGACTTACATGGCTCGACAGATTGAATCTTATACCTTCCGTGGTTTCGAAGCGTTTACGATCAGTACGCTTATCTATCTGTGCATTTCGCTGATAGTTTCTTTCTCCATTAACTTCTACAACAAACGCTTCTTGCGTGCTGTTAGCTACTAGGAGAACGAATTATGCAATGGGATATCGTAATAGATAACTTTCCGTACCTTCTTTGGGGTGCGTATCCTAATGGCCCGCTTGGCGGTATGGCGCTGAGTATTCTGCTTTCTATCGGCGGCATCTTCGGTGCATTCTGGATCGGTCTTGCTGCTGGTTTGATGCGTCTTTCCAAGCGTTGGTACATTAAGCTGCTTTCCGTCATTTATATTGAAGTGATTCGTGGTGTACCCTTATTGATGCTCATTTTCTGGTTTTATTTTCTCGCACCAATTTTGCTGGGGAAAACACTACCGGAAGCTGAATCTGCTTTAGTCGCATTTACTGTTTTTACAGGTGCATATATCGCTGAAATTGTGCGTGCTGGTGTTATCGCACTGCCAAAAGGGCAGATGGAAGCATCACGCGCGGGTGGTCTCACTCATTTACAGGCTATGCGCTATGTTATTTTGCCACAGGCACTTCGAAATATGATTCCTTCTTTTGTTAACCAGTTTGTATCGTTAACTAAAGATACTTCTTTGGCATATGTTATTGGAGTTGTCGAACTCACTCGTGCAGCAGTACAGATTAACAACCGTACGCTTTCTGCTCCTATGGAGATCTACCTCACCATCCTTGTCATGTACTTCGTGATTTGTTACGTCCTAACTGCCTTGAGTCGAAAACTCGAAAAGAAAATGGCTCGATATCAGGCAAGAGGATAATTAATTTATGGCAGACCTTGTCAGACTAGAAATACGTGTACCTGAGCATATGCAGGATATGGCAACTATTGCCATGGTTCAGCAACTCAACTATGGCTGGGAGGAAGAAAACCTTCCTACTGGCGACATTATTTACCGTGTTCACATTGAAAATCCGGCGTTCTGTGAAGAATTTTTAACTGCTCTTTATAGCGCAGTTCCGGAAGCTGATGTGACACGTGCAGATGTGCCGAATCAGGATTGGATGGTGGCATGGCGCGACTTTTTTACACCAGTGAAAATTGGTGAACACTTCAAGGTTATTGCGCCTTGGATGTGTGAAACGGAACCGCTTGAAGGTCGTACTCCTATTGTGATTGAGCCTAAAACAGCATTCGGTACAGGGCATCACCCAACCACTGCGTTGTGTCTTGCATCTGTTTCCAAGCTTGCGTCTGAAGGACGTATCCACGAGGGGCAAAAGTTCCTTGATCTTGGAACAGGTTCCGGCATTCTCGGCATTGGTTGTGCTAAGCTTGGACTCTCTGGTGTAGGTGTTGATATTGACATGCTCGCCATTGAGAACACAGAAGAAAACAAAGTGCTCAACGCAGTTTCTTCTGAATCTTTCGAAGTGTATCAGGGCTCAGCTGACGCCGTATGCGGTGACTTTGATGTTGTGCTTGCAAATATTCTGGCGCGTCCATTAATGGACATGGCAGTGGAAATCATTAAGCTTGTTAAACCGGGTGGCTGCCTTGTTCTTTCAGGTCTGCTCGAAATTCAGGCGAATCAGGTTGAATCTGTCTACAGAGAATTAGGGCTTCCAGAAGCACGTCGTATCGTCGAAGGCGAATGGGCTGCACTTATTTGGGAATAGTTTCAGAGTACGAACATTCGACGCTTATGGCGTTGCTGAGTAAGTTTTGTGAGTAGATGTTTTTGCATCTAGCAACTGTAAGCTACTCAGGATTTACCATTCAGTTGTCTGAAAGATTTGGAAGGTAAAACCTTGTTCTTTAAAATCCGTATTCTGTGAAATATACTGACAAAAAAAGCCTCGTTGCAATGCAACGAGGCTTTTTTTACGTCTATTTGTTGACCCTGCTATTCTTCGAAAGCTTCTTTCAACGCGTCTTCCATTTGTCCTGTCGTGAATATGTCGCGTAGGATAATAGGTGAATTAGCGGCTTCCCCTTTAGGGAAAATGGCAACAACTGGAATAGAGCTGGAGCCGAGGGCTTCAAGGAATTTTTGTTTTTCTGCATCTTCGTTTGTGAGATCAACTTTGATGAAGACAACATTGAATTCTTCTTCCCAGCGGGCTCTGTTTTCCGGTGTAAGCACTGTACGCTCTAGTACTTTGCAGTTCGGGCACCAGTCTGCGGAAAAATCCAGAACCATTCGCTTTTGTTGTAACTCTGAAAAGAAACTTTCCGGTGTAAAGTCCTGCCATTCTTTTGCCTGCGGTGTTGTCTTAAAAATAGTAAATATTGTGAATGCGACAACGAGTGTGCAGGCTATTCGAACAAGTATATTACGTCGTTTCGTGAATCGTAATCCTGAGAAGCGCCCCCATATCCACGCTGCCAAAGCGGTTATCCACAGCACAACGAGCATGCTTGGCAGAATCTTTTCTGGAAGCACGTAAAGCAGGTATACAACGGTACCCATAAGGAAGAAGCCAACGATATGGGAAAGTGCTCCTGTCCATGCTCCAGGGCGAGGGAAACGGGTCACAAGCTCAGGGACAACAGCCATAGCAAGGTACGGCAGAGCCATACCTATTCCAATAGAAAGGAATATGAAAATGAGTACGCCTACTGGCTGTAAAAATGCCCATCCTAAAACGCCGCCTAGGAATGGCCCACTACACGGTGTTGCGAGTACTGTAGCAAGTAAGCCCGTAGAAAATGCACTCCATTTATCATGACCGTTTTCGGTGCCGCGCCCTGTAAGGCTGAACATCGGCAGTGGAAAGATTTCAAAAATAGAGAGAGCGAGAACGAAGATAATAAGAGCCAGTCCAATAAGTAACCACTGGTTTTGGAAAAGTTGCCCCCATGCGAGTTCAAAGCTTGTGAGCACAATGGTGAGCAACGAGAACCATGTAATAATGCCCAGCGCAAAGAATAGGTTATGTTCTCTGAACATATGCTTGCGTTGAGCTTCATCTCTAACTTGTGCGGCTGCAACAAGTGAAGAAAGTTTTAGGCTGATGACAGGCAGTACGCATGGCATGAAGTTAAGAATAAACCCTGCGAGTAGTCCGAATAAAATAGCCTTACTTAATGTGGAGACTTCCAGTGCCTGTAAGAAGTAGCGCGGAGAAAAGTTATATTCATGAGTTTTTGATACGTTGTCTTTTGGAATGAGAGAGGCCGCAGACTCAGTAGATGTTAACCCTGAAGAAGATATCTTGCTGCTGAATATTGGTGTGAGCCCAGCGGTTGTAGGGCCGGAGTTCGTAGGAAGCTGTACTCCAAGTTTTTGAGCAAGCTTTTTGTTGTTCGTTGATGAGGACTTGAGACGCGTAGACGCATCTGGCGCAATAGGTGTGATAGTAGAATATTTATTCCACCATTTTTGCGACTCTGCTTTTGCGAGTGTAGCAGCCCGCCAGCTTACAGGAATAATTTTATTAACCGGTGTGCATCGTACATCAGAGCAAAGCAGCACGGATACGATGAGCTCCGCCTTTGTCACGGAGGCATCTGGAATGGTGATAAAGATATCTTCTGCACCTTCGTAGAGGTACGTGGTTTTATCTATTAATATAGGGTCTGATGATTTGACTCCGGCAGGGTAGCTTATGGTACTGCCGGTGATTGAAGGAAAAACAGAAATAGACGTAGGTTTGCCAGTTTCCCCTTTTTCACGTGAGTAGAAGTGGTATTCAGAATCCGGCGTGATACGAAGCTTGATGATAGTGGCATCATTCTGACTTGTAGCAATGAATGGCTCAACAGAAAAAGTAACCGGAGTCGCAGCGTCAGCATTAAGGGTCAGCGATGCCATAAGGCAAAGAAGTGTGATAGCTGATATAAAGAAAATTTTTGTCTTTTTCATAGTACAGTTATGATGGATTTTAATGTTTTTAGCAAAAGTTATTGCTGGTTATCAGGTCTTGTAAGCTGGATTCGAAAGGTGTGAGAACACATTGTCCAGTACTGTATCACCAGAAATTAAGGGAACTGTGGGGAAGCAAGTTCATTTATTATGTGCAAGTAAGCAGAGGTGTAATATTCAGTAAGTTTTTTAGGCTCTTCTGTTGCTTTTGGATTATGCACGAATAAATTTAATGATAGTCCGATTTACTGTAATCAAAAAGAGCTTGTTTTGATTCATGCTCTTTTGTGTGATGGAAGCGCGAAATTATGAAGAAATAATAAAAAACTTATCAACATAAGCAACTAATATTTTTTTGATAGTCTAATATGCTATAACTATTAGTCACAGTGAAATAGTAATTATGAGTAGATGACATGAGTTTTTCGAAGCGCTGACTACAATGACCCACCGCCTTGATGTAGGGTTAAAATATACCGCAAGTCAACTATGGGCAGCACTGGACATGGTAACATCGGTTTAAAATTCCATCTGAACTACGGTGTTAATTTTGCGTGTAGTAATGAAGTATTTATTAAGTATTCTGGATGAATATGTAATTAAAACTTTCTATAGAAAGAATGAGACTACAATCAAAATTTTTGAGAATCGAGTGGAATTCATGACTGTTGAGTCCCTCTTCATGGATAGCTTCTGGGTAGCATGTGATTACCCCGGTGTCCTGAACGTGTTCAAGTATCTTGAAGAAAAAGTGATTCTGGAAAAATACACATTGAGTTGCCGAAAGAAGAGCGTGTTGTCTACAACTGACTTCAATTTTTTGTTGGAAGTTTTTATTGAAGATGGAAAGGTCAAGGGGGGGCGTATTGATTTAGTATATAATGACATACGAGGCGCGCTGTACTCTGGAATAGATGAAATGGTTGGGTATAATCGTATTTAAATGAAGTTTGTATAAAAAAAGGCGGCTGCCGGTGCAGTCGCCTTTTTTTATTCTTATCGAGTGAAATTGTAAGTTACACTATTTTTCAATGCAAATCATGTCGTACTCATCGCCTGTTAAACATACGCTTGCGTTATCTGTAACTTCAAAGGTGTTTTCTACGCCGACCATGCCGATACCCGGAATGCCGATTTTGGGCTCTAGAGCAATAACATTGCCTTTTTCAAGAGGCTCATCAAATCCGGTAGCAATGACTGGATGTTCATCAATACCAAGACCGATGCCGTGCCCGAGGAACTTTACCTTGTTGCCGCCTAAAGCCATAAAGCCATCTTCGAATCCGGCTTTTTCAGCCATCTTTAATGATTTCTTATAAAGTTCAGATGGGATGCTCCCTGGGCGAAGCTCGGCTGCGATAGTGTTCTGAATTTCAATACAGGTATCTTGAGCGTTGCGGACAACATCGGGAATACTTTTTTTAGCACCGGCCCAGAACAACTGAGTTTTATCGGTATGGTATCCTTCAAGAGCAAATCCAATATCGACGGCTAGCGGTGAGTTTTTCCGCCAGACCTTTCCTGCGTATCCCATAAATGGAGTTGCCGGATGCTCGCCCATTAAGCCGAGGGGACCGTTAAAATGGCTCGGGTAATTTCCTGATTCGCCTGCTGCAATATGTCCGAGAAATACATCCTCGCCGAAGGTGTTCATACGGAGCATTCCGCAATGGCCTTTAGCAAAGAAAATTTCCCACGATACATGAGCGATTTCACGTTCTGTCATGCCGATATGAAGTTGCTTAGGAAGATCGTGATATATCGCTTGATGATGACGTGCTCCGCTGAGGCGGAGTTTTTTTAATTCCCATTCTGTTTTCACCGAACGACCGGCAGTAAGAATGCGGTCACATGGGATGAAGGAAATGTGTGGAAGTTTTTTACGAAGCAGGTCACCAACTTGCCATGTTACACCTGCAAAATCGACGGCTACATCAGCAGCCTCTGCAGGCAGAAGCGGAGTGCCTACATCACTTAATATTTTTTCAATATCACTGAATGAGCGGAAAGGATGAATTTCTTCAATGGAACTCTCGATACGACATCGCTCAACACCGTGGCGTGCCATGAGAACTGGTTTTCCTTCTCTCGGGAGCCAGAAAACCCCGTTCGCGAGGGTGCCTGTGAGGTGATAAAGTTGGATGCGGGAGAAAATGAGCATGCCGGAGACACCCGGCATAAAACGACCTAAGAGATCGCGGCAGCGTGCATGGCGAAGTGCAAGCTCTTCCGCAGGAATTTTTTCAATAGCCGGTAGAATCTTAGTCATAAGTGCTCCTTGGATGTGCAAGTTGGTTATATGCCAATCTGAACCTGTGAGCAATGAGGTTATGAACTGCTGGTGTTCGCAGAGAATACAGTATAAAGAATCTGTGGTTTCGTAATTAGATTGAGAGTGTCACTGGTTGCATGATGCCGCATAGCGCGCCATAGGGTAGTGATATTTTTGCTGACTACGTGCCGGAGGCAGACCATGTTTGCCTTGCAACATTTTCTGAGAGGAAATTATGATTTTTGATGAATCCATGCGCGAAGCTTTAGCCGAGGCAAAAGTCATCGCGATCATCGGTGCCAAAGATAAGCCGGGTCAGCCTGTGAATATGGTTGGCACATATCTTATCGATCAGGGATACACCGTTATTCCTGTGCATCCTATTCGGACAAATGTCTGGGGCTTGCCTACGTACAAGTCCATTACAGATATTCCTGTGCCTGTTGATATCGTAAACGTTTTTCGTGCATCGCAGTATTGTGCTGATCATGCCGACGAAGTGCTTGCGTTAGGGCATAAGCCGAAAATGTTTTGGATGCAGTCAGGTATCAGAAGTCAAGAAGCCGGGGAAAAACTTGCTGCCAATGAGATTGCTGTAGTCGAAGATAAATGCATTATGGTTGAACACAGCAGACTCGGTTTGGAGAATAAATAGATGAAAGAAGCGTTTGATTGTGAGATGTGCGGACACTGTTGTGAAGGTGAAGGCGGCATTATTGTCAGCCCTACAGACCTTACCCGCATTCTTAAGCACTTGAAGATGTCTGCTGAAGAGTTCACTGAAAAATATGGTGAAGTTAAAGACGGCAAACTGCGCATCCGCGTGGGTGAAGATAATTACTGTATTTTCTTTGTGCAGGGTAAAGGCTGTGGTGTACATATTGCCAAGCCGAATATTTGCCGTGCTTGGCCATACTTTCGTGGCAACGTGATTGATTCTGACTCTTGGGAAATGGCTAAAGACTTTTGCCCGGGTATCCGAAGAGATGTAAGCCACGATGAATTTGCACAGCAGGGACGCGCGTATTTACGCGATAATAACCTGCTTGCCAGTGATAAAAGCTGTGAGGCTCGCGCTCTTATTCTTGATGATGAATAGGATTGCGCCGCTTTGTAGTGTGCTGTGATTTTTCTGAAAAGGCTGGATGTTCATAGAGTAAAACTCTTATGAAACCGGCCTTTTTTTATATATACTGTTAGAGTACTGTATAGTTCGTGCGATTACGGATTGTTATTGTATGATGCGTAGTTGAAGATAGAAGACATAAAAGCGTTGCCGCATGTCGTTTGATGTGTTCTTTGACCTGAAGAACTGTCTGCAGGTTTATTACCTTGCCTGAGTTGTGAATAATTAGGCAAGTCGCTTTTTGTTTTTGAAACAGTACCCTGTCTGCTGTGATAATAAAAAAATTGTAAACAAGCTCTGTTGCTTGTTGTATTCAGTTTGTTTTCTATGGAGGAACCGTGACGTTACGTGAATGCTATAAATTACTGAATGTGCCCAATGGGGCATCGGAAGATGCTGTAAAGCAAGCATACCGTAAGCGGGCGTTTGAATTGCATCCAGATTTGCATCCTGATGATCCTAATGCGTCACGAAAATTCCAGCAGCTTAATGAAGCATACGTTATTATTTCTTCTACTGTGAAAAGCACCGGTTCTTCCCGCTCTTCTGAATCTAAAGGTAAAGCCCGTTCCGCTGCCCATGGTTACCGTTCAGAACGCGCTTCCCGTGATAGCACTGTGCGTGACCGCGCCCGTTCTGCGTATCGAAAAGCAAAGTCAAATTTTGATGCTCAGAAAAACAATACTGCCAGCAGTAGCGATACATATAATAAAAAACGTCCAGAGTTTGATGATTCATTCTGGAGTCAAGAACAGCGCAGCTATTCAAAAGAATCTGTACTTAATGAAATTTTGAATGATGCTTTTGCTAAACGCGTTTTTGAAGATATCTATCGGGAAATAAAACGTGATGGCGGCAAGTCTATTGCTATGCCCAAGAAGCGTAAATTTTCCATGCAATGGGGCGATCGTGACATTTCTGTAGATATGACAGGTGGGGTCAAGGGCTGGTTACAAAAACAGCTTGATGACAATCAGGTTATGCATCTCCCCATGCAGAATTTACGCCCCGGAGCTAAAGTTCGTCTGACTCTTTCACAAGGACTTGGAGGCGATACACGACAGCTGGAAATTACCTTGCCGACTGATTTTCGAGCAGGGCATCCTATTCGCCTACGTAAACTTGGGCGGAAAATTGGTGCCTGGGTGGGGGACTTGTATCTGACCATTCATGGTCGCATGTAATTAAAATAGAAATAGAAAAATCCTGCTGAAGAATCTTCAGCAGGATTTTTTGTTTTCTGAGGTGGGTTAAAATTCTCTGTCAAGCAGCAGGTGTGAGAAATAGCCGACAACCGCAGCAAGATAGAAAGGTAGTGTTACTATCCACGTTTCACGGAAAAATATCCATGGCAATGCAACAAGAGGGGCGGGAACAATGAGCATTGCCCACCAAGTGTGCGTCCAGCCTCTGTGGCGACCTAAGGCCGGAAGCATCGCAAATAGACCAAGTATAGCGGCCCATTGGTAATAGTGATTAACAATGAGCAGAACATCTGTGATGGCCATGATGGAGTAGAAAAAATTCTGCCCCTTGGATTCAGTGTCTGTGTCTGGAAAGAGTGATGCCATTACTGCAATGGCAAACAGTGCAGAAAGAAGCCAGACATCCTGTGGAAGGTACGAAAAGTAAACAGCGGCTGCAATTGTGCCGCCTCCTAATACTGCGCCACCTGTAAGGTGTGCTTTATATCCTGGCATAGTATTTCCTTATCAAAAGCAGAATTTGTGCAGTAATGTACTGAAATTATGCGAAGTGGTAAAGACGGGAGCGCGGGTGCAACGGTAGGATCTGTACAGCTATTAGTATCTAGGCGCTTGTTATAGAAGTGTTTTTTAGTCTTTGAAATCATGGTTTAGCTGTTGCTTGTGGGCATAATACAGACATGCAGAGCAGGACGGGCACGCTGCCTGTTTGCACATAAAGTGCCGGGGGGACGCCCTCGGCCAATGAAAAATACTCCGAGCCTTCGGACAGATATACGGGGCAAAAAAGTGGAATTTTATTACACTTTTTTGCCCCGTTTTTACGTTCGTGTAATATCAAATAATTATTTTCTCGTATTTGAGCGATCAATCAAATATTTTTATAAAAGATGATTGAACGCTCAAATCAGCATAAAATTTCAATGATTTCGAGTTTTCAAATAAAATGTTGTAGTTATTGTGAAGGAAAAATCACAAAACAGCGATTATTCTGAATTTCTTTGCAGCAAATAAATGCAAAAAAAACGACTATACGGGTTGCCAATGTTTGTTAGCGGCGTTAGTCTAGGGGTATATATAGAGTGATACGCTTCGAGTTATATTTTTGTGATTTGGTACCCACATTATGGACGGCTCGGAGTTGAGAATGTTGATGCGTGAGACAACACTTAGTTTTACTACCTGAGATAATCACGGGTTTTTGCCGCTTAGGGTTAAAGCAGCAAAAACAACTCCTGATTTTTCTTAGGTATTCTACTGGATTTGTTACTTCTGTAGCCAGTTTTTGTCTCGCCTTGTTGCATATCAGTTGGGGTCTGTAATGCTTCTAAGTTCTTCTTTTTTTCTTGTATCACTCTTTGCTGAACTGGTGTTTTCGGCATGTTTTGTATGCCAATTTGCTGCCTTTTTCAGTCAACATTCGGAGGAGCCATGGAAACCATCCCTCTTAACTCACCGGATAAAGAGTTCATCCGTGAAGTTCAGGAGAGAAGTGGACAGAATGTGCTATCTTGCTACCAGTGTGGCAATTGCACCGCTGGCTGTCCTTATAACTTTGCCTACGATCTTTCTGTAAGCCGTGTAATGCGTCTTGTACAGCTTGGTCAGCGTGAAGCTGTTCTTAAAAGCCATTCTATTTGGCTTTGTGCAACCTGTCAGTCATGTACAACTCGTTGTCCTAATAGCATTGATGTCGCCAAAATTATGGATGTTCTGCGTCACATGGCGCGTGAAGCAGGTTACGCTACTGAGCGTAATATAAAAGCATTCGGCGATGCATTCCTTGAGTCGGTCGAAAAGCACGGTCGTGTGTATGAACTGGGCGTAACCGCATCATACATTCGTAAAACAGGTAGATTCTGGACAGACGTTGATCTTGCTCCGGCGATGCTTCCTAAAAACAAGCTTTCGATTAAGCCGCACGAAGTTCGCGGTAAAGAACACGTTTCTGCAATCTTTAAACGATTCAGAGAACGCGACACCGCCAAGGAGAACAGTTAATGTCAATTTCTGTAGGATACTACCCGGGCTGTTCCGGTAGTGGCACGTCTGTAGAATACGACATGTCCACACGCGCAGTCTGTAAAAAGCTCGGTATCGAGCTTAACGAAATCGACGATTGGAGCTGTTGCGGCTCCACTCCCGCACATACAGTAAATCATACTCTTTCTGCTGCCCTTTCTGCACGTAACCTCGTTCTTGCAGCTAAGCAGGGTCAGGAAGAAGTTGTAACACCTTGTCCTAGCTGTCTTGCTAACCTTCGCACTGCTTCACGCAAAATCGAAGATGAGAACTACCGCCCTAAAGTGGAAGCTCTTCTCGACGAATCTTGTGAAAAAGCTGCATCTGTAGCTTCTACATTGCAGCTTATTGTCGAACGTGTAGGCATGGACGCTATCAAGAAAGCTGTTGTTAAGCCTCTTAATGGTCTTAACGTCGCCTGCTACTACGGCTGTATTATGAACCGCCCGCCGGAACTTATGCAGTTTGATGATCCTGAAAATCCAATGGCGATGGATGACATCATGGAAGCGTGTGGCGCAACTGTACTGCCTTTCCCGCTTAAAGTTGAATGCTGCGGCGCTGCGGCTGGTATGCCAAAAAAAGATATCGTAACTGAACTTTCAGGACGCCTGCTTGATGTTGCAGAATCCCTGAATACAGAGATTATCGTAACCGCCTGTCCTTTGTGTCAGATGAACCTTGACCTTCGTCAGGGTCAGGTTAACCGTGCAAACGGCACCCGTTATGATATTCCGGTTGTGTACTTTACACAGCTGCTCGGTTTGGCACTGGGACTTTCTGCTGAAGAGGTTGGCTTGTCCAAGCTCGTAGTAGACCCGACACCTCGTCTGCGTTTTGCTGGCGTTTTATAGCAAGGAGAGAGTATGCGTATAGGCGTATTTGTCTGCCATTGCGGCAGTAACATCGCGGCTACTGTTGACTGTCCGGCTGTAGCGGAGCAAGCGGGAACGTTGCAGGACGTAGTGTTTACTACAGACACTATGTACACCTGTTCCGAACCGGGACAGAACGAAATTATTTCAGCCATTAAAGAGCACAAACTTGACGGCGTTGTGGTAGCATCTTGCTCACCACGTATGCACGAAGCTACCTTCCGTCGTGCTCTTGAGCGTGCAGGTCTTAACCGCTACATGCTCGAAATGGCAAACATTCGTGAACACGTTTCTTGGATTGGTAAAAACAAGCCACGTAACACGATTAAAGCTTTTGAGCTGGTAAAGATTGCTGTTGCAAAGCTGCGTAACAACAACCCGCTTCACGCTAACAAGTTCGATGTTACAAAACGCGTTCTCGTTATCGGTGGTGGTGTTGCTGGTATTCAGGCTGCACTTGACTGTGCAGATGCTGGCTATCAGGTTGTGATGGTAGAGCGCGAGCAATCCATCGGCGGCAAAATGGCAAAAATCGATAAAACTTTCCCAACCGTTGACTGTTCCTCATGTATTTTGGGACCGAAGATGGTAGACGTTTCTCAGCATGAAAATATCACGCTGTATGCAATGTCTGAAGTGGAAAAAATCGAAGGTTACGTTGGTAACTTTGATGTGCAAGTGCGCAAAAAAGCTACTTACGTAAACTGGGCTGACTGTACCGGTTGTGGTGCATGTATGGAAAAATGTCCGAGTAAGAAAAACGTTGATAAATTCAACGAAGGCATTTCCAAATGTACCTCAATCAACATTCCTTTCCCTCAGGCTATTCCTAAGAAAGCCGCGATTGATCCTTCAGGCTGCTTGATGCTTCAGAAAGGCAAATGTGGCGTTTGTGCCAAAGTTTGTCCTACTAAGTGTATCGACTTTGAGCAGAAGGATGAAATCCTTACGGAAAAAGTTGGTGCAGTCATCGCAGCCACCGGTTACGACATGTTCGACCATTCTGTGTACAAACAGTATGGCGCAGGTCAGTACCCGGACGTTATTACCTCCCTGCAGTATGAACGTCTCATGAACGCATCCGGCCCTACCGGTGGTCACATTGTTCGTCCATCAGATGGTAAAGAGCCGAAAAAAGTTGTGTTCGTTCAGTGCGTAGGGTCTCGTGATCCTTCCGTTGGTCGTCCATATTGTTCTGGTTTCTGTTGTATGTACACCGCAAAACAGGCTGTACTTACAAAAGACCACATCCCTGATTCTGATTCGTACGTGTTCTACATGGATATTCGTTCCCCTGGTAAAGGGTACGATGAATTTACTCGTAGAGCTCAGGAGCAGTACGGCGTTCAGTACGTTCGCGGTCGGGTATCCATGATCTACCCTAAAGGTGACAGCCTGATTGTTCGCGGTGCGGATACTCTTGCTGGTACTCAGGTAGAAGTGGAAGCAGATCTCGTAGTTCTGGCAGTTGGTGCAGAAAGTGCTAAAAATGCACCTGCTCTCGCTGAAAAAATGCGTATCTCCTACGATTCCTACGGATTCTTCATGGAAGCTCACCCTAAATTGAAACCTGTTGAAACTAACACCGCTGGTGTTTACCTCGCTGGTTCCTGCTTAGGACCTAGAGATATTCCAACATCCGTTGGTCAGGGTAGTGCGGCAGCAGCTAAAGTTATGACTCTGTTCTCTAAAGACAAGCTTGAAAGCGATCCTCAGGTTTCAAAAGTTAACGCATCCCGTTGCGTAGGCTGCCTGAAGTGCGCTGCCACTTGCCCGTTCGGCGCTATTAAAGAAGTAACCGACCGTGCAGGCAATGTGAAAGCTGAAGTTATTGAAACAGTATGTCAGGGCTGCGGTATTTGTACCGTAACCTGTCCTCAGGGTGCTATTCAGCTGCAGCACTTTACAGACAACCAGATTCTCGCGGAGGTCAACGCCTTATGTCAGGCTCAACTGGACTTTTAGCAGAAGGTCAAGATCTTCGTATCGTTGGTTTTCTGTGTAACTGGTGCTCCTACGGTGGTGCAGATACCGCTGGTGTTGCACGTTGTGAACAGCCTACAGATTTACGCGTAATTCGCGTACCTTGTTCCGGTCGTATCGACCCGCTGTTCATCGCTCGTGCACTCATTAGTGGTGCTGATGGCGTTCTCGTATCTGGTTGTCACCCACGTGATTGTCACTACGCAGAAGGTAACTTTTACGCTCGCCGTCGCTTTGAAATGCTCAAGCAGTTCCTGTCCGTTACCGGTATTGATCCGGAACGCTTCCATTATACATGGGTTTCTGCATCTGAAGGCCAGCGCTGGCAGGATGTTGTTACTTCCTTTACAGACCGTATTCATAAACTCGGCCCGGCACCAAAGTTATCTGGTGGCACCGGTTATGATGAAGAGTGTCTGAAAGAAATCGCGGCTGCTGTTGCCCTTGGTGACCAGTGTCCGTGCCATAAGGAGAAAGCGTAATGCAGGCTCTTGCAGAACTTAAAGAACAAATCCGTCAGGCATTGCCTGAGCTGGATGTCGTTATTGGTTGGCAGCAGGGTTACGATGCGTTGCACACTAGCCCTCTCTTTATCCGCTCTGAAGAAGACATTGAAAAGCTCGTTGTGAACGAATTCTGTGTGGTGAACCCGGCTTCTTACCTGCGCGAAATGCGCGGTGGTAAAAAGGTTGGTCTCGTACTGAAAGGGTGTGATTCCCGTTCCGTTATCCAGCTTGTTCAGGAAGATCTTCTTAAGTTAGAAGACCTCACCATCTTCGGCTTCGGCTGTAACGGTGTGCTTAACCATGCAAAGCTTCAGGCTCGTTTCGGCGATATTGGTTATATCAAATCTATCGAGAATAACGGTGCTTCCGTTACTATCGAAGTTGATGAAAACAAAGAAACCGTACCGTTTTCTGAACTGTGTGCAGATAAGTGCTTAACTTGCTCTTACCCGAACACATTGCAGTGCACTCACTTTGCAGGTGAAGAATCCAGCAAGGAAGCTGAATCTGAACAGGATAAGGCTCTCGAAGAGTTCGAGAAATTGTCCATGGAAGAAAGATTCACTTTCTGGCAGGACCAGATGCGTCGTTGCATCCGCTGTTATGCATGCCGTAACGCATGCCCAATGTGCGTATGTAAAGATCACTGCCTTGCTAACTCTCGTGAAACCAAATGGTTGAGTGAAGAGGTAGACGTGCAGAACAACTTCATGTTCCAGCTTATTCACGTAATGCACCTTACTGGTCGTTGCGTAGAATGTGGTGAATGTGAGCGCGCTTGTCCTATGGATATTCCGATTATGCTGTTAAGACGCAAAATGGCCGGTGTTGTACGCGATGTTTTTGCATACAATGCAGGAACCAATGCGGAAGAGACTCCTCCGCTTATGTGTTTTAAAGTTGAAGAACCAACTATC
Organism: uncultured Desulfovibrionaceae bacterium; assembly: GCA_942492085.1. Classification (GTDB taxonomy): domain Bacteria; phylum Desulfobacterota; class Desulfovibrionia; order Desulfovibrionales; family Desulfovibrionaceae; genus Halodesulfovibrio. The sequence continues at coordinate 410,216 of CALODB010000009.1, read as the reverse complement.
GAGGAGCGGCACTAGTCATGGCTTGCAAATTTATCTCAAACGAAAACACTAACCAGTGGCTCGAAGCTCTTGCTAAAGACCACGTAGTGTTTGTTCCGGTGGATGACGGCGGAACCGTGACCTTCCGTCCGTTTGGAGAAGGCCGTAAGCCGGTTCTTGACCGCATGCCTGTGCGTTCAGCAAAAGAAGCAGTTTTTCCGCAATCAGAAACTCTGCTTACATATAAATATGACAAAGATCCTGAAAACCCAGAAAGTACCTCTGTTCGCATCAAAGAAACTCTGCCAAAAGAACGTGCAGTAGTTTTTGGTGCTCGCCCTTGTGGCACCCGTGGTATGGCGGTTTTTGATAAAGTGTTCGATAACGATCGCATCCGCGATCCTTATTATGCAACACGTCGTGAAAATACAATGTACGTTACTCTTGCTTGTACCAAAGTTGAGTCCACTTGCTTCTGTCACGAAGTAGGAAGCGGCCCTGCTGATACATCTTGCTCCGACGTACTGCTTACTCCTGTTCAGGGCGGCTACGCTGCTGAATCTGTTACCGAATGCGGTGAAAAGATGCTTGAAGCAAGCTTCTTTGCAGACGGCGGTGACAAATGTGCAGAAGCCGAAGCAGTTAAGAAAGCTACTCGTGAAATGCTTGGTGAAGCACATGACTTTTCCGATGCTCCTGAGAAACTTCTTGCTGTGTTTGATGACGATGAGTTCTGGGAAGAGCAGGCTGCAGGCTGTCTTAGCTGTGGCGCATGTACTTACCTTTGTCCTACCTGCTACTGCTTCAACATCACTGATGAAGCAACCGGTACTACCGGCAAGCGCGTACGTTCATGGGATACTTGCATGAGCTTCCAGTACACTTTGGAAGGCAGTGGGCATAACCCGCGTTCTACTAAAGCGAAGCGTCTCAAAAACCGTGTGAACCATAAATTCTCTTACTTCCCAAAGTCATATGAGAAGTATATTGCATGTTGTGGTTGTGGTCGTTGCATTAAAAGCTGTCCTGCTTCTGTGGATATCCGTGCTATTGTTAAAGCAGCACAGGCTCGCGGCGCTGAGAAGGAGTCTAAGTAATGAAAGCTAATCCAGTTCTGCCGGATATGGCTACAGTCATGGAAGTTGTGGAAGAAACATCCAACATTAAAACTTTCCGTGTTCGTTTTGATGATGAAAACGTTATGAAAAACTTCACCTTTGAACCAGGACAGGTTGGTCAGCTTTCTGTCTTCGGTATCGGTGAATCTACTTTCGTAATTAACTCTTCTCCGACCCGCATGGACTACCTTCAGTTCTCCGTAATGCTCGTAGGTGAAGTTACTGCACGCATTCATCAGCTTAAAGCTGGCGATTCAGTGGGCATTCGCGCTCCTCTTGGTAACGCGTTTCCGACTGAAGAAATGAAAGGTCAGGATGTGACTTTCATCGGTGGTGGTATCGGTATGGCTCCTCTGCGTACACTCCTTGTGTACATGTTGGATAACCGTGACGATTACGGTAAGATTACGCTTCTCTACGGTGCTCGTTCACCGCAGGATCTGAGCTATCAGGAAGATATTGCAGAGTGGCTTGGCCGCGATGATATCGATGTAGTACTTACCGTAGATAATCCAGACGAAGAGTGGGGCAAAAACCCGCACGAGAAAGCCGGTCTCATTCCGAACGTACTGAAAGAAATTGGTCCTGATAATAGCGGCTACGCAATTACTTGCGGCCCTCCTATCATGATTAAATTCACACTCATGGCTTTGAATGAGCTTGGATTTAAAGATGACAAAATTCTTACTACACTTGAAAAACGTATGAAATGCGGTGTTGGCCTCTGTGGTCGTTGTAACATCGGCGATAAATATGTTTGTGTAGACGGTCCTGTGTTCAAATACTCTGAACTTCAGGAACTGCCTAACGAGCTGTAGTTTTTATTGCTATAGAATAGTGAAGCCCCCGATGCAGTAGCATCGGGGGCTTTTTTTTGTTCGTGTTTTTTGCCTCCGGCGGGCAAAGGGCGCTGCCCCTTGACCCCGTTTAAGTTATGGAGTGCAGAGGGGAAACCCAGTTGTTTCACTGCCTTTATCCGTAATCTTTCATTCTTCGAGAACGGCTAAAGTTCCGAGGGGTAATGTGTGCTGCCCCATGCATCTTCGCAAGGGAACACTGCCTTTCTTGGCCGAGTTTATGTTCAAGATATATAATTTTTTCAGGAAGGGGAGTGCAGAGGGGGAAACTCGTTTTTTTGAAAAAAACGGGGTTCCCCCTCTGCCCGTCGGAGACAAAAAGAAGAAAGCATAAAAAAAAGCCCGTTGCTTAAGCAACGGGCTTTTTTCTTTTAAAACTCAGATGAGTTCTACAGGGAAGCGCCGACCATTCTCAGGAGGCGTGCGAGCTGGTTGGTAAAGCCTGCTTCGTTGTCATACCAGACAAGAACTTTGACCATGTTACCATCCATTACGCTGGTACAGAGGCTGTCTACAACGCCGCCGTGTGTGTCGCCGATGTAATCAACGGAAACGAGCGGTTCGTCGGAGTAGCCAAGGTTGGCTTTCAAGTAGCCTTCAGCTGCTGCTTTAAGGGCTGCGTTAACCTCTTCTGCTGTGGTGTCTTTTTCGACAGTGCAGGTAAGGTCAATCAGAGAGCCGTCAGGAATTGGCACACGAATCGCCATGCCGTCGAGCTTGCCTTTAAGTTCAGGAAGTACCAAGCCAACAGCTTTTGCTGCGCCTGTAGTTGTCGGGATCATGGACATGCCAGCCGCGCGAGCGCGACGCAAGTCCTTATGTGAACCATCAAGGATTCGCTGGCCCATTGTGTAACCATGAATGGTTGTCATGAGGCCATGTTTGATGCCGAAAGCATCATTGAGAACCTTTGCAGCCGGAGCAAGACAGTTGGTGGAGCAAGATGCGTTAGAAAGAACGTGGTGCTTTTCAGCATCGTATGTATCTTCGTTAACGCCCATAACAATGGTTGCGTCCACGCCGTTGCCGGGTGCAGAAATGATAGATTTCTTAGCACCGCAGGCAATATGCTCTGCAAGACCATCACGGTCTTTAATGGTACCGGTGGTTTCTACGACGATCTCTACTCCGAGTTCGCCCCATATCCATTCGCCGCGTGCGCAACGTGTAACCAGAATCTGCTTACCGTTAACTTTAAAGCCTTCTTCGTTTGCTTCAACATCTCCTTTAAATGTTCCGTGAACGGAATCATATTTGAAGAGATGAGCAAGAGACTCATTGTCAGCGCGAGCGTTAATAGCCGCAATTTCAAGTTCAGGATCGTCTACGAGAAGACGAACGAGGTAGCGACCAATACGACCAAAACCATTGATACCAAGCTTTACAGCCATGAAAAAGCTCCCTAGCGGTAGTGAGTTAAATCTTGTTAGAGCAGCCCAACACGTGTTTAATTTTGTGCTGAACCATATCTTTTACAGCCTGACGAGCTGGCTTGAGGTACTGGCGTGGGTCAAAGTGGGTAGGATTCTCTGCAAAGTATTTACGGATGATTGCTGTCATAGCAAGACGGATGTCTGTATCAATGTTGATCTTACAAACGCCGTATGTAGCAGCTTTACGCAGCAGGTCTTCCGGAACACCTTTAGCAGAGCCGATGTCTCCGCCGTACTTGTTTGCCATGTCAACAAACTCCTGTGGCACGGAGGAAGATCCGTGGAGTACAATAGGGAACTCAGGGAGCATGTTAGTAATTTTTTCAAGACGTGCAAAATCAAGACGAGCTTCGCCAGTAAATTTGTATGCGCCATGACTGGTACCGATCGCAATAGCAAGAGAGTCACAACCTGTGCGCTCTACAAATTCTACTGCCTGATCTGGATCAGTGTAAATGGATTTGTCAGACTGTACGTCATCTTCAATGCCTGCAAGACGGCCAAGTTCTGCTTCAACAACAACGCCACGATCATGAGCGTATTCTACTACCTGTTTGGTAATAGCGATGTTTTCTTCAAAGTCGAGGTGCGAACCGTCAAACATTACTGAAGAGAAGCCACCGTCAATGCACTGCTTACAAATTTCAAAGTCCTGACCATGGTCAAGGTGCAGAGCAAGGGGATGATCAGTTTCTACAAGGGCAGCTTCGATGAGCTTTTTAATGTAGACCTGACCTGCATAACGGCGTGCGCCTGCGGAAACCTGAAGGATAAGAGGAGCTTTTTCTTCCTGAGCTGCCTCCATGATACCCTGAATGATTTCCATGTTGTTTACGTTAAACGCACCAACTGCGTAGCCTTCCTTGTATGCACGAGCAAACATCTCGTTAGTACCGATAAGTGGCATAATGACCTCCTCAAAAAAATATTATGGTAGTCATGATATTACGGATAACAAGCCGTAATTCTATGATTACTAATAGAAAAATATAAGCTTAACTGTGCCACTTTGCTACATAAAAATGTGCTCGACCATGGGCGTGTATGGATCGATCGGTAAGTTAACCGTTTACACTTCTAGCGCATTAACGCGCCGCTATGAATTCAACAAAGAGACATTCTATAGATTAAGCTCGATTTGGTATATCCAGTCCAACGTGTGAATAAAAATCCGTACTGACGTCAAACATGTGTACTTTACACGTGGTGCTCATAAAAGCAAAGTAAACAAACTGCAATAGCTAGTAGTGCATTTATCTAAAAATATTTTGTGAACAATCGTTAAATCCCCTGTTCTCAACTGTTTGTTTTGTTCAATATTTTTTAAAGACTATACCGCTCTACGGTAGAGAATGGCAGGGCGTTACAGGTAATGCCTCATAAAAAAAAGTAGTTACTGCTTAAAATTGATGTGTGGTCTTTTCTACTGATCGATATTGAGTACAGATAGGGCAGACATGGTATCCTCGTCCGTAAAGTCAAATTTTAACGGAGTGAGAGTTACGTATCCTTGGTTCAAAAGGTCACGGTCTGTTCCCATTGCAACATTTTCCGGTGGTATTTTTCCATCCAACCACCAGTAGCTTCCGCCACGAGGATCTGTATTATGTACATACCAGTCTTTCCAAGTAGCGCTGGTTTGCGGGCATACTCGTAAACCTTTAGTCTGCTCCATTGGCATGTTCGGGAAGTTGATATTTAGCACGCATCTTTTGGGTAATGAATTCCATGGCAAGTTTTCTGCAAGCTGAACAGCAAATTCGGCCTGTTCTGACAGATTTTCCGGTCTGAAGTTGTCGAATGATACCGCCATAGAAGGATAGCCCATGCTGGCACCCTCTGTAGCTGCGGAAACGGTGCCTGAGTACAGAATGTCTGGCCCAACGTTCGCGCCTGCGTTGATCCCGGAGATGACAAGATCAATTTTATCATCAATAAGGCTGGTGAGCCCGAGTTTTACGCAATCCACAGGGGTTCCGTAGACTCCCTTGCCGCGGAATCCGTTCTCTTTGAATTCTTTAATACGGAGCGGCATAGAAAGAGTAACGGCGTGCCCCACAGCGGACTGTTCGGTAACTGGAGCAACACAATGGACAGTATGACCTGCATCCGTCAGAGCCTTGAATATGGCTCGTAAACCCGGTGCTTGGATTCCATCATCATTTGTAAGTGCAATAATCATAAGAACCTCTGGCAAGTGCTTGTATTTATAAACATCAAATGGTTTGACAACTTCCTTAAAAAACAGGAAGCATATCTTTGTTAATAATAGACGTTTTGTCTTTGGCGCATGTGTCCGACGGGTAAAAATTGTAAGGAAGGACGTTAGATATTCTAATGTTCACCCTTGGAAATTCCATCTTACTATTTCAGCGCCTGCTAATAGACAATATTTGTCTTTTACACCACATTGTTGACTTTGTGAAAGCCGGAAGTTTGCTGTGGTTATATGATAAGTTACGAGATATTAGCATTTACTGAAAAGAGCTTTTTTCTCCGGCTATTTTGAAACGTAATTTTTTATTTCTTCAGGGTATAAAATGGACCTTAAAAAAATTCAATTTGTTCGAGATATTTCCAATAATGATGAAGTACTGACTATTTTTGCCATTACGCAAGCTACACTTGCTCAGGCTAGGAATGGTCCTTATTGGCGACTTGAATTATCTGATAGAACCGGTTCAATTGGTGCGAAAGCTTGGAGTCCCCTCGCTCAGCAGTTCCCTGAAATAGCAGCAGGTCAGATGCTTGCTGTAAAAGGGCGTGCTAGTACGTATCGCGATATTTTAGATGTAAATATCGAGCATATGAAAATTCTTGGTTTTGATGACCTTGAAGAATTGGATATGGGCGACTTTGTTGCAGCAGCAGAACGTCATCCTGATGACATGTATACAGAGCTACTGGCATTGTGCGCATCTGTGTTCACATATACCCCGTGGATGACATTTGTTGAATCTGCTCTTGCTGATGCAGAAGTTTCAGCTCGTTTCAAAAATGCGATTGGTGCAAAAAACGTTCACCATGCCTACTTGGGCGGCTTGCTAGAACATACCCTTTCTGTTGCACAGCTGTGTATGAAGCTTTGTGACCATTATCCAGAACTTGATCGTCAGGTGTTGCTTGCCGGTGCAATCTTCCACGACATTGGTAAAGCGTGGGAATTGAGTGCTGGTCTTGTAAAAGATTATACTGACGAAGGCCGCCTTATCGGGCATATCAACATCGGGTTGGAGAAAGTAGAGCCGTACCTTGTTGCCTCGGGCTTATCTGTTGAATTGCAGATGCACTTTAAGCATCTGATTCTCGGGCATCATGGGCAGCGGGAATGGGGTTCACCTGTTCTTCCTGCTACGGCTGAGGCGCTTGTATTGCACTATGCTGATAATATTGATGCAAAACTCGCACAGCTTCGCGGCTTGTTCAGCGATTTTGAAGAGGGTGACACGGGCTGGACACCATACCAGAATACTCTGGGACGTTTCATCTTTAAACCAAAGATGACACCTCCAGACCCTCGTGAAATTTTTGGAGATAACTCAACCTCAATGTCTCCTGAAGGTGCTGCTTCGCCGTCACCGTTTTCAACAACGGGAGCACCCGAGGAAGATGACTTTTAGCTTTGGGTGACTACTAGAGAATTATCCACTAAGTAATACTAATCGCGGTCAAGCGGGGTACAGGGTCATAGCCCCGTTCGCCGAAGGCAATTGAGAAATATATATTGTTTGCAACCTGCTAAGGCTCAAACATACCGAAGGATGAGATATGTTTATTTCTTTAGAAGGAATGGAAGGTTCCGGTAAAAGTACTGTTTTAAAAAAACTGCACGTCTGGCTTGAATCAGAAGGGTATGATGTAGTGCTTACCCGTGAGCCAGGTGGAAGTGAGCTTGGTAAAACTCTTCGTGCATTGTTGCTTGATGCAGAAAACACAGACATCACCAGCGAAGCAGAATTGTTCCTCTACCTTGCCGATAGAGCACAGCATGTAGCACAGATTATCAAGCCGGCACTCGAAGCTGGAAAAGTTGTTCTTTGCGATAGATATGCAGATTCGACTGTTGTGTATCAGGGCTATGGCCGTGGGCTTGATCCAAATCTGCTACACTCTTTCAACGAAGTGGCAACTACAGGCCTATGGCCGGATGTAACGTTGCTTCTTGATGTCGAGCCAGAGATTGGATTGCGCCGTGCGCTCTCTCGTAATATCGAAAAAGGTCTTTCACGTGCTGAAGGGCGTTTTGAAGCTGAAGCTATGGAATTCCATTCCCGCGTGCGTGAAGGATACCTGACTTGGGCTGCATTGAAACATAAACGCTTTGCTGTTGTTGACGCTTCTGTAACCCCTGATGAGGTATTTGAACAGGTCGTTGATCGTATGCGAACTGCTATTGCAATAATGAAAACAGAAAGCATTGATTAATCAATAATTGCTAGGTCATTATTATATGATAAGCGATAGCAGCCAGAAGAGAACGTATGTTACGAGCTAAAAATTCTTTAGGGGTTATCTTTTTCCCCGCATATGACTGGGCAATAAGCGCAACTCATCCTGAGAGGGAAGAGCGTCTTTTGTATACGCAGGATCAGCTGCGTGAAGAAGGGCTTTTTGATGTCGAGGGGATTTCGGAATATAAGCCGTTAGTTGCTTCGCTGGAAGATGTGGAACGCACGCATTTCTGTTTCCCGAATGTGGAAAGTGTGTGTACCAAATCGCATCTTATTTCAGCTGGTGGTGCTATTCGTGCTGCACAGCTGGTGATGGAAGGGGAAAAGGACAAGGCGTTTGCGCTGGTTCGTCCTCCCGGTCATCACGCGATGAAGTCCGTTCATGGCTCGCGCGGGTTCTGCAACATTAATATGGAAGCAGTGATGATCGAGTACATCCGCGAAACATATGGTGCGCTCAAAATTGCTGTTGTTGATACAGACTGTCATCATGGTGATGGTACGCAGGATGTGTATTGGAATGATAAGGATGTGCTCTTTATTTCCATGCATCAGGATGGCAGGACGTTGTATCCGGGAAGTGGGTTCCCTGCTGAGCGCGGTGGCGTGAATGCATATGGAAAAACATTAAATATCCCGTTACCGCCTAATACGTCTGATGACGGATTTTTGTACGCTATAGAAAATATTGTGCTGCCCGTGTTGGATGACTTTAAACCGGACATCATTATCAACTCAGCCGGGCAGGATAATCATTACTCTGATCCGATTACGAATATGAATTTTTCAGCACGCGGGTACGCAAGGCTGAATGAATTGTTGAATCCTCACATCGCAGTGTTGGAAGGGGGCTATTCAATTCAGGGTGCGTTGCCGTATGTGAACCTTGGAATCTGCCTTGCTATGGCAGGTATTGATTATGAGCAAGTTGCTGAGCCTGATTTTAATCCTCAGCGTTATGCACAGACAGAACAGGTTACGGAGTATATTAAAAAACTCTCTACAGAGTTGCTTGCGGGCTATTTTGCCTCAACAACTCCGGATATCGATGCGTTAGTGAAAAAAGAGGGCTACGAGCGCGACGGCGATTTTATCGTTCGCGCTAAAGACATTTATTATGACACTGATGGTATCAGTGAAAGTCAGATAGAATCTGTAGTGCTGTGCCCTGATTGTTCGGGAACTTTGCGCCTTGAAACATGGTCATCCTTGAATCCGTTAAGTCTGGGTGTTGAGGTGCCAGTTGGCGCGTGCGATCGTTGTCTTGCTATCGGACGACAAGTTTTGAAACAGGCGAGGGTAAATGATAAGTATCGATATGTGCAAAGTATTAACCGCAGGGACAAGGAGTACGTGCGGTATGGATTTTAAAAAATATTATAACGGCGCGGGAGTACTTCTCCTCGCCGTTTGCTTTTGTATGAGCATCATATCTCCTGTGTCAGCTAAAAATTTAGTGACGTGGGCAGTGCAGCAACAGCTAGATAAAAACGATGCCCTTTATCAGTCTTTGCAGGATGCATATATGCAAAGACAGTGGAGCAAGGTTGCAGAGCGATTCGACGCGTATAAAAAAGGCTTTGTTCAGCCGGATCTGAAGAAAAAGAATAGTGTTTCTTTTTCGGTAGATAGGGATGAAAAGCGCCAAAATAAGCGCGAACAGAATAGTTACAGAGCACTTCGCGTAAAGCTGCATGAAAACTATGTACGAGCTCATGGGTATGCTGCCATTGCATATGCACACCGTAACAAATTTGTTGCAGCGCATGATGCGTTAAGACCGGTGCAAGAATATGACGATGAACAAGCAATGATTCCTACAGCGCGCGGTATCGTAGCGTATGAAATGAAGGACTATAATACTGCTGAATCGTTATTGAAAACGGCACATGTACTTGATTCAAATTTAATTGAACCTGTGTACTATTTGTATAAGGCAGCACTCAAGAAGGGTGAATACGGCACTGCTTATTTCTGGTTGGAAAAAGCGGCTGCTCTGGAACCTTCCCGACTCGACTTAATGATGGCGCAGGCAAGACTGCTGCAAAAGCTTGGTCAGTCGTCTGCTGCAGAGGTTATGTACACGCAACTTATCGGGGCGGATTCAAGTAACGCAGTTGCCTATAATAATCGAGGGTATTGCAGAATTGCTTTAGGTAAACTTGATGCTGCATTTAGTGATTTTAGCAGCGCATTGGCAATCAATGATCAATACACGGAAGCATTGTTGAACCGCGCTGCATTGTGGCGTACTACTAACAATCTACCGGCTGCGTTGAAAGATTTAACTGCAGGGTTACAAGTAACCCCTAGCGATACTCGCTTGCTCGTTTCCCGAATGCAGACACTAAGTGCTGCTGGAAAATACGCATTGGCAAAACTGGATATGGAACAGATTCTAGTTCTTTCAGATTCTATTTCTGCGGTAAACGAGGCGGGGTGGTTCTTGGCAACATGCCCTTCAGACCTTGTTCGTGATGGACAACGCGCCGTTGAGATTTTGGTGCCAATTCTTGAGCGAAGTAAAAGACATCCTCGTGTATTAGATTCATTGGCAGCTGCGTATGCATCATCCAATGAATTTGATAAGGCTGTAGCTACGCAACAGGAAGCACTAACTCGCGGCATTGAATATCGCTTGGCGCCTTATCAGCTGGCGAAGTATGAAAAGCGACTTGCTTTGTATACTGAAAATCGACCTTTTAAAAACAGTATGGATTAATAATATGACCACTCCGATTGATACATTTTGGACATTGCGCTTGGCAGACCTGAAACAGGTTCTTGAAAAGAATAACTTTGAAGTATTTATGGCAAACTCTGTCAAAGATGCCAAAAAAGTATTTGATGAAGAGATTATGCCTTCTCTTAACGGTGTAAAAAGCGTGGCTATTGGCGGTTCAGTTACACTTGCAGATACTGGTATTCTCGACTCTGTACGCTCAAACGAAGCATTAGAGTTTTTTGATCCCTACGATAAATCTCTTTCCGCTGAAGAAAAATATGAACTGCGCCGTCAGTCCCTGTTGGCTGATCTTTTCCTTACCGGCACAAATGCTGTGACCGAATGCGGCAAGCTTGTAAACCTCGATATGACCGGTAACCGTGTTGCTGCATTAAACTTCGGCCCAAAGCATGTTGTTCTATTCATCAGTAGAAACAAGCTTGTGGAAACTGTTGATGATGCAATGTTCCGTATTAAAGACTATGTTGCACCGGTTAATACCATGCGCTTGGATATGAAAACGCCTTGTAAAAAAACAGGCCAGTGTATGGATTGTTCCAGCCCTGAGCGAATCTGTAATATCTGGACTATTACTGAAAAATGTTACCCACCAAAGCGCATCAAAATTGTTTTAATCAACGAAGATGCCGGTTACTAACAGTAGCTAACATCTTCGGTGATTAGCTATCAGATTTTAGACGATTCCAGCAATGCGTCTTACCCATAACGGCGGCGCATTGCTGATTTTCCTATATCCTTTCATGCTGGTTTGTCTGGCATGATTTCGGATGTACAGTTTCCATCTGTACATCATAATGAGTGCCGTATGGTACTAGCCCTGCGGACATATGCCCATATACCGCGTGCTTAATAATAAACGCAGTATGTGCTGGCTGAGGATGCTGGCTGTTAACGCTGTTATGCAATTATGAGACTTTGGTCGGAACACGTCTCCGTAATGTTACTATGAGCATTATTGAGTAACGTGTGGGCATATGCCGTATGCTGTAGAATTTGGCACTATATTGTGGCTGATGCAGCACGTGGCATAGGAAGCAAGCTCCTCATCGCCGACCAGTACGGAAGGCCGTACATGAACATTCTTGTCCAGCGAATGGTTCCAACACTTGATGACTGATAATTCTCATCTTACGGACGGAGCACCATGTTTCTGAACGAGCACTTGAGCAAGAAGTTGTTTGGCGAGGCTGGAATTACTACCCCAGAGGGGACTCTTTTAACACCTGACACTATAGCTGTTCCTGAGCATATGGAGCCACCGTGGTACCTTAAAGCACAGGTTCTTACAGGTGGCCGCGGTAAAGCCGGTGGAATTTTGCGGGCGGATAATTCGTCAGAATTCTACCAGAAAGCTGAAAAAATTTTTAACATGGAAATCAAAGGCAATACGGTTCCTTTCATTCGAGTGGAACAGGCAACCGATATTGCAAAAGAATGCTACCTTTCTTTTGTGCTCTCCCGTGAGCGCAAAGACCTTCTCTTCACAGTAAGTGCAGCCGGCGGGATCGAAGTAGAAAATTCTACGCAGGCAGCCAAGCCACTTATTCAGCGAGTTCATCTACTTTCCGGTTTGAAAGATCATCATTTACGAGCTGCGTTTTTTGAACTTGGCGTAGGCAAAGAGCACTATGCCGGTTTCTGTGATCTTGTGAAAAAACTTTATGGTTCCGTAACAGAATTCGGTTTGCTCATGGCAGAGATTAATCCGCTTGTTATTACAAAACAGGGCGAGTGGATGGCTCTTGATGGCAAGGTTGAACTTGATGACAACGTGGTGGATTTGAATCCTGACAGGTTGGGCGGATACTATACTCCTGAGCATCATTCCCACGAAGAAACAGTCGCCCGTGAAGCAGGGCTTAGTTATGTACAGCTTAAAGGCTGGGTGGGAATTCTTGTTAACGGTGCAGGGCTTGCCATGGCGACAATGGATCTGTTGAACTTTAACGGATTGACTGCAGCAAACTTTATGGACTTAGGTGGCGCCGCAGACAGAGAACGTATTAAACGTGCTCTTGATCTTCTGTTTGGAAATGACGATGTGAAGGCGGTTTTTATTAACCTCTTCGGCGGAATTGTTTCCTGTAAAGAAGTAGGCAACGCATTGCTTGCAGTGCTTGAAGGAAAGCCTGCGCCAAAGCCAATTGTTATTCGCATGGCTGGCTTTGAGTCTGAAGAAGGTCGCGCATTGATGCAGGAAGCTTCTGTTGAAAATGTATTCATTGCCAGTGAAATGAATGACGCATTAGACACGTTGAATACATTGAAACCTGTTGATGCACCGACAGTTGAATTTACGTTGGATACAGAATCTCTGCCATCTCCAGTGCCTCCATTTACACGCACAGGTGTTGCTAATGTATTGGGATTGAGCAAAGACTCGCAAGTGCTTGTTCAAGGCATTACAGGCAAGGTGGCCCAACGTCATGTTGCGTTGATGCAGGAATACGGAACAAAGATTGTAGCTGGTGTGACGCCATTTAAAGGTGGTCAGGTAGTCATGGGTGTTCCTGTGTACAACTCTGTGCACGAGGCAAAAAAACATCACCGTATTGATGCTTCAATCATTTTTGTTCCTGCCGGATTCGCGGCAGATGCTGTTGCTGAATCAGCAACGGAAGACATACCTTGGGTTATTTGTATTACTGAAGGGATTGCGCAGGCCAGCATGCTGGCTGCACTGCAAGACCTGTCAGGTACGAGCACACATATTATTGGACCGAACACTCCAGGTGTCATTGTTCCAGGACAATGTAAAATTGGTATTATGCCGGCAAATGTTTTTACTGCCGGTAATGTGGCTATTTTCTCCCGCTCCGGTACGTTGACCTATGAGGCTGCGGACAGACTTTCGCAAGCTGGAATAGGCCAGTCCATTTGTGTTGGTATCGGTGGTGACTCATTTATCGGAACAAGCTTTACTGACCTGTTTGAACTCGTACGAAATGACGATAATACACACGCCGTGCTTATTTTGGGTGAAGTGGGTGGTTCCGCAGAAGAAGAGCTTGCCCGCTATGTTAGAATGACAGGCTTTGAAAAGCCGGTGGTTTCTTTCATTGCCGCACGTACAGCCCCTCCGGGTAAACGACTTGGACATGCCGGTGCGATTCTTGATGAGAATTCAGGCGGTATTGAACTGAAGTTGCAAGCCATGCGTGACGCAGGTTTTGTTATCAGTCCAGACCTTGCTCAGCTTCCAGAGCTTGTGAAAGGTGTTTTGAACAGTTCGGCAGAATAGATACCAAATCACATAAATAAAAAAAGAGGGAACCAGTTGGTTCCCTCTTTTTTTATTGCTTGTCTTGCTGAACTAAATATCGAATAGCATTTCAAGATCGTCTCGGGTGAGTGATTTCCACGCTTCCTTACCAGGAATAATAGAGTCTGCTACACCTTTTTTCATTTCCTGAAGTTTGAGAATCTTTTCTTCAACAGTATCCGAACAAATCATTTTGTATGAGAATACCTGAGACTTCTGGCCGATACGGTGAGCACGGTCAGTAGCCTGATTTTCAACAGCAGGGTTCCACCAAGGATCATAGTGGATAACATAGTCAGCACTTGTCAGGTTAAGACCAGTACCGCCTGCTTTCAGAGAGATGAGGAAGATAGGAATATCCGGTGAATCGTTAAACCTGTCTACCTGATCGAAACGGTCTTTGGATGTACCATCAAGGTACGCGTACGGAATATCTGCAATTTGTAACCATGAGCGAATAATATGCAACATGGATACAAACTGTGAGAATACCAGTACTTTGTGTCCTTCAGAAACAATGTCAGTAATCATGTCCTTGAATGCTTCAAACTTACCGGAAGGCAGGTTTGTCGTAAATCCAGGCATGTTGAGATTGAGAAGGCGCGGGTGACAACAGATCTGGCGGAGCTTGAGAAGCGCATCCAGAATAGACATCTGGCTTCGTGCCATGCCTCGTTCGTCTACGTCAGACATTACCTGCTCTCTAAGCTTGGAAGCCAAGGCTCCGTAAAGCTCTGCCTGCTCTTCAGCAAGTGCACAGTACTGAATGTTTTCGATTTTCGGTGGCAAGTCTTTTGCCACTTCTGCCTTTGTACGGCGTAAAATAAATGGTTTTACGCGAGTACGCAGTTGCTCGATTGTTTCTTCGTCACCATCTTTAATAGGTTTCACAATACCACGCTGGAAGGCGTGCTGCGAACCAAGGAAGCCCGGCATTAAGAATTCGAAGAGAGACCACAGTTCGAAAAGGTTGTTCTCAATCGGGGTACCTGAGAGACAGAGTCTCTGCTGGGCGTTGATTTTTCGAACAGAACGAGCAGTGATCGTGTTCGGGTTCTTAATGTTCTGTGCTTCGTCAAGAATGATAGAGTTAAACTCATACTTTTGTAACTCTTCAAGGTCACGACGAAGCAGGGCGTATGTTGTTACAACTAAGTTAGAGCTGTTGATCTGTTTAAACATGTTTTCACGACGGGTTCCGTAAATGATAAGACGCTTGAGTTCTGGTACGAACTTCGCTGCTTCACGGTCCCAGTTGGGAAGAACAGAGGTTGGAACAACAATAAGGTTAGGGCCGTTGTCTCCACGCTCAACCATGTGCTGAATAAAGGACAGAGTCTGGATAGTTTTACCAAGACCCATTTCATCGGCAAGGATGCCGCCGAAACCATATTCACGCAGGAAGTTAAGGTAGCTGAGGCCCTGCTGCTGATATCCGCGAAGTGTGGCCTGTAGCCCTGCTGGCGGATTAACTGCAGAAATTTCCTTGAAAGTATGGATTTTTTCGCGCAGCGTATCCCAGAATCCATCAGTTTCCACTTCAGGAAGATCATCAAGCAAGTTGTCCAATACCGGCGCTTCGTATTGTTCAAAACGTTGCTGTGGTGGCTTATCAGGGTCAAGACCCATTGCACGCAGTTTGTGCGCAACTTTTTCAAGCCAAGACTCTGGCAGGCTGGTGTATGAACCGTCTTTCAACTGAACATAGCGTTTGCCCTGAGACCATGCTTTCCAAATAAGATCGATTGGAACCTTCTGGCCATCGTAATCAACTTCAATATCAAGAGAGAACCATTTTTCGTCTTCGTTGGATTCCACAGTGGCATTAATAACCGGAGTGGCAAGGCGTACCTTATACTTGGAGAGCGCTTTTTCACCGAAGACTCGATATTGCTCAATAAGTTTAGGGTACGCATCCAGTAGGAAGGTAATGGCTTCTTCAGGTTCCAAGAACCAGATACGGTTGTTACGTGGCTGGAAGTTCATTTCCAGCAATTTATCAGCAAGAAATGCCTCTTCACCCTGCATGCGGCGAATAAGGTATGTGGTGCCTTCGAAGGAATAACTACCTGTCATAAATTCAGGGTTAGGCCCCGGAAGCAAGAATTCTCCGTGAATTGTCTCGTAAAAGTTCTGAATTTCCAGAGTGAGCAGTGAGCCTTCTTCATCAAGGAAAAGTTTTGGGTTGTACGTGCCAGGAACAAAAATAGGTTCCATGTGCTCCAAAAACTTTTCAGGCTCATGTAAGTCGGATGTCGGGAACTGTGTCCAGACTCTGTCAAGAAATTCAGGGATATCATCACGGCTGACGTGTGGAGGATGCTGCACAAGATCCTGAACGAGCATAGCGTCCAGTGTAGTGTGAACAGGGTGGAACCCTTTTTTCCAACACACCCATAACGGCATTTGACCGTGGAATGATACGTCCTCTTCAGTAATTGATAAAGGTTGCTTACCGCTTCCTTCAATCATTACCGCAAAGGTGAGGCCAGCTTCCTCAAGGTCAGGCTTGAGTTTAAGCTGCATGGTTGTAGTTTCAATACGGCACGGCTTGTCTGTGTCCTGCCAGAACAAGTAATACTCATTCTTAACAGTCCAGAGAAACCACGTGAGAAGACCATCGGGGATTTCTACACGATGTCCGAAATAGTCGTTGTACTTACCGACTTGTTCCAACAGCTCAGCAAGCCCCGGAGTCTGTTCATGCCAGTCCGGATGGTCGAGAAGTTGCTGGATTGTAATTTCGTTATGCACTGTGGACAAACCAGATTTGTTCTGTCTCGCACGGAAGAACGAAACTTGTAATCTGCCCGGTTCTGGGTGAAAACGGTAAAGAAGGTAGTGTCTACCGGGCTCTGGTTCAAGTTCGGTAGAGAAGTAGGATCTGAAGTTCTGTCTCCAGTCTGAGCGCGGCTTTGCAGGAGCAGCCTCGGCAGTAGTTCCCTCTTCAAGAGAAGGAATGAACTTGAGAGCAGCGGCACCTACGTGACGACACGCACCAGAAAACGCCTCAGGACAGTTGCAGATGAAGTTTGTGGAGTTCTCGTGGAAATCCAGCGAAATTTTCGGAGAATAAATCTGAAAATCTTCACCTTGAACTGTACCGGAGATGTCCCAGTATCCGTCCCCTTTTTTAACACTAATCTTCTGAACTCCGCCGGAGTCGAGAAGATATTGGGACCCTTCGATAATATATTCTGGAATGGTACTCGATACCAATTCATGAAGCAGTTTTTTTGCGGAAGCCTCATCCATCTAAAAAAGCTCCTTGTGGAGTATGTAACGCCTAAAGAGGCGTCCCGCTATGTTACCCTATAGCAAAGGGGCATAAGGTTGTTCAAAATTCAATCAGTTTTCAATAGGGTAGAAGTTTGTTAGCGTTACTTCTACCGTCTTAAATATTTTCTTCTGTATCCGCTCAGGATACTCTATCTGATGATTTTGGCAATAGTGAGGATGCTATGCATTGCAGTTTGCAAAATAGAGTGCTTTTGGGAGCACTGTTATGTGTTCTATTTTTAACAGGTTGCAGCTCTCCTGCTGAAAAAAAGCAATCTGCATCCAACTCTGCGGTGTCTGCTAGCAAGCAATCCGCAAGAGCCGTTGGAGACAATACAACAAATATTCAGAAACCGGAATACGGCGGGCGCATTATTTTAGGCTCAATTGGCGATATTACAAATATGATCCCAATGCTGAGTTCTGATGCTGGGTCTCATGAGGTTGCATCAAAGATCTATGTGTCTCCTCTAAAATACGATAAAGACTTAAAAATTGTTCCGTACGCAGCAGAGTCCTTTGAAGTTTTAGACGAGGGAAAGAAAATACGCATTACAATGCGTAAAGATGTTGTATGGGAAGATGGAGTACCTCTTACTGCGGAAGATGTTGAATTTACCTATAAATTGTATATCGATCCCAATACACCTACAGCGTATGCGCAAGATTATCTTTTAGTAAAAAAGTTTACTCTGATAGATAAATATACCTTTGAAGCAACATACGAAAAACCTCTTGCTCGTATTTTACTGAGTTGGATGCTGGATATAATGCCTAAACATCTGCTGGAAGGTAAAGATATTTCTAATTCTCCACTTTCCGATAACCCCATTGGTGCGGGTCCGTTTAAGTTTAAGCAATGGGATAGAGGGCAGAAAATTGTTCTTGAAGCAAGTGATACATACTTTCTTGGTAGACCGTACCTGGATGAAATGGTGTACCGCGTTATTCCGGACATTACGACTATGTTTCTGGAATTGAAGGCTGGGCATCTGGATATGATGTCGCTTACACCGCAGCAGTATTTGTATCAAACCGACAGTAAATATTTTGAAGAAAATTTTGCAAAATACAGATATCTATCTTTTGGCTATTCTTTTTTAGGGTTCAATTTTAGGAACCCGCTTTTTAAAGATGCAGTTGTCCGAAGAGCAATTTCTTATGCAATCGATAAAGAAGGGCTGGTTAAAGGGGTGTTATTCGGACAAGGCAAGCCTACCATCGGGCCGTACAAGCCGGGTACTTGGGTGTACAATAAAGAGATCGAAGATTACGGTTATGATCCGAATAAAGCTATGGAATTACTAGAAGAAGCTGGTTGGGTAAAAAATACGGATGGCATGCTTGAAAAGGATGGCATACCGTTTATGTTTACAATTCTTACCAATCAGGGGAACGAAGAACGAATAAAAACTGCCACGATCATTCAAAGTCAGTTGAAAGATATTGGTATTCAGGTCACTATTAGAACTGTTGAATGGGCAGCATTCATCAAAGAATTTTTGAATAAGGGACGCTTTGACGCACTTATTTTGGGGTGGAACATCCTTCAGGATCCGGACATTTCTACAGTTTGGCACTCTTCACGGGCTGAAGAAGGTGGCTTGAACTTTATTAAGTATATCAATCCGGAACTTGATAAATGGCTTGATATTGGTCGGAATACTCTCGATATGAAGGTGCGTAAGGAAGCGTATGATCATGTGCAGGAAATTTTGCACACGGATCAGCCATACTGCTTTTTATTCGTTTCATATGCATTACCGATTGTGCACAAGCGATTTAAAGGAATTGAGCCTGCACTGGCAGGTATTACGCATAATTTAGACCGATGGTGGGTTCCTAAAAGCCAGAGGCGTTACGAGGTTGCAAACTAATCCATGATCAGGATTCAGGAAATTTTAGATAAAGTAACAGAACTGCGTCCCGATGCGGATGTGGCTCTGATTCAGAAAGCGTACGTGTTTTCTGCTGCTGCGCATGCTGGCCAGACTCGCCTTTCCGGTGAGCCTTATCTGTCGCATCCGCTTTCTGTCGCTTATGAGCTTGCCTGTATGCGTATGGATGACGTTTCCATTGCTGCGGGATTATTGCACGATACGGTGGAGGATACCTCTGCTACTATTGAAGTCATTGATGCTCAGTTTGGAGAAGAAGTAGCGGACGTTGTCGATGGCGTAACCAAAATTAGTCTGATGACATTTGAAAGTAAGGAAGCAGCTCAGGCGGAAAATATCCGTAAAATGATCCTTGCTATGGCGGAAGACATCCGTGTTCTTATTGTTAAGCTCGCGGACAGAGTGCACAACATGCGCACTCTCGATTTTCAGAAGACTCATAAACAAAAACTTATTTCGCAGGAGACGATGGACATTTATGTCCCTCTTGCGAACCGTCTTGGCTTGCACCGCATTAAGCTGGAACTTGAAGATTTAAGTTTCCGTTACCTGCGCCCGGAAGTGTTTAGCTCCATTACTGAATGGTTGGAGGAAAACAGAACTTCAGGACAGGAATATATCCAGAGTGTGATACAGTTACTCTCTTCAATGATGGCTGAAAACGCCATTAAAGCTGAGATTAAAGGGCGTATTAAATACCGCTATTCTATCTATCGGAAGATGGAACAGCAGAGTCTTACTCTCGACCAGGTTCATGACATCATTGCGTTTCGCGTAGTCGTTAAAGATGTACGCGATTGTTATGCTGTGCTTGGTCTTGTTCACGCGATGTGGAGACCGGTTCATGGTAGATTTAAAGATTACATTTCAATGCCTAAGGCAAACATGTATCAAAGTCTCCATACTACTGTTATGGGGCCGGAAGGTGAGCGCATCGAAATTCAGATTCGTACTGACGAAATGGATCAGTTGGCTGAATTTGGTGTTGCTTCCCACTGGCTGTATAAAGAGGGTGGCGGCGGACGGCTGAAAGCCCGTGATGTGCAGCAGTTTACATGGCTGCGCGAACTGCTCGATTGGCAAAAAATGGAAACGGATTCCAAAGAGTTTATGCGCTCTTTGAAGTTCGATCTGTTTAAAGATGAAGTATATGTGTTTACTCCCGGTGGTGATGTAAAAGAATTGCCGGAAGAGGCGACCCCTATTGACTTTGCATACACGATTCACACGCATGTTGGTGATAAATGTTCCGGTGCAAAGGTAAACGGCAAGCTTGTTCCTCTTTCAACTCCATTAAAAAATGGTGACACCGTAGAAATTATTACAGACCAGCACAGACATCCTAGTCGAGACTGGCTGCGCTTTGTAAAGACTGCAAAAGCGCGTACCCGTATCAACCACTTTATCCGCACGGAAGAGCGTACCCGTTCCATCAGCCTTGGTAAGGAAATGTTGGAAAAATTGGGGCGCCGCATGGATATTAACGTCCAGAAGGCCCTCAAAGAAGGCGCGTTTGGAGCGGTTGCAGAAGAATTTAATCTGAAGGACGTGGATGAACTGCTTTCACAGGTTGGATATGCACGCCTGACTCCACGTAAGATTCTTCAGCGTCTCCAGTCGAAAGAAGTGCCGGAAGTTGATGAAGCAGTGGTAGCTCCGACTCCTGAAACACGGATTGAGCAGACGCATGCAAATAGTGTGGGTATTAAGGGGGTTGATGATGTGCTGGTACGTTTCGCGCGTTGTTGTACTCCTGTACCGGGCGAAGCTATCATCGGCTATATCAGTCGTGGACGTGGTGTAACTGTTCATACCTCAGATTGTCCAAATGTTCAGAGTCTTGAAGCTGAACGTCTTATATCAGTGTTCTGGGATGGAACAGAGGATAAACCGTATCCTGCTCGTATTAAAATGATTGCCAAGAATATTATGGGCATGATGGCGAAGGTTAGTGACCTGCTTATGCAGGAAAAAGTTAACCTTGATGCCGGTATGTTTCATTCAATGGTAGATGGAATGTCCGAAATGGAGTTTACAGTAGAGGTGCGAGACATTGCACATCTATACAGAACTATTGATAAACTCCGTGCACTAGAGGGAATGGTAGAAGTATCTAGACTTTCCTCTTCAGATTAATTTGTTTCTGCCGATAAGAATTGTAGCCGCGGTCTGTTTGTGACTACAGTTGTTACTCTGCAATACAAGTAGTTTTACATAGAATGTAAAAGCCGCGATGCCAAAAAATGGTTTCGCGGCTTTTTTTGTTCTTACTTTAGCTTTTGCTGCTGTTGTAGGCGGAGGAATGGTTTATGAGAGTCTGTACTTTGTATTGTGCGAGCCATACTCGCAGGGCGTTGGTGTATACTGTATAGAGTTGCATAGAGAAAATGTTTTTCCTTAAAATAGCGAATAGTTGCCTATTGTAAAATAATTAGAATTCTCTATGGTGTACTAAACAGACAGGAAGCGACATACAGTATGTTGCTGGTGGACGAATGTGCATACTGTACTGATCCGTTGAAAAATGTGAACAGGAGATTCTGTTGATTAGGGTTGTAGTAGTAGATGACTCCGCTTTTATGCGGAAAGCGCTGACAACAATGCTGGAGAAGGATCCAGATATTAAAGTTGTTGCAACGGCACGTAACGGTGCAGATGGACTTGCTGTCATCAGACAGTACGATCCTGATGTTGTAACGCTTGATATCGAGATGCCCCAGATGGACGGCCTTACGGCGCTCCGACATATTATGATGGAGATGCCGCGTCCTGTTTTGATGATCAGTTCCCTTACTATGGAAGGTGCAGAGTCAACACTTAAAGCTATGGAGCTTGGTGCTGTTGATTTTATTCCAAAGCAGCTTTCCAAGGTTTCTCTTGAGATCGTCAAAATTGAAAAAGACCTTCAACAAAAAGTAAAATACGTATCTCGCCGTAAAATTCGTGCTCCGCGTACAAGTCGACCGCCGCTTGCGGCAACGGCTGCGGCGCGTATAGCACCGCCTGTTATGCAAGGGAGACCTAAGCGTGATGTTGTCGCCATTGGTGTTTCTACTGGCGGCCCTCCTGCGGTGCAGAAGGTGTTATCTAAACTTCCTGCAAATTTCCCAGCTGCTATTTTAATCGCGCAACATATGCCGGCTGCATTTACCGGCCCATTTGCGAAACGCCTTGATAGTGTTTGTAAGATTAAAGTGAAAGAAGCATCAGGTTCTGAGCCAATCGCACCCGGTACTGCATATATTGCACCGGGGGGAAAGCACATTGTGTTGCAGCAGCGTGGTTCCAGAATGGAAGTTGTGGTGAAAGAAGAGCCAGCCGATGCGTTGTATAAGCCATCTGCTAACGTGTTGATTGAGTCTGTTGCCAAAGCGCAGGGACGTCGTGCGGTGGGGGCTATTTTTACTGGTATGGGGAATGATGGCTTGCTTGGAATACGTGAACTGAAAAGCAGAGGCGGCTATATTCTGGCTCAGAATGATGCCTCGTGTGTTGTTTACGGAATGCCTAAGGCCATTGTGGATGCACAGCTGGCCGACGAGATTCTGGATATCGACGATATGGCGGCAGCTCTGATGGCAAGCATTTACAAATAATGGATGCGGAATTTCCGCTAACGAAGAAGGTACATGTATGTCTGAATGTGACAAAATTTTAAATCAGTTACGCTCTGATGATTCCGAGTCCGTTCGTGATGCTGCCTTTGTTGCAGGTTCAGAAAAGATGGAGTGTGCGGTTCCGGAACTCATCCGGCATATACAGGAAGGGAACTTAGGGGTGCAGGAAGCTGCAGATCGTGCTCTTCGTGTTATCCGCGGAAAAAAAACTGTTCAAACAGTAATTCCATTACTTGCTTCCGAAGAAGCTCCGGTTCGTAACGCAGCAATGGATATTTTGCGCGAAATTGCCGAAGACGACCTCGAAAGTGTGATGAGCCAGCTTGGTAGCACAGATCCTGATCTTCGAATTTTTGTTTCGGATATTTTAGGCTCTTCCAAGAGTTTGTTTGCTGTTGCACCACTCTGTGATGCGCTGCTTAAAGATGAAGAAGTTAACGTTCGTTATCAGGCTGCTGTAAGCCTCGGAGAGCTTGGCTTTTCTGATGCAGCAGATAGCTTGATTCAAGCGTTGGAAGACGAAGAGTGGGTGCAGTTTTCTGTAATTGAAGCTCTTACTAAAATTGGTGCAGCGCAGACTGCCGGTGCGTTAGTTCGTGCTCTTGGGCATTCCACTCCGCTTGTAGCTTCCATGATTGTTGAGGCACTAGGCGAAATGGGTGACCTTAAAATTGTTCCACTGCTTATAGAGCAGATGAAAACCGCACCTGCACCATTACAGAATAAAATTTGTCGCGCTGTTGTGCAACTGTTGGGTGATAAGACTCTTGAGTTGCTTCCGGCTGCAAAGCGAGAACAGTTTAATAATGCTTTACTTGCTGCTCTAGAAGATGAAGATGAGCAAATCCAGCTTGCAGCGCTACGTGGTCTTTCTACCGCAAAAGGTGATGAGGCAACACAGAAAGTGATGAGCACAGTCACCACTTTCAATGTTGATCGCGATACTGATAAGCTTATAGCTGCCGTAGAGTGTCTTGCACATCTCGGTTGTAATAATGCTTTGCTGGACGTGTTCCTTGAAGACAACGAGCTTGCTTTACGCGTTGCGGCGGAAGCCGTTTCCCGCATGTCTGAAAGCGAGATGAAGAAAGCCATTCCGACTATTCTTTCCGTATTCAATGACAAGGGGCTGTTTGTTCAGCGCGACCTCATTACAGTGCTTGTTAAGGCTGCTAATTCTTCAGAGGAAACGTTTTTCCAGAATTTACTTAAAAAGCACACCGATGAATTGATTCTAAAGAAAGCATTGTATTTCCTTGGTGAAAATTCAAAATCTCCAAAAAGTGCAGAAATGATTTTTGAAATGCTGTCGCATGAATCCTTTGAAGTGAAGGACGCAGCATTAGAAGCAGCAATAGCCATGAATAATGAAATGCTTTGGATTCGTTTTGTATCCAGAGTGGAAAGTGAGGATGCTACAGAGCGCATGATGGCAGTCTACGCTCTTGGTAAATCCATGAATGATGTTCATGTAGAGCTACTTAAAGAAGCACTTTCCGACCCAGTTGTTGATGTTCGACTTGTAGCATTGGAAGGACTTATTGCGTTGAGTTCTGAACCAGCAACTCTTGTAGACCAAGTGCAAGCTCTACTTCATGACAGCAATAGAGATATTCGACTTGCAGTCATCGACATGATTGGCAAAACACAGTCTGAAATCTACCAGAATGATCTTATTGAAGCTTTGAATGACGAAGATGACTGGGTAGCCGTAAGGGCAATCGAGCATCTTGGTGCACTGCACACTGATGAAGTTGTGGAGCCATTGCTGAATGTTTTTGCGGCAAGAAGCGTGCTTGTTCAGCATAAGGTGGTAAAAATACTTGGTAAAATGGGTACAGAACGTTGTTTCGGTGCACTATTAACTATGATGAGTCACGATGATCCAGAGATTTGTGAGGCAGCAGAACGAGCAGCAGATCAAATCAGAAGCAGATAGTAGGGGGGCCATGTGTCATCACTTTTTTCGAGATCCACAAGTTTTCAGCGGGAGCTTCATGCCAGTGATGAGGAGTTTCGACAAATCAGAGATCATATCTACGAGTTGTGCGGAATTCATATTGCTGACAACAGAAAGTATCTGATTGAAAACAGATTGGCAGCACGCCTGAAAGATTTAAATCTTAAAACGTTTGGCGAATATTACTACTACCTTCGGTACGATAAAAACCGTAGAGAAGAATTGAATAAGCTTTACGAAGTTATTACGACAAACGAGACAAGCTTTTATAGAAATCCACCACAACTTAAGGTTTTTCAAGAGGTTGTGCTTAAAGATATGTTGGACACGCTCAGAGCAAAACGCAGCCGAAGGCTCCGTATCTGGTCTGCTGGCTGTTCCTCCGGTGAAGAGCCGTACACTTTGGGCATAATTTTGCATGAAGTCCTTAAGACTGAAATTGCTTCCTGGGACATCAAGATTACGGCAAGCGATATTTCCACAGCTGTTCTCGGAGCTGCTAAGAGTGGAATTTATTCCGACTATGCGCTGCGAACCACCCCTCCTGAAATAACTCGTAAGTATTTTAAGAAGGATGGAAGGGAGTATCATCTTGCTGATAACGTAAAAAAACTTGTTAGGTTTGACCAGTTAAACCTTAACGACAAGTTGCAGATGAAACGGATTGAGCGGTCTCAGATTATTTTCTGTAGAAATGTAATCATCTATTTTGATGATGAAATGAAGACTCGGGTTATGAGTTCTTTCTACGATAACCTCCAACCCGGGGGCGCATTGTTGATTGGACATTCTGAGTCATTGCATAATATATCTCGGGCATTTAGACCTGAACATCATAAGGGTGCAATCGTCTATCGCAAAGATTCTTAATCTGAAGCAGCGGGGCATCCTGTAGAGGAGTATAGTTTGAACGCTAAAGTTCTGGCTATCGCCAACCAAAAAGGCGGCGTGGGGAAAACTACCACAACTGTCACTCTTGGTGCAGCGTTGGCACGTATGAATAAAAAGGTCCTCATTATGGATCTTGACCCTCATGCGTGTGCTTCTGTCCACTTGCGTTTTTTTCCGGATACAGTGCAGAGAACAACATATGATTTGTTTACAGCACCGCGTAAGGTTTGGCCTTTGTTATGGAAGCAGTTAATTGATAGAAAAGAAGGTCAATATTTTGACGTTGCGCCGGCATCTATCAGGCTTTCAGAGTTAGAGGTTGATCTTAAGGAAAAACACGGAAAGGGCAGTTTGCTTAAATCTGCGCTCGAAGAGGTTCGTGATCAGTATGACTATATTCTCTTGGACTGTCCGCCCCAGCTTGGGATGCTTCAGGTAAATGCGATTGTTGCTTGTGATCTGTTAATTATACCCATCCAAACAGATTTTTTAGCGTTGCATGGGCTGAAATTGCTTTTTGATACACTGCGTACCCTTAATAAGGTTCTGCCAAAACCAGTTACGTATCGGGCATTGGCTACAATGTATGATAAGCGGGCAGGAGCGTGCCGTAGAGTACTGGATCTGCTCGGTAGAAAAATGGGGGATTTAATGTTTTCCTCAGTAATTGGGGTTGATACCCGTTTTAGGGACGCAAGCGCTCTGGGAAGGAGTGTATATGAAATCGATGCATCCTGCCGTGGAGCACGTGGGTATGAGCTTTTGGCAAAAGAGGTAGAAAGCTTATGGTAAAAACTCCTGAAGAATACTTTGAAGATCATTTATTTGATGTTGTGCAGGCTGAACCCGCAAACACTTTTACTGCGGCTGAAGCAGCATTTATGTCAAAATACCTTGGGGTGAATGAAGCAGAAGCATTAGAGCGACTTGGGTTGAATAACCCCATAGAGCCGGAATGTGTTCTTACTGCAGTTGGCTCATCTTATGAGTCTTCCTCAACGGTAGAACCGGTTCCGACAGTTACTCTGGCTGCTCCTGCTGAAGAACTTGTCCAAAAGATGAATACGCCTTCATCTTTTGAAGAAGATGAGGTGGAAGTCACGTTTACTGCATTAAGAGCTCCGGCTCCTGAATTTGCAGTTACTGAGCCTATTCTGGATGATTTTGCAACTTCTGCAAGCAAATCCGTTACGGAAGACAGTTCAGTCGTTGATACACAGGCTTCAGTGGCTGAAGAGGGAAGTTGGCATGGTGGCTTAGAGAGAGAGCCAGATTTACTTGAACAGCTTCGTAATGAAAGCGAATTGCAAATGGTCAGTTTTTTTCTTGGACGCCAAGAATTTACTGTTCCAATTAACGCAGTTCAGGAAGTAATCCGGAGCTTGCCAGCAACCAAACTTCCCGTTGCACCACCTTTTGTGACCGGAGTCATTAATTTACGGGGGATAGTAACGCCGATTATTCAATTGCGGGAATTACTCGGCATTGCTGGTTTAGAAGAACAAGAGCGGTCAGATAGATTTATTGTGGTTTGTAAACGGCACGGACTCCAGTTCGGGCTTGTTATCGACACTGTGCATACCATGTACAGAGTGCCGCAGGATTCCATTGACTGGGCTGTTGAATCTCATCTGGGAGTCGCAGTGCAGTATATCTTTGGTTTAATGAAATCTGATGACGCGCTCATAAGTATTATTTCTGTTGATAATATTGTTGAAGCCATTCTTGAAGGATAGAGAGCGCTAAAAATGAGTAAACATATTCTGATTGTAGACGATTCCAAGACAGTTCGAAATCTCGTAGCGTTTATTATGAAAAATGAAGGCTTTAAGGTTACTGCTGCGGAAGACGGTCTTGATGGTTTGGAAAAATTGTATTCTTGTGGGGCTGTTGATCTAATCATTACAGATATTAACATGCCACACATGGACGGTTTTACATTCATTGAAAACGTGCGCAAGCAGGACACATACCGCGACATGCCTATTGTTGTTCTTTCTACTGAAGGACAGGAGCAGGATATTAAGCTTGGTATGAGCCTTGGAGCGAACTTGTACATGGTAAAACCAGCACAGCCAGAAAAAATGGTTCGAAACGTTCGAATGTTGCTTGGCTAAACGACGTTGTGATCTTTTTGCTACTGCAAGTGGTTGCTTGCAGTAGCTTTTCTGTGACCTAAATGCGTTCTGCATGCCATCGGTTTGTTTTTTCTTTATGTTTTCTAATTATCTGTAAAATACTACCGATACAATATTAGACAGATAACAGGCGGTTGTTGGGCTTGCCTGTATTATGCGTTTTTCACTACATCCATTTGGGGACAAAGTATGAGCCAAGATTTTTTAGATCCGGAAATTTTTGCTGATTTTATTATCGAAGCAAAAGAACATCTGGAGACTATCGAGCCAAACTTGTTGGAACTTGAAAAAGATCCGGAAGATACCTCGTTATTGAATGAAATCTTTAGGCCGATGCACTCATTAAAGGGCGCATCCGGTTTTCTTGGTCTCAATAAAATGAACACACTTGCGCACCGTGCTGAGAACATCATGGACGAATTGCGCAAAGGGACTATGGCAGCCACTCCTGCGATAATGGATGTGATTCTTGAGGCTACAGATGCTTTACGTAAGATCATCGATAACCTTGAGAATGAGGGGGAGGAAGGCGACGTAGCTACCGAGCCGATTAACCAGACACTTGATGCACTGCTTGCTGGAGATGTTCCGGCACCGGCAGCAAGTGTTGCTGAATCTAATGAACCTAAAACTGCCGCTGTAGAAGACACGCCTCTCGAAGCTGTGCAGGAAGACAATTTTATTGAATTAGAAGAAGCTGAACTGGATACTGGCAGCCGTGTTGTCGTAGACCTTCCGGAAGGCGAGCTTTACGCGCTTACGTCTTTTGGCGAGGGGCACCTGCGAGACTTTATTGAAGAAGCCATTGAGAATACGGCCGATCTGAGTAATGGGCTTCTCGAGCTTGAGCAGAATCCAGATGATAATGATGCTCTTGTAAATGATCTGTTCCGTTTTTTCCATAACTTGAAGGGTAATAGCGGCATCATTGGTTTTCACGAGCTAAACAGCCTCACACACGAAGCTGAAACTTTGCTTAACCGAACTCGTAAGGGTGAGCTTCCTGTTACTCAGGGACTTATTGATACCTTGCTTCGTTGTGTAGATTTTATTGATATTCTTGTTAATAAAATTGATGCTGAATCCGGTCTTGTTCCGCAGTTCGACCTATCCGAAATTTTATCTGTGTTGCGCCACGCTGTAGAGCATGGCGAATTCCCTGAAGTTGCTAAGGACGCGCCTGCCCCTGCACCAGTGGAAGAGCCTGTTGAAGAAGTGGAAGAAATTCCAGAGTACGACAAAGAAGATATGGATATCTTCATCGTAACACTCACTCAGCAGCGTGTCGCAATAGAAATTGCAGTCAAAGAATTAGAAAGAGATTCTTCTCAGGAAGAGTTTATTAACAGCCTGTA
Source organism: uncultured Desulfovibrionaceae bacterium (assembly GCA_942492085.1). GTDB lineage: Bacteria > Desulfobacterota > Desulfovibrionia > Desulfovibrionales > Desulfovibrionaceae > Halodesulfovibrio. The sequence goes on along the minus strand of CALODB010000009.1, from coordinate 381,232 downwards.
CCGTAGCCTTGTCACTACGCAGAATTCATGCAGCTATATGCAGTATGATAAGCCTCGTGTTCAAGCTGAACGTACAGCAGGTCTCGTGGATTCCGGTCGAAATGCGGACATGGACTTTGCGCTTATGCTCGACTTGTTGCTTCAGGAAATTGAAATTCTGAATGATATGGTTGATGCAGAGTTGGCTGTTTTTTCTCTTAGCATTGATACCAGTGCAAGACTAAAAGGTGTGGGCGAGCGTTCTCCTGAACCACAGGAAGAATTGGAACTCAACCTTGAACTGCCAGATACCGGCAGTGCAGATTCTCCTGTTTCTTTTGTCGCCAATGCTCTTGTTGAAGAGCCGGAACTAGCGCCGGTTCAGCAATCTCCTGAGCCTGCTGCGCCAGTCGAACCGGAACTGGTCAAGCCAGTTGCAACTCTAGCAGTACCGAAGCCTGCACCAAAAACAGCGCCTAAACCGGAAGTGAAAGCAGCTCCCAAACCGGCAGTAGCTCCTGCCCCCGCTAAGGCGAAAGAAAAGGCACCTGCAAAACAGCAGAAGCCTAAATCATCCAGTACGATTCGTGTTGACCATGAAAAGCTTGACCATTTGATGAACCTCATCGGTGAGCTTATTATTAACCGAAATAGGTACACCATGCTTGCCCGTAATCTTGAAGACGGACAGAACGTAGACATTCAGGAAGTTGCTCAGTCTTTGACTGAAACAACATACGCAATGGCACGTATTTCCGACGATCTTCAGGATACAATCATGAAGGTTCGCATGGTTCCTGTATCTTCCGTATTCTCCCGTTTCCCGCGTTTGGTTCGAGATCTTTCTCGCAAAAGCGGCAAGCAGGTTGAATTAATTATGGAAGGCGAAGAGACAGAACTGGATAAAAGCGTTGTCGAAGTTATCGGTGATCCACTTGTTCACCTTATTCGAAATGCAATGGACCACGGTGTAGAGTCTGAAGAAGATCGCCTGAAAGCAGGTAAGCAGGGCAAAGGTACAGTCCATCTGCGCGCATACTACAGAGGTAACTCCGTAGCCATCGAAATTGAAGATGATGGTAAAGGCATTGATCCTGAAAAAATGCGTGAAGTTGCTGTTAAGAAAGGTCTTCTTGGTGTTGATGAAGCGAAACTCCTTGATGATCGCGAAGCAATGGAACTGATTTTTGCACCAGGCTTCTCTTCAGCTGAAACCATTACGGATATTTCTGGTCGAGGTGTTGGTATGGACGTTGTTCGTACTAACATTAAAAACCTTAAGGGTAGTGTGTCCATCAATTCCGAACTTGGAAAGGGCACTCGTTTTACACTTACTCTGCCGCTTACACTGGCTATTATTGACGCTCTTATGGTCAATGTTGCCGGAGAAGAATTTGCAATTCCGCTTGATGCTGTTTCTGAGACAACAAAAATCGAAGCACAACGTCTTACGGATGTGAACGGTCGTAAAGCTGTTACGTTGCGTGGTGAAGTTCTTGGTCTTGTCTACATGTCAGACCTGCTCGACTTACCGCGTTCTGAAGAAACAGGCGTACTCTCAGTGGTTGTTATTCATGATAACGATAGAAGACTCGGACTTGTTGTAGATAAGCTACATGAGCGTCAGGAAATCGTTATTAAGCCACTTGGTGAATACCTTGGTGATCTTAAAGGTATTTCCGGTGCAACAATTATGGGCGATGGTTCTGTTATTCTGATTCTTGATCCGCATGAAATTTACCTGATGGCGACATCTAAAGCGATATAGCTGTCGGGTAGTATATAGAGTGTTATAAGAGAGCCTCACCTTGAGGCTCTCTTTTTTATTGCCGTAAAAAGAATTGCAAGGAGCTCTTCAGAGGGGTATTTGCATTGCATGTCAGATAGGTACCTTATTCCAGATACGAAACAGTATCGTGTTGAAGATAGCATTAAGAAGAGCCAGTTTATTGTAACGCTGGCTCATACGCCTTCCGTGGAAGAAGCAAAAGCATTTGTCTCTGCTGTAAAGGCAGAATTTCCCGATGCCACGCATAACTGCTGGGCGTATCAGGCGGGGCCTCCCGGAACGACGGCTTTGGTTGGTATGAGTGACGATGGAGAACCGCACGGTACAGCAGGAAAACCCATGCTAAACATGCTGCTGCATGCTGATGTAGGGGAAGTTGCTGCTGTCGTTACAAGATATTTTGGCGGAACCAAATTAGGTACTGGCGGACTTGTTCGTGCATATTCCGGTATGGTGAAGCTTGGGCTGGAAACAGTCCCTACTCGAGAAAAAATTACACCGATACGGCTAGAGGTCATTATGGACTATAGCGCCGTGACATTATTCAAGCGAATGCTGCCGGAGTATGAGATAAAAGTACTGGAAGAAGCTTTTGGTGCAGATGTCACTTTTGTTGTTGAGATGCCGAAAGAACATGCCGAGAATTTTTCTGCTGCTGTTGTTGAACTTACGAACGGCAATGCTTTGATTGATGATATTACTGACACGTAAACGAGAATATAAAAAAAGCCCTTGTTCCTAGGAACAAGGGCTTTTTTTATATAAAATTAACCATTGTATGCGTCTTGATCAACAACCCAGTAGAGCCTTCCCTTATGAGGCTGAACTCTTTGAGCTGGTAGTGTTCTTTCGCCTAACAGGTCGAGTGCCTTTACAAGCACACCATGTTTTTCTTTTCCTTGAATGAGGAAAACGCATGCACGTGCATTGTTCAGAACAGGCAGGGTGAGTGTAATGCGCCATGCTTCCATTTCACGAATGTACTGATCAGTTACCAGTCTGTCGGTAATCTCGATGCCATCATAGCCAGGGAAGAGTGATGCTGTGTGCCCATCTGGTCCCATCCCGAGCAGGATGAAGTCAAAGCGTGGAACCTCGCCATCTCCAAGTTGGAAGTGGCGGCGGAGAAGGCTTTCATATTCATCCGCAGCTTCCTGCGAATTGATCTCGCCTTTCATTCTGTAAAAATGGGTTGCAGATACTTTGTGAAGCAATTCTTCTTTTGCAAGACGATAATTTGATTGCTCATCGTCCGGCCCTACACATCGTTCATCTACCCAGTAAAAGTTTACCTTTTCCCATGGGATGTTCGCACAGAACTGCGATGATGCAAGAACTTCAAAAAAGAGTTTCGGCGTGTGACCGCCGGAAATTGCTACGTTGTATTCTCCGCGTTTTTCGATTGCGTCGTGGCAACGGTCAACAAAGATTGTTGCGGCATGGCGGGCGAGATTCTGTGGGGTTTCAGTAACAGAAAGAGTCAGGTCAATAGTTTTTGTCATAGTGCCTCCGTATTGCTCAACAACGGTGCAGCTGTGATGGGCACTGCGCCGTAGTATATTTGTTAAGCAGCATGGTTGCATACTTTGTTCACTATTAAAACGGTTTTATTGCTGCAAAGTGTCTTTACGAGGCAGAAAGGTTGTTCGCAGGAAGCTTGAGCTAAAGAAGTTCATAGGATTTCGGGATATTGCATCCGGAATAATATGATACCAGCGATAGCCAAGCTTTTTAAAATAGGTAGCAGCAAGATGGCGGTGTCCTGTTTCTTTTGCTGCAAGAAGGGCAGCATCGCGCTGACAGCGGGAAGTGGAAACGAGCTTGAGGATACGCGGGGTGAATCCTCTGCGCGAAAAGATAGCTTTGATTCTTTTGAATTCTCTAAAGCGAGAAAAGGCATCAGCCTGACATAAAATAACGCCCCATCCAAAAAGTGCAGAAAGAATAAAAAGTACAGTCCCATAGAGTGAAACTCCATTATTCAGGATGAAATGGGCCTCAATGTAAAGTGTTGTAGCTACAAACAACAATGTTAGTGCGGTTGCATGTGGAAACGGTGCAACTTTAATGTAACGGATGATAGTTCTGTATAATGGGGTTCGCACTGTTGTAGTACCTATGTCATGCTTACATGGAATTTAGTAACGGTAAGGTCAAGACAAGATGTGTTGTAATATAAAAAGCGTGGTTGCTGAATAAACTTTAAAGACTAAGAGAGTAACATAGAACAAAGAAAATTGTATAACTAAATGACTTTGATACAGCATTCTTTGTGTTGCATTATAGTAAGATAAAAATCCTATTATTGTAAAAGAAGGAGCAGCACATGAAAGAAGCCAATGTAAGACTAGATATTATTGAAAAAATTAAAATTGAGTACAACGTAACCGGTGCGATTCATATTGATTATGAGGATATAAAACTAAACGATGATGGAAGAGATGCATTGATCAAAAGTGCTGAAACGTTAGCAGAAAGATTGGGGCTACATCAAGATAACCTCCAACAGCACCTTTATAATAATATATACTACATTGAACCCGCAGGGCCGCTTGTAGTGGCTATATCTTTGCCAGAGCAAAAAATTGAAATGTTTGCACAGATGCCTCAATCAATGTGGTCGTTTAGATTAAGCAACAGGTTTGTAAACTGAAAAAAACAGCCCAGTATACGTTGTATAGTACTTTAGTATAATATGTATCGGTAGGCTGTTCAAGCGCGGAGATAGTATGCAATTATCAATGAGACAATACTATTTAGCAAAGAAACTGCAAACAGAACGGTTTGGGGAAATTGCCGTTCCTGTTGATCCAGAGCGGATTCTTTTGCACCATGAGGCTACAACCGTTGTGCGTTCGGCCGCAGATCAGGTTGCAAGTGAGTCGGCAGTTACACGGGAAGAAATTATTTCCCGTTTGTTCGATAATGTTTTCAGACTGGAGCCGTCAGATACTCTGATGTTGCTTATCGAATTGCCGCGACATGATATTGAATTTTATGTGGAGCTACCAAGCGCGATGTGGAATTTTAGATAATGACTGTTTTTGTGTGAGGAAAAACGCTCTTGTGTATGCATAGGCTTTACGAATGTAACTCCCTGCGGTAGAAGCAGACCATCTTGGAGGTCTAAGATGGTTACAGATCATGAACAGGAAGTGGAATTTGAAGAGGACGACGGATATTTAAGCCGATCAGAAAAGAAGCGCCGTAGCACAGCTATCCAGAAAATTGGAGAAGAGCTGGCATCTTATCCGATCAGCGCTATTCGTTCTTTTAATCTTCCGGATTTCTTGATGCAGGAATATGAAGAACTGCACACAATTACTAAGCACGAAGCCAAACGCCGTAAAATGCAGTACATTGGCAAAATGCTTCGTGAAGTAGATATCGAGCCGATTAGGGCGCGTATTGAGGAAGTACAGGAAGGCAAAGCTGCTCAGAGTGCTGATTTTCATCACTTGGAGCGCTTGCGCGAACGCTTGATTCAAGGCGATAGAGAAGCACTTAATACTGTTGTTGAATCATACCCGAATGTGGATATGCAAAAACTTCGTCAGCTTGTGCGTAATACGCAAAAAGAAATGGAAAAAGAGAAGCCGTTAAAATCTTCTAAATTACTTTTCCGCTATTTGCGCGAACTGGACCAAGGATACTAACATTTTCTTGGACACAGATTGTTGTGCATAAAAATGCCCCGAAAGAAGTACTTTCGGGGCATTTTGTTTTTAGTAATGATTGAGCAAAAAAGCATTTTGTCGCGTTTGGCCTGTTATTGCATAGTTATGGATGCTGGAATGACTGGTATGCCTGATAGCTGTATTTAGCTACAGAGACAATTTCAGATAACGCTGGATAGCTGTCTAGCCAGTTTACCTTTATCTGCCTCGAGGGGTGCCGCCGGGCAGGAGCACCTACAATTCTCTTGTATAGGAGCTTTGCTTTTTCTTCGTGACCTTGCTCATAAATCTTTTTGCATATTCCTTTTGCAGCTTGCTGCGGGGCTCTTGTAAACATGCAGGCACGAGAAATTTGTTGATGCAGGTGTACGCCGGGACTTAATTTTTCACCGTGCAAGTACGCAGATGCTGCGTTTGTAAAATCACCTTCTTGTAGGAGTGATTTTGCGGTGATGTACAGCGGGTTCTCTTTTTCATGAGTGGCGTACAGTGGCTTAAGTGCATTTGCGGCACCTTCATAGTCGTGTTGCGCCATGTAAATATCGCCAGCGGCATTAAGTTCTTGTATGTACTGCTCATTATCTCTTTTCCCTTTCCATGCTTTAGCGCGTCCAACATAGGCAGCACCGTGTTTTGGATTAAGGGAAATGGCTTGGGAGAACGTTTCGATAGCGCTGTCCCAATGATGGTTTTTCAGTAGCTTTTTGCCGCGTTCGCAAAGGGTTTCTGCTGTATCTGGTTCCGGTTCTAGCAATGCTGTTGTATCCTGGGAACCCTGTGGCTGTGCTGATGCCGGAATTGCTATGCCGTAAGTGTTACGAACGGCATGAATCACTTGCTGAACGAGTCCGTCCATTGTGTATGGTCGGGCTAAAAAAGATGAGTGGCCTAACGTGAGGGTACGCATCACAAAATCTTTTGTCGGTGAAGTTGAAACGGCAAGAACTGGAACACCTATTTGGGTTCGGATGCTTTTGAGCTTATCTATTAAATAGTGAGCGTCGCCATCTTTCATCTGAGCACCGCAGAGTATCAAGTCAAATGAAGCAATTTCACCTGACTGAGCCTTGGATAACGAGCGAAACGTTCCAGAGACTGAATCTACTATTAGTGCACTACGGATTCCAATGCGAAACAACATTTTTCTATCTAATGCGGCTTCAGCACTGTTTCCATTAATAATGAGTGCGTGTTCAGGTTTTTTGGGTGTGCTCATATAGCGCCTCTATAGTATAACTTAACTAAGTGGTTTGCGGGATCTGTGCTGGGGAAACGTCGCTGAATAAGTTAGTCGTGTATCGCCTGTTTATTAGTGATAGAGTCGTCAAGTTTTTCGGAAGAAGCGGCATAGGCATGTAGGGGAATTACTTTGCCCATTTTTCTTTCGTTTGGCTGTACTTGCTGAGCAGCGTGAACATTGTATTGTTTACCACAACGCCAGCATATTTTTTTTGTGCTACCATGAGGCAGACGTACGAGCATTCCTTCTTCTTTACAGCACTCTGCGCAGAACGGGCCATGTCGGACACTGCCTGTTTTTAACCAATAGTAATTACCGTCAAAAATCAGGTTTTTAGAAAAATGAAGAATGTCGTCATATTCTTTTACCTGAATCTTGAGCGTAGATATCTGATCACAAAGCGAAATATACTTCGACTGAAGCTCTTTCAGAAGATACTTTGCTTCGCGGTTTTTTCCTTTCAAATAAAGTTCGCTAACTTCTTTGAATTTAGAGTAGTCGAGCATTAACTGCCTCTTATGCGAGTTTGAAGTTGTCTTACAACAACTATCGGATTGCAAAGAGAAATCTTTAAAAAACGGGACAGGTTAAGCGTTATACTCTTATTAGATCTGGTATTCTGTACAATCATAAAAGGCACGAAGTCAACGAAGATACTTGATATGCAAAGAAAAAAAGTGATTTTATGGCGGTATGTTGGGAATGAAAAAAGGCTGCACTGTAAAGTGCAGCCTTTGACGTGAATATGTAAGTGTTAACGGGAAGAAAATTTGCGTTCAAACTCAATAAACTTTGCTTCCAGATCCCATTGCTTTTTGGCTTTTTGGCTTTCTACTAACAGCTTTTGGCATAGACCTGTTTTTTTGTTTGTTAAAGAATCGCTGCACTCGCTGCCCATAGCGTAGGGGCTTACACTTTTCCATAAGCTTTTGCCCGGAAGCAGACTGTATTCAAGGCTGTTTCGAACCAATGTTTTAAGGTCAGTATAGGACAGGTTGTAGTCATGTGCTGCGCGTACGTATTCGTTGGTGATATCAATGCGTGTTAGTCCGGCACTTTCAGTTACAAGAACAACTGGAACGTCATATTTCTGAAAAACAGGAAACGGGTTATCAGCACCTGAAATGGAGCGTACAATTTCTTCACTGGTGAGGGCGATTTCAACTGGGATTTTTTGCTCGGAAAGAGCCTTAAGTAGCTCAAATGGATTGTTTTCATACATGATAGAAGATCCATGGCTAATGCGTGTGGCATTGCCTTTGGTTACTGCCATGCGAATTCTATCTTTAAATTTTGAAGGCTGAATCATGCCGAATTCAAGGTAGCCAGCAGTAATAATAGTTTTAACGTCAGCGTAAGCTTCCATGCTCGTGAGCGTGTTGAGCATCTCTATCTGAAGTCCATAATCACGCAGGGCAACAGGGTGCTTTTCATCACCGGTTAGTGCTACTCCGACAAATCGTGGAGCAGCAGCTGCTGTTTTAAATGCGTAGATGAGTTGTGCAAAAACCATAGATGGAGGCTGGGTGCGGTCAACACTCGCAATCATGCGAACCATGACAGGCGGTGTAGACTCATTTTGCAGGTATTTTTTTGTACCTGCCATAAAAGATGTGATGCGCTCTTTGCCTGTCTCTATGGATGCCATAGTTGGCAGGGCAGCCAGCGTTGCATACATATCATTCGGTGTACCTTTCCACTCCATATTGCCAGCATCTTTCATAAGCTTTTCCGGAACCCACGGTAAAAGTACCTCAAGATAGTCAAGATGTTGGTATGCTGCATTTTCCACAACTGTACCGAGCAGGAATCCGAACTGATCCGGAGTGATGTCGTTCTGTGAAATTATCTTTTGTTTTGAATTAAAAGATGATGAAGCAGAAAGTTGTTCAATGGCTTTTTGGTAATTCTCTTCAGTGCTGAAGAATTTTTTTGCTGGAGATGTGCCCGGAGGGCACACGCCATTCAACGGCGGTACTGCAAAGTAGCTGGGCAGGGTGATGCAGTAGTTTTCTCTTTCTGCCAGCAGCAGATAATCTTCTGGATAGATAGATTCTTTTAATCTGACACGCAGGTCGCCGCCTTTAGGCATGCCGGAGACAAATCCGCGTAGAGTAAGCGGGTTTGTGCGAATGGTTTCGTAAAAAGCTTGTGTACTTTTTTCGTTCGCTGAACTCGATTGTTCGGCAAAAACAGGAGTCGCAGTGAGCACAAGCAGAAAAGTCAGTGCAGAGGCAATAATGTTTTGAGCAGAATTCATAAAAACTCCTGAAATCGAAAGGTGCTGGCGTGTGATTACAGCATCATCATTTTAGAAACGATCATGCGGGAATTGTTTTCTGTTTGTTGATATAGTTCTTTAGACATTCCTGCGCCAAGAGCAATAGCGCGTCGCCTGTCTTTATTGATAAAATCGTACCCTCGGTATCCACCGTTGTTAAGAATAAGCGGAGCACTAGTAAGGTTTGCGGCTTTAACGATGTGCCCGTTCGTTAGGGCATGTTCTGCACGGGCCGTAATTTCAAGATACACATTTTTTTCTGCTGCAAGCGTGGCTTCCTGTTCTGTGATGAGCCCGGGGTGAGCAAGGTAGTCTGCACCACCTTCAATTGCAGCAAGGTTGGTTCCCTCATCAACTATGTCGGCAATGGTTTGCCCGTGCACACAAATAATCTGTGCACCAATTTTTCTTGCTTCTGCAATGGCATCGGGAATAAGCTGTGGGGGAACATGTGTAAGCTCAACCCCTGCGTAAAGATCGATGCCAGAATACAGGGAGTAGGTACGGATCATAGGCAGCAGGCTTTCCAGAACTCGCTGCATATTGGTGGCGTCCACATGCTCTGTAAATGCGATAGCCCGGTAACCTGCCGCTTTGGCAAAGCGCATGGCTGTGGCCGGAGTCTGGTCACCAGTGCTGAGGGAGGTGTGAACATGAAGGTCAATCATTACGTAATATCCTGTTGTTTGAATGCGTCTGCATGGTGGGTATAGTGTGCAGCAAACGCAACACCTTATTGTATACTGGGTGGCTGGGTACTTTGTCCACAATGAGTGGAGCATAATATTCGCTTTGCTGACTCATAGCCTTGGAAAGAAGTGTAGTGTGAATGCGTGTTTTCTCAAGTATTTATAATTTAGTTAAAATTTCCTTGCACATAGATATCATATTGGGATAGAAGAAAAAAAGAACTTAACAAGAATCATTACCATTAGCTGGGAGTAAATACATGAGTAAGCTTAAAGGCACTAAAACAGAGAAGAATATTTTAACAGCATTTGCCGGTGAGTCTCAGGCTCGTAACCGATATGATTTCTTTGCGGGTGTTGCTAATAAAGAAGGGTATGTTCAGATTTCTAAAATCTTTGAAGAAACTGCATTGCAGGAAAAAGCTCATGCTAAACGCCTTTTCAAGTTTTTAGAAGGTGGCGAAGCTGAGATTACAGCCTCATTCCCTGCAGGTATTATCGCTGACACCGTTACCAACCTGAAAGAGTCTGCTGCTGGTGAACGTCATGAATACATGGAAATGTATCCTGAATTTGCAGAAATTGCTGCTCAGGAAGGCTTTCCAGTAGTTGCTTCAACAATGCATTCGATTGCAATTGCTGAGAAACATCACGAACAGCGTTACCTTGCGTTGATGAACTCAATTGAGAATGGTGATATTTTTAAGAAAGCAAAACCAGCAGTTTGGCGCTGTATTAACTGTGGGTATGTTCACGAAGGTTTGACTTCTCCGGAAGTTTGTCCTGCTTGTAACCATCCGCAGAAGTACTTTGAAGTACGCCTCGAAAAATGGTTCATGCCATAGCAGGTAATAACTTCAAGGCAGTATACGCAAGAAATTCGCGTGTATTGTAGAAATTACATAATAAAAAAAAAGGTGAGTGGCATATGCCACTCACCTTTTTTTATTTATTTTTAGATCCGCCAGCTGCGATAAAGTCGGTAACTAACTCAAGCAGTGCTTCTTTTAAGTCTGGACGTTGCCGGACTATTAAATACGCTTCTATGAAGATTTTTGACTCCTCTAAGCTTGCATCATAGCGTGTGCAGAAAAGGCTATGCAACACCCCATGCTTGGAGCGTTTCAAATTCATGAAACGCCATGGGTAGAAGTTGTCGAAGTCATAAAAATGAAGATCATATGTGTCGCCTTTTGGGCGGACAGAAATGTTCTTGTCAGTATCTTCTGTGTAGATTCCAAGATTGTGCAGTTCTGCCATTTTTTGTCCAAAAAGGATGAAAAAGGCATTACGTTTTTCTTGTGTAAAACCGTGCAGCATTTCACGGAAGTCATAGAAGTATATATCTGTATCTTCAAGTTTTCGTGTGAAGAGAACTGTTTCTGTACCTGGATGCAATCTGTTTCCAGACAGCAGTGCTAATGGCTCTGTTGTTGGAATGTTATTTTGCATCAAGTAACACATGGTGCTGAAATTTCGGCGTGCTTCAGAAAAAAAGAAGCTATGCAGCAGGGCATGTTTGTAATCGTTACGGGTGTAGATTTTAGGAAAAATCTCAATGCCGTCAACTGTGAATGAAATATCGTTAAGTGCTTCACGCTTTTTATTTTTTGAGTGGAACTCTTTAGGAAGAGCCGTTGCGCGAACTTCCGCCCATTTGACTTTAAGCTTTTCAATAAATGAATCAGAAATTTGTGGGGCAACACGCCAGACGTTAGTGTTGTCTGCAAGTGTTTTGCCGTTGAAAAGTGCGGCCATATTTTTGAGTGTCGTGATTGCCGGAGAGTCTGGTCTACTCATGTGTGTTCACCTGTTATGTCTATATGCTGTAACGTTTGTGGGGTCATAGCACAAACAATAGTGAAAGGGTATAGAAGCCTTTTCTTAATCAAAAACAGAATGTTACTGCTTTGTTCTAATTAATGTACAGGAGGGGTTGTAACATTAATTAGTATGATCCCTAAAATCATAAGTAGAATCGGCGGAATGATGCGCGGGCTGAGATGAACATGGAAAGCGACACGATCTACAATAAAACTCCCGACAATACCACCTACGCCCCAAAGTGCATATGCAACTGACAGATGGAAATATGACAGGGCTGGTTTAAGCATTAAGAATGCGCCGATGACAAGAAAAATGGAAAGGAAACCCCAGCGTTTCAAGGAAAATCCTCTAGAGCGTTTGATGGCCCAGTTCGCCGCAATATCTAACCCGATAGAGCCGAGAATCCAGAGTAGAGCATTAATCATGAGAATTCCTCATGACTTGATGTAACCAGATGAGACCGGACATGACGCAGATAATGCCGATGAGTTTAAGGGGTGGCATTGGTTCGTTAAATAAAAAGAAACTCGTCATAGCTACGAGGGCCAGTCCTACTCCTTCCCAGCAAGTGTATGCAATGCCAAGGGGGATGCGCATTACAGCTTTTGACAGAAGGTAGTAAGACAACGCAATAAATGTGCTGGTGGCAATGACACCGACACGTCCGGAATGAATATCATCAAAGGCTTTTAGCGATGTTGTTCCGGCAATTTCACTTACGATTGCTGCCAACAAAAACAGCCAGTAACGGAGCATAATTCCTCCTGACTTTTGTGCATGCGCAGAGATGGCGATTCGTTGTGGATGATAGTTCATTATGAGTTTCCAAAGCGATGAGAAATGAGATGCGCGGGTGGCGGAGACGTCAACGAGGCATGAAGTATAGATAAAGGGAGACTATTATCCTATGGTTCGTAAAGGTAAATAAAAATAATACAGAAAAAAGCGCCCTACAGAGTAGAGCGCTTTTTTTACATTTTATATTTAGTGCCCGGCTGCATTTTTTTTAGCAGATCAGCAAGAGACTCATCATCTCTTTTGGGGTCAGATGCTTGTGCTAAGCGTCTTGAATCTTCCTGTGTCTGCTGGCTGTTGTGTGCAGAACGCATCATTTGAGCTGCGCCATCAGTTGCAGGATCGTTTGGTTGCGGGGTGCGACCTGTTTCGTTGTAGGTTGCTTCCAACACGTTTCTGGATACAAGAATTGGTATTCCAGCGCGCAAGGCAAGTGCAACGGCATCGGATGGTCTACAGTCAATACGGCTGCGTTTTCCCCCCATGTCGACGTCTAATTCCGCAAAGTATGTTCCGTTTTCAACGCGAACAATATCCACTCCCAGTAGCTGGGCACCTAACTCTTCTATGCTGTTAAGCATAAGGTCATGTGTCAGTGGGCGTGGAACTTCCACCTGATTAAGGAAGATGGAAATAGCCATTGCCTCCATTGCACCGATCCAGATGTTCAGCATTTTATCGCCTGCCAGATCTTTCAGCATGAGTATGGGGGCTCGGGTCTTTTTATCAAGGGAAAGTCCGGCGACTTCCATTCTTACCATGTGTCTCCTGCCTTTTCAGCAATGAGAGAGTGTCTGGTGGCTTGGGTAACAGTTACAGGAAGAATTTTCCCTGTAATATCTTCACCCTCTGGTAGTGTAACGATCACCAACTGACCATATGCATCCCGACCTTGCCAAGACACGCCCTCGGTTCCGGGACGTCTGCTGACTCCTTCGAAAAGAATGTCCAGTTTTCTACCTACCATAGATTGCAGGATACGTTCAGTATTATCAGTCTGCCATGCTTGATAGCGTGACAAGCGCTCCTGCATGACTTTCTTTTCAACTTTTATCGGAAGCTTCTCAGCTCTTGTGCCCGGACGGTCGGAGTAGTTGAAAGAGAAGCTCTGTGCGTAGTCTGCAATTTTTGCAATACGCATAGTCTCAAGGAAATCTTCTTCAGTTTCACCCGGAAAGCCGATGATCATATCTGTCGTTAACTGAATGTCAGGGCGAACCGCTTTCAATTTTTCGACAATGGAGAGATATTTTTCGATATCGTATTTACGACCCATTTTTTTCAAAATGGCATCAGAGCCGGATTGTAACGGCAGGTGAAGACGTGGGCAAAGGACATCCAGCTTACCGAAAGCTTCGATGACTTCATCCGCGATGTCTTTAGGGTGCGATGTTACGAAGCGTAGACGTTTAAGACCATCCAGCTCAGCAATTTTGTACAGCAATTCAGTGAATGATGTTCCATCGCCGTGGCTGTCCTGTCCGAATGAGTTTACGTTCTGACCGAGCAGAGTAATCTCGCGGGTACCACGGGAAAGTAAATCTTTACATTCATCAAGAATAGCCTGAGTCGGGCGCGATTTCTGGCGTCCGCGTGTATACGGAACGATGCAGTATGCGCAAAAGTTATCACAACCTGTCATGATATTAACAAAGCTGGAAACAGGTGCTTCTTCAGAACCATCCCAGTTTCCGTCACGATCCGGATATTCTTCTGAAAAATCCAGAAGGCTCATGCGCAGGGATGGATCATCAACAAGGCGATCCAGTGCCTGCGGTGCAGAAGAGAGTCCGTCTGTGCCAAAAACAAGGCGAACCTGTTTAAAGCGCTTAAAGAATCCACGACCTACTTGCTGTGCAACACAGCCGCCCACAGCGACAATGACGTCCTCGCGACCCTTGGTCATAACCTTAATGCGCCCGAGGAGGCTGTATACTTTCTGTTCAGGCTTATCTCGAACAGAACAGGTATTTACGATGAAAACAGAAGCATCTTCCGGTTTTTCGCATTCAGTAAAGCCTCTGGATGCAAGAGTACGCTTCAGCCAGTCGGAATCGCTGACGTTCATCTGACAGCCAAAAGTCATTATATGAAATTTACGTTCAATCATAAAAAAATCTCGTTATCGTCCGTGGGGTAGACGGGAAGTGTATTATTGAGGAGAAGTTGTGTCGTCTTCTTCGCGGAATCGTTCAGGGACAGGTTCGCCCGGTGCTCTCATTCCGCCAATGGCGAAAAGTGCCATAGGAACAATCAAACAAAGAATTCCCCAGAAGAAAGGATTACGACCTTTTTTATGAGCAAATCCTGCGCCGATAAATCCCGCGACAGACCAGATAAGGAACATGTAGATGTATCCGGTGTTGGAAAAATCAAGTGCCACCATATCGTTCATGACAACTCTCCGTAAAATGTATCGTTGCCGCGTGACTGCGGTGTGTATCAATACGGTATAACAGTAGCGGGTGCAAGTGAAGCAAGTCGTATTTCCTATTGGCATGGTAGGGATTACGCGATATAATAGGGACGTATAATTATTTGTTTCTATTATGGTTATCTTCCGCGGGCTGGCGCTGTTTCTGTGGTTCGTGAAAGAGATATTTACCTACCTACGATTATTTTATTTCGTGTATTGCATTCCACAAGCTGGAGGAGAAAAATATGGCGACGTTGAAAGTGTCCGGAATGAAGAGTCCTGATTGTGCAGCTACCATCTCCAATGTTGTAAAAACAGCGGATGGAGTTGAAGTTGTAAACGTGAATTATGCAACAGGCGAAGTTAGTTACGGTCCTACTGAGTGTGTTGATCCTGAACTTATCGCTGAAATGATTAAAGACGCTGGCTACGAGCCTGAAGATAATTAGTCCCTCGTCGGGAATGATGAGGCTTGTCTGGGTAGATTGGGCACTTTGAAAAACACTGAATCCAATATTCTGTGCCCTTATGGTTAAGATGGTGGTGTGGTTCAAACCTGTTATCTTGCGGACTTGTCGACTTTTTTCACAGTCAGAGCATAGTATAAAAGCTTAGAAGGTTTCCCTTCTAAGCTTTTATTTGTGGAATACATCAAAGAGTGTACGAATGTATTTGGGATGGATGAAAGTCATCACATTACATCCAGAGGAGTCTTCTTTTAAAGCTAGCTAAAGTAATATAGCAAAGAAAACTTTTCTGTTTCAAATCCTAAAAAACTATTCTGTCTATGTGCAGAGGGATTATGTGGATTAAAGAACGTCACTCTGAGGTTATTAGCTACATCTGTGAGTACATCGCCTGAAGTCTGATGAGGTGGAGTTTTTCTTCCTGAGCACATTCACGGACTGCTGCTTTTTCAGAGTCCGGCACAAAGGTTTCCATTTCGATGAAAAAGAGCAGGGTGTCTTTTTCGAAACTCATTGCCATTCTGATGGCTTCTTTTTCGTCGTCCATGGCTGCCATTCGCTTCTCAACGGCTTCATCGGAGAATAGGGCGTGGGATTCGATCAGGCCTTCGATGTATGAGCTGTATTCGTCAGTTGTAGCCCAAGCCGGTAATTCAATGTCACCGAGACGGTCTACGAGTGCCTGAAAGATACCTTGGTGTTTTGTTTCTTCAACAGCAAGGTAATGGAAGAGTTCGCGTGTTTTTTCAGTTTTGGCGGCTTCTTCCAGACGCAGATAAAATTCTCGGCCTTTCTTTTCAATTTCTACTGCAATTGTAGCTATTTCGTTAGCTTTGAAAAATTTTGCCATGATATCTCCTCGTCTTGTTTGTTGCGTGAAATGTGCAGTGCGTCGTTTTTGGTGTCGCACTGCATGTCGTTTTAATGAAATTCGAAGGAATCTATTACAACTGTGCACAGGAAAAGGCTAAGTCGTCAATCTCTACGTATCTTATGCTGATTCTGTACCTTCGTAAAAGTATCCACCGGATTTCATGGTATTAAAACTGCACGCTGTTTTGGTTACAGGATATAAAAAAGCGGGTTGCGACAACAAAGTCGCAACCCGCTTAAAAAGCAAGATAACAAGTAGTAACTACACACGGTTGTTGCAGCTACTTAAATTTTCTAGCCTTCGGATACATCAACGCACCATAGAATCTACTCTAATTGAACTAAGCGCAGAAGGCTTCAGCGTAGCGAGCGTCGAATTCTTCTTGGGTGAATGAATGCTCGCGGGTGCCGTAGTGTTCTACGCAGTAACTTGCGCAAACAGCACCGAGTTTTGCAGATTCTTCAACGGATTTGCCGTCGATTATGCCTTTAATGAGACCGGCGCGGAATGCATCGCCACAGCCGGTTGGGTCTACAGATTTAGTCGGCTTTGCAATACCAACTTCTACAGGGCTGCCGTTATCGATACGAGAGCCATTTTCTGCGAGGGTGGTGATGATGTAGCTGCATTTTTTGAGAAGCTGTTCTTTTGAGAGGCCGGTAGCATTTTTAATGAGTTCAAGCTCGTAATCATTTGATACGAGCATGTACGCACCTTCGATGCACTCAAGCATTTCTTCGCCAGAGAAAATGGTAATCTGCTGACCAGGATCGAAAATGTAGCGGATGCCGTTTTCGCGGAAATATTTAGGCAGATTCATCATGTCGTCTTTGTTGCCCGGTGAAATGATCGCGATGTCATTTTCTTTAGAAATAGTCGGGAATTCGTAGTTGCATGGATGAATCATAGCGCCCGGATGGAAGCCGGTGATTTGGTTGTCACTCTGATCTGTTGTGATGTGTGCACTTGCAGTGAAGAGGTCGTCAACAACACGGATGCCTTCGAGTGGCAGATTCTGTTCTTCCATTACCTTTTTGTAACGGTCAAAATCTTTACCAACGGTGGAGAGAACCGTTGGTTTTTCGCCGAGCAATGCAAGGGAATGAGCTATGTTTCCTGCTGTACCGCCAAGTTTTTCTTCCAGACGTTCAATGAAGAAACATACGTTGAGCATGTGAATTTTGTCAGGAAGAATGTGATCAGCAAATTTGCCTTCGAAGTTCATAATGCGGTCATAGGCGATAGAGCCGAATACATAAATGGACATTTAACTAGTGCTCCTAGCGTGTTTCGTGTTCAATCCAAGACAGAAATTCTGGATTTCCGCCTGTAATTGGTAAAGATATTATACAGGGTATATCGTAGCTATGAAGTTCTCGCACAGCTTGCGTAAGTGCGGTAACTTTATCTTCCGATGTCTTTGCAATCAAAACAACTTCATGTGCTGACTGCACTTCGTCTTCCCACTTATAGATTGATTCTACATTGGGAAAAATGTTGATACATGCGGCAAGATTTTGTGAAACAAGCTCTTTACCAATAGACCGTGCTTCTTCTGGAGTTGAAGCCGTCATATACACGATAAAAGACATGACATCTCCGTTGTGTTGAAGTGCATTAACAACTGGGGGACAGTACAAAAAGTTTAGAGCGAGGGCAATTGTTCAACGTGCACTTACATAAAAAAGTGATAACCATAAAAAAATCACTGGGACATTTTTTTTGTGACATCGCAACTTGCCAAAGGGGCTTTCTACTGCAAAAATACTGAAAGTCACCCATTATTTTTTTATTATATATTAAACCGTTATGGTTTAATTATTAATTCTCAATAAGTTTTCTGGAGATATAATGCGTAAGAAAGAACGTGCGTTGGAAATGCTGGCGCGATTACATAAGCGATACCCAACCAAATCCACTCATTTAAATTTCGGAACTGTATGGGAGTTGTTCGTAGCCACCGTTCTTTCTGCTCAGTGCACTGACGCGCGCGTGAACATGGTTACTCCAGTGTTATTTGATCGCTGGCCAACCCCTTATGAGCTGGCAGAAGCAGATATTTTAGATGTAGAAGAGGTTGTGCGTTCCACTGGCTTTTATCGTAATAAGGCTAAAAATATTGTGGCGGCAGCGCAGCGGGTGGTGGATGTTTATGATGGCGAAATTCCTAAGACTTCGGAAGAAGTCATAACGCTTGCGGGTGCGGCACGAAAAACTGCCAATGTTGTGCTTTGGAATGGGTATGGGATTAACGAAGGAATTGCTATTGATACGCATGTAAAGCGTATTGTATTTCGCCTTGGGCTGACAAAAGCGACAAACCCGACCATTGTGGAAAAAGAACTACTTCCACTTTTTCCAAGAGAAGAATGGGGTTTTGTAAATCATATGCTTGTTTCGTTTGGACGTGATGTATGCATTGCCCGCAATCCACTATGTGATGTCTGTGAGATGGAAGAATTATGCCCTAAGAAGGGACTGAAGAAATAATGAAGGCATGTGGTGTATAGGAAGTGCTATTTCCTCCTTTGTTGGTGTGTAAATAAATATTTAATTGTCTAGAAATGTTGATTTTTTGTTAATGGCTTATAAGAAGATGACGATGAGTATATAGGGTGCGTATAGCTTGGGGATTAAAATTATAAGCCAGGTTGTAGTTATGTCGTTAGTAAATTCTTTATTAAGTAAGCCTGTGGAAATGACACAGCTCCAAAAAACTGCTCAATCTATGCAGAAGAAGCCTGCTGGTGTCTCAAACTTGTTTGTTAACCAGCAAACAGATCATTCTAGGTATATTCGAGTAACGATTGAATCTTCTCGGGCTGTGCATAAAGCTCTTGATGATAAAATGAGTTCAATGACTTCGTTGCTTCAGGCGCAAATGAATTTTGAAGAAAGTAGTCAAGCTGACAATAGTGCTTCCTACCATGGTCCGTTGGATCTTTCGTATTCAAGACGTGCCCGCATAGGTGCTCGAGCTGGAAGACTTTTGAATCTTGATCAAAGTAAGGAAGTGCGTCGCAGTAATGATGCGGTTGCTGAAAGTGATCGTGCTGCGGAAAGCCCACAGCATTCTACCAAGGGTGCACGTGTTGTTGTGGAATCATCTACACGAGCAATTCCAGCTTCTGGAAGTCGAAGAGCCGCTGAAAGTCCATCTGCAAAAATTTCTATTCGGGTCTAACCTGTGTCGTGGGTTGCCTGAATTCCGGATTTTATTGTCGTTAAACTGAGAGGCTCAACTTGTTTAGATAGATAAAGGGCACAATTCGGATAAGCAAGGTTAATCCGGTAAAGGAATATTAAGAATAGCTTCCCATTGTTTGTGGTACTTGAGGAAGCGAGTAGGGCAGAGAGCTTCACTGTTTACAGGGATGTCTGTTAACAGTTCTTTGTAATTTTCAGGATTGCTGCCGTAGATGAGGCAATTAATCTCCTGCACACGGCGGATGTCGTCTTTTGTGTTGAGGCTCGATTCAGGCTCGGTTGCCAGTAACTGGAATGCCTTGGCAGCGCTTGCTGCGACGTTTGCTCCGTCTTCGTATACGCTGATAAGAAGAATGGCAGAGAGGTTGTCTACAGCTTCTTCTTCCATTTTTTCTGTAATCCCTGTCGGTTGAGAATATAGAATAGCGTGACCTAGCTCATGGTATATGGCGTGGTGAAGTGTGTTTAATGCAGAAGTAACGGGGCTTGTCTGATCAATATATTTTTTTGCAGCGAACATTTTTTCAGTGCTGCTGAAGAAGTCGTATGGGATTTGAATTTCCAGATTGCCGTTATGCAAAACTGTAAAATGCGGTCCGATCTGCGTTCCAAATCGTAAAACGACATCTTCTGTTAGCAGGTTCCACTCTTCGACTATTTGAGCAACTTCTTCTGCAACTTCTGATTGATGAATAATACGTGCAGCAACCACATCTTCCGGTTCGGGAAGGTCGTATACGATGCGTAATCTACCTTTGGCAGTTGCGGTGGTGGGGGTGAGCACAGCACATGCAACTAGCAGAATAGACATAGCTGCAATAGTGCGAAGCATGCAAAAATAATACATACGCATGGTCGCACTGTAGCGTGACTCTTTACAGATATCAATTTCTATTAACGTAATTGATTACAGATGAGTAAGTGTTCTTGCGCGTAGTGTTTATTGGTGAAATATCACTTTGAAATCGCAGTCGAGAGGGTGCCCCTTTCGTGGGGTGCTTGCGCCAGTAACTGTTTAAGAGAAACGAGTGTTACGGATACCTGTCCCTTGTGGGGGTGCAGACCTCTTTCTACCGGAGAGCTCTTTCGAAATCATTTGAAACAACTGTTGAAATAAAAAAGGGTGGAGCCAGAAGCTCCACCCTTATATTTTGCAATATAAACAGCAGCTATACTTTCGCAGCAGTGCGAAGTGCGTCAACTGCGTCAGTTGCTTCCCAGCGGAATTCAGGAAGCTCACGACCAAAGTGACCGTAGCATGCAGATTTTTTGTAGATAGGGCGTTTGAGGTCAAGAGTCTTGCTGATACCGTAAGGACGCAGGTCGAATACTTCCTTAACAGCTTTGGTAAGAATTTCATCCGGAATTTCAGAAGTACCGAAAGAAGTAGCAAGAACAGATACAGGCTCAGCAACACCGATTACGTAAGCAATCTGAACTTCACAAGTAGGTGCAAGGCCAGCTGCAACAACGTTTTTAGCAAATGTAACGACCCATGTAGGCAGCAGAACGGTCTACTTTGGAAGGGTCTTTGCCGGAGAATGCGCCGCCGCCGTGGTGACCCATGCCGCCGTATGTATCCTGAATGATTTTACGGCCGGTAAGACCGCAGTCACCCATAGGGCCGCCGATTACAAAACGACCGGTGGTGTTAATGAAGATACGGGTTGCGCTGTCGATGAGCTCGGCAGGAAGAGTCTTATTGATAACTTCTTCACGGATGCCGTCAACGATGTCGTCCTGAGACACGCCGTCTTTGTGCTGGGAAGAAATAACAACAGTGTCGATACGGGTTGGTTTGCCGTCGAGGTATTCAAACGATACTTCTGTTTTACCATCAGGGCGGAGGAAGTCGAGATCGTTGTTTTTACGTGCAGCGGTGAGGCGCTCGGAAAGTTTGTGGGACCAGTAAATTGGAGCTGGCATGAGGGTTGGTGTTTCGTTACATGCGTAACCGAACATCATGCCCTGGTCGCCTGCACCCTGATCTTCAGGGTTGGTCTGATCAACACCCTGTGCGATGTCTGGAGACTGTTTGTCAATAGAGGAGATAACTGCGCAAGTATCAGCATCAAAGCCCATGTCAGAGCTTGTGTAGCCAATTTCACGGATGGTATCACGAACTACGGTTGGGAAGTCCGCGTAGCCGGTGGTGCTAATTTCACCAGCGATAACAGCCATACCTGTGGTAACAAGAGTTTCACAAGCAACACGACACTCAGGGTCCTGAGCCATGATGGTATCAAGAATTGCATCAGAAATCGCGTCAGCAACTTTATCCGGGTGACCTTCAGTAACAGACTCAGAGGTAAAGTGGTATTTACCCTTGTTGTTGATCATCATTATGGGAGCTCCTCTAATCAGATGATGTTTTTGTATTCAAATTCATTTTTCGGCTCAGTTCTGGCGATTCTGGATTAAGAATGCCGCCCGAAATGAGAATCTTAAAGGCATCTTCGACGGAAAGATCAAGCTTGATGGTGTCCTCTTGCGGAACCATCAAGTAAAAACCGGAAGTAGGGTTCGGTGTTGTAGGAACAAATATGTTCAGCACCTTTTCTTCGGTTTTTCGTTGAATTTCACCAACGGCGATGCCTGTAACAAACGCCAAGGCATATAGCCCAGGGCGTGGATATTCAATAAGAACAACTTGTTTAAATTCTTCTGCAGGACGTTTAAAGACGCTAATGAAAAGTTGATTCGTTGCAGCGTAAAACCGGTTTATTCCCGGAAGCTTAAGAATTATTTTTTCAATTGTACGTGCGACGACCTTCCCTACATAGTTGCGAACCAGCAAGCCGGTACACACTAAAATAATAAAAACAAGTATGATACCAGTTCCGGTTTCGGGGATTCCTAAATATTCAGGAAGTCTCATGGAGTCCGGCATCCATTTCCATGCATTGTCTGCCCATCTTAGAAGGACACGCAGGATAAAGACTGTTACGACAATGGGCGCAAGAAAAAGAAAACCGGCAATAAGGTTAACACGTAAAAAGTACTTTAGGTGCTGCCATGGGGTTCGCTTTTCCCGCGTCTTGGTCATGGTTTCTCCGTTTACAGGTAGAATGGCCAGTTGTCTAATAGTCTTGCTTTTCCGACGAACACAGCTACTGCGCAACGTGCTCTATCGGTAATTTTGGTGATCGGCTCGATAGAATCCGGATCAATAAATTCGAGATAATCTTCTTTGCCTAGTGGCAGATGCTTGCTCCAGTATTCACGGATAACAGCCTTAAGTTGTTCAACATCACGTTCACCCAGTGTAAAGGCATCTGCACCGGCTCGTATGCCAGCATTAATATGCTTGGCTTGTGCGCGTTCCTCTTGTGTGAGGTATGCATTTCGTGAACTCATAGCAAGACCGTCATTTTCTCGAACAAGTGGACCATTGATGATAGTGGTCGGCAGGTTCAAATCTCGGGTCATGCGTCGGATAATTGCAAGCTGCTGCCAGTCCTTTTCGCCGAATACAGCGTATTCAGGCAGGGTTAGTATCAATAGTTTTGTAACTACAGTGGAGACTCCCCTAAAGTGTGTTGGACGGCTGGTAGAACACAGGCCTTGAGCAAGCTGTGGTACTTCTACCCATGTTGCATGGTCTTCAGCATACATACTTCCCGGCTCAGGGATAAATAATATGTCTGCACCCAATTCACGGGCTGTATTGGCATCATTCTCGTGATCTTTCGGGTACGCATCAAGGTCTTCATTTGCACCGAACTGAGTCGGATTCACAAAGAGAGTTACAATGAGTTTGTCCGACTTTTCACGGGCAATGCGCATAAGGTTTTTATGCCCTTCGTGGAAGTAACCCATAGTTGGGACAAGACCAACTTTAACGCCTTCGCAGCGCCATTGGAGACAGATTTTTTGTAGTTCAGCAGGTAATGTGATTATTTGCATATCAATTTATCCAGATATATTTGAGAGATTAATATACGGATCAGAATAACTTGTCTAGTTAAAAAAGGAATAATGGGGATTATAGTTACTAACGGGTAGAGCTCTTGCTAGTGCAAATTGTTTGTGTCACATCAGACTTTGGAAAAGACTTTAGAGAGAGGATATACTGCCCGATGGAAGCTTTGTTTCAAGGTAAGTTGGATAATTTTTGTGCATTATATGCAGTACTTAATGCAATGCAGCGGACTCACGGTATTAATCACTGGGAAGCGCGCAAGTTGTTTTATGCTGGGCTAATGAGTTTTTCAAAGGATGTCGATGGCTGGGAAAAAATCGTATGTAACCGCACTGACTACATTGCGGAAGTACAGTCCTTTATAAAGGTGATACGTAACGAAGGTTCGTCAGTACACTATACACAACCTTTTCCAGATGGGAAGGCCAGTATTGCTGATGTGCTTCATGTGGTTCGCGAATGGAGCTCTATTGATAAACATAAGGGAACAACTCTTTTCGAACAGGCGGGAGGCAAGGGGGTTGTCTTACAATTTAAACGCTATTTGCCATTCCGTGGTGCACCATTGATTAGCCACTGGACTGCCGTGAAAGAATATACGGGCAGTGAGATTCGGTTTATCGATTCCAGTTTAGAAAAAACAGCAACGCACGCACTTCCGGAAAATGGTTTTTGCACCCGTGAAGAAGAATTGAAGCAGGGTAGACTTTTTTTGATCAATCCGGCGACTGTTTATCTATTAGAATCAGGTGATTAGGTCATAATTCTTGGATAAAAAAATATTGCTATAAAACATGTTGGATTTTCAAGATAAATGGTACTGTTATTTTTTTACTTTGAGAATTAATATTTGAAATATTTTATTTTCAAATGCTTGGCTGTTGTGTTACAAGTGGACTCTCGAGTGACGCAAGCTTCGGCTTAAGGTTGTTCCTCGATTTTTAGACAAATGTTAAAGCGTTATGTGCCGTAGGCAGTTGCGCTATGCATAGGCAGATTGCAGTTTGTTCTATTTTTCTGCCGTTGTTTTGGAGAAGGATTGGACCCATATGGGGTTCACTTCTTTTGTAGGTGCGTACGCGCATCTTGTTTTTTATTTTTTGGAGTTTTTTCGTGTCTAAGAATATTTATGTTGGCAACCTTGCCTGGTCTGTTGGTGATGATGATTTGCGTAACCTTTTTCAGGGTTACGGCGAAGTTATTTCTGCTCGCGTAGTTGAAGATCGCGAAACTGGCCGCTCCCGTGGCTTCGGTTTTGTTGAAATGGAAGACAACGGCGCTCAGGAAGCTATTGATGCTCTCAATGGTAGCGAGCATGATGGTCGTAGCCTCAAAGTTAACGAAGCTCGTCCACGCGAACGTCGTCCTCGTTACTAAGCTATAGTTACAGTGAAAGCCCACCATTGGTGGGCTTTTTTTTATGCTTTTTTCAGACTAAAGTTTCGGGTAATAGTATCGCATTTCTTTTTTATAGATCTCTTTTGCTTCTTCTGAATCAACAAACGTATTCATTGCTTCTTGGAAGTTGTCTATAAAATGTTGAGGGACAGCGTCGTTAAATATGAATCCGTTAGGAATGTTTGCAACAGTCGTGAGCACTCTAAGCTTTGATGAATCTCCGCCGATTAGACGATAATTGTAGAGTATATTAGGAATGCTTCCGACAATAAGTGGAGCACGCCCTTTGAAGAATTTCTTTACACTACAAGGAAAGGTCGTTCCGAAGTCGAAGTTCTTATCAGTGTATCCCTGTTTGCGGAGTAGGGGTAATATGCTCGCTGCCTTTGGTACACACATGCGTGCACGTTTAATATGGGCAGGAGTCGTAAATAACTTTTCGTTTCGTTTGTGTGTGATAATAGCTACATCAAATTGAATGGGCGTTGTGACGCAACGATACCTTTTCTTTCGTTCTTCCGTAATTGCTACAGGGAAAAGGCACGTTGGCGTGCTGGAATCGAAATCTCTAATCGATCGAGGCCAGGGCTGAACTTTAATTTCGTGCTCTGACATATTCATGCTTTTCCAGAGCAGTTTCAACAGGTCAATGTTGTACCCTTTTAAATGACCATTCTGAGTGTATACGATGGGGGGAAGATTCTCTGTAATGAAGAGTACAGGTTCGCTATGTGCAGAATGCGGTAGAATGAAAAAGAGCGCACAGCATATAAATGTACAGACTATACTAAAGCGAAATCGTAGCTGCATAACGTGCCCCATTGTATATATGCTGAACGATGATTTGATGTGTTAAATGTAGTATTTTTGTACTATAGGTTCCTAATGATTTTGGCAATACATTATCATGGAACACTACTTTGGAGGAAATCATGGGTCGAATATTTACTGCACAGAATTTTCCATTCATTCTTGCTGCAGTCTTTACAGTTTTTTTTGGTGTAATGGGCATAGCTCCTGTTTCAAGAGAAGTATGGATTGCGGAAGTTATCCCTGTTGCAGCAATTTTCATTTTACTTTGTGTCACGTTTCCATTTTTTAGATTTTCAAACGTGTCTTATGGCCTCATGGCGTTTTGGCTGTTTTGGCATACAATAGGTGGGCATTACACCTTTGCAGGTGTACCTTTTGAATGGGTGACAGATCTTTTTGGGTTTGAACGCAATCATTTTGACAGAATCGGGCATTTTTCTGTGGGGTTCTATGCATACCCGATTGCAGAATTGTTTGTTCGTAGAAAACTTGCAGGGCCAATAGTTACAACTCTTTTTGCATTATTCACCATTATGTCCATTGCGGCAGCGTATGAGATTATTGAATGGCAATATGCAGTGCTTGAAGGCGGCAAGGCTGGCATTGAGTTTCTCGGAAGTCAGGGAGACATTTGGGATGCGCAAAAAGATATGCTTGCAGATACCCTTGGAGCAGTTGTCACACTGATCTTGTTCTGGGTTTTTGGTAAGCGGTGGGGAAGTCGCGGATAGTTTCACTACGCATAAGACATTTTTTTACGCAAATCGGCGCAGACTAAGGTGTCTGAAACTGTTTGCAATTGTTTGATATTGAATAGAAAACGGCATGGAATTTACCATGCCGTTTTCTTGTTTATTGTCGTGTGAGCTTAACTAAATAACAATGTTGAACAGGAAGCCAACAACCAGAATGCCGGAAGCAACAATGGCTACATAGATAGTGATAAGCTTTATGCTAAGTACTTTTCTAAGAATAACCATTTCAGGAAGACTGAGAGCTACAACAGACATCATAAATGCAAGTGCGGTACCCAGCGCAGCACCCTTGCCTAACAGGGCAGAGACAATAGGGATAATGCCTGCGGCACTGGCATACATTGGTACACCGATAGCAACTGCGGCAGGAACACTCCACCATGCATCTTTACCCATAATGGATGCCATTGCACCTTCTGGAACATAGCCGTGGATACCGGCACCGATTGCGATACCAATAACAATGTATAACCATGTTTTTCCCAGAATATCGACAACAGAATCCCAAGCAAAGTCTAGGCGGTGAGCAATGCTAGGATAGACTGGAGACTTGTTGGTACCGTCATCACGAATTTGACGAACCCACGGTTCCAACATGTGATCCAGTTTCATCTTACCAAGTACCCAACCTGCAATAACCGCAATGGTTACACCAGTCACAAGGTATAGTGCTGCTACTTTGAATCCAAAGAGACCGTACAACAGAACCAAAGCGATTTCGTTTACCATTGGTGCGGCGATCAAAAATGAGAAGGTTACACCAAGCGGAATACCGGCTGCTACAAATCCTAAAAAGAGTGGTACAGCAGAACAGGAACAGAACGGCGTGATTATGCCGACACACGCTGCAATAACGTTACCGAGGGATTCTCTGCCAGTAAGGTATTTACGGCTGCGTTCCGGAGTAATCCAAGTACGTAGAACACCAACAGCGAAAACAACCAGACTTAGCAGCAGCAGAATTTTCGGAGTATCATATAAGAAGAACCGGATGGATTCCGATAGATGGCTGCCAGCTTCAACGTTTGGAATCATACCTGTCAGGGTATCCGCAATAGTCGGTAACTGAGAATAGAGCAGTCCCCACCCAAGTAGAGCGATTGTTCCAACAATGCAGTAGAATGAAAATGAAAAACACGCTTTTTTACCTTGGACAGGAGCGGCGCCACATGCGCACGGAGATTCAAATGGATTTTTCGGTGCGGTATTGTCAGTTTTAGGAGCTCCGAAAGCCTGGGCAGCGAACTCGCCACCTTTATTTGGACTTCAGCCATATATGGAGCAGGAGCTTTTTTCTTCTTTTTTATTGGGAGGGGTGGTTTCGAGTGGCTTCATGGCAGTAACCTCGCTAAAGAATGTTCTTAATTTTTTTTAAGGTTAATAGATTTGATTGTAAGATCGTAAATTCTTCATCTGTTTTTATAGCTTGCTGCAGCAAGTCTAAAAGCGTTGAAATATACATATCAGTGCTGTCTGTTGCGAGGCGATAATGCGTCCATCCGCCTGCTTTTCGGCCAATGGTGAGACCGGCGTCAGTACACTGTTTTAAGTGACGGGAAACTGTAGGCTGTGCAAGGCCCATAATTTCCACAATATTACATACACACAGTTCGCCCCCGAGCAGTAAGCCGAGTATACGGACGCGTGTTGGGTCTGAAAGTGATTTTGTGATTCTAATAAAGTTGTGCATGTGTTCTCCTGAATAGCCATTTAGCAATATGGCTATATGAGCATGTTGTCAATATGCCAGAGTGAGAAATGTGCGGCTGTACAGTGATAGACAAAGGGCGTATGAGTTGCGGCTAATGCTTCTACACGTAAGTGTTTAAGTGATCGATAATAAGTTAAAATGAATAAGTATTGCGCATTAGTTAGCACAGGAGAGAGACGATGACAGCCTGCGATCCTCAGGTGAATTTACAAGGACGCGAGAAGCTTACCCGCCTCGCTGATTTTTTGTTTGAAGCAGGTATGCTGCGCAAAACTCCGCGTAGTGGATACCAGTTTTTAGGTTCCGGTAGTGAGAACGTCGCAGAGCACTCTTTTAGAACAGCCATTATCGGATTTGTTCTCGCCAACGAAGCAGGTGCGGATCCTGTACACACAGCAATGATGTGCCTTTTTCATGATTTTCATGAGGCTCGCATTGGTGATTTTAACTATGTAAACCGTATTTACAACACCAGCGATCCAAAAGCTGCATTTACTCATGCACTTGATGGAACTGGTCTTGAGTGCTTAGTTATGCCGTACTGGGATGAGCTTGAAGAAGCGGAGTCTCTGGAAGCAAAACTTGCTCAGGATGCAGACCAGATTGATCTTATTCTGAACCTTAAGGAAGAATTTGATCTCGGTAACAAATATGCCGGTAAATGGATGCAGGGGGCGCTGCCGCGTCTGCGTACAGAATTTGGTCGTGAGCTTGCTCAGCGTATCAGTGAAACAGACCACACCGACTGGTGGTACAAAGGTCCTGATAGCAACTGGTGGACTCGTAAGAACGGTAAAAAGAAAGCCGAGTAATAACAACGTATCGTAAAGTTTGATCTGTTTGATCTGATAGACTTTGCAGATCGTTGCAATCTATAGCTTTGCAGGAGTGTTGTGACGGAGCAGTGTTATAACTGCACGGTGTCCTTTGGGATGCAATCCGCGTTATCGGCAGCTTCAAGTTTGATTATATAGAATGACAGTAAGCCACTCCTTTGGGAGTGGCTTTTTTTATGGCTTATGTAAGGGACGTTGTGCCTATTTATATTCCATCAATTCGACAGGTGCGTTATTTTCTTCGATGAATGCAACGGTAAGTCCCTCACTTGGCGAGTTCGGTTTAATAATAACTTTTTTCCCTTCTAACGCTTCGGCAAGATTTTCTACAACAAAAGCGACATGTGGAACTGTTTTCACCAGTTCAGGATAAGGTGCATCGGCATCGAAGCGCATCCACTGAATTCCGTATAGATTGTTCTCGTGGTCAGTGACGTGCATCTTTAAATGAGGAAGATGAATTTCGTCTTTTTGTGGAATATCTGTGGGGATTCCAAGATGGTTGTATTTCATGATGTCTCTTTTATCTTGTGAAAACAAAATGGATATGAAGTGCGGTAAAGAGTGATTTTTGAGTCGCGCGAGATGCGTTTCTAAAAGATTAAGGGGCGGGCGAAACCTTTGCGTTTCCTAAAGGCGCTAGTCAATAAAAACAAAGAGGCACCAAAGGGACATCGAAGGTTATGCAACACTTTATTGGGGTCTTATATGATGGTGATATAAGAAAAAGGGAGCGGTTTCAACCGCTCCCTTCAGCCTGCTGACAAACCCGCACATTGCTGCGTTACTTCGAAAAAATCAGACGCTCACATATGTCTAAATATGCTTCCCTCAGATTTTTTATTGCGCCTTGCACTGCACAAGTTTGTCTCAATCTGTCTAAAACAATTTTGATGTTGCTATTTCCCTTTTGGGAGATATGTTACTGTCGACCTTGCACCCAACTCGGCATCGGCAGTTATTTCAACATCCGTCCAGTAAATGGCACCGGAGTTAATATCGTTCTGCTGGATGAAGGTTGCAAGAGTGTTGGCAGATTCTACATGGTTAAGCAGCATTGGGGAGAATACGAACATAAACAGCCAGATTATGAAAACTCCGGATGCGAACGATAGAAAGCGTTTTGCGCTGCTTTGCTGCATACGAATTATCCTTTATCGTTACATGTTAGATCTTCGCGGTAATTTCCGGGAACACCACGTAGAACATGAGGTATGCCATTGCCAGTGTAAGGATAAGGTTGAAAGACTGACCGCATACATACAGGATAAGCGGTTTGCCGCCCTTAAAGTAATGAGCGAGCTCGCGGAAGTTTGTCGCAAGGCCGATGGATACAAAGGCAAGGCAGAAGAACCAACCGCGGAATGCTTTGGAGAAGCCACGAATTACGCCGTGGTCAACCATTGCGTACCCAACATCTGGTCCCATTGAACCATAAATCCATGAGAAAAGAATAGAAGCGGCTAGGAAGCCAAGTACGAATTTAGGGAATCGGTACCAGATTTCCCATGCGTTTACAGAGCGACCCGGGGTGCAATCAACACGGGTGCACCAGTAAATTGCAACACCAAATGCGGTGATACCGATGAGTACGTTCTGGATCATTTTAATGGTTGCTGCAACGTACAGTGCTTTCTGTGAAAGGAAGGCACCAGCCGCTGCAACAGCGCCTGTCGCATCAATAGTACCACCCATCCATGCGCCACCGAGAATAAATGGCATATCTACAGCTTTAATGAATGCAGGCATAAGGATCATCATGATGGATGTGAACACGAGGGAGAGACCAACCGAGAGGGTTAGTTCTTCTTTTTTAGCACGACACGCTGCTGCGGTTGCGATAGCTGCGGAAACACCACAAACAGACATATCCGCGGAAATAACTATGTTCAGCGTCTTAGACGGCATTTTTACCACTTTCTGACCGAAAATGAATGTCGTGATGAGTACAACTGGTGTTACCACCCATGCAACGAAAATGCCCGGGATGCCGATAGCAACGATTTTACTAAAGAGAACCTCAGCACCCAGAAGAACAAGGCCTGTTTTAATAAAGTATTCTGTCTGTACGGCAGGCATAACCCACTTAGGTGTACCCACTGTGTTTGAGATGAGAAGGCCGAAGAGAATTGCCCATGCTGCGTACCCGATACCGAGTCCTTTCATGGTGCTTTGCTGTGCTGCAACATATGCAAGCGTGGCAATGGCGAAAACAAAAAAGAATCCGATAAAAAACTTAACAGGGCTGTATCCCATTGCTGCGCGTCCAATGGCGAAGAATATACCAAGAGCAACACATAGTATGATGAGCCATGTCAGTTGGTTGTATGGAGATACCTTTGTTTTCTTTTTAGCCTTACCGGCAGCGAACTTTTGGTTACGCCAGTCGCTGATTGCGTCTGATGCTTTTTGGTTCAGTTCTGCATTGGCAAAGTTTGTCTCATTGGCAGCTGCCTGAGCAATGGTTGCGGCAGCAAGGGCTTCATCCTCAGCTTTTTTTACTTTTTCATACTTGGTAACAGCTTTGGCTTTTTTTGCATCTGCCTGTGTGCTGTCCATGAAGAAAGCATCAAGCGGGTTAGTAGACCAGCCATGTGGTTTGTTTTGGAATTTTTGAATTGTTTTTGCAATAGGAGAGGAGGTTGCCTTCATTCCTTTAGCGTCAGCAGCCTTGTAGTATTCAATTGTTTTAAATGGAGCTTTGTTTGCTTCCAGTTGCATGATCGCATTAGACTCGGCAATGGTTTCACGTAAATTTTTTGGCTCATTAGGTAGATAGATAATGAGGCCGATAATTAGAATTGTAAATCCAAGCCATATTGCCCAATAGTCTTCGAGTTTTACTAAATCAGACCAACTGGCATACCCCTTATCGACAACAACTTCTTCTTGCTGCTTGTTTTGTTCTGCCATTACCATTCCTCCTTATTAGAAGTAGCTAGGTCATGTACGCCACAATAAACAAGGCAGTAACAATACATGCATAAAACTCTCGTCTGCTCCATTCTTGAAAAAGCAGACGGGAGATGCCTGTAGCATTACAATGCCGGATACCTCAGTAATCACGAATGCAGGTGAGCAGACAGCGTGAAGAAAGGAGAAGGAGAGGATAATTAGACGCGAAGGAGATGAGTAATTGAGCAGGAATTGTTCAGGACAGAAGGAGTATGAAAATCCTTATAGCAAAGCTCATGCTGCTAACTTACTGCATAGTATAAGAGGCAAAAGGCAGAAAATGTCAACAATTACCTGTAAATAAAACAAAGAATACCAACAAGGAATGAAAAAGAAATGGGTGGTGTGTGCAGACCTGAAGCGGAACGACGGGGGACTCTCGTAAACTAGCCGGAATTTTTGTGAATAAAAATTCCGGCTTTTCTATGAATGTTAGCGCATAAACGTATTAACAACATCTGAAACAACATTAGATGCTGTCTTATCGGACGAATAGGTAATGCCGATGCGTCTAAACATGCGTGGTGCTTTTAGCGGTATGGTAATAAGGTTATATCCAGACTCCAGTACGCCGTCCGGCAAAAATGAAATGCCGTATCCTGCTTGTACAAGGTGCATTACCTGACTCTTATGTTCGCCGCTTGCGACAATATTCATACGTAATTCTGCGCAGGCTAATAGCCCGATGGTCTGCTGATGTGCCTCGCATGGTGGGCATTCAATAAAATCGAACTGGTGTAATTCTTCTGGTAATACAAATTCTTGATTTGCAAGGTCATGATCTGGCCGCATGCACAGTACATAATCTTCTTCCCATATC
The DNA here is from genome assembly GCA_942492085.1 of uncultured Desulfovibrionaceae bacterium. Taxonomy (GTDB): domain Bacteria; phylum Desulfobacterota; class Desulfovibrionia; order Desulfovibrionales; family Desulfovibrionaceae; genus Halodesulfovibrio. Next base: position 348,781 of record CALODB010000009.1, on the reverse strand, counting down.
GGAACCCATGTTTCGCCCTGATTACGCAGTATGTCTAATGTAATGCGCGCATCGCATTCAGCATCAATATCAACAAGTCTAGGAACCAGCCCCGGAATTTGTTGACGCATGGTTTCGAGAACTTCAGCAAGGCGCTTGGGGCTTAAGTCTGGAAAAACACCAATAGTAATATGACGTTCTTCAGTATTGCTTTTAAAGAGGTCTTCAATCGTGTGTGCTTCGTCAACCAATCTTTTAGCTCGCGGGTATAGATGGTGTGCTTCTTCTGTAAGCTCTACGCCCTGTTTGCTGCGTTTGAATAAGGCGACTCCAAGCAATTCTTCTAACTGCTTAATGGCGCTGGAAATAGAAGGCTGAGAAACGTGGCTACGCTGAGCGGCACGTGTAATATTTTGTTCTTCAAAAACAGCTATGAAGTAGCGCAATAATCGTAAATCCATAAACACTCCTGCCTACTGATCGATTGAATCTATATGAAATATGTTTTCATAGGCTATGCCTATCATAAACAAAAGAACTCTATATTATACAAAGGTAAAAATCGGTGTATTCTTATTCAAAATAAAAACAACGGGCATTGCCCATAATCATTTGGAGAATACACAATGACTAAACCACTCGTAGTCATCACCGGCGCAAGTTCAGGTTTCGGTGAAGCAACAGCGCGTACTTTAAGTGCAAAAGGTTTTCCGCTTCTTCTTATAGCCCGCCGTCTTGATAGACTTGAAGCATTAAATTTGCCTAATACCATCTGCGCCAAGGTAGATGTAATAGATCGTGAAGCATTGGTAAAAGCTATAGCTGATGCTGAAGCAACCTATGGTCCTGTAGACTGCATTGTAAACAATGCAGGCGTTATGTTGCTAGGACAGGTTCATGAGCAGAACCCAGCAGAATGGCAAAAGATGATAGATGTTAACATGGTCGGGCTTCTTAACGGCATTTACGCAGTTCTTCCGAGTATGCGCGAACGTAAGCAGGGTACAATTATCAACATCAGCTCAGTTGCCGGGCGCAAAACATTCCCAAATCACGCCGTATATTGCGGAACAAAGTTTGCCGTGCACGCTATGAGCGAAAATATCCGTGAAGAAGTTGCAGCTGATAATGTTCGTGTAATCATCATCGCACCAGGTGCAGCAGAGACTGAGCTTCTTAGTCATACCACGTCGGACATAATCAAAGACGGCTACAATCAGTGGAAAGAACAAATGGGCGGCGTAATGAGCGCTCAAGATGTCGCGAACTCAATCGTATTCGCTTACGAACAGCCGCAGGCTGTTTGCATTCGCGAAATCGTTCTTGCTCCTACACTTCAGCAACCATAGAATTTGTTGATTCTTTTTTTGTCTCCGACGGCTGGGCTGAAACTTTTGCAAAGTTTCCCCCATACCCCCTTCAAAACTTTTTATTATGCGATGAGATTTTGTAAGAATATCCTTTTTGCGGCTTAATTGCAGAGACTTGAACAACGAAAAAGGGCTGTTCTTTAAATTAAGGACAGCCCTTTTTTGTTTTATGAAAGGTAGTGAATCATAAGCCGCGAGGTTTTGGAAACAACGGGCTGGTATCGCAAATAAAAGTTTTAGGAGATTCTTAAGAAGCCCTTTTTCAAAAGGGTTCTTAAGCCGCCGGAGGCTCGTCGAAGACCCGTCGGAGACACAAAGAGCACCGCAGGTTCCTACAGGACGCTAGTCTTCCATGCGCAGATAGTTGGTAAACAGCCTGTGACTGACGCGAGTAAACGAGTCGAAGTCTGCTGTGAGTTCCATGTTTGGAATGAGCGCTTTGACGACAGGGAACTGTAAATCTGTGCGTGCAAGTTCAACGTATACAGGCCGTCTGTTGTTGGCGATAAGCATTTTTTCGAGCATCTGCACGTTGCGTATTGGATCTTCCATGGAGACGTTTGGAAGCTCTTCCTGCTTGCGTGTTTCGATACCGCGGAGCGCTGGTGCTGATGGCGGGCTTTGCGGGTACGGATACGGCGTTTCAGTTAATGCAGATACGATGGCTTTTTTTCCATCAAGTCCGGCCCCGGTGCCGCGGAAGACTTCGCCGCGTCTGCCCATGACGAATGCATAGTAGCAGGGAATACCGAACTCGGTGGTGATGTCTTGGAACATGACATGTACACCACGTGCTGCGTAGTCGTTAAGCAGCATGTTGAGCTTCGGATCTTCAGTGATGAGGGTAAAGCATTCTTTTTTGTTGAATGGCTTTGTTGCTTCTGCATCACGCTCAAAAATTTCCATAAGCGCTGAAACTTTTGCTTCTTCCAGAATGTTGCCTGATGCAAGTCCGGTTGAACCCGGTGAAGAGAGCAGAGAAATTTCATCAAGGTTACAGAACATGTACACCATTTGCGCGGGCACAAGGATAGGCTCGTATCCTTCACCGTCTAGCTTTGGTGTGTGTCCTTCCATCCAGTAGAGTTTTTCATCTTCGTACTGAACTTCAAGAGAAAGTAAATTGGGATCGAATGCTGCGATGCCCTGTGCTGTGAGTTCAGAGTAGCGGGCATGTGTGAGCGGATGATCTTTGAGCGTGTTGACTACGCCTTCTTTGTTAAAAGAGACAAATGAGGAAGAGCGCTCGACGATTTCCATTGTAAGCCCGACTCGTGCGTCATTTAGAGCCAGTCCTCGACCGTATGATGTGGCGAGACCTTGCAGTGTGTAGTCTAGAGAACCGTTTTTAACAGCGAGATCAATGTTCCATTTGCGCAGCAGGGCGATAGGAGACAGGGATGCAATGTGACGCATTTCAACATCGGCAAACAGCGGTGTTTTGTTCAACCGACTAAGTGCGAGGTCAGTTGTTTCCTGTGCTGGTGGACGTGACCACGGATTACGGTGTGGAGTTTTCAGTAGTTCATCACGGATAGTTGCGGCGGTTACGAATTCGTCTGTGCAAGGCTCGTAGAGCATCGGCAGATCAAAGTCTTCTGCAACATCCGGCAAGGGAAGCATTTTGTGTTCGTGGATATTTTCTTTGAACTTGGTGATCCATGCAAGATGGTCGTACTTATCTTTACGCTTAAACCAGCGGATATAGATAAGGGGAGTATATTCCTGCAATTGTTCAGTTGCATCATTAGGAAACAGCGCAAGCATTTTGGAAAATTTTCCGTAGAGTAGGCATGTTTCGTACAGCAATGCTGCAAGAACAGGCTTGATGATTGTGTAGTCTTCTACGGCTGTTTTGAGCAGCGCTTTGAATTTCTTTTGATCAAAATTCTGGACGCTGGTCAGCAGATATTTGTGCATAAAATCGTCAAGCGGATGCTTTTCAAGGTATGCAAGTGCTTCTTCAAAAGTAATATCTGTTGGCGGTTCACAGGAAACATATCCCACAGTGCCAACAGTATCAGAAAGATTAAATTTGTATTTCATTGATGACGACATCATATACTCCCGTATGCTATGAATGAGGCGTTATAGCGCATGTTTTTACGGTGGACAATGGATGCCGTGAACAATAAATGAATACTAACACGCTGTGTCGAGCCTTTGAAAATGGTGACGATTGGACTGCGTGATTCTTTGAATTCATTTCAGCATGTACTGCTGATGGTTATAAAGGGAAAAAAATGCCAAATTTCGGTGCCCATATGTCTATTACTGGTGGATTGGAAAAAGCTGTTGAACGCATAATGCGTGTGAACGGAACAGCCTTACAGATTTTTTCGAAAAACCAGCGACAGTGGAAGTCTAAGCCTTTGGAGCAAAAGCAAATTGATGCATTTCGTGGAGCCTGTGCAGAATGGGGTGATTACCCAATTGCTGTGCACGATTCGTATTTAATTAACTTGGGCTCTCCTAAAGAAGACGGTGTAGAGAAATCTGTTACAGCGTTTGCTCATGAGCTTGAGCGTGCTGAACAATTGAATATTCCGTATGTCGTGATGCACCCGGGTGCTCATTTGGGAAGTGATGTTGATGAGGCCTTGGAACGTGTTGCGAAAAATCTGGACAGGGCACTGCTTGAGTCACGCACAGAGCGTGTAATGGTACTGCTCGAAAACACGGCAGGGCAGGGCACAACACTTGGGCGCTCTTTCGCTGAGTTGGCAGCTATCATACAATATTCTGATAATGCAGACAGGCTTGGTGTATGTATTGACACCTGTCATGCGTATGCTGCTGGATATGATATCGCAACTGAAGAAGGGTACAACGCGACCTTTGCTGAGTTTGAAAAAATTGTCGGTATAGATCGTTTGAAGTTCATGCATGTGAATGATTCTAAGGGTGGATTGGGAAGCCATCTTGATAGGCATGATCATATTGGGCAGGGCTTACTGGGAGAAGAGACCTTTGCACGTTTGGTAAATGACCCAAGATTTATTGATTTACCTATGGTGCTCGAAACTCCAAAAGGAGAAGATCTTTCTGAAGATATAAAAAATCTGGAAGTCCTACGCAGATTGATTATTGCTTAAGTTGAAAAGAGCTTTTTAACAGATGTGGTAAGGGGAAATATTGCTGTTTAGAACCTGATTCGAAGTAATGCTATGTTTGCAAATCTATACTTTCCACAACATAATGATATTTTTACTTGTCTTGGCGATATTCTCATTTTAGTAATTAGTTGCTGACATTATTTCGTAATGTTGAGGCGCTAAGTACACTGGTTTGTAGGGATGCATGCAGAAAGACATTTTTCGGGGGCTTAACTCGTATGTCACTGTAAATACCAGCAGTATTTTGGAGAGGATGCAGATGGTTGGGTTCTGTTTCTCTTTAGCTTTCAACGCGGAATGATGTCAGCTTTTTTTATGGATAAAAAACTGCCTATAAAATATTTGTTAATGCCTGAAGTTAAGATAGAGGGTAGATAGTTGAACAGGTATTTTTGACGTAATGTGTAAATGAAACATGTTCTGCTTTTTTTAGATTTCTGTTTTATCACCTGTTATGGTCTGCAATAGATTTTTATAGTACTGCATTGCTGTATAACGACATCCATAATTTTTTGTTCAAGGGTTATTATGACCGTATTCTTCATTTCACAATTGCTTGTTGGTGCAGCACTCGTTTTCGATATCCTTTCTTTTCAGTTTAAGAATAGAAAACATATTCTGCATTCTATTGCTATCGCCTGTTTCTTTATGGCAGTGCACTTTTTGCTTCTCGATCAGTGGACGGCAACAGTGCTTATGGCGATCTCCGGTGTGCGCTATGCTGTGAGTGGCTATACAACTGAACGCAGGTGGATGTATTTTTTTAGCATGCTTGCTGTGGTTGGTACTGTTTGGACGTACGCTGGACTGGTCAGCATTCTTAGTTTCGGTGCAACCTTTGTGTTAACTGTTGCGGCTTTTTCTAAAACAGATAAACGGCTGCGAGAGATTACGTTTTTCGGCGTAGCTCTGTGGATTACTCATAATATAGTCGTATGGTCACCGTCTGCTATTGGACTTGAGAGCTTTTTCCTTATGAGTAACATTATTGGCTACTATCGGTACTACATTCGTCCAGCCAAATTAGGTTTGGCAGTGGAACAAGAGTAACAAATATTTTTATTTGAGACCTGAAGCGTTGCATCAGGTGTCGTAAATTTTGACCATGCTTTACTGGCAGTTTCAGCCCCGCATTTGTGCGGGGCTTTTTTTGTGCTCAGTGTATCTCTGTATGAAAAAAAGTAATCGTTCGCTTAGTATGATGTTCAGGGTTGTTGCGAATGTTCTTACGTATTTTTAGAGGATATGAACGAAAATATAATACGTATACACCTCTAACGTGTTAATATTTATCAATTGTCTAGAGTTTACCCTTTAAATATTGGCAAAGGGGAGGTTTATGCCTCAGAGCAACGATAGGAAAAAGCGAAAAAATCTATTGTTGATAGGGGGTGTAGCCGGTGTTGTATTAAGCATCGTCATGGTATTGGCCTCGGGTCATATGATTACACTGACGAACACTGATACCTTTTGTATAACGTGCCATTCTATGAAACCGTTTAGGCAGGCGTGGCTTGCCTCGGCTCATGGGGGGAATAACCCACAGGGGGTTGTTGCCCAATGCGTAGACTGTCATCTGCCACATGGCACTCTCGTAGAGTACGTTGCAGCAAAGGCGTATACCGGTACACGCGATATTATAATGAACATGATTATCGACCCCTATACGTATGACTGGTCAGAGCGGCGACAGTACCGTGAAGACTACACGTACGAATCGTCTTGTCAGAAATGCCATGCCAACTTGTTGTCCCCGAAAATGGGCATTAAGGCCATCCTAGCGCACCGTGAGTATCTACGAAAAGAGAATAAGTTACGGTGCGTAAGGTGTCATGAGCATGTGGGGCATAAGGACATGATGTACTACGTGAACAAGTATTTCAACAGGGAGTCATAACTGTAGTTAGAATGGAAACCTGAAAGTGTGTGGAGGAAAAGGAATGAATATACGGAGGACTTTGGTAATCCTACTTGGTATGGTGCTCTGTTGCATGCTGGTCGCGGGTTCTGTAGTGGCTGAGGAGAAGATGCAGCAAGAGACGCCTAAAGCCACATCGCAAGGGGACGCTACCCTTGGAGGACTGCATAAGCAGATCCTTGTACAACGTGGTTTTTCTGAAGCGGCTAAAAAATGTATCGAATGTCACTCAAAAGCAACCCCTGGCATTGTGGATAACTGGCGAAACGGTCGCATGGCTCATGCTCAGGTTTCTTGTTACGACTGTCATGTTGTAGAAAAAACATCTCCAATGGCCAGTCAATGTGAAGGTGTGCGTGGAACAAACATCTATACCAGCCCGATGGTATCTTCTAAAACATGTTCCCGCTGTCATCCTGTAGAAGTTTCACAGTTCCTTGAAAGCTCTCATGCTAAACCGGCATCCGAGCCAGTAATGAACAACCCTACCTTCGATAAGTTGATGTATTACTACGAAGGTCTTGAATTTGTCGGCGTTGACCGTAACAGCCCGGAAGGCATGGCCCCGCGTGCTTCAGGTTGTCAGATGTGTCACGGTACAATTATTCAACTCGGTGCTGATAATAAACCTATCAACATGACATGGCCTGCTGGCCCTGGTCAGCGTTACCCTGATGGCTCCGTTGGTAACTGCTCCGTGTGTCACACCCGTCATATGTTCTCCATTGCGGAAGCACGTAAGCCGGAATCATGTGGTACATGTCACCTTGGTCCAGACCATCCAAACATCGAAATTTATGACCAATCCAAGCACGGCCAGGTTTACGCTGCTCATTCAGAGAAGTGGAACTTTACTGCGGCTCCGGATACATGGGAACCCGGTGATTACGATGCACCTACCTGTGCAGTATGTCACTTGAGTGGTATTGGTGAATTGAGTACCACACATAACCCTGAAACCCGTCTGAAGTGGACACTTTACACTAAGCGTTCCGAAATTCGTGAAGGCACCCGTGGTGCCGGTGTGGAAGGCGGCAAACGCATGCGTTTAGTATGTAAGAATTGTCACTCTACACTTCATACAAATGCAACAATGGATACGCTTGATGCTTCAGTGAAGCTCTACAATATCTACTGGGATAAAGCAGTGGCTATGAAGAAAGAACTCGCTGCTAAAAACCTCCTTGGTGATGATCCTTGGAGAGATGGCTTCCAGCGTATGATGTACTACCTCTGGCACCATGAAGGCCGTCGTGCCCGTCAGGGTGCAGCAATGAACGGTCCTGACTATGCACACTGGCATGGCTTCTTCCAGATGTTCCAGATGTTCATGGATATGCAGGGCATTCGTGACTGGCGTATCAAAAATGGTAAAATCGAGGAACTGAGCAACGTAGCTTGTCCTGGTCCGGACTAGTTGCTCGTCAAATAAGTATAAAGAAAGCCCGCTGTACTTAGTATAGCGGGCTTTTTATATATTACGATGCGGGAAAGTAACCTCAATAGGATGAAGATATACATTCCGTTGTAGTGGCTTGCACTAGTAGGAGTTAGCGAGGAACATATATTACGGGTGCTGACTTCTGTGTAGGAAGCGTCTTGCTTTCAAAAATATTCCGGCGTCAAATGTCTATTCAGACGGTACGCCTTTGAAAGAAGGCAGCAGCGCCTTTTTAGCAAGCTTTGCATCTACTGTAAGGATTGGACCCTCTTCAGTTTCGTGTACTTTGTAATCTGTAATTACCCGCAGGTCATTTGGATGCATAACTTCTTTCTGGCGAACCATTTCTTCTACAATATCAACAAGTGTAGTTTTGGTTTCGTCAGAAAGTTCGAATTGTTCAAGGGAACGGTGCAGGCCGTCTTCCCAGCGGTCACGTGGAAGGAATGATGCGTTCCACGCAAATACACCAAGACCGATAGCGTTATCGTCTCCGCTTAAGCTTTCAGATTCCGCCAGAAGCGGTTTACAAAACTTCATTACGGTGTCGGAAAAATCGTCAGCAGTAGACGCTTTACGGCGTTTAATTGCAGCAATGCGTTTTTTAATCTTCTGTTGGTCTTTTTTGGATTTAGCCATGCGGGGCTCCTTTTTCATAAGATGTCTGCCGCGTCATAGTGTTTTTATGACAGAAGAGCAATACGCAGGCATACAACCTAGAGAACATGTACCCAAATGTGTTCTAAGATTTTTTACGATACTGCATGAATGCTGCAAGTCCGAGTAGTCCCAGAATGTAGCCAATTCCGCCAAAGATATCTTTCATGCTTGTTGTTGGCTGAAGAATCTGCGCATTCAGCTTTGCTACCTGCGCTTTGATTGGAATAAGTTCCTGTCGCACTGCGGTACGGATAAGTGTATCAAGCTCTGTTTTTGTCAGAGTAACAGTTGCGGCGGTTGCTGCTGTCTTTTGTTTTGATGGCTGCTCTACCATTTGGGGTGATGGTTGAGCAGCTGATTGTGTCTTTGAGTTAGCAGCGGGAGCAACCGCTTCTGTGGAAGTTGAAGGCTCCGTTGCAGTATCTGCAAAGTCTTCTGCTTGAAGAGTCCATGCGCCTGCGTGACCTTGCCCTGCATCCAGTGTGATGACAATAGGATCTTTGGTCTTAATCGCGTCAGCGGAAAGAGGGAAAGACCATTCGCCCTTACTGTTGGTAATACCTTTTGCGATTATTTTTCCTGTTTTTTTATCAGTGGCGGTGATGGTACTGTTTTGTGCTTTGTTTCCGCTGGAAAAAAAGGACTCAGTATGTATAGTTGTTCCTTCTGCCCAAGCAAAAATATTAACTCTGTGGGCAAAGGCTGAAGTGGCAAGAATACAGGTGATAATGAATGCAAAAAATAAGGTTGATAGACGCATTTGGGCTCCTGCGGTGTTGTTTTATTATTAGGATACAAAAGCAGGTTGAATGTGTAAGTCCTGAGTAGGACAGGTGTTTTTCTCGTGTGACGATATAGAAAAAAGTAACACGCATCAAGCTTGTTACTATAAATATGCAAAAATATCAGTTCTTAATTAGTCTGGGCAGCAGAGCTGAGTTGCTTCTGTTTGATTTGAATAGAATAAGTAAATCAATGTATTATTGTTATAAAAACGTAATTGATTAAATAAACAGCTTTACAGGATTGTTAATACTGACTATACATGTTCGAACAGCTAGGGGGGCCTTAACGGGCTGAGAGTGAGCGTAATAGTTCTGACCCTTGAACCTGATGTGGTTTGTACCACCGGAGGAAAGCAATGACGTTACAAGAACTACAAGCTTATCCGAAGGGGTAAGCTTTTTTTTATGCCTGTAGCATAAAACGCACAGCGTTTTATGGGATACAGGGTGTGTCTACACATACAGCTAGGGGAGCCTTCGGGCTGAGAGTGAACATTGCGTTCAGACCCTTTGAACCTGACGCGGTTTATACCGCCGGAGGAAGGCTGAGTACTTAACTCGTATTCTAAGCTTGCCTTCGTGCAAGCTTTTTTTATGCGATTAAAGCAGCAAAGGAACCCTATAATGCAACTAACTGTAAATGGTCAGATGCAACTGTGCAATGACGACACAACCCTGCTTGAATATCTGCAGGGCAACGGCGTGGATGTAAAAGCGGTTGTCGTGGAACTGAATCGAACCGTTGTGAAGGCTGATGATTTTGGAACTACCGTCCTTACTGACGGGGATGTATTGGAAATCCTGCAATTCGTAGGAGGGGGCTAATGGAAGCGAACAACAACGACGCATTGGTTATCGGCGGAGTCAGCCTGACCAGCAGACTATTAACCGGAACCGGTAAATATGGCTCAGATACAATCATTCCTGATGTATGTGCATCGTCCGGATCTCAGGTCATCACTGTAGCGTTACGAAGAGTAGACACAAACGCAGCTACTGGGAACGTAATGCAGCACATTCCCAAGCACATGCAGTTGTTGCCGAATACTTCCGGTGCGCGCAATGCCGACGAGGCAGTGCGAATTGCTCGATTGGCGCGCGCGGCCGGATGTGGCGACTGGATTAAAATTGAAGTTATCTCCGACAATAAATATTTATTGCCGGATGGATACGAAACCGCAAAGGCAACAGAAATCCTTGCAAAAGAAGGTTTTACTGTTCTGCCGTATGTAAATGCGGATTTGTACATTGCGCGTGATCTGGTGAATGCGGGTGCTGCGGCAGTTATGCCGTTAGGTGCTCCCATTGGCAGTAACCGCGGACTGATGACAAAAGAAATGATTCGTATTCTGATTGATGAAATTTCTTTACCGATTATTGTTGATGCAGGAATCGGCGCTCCGTCACAGGCGTGTGAAGCTATGGAAATGGGTGCAGCAGCTTGTCTGGTGAATACAGCAATTGCAGCATCCGGTGACCCTGTGGCAATGGGGCGGGCGTTTGGTGAAGCTGTTCGAGCCGGTCGTGCTGCGTATATTGCGCAGACTGCGGCAGTCTCTACAGGCTCAGCCGATGCCTCATCTCCACTGACCGGCTTTTTAGGCGGTATGTAATATGGGATTTTCTGATCTTCTTTCGCAGTACGATACGCTGGATATGGCAGCGTATCTGGCAGCAGTTACCGCTGCTGATGTGGAGCGTGTGCTCGCGAAGCACTCTTTGACTCCACTCGATTATCTGATGTTACTGTCTCCGGCAGCAGAGGGAATGCTTGAAGCTATGGCGCAGAAAGCGAATGCTATTTCACTGCGTCATTTCGGAAAGACGATTCAGCTTTTTACCCCGTTGTATCTTGCTAACTACTGTACCAATCAATGTGTGTATTGTGGTTTTAATACAGAAAACCGTATTAAACGTACGCAGCTTTCTGCGGATGAATTGCGAACAGAAGCCAAAGCTATTGCGGCAACCGGATTAAAGCATATCCTTATCCTTACTGGTGATGCTCCGGCTAAGTCTACAGTTGGGTATATCGGTGACTGTTCAAAGATCCTGAGTGAATTCTTCACTTCCATCAGTATAGAAGTATATGCAATGACTCAGGAAGAGTACGCCTATCTGGAAACCTGCGGCGTTGACGGGCTGACAATTTATCAGGAAACATACAACAAATCGTTGTACCTTGAATTGCACCCAAAAGGGCCGAAACGCGATTATGATTTTAGACTCGATGCACCTGAGCGCGGATGTCAGGCGGGAATGCGCACTGTAAACGTAGGTGCTTTACTCGGGTTGGAATCTGTATGGCAGCGTGATGCTTTCTATACAGGGCTGCACGCGGAGTATTTGCAGCGTAAATACCCTGCAACCAACGTTGCCATTTCACCACCGAGAATGCGCCCGCATGTAGGCGCATATGAGCCTGCATCTATTGTAACAGACAGAAATTTAGTCCAGCTTGTTCTGGCTCAGCGTATTTTTTTGCATAACGTGGGTATTACCATTTCCACACGGGAATCCGCAGAGCTGCGTGACAACATGATGCCGTTAGGCGTGACCAAAATGTCTGCCGGAGTAACTACCGCGGTTGGCGGTCATACTTCTGATGACGACAGCACTGCGCAGTTTGATATCTCAGATCCCCGAAGTGTTGAAGAAATGTGCAGAGCCATTGAGTCGAAAGGATTCCAGCCTGTATTTAAAGACTGGCAACCTTTTTAGCCAGTGCAGGAAGGTGTTATGACCATCAATTCAGTGTTGCAGACGGGGTTATCCCGCTATCTTACTCCAGAGCAGTTGGAAAAACTTGCTTCTGTCACTGTGGGCATTGCCGGTTGCGGCGGGCTGGGGTCTAACTGTGCCTTTATGCTGGCTCGAAGTGGTGTTCGAAATTTTGTCATTGTAGATGATGATATTGTGGATTCATCAAACTTGAACCGTCAGTTCTTTTTCGAAGATCAGATTGGTATAGCGAAAGTTGAAGTCTTCAAAACGAATGTCCTTCGCATAGACAGCACATTGAACATTACGATACACAATGGGCAGATAACACCGGTCACTGCACCGCAATACTTTGCTGACTGCGACATAATTATCGAAGCTCTCGATAGCATTGATGGTAAAAAGATGATGGCAGAGCAGTATTTGTCTGATGCACGTCTGTTTGTTTCAGCCTCCGGTATGGCAGGGTGGGGTGAACCGTACATGCAGAAACGGCAGATCCGCGATGATGCAGTGCTAGTTGGTGATTTTACAACTGATATTGCCGACCATCCGCCTATGGCACCTAAAGTGCTTATGGCAGCTGCTATGCAGGCAGATGTGGTGCTAACGCATATTTTGGGGAAGTAGCATGAATTTTCAAGAAATTTTAGATACCGATATTTACGCTTTGACCGACGAAGGCTTGTCCAAAGGTCGTTCTAATATTGAAGTTGTAGATGCTATGCTTAAAGCAGGCATTAAGGTGCTTCAGTACAGAGAAAAAGACAAAAAATCTGGTGTAATGTTAGAAGAATGTTTGCAGATTCGTGCCATGACTAAGCAGGCAGGCTGTAAATTTATTGTTAATGACTACGTGGACATTGCTATGCTTTGTGATGCTGATGGTGTGCACGTTGGACAGGAAGATATTCCTGTTCCGCAGGTTCGTCAGCTTGTCGGGGCAGATAAAATTATTGGGCTTTCCACGCATTCTCCAGAGGAATGTAAGCGTGCAATTGAGCTTGGTGCAGATTATGTAGGTGTTGGGCCGATATTTGCGACCCAGACTAAAAAAGACGTCTGTGCACCTGTTGGATACGAGTACCTTGAGTACGTTTCTCGGCAGCACAGTCTTCCGCATGTAGCTATTGGTGGAATTAAATTGCATAACATTCAGGACGTAGCACAGCATGGTGCTCGTTGTTGTGCGATTGTTTCCGAGATTGTGGGTGCAGAAGATATTACTGCAACCGTAATTGCATTGCGTAAGGCAATGGCTGCTCGATAGCCGTTGATTCGAAAAAGTAGAAAGTAAAAAGGCAGCCTTCATATGAAGGCTGCCTTTTTTTGTTTTTTCTAAAAAAATGTGGATTGAATATAGCCCGCAACTGGCGGGGATAAAATAAAAAATAACAGTGAATGAATGAGTTAATCCTATTATTACAGCCCTTTTTTAGGTAACAAATGAGTATCCATCTTGTACCATTTGTCAGACTTGAAGGAGAGCATATGTGGCGTAAGGTTTTCTTTCTCATCCTGATTATAATCCTCGTCTGTGTTGAAGTCGCACATAGTGAAAAATTTTTCGTTGCAAAAGCTGCCAAGCGGTATGTCCATATGACGGGCTTTACTCGTCCTCGTACCATTATCACTGTCTCCAGTGAAGAAAATGCACGATGTATTGCCGTGTATGCTGATATCGGAGATGCCATCAAGCCCGATGGCTTATTCGCACGTCTTGATCCTACTTTTATCGAACTCGATATCCGTCGAAATCTTGATAAGCAGCAAGCAATCAATAGTACGGTTAAGTTCTATTCAAAAGAGGCCGACCGGTATCGTACGCTCATTGCAAAAGAATATGCAGCGCAGACAACCTATGATGCCTTGGAACGTGATCTCGACTTTGCACGAGAAGATTCTGAGGCATTAAAAATCGAAGAACTGATTCTGCGTGAACATAAAAAACGTCATTCCATACTTGCCCCAGCCGGGTGGCAGGTTATTGAACGCGACATTGAGCCAGGCGAATTGGTTCGCAATGGTGATAAGTTAGCAAAAATAGGTAACTTTAATGTGCTGCTTGTTCCTTTGGCTCTCACTCCCTCCGAATTAATTACACTGCAAAAAATGAAAAAAATAGAGATGGTGTTACCGGAATTGAATGAAAAAGTTTCGGCACGGATTGAAAATATTTCTCCGGATTTTGATCCTGACATGCGTAAAATTCAGGTTGATTTAGCTATAGACGAGTTTCCTATTGAAAAACGAGGTGGGGTTAGGGCGGAACTGTATCTTCCGATGGATGAAGCAGAGGGAGCCATTATTGTTCCGGATAGCGCGTTGGTGCAAGGGTATGAAGAAGCATTTCTTGTTCGTGAAACCGGCGAAGAAGTTCCCGTTATCATAATGGGAAATGGTGAAGTTCGAGGAACAAAACGTGTTCGTTCTAAAGAAATTGCCGCAGGAGATCGTTTTATAACTGTGCCTACAAAAACTGGTTTTTAGGGAGATGCTATGCGTTCTGTAATTGCATTTACTCTCAATCAGAAGGTGCTGGTTAATCTGGCCTTTTTAGTACTTATGATTCTTGGCGTCATAAGCATTCTTACCATTCCAGTAGACAGAATGCCGTACGTACGAATGGGCAAGGTGCACATTAGTGCTTTTCTCCCTGGAGCATCACCGTCTGACGTTGAGTCTCTTGTGACAAAAGAGATTGAGGATGCGCTCGATAGTCTGGAGCAAGTTGAATATATCCGCTCCCGTTCATATCGCGAACGCAGCTCCATTCTCGTAAAATTTGTTGATGATTCAGACTATCAGAAGCTGTATGACGAACTACGCTTCAAGGTCTTGTCTATTCAGAATGATTTACCTTTGGATATGGATCCACCTAAATTTACAGAGATAGCCATTGATGAATGGCTGCCAGCGCTGAACGTCATCCTTGTCGGGGAGAGGTCAAACAGAGCACTGAGTCTTATCGCTGAAGAACTTAAAAACGAATTTGCTCGAATCCCGGGCGTAAAAGACGTTCGATTGAACGGTGAGTATTCCCGCGAATTCCATATTGATCTATCTCCGGCCAAAATGAATCGATATATGATTACGTTGGAAGAGGTTCGCAAAGCGTTATTGGATGCCAATGTTTCTATTCCTGCGGGTGATTTTGATACAGGAAATACAGAATACATAGTTGTCGTGGATGAAAGATTCAGGACGCAGGCAGATATTGAGAAAGTAATTCTACGGCGCGATAATGAAGGATCGTTTGTTCGTGTAGGCGATGTGATGACGAAAGCGGAGTACGGCTATCGTGACCCTCATGTCATTACGTCTGTTAACGGGAAAGATTGTATTACCATTGCGGTTATGAAGCAGAGCACAGGCAATGCTATCGCTATTTGTGACGCCGTTGAAAAGATTGTGGAGAAACATACAGACAGGCTTGCAGCAAATAAAGTTAAACCTGTAATTACACAGGATCAACGTGTTTTCATTGATGAATCCATGAACATTATGGGCTCGAACCTGCTCGTTGGTATTACGCTTGTAATGGTAATTATCTGGATAGTAATGGGGTTGCGAAATGCCGTCATTACGACTGTGGGGATACCGTTTTCTTTTCTTGTAACGATGATCTTTATGAAGGTATCCGGCAACTCGCTTAACGAAATTACGTTGTTCGCGTTTGTGCTTGTAGCCGGTATTATTGTTGATGACGCCATTGTAGTGATCGAAAACATATATAGGCATATTCAGCTGGGCGAACCGTTAAAGACTGCTGTTATCGATGGTGCTGCGGAAGTGGCCGTCCCTGTTATTTCTGCTACATCAACTACTGTTGCGGCATTTTTACCTATGCTCATTATGTCTGGATCTACGGGGGAATTCTTTGCGCAGATCCCGATCGCTGTCAGCTTTGCTATCGCAGCGTCGCTTATTGAGTGCCTGCTGATTCTTCCATTGCATTTTTATGATTGGCCGGGGGGGCAGAAATTTGCTCACGGCTATATCCCGCCTGTCGATCAACCGTTCTTAATCAAACTTAAAGATGGTGCTGTAGCGATACTGCGCATTTTCATGAAACATCGTGCAAAGAGTATTTGTGCTGTATTTGTGGCGTTCATAGGCGCACTTTTTATTTTCGGCGTTTCTATTTCCGGTACTCTTCCGCTTCTTCGTATTAAGTTTTTTCCAGATAACTACAATATTTTTTACGTGAATGTGGAAGCTCCAGCAGGAACATCTCTTCAGGAGGTTTCCCGTAAACTGAAAGAGATGACAGTCAATATTGATTCCAAAGGGAAGAATGTTGTCCGTGCAGCCACCGCTTTTGCCGGTTTCTATGTGAATGAAGATTATGAACAGGTTTACGGGGCAAACTATGGCACGATTAACGTTGAACTTCCTGAAGTTAATACTCGTATCTTTGCAGATTATCCGAGGAATGACCCTATTGCACATTTGGATACAATGCGAAAGGAACTGACGGAATATGCTCATAAGCATTGGGGTAAACAGTGGGTAGTACGGGTTCGAGCTGAATCTGACGGGCCACCGACAGGGAAAGATTTGACCATTCGCGTTATGGGTGTAGATACCGTTAAGGTTGATATGCTCACCCGTGATATTTTAAATTACATGAAAACGAATGAAGAATTTTCAAAATACTTAGTGGATTTACGACCGGATACGGGATACCCGAATAGAATTGTGCGCTTTGTGCCGGACGAAATGCGAGTTTCGCAGTACGAGCTGACACCAAGGCTTGTTGCCAGAATGGCAGGCTCTATTTTGGATGGCTCCCTTGTGGGCGAGTTCAGGGCAGATGATGAAGATATCGATTTAAGAATGCGGGTAGATCAAAAATTTTTGCGCGTTCCAGAAGATGCTTTGAGCATTCCTGTCATTGAAGAGAAGATGGGATCTATCCGTCTTGGTGACCTTGTCAAAATACAAACCTATACCGAGCCGGGGCAGTTCAATAGATTTCAGGGAGAGCGGGCGATTACTCTTTCCGCTAACTTGAAACCGGGTTCCCCGTACTCACCTCCGTATCTAGTTAACAAAGTGGTGGAATATTATTCGACGATTCGTACAAAATATATAGGAGCAACGCTTAACTTTGCGGGTGAATATGAGTCTACGCAGAAATCGTATTCTTCTCTCATGTTTGCGTTTTTAATTGCATTACTTGTTATCTATATGATCTTGGCAACACAGTTTAATTCATATGTTCAGCCGTTAATCATTCTCTCTGCCGTTGTATTTGCTCTTATTGGCGTTGTATATGGCGTATTTCTTACTCGAACGCTATTCACCATTAACAGCTTTATTGCGACCGTCGGGGTAACGGGTGTTGTTGTTAACGACTCACTTGTGCTTATTGCCTTCCTCAATAATTTGAGCAGGGATGGAATGCACAGGGATGAGGCTGTGTACGAGGGTGTGCGAATGCGCCTGCGTCCTATTTTGCTGACAACTCTTACGACAACCTTGGGGCTGCTGCCGATGGCTGTCGGTATCCCCTATTACTCGCTTAACTGGGGACCTATGGCGTCTACATTTGTGACGGGGCTATGCACTGCCACCTTGCTTACACTCTTTATTGTTCCTGTTTTATGGCACATATTTATGGGAGTACAGGAGCGTTCTTCAAAGCCGTAACTATGGCGAAATGATGATTGCCTGTTTGCCCACCATTGTGTTCGACTCTTGTCGTATGTGTGCTTTTTGAACGTTTCTGACGGTTAGCCCGTAAAGTGTTTCTGTCAGCGGTGATCTGATTTTTCCTGAATCGATAAGTTGCGCAATTTTGGTGAGTGTGAAGCCTTGCATTTGTATGTCTGATGTCTCGTACATGGTTCGAACCATTGCAAATTCCCAGCATATTCGTGCTGATTTTGTTTTAAATAAACGAATGTCCAGTGGGCCATCAGGATCATCAATAAGTGCAATTGCTCCCTGTGGTTCGATTAATTCAGCCATTGCACCCCAATGTGCACTGAGGTGTGTTGTGCAAAAGACAGAATCTAACCACTGTAGGCCGAGAGCGCGAACCTGATCAACAATATCTCCATGATGGGTGATGACGTAATCGGCACCCATGTCTTTGCACCAGTCAACAGTTTCTTCACGGGATGCTGTTGCTATGACTGTAAGCCCCACCCATTTTGCAAGTTGGATAGCCATTGACCCTACACCACCGGCACCCCCGATGATAAGGATGGTTTTTCCAGTGTTGGCGTAGCCTGCGGAAATATAGCCAAGACGAGTGAAGAGCGCGTCGTACGCTGTAAATGTTACCACAGGGAGTACTGCGGCTTCAGCGTATGAGCAGCTTTTTGGAGTAAGGGCGGCAGTGCGCGCGTCTGCCAGTTGATATTGAGCAAAGGAACCGGGATATTTGCTCTGACCCATGAAGTAGACATAGTCACCTTTTTTAAATCTGGTAACTTCGTCTCCTGTCTCAACAATCACTCCATTCGTGTCGTGCCCAAGAACAACTTGTGTTGAACTTGGAGTACGCATCCGGATTTTTGTATCAACTGGGTTAACAGACGTTGCTAAAACCTTAACAAGAATTTCTTGTCCTTTTGGGTGTGGGATAGTTCCCAATTTTTCTGAGAATGTGTCGTCCCTAACGGCATCACCGCCGCCGCGCGCTAATATCTGGAGCATAGTATACCGCCTGTAGCAAAATTTCTGGTAGTTCTGTTGGTATTCTAGCAGTAAATTCTTAGAGGGTTCTAGTGCTATCTTGAAAGAATACAGAGTCTAGTCATGCTCAGATTATTTAGAAGGGCAATTGGTGTGTGTGCAGTGCGTGAAAGGCTTGATAAGGTGTTTTTCAGAACGCTGAGTTGCAACGTTTACAGGTTTATCATTTTGAGTAGAAAAAGTCTGGTGAATAGAAGTGGTGTGATGATCAAAAAAGGGATGCACGATGTGTGCATCCCTTTTTAGGTAAGTTGATAGCCGTACAGAAAGAATTATTCTGTAGGGAACTGGCTTCCGAGTTGGGTAGAGAGAATCGCTTTTGCAGATTCGCAGACAACAGTGCAGGCGTAGCCGCGTTTGTCTTTAGTGCCGATTCCCGGAATAAGGTACGCAACGTACCGAATGGAGAACACGAGCATGTCCATGCCGCCAAAGAAAAGCGCGGTGTAAGGGCAGTAGTGTTTCCAGAAATACATCTGCTCGCTGCGTGTACGTGCTTTGATTACTGCTGGGCCGTTAAGGGCGTAATCAGCGCATTCACACTGCAAGGAGAATTTATCGATAACGCGCGCAGTAGCCTGCGGCACGTAGTAGATTACATAGGATGGGTTAAGTGATTTTACAATACGGCGGCAGAAATCTGCATCTGCAAGACCGGCGTAAAAGCGCTCATCAAGCTGACCGAATTTTGTAATAATGTCACGGCGAACAGCAGCAAAGGTGAAAGGAACAAAGTTCACAGTCATTGGCTGGTCGGCATCGCGAGTTTTAGAACAGGTGCAACCGAACATGCGCTTAAAGTTAGCAACAATACCCGGAAGACGATCAACGGTTTTCAGACCAAGATTGTCTGCACCAACTATTTTACCACCGGCGATAGCGCAGGAAGCGTTAGTAGCAAATTGATCCATAAGGCGGCGGACGGAGCCAGCAAGTACTTCAACTTTAGGATCGATGAAAACAATAAGGTCGCCAGTAGCGCGTGCTACAGCCTGGTTGGCCGCAGCTGCATAGCCCTTATTGTCAGAGTTTTGGATAAGCTCAATCTCTGGAAGAGCTGTTTTGGCTATAGTGCCGCAATCATCAGCAGATGCGTTATCTACAACGATAATCTCTGCTTCAAATTTAGATGCGGTTTGGTTTTCAATAGTCTGCTTAATTGAATCGAGACAGCGCCCGATAAATTTGCTGGTGTTATTTGTTACAATAACAAAAGAAAGTTTCATGATTATGAATCCTTATGCTATGCACGTTTAGCTAATCCTACAGAATCAGCTATGGGAGTTATGGATTCAACTGCCAGTTGGAAAAACTGACCTAAATCCAAGTCCAGTTTCTCGCACTCTTTAATTCGGTCACGACTGACAGACGCAGCAAACGCTTTGTCTTTCATTTTCTTTTTTAAGCTTTTAGGTGTCATGCCTTCCATGCCGTTAGGTCGAACAAGCGCATTCGTGGCAATAAGGCCGGTAACTGTTTCAGCACAGCGAAGTGCCAGATCAAGTTTTGTAGTGGGTTCGTGGTTCGTGTATTCCGAATTATGGGCGAGAATAGCATTCAGTGCTATTTCTGGAAGCTTTCCTTCGAGTAGTTCTACAGATTGCTTACCATGTTCTTCAGGTGTGTCCTTTGTGCTCGGAAAATCAAGATCGTGTAGCAAACCGGTCAGCGACCAGAGTTCTTCGTTTTCACCAAAATGCCTTGCCAGTCCAGTCATAACTGCCTCAGTTTGCATGGCATGGTGAATCAAATGTGGCTCAGGTTTTTGTGAGTCCAGTAGTTGAAAAGCGCTTTCACGATCAATCATTTTTATTCTCCTGAAATACATTTACAAAATCATGCGAACGGTTTTTTCATAAACATGAATGCGCCAGAACACAACCATATATTCGATTTGTTGACACGAGCGTCAATAAAGCCGAAAAGAAAATGTTCTTTCAATAAATAAATGCTGATGATCCTTAAGGCTCAGCATACAACATATACGTGCTGCTGTGGCAGCAGTACGAAGAGTGGATCGCCATGTCATCAATAGCTGGTGTTAAGTTCCGAGAATACGGGAACATATACTATTTTGAAATAAAAGATCTTGAAGTCTCTATGGGGGACTGGGTCGTTGTTGATCAGGGACAGGGACTTGGTGAAGTCGTTGTTCTACGAGACGATGTACCGGCAGATGCAGAAAGTGATGAGCTAAAACAGGTAAATAGACTTGCTGAAAACGAAGATCTGACACGTCATCAGGAAAATGAAGGGCTTTCTCGAGAAGCATTTCAGTACTGTTTAGATTGTGTGCGTGAACGTAAGCTTGATATGAAGCTCGTTGATGTTGAAGTATTTTTCGACCGTAGCAAAATCATTTTTTACTTCACTGCACCTAACCGTATAGATTTTAGAGAACTTGTAAAAGACCTCGTTAAAAATTATCGCACACGCATCGAACTGCGTCAGATTGGTGTACGCCATGAGACACAGATGGTCGGTGCGGTTGGGAACTGCGGCATGGTTTGTTGTTGCCGCAGATTTTTACGTAAATTTGCTCCAGTAACCATTAAGATGGCGAAAGAGCAGAACTTGTTTCTCAACCCTGCCAAAATTTCCGGCATTTGCGGAAGATTGCTTTGCTGCCTTTCTTACGAACAGCATAACTACGAAGAGTTTCACCGCGCATGTCCTAAGCTTGGTAAAAAGTACTTTACTGAGGATGGTTCCGTTAAAGTGCTGCGCGCGAACATGTTCCGTAACAGCGTTTCATTGCTCTCTGATTTTAATGAAGAGATGGAAGTAACCCTCGAAGAGTGGGCAGAAATGAATGCAACACGTCCGGATCAGGCATTGCAAGATGCTGCCCGTGCTGCTGCTAAAAAAGCTGCTGAAGATGCTGCCCGCGAAGAGCAGGAAGCAATAGAAGCAGAGGAAGAAGAAGCACGCCGTGCAGAAGTTGAAAAAGAACTTGAAGAGCGTGCAGAAGCTGAAGGCGTTGATGTGGATACCTTGCGTGAGCAGCTCATCCGCAAGCCGGGGGTAAAGAGTGCTGATCCTACGAAACGCACTAGCCGCGGTAAACGTAAACGTAAGCGGAAGCCTAAGTCTGACGATTAATCGTTGCGATTGAAAGATAGAATATATCGTTGAAAAAAGACTTCATTGCTTTACCGTAATGAGGTCTTTCTCAACGAAAATTATAGAATGAGTGTTTGCTGTATACAACTGTGTATGCAGCCAGAAAATAAAATAAAGAATCCAGCGTCCGTTACCAGCGGGCGAAGCCGTCGGGAGATTCTCTTGGAACGCTTTTATATCACGACTCCAATTTACTATGTGAATGCTAAGCCGCATCTTGGACACGCTTATACTACGATCATTGCTGATACAATGAAACGTTTCCAGCAGATGATGGGTAAAGAAACTTTCTTCCTCACCGGCACAGACGAGCATGGCGACAAGATTGTTCAAGCTGCTGAAAAGAACGAATGTTCTCCGCAGGAATACGTTGATCAGATCAGTCAGCTCTTTAAAGATCTCTGGCCTGAACTTGGTATTTGCAACGATCATTTTGTTCGTACAACAGATGCTGCCCATAAAAAAGTAGTGCAGGACGTATTACAGAAAGTATACGATACCGGCGACATCTACTTTGGTGAATATGGCGGACATTACTGTTACGGCTGTGAGCGTTTCTACACAGAAAAGGAATTAGAAGACGGTCTGTGCCCGCAGCACCAGACTAAGCCTGAATACATTGCAGAAAAGAACTACTTCTTTAAAATGTCAAAGTATCAGGATTGGTTAAAGAAACACATTCAGGATAACCCTGAATTCATTCGCCCTGAGCGCTATCGTAAAGAAGTACTTTCTTTGCTCGATAGTGGTGAACTGGAAGATTTGTGTATCTCCCGTCCTAAATCCCGTCTTGAGTGGGGCGTAGAACTTCCGTTTGATAACAACTTCGTTACTTACGTATGGTTCGATGCACTGCTTAACTACGTTTCTGCTCTCGACTACCCTGACGGAGAGAACTTCAAAAAGTTCTGGCCTAGCGTGCAGCACATTGTTGCTAAAGATATTCTCAAACCACACGCAATTTTCTGGCCGACCATGCTGAAAGCAGCTGGTTTTGAGCCGTACAACAACCTTAACGTTCACGGCTACTGGCTTGTGAACGATACCAAGATGTCAAAATCTATCGGTAACGTTGTTGCTCCACTTGATATGGCTAAAAAGTACGGTAACGATACATTCCGTTTCTTCCTGCTGCGTGACATGCACTTTGGTAACGATGCAAGCTTCTCTGAAGAATCTCTTGCATTGCGCCAGAATGCAGAGCTTGCCAACGACCTTGGTAACCTCTTCAGCCGCGTACTTTCCATGGTTAAAAAATACTTCGGTGGCGTTGTTCCGCAGCCTGCTGAGTACATAGAAGCTGATATGGAATTACGCGACTTAGCGTCTAATTCCTGCAAAAACTTTCAGCAGCTGTTTGATAATGTACGTTTTTCCTACGGTATTGAGTCCCTTTGGGACCTTGTCCGTGCGTTGAACAAGTATGTAGATTCCAGTCAGCCTTGGACCCTTGCAAAAGAAGGTGATACCGCTCGTCTTGGTACCGTAATGTACACCATGCTTGAATGCATGCGTAAAGTTGCTGTACATCTGTGGCCTGTAATGCCTGAATCTGCTGAAAAACTTGTTGCGCAGCTTGGTCTTGAATTTGATCCGCTGACTGCAAATCTGCCAGCGGAAGTTGAATCATGGGGTACATTGCCTGTAGGCATCGAAATCGCTCCGGGTTCCAACTTGTTCCCGCGTGTTGATATCGACAAGCTTCGTAAAGAAATTGAAGAAGCTGCTAAGACTGCAAAGCAGGCAGAAAAAGCTGAAGAAACATCTGTGCAGGAACTTGCAGCTCCTATCGAGTTTGATGACTTCGCTAAAGTTGATTTGCGTATCGGTAAAGTTCTTGTTGTAGAAGATCACCCTAAAGCGGATCGTTTGTTCCGTTGTGAGGTTGACCTCGGCGAAGAAAAGCCGCGTCAGATTCTTGCAGGACTGAAAGAACACTTCACAGCAGAAGACCTTCTTGGTCGTCAGGTTGTCGTTG
The DNA here is from genome assembly GCA_942492085.1 of uncultured Desulfovibrionaceae bacterium. Lineage (GTDB taxonomy): Bacteria > Desulfobacterota > Desulfovibrionia > Desulfovibrionales > Desulfovibrionaceae > Halodesulfovibrio. The sequence goes on along the minus strand of CALODB010000009.1, from coordinate 324,982 downwards.
TGGCAAATCTGAAGCCTCGTAAAATCCGCGGACTTGAGTCTCACGGCATGATGCTCGCGCTTAAAACTGCTGACGGTATGGAAATGCTCACCGCTTCCGGTGAAGTTCCAGCTGGAACCAAGGCTTCTTAGTTTAAAGTAATTATTCCATAAGTTATTAGCATAAAAAAAAGGCGCACCATTATGGTGCGCCTTTTACTTTTGCAGCGAATTATTTACTCATTTCAACGCCACGATCTTGGGCTTTGAAAATAGAATCGATAATATTTCCGCGGATGGCAGTTCGGTCCATATGGTTCACAGCGGCAATGGTAACACCAGCAGGTGAGCAGACCATTTCGCGAAGTACAGATAAGTGATGATCAGACTCGTCCGCAAGCTTTGTAGTGCCTTTGAAGAGGTTAATCGCCATTTCAGTAGCATCTTTTCTGTGGAAACCAACGCTGACGGCAGCTTCTGTTACGGCTTCAATAAAGTAAAGTACGTAAGCAGGACCACAACCGGCGATCGCAGTGAATGCATTGAATTTAGATTCAGGCAATACCATAACCTGACCGAGCTGTTTGAACATGGTCTGAATGGCTGTCTGTTGCGTCTCTGTAAGGGACGGGTCTTCGAAACAGAAGGCAAAGATGCCTTCGCCGACCATTGCTGGAGTATTCGGCATACAGCGAATTACAGGGCAGTTTCCGCCGCTGTATTTTTTAAGGGTTTCCATGGAAACACCTGCTGCAATAGAAATGATGACCTTATCCTTAGTGAGTGCGGGCTGGATATCTTCGAGCACCGTTTCGACATAGTCGGGCTTAACCGCAAGCAATATAAAATCAGCTTGCTGGGCAAGTTCGATATTAGAGTCGCACGCAGTGCACGGAACATTACCACTTGGATCGTATCCGATAAGTGAAATGTTCTTTTGGGACTCAAGACCGCCTAAAATAGCGGAACCCATATTACCGCAACCGATACAGCCGAACGTATTCATGTTAGCCAGTGATCTCCAGATTATTAAAGAAGTAATTAATCTCGTACTGAGCCGTTTCAGGAGCATCGGAGCCGTGAACTGAGTTGGCTTCAATGTTTTCTGCAAACTCTTTACGGATGGTACCCTCTGCAGCATCTGCAGGGTTGGTAGCACCCATAATTGTACGATAGGTTTCAATTGCGTTTTCGCCTTCAAGAATTGAGCAGACAACAGGACCTGATGTCATGAACTCAATAAGGCTTTGGAAGAAAGGACGTTCCTTATGAACGTCATAGAAACCTTCCGCCTGTTCTTTTGTCATGCGAATTTTTTTCATAGCAACCACATTAAGGCCTGCACCTTGGATGTGCGCAAGGATTTTGCCTTCAAGGCTGCGTGCTGTTGCATCTGGTTTGATGATAGAAAATGTTCTCTGAATCATTGCCAATGATCCTCCAAATAGAAAGGTAATTGAAGGATACAACTGTCGAGATTTATGTATGTGGTATCCGACTTCCGTTGTATCAAGCCCGCTAGAAGTCCAGAAGCTCCGACAACTTGACAACCGCAACCCTTCCGTTGCGCTGTTTTTCCCACTCTTGCAGCGCTAACAAGGTGGTGGGATACGGGTGCCCGATTGCAATGGCGGTACCTTTAGCCAATGCAATGCGTTCAGCTTTTTTCAGCTGGTGTAAAATGCTCTGAACTTCCTTCACATTATCGATGAAAACATTTCTCCTGAAGGCAATTAGCCCTTGCCTTTTCGCTTCATTGAAAAACACTGATTTTGCATGAGTCATACTGTCCAGAACAAAGAACCCACTTTTCTTTGCTTCCAGTGCAACCTCTCGTACTGCTTCACGGTTCTGTGTGAACTTAGATCCCATATGGTTGTTTAGCCCAACAGCCCCGGGAACAAGTTTGAAATTAGCACGGAGAGTAGCTCGAATGTCTTCAGATGTCATATCAACGTACACGGCACCAGGTCCCGGCTTAGCATCAGCAGACATCGCCTCCATTGGCTGATGAATGATGATCTCGCGGGAGAAAGCACTCGCTACATCTGCAACCTCTTTTGCATACGACGACCGAGGCCATATGGCGAAGGTTACAGGATAGTCTAAGCTTGCAAGCGAATGTGCTGCCGAAATACTTTCACCAAGGTCGTCTATCACAATAGTTAGATGACCGCCAATATCCAATGTTGCAGGGATCTTATTGGGATCCACTGTTCCATCGGTTTGGTTAAACTTAAGCAGATGTGTTTCCACATCGTTAAAGGTTACGCGGTACATGTTGCTGGAAAGTTTGGTCAGATTTGCCTTGTCTGACCATTGAACCAGCGCCGTTGCAATCGGCGTAACGAGTTCGTCAGCATTATACTTTGAGTTAATGCGTAACTGTTGGAAGTGAAATGTTTCATCGCCGAACCGCTGCTGTTCAATAGCTATAAGCTCAATGCCGGAAGTAGAAATGTTTGCGTCCTGTAATGCTCGTAAGATTGCATAATCAATACGCTTAACACCTTCTTCCATCGGGGCGTCAAGTCTTTCTTCATACGGCAAGGATGCTGCGCTCACAGGAGCGCGCATTTCTGCCACAGGTTCAGTGTTCTTTTTGTCAGGGGCACTGGTGAGTACATAAAAAAGAGCGACCAATGTGATACAGCAAATAACCGCAAGTGCATAGTAAGGCCAGCGCGGCGGCTGGTTCTGTCGCGAGTCAGACATCTAAGCTCCCTAAAGGAAAATTCAACTACCCGAAACTCATACATCAGAGTCGATTGATTTAAAAGATACAAAAAAAGGGAGAGCACGGTTGTGCTCTCCCTTTCGGAATGTCGCTATTTTAGTTTAAGCTTTTGATGCGCGGGAGCGTTTCAACAAGATCCATAGCGAGTCTGAGCTGGTTGTCTTTATCAAGACGTTCCTGCACAGCTTTATCTCGTTTGAAGGCAGATTTCTTTTTGCCAGTGCCAACTTTTTCGAGATGACCGTTAAGATCTTTTTCGCGTGGAGAGTTAAGGAACTTAACTGTTTCTTTTTCTTCTTTTGCAGGGATTTCAAATGGAACCAGAAGATCAGGTTCAATGCCTTTTGCCTGAATAGAGGTGCCGTTCGGGGTGAAGTAGCGGGCAATGGTAAGTTTGATAGCACTACCATCGTTCAGCGGGATAATGTTCTGTACAGAACCTTTACCAAAACTTGGTTCACCAATAATCAATGCGCGTTTATGGTCGCGCAGTGCGCCTGCAACAATTTCAGAAGCAGAGGCAGAGCCTGCGTTAATAAGCACTACCATAGGGGCAGTGATGTCCGCGGACTGTTTAGCAGCATCAAAGTTACGGGATTCATTTCCTTTACCTTTGATGGAAACTACAGTGCCGCCCTGAAGAAATATATCTGCAATTTTGATGGACTGATCGAGCAGGCCACCAGGGTTGTTACGCAAGTCGAGAACAACACCTTTAATTTTATGGTTCTTTTTGTAAGCAGTAAGTTTTTCTTTAAGTTCGTCAGTTGTGTTTTCAGAGAAACGGCTGAGGCGAATCCATATGATTCCGTCATCAAGTTCACGCACTTTTGCGCTGATGAGTGGAATGGAGTCACGAACGATTTCAACTTCACGAGGAGCTTTTGCTTTTTTGGAAAGAATGGTCAGCTTAACTTTGCTGCCTTTTTCGCCTTTAATACGTGAAACGGACTCGCGCAGACCTAAGTCCTGTGTGAGGCTGCCGTTTACTTCAAGAATTAAATCGCCGGCCGCTAAGCCAGCTTTATCAGCAGGAGTATCTTCAATAGGTGTTACCACTCGGAGTACACCTGATTCATCTTGCGTGATTTCTACGCCGATGCCGAAGAATTCACCGGTGGTGGATTCCTGCATGCTTTTGTATTCTTCCTGATCCATGAAAGTGGAGTGCGGGTCGAGAGACTGGAGCATGCCGTCAATGGCACCATTAATAAGGTCTGCTCTTGGAACGTCCTGTACATAGTAGCGTTCAACAAGATCCAGAATCTGGCTAAATCGCTTGAGAGACTCAAACTTGCTTTGTGCATCGGTAGCCATGCCGGGAACAGAAGAGAAAGCAAGTAAAGCTGTAGTCATGATGGCGACTAACCACATAGTAATGCGCATTATCAAAGATCCTCCAGATGTTGATCTTTATTTTTAATCCAGTGCTGAGAGCCACGCCTCTGGATTAATTGCTTTTTGATGAAAGCGCAATTCGAAATACACTCCTGTCCCGTCTACAGCGGGGTAGAAGCCTGCATTGCCGATCACCTGTTTTTGTTTAACGACATCTCCGACTTTTAGCATACTGTCGGCGAGAAATGCATACAGTGAATAATACTCTTCACCGTGCATCACAATAACAACACGTCCGAATCCTCGTAAGACATCATTGTGTACAACTTTGCCACTGGAAACGACCTTAATTTTGCTGCCTTTTTGTAGAGCAAGTCCGATGCCGCGAACGGAGGGCTTATTCTTAGGTTCGAACCGCTTGGCGATAACGCCATGGGCAGGCCAGGGCAGAACACCTTTGAGAAGAGGAAAGTTTGCACCCGCCTTGCTCTTCTCTTCAAGTTTATAGTTCAGCGTTTCAATAATTGAGAGAACGTTACGCAGTGACGACTCTGCAGAGGCTCGCTGTTTGCTGACTTCTTCAAGTTGCTTATGGTGGAGTAGCTTTTGCTGCAAAAGTTCATCTTTCTTTTTGTTAACTTCTGCAAGTTGTTGCTTTGCCTTGACAGAAAGTGCTGACTGTTTTGTTGCAAGTAGCTTTAATTTGGCTTCCTGCTCCAAGAGTGAGCGCTGTTTTTTTTCTACCGTTGTGTACAGTGTCGAGGTCCATGTATAGCGCCTGTCGAGCTCATCCCAGTTATCTACTGCGTTGCTTGTGAGCACTCGGCTATTAATGTACAACGGCCATAACTTTTTAACCAATGATATCAATTCTTTTTGTGCTAATTTATTCTTGGTATTCAGCTTGTTATACTCAAATGCCAAGGCGTTGCTCTTAGTGGTGAGTTCAAGGTATTTTTTTTCTTGAGCGTCGATTGTGAGGGTAAGTTTGGCTACGATAGCATCTTCTTGAGTGAGCGTGCGCTGTAGGCGCTGTGCTTTGCGTTTCAGTGTTGTGAGTTTCTTTTTTTTAGTTTCAGCTTGTTGTTTTTCCTGTTTCAACTTCTTAGTGATAGATGCTGCATTTTCAGCAAAAGCAGTTGAGCATGTCGTTACAAAGGACAACATGGTGAGTATGAGGAGTATGTACAGGAAATTATGTTTCATTTGATGCCTTCGGCGATGGGCTATACCCTTTACCCGTAGGGGCGCGCCCCGAACTTGAACGAGGGATATATTCAGGGCACTATAAGGTCTTTTACCCATATAGCAGCTAATTACGCTTCAGGGTTTTATTTAGTCTGTTATTCTAGCGTGCTGCGTATGGTAGACTTGTGACGCGTGCATCAAGCTAGAGTTTTGATGCGTTTTTGTGCTGCTTGGCTGGCTGAGATGGTCATGCAGCGGTGTGCATGAGCAAACGTTAAGCCCGAAGTCTGGTAAAGATGAACGTCGATGTTAGGGCTTTCGCGTGACACCGGTCCGGCATAGAGAATGCTACGAGACATACGAAAGCTGTCCGTGTGGGGCGTAGCAAAAATGCTGAATTGTTTTATCTGGTCTTTTCGTATCTGTTTTTGGCCTAGAATGCAAAAGCATAAAAGTTCATCCCCAACGTAATACGGTATGATAATATTTTTTAGGGTTGAGACTCTCTACTCCAAAAAATTACGTAAGGGGCATGTGTCGCATCGAGCCTCTTTTTTTAGGCACCATTCTTTTGCGATGCGAACTATGAAGGCATGGTATTCGTTAAAGAGAGCTGCATCATGTGGCAACACATCCATGAAGAAGTCACGGAGGTCTTCATAGTAAATGTCTTCTTCAATTAACCCGTGCCTATTGAAAATGCGTCTTGTGTATGCATCAACGACAAAAGATGGTCGACCAAATGCATAGAGCAAAATAGAATCTGCTGTTTCTTGTCCTATGCCGTTAACCGAGAGCAGCTCTGTGCGTAATTCATCAAGTGACAAATGGTCAACTGCCGAGAATTCGAAGTTTGCAATGTCGCTAAACCAGCGGAGCAGATTTTGTAGTCTTTTTGCCTTTAGATTGTAGTAACCTGCAGGGCGTATAAGTGCTGCCAGTTCATCTTGTGTTAAGTCAAGCATGGACTGTGGTGTGAGTAGGTTCTGTTGCTTCAAAGCCTGGATAGCTTTTTCGACGTTCTTCCAACTTGTATTTTGTGTAAGAACCGCACCAACCATCACTTCAAATGTGCTGTCAGCAGGCCACCAGTTACTTTTTCCTAGTTCATTTTGGATAGTTGTAAACATATCCATAAGTAATTTATCACGATTCATAATGTTAACAATTGTACGCCGATAGATACTTGCTGGCAAGAAACTGCTGGTACATTGTGCTCTTTGTACAGCATAAATGTATTTAGGAAGGCAACAATGCTGTGCGATGTCGTAATGAATAAATTTATACTTAAATGAATCTGCAAGTTTCTATGTGGAGAGGTGCACGAAATGGAATTTTAGATAGGTATAAATAAGTTGTGTGCACAGTGAAATCGATATGTGTAAGGAATATATATTGGTTGCTGTAATATGTTTGCAGTGTAGGCGTTAAAGATAAAAAAAATTATTAATGCTTTCATTAAAAGGTTATTATACATGCTTTAAAGGTAATTTTGTAATGTATAGCATTCATAATGCATGCTTAAGAGACTATGATTTACTCAAATAGCTATCTAACGTAGTATGTAATTGTGCAATAGACTTATTTAGTATGGATTCTTTTTGTTGTTTCATAATCATATTGTCTATTGACATAGTGAAAATCGATGTTTACAAAGTTGTTAAAGCTTCTGCGAACGTAGAAGCAAAAAGTTGAATTTCTCTGCTGAGGTATATCATTACGCCTATTGATGCTTCAGCGTATAATTCTTCCCTACACTTTATATGCACCCCATATAACTTAAGAGCGTCCTATTTTATATAGGACGCTCTTTTGCGTTTAGGGTGTTTTAATAAAATACTATACTGAAATGTAAGCCAGAGAAGTCAGAGAAGTCATATTTCTGGCAGGGGTTGTAATAAACGTGTTGTTTTTTATTTTTTAATAGTAGTAATAATAAACAGAATACTAAGTAATTACTTATGTAGTATAGAGTTCAATAAGTTTTTTACTGTAGCGCAATACGAATTTCTGTCAGTAATTCATCGGCTGGTGTTTTTTCGCTGTCGTTCAGGTAGACCTGAATAGATGGGGCCTCTTGCAATTCTTCACCTGATAGAGGTAGCCATTCACCTAATAGAGCGGCATAGGCAATGTAGAGAGTTTCATAAGATCCTTTATGGATAATTGTGGCGTAGCGGCCACCTGCTATTTCTTTTTTGTTTGCCTCTTCTGCCTCAGTCAAAGATTCCGGTTATGGCTATGCATGCATCGTAACGGCATTTTTCAACGGGGGTCGTTTTAGGATCGTCATAGCAGAGGCCTAAAAATTCTGGTTGATTTTCGAACAAGCCTTGTTTTCCAGCCCAGGCACACAATTCTTCGTGTACTTTTCCACAACCGCGGTAATCTCCAACATATCTCATACATGCAACATGGATTGTAGGTATGGTACGCACTTCTACGGTCAAGTTGTGTGTCTTTAATAGATTATGTTTCGTGCTCATGAGAGTTTCTCCTGATATAAATTCATGTTTCGGTGCACACTTCCTATAATATTTGGGAGTGTAGCCACACCAACGTTTGAATGCACGAGTGAATGCCTCTTGCGAGCCGTATTTAGCCTGTAAGGCGATATCGATGATCTGTCTGTTACTGTACAGTAATGCATTAGCTGCGCGTTGCATTTTCAATCGACGCTGATACTCCGCTACTCCTTCCCCGACGAGACCTCTGAATACATGGTGGAAGTGATGCGGTGCATACATGTTCTTTTCTGCAAGCATTGCTAAGGATACTGGTTCGTCTAAATGTTGCTCTATATAATGTAGGGCGCAACGGATGCGATCATGTGCATTCATGTCAGTGTCTCCATGAAAGTTACTCTGCCTGAACCTTAAAGATTTTTCTTGATCGTTTTTGCTAAGTTGAGCTTTTGGTATCAAGAAGAAAACTTTTCCTTGTCTGTGTGGAGAGTAAGCCGCAACTGGAATTAAAAAATAATACGACCTCGAATAATGGGGGGCAGGGGGATCATCTTCATACACGCCGGAGGCAAGAAGACTCAAAAAACAAAAAAAGTATTCTTATTTATTAGTTAAGGCTCTGTTTGTTTTGCGTGTTGGTTCTGCGGTGAGTGGATCTTCAGGCCACGGGTGCTTTGGGTATCGTCCGCGCATTTCTGATCGCACTGAGGTATACCCGTTACCCCAGAAGGATATTAGATCGCGTGTAACCTGTAGCGGCCGTCCTGCCGGAGATAACAGATGTATGGTTAACGGCAGTTGTCCGTCTGCTATTGTAGGCGTTTCTGTTGCTCCAAACATTTCTTGAAGTTTAACAGGTAGAGTTGGCGCTGTTGGTTCACTGTAATCAATGCTGATGCTGGAACCGGACGGGACGATAAAATGGGTAGGAGCCAGTTTTTGCAGTGCGACTTGTTGTGCCCATTCTAATGATGCGAGTAGAATAGCTTCAAGATTGAGTTTGCGCAGGTCTGCTGCTTTGCGCATCCCTGTAAGGTATGGAGCAAGCCATATTTCGAGAGTGCTGAGAAGCGACTTGTCTGACACGTTAGGCCATTCATATGGATTTGTTGCGGAATTACGCAGCTGTGGATGTGTATGCATGAATGTGAGGCGTTCGCGCAGGCGCAGAGCATCTGTATTCCATGGCAATGAAGACAAGCTAAGGTCTCGGATTCCTTCGAGCATTGCAGCAAGAATTTGTTCCTGTGATGCAGATGTGGATGGTTGTTGCTGAAGAATGATCTCGCCAAGCTGTTCAGTTTTTAACGTCGCTACAGAGGCTGTTTTGTTGTTCCACGCTACGAGATTTCGGGTGCAGATTTGGCCTTGGAAGAGTGCTTCTATCTCATTAATATCGATAGGTGCACAACGCCAGATGCGACTGGTGGCTTGCGCGTCATTTAATTCAGCGACGACGATAAATGGTGTAGCGGCGAGAGTGCTATCTTCTGACAGTTGCGCTTTTCGTCCGTTGGTGAGTTTGTACTCAGTACGGCTGCCAGCGTGCAGTTTTCCTATTCGATCAGGATAGGCAAGGGCGAGGCAGGCTCCGGTTGTGTCTGAGTTTATCCTTTCTGTTGCGGGAATTTTCAAGAGCTTGCAAAGATGTCTGGATGTTTTTTCGACAGCAGGGTTGGATGCAGCCTGTTCTACGAGGTGTCGCAAGTCAGTGCCTTGTGCTCTTTCAGAAAGGATAGCGGCAAGGGTGCAAGCGGTGTGACCGTAGCCATTAGTTTTAGCCATGACGATCATATGTGCAAGTCGTGGATGTAGCGGCAGTGCTGCGATAGCTTTGCCATGATCTGTGATGGAAAAATCTGTGTTGAGTGCTCCAAGCTGCTGTAGAAGCGTGAGTGCTTGGCTGTAGCTGCTAGCTGGCGGAGTATCTAGCCATGCAAGAGCGTGGACACCATCTTTGCCGCAGGCTCCCCATTGGGCTAGCTCAAGAGCTAGAGGTGCCAAGTCTGCTTCTTTGATTTCCGGTGATGCGAATGCGCGGAATGAATTCTCCTGCACTTCTGACCATAGACGATAGCATACACCACTTTCTAAACGACCGGCACGACCGGTGCGTTGGGTTGCAGCCGCAATGGAAACAGGCTCTGTGATGAGTCTGTTCATCCCTGTTGCAGGTGAAAAACGTGAAGAACGTGATAACCCGCTGTCGATGACTATACGGATTCCCTCAATAGTGAGTGAGGTTTCTGCGATTGAAGTTGCGAGTACTATTTTTCTGCGTCCTGTTTTCGATGGAAAAATGGCTGCGTCTTGCTGTGTCTGTGGCAGGTTACCGTACAGAGGTGTGATGTCCACATTTTGCGGTAAGGTGAATTTGAGCATGTCTGCTACACGGGTTATTTCTCCGGCACCGGGTAAGAAAACGAGAATGCTGCCTTCGTCGTTTGCGATGGCGTACTGGATGGTTTTGACCATGTGGTTGAGTAAAGCAGGGATGTTTTGCCCCACACGCGTGGCAAGAGCTTGTGGCATGGGTACATGCTTGACGGTAACAGGATAGCTTCTTCCTTCGCTGCTGATAATAGGGCAATTTTTGAGCAGTGTGGAAATTTCTTGTGTGTCGAGCGTTGCTGACATGACAAGAATACGCAGGTCATCGCGCAGCGCTTCCTGAATTTCAATTGCCAGTGCCAAACCTAAATCTGCATGGAGACTTCTTTCGTGGAATTCATCAAAAATGATGCTTGAATATGCGGAAAGTTCAGGGTCATTCTGGATGATTCGCGTTAAAACTCCTTCCGTAACGACTTCAATTTTAGTTTCAGAAGAGATTTTAGTGTCGTTCTTTATACGATAGCCAATAGTTTTACCTACTTGCTCACCAAGGGTGCTGGCAAGGCGCGTAGCTGCGGTGCGAGCCGCTAGGCGTCTTGGTTCGAGCATGATGATTTTTTTTTCGGCAAGATAAATATTTTTTAGCAATACGAGTGGAACTCGTGTCGTTTTACCTGCTCCTGGCGGCGCGTGGAGTACGGCATTCGGGGATTTTGTAAGAGTCGATACGATTTCAGATAGGCTTGAATCGATGGGAAGTCGCGGTAATTTGTCAAAAAAGTTTGTGTGCATAAACAGTAAGGGGGTGTGTTTTATGTGAATAAAGTAACATGCATTCTATACCGGAGAAAGCCTCGCAACGTAAGAGAATATGCGGTTGAAGAAAATAAAAAAAGCAATCTGAAAAAATCTTTTTGCAGGCTTGCGTCATTTTGGCGCTCAATTCTCTATTTTTCTGCAAAAAATTCTACGCATATTGACGTAAATGCAAAAGTAAGTGTATGGCTCATTGAACTACTTAGCTATATGCACAAAGTTTGCGGGATGAACAGAATGATGAGAGTTTAGTAAAATTGACTTTTATCTAAGATAGGTAGCCGAACTGGGAAGGCCACTTTTCTTTCTCCTCGCATCGAGCTGCATAACGTTTCGTACGGCGGGCTAATACAACGCTGCAAAACTAGGATTGTGTTAGTCTGTATGATTGGCTTGATGTACTATGATGCTCACACAGAATGCTTTTTTCTTTGATTATGAAATGGGCGCTTGATTCGGATCCTCATGTTGAGACGCGTAAATGTGGTGACATTTCTTGTGTAGAGCAATACCTGTTCGTTTACCTTATAAGGGAGGGTGAAGAGATGGCCGCTGTGGAAACAGAACATAAGACCTTGGATCCGAAAAATCACGCTGACTGGGAAGTTGCTCAGGATGCTGAGAAACGGATGAAGACCATCTATGCTATCGCAGACGAGATGGGACTTTCTGAAAAGGAACTTCTTCCGTACGGACACTACATGGGTAAGATCGATTACCGTGCAGTACTTAAACGTCTCGAGAACAAGCCTAACGGCAAGTATATTAACGTAACCGCAATCACTCCTACTCCGCTTGGTGAGGGCAAGTCTACAACGACTATCGGTCTTGTACAGGGACTTGGCAAGCGTGGTAAAAAATCTTCTGCTGCTATTCGCCAGCCTTCTGGTGGCCCTACCATGGGTGTTAAAGGCGGCGCAGCTGGTGGCGGGCGCTCTCAGTGCATTCCACTTACTCCTTTCTCCTTAGGTTTTACCGGCGATATTAACTCTATTATGAACGCTCATAACCTTGCTATGGTAGCTGTTACTTCACGTATGCAGCATGAGCGTAACTATGATGATGAGAAGCTGGAAAAACTTTCTGGTATGAAGCGTCTTGATGTCGATCCTAGCCGTGTTGAAATGGGTTGGGTTATCGATTTTTGCTGTCAGTCATTACGCAATATTATTATTGGTATTGATGGCGTAAATGGCGAGCGCGATGGCTACATGATGCGTTCTAAATTTGATATAGCTGTTTCTTCCGAAGTAATGGCGATTTTAGCAGTAGCTAAAGACCTTAAAGACCTTCGTGAACGCATGGCCAAAATCATCGTTGCATACGACAAGAAAGGTAAGCCTCTTACTACTAAAGATTTCGAAGTCGACGGCGCTATGACCGCATGGATTGTAGAAGCTGTTAACCCTAACCTTATCCAGACTCTGGAAGGACAGCCTGTTATCGTACACGCTGGTCCGTTTGCGAACATCGCAATCGGTCAGTCTTCCATTATCGCAGATCAGGTTGGTCTCAAACTTTCTGAATACCACGTAACAGAATCCGGCTTTGGTGCGGATATCGGCTACGAAAAATTCTGGAACTTGAAATGTCACTACTCAGGTCTTAAGCCTGATGCAGCGGTTGTTGTTGCTACTATCCGTGCACTGAAGTGTCACGGTGGTGCACCAGTTCCATCTCCTGGTAAACCACTTCCTGAAGAATACAACTCTGAGAACGTTGAATGGGTGGAAAAAGGCTGTGCCAACCTTTTGCACCATGTTGATATCGTTAAAAAATCAGGCGTTTCTCCTGTTGTTTGTATCAACGCATTTGTTACCGATACTGAAGCAGAAATTGCAAAAGTACGTGAACTTTGTGAAGCAGCCGGTGCCCGCGTAGCACTTTCTCGTCATTGGGAACACGGCGGCGAAGGCGCTCTTGAACTTGCAGATGCAGTAATTGCAGCCTGTGAAGATGATACGGAGTTTACACCATTGTATACTTGGGATATGCCTGCACGCGAACGTATTGAGCGGGTAGCTACTGAAGTATACGGAGCAGATGGTGTTGATTATTCTGTTGAAGCACTTCGGAAGCTGAAGGCTATTGAAGCCGATCCAAAGTCAAGTGAGCTTGGCATGTGTATGGTAAAAACTCACTTGTCACTTTCCGATTCTCCAGCAAAAAAAGGTGTTCCAACTGGTTGGCGTCTCACCATTCGCGATGTTCTTATCTTCGGTGGCGCAGGATTCTTTGTTCCGGTAGCAGGTGCTATTTCACTTATGCCGGGCACAGGTTCTAACCCATCATTTAGAAGAATTGATGTTGATCCTGATACCGGACAGGTAAAAGGGTTATTCTAGCAAGAAAAAGCGCGCGTGCGCTGTTTTGTCGGGCTCCGTTTTTAACGGAGCTCGCTTATATGCGTATTGCCAAAAGGAGCAGACGATGAGTGCTGAAATTATCAGTGGAACCGAGATGCGCGCAGCAATTCTTGAAGAACTGCGCGAAGAAGTAGCGGCTATTAAAGAAAAATACGATACCGTACCCGGTCTTGTGACAATTCTTGTCGGGGAAAATCCGGCTTCTATAAGCTATGTGACCCTTAAAGTGAAAACCGCACTCAGCCTTGGTTTTCACGAAATTCAGGATAACCAGCCTGAAGATATTACTGAAGATGAGCTGCTTTCGCTTATCGATAAGTACAACAACGACTCTTCTATTCACGGCATTTTAGTTCAGTTGCCGCTTCCAAAGCATATTGATGAAGAAAAAGTCATCACTGCTATCAATCCAGATAAAGATGTTGACGGATTCCACCCTGTAAACCTTGGCCGTATGGTTCTTGGTGACAGAGAAGGCTTCCTTCCTTGTACCCCTGCGGGTATTCAGGAAATGATCGTGCGTTCCGGTACGGAAACAACCGGTGCGGAAGTTGTTGTGGTTGGTCGCTCTAATATTGTAGGTAAGCCTATTTCCATTATGATGGGACAAAAAGGCGTGGGTGCCAACAGTACCGTGACCATGGTTCATACGCGTACAAAAGATTTAGAAGGGCACTGCAAACGTGCTGATATTCTTATCGTTGCTGCGGGTGTACCAAATCTTGTGAAACCGGAATGGATTAAACCGGGCTCCACTGTAATCGATGTTGGTGTTAACCGCATTGGTACTGCACCATCCGGCAAAGCTCTGCTTAGCGGCGATGTTGAATTTGCTAAGGCAAAAGAAATTGCCGGTAAAATTACTCCAGTTCCCGGGGGCGTAGGTCCTATGACAATCGCAATGCTCATGAAAAGTACTGTCGCGTCTGCATGGCGTCACCTTGGGTCTTCGTAAGTCCCTTTGTCGATAGTATAGATTAGAGGTAGCGATTGTTACGATAGTTTTAAAAGGCCGTTAACTTGAATGTATGTGAGTTAACGGCCTTTTGTCCTACTGATGGTATTGGATTAGATTAGTAGGAAATAGAGAAGCGGCATACACGCAGTATTACAGACCGACGTTCAGTCTGTAAGGAGGAACAATGAGCTGCTGCAGTGAAGAAATTTCTCAAGAAATGTGGAAAGAGGTTGATAGTGTAATCGAACGCCATCGCGAAACTCCCGGAGCATTGATTACGGTACTTCGCGAAGCACAAAATGTTGTGGGCTGGTTCCCGCAGGCGCTTATCGAATATATTGCAAAGGGAATGAATATTCCTTCAAGTGATGTGTTCGGCGTGGTTTCATTTTATTCTCTCTTTTCTCTTAAGCCTAAAGGGCGCAACTCCATTAAGGTTTGTACCGGTACAGCCTGCTATGTAAAAGGTGCGCGCGAAGTAATTGGTAGAATTTCCGGCGAGTATGGCATTGCGGAAGGCGAAACAACTGAAGACAGACGCTTTGATCTTGAAGGTGTCCGCTGTGTTGGCGCTTGTGGTCTGGCTCCTGCGATGGTTGTTGATGGGGATATCCATGGTGATGTGACCGCAGAGTCCGTTTTGAAAATTTTAGAAAAGTATTCTTAACGGAGAGCCTATGTCACATGTAACTCCTCAAAAGCTTAAAGAAATACAACAGGAATATGCTGCCCGTATCTCCGAGCCTAATATTCGTCATCTTTTGATTTGCGGCGGTACAGGCTGCCATGCCACCGGCAGTTTGAAAGTAAAAGATGCGCTGCACGAAGAAATTGCAAAGCACGGGCTGGAAGATACTGTCCGTATTGTTGAAACAGGTTGTAACGGTTTTTGTGCGCTTGGCCCATTGATGGTTGTTCATCCTGATAATGTTTTTTATCAGAAAATGACTAGAGAAGATGTTGCCGAAATTGTAAGCGAGCATCTGGTTAATCATAAGCCGATTGAACGCCTTATGTACAAAGATCCGCAGTCAAAAAAGCGGGTTCCACTCTTCTCTGACATTCCATTTTTTGCGTTGCAGAAGCCTTGGACGCTGCGCAACAAAGGTATCATTAATCCTGAATCCATCGAAGATTACATTGGTCGCGAAGGGTATATGGGGCTTTCTAAAGTGCTGCTGGAAATGCAGCCGTCTGACATTATCGATGAGATGAAAGCGGCCGGTATTCGAGGTCGTGGCGGTGCCGGTTTCCCGACTGGCATGAAATGGTCTTTTGCGGCACAGAACGACAGTGACATTAAATATGTACTCTGTAACGCGGACGAGGGTGACCCCGGTGCGTTTATGGATAGAAGTATTCTCGAAGCCGATCCTCATGCTGTGCTGGAAGGTATGACCATCGCTGCACGCGCGATTAATGCAACAGAAGGCTATATCTACTGTCGATCAGAATATCCACTTGCTATTAATCGTGTACAAATTGCCATTGATCAAGCTCGTGAAATGGGCTTGCTCGGTGAAAATATTATGGGCACGGGCTTCTCCTTTGATATTTTCATTTATCAAGGTGCCGGTGCGTTTGTGTGTGGTGAAGAAACCGCACTTATGCGTTCCATCGAAGGCAAACGCGGTATGCCTATACCGCGTCCCCCATTTCCTGCCGCTCAGGGGCTATGGAAGAAACCTACCATTCTTAACAACGTAGAAACTCTTGCAAACGTCGCGCAGATAATGGTTAAAGGCGGTAAGTGGTATTCCTCTATTGGTACAGAGAACAGCAAGGGCACAAAAGTGTTCGCGCTGTCCGGCGATGTCAACAATATCGGGCTGGTTGAAGTTCCTATGGGAACCTCGCTGCGTTCCATTGTGTACGATATTGGCGGCGGTATCCCTAAGAAGCGCAAGCTGAAAGCTGTGCAGCTTGGTGGTCCTTCCGGTGGGTGTATTCCAGAAGAGCATATGGATGTTGTCGTCGACTACGAAGAAATCGCAAAAGTTGGTGCCATCATGGGCTCCGGTGGTGTTATCGTAATGGATGACAAAACCTGCATGGTAGATATGGCTCGCTTCTTCCTTGAGTTTATTCAGGAAGAGTCTTGCGGTAAATGTACCCCGTGTCGTGAGGGCACACGCAGACAGTTGGAAATTCTGGAACGTATTTGTGAAGGGCATGGTAAACCGGAAGATATTTCTTTGATCGAAGAGTTGTCTGAAATGATTACCGGTTCTGCACTATGCGGACTGGGACAGACTGCTTCCAACCCTGTTCTTTCTGTTCTCCGTCATTTCCGTGAAGAATTCGAAACGCATATCTTTGAAAAGAAATGTCCAGCTAAGCGTTGTCCGGCGCTGGTGGAATTTAAGGTAATTGATGAGCGTTGTAAAAAGTGCGGAAAATGTGCCTCTGTCTGTCCTGTTGGGGCAGTGGAGTGGAAGAAGAAAGAAGTAGCAAAAATCAATACGGATTTGTGTGTGCAGTGTATGAGCTGTTACTCCGCATGTCCGTTTGATGCCATAGATTAGGCGGTGACCCATGAGTACCTTAGAACTGACCATTAATGGCAAGGGCTATGCGTTCACCCAAGGTGAAACCATTCTGGATGTGGCGCGCAGAAACGATATTTTTATTCCGACATTATGCTATTTGAAAAATGCTTCACCAACTGGTGCATGTCGCATGTGCGTGGTGGAAGTAAAAGGTGCACGTTCTCTTATCGCTGCATGTACAGCTCCAGCGGGTGTAGGCATGGATGTGCAAACAGAGTCCCAATCTGTTGTGAAATCACGTAGAATGAACTTGGAACTGCTGCTTTCCTCCGGTTCTCACGATTGTTTGCTTTGTCCTTCCACAGGTGATTGCCGTTTGCAGGATTTAGCATTCCGCTACAATGCAACCGGTAAACGATTTGAGCATGCAAAGCCTAAATATAAGCCGGACTATTCTAATCCGTTTTTAATTCGTGATTTTTCCAAATGCATTTTATGTGGACGTTGTGTTCAGGCTTGCAAGGAAGTGCAGGTAAACAACGCCATTGATTTTGGATATCGCGGTAGTGACTCAAAAATTATTGCTAAATGTGATCTGCCGTTAGGTGATTCAGATTGTGTTTTCTGCGGTGAGTGTTTGCAGGTTTGTCCTGTGGGGGCGCTCAGTTTGAAGAAGGCACGTCAGAAGCCGCGCATTTGTGAGACTGAAGTTGTTCGTACAACATGCGCCTATTGCGGCGTAGGTTGTCAGATGAATCTGCATGTTAAAGACAATGTTGTGCAGATGATAAACGGGGTTGATGTTTCTCCGAACAACGGCAGCCTTTGTGTCAAAGGTCGCTTTGGAATGCAGTTTATTAATTCAGACGAGCGACTGACGACACCACTTATTCGCAAAGACGGTGAGCTTGTTCCTGCAGAATGGGATGAAGCTTTAGACCTGATTGCCGAAAAATTAGGCGGATATAAAACAGAAAATGGCGCAGATTCCATAGGTGTTCTTGCCTCTGCCCGTTGTACTAACGAAGAAAATTATCTTTTCCAGAAGTTTGCACGCGCAGTTATCGGGACAAATAATGTCGACCACTGCGCACGGTACTGACACTCTCCTACAGTAGCCGGTCTGGCTGCTGCATTTGGAAGCGGTGCTGCGACAAACCCGATTGATGACCTGAAAAATGCCGACACGGTACTTATTACAGGCTCAAATATTACAGAGAACCATCCTGTGATGGGTGCTGCGCTTAAGCGTGCAGTCACACAGCACGGGACAAAACTGATTGTGTCAGACCCGCGCAAGATAGATGTTGTACGCTTTGCAGATGTCTGGCTACGGGCCCAGCCGGGTACAGATGTTATCTGGATTAACGCACTTGCGCATGTAATCTTGCGCGATGGTCTGCACGATCAGGAGTATATCGATGAACGCACAGAAGAATTCACAGCCTATTCGCAATCCCTTGCGCTCTTCACTCCGGAGTACGCAGAGACGATGTGCGGTATTCCGGCTATTGACCTTGAAAAAGCAGCGCGCTTGTATGCCAGAGGGCGAGCAGCAATCCTCTACTGCATGGGAATCACCCAACACGTAAGTGGAACAGATAATGTAAAAGCGCTCGCAAACCTTGCTATGTTATGTGGTAACATCGGCATAAAAGGTGGCGGCTTGAACCCGCTACGTGGTCAAAATAACGTACAGGGCGCCTGTGATATGGGCGCACTTCCTGTAACATATCCTGCATATGGAAAGGTTACAGACGATGTTGTTCGTGCTCGTTTTGAAGCGGCATGGGGCGTTGAGTTGTCTCCTTCTAACGGCATGACATCGCGACAAATGTTCGATGCCGTGGATGCAGGTTCACTTAAGGCCATGTATCTTATTGGTGAAAATCCGGTAGTTTCCCACGCAGATTCTGCCCATGCTGTGCATTGTTTAGAGAAAATTCCGTTCCTTGTGGTGCAGGATATTTTCTTAACAGAGACAGCACAGCTCGCAGATGTAGTACTTCCTGCTGCATGTTTTGCTGAAAAAGACGGTACCTTCAGTAATACAGAACGACGAGTTCAGCGTGTTCGCAAGGCCGTAAATCCACCGCAAGGCGCACGTGATGATGCACAAATTATGTGCAACATTGCTGCTAAAATGGGTGCAATGTTGGCACCGGAATATGGAAAAAATATTGCAGCTGTTTTTGATGAAATGGCATCTGTAACACCTTCATATGCTGGTATAACTTACGAGCGTATTGAGGAATCGGGCATTCAATGGCCGTGTCCAGATGCAGAAAGTGAAGGTACAGCTATTTTGCATGCAGGTAAATTCGTCCGCGGAAAGGGTAAGTTTCATCCTGTAAGCTTTGTTGCTCCTGCTGAAGTTGTTGACGAAAAGTATCCGTTAATACTCACAACAGGTCGCGTATTGTATCAATATCATACAGGGACTATGACTCGAAAAGCCGAAGGGCTTGCAGCAAAAGTGCCCACAGCGTATATAGAAATGAGTAGCAATGATGCTGCGAAATATGGAGTAAGCAACGGGGATTTTGTAAAAGTATCTTCTCGTCGAGGCTCTATTAACGTGGCGGTACAGCTTTCAGAAAAAGCAGTGGATGGAACAGTCTTTATTCCATTCCACTTTGCAGAAGCAGCCGCTAACGTGCTTACTAACAGTGCAGAATGTCCTGAGTCCGGTATAGCCGAGGTGAAGGTCTGTGCTGTAACTATCGAACCAGTCGGTAACTAGGTGAAAGTCTAGAAGCCACAACAACCACATATGACAGGAGCGGGTCGGCAGTGTAACTGCTGACCCGCTCCTACGTTGTTCTCGTAATAAAAAATACGGGAGAGAAATTTTGTGCGCAAATTAGAATGTATATGCAGACAATGTGTTCCTATTAACGGTTCGTTGGCGTTAATCAGGAAGAGTATTCGGGTTGAGTATATATGGTGTCATTAAATTTGAACCCTTATATACAACAAAGCTTTCTACAGAACGAATTCCATCAATCTTGGACATCTCTTCAGAGTAAAATTCTAATAGTCCGAATCCATCCCGAAGCAGAAGAGTCAAAATGATATCAAATCGACCTGTCACAACTGCCCCTGAAACAACACCTCGTAATTGGCTAAGCTCCTGACACTTTCCAAAAAGATCGCGCTCATCAAGTAAAACACCCGTAAAGACCATGGTGTGACCGGGGAGTTTTTCTACATCAAGACGTGCAACAATATCCATCACGCCTTCTTTTTGCATCTTGTTAATACGAGAACGTACTGTGTTTTCCGCAACAGCAAGTTCCTGTGCAATCTCTCTGAATGACTTACGTCCTTCTAGAAGTTGTCCGGCAATCTGAAAGCTTAACTTATCAATTTTCATACATTCCCTCCGGTTACAGCATTGTCTTTTTGCAGGCACAATGAAATTTATGAACGACAAAGCGATAGTGATTCTATAGATACTAATTTTTACAAAAAAATTCAATAACACCAGATAAAAAGAGCGTATTTCTTCATTCGCGTGCTAGCTTGGAGTTTAGAAATGCAGAAACACCGTATTAATTACGGCGTTTCTATAGTGATTAAGTTATTTTTCCCAAGTGACTACATGTATAGAGAATGGGCGGGCTAATTACCACCAGTCTTGCTCACCGTAGAGTGCATTTTCTTGTTCAATTGTTGTCTCTCGATCGTACATGTTACCCATGCATTCATATCATTCAAAATCGTTTTTACAGTGCTGTTGAATGATTTAACAATTGGTACAAGCCCTTGCCCTGATGCTATCTGACGCCCTGTAAAGACAGATGACGCAACGGGCACTAGTGCGTTGTCCGTGTCGATAAGCCAGCAGTTAAACGTAACATATATTTGTGGTGGTGATTTTTTCCCGGCGTAGCGGGCGTAAAAATCGTCAATGCTCCAAACCATTTTGTAGTCAGCAGTAATTCCGGGTTGTGTATTGTTAAACGAACGAACCTGTTGCGTAGAATTAAGAGAATGAATGGCAGCAGTCTGCATCATCTCGGGAAGAACGGTCGCCCATTTCCCTTTGGCATAATAGAGAACTTTTTGATTTGGCTGAAGAACGGCAATACCCGTTGAATTTAAAAATGCATTGGCTTGCGGACGATCAACAGAGACCGTCGGCACAGAATGCATAGCCGTCTGCGCAGGGGATTCTGTTGAAACTGCAAGCAGGTAGTGTTCCGAAGCTGTTGGCGGCTGTAACCCGACATCAATTGCACAACCTGAACATACTGCGAGTACGAACGGTAGAATAAGTAGTCTAACGATAAGCTTTCGCATATATGCTCCTATGGCGTTTGATATTCGGGCACTGTTGTGCCAAGCAAAAATTGCTTAGGGTTGCTTTTTAATTTTTGCGCAATATTTTCCAGCGTATTAACAAGAATTCGGCTTTGGTTTACGAGTGATGTTACGTCGTCCAGTCCGCCTTTGCTGAAACGTGTCAGCCCCGGTTCCATATTCTTCACGAGTAGATCTATTCGTTTGATCAACATTCCAATTTCATTTGTGGTAGGTGTAAGTTGCTTAGCAACATAATCATGGACAGATAGGGCTGTTTTTTCAGTTTCCGCCATTGCGTGTTGTGTCTGAGCGGCGGCATTTTTTATGTTGTCCAACGCTAAGTTGATATCTGCTTCGCGCTTCACCAACATATCGGTGAATGAAGAAACATTTTCCAAAATTTCTTTCACATGGTCACGGTTTGTAGGATCAACAACTTTTCGAAGATCTTCCAGCAATTTTTTACCAGCATGAATCATTTCAGGAAGAGAGCTGATGAGTTCATTAAGAGGCGAAGGAATCGTTTTAATGAGTGGAATATTGCCTTTAAATAGTGGCTTGAGCAGAGGGCTTGTAGCTGTACCGCCTGAAATAAAAACTGAAGACTGCCCCGTAATGCCGATAGGAATTAAATTTGCGC
The DNA here is from genome assembly GCA_942492085.1 of uncultured Desulfovibrionaceae bacterium. Lineage (GTDB taxonomy): Bacteria > Desulfobacterota > Desulfovibrionia > Desulfovibrionales > Desulfovibrionaceae > Halodesulfovibrio. The sequence goes on along the minus strand of CALODB010000009.1, from coordinate 303,365 downwards.
GTGAGTCTTCACGGATAGGTGTGTTGCGTTTTATGCGAATTCGTACACGAATTTCTTCAGGCTTATCTTGATTGAGCATGATAGCGGTAACTTGACCTACTCGCACGCCGTTAAGCAGTACAGGATTTGATATAGATAGCCCGTTCACGCTGTTTTGGAACAGGATATCGTAAGGGAGGTCGTCCGTGTCAGAACTGCTACCGACCCCCCAAAGTATGAATCCGAATCCTAACACAAATGATGCGATGATGAAGACGCCTACAATAATATAGTGTGCTCGTGTTTCCATTCTATTTCTCCCCGCAAGGCTCCATTTTTGCGCTACGTCCACGTGGCCCGTTGAAATAATCTTGAATCCATGGGTATGGGTTTGATGAAAGTTCATCGACCGTGCCGAGGGCGTAAATTCGTTTCTCGGCCAGAACTGCTACTCTGTCACATATGGTGTGTAGTGTGTCTAAATCATGTGTGACGAGGAATACTGTAAACCCTAACGCATGTTGTAATGTTTTAAGTAAGGTATCAAACGCTCCTGCTGTGATTGGATCTAGCCCTGCAGTTGGTTCATCCAGAAAAAGTATATCCGGGTCCATTGCAAGGGCTCTGGCAAGGCTCGCACGCTTACGCATTCCGCCTGAAAGCTCAGAAGGCATGAGACTCGCTGAGTCTATCGGTAAGCCAGCTAAGAAAATTTTAAGCAAACAAATTTCTTTTCGAGTCTTGTCACTGATCTTTGTATATTCCTTAAGAGCAACATCAACATTTTCCAGTACAGTTAATGATGAATACAGCGCCCCGTCCTGAAACAACACTCCCCAACGTTGCTCGATTTTATGCTTCTCTTCTAAGCTGAGCAGGTGATATTCTTTTCCGAAAATTTTAATATGCCCCTGCGAATGTCGATTCAATCCAAGAATTGTTCTGAGCAGGACAGATTTCCCTGACCCTGAGCCACCAATGACACCTATTATTTCGCCACGCTTAACATCAAGATCAAGGTGCTCATGGATGATTTTGCTACCATACTGCGTTTTAACATCTCTTAGGGAAAGTATGATGTCGTTCATGGCTAAATTCCCATCGCTGCAAAGAAGATAGCGAAGCCTGCATCAATAACAATTACAGCAAAGATTGATTCAATAACTGCTGTGGTCGTAAGTCTACCAACAGACTCCGCGCTACCTGTAACCTGCATGCCCTGAAAGCACCCGATCGTTGCAATTACGATAGCAAAAAATGGTGCCTTAATTATTCCTACATAAAAATCCCAGATGTTCAGTGTTTCATGGAGGCGGATTATAAATCCGTGAAGTCCGATATCCAGTGATTGCCAAACCATAAGTGCGCCGCCAAGCAAGCCCATTATGTCTGCAATGAATCCGAGAATAGGTAGCATGATGATGAGGGCGAGAACTCGCGGGATTACAAGCGTGTCTACAGGATCGAGTCCAGATGTTTTCATCGCGTAAATTTCTTCATTGGAGATCATTGCACCAATTTGCGCTGTAAACGCAGAACCGGAGCGACCCGCAATGACGATTGCAGTGAGAAGAATACCGAGTTCACGTAGAACGGAAATCTGGACAAGTTGTATTACAAAAACCTGTGCACCAAATTTTTGGAGTTGCTGTGCGCCCATGTACGCGAGCACCATTCCGATAAGGAAAGAAAGTAGGGCGATAATCGGGATACCACGAAGGCCTACATGCTCTAGGTGATAGAAGAGCGCTGTTACTCTAAATCTTCGCGGATTAAGAAGAGAACGGGCAAGTGTGGTGACAACTTCACCAAGAAACCCAACAATGTTTATTGTAATTTTGCACTGCTCAATGAAGTTGCGACCTGTATCGTTTAAGATTGAGATAAAGAATGGCACAGGTTTAGGAGGTGCTTTTTCTTTCGTACGTTTTTCAACAGTTGACAGTAATATTTGATCGTTTGCTTCCGCTCCGGAAATTGAACACGTTTTTCCCTCATCAGCAGCTTTTCGGCGATATTGCTCAAGAATCCATGCACCGTTGGTATCAAGCATAGCAATGTTTGCAATGTTGAGCACGATAGAGTGCGCTGCATGCAGTACGGAGTCCATAAATGGACGTTCAACTGTATCCAGATGCAAGGTTGTCCACGTTCCTGAAAGGGTAATGTTTGTTTCTTCAGGGCTGGTTTGGACTTCGAAAGACGGAACTTGCTGTGTCGTCATGGTGCTCTTTTGGGTAATAGTAAAAAACAGTGTGAGTACGATACCATACTCTGATGGCTATCTAGAATGGTATACACCGAAAAATACTTAATACCCTTAAAAGACAATGGCTAACGCAGACAATGGACAAAAAAAACCCTGCAACAGGTGTTACAGGGCTAAGTGAGGTTGTATAAATTACGCTACGGCAGGCTTTACTGTTGGTGATGCAGACGTTTCATCAACAAGTTTACGTGCTTTAGACCATGCGGTTCCAAAGGAGTGGCAGATGTCGTCGTTGCTGATAAAAGACAACAAGCCGAATCGTACCATTTGTTTTTGGATAGAAGGATCAACGCCGGAGAAAAGCACGTGCACATTCATCTGCTGCATTTGAAGTAGAACCAGTTCAATTGCATGTAATGCTGTAGCATCAATAGTATGAACATGGCGCATTCTAAAAATAATGGCTCGCGGTGGTTTGCGCATCAAAGAGAATGTCTGTGAGAAACGGTCGGCACAGCCAAAGAAGAATGGGCCGTTGATTTCATAGACTTCAATTTCGCTGTTCCACGATGGAGTAGGTTTAACCGGAGCAGCTTTTGAGCGCTCCCAGTTATGGAATTTTGTTGCGTCGCTGATACGTCCAATAAGGAGCAGTGCAGCTAACACAACACCAAACTGTACACCTACAGTGAGGTCAACAAGAACAGTAAGCAGGAATGTACAAACCATAACTGCAGCATCTGACTTTGGAGCACGGAGAATATGGACGAACTTTGGCAGTTCACTCATATCCCATGCAACATATGTAAGAACACCGGCAAGGCTGGCAAGTGGAATTGCAGAAGCAACCGGAGCAAAAAATTTAATAAATAACGCAAGTACGATGGCATGAACCATACCGGATACTGGTGAAAATGCACCTGCACGAATGTTTGTAGCGGTACGGGCAATCGCGCCTGTCGCTGGGATGCCGCCGAAGAGGGACGATGCGATGTTTGCAATACCCTGACCAATGAGCTCGGTGGATGAGTGATGACGTTCACCTGTCATACCATCAGCTACAACAGCACTTAAGAGTGATTCAATGGCTGCCAGCAAAGCAATTGTGAGAGCATCAGGAAGCATAGTAACAACGAGTGAAGGAATATTTGCTGGCAGAGCAAAGGTCGGTAGTTCTGCCGGAATGCCGCCAAAGCGTGTTCCAATAGTTGAAACATCCAGACCGCCTATGATTGCTACAGCAGATGCGGCTAAAATACCTGCAATATGTGATGGAAATTTCGGGAACAGTTTACGGGTAAGGTAGATAGTTACAAGAGTAACGCCCGCAACAGTGATAGAATCCACATGTGCAGTAGATGATGCCTGCGCTAGCGTAGCCACTTTGGGGATAAACGACGCAGGAATGTCCATTAGCTGTAGCCCAAGTAAATCTTTTATCTGCGTTGTAAAAATAAGCAGAGCGATACCGGTGGTGAAACCGGTAGTTACAGGGTACGGAATGAATTTAAGCAGTCTACCCAATCCGCAAAAGCCCATAACAAGCAACATTATGCCCGCCATACCTGTTGCTACCACAAGCCCTTCATAACCATGTCTGGCTATAATCCCTGCGACAATAACAACAAATGCCCCTGTAGGGCCGCCAATTTGAAAACGAGAACCGCCGATTGCGGAAATGATGAAGCCGGCTACGATGGCTGTAAAGAGCCCTTTTTCTGGAGAACAGCCACTGGCAATAGCAAATGCCATTGCTAACGGTAGGGCTACAATACCTACCGTTGAACCAGAAACGACATCTTTGACAAATTGCTTAAGGGTATAGCCGGATGCGAGAGTATTGAGTAGAGCAGGCCGAAAAGTTCGCCTGCTAAAAATAGCGTGTGAACGCACAGTGTATCCTCCATGAGATAATAAAAACACATAGGGTGGACACAGGCGCGGTCCGTTTGAAATTTCGGATCGGTCTGGAGGTCTTCGCCGTATATTGACAATAGAATAGCTTGAAAAGCCAATCATCTAGGCATCAATAAAATACTGTAAATATAGATTTTTTAAAAGCGCAATCTACGCGTGCACTCACTTTTTGAAAGCGAGACGAAGGCTTAATAGTGAGTTTTTCGGAATGATGCAAGGAAGATTTTTGTATAAAAATGACAACACCGAATTAAACATTAATGTTAAACACGAGAACAAAAATGTATATCTACTGTACAATATTGTAAAAGCGCCTATTGTGGCGTTCTTATGCATCGATTATAATAACATATTAAAAGTGTTAGTTTTTGTCAGAAACGTAAAAAATATGCATTACAGTGCTTGACCTTGTCTTATTACAGCGTGTACTTGGTGCTGACTATAAAGATTAATCGCGCAACTGTATAAGTCGGCATCGTTACTGTATCGCTGCACACAACTTAGTAGGTTTTACATTAAAAAATAACAGTAAGCCTCCCAAGGGCGAGAAGTACCGTCACGCTTTTTATCCTTACAATTCTCACTAGTAAAAGTGTTCTCCAATCTGCTTCGAAAACGGTTGAATCAGGTGCTGAGCACTATTTTTTGTTATCTGGTGTAGGCGCGGCACAAATGACCTATGGGGGTTAAATTATGAAGTCTCAATCTCTGGATGCAGTATGTGTTGTAGCTGGCACCACTATCGGTGCGGGAATGCTTGGTTTGCCAATGGCAATCGGCTTTCTCGGCTTCAAAGTCAGTTTGGTACTGCTTCTGGTCATGTGGGCTCTAGCATTCTACACTTCGCTTCTTCTGCTTGAAGTTAACCTTCAGGTTGGAGCGGGCTTAAATGTAAATATGATGGTTAAGAAAGTTCTTGGCAGATGGGGGCAGGTAATTGCTGTTGTATGTCTTACTTTTCTTCTATACGCAGTACTTGTTGCATACGTAACCGCAATGGGAGGCATTATTGCCCGTGCTATTGGCGTTAATGGTGACGCCTTCAGTACGGGAGTTTGTTCCGTTGGATTCGCAGCAGCTATGGCAGTCATTATATACTTAGGTACAAACGCAATTGTACGTTTTAACAGTTTGTTTTTCTTAAGTATGCTTGGTGCAATGGCAGTTGCATTTGCTACATTAAGTACTACTGTAGACGTTAATGTGTTGATGGATACCACACCAGACTACAAATATCTTATCGGTGCGATCCCGGTACTTTTTGCATCTTTTTCCTTCCACTTCTGTATACCTAGTGTCACCACTGTTGTGGGTACAAACACCAGACAACTTGTTCGCATTATGTTCTGGGGTACTTTGCTTCCACTTTTGTGCTACATGCTCTGGTTATTCCTGTCTCTTGGCAGTGTGCCCATGGATCAGATTGTAAATATGAGTGGCAGTGTAGATTCTCTTATCAAATCTATGTGCAATGGTTCAGTGGTTATTCAAACTATTTTGTCTATATTTGCAGCTTTTGCGCTAATTACATCTTTTTTTGGTGTAGCACTTTCTTTGTTCGACCTGACTGCAGAAACTTTGCGTCGTGGTAATACAGGCAAAGAACGTATGGGAACAACCTTTATTGTGTTTGTTCCGGTTGTCATCGCTTCATTACTTGCACCGGGTGGCTTTATCGCAGCACTTGCTCATGCAGGGGCAGCTCTTGCAGTTATCTGTATTCTGTTACCATGTGCAATGAGCTATAAACTTCGCCGTGAGGCAAAGGTAGCAGCACAACAGCTTGTGTACATGACTCCTGGTGGCAGTATGGGTATTGCAACTGCAGCTATATGCGGTGTTGTAATTCTTGTTGCTAACTACGTGTAAGCTTTTTATTTCACAACAAAGAAGCCCCGCTTTCGTGAGAAAGCGGGGCTTCTTTGTTGTGAATGACTTATTTTATGGTGCGGCGAGCCTGAGTAAGCCAGCTGTCCCAAAGAACCTGATTGTTTTCAATCCATTCATCAGCATGACGCTCAATATCTCGCTGAGATTTTTCGCCTTCCATTAGTTTTGTGTATTCTTCACTCAGGTCACTCAAATCGATGGTGAAGAGTTCTAAAAACTTTCTAGCAGGTGGATTTTGGGCAAGAAACTGATTATTCGCTACGACACGGATATCAGCAACACTAAAGCCCATATCAATAGGGTTGGATACAGCGCCTTCTACTTCATACAAACGCATTAATGCGAGCTCTTCTTTGGAGCCAGTGTTCGGAATATTGTGCGGAACGTTAATCCACACAACGTCTTTTCCTGGTATCAATTTGTAGATGGTCCAACTTGGAGTCCAAGTGTAGTAAAAAATTGGCTCTCCGCTCTTGTAAGCTGCAATATTCGCTGCCATGGCAGCTTCATATGATGCGCTTACCTGTTCGACATGGTCTTTAAGACCGTACTTGTCGATATGCATATTGATAATCTTAACGTTTTCCCATCCATGAGGTGCGCCGGTAAGGTCTGCTTTGCCGTCTCCGTCTTTATCAAATGCCTTACGAACTTCAGGGCGTTTGAAATCATCCAGTGATTTAATATTCAGCTTTTCAGCATGTTCTTTATCAACAAGGTATCCCTGCAAAGCCTGTTTTTTTAATACATACCCAACTGCAGAAATTGAATCGTCTAATTTTTCTATATAGTTGTTATAGAGTGGGAACCAACCATTTGGCCAGTAGTCAACGTCACCCAGTGAAAGCGTTTTAAAGAACAGTGCTACTGAGAGTTCTTTAGGTTTCTTTACTGTATACCCCAATTCACGAAGCCCTTTTTCAATGATCATTGCGTGAAAGTAGCCTGTTGTCCATGTGGCACGAGCAGGTCTGATGGTTATTCCTTTACCCGGCTTATCACTAAATGCAAAAGCGGGAACTGACATGGAGACAAGAAGCATGGCGAGTAAAATCTTTTTGAACATCTCTTTGATTACATCCTACAGTCTAAAGGTTTTTCTAAGGTGTCTCAGAAGCAGCTTGTTGTATGGCTTCAGTTTATTTTTTCTCTGAGCTGCAGCCTGTGTAATGTGGTCAAGCATTACAGCCATAAGAACGATACTGATACTACCGATTGCAGCAAGACCGATATCAAGTGAGTTTAGCCTGAAAATTACTAGGTGACCCTAGTCCACCTGCGCCAATAAGCGGAGCAACTACAACCATGGAATGAGCCATCATAATGGTCTGATTAAGACAGCCAAAATTATCGGCATGGCAAGGGATATTTGTATTTTCATCAGGGTTTGCCGGTTTGTTGCTTTAAAAGCGTCAGCAGCTTCAATAAGTTCCTGTGGCATTTGGCGGGTATCTAGTAATGGCAGACGCCAGTTAGGGGTGGTGCCAAATATTTTTGGAAATATTGTACTTCAAGCATCATCTTTTGGAATGACATGTAGCTTCCTTTTTCTTGTAAACCGTATAAAGAACCTTCATTCATAATAGGTTTGTTACGCTACAGGCCTGAAATAGCAGACGTACATTATTCAAAAAGGGCTATGCAGGGCGGGCACGAGTAAGTACTCCGCATTATGCCGTTTCATATAACTTTGCAGGCAGAATCGGTGGTATTCGAAGCTTCTATTGAGAAAAGCTTATATGGAAAAGGTGTTCTTACGTAATTCCGCAAAAGAATAATAAATGTTACTGGGTAGTTACGGAGCTGACTTACTGTTCGACTGCTTATAAACGAAGTAGGGTAGTCTAACATGCTTAAATTGTGTAGTTATTTCCTAATAAAAATAAATAACTAATGAGGGGGATGAGGAGGATTAGATCATCAATGTATTGATGCTGATGTAACACTATGAAGAGAAAATAGAGCGCAGAACAGAGTCTAATACCGCTCTGTTCTGCGTTTTTTGCTTGCGCAATGGAGACATTGCTTCTTGATTTCTTTGTGAAATAGATTCAATTAACTCGTCTATACGTACTGGTTGCTGAACTATTGTATGTGGATGTTGTGCAAAGTTATTTCTTAACATCGCAGAATGGTCTTGTTTAGACTTTGAAGTGTTTACAGACTCAAGCTGTAACAGCGTTTGTGGTATATGTTTTTTCATAGTTAAAGAATAGAGTATGGGTGAAAGGACATCAACTAGATGGTTGATAGGATATAAAAAAAGGGTCTACCCAATGGGTAGACCCTAATTTTTGTTAAGAAACAGAGACTACAGAGTACCAGCTTCTTTTTTCACATCGATAGCGATCTTCCAAAGGATAGATACTACGAATGCGCCAACACCGAAGATGCCGAGAGAAATCAGCAGTTCAGGAACAGTTGGTGCGTAGAGAGCCCAGGTCTCAAACGGAGATGGTGCGAAACCACCAACGATGAGGCCAAGACCTTTGTCAATCCAGGTAGCGAGAACGAGCATGCCGAGAGCCCAAGGAAGGATCTTCATGTTTTCGCGCAGGGAAGTAGGAATGAGCAGTACAAGGCTAGCAATAGCGAGAACTGCGCCAATCCACATCCAGTAAGTCACCCAAGGAAGACCCTGTTCTGTACCTGCGAACAGGAAGTGAAGCGGGTGCATATGACCCGGAATGTTACTGTAAAATGCAGTAAACACTTCACAAAGGAACAGGAATACGTTGAGACACATTGCGTAGGTAATGATGATGGTAAGAGTCTTAATAGCCTCTTTGCCAATTTCAAATTTAGCAATTTTCTTCACGATCATGAGAAGGAGAAGAAGAAGAGCTGGACCTGCGCAGAATGCAGAAGCAAGGAATCGAGCAGCAAGTACGGCGGTAAGCCAGTAATGACGGCCCGGGAGCCCCTGAGATAAGAATGCAGTTACGGTGTGGATTGAGAATGCCCAAATTACTGAAGTGTAAATAAGGTATTTAACCCACTGTGGTGGAGCGATCTGGAAGCGTTCGCATTCCAGAGTTTTCCAACCGATGATTGCGTTAAGGCAAAGGTAACCGATAAGTACCATCATGTCGTAAAACATAACGGAGTTAAAGGTAGGGTGCAGCATTACGTTCAGCATACGCTGAGGCATACCCATATCAACTACGATAAAGAGCATACACATAATAACTGCGCCGATTGCCATGAATTCACCAAAAATGATGATCTTTTTGAACTGCTTGTAGCCGTGGAAGTATGCAGGAAGAACCAGCATAACAGCGGATGCAGCGACACCTACGAGGTAGGTGAACTGAGCAATATAAAAGCCCCAAGTTACGTCACGGCTCATGCCTGTAAGGCTAAGGCCGTATTTAAGCTGGAACAGGTATGTAATTGCACCGATGCCGATGATGCCGCCAAGGAAAGCCAGCCACATATAGTACTTTGGAGATCCTTTCAAAACTTTTTCGAGCATGATGGGCCTCCTAAATTATGTAGAATACACCAGGCTCAGTGCCTAATGCTGGTTTACGACGAAGTGTATAGTTCTCTTCGAGCAACTTACGTACTTCAGATTCAGGATCTGACAAGTCGCCGAAGTGAATTTTACCCGGAGCGGCTTCAACACAAGCTGGAAGCTTGCCTTCATCAAGACGTTCAACACAGAAGTTACATTTTTCCACAACACCGATCATACGGGTAGGGAATTTAGGGTTGATGTCTTTAATGTATGGGCGAGGGTCAGTGAAGTTGAATGAGCGTGCGCCGAATGGGCAACCTGCCATGCAGAAACGACAACCGATACAGCGATGGTAGTCCATAGCAACGATGCCGCTTTCAAGCTTGTAAGTAGCCTGAGTAGGACATACGCGAACACATGGAGGGTTTTCGCAGTGGTTGCAGAGCATGAAGTATTCACGATCTTCAACTTCTTTTGACTGATACTTGTTGGTTGTTTCTGTGAAGGTGTGCTCGTAAGCGTCTTTCCAAATCCATTTGATTTCAGTTTTGCCCGGAACCTGTGGAATGTTGTGCGCTGTGTTACAAGCGTTGATGCAAGCATCAAAGTCTTCTTTAGAAGCAAACTCGCGAGTATCAATAACCATAGCCCAACGCTTAGCTTTAAGCGCAAGAGCATCTTCTTTGTAACTAGGTTTAACAGCAGCAGCTGCTTTGGTCATACCGCCAGCTGCAAGCTGAGCGCCAAGACCTGCAACAGAAAGGCTGGCAACCTTAAGGAATTGTCTTCTGCTACGTTTCATTATTCATTCCCCTTAGGCGGAACGTGGCAAGTCCAACAGTATGGTTCCACGGCGTTCTGAAGGTGACAAGTGTCACAGAACTCAGCCTTATTGGTATGACAGCTCATACAAGTTTTCTGCAGGCTTGCTTCCCAAGTTGCACCGTTAGAAGCAACGTATACACGTTTGCCTTCACGAAGTGCAGAGTCACGCCACTGGTTAAGCAGAGTCATGTGCTCGGCGCGCATAAACTCAACAGGCTCAATGCACTGCTTCTGATCAGCAGGCAGGCTCAGTTTTGGACCAGTGTAGTCTTTGGAAGCCAGATTGCCCCAGAAAGGGTACGAAAAAACGGCTAAAAAGATTACCAGTCCGGAGATAACATACTTGCTGTTATACATGATTATTCATCCTCCATTCCTGGCAGTTCTTCCTGCCTGAGGTCCATAGTACGCTTTTTCTCGCCTTTCATTACAAGGGCGTTAGCGACAAGTTCGTGTACGCCAGCAATATCTACACCCGGTGCCCAGTAATCGGCCAGCGGAGGAAGAGTTGCACGGTCAATAGCACAAACGCAAGACATCATGTTAACACCGTGTTTTTCCTGTACGTAACGCAGAGCGTTACCACGAGGAAGAGCACCACGCATGCGGATTTCCATAATCTCATCGGTGTTGAGACCAGAACCAGCACCGCAACAGAAAGTCTGTTCGCGGATGGTGTTTTCAGGCATTTCGTAGAAGTTATTACAAACTGCACGCATGATTTCACGTGGTTCTTCAAGAAGACCCATAGCACGAGCTGGGTTACAGCTATCGTGGTAGGTAGTTTTGAGATGATCGTTACGTGAAGGATCAAGGCGAATTTTGTTGTGTTTGATGAGGTCAGCTGTGAACTCAGCAATGTGAACCATTTTGGTTTCGCTAGCGTTTTCGAACACGGTACCAGTAATTGGGCTTACTGGAGTTTCCATGCAGGAAGGTGCTGGACCGTTCATGGTTGACATGTACTGGTTAATAACACGCCACATGTGACCACACTCACCACCAAGAATCCACTTAGAGCCTAAGCGTTCTGCTTCAGCGTACATCTTAGCGTTCAGTTTCTTCATCATGCTGGATGATGTAAAGAGACCGAAGTTACCACCTTCAGATGCATAAGTAGACAAGGTGTAATCAAGTCCAATTTCTTCGAACAGCATCAGGTAACCCATGAAGGTGTAGATGCCCGGTTCTGCAAATGCGTCACCGGAAGGGGTGATGAAGAGAACTTCATGACCTGGTTCGTTGAAAGGAGGGTTGATTGAGATACCGGTAATTTCTTCAATGTCTTCGCAAAGGAATTCTACGATTTCTTTGAAGGCATGTGGGGTAATACCAAGGTGGTTACCAGTACGGTTACAGTTGCTAACAGGGTCCATGATCCAGTGCAGACCAAGGCCGAGTTCATGCAGCAACTCACGAGCCATCATGGTAATTTCAGCGGTATCAATACCGTATGGGCAGTACAGGGAGCAACGACGACATTCAGTACACTGATAGAAGTAGTAGAACCACTCTTTAATCACGTCTTTGTCGAGTTTGCGCGCACCGGCAAGTTTACCAAGGATTTTACCAGCAGTGGTAAAGTCTTTACGATAAACGGAACGGAGCAGCTCTGCACGCAGAACAGGCATGTTTTTAGGGTCACCGGAACCAATGAAGTAGTGACACTTATCAGCACAGGCACCACAGCGAACACAGATGTCCATGAAAAGCTTAAGAGAACGATATTTTTCAAGACGTTCTTTCAAACCGTTATAGATGATTTCTTCCCAGTTCTCTGGGAGGTGCCAATCTTCCTCAAATGGATTCCAATCGTGCGGATTAGGCATTCCAAGAGGTTCCATGGTCACTTTCTTAGCTGGATATGCAACCGAGCCAGGAGTAATCTCAGGCTTGGTGTCCATCCAGTTCTGACTTGGCATATCGTAGCTGATTTTAATCAGCTCTTCTGGTGAAGGTACTTTGGCCATAACTGCTCCTTATTCTTCCGGCTGCTTTACGACCGGGAGTCCTGCCTCAACCATAGGTACCCTGAATTCATCTTCGTATGCTTCGTATGTGCGGTAAACTTTTTCCGGGTTCCATGGGTTAACGTGCAGCTTCATACGGCTGTCGTTTGCCATGTTACGAGTCGGGCTAAAGAATACGCCAGCAGCATGCATAAGCTTACTGAACGGGAAGTACATAAGGAGTACTACAAGGAAGAACATGTGCACGTAGAAAATGCTGCCGATTTTTGCAAGAGCAGCTGTGTCCGGTGCGAAATGGAGCAAGCTCAGTACAAAGATTTTTACAGTAGCAATGTCAACTTTCAAGAAGTAGCGCATTGCGATGCCGGTAGCACACAGGCCGAAAATCAAGAAAAGTGGGAAGTAATCGCTCAACAGAGAGATATAACGCACTTTCTGACTAAAGATACGGCGGCCAATCAGATATGCCAGCGCTACGAGAATCAGTGGACCAGTCATAAACAGACGTGGAGCACCAATCTGCAGGATGCCGTCGAGCATTTCGATAGCATTCACAAAGAATGGTACCGGCTCAGCAAAGAATCTGAAGTGACGTACAAAAATAATAAGGAAAGAGTAGTGGAAGATGAGCGCGAAAAGCCACAGGAACTTAGAGGACCAGTAGACCACGCGGTCGCCTTCAATTGAAACGTTAGTGTTGCGGAACAGGGAGCGAAACAAAAGTACTTCAAGGATCATGCGTCCCCAAACACCCGCCTTATTGGTCGGGTTGTCGAGAGTGGCAGGCTTGATCCAAGGAAGAGACTTCTGTTGGCCACCTGTGGTAGGAATGCTGAACGGAACCGGGCGCTTTGCCCAGTCAATAATCCGCCATGCGAAACCTACAAGGAATACGGATATTGCTGTGTAAGGTAAACAAACTGCCAGAACATATTGGAATCCCATCATTGATCCCATCCAGGCAAGTATACCTAAGGCAATAACCGCGAGAAGTGAAATTATCATTCCGTTACCTCGCTGCTAGGCTATTGGTTGTTACGATTCCGGTTCCCCAACCGGTTTCTCCAATATACGTTCTGCTCTTTTCAAGAGCTGAAAGTGCTTCCTTTTGAATTCATCAACGCGCATTCTTTGAACCTTATCGCGGCATTCCGAATAAATACGAAATCCCACAAGAGCCAGAGAATCTATCTTTGATTCTAGTTCCAGAAGATCAGCAAATTCTTCGGACTTAGAAAGTTTGGGGACAATGTGTTTTCGGATGATGTTTTTTAAAACAAAGAGAACAGACATCGCCTGATCTGCTTCGAATTTTTGTACAGCACGTACCTGAATCAGTTCATTAACTGCAGGAGTTACAATGTCGCTGTCCAAATTGTCATCCACGAGTGCATCGATAAGAATAGCAGTCGCTTTTTTTGTCTTGTTCCCTACCGGGTTAGCAAAAGCGTTATCCTGACTACGCAGGAACCCTACTGTATCGATTTCGTAGGTACCGAAGATGGCTGAAACCCATGCATCGGTAATTTCTTGTTTATGTTCAGATAAAAGAGCTTGTAACTGGTGTCGCATAGACTTACTTCGCTTGGTCTAAAAGGATTCCAGCGGGAGACCCTATAAAGCGTTTTTCACTATTTGTCCAAGAAAATTGCCACAAAAAAGTGTGACAACAAGGGACAATAGTGCACACCCGCTGGTCCTCGGTTTCAAATGATTTTTTTCACATAATGTGATTACATGGTTGCGTCAACACATTCGATTGAATTGGTTGGACAATCAGCCTGCAAAAAAAGAAAATAACTAGGGAGTGTTACCTACTCACAAGGCTCTGCACTGTCGTCTGTACAGCCGGAAAAGTCATCGCTAAAATCCAGTTCATCCCCTTTGGTTCCTTGCTTTTTTTCATTAGAAAGTAAAGAGCTTGGTACCCCATTGGTGATGAGAACAGGAATACGGGTAACGCCCATGGAAGCGAGTTTTGACTTGTTTCTAAAAAGATTCCACTGAAGTCTCATGCGAGTCGAAAACGGCATTGAAATTGAGTCCGTTGTGCCTCGAGTGGCACGATTGAACGCAATGTACATAGAAGTTTCATCGTTAATTGCGGTTTGCATCAGAAAGATTCTTTCTATGTCTTCATCGGTTTCAGCAATTGGATAGTAGGCAATGTTTCTGGAATCTTTTTTTGAAAGATTTGGAATAAGGCTTTTGCAGGCAACGCAGCTCGGAGAAAAGAAGACTTGAACATTTGCTTGCTGGTTGCCATAAATAGCCCATGTGCCTATTTTTTCATTTATAGTTGAAAAAATGTTTGGCGTGAAAAGCAATGTCCAAATTATTAAAATGGGCAGAACTAAACTTGAACGGCGTTTAAGTACGGCGCATTGCATAAAGAATAGCAAAAAAAGAATGGCTGCAAATACGAGGCACGGAACACAGGGCGCTGTGAAGATCATTAAGAGTAAGAATCCTAAATCTATGATAACAGCGCTTAAAGCAAGTAGCAGGGCTGTTTTTCGATAGTTTAAAAGATTCAGAAGAGAGAGGGTGAGAAACAGCGCTGTTCCAAACCACCATAACGAAATTCCAAATACTGAAATGTCTTTAAAAATTTCGCAGCCTGTTGTTATGCAGATTGCATCAAAATTTTGTGTGGCATTAAGTGTGCAAAAAATTGCTCCAGCAAAGGCAAAAAAGGCAGTGCCATATGCAGATCGCTTGGAAAGGGACATGCAAGAAACTCCATGGGTTGCAGTAGATCGTTGTCTTGAGCTGTCAAGCTGCATAGATAGCTTGATGAGGCTGCGAGCCTGAGTAGCCACAAGATTTTTGGAGACTGTACTGTGATTGCAAATGCGGGTAAAGAGATTAGCTCTATTTTTACGTTTAAGGAGCCGAGTTTTGATTTTTAAAGATGATGGCACGATTGAATATACGCTTACTCGCAGTAAGCGAGCTAAATATGTCCGTTTAAAAATTACGCGGACAAAGGGGCTTGAAGTTGTGGTGCCACAGACCTTTAAAAAGGTATGGCTCCCTCCAATATTGGAGAAGCGTACAGAATGGATTCGCAAGGCAGCAAGGCGGCTGGAGCTTCCAGTGACTGCAGAAAACTTGCCAGCGCTGATACCTGATAAAATTTTACTGACCGCTATTAACCGTGAATATTCTGTTCAAAAAGTACCAGCCATAAGTATTGCTGAAAAGTTGATTGAAGCGGAAAAAATTATACGTACCACGTGTGGATTGCTCTCGATTGAGATCAATGACGGAATATTGCTGCCGGATAACGTGACAGAAGAGGAGCAAGCTGAGTTGTTATGCTGCTGGCTTGTGCGATGCGGGAAAGAGTATTTGCCTGAATTGCTGGAGGAGGCATCGCTGGAAGTTGGGATTCCCTATAAAAAAGTACAAATTCGTCTTCAAAAAGGTCGGTGGGGTAGTTGTTCCGGTCGTGGAACAATCTCTTTGAATGCCCGTTTGTTGCTTTTGCCTATAGAATATTTGCACTATATTTTACTTCACGAATTAGCGCATATACGGCATCCCAACCATTCTGCTTCGTATTGGGCTTTTTTAGCGACGTTGGATGCCAAGGCACTGGAGAACGATGTTGCGATGCGGGATGCGTGGAAGCATATTCCATTTTGCTTTTCTATGTAATCATCTTATTTTAAAAAGAATACATTGCTCTCTATGTCGAGTCTATACAAAAGCTACCTATATATAATGTTGTGATGTAAAAACTCTCTTAAATAAAAAAGGGGATCGGTTGCCCGATCCCCTTTTATAATCTCTGTAGCTAAAATTACATAGAATCGCCGGAAGCAGCGTTCTGCATTTTAACTTCAACTTTTTCGGTAAGACCTTCGTAGTATTCACGAAGGATAACAAGAACTTCGTCACGACCAAAGTGATCAGGAACATCAGCGCCGTCAGACAGAGCTTTACGGAGTTTTGTACCGGAAAGGATTACACGGTCTTCTTTGGTGTGTGGGCAAGTACGCAGGGAAGCCATACCGTCACACTTGTAGCAGTAGAAGGTCCAGTCAATTTTCATTGGCTTACAAAGCAGTGCTTTGCCTTCGTCTGCTGGGGTAGGAATACGATCAAAGATTTCCTGTGCTTCAAATAAGCCGTAGAAGTCACCAACGCCAGCGTGGTCACGACCGATGAGCATGTTGTTTACGCCGTAGTTCTGACGGAAAGTTGCGTGGAGCAGACCTTCGCGTGGACCAGCGTAACGCATGTCAAGTGGGTAACCAGCCTGAATTACGTTGTCATTTACGAAGTAGTGCTCAACAAGTGCATCGATAGCTTTTACGCGAACGTCTGCAGGAATGTCTCCTGGCTTGAGGTTGCCGATGAGAGAGTGAATGAGTACGCCGTCGCAAACTTCGATAGCGATTTTTGCAAGGAATTCGTGGGAACGGTGCATTGGGTTACGGAGCTGCAGTGCAGCAACTTCAGACCAGCCACGTTCTTCGAACATTGCACGAACTTCTGCAGGGCGGAGGTAAACACCTTCGTATTCTGCTGGGTATTCGCCTTCAGAGAGAACCTTAACTGGACCAGCAAGGTTGATTTCTTTCTGAGCCATAACCATTTTTACGCCTGGGTGATCTTCAAGAGCGATCTTCCAGAATACGTCATCAGCGGACTCTTCGCCTTCGCCTTTGAAGACTTTTTCGCATTCCCATTTTTTGTCAGCTTCGGTCATTTCGAATTTTTCTTCTACTTTCATAGTAGCAAATACGATACCGTTGCGCACGAGAGCGATTTCTTCACCAACTGCGATTGCGTCAGCTTCTTCTGTGGAAGCGTCAAGAGTAACTGGTACTGGCCAGAAAGTGCCGTCTGCAAGAGTTAAGTTCTCACATACGCTCTTCCAGTCTTCTTTGCCCATGAAACCGTTCAATGGGGAGAAGCCACCGATACCCATCATGATAAGGTCGCCTTTTGCGCGGCCGGAAATGTCGAGCTTTTTGAGGCCTTCAGCTTTTTTTACTTCAGCTTCGAGTTCTGCGCCTTCGAGCAGGCAACAAACGAGACCTTTACCACCATGTGGTGCTACCAGTTTAGACATAACTTCCTTCCTCCGGAATATAAAAGTTTGTAACTTGTGAATTACCGATTTGGTTTTTCATAAAGCCAATCTTGTAGTCACACTAATTAGATAGACGATTGCGCTTGTGTCTGTAAAAAATCTACTTAGTGCTTGAGACTGGTTTGTGAAAAAATAGACAAAAAGTCAAGAGTAAATAATCACCTTTTTTTACTTCGTTAAAACAAATGGTTAGTTAAGTGTGTCAATGTCAAGAAAAAATAAAATAACAGGCGAAATGCTACTGCTTGAGAATAATAGTACAAATGAAGACAGAAATTTGGGTGTGCTCGTTATGTTGAGAGCTTAGATTGTTTGTGAAAAAGAGAACAAGTCTGATTAGTGATGAGAAATGATGTTTGGCTAGTTAGTAACATTATTATATTTGGAAAAAATATCAAAAATCACTTGTACCCTCTAAAAAAAAGACGTAAGTAGCTGATTCGAAATTTCACGGGTCTGACTGACGATGCCGAGCGGGCTGCTGGGCTGCATCGGGTCCCCGTTTGGAATAGATGAGCTGCTAACTAACCTTTAGTTCTCCACTAAATGTTGGTTGGTGCTTTGTTGTGATTTGAGTTGCACCTCACACGAGGCTGCTCATCCTGTACTAAGCGAACGACTTTGATAAATTCCTTTGGAGGAAAAATGCCCACTATCAACCAACTTATCCGCAAGGAACGTAAGAAGGTTGTAAAACGTAAGAAAACACCAGCGCTGCAGGCTTGCCCACAGCGTCGTGGCGTTTGTACACGTGTTTACACCACTACGCCTAAAAAACCTAACTCCGCGCTGCGTAAAGTAGCTCGTGTACGCCTCACCAACGGCATCGAAGTAACTGCCTACATCCCTGGTGAAGGTCATAACTTGCAGGAACACTCCGTAGTTATGATCCGTGGTGGTCGTGTAAAAGACTTACCAGGTGTACGTTACCATATCGTACGTGGTACCCTCGACACCGCTGGTGTTGCAGATCGTCGCCAGGGCCGTTCAAAATACGGCGCTAAGCGTCCTAAGTAAGCAGTTAATGGAGTAATATAGATATGCCTCGTAAAGGACCCGTACCTAAGCGTGAGATTTTGCCAGATCCAGTATATGGAAGCCGTCTGGCAGCTCGTTTTGTAAACCGTCTTATGCTTGACGGTAAAAAGAGCACCGCAGAAAAAATCTTCTACAAAGCACTCGATGTACTCGCTGAAAAAACCGGCGAAGATGCAATCCGCGCTTTTGAAAAAGCAATTGAAAATGTAAAGCCTCATCTGGAAGTTAAGTCTCGCCGCGTTGGTGGTGCAACTTATCAGGTTCCAGTTGAAGTTCGTCCAGACCGTCAGGTTTCTCTCTCTATCCGTTGGATCATCACCTACGCTCGCGGTCGCGGTGAGCAGGGTATGGTTGCACGTCTGTCCGGCGAATTGCTTGACGCGTTCAACAGCCGTGGTGGTGCCGTTAAGAAGAAAGAAGACACCCATCGTATGGCAGAAGCTAACAAAGCTTTTGCTCATTTCCGTTGGTAATCTGAGGAGCTTGCTGTGTCTGCTAAAATAGCTGTATCGAAACAGAGAAACATCGGTATTATGGCCCACATTGATGCGGGCAAAACTACTACTACTGAACGTATTCTCTACTACACTGGTGTATCTCACAAAATTGGTGAGACTCATACCGGTGAGTCCACTATGGACTGGATGGAGCAGGAAAAAGAGCGTGGTATTACTATTACCTCTGCTGCAACTACCTGTTTCTGGAAAGATTACCGCGTAAACATCATTGATACCCCAGGCCACGTTGACTTCACTATGGAAGTTGAACGTTCCCTTCGTGTTCTTGATGGTTCCGTTTGTGTATTCGATGCTGTTGCTGGTGTTGAGCCTCAGTCTGAGACTGTATGGCGTCAGGCTGACCGTTACGGTGTGCCTCGCATTTGCTTCATCAACAAAATGGACCGCATCGGTTCCGACTACTGGCGTGCAGTAGGCATGATCGCTGATCGTCTCGGTGCTAAGCCTATTTCTCTCCAGATTCCAATCGGTGCTGAAGATCATTTTGAAGGCATTATCGATCTCGTAACTGGCGAAGCTATCTACTATGATAAAGCTACCAAAGGTGCTGAGTTCGAAATCAAAGCTGTTCCTGCTGAACTGCAGGACCTCTTCGACGAAAAACGTCTTGAAATGATGGAAGCAGCAGCTGAAGAAGACGAAGCTCTCTTCGAAAAATACCTCGGCGGTGATGAACTTTCCGCTGAAGAGATTAAAGCTGCATTGCGTAAAGCTACAATCACACGTACAATCGTGCCTGTATTCTGTGGCTCCGCATTCCGTAACATGGGTGTTCAGCCTTTGCTTGACGCGGTAATTGATTACCTCCCAAGTCCTGTTGATATCCCAGCAATGGAAGGTTCTGATCCTGATAACGAAGAAGTGAAAATTCCTTGTCCATGTGATGACAAAGAACCTTTCTCTGCTCTCGTGTTCAAGCTTGCTTCTGACCCATACATCGGTCACCTTTCCTTCAGCCGCATTTACTCCGGTAAAATTGAGACTGGCATGACCATTCTCAACGCTACTACCGGTAAGAAAGAGCGTGTTGGTCGTCTTCTTAAGATGCATGCTAACAAGCGTGAGGATATCAAAGAAGCATACGCTGGTGACATCGTAGCTGTTGTTGGTCTGAAAAACGTATCTACTGGTGACACCATCTGCGCGTTGGATCGTCCAGTAATTCTCGAGTCTCTCGATATCCCAGACCCAGTTATCGAAGTTGCTATTGAGCCTAAAACAAAAGCTGACCGTGACGCTCTGTCCGCAGCTCTTGCTAAGCTCGCAAAAGAAGATCCATCCTTCCGTGTAAAAGGTGATGACGAAACTGGTCAGACCCTTATTTCCGGTATGGGTGAGCTTCACCTCGACATCATTGTTGACCGTCTTACCCGCGAATTTAGCGTTAACGCTAACGTTGGTAAACCTCAGGTAGCCTACCGTGAAACTATCACCAAGGTTGCTAAAGAAGATCACAAGTACGCTAAGCAGTCTGGTGGTCGCGGTCAGTATGGTCACGTTGTTATTGAAGTCGAACCTAACCCAGAGAAAGGTTACGAATTCACTAACTCCATTAGTGGTGGTGTTATTCCTAGAGAATACATCCCAGCTGTTGACAAAGGTATTCAGGAGGCACTCAAAAGTGGTGTATTTGCTGGATTCCCAACAGTTGACGTTAAGGTAAACCTTGTTTTCGGTTCTTACCATGACGTTGACTCCTCTGAACAGGCATTCTACATCGCTGGTTCTATGGCGATTAAAGCTGCTTGTAAGAAAGCTGGTCCTCAGATCCTTGAGCCTATCATGGGTGTAGAGGTTGTAACTCCTGAGGAATACCTTGGCGACGTAATGGGTGACCTTAACGGTCGTCGTGGTCGTGTACAGGGTATGGACACCCGTGCTAATGCTCAGGTTATTGATGCAATGGTTCCGCTTTCCGAAATGTTCGGTTACGCAACAGACCTTCGCTCAAAAACCCAGGGTCGTGCGAACTTCACTATGCAGTTCGATCACTACGAACCTGTTCCTAACTCTATTGCTGAAGAAATTGTAAGCAGTAAAGGTTAGTTCCTGAGTTTTCAGGCGATATAATGCTCCGGTCATCGTAAGATGGCCGGAGCTTTTCTGGTTAGAAAGGGTAGAGTAAGTATAATTCAACACAGCGTAAAAAAAATACGAAAAAGGTGTTGACGTTAGAGCTTGTCTCACATATAAGTCTTTCTCGCTTGAGACGAACAGTTGTTTGCTCGCAAGCACAAAAACTCCTCCTCACAAATTTGGAGGTTAAGAATGGGTCGAGCCCATTCTGCTGTTTTTTGACATTTGCAGGCGTTTCTAGATGCTGCATTATGTCGTGCCGTTCCAGTAAAGACCATGTTTTACTGTAAGGTGCACATACAAATTTAAGTGTTAATCACTTGCATCTTGGAACTCCTGCGGGCCCCCTGCGTATATTGTATCTATCAATCATACTCAGGCTAGGCTGACGACATTTGGGCGTTCTTCGCAAGTAGTGGAGTAGAGGTCTTTTGATGTTGTCAGGCATGGCTGGTTTGTCACACATCACATTTCCCTCTCATATATTCTCCATTATTTACGAATAACAACTTTCGAACTCATCTTGAGTTCACCTGCCTCTGTCGTTACTAGGGCAAGATGCATCTGTTCAGCCGTTACTTTACAGAGATTTCATCTTGTACCGTCGTGAGGAAATTTCTGCTTATTGCAGTTTGGATCATTCCCCTCACGGAATGATCACAGGTAAGGGTCTCGTATCCCTAATATGGAGTAATAAACTATGACAACTGTTAGCAGTGATCGTATCAGAATAAAGCTTAAAGCTTACGATTACCGCATCCTTGATAAGGCTGTGGCAGAGATCGTTGATACGGCGCGCAACACGGGCGCCGGGGTTGCTGGTCCAATCCCACTCCCGACAAACATTCACAAGTTCACGGTCAACCGTTCCGTACACGTAGACAAAAAGTCTCGTGAACAGTTCGAAATGCGCATCCACAAGCGTCTTATGGATATCCTCGAGCCTACTCAACAAACCGTTGATGCTCTTGGAAAGCTCAGTCTACCCGCTGGCGTGGACGTTGAGATTAAACTCTAGCGAGAGGTAATCATGACTGAGAAATTAGGAATCTTGGGCCGCAAAGTTGGCATGACCCGTATCTTCGCTAACGATGGTTCTGCTGTTGCAGTTACCGTTATCGAAGCAGGTCCGTGTCCTGTTATCCAGAAAAAAGATGCAGCTACTGACGGATATAATGCAGTGCAGATTGCATTTGGTGAAGCTAAAGAAAAGCACGTAACCAAAGCAATGCGTGGTCATTTTGCAAAAGCTGACCGCGGTTTGTTCCGCAATACTTGCGAAATTCGTCTCGAGGAAGCACCAGAACTGGAAGTGGGACAGGAACTTTCTGCAGATATTTTTGCTGCAGGCGAAAAAGTTCGTGTTACAGGCACTACAATTGGTAAAGGCTTCCAGGGCGTAATGAAGCGCTGGAACTTCGCTGGTATGCCTGCATCCCACGGTCACGAAAAAGTGCACCGTGCTGGGGGCTCCATTGGTCACGCAACATTCCCTGGTAAAGTGTTCAAAGGCAAAAAAATGCCTGGTCACATGGGTAATGTTCGCCAGACTACATCTAACCTCGAAGTCGTCGCTATTCGCGCCGATGAGAACCTCATCCTGGTTAAGGGTGCAGTGCCTGGTCCTAAGAACGGCCTCGTACTGGTACGTAAGCAGTAAAGGGGTACTACAGTGGCTGTTGTAAAATTATACGATCAGAACAAAGCAGAAGCTGGTGAAATCACCTTGGCTCCTGAAGTGTTCGAGGTCGAGGTAAAACCCGAGATCCTGAACCTTGTTGTACGCGCTCAGCGTGCAGCTAAGCGTGCAGGCACCCACTCTGTTAAGGGCCGCTCCGATATTCGTGGCGGTGGCGCTAAACCTTGGCGTCAGAAGGGTACTGGCCGTGCTCGTGCTGGTTCTTCCCGTTCCCCAATTTGGCGTGGTGGCGCTGTGACCTTTGGTCCGCAGCCCCGTGACTATGGGTTTAAGGTAAATAAAAAGGTTCGTCGCCTTGCTATTAAAATGGCTCTGTCTTCCCGCCTTTCCGGTGAGAATCTCATGGTTGTTAATGGCATCGAACTGCCTGAAGTAAAGACTAAGCTCATGGCTGGTGTTACTGAGGCGCTCGGTTTGAACAAAGCACTCATCATTGCAAAAAACCTTGATGAAAAGCTGGTACTTTCCGCACGTAACCTCCCAGGTATCACTGTACAGTCTGTAGAGCAGCTGAACGTATACGATGTGCTCCGTCACAAGCAGCTTGTTCTGCTTGAAGGTGCTGTTGAATCCGTTCAGGAACGACTGAAGTAGAGGTAGGGTCACATGAATTATACTAAGATCCTCATCAAGCCGCTTGTATCTGAAAAAGCTACTTTCCTTAAGGAAGAAGCACAGCAGGTTACATTTTTTGTAGCACCATCTGCTAATAAAATTGAGATCAAGAAGGCTGTAGAAGAAGCCTACAACGTAAAAGTTGCAGGTGTTAACGTAGTGAAACGTCGCCCACAACCTAGAGTCCGTAATGGCCGCACAGTCGGTCAGATTCCTGGCTTCAAAAAGGCGTACGTTACTCTGGCCGCTGGCGAAAAAATCGAATTCTTCGAGGGAGTGTAAGCAATGGCTGTTCGTAAGCTTAAGCCTACTTCTCCGGGTCGTCGCTCCCAGACTATTTCCCTCTTCGAGGAAATCACTCGTAGCACCCCAGAGAAGTCTTTGACTGAAGGCCTGTCCAAAAAAGCAGGTCGCAACAACTACGGTCGTATTACTCAGCGTCGTCGTGGCGGTGGACACAAACGTCTTTACCGTATCATCGATTTTAAACGTAATAAGTTCGATATTCCAGCAACTATTGCTCATATCGAATACGACCCAAACCGTTCCGCTCGTATCGCTCTTCTGCATTATGTAGATGGTGAGAAGCGTTACATTATTGCTCCAGTTGGCGTAAAACAGGGTGATGTTCTCATCGCAGGTGAAACTGCGGACATCAAACCTGGTAACGCTCTTCCTATGAGCAAAATTCCGGTTGGTACCATCATTCACAACATCGAGCTTGCTCCAGGCCGTGGCGGACAGTTCTGTCGTGCTGCTGGTGCATATGCACAGCTCGTTGCTAAAGAAGGCAAATACGCACTCTTGCGCATGCCTTCCGGTGAAGTTCGTAAGGTTCTTTTGACCTGTATCGCAACCGTTGGTCAGGTTGGTAACGTAACTCATGAAAAAATTCGCATCGGTAAAGCTGGCCGTAATCGCTGGCTCGGTAACCGTCCGAAAGTTCGTGGTGTTGCAATGAACCCTGTCGATCACCCATTGGGTGGTGGTGAAGGTCGTAGCTCTGGTGGTCGCCATCCGGTTACCCCTTGGGGCGTACCTACCAAAGGCTACAAGACTCGCGACAAGAAGAAAGCTTCAAGTAAGCTTATCGTCAAGCGTCGCGGTCAGAAGTAGGAGTAGAAAATGCCTAGGTCTCTTAAAAAAGGTCCTTTTGTCGACGACCATCTTCTCCGAAAAGTTGAGAAGGCTCAGGAAAGTGGCGATCGCCGCGTAATCAAGACTTGGTCCCGCCGGTCCATGATTCTTCCTGAAATGGTAGGCCTTACCTTTGCGGTTCATAACGGTAAGAAATTCATCCCTGTATTCGTGACCGAGAACATGGTTGGTCACAAATTTGGTGAATTCTCTCCGACCCGCACCTATTACGGCCATGCTGCCGACAAAAAGAGCAAGGCTAAACGCTAGGGCAGGTGAATTAATATGCAAGCTCAAGCTACCGCTAAGTTCGTACGCGTATCTACACGCAAAACCCGTCTTGTTGCTAAAAACATCGTGGGTCTGCCAGTAGAAGACGCTGTAAATATCCTGAAGTTCACCCCGAACAAAGGTGCAGCAGTTATTTTCAAAGTGCTGCACTCTGCAATCGCCAACGCCGAACAGGTGCCTGGCTCTGATGTGGATGCTCTCGTGGTGAAACAGGTTATAGTCAACGAGGGTCCAACCTGGAAACGTTTTATGCCTAGAGCACAGGGTCGCGCAACTCGCATCCTGAAACGTACCAGCCATATCACTGTCATTCTCGAAGAAAGTTAGGATACAGTTATGGGACAAAAAGTACATCCATATGGTTTCCGTCTTGGTTTTAACAAGAACTGGAGATCTCGCTGGTTCAGCAAAAAAGAATATCCTGCCTTTGTATTCGAAGATAGCAAAATTCGTAAGTACGTTAAGAAGGCCCTGTTTCATGCAGGTATTGCTGACATTGAAATCGAACGTGCAGGCGGAAAAGTTCGTCTTATCCTTAGCACAGCACGTCCGGGTATCGTCATCGGCCGTAAGGGCGTAGAAATCGAAAAGCTTCGTGCTGAACTCCGTGGTCAATTCCAGCGTGAATTCTCCATCGAAGTTAACGAAATCCGTCGTCCTGAAACCAATGCACAGCTTGTAGCTGAAAACATTGCGATGCAGTTGGAACGCCGAGTTGCTTTCCGTCGCGCTATGAAACGCACTGTTTCTATGGCACGCAAGTTTGGTGCAGAAGGTATTAAAGTATCTTGTGCTGGTCGTTTAGCAGGCGCTGAAATCGCACGTACCGAATGGTACCGCGAAGGCCGCGTTCCGCTTCAGACTTTGCGCGCTGATATCGACTACGGTTTTGCAGAAGCCTCCACCACTTACGGTATCATCGGTGTTAAAGTCTGGATCTATAAAGGTGAAATCCTTGACAGTGAGGTAGGGCAGTAATGCTTCAGCCTAGAAAGACTAAATTCCGCAAGCAACAGACTGGCCGCCTTAAAGGCAAAGCCACTCGTGGTAATACCATTGCTTTCGGTGACATCGGTTTGAAAGCACTCGAACATGGCAAACTCACCAGTCAGCAGATTGAATCTGCTCGTATTGCGATGATTCGTCACATTCGACGTGGTGGTCAGGTTTGGATCCGCATTTTTCCGGATCGTGTGAAAACCTCTAAGCCTCTTGAAGTTCGTCAGGGTAAAGGTAAAGGCGCCCCTTGTGGTTGGTTCGCACCTGTAAAGCCTGGCCGCATCTTGTACGAAATCAAGGGTGTTGATATCGAGCTTGCAAAAGAAGCACTGAAACGTGCATCTTACAAGCTTCCTATCAGGACTACTATTGTGGTTAAGGAGGGGCTCTAGAATGAAAGCCGCAGAACTTAAAAAACTTAGTGTTGAAGAACTCAACGCTAAGCTGGAAGAAACACGCAAGGATCTTTTTGACCTGCGTTTCAAGCATGCAACTGCACAGCTTGATAATACTTCCGGTATTCCTGCTACAAAACGTGCTATTGCACGTATTATGACCATTTTGAAGGAAAAGGGAGCGTAAAATGTCCGAAGCTATTGAACAGCGGAAGGGTCGCGCGCTCGTTGGTACTGTTGTGAGTGACAAGAACGACAAAACTATTGTTGTTCGCGTCGAGACACTCGTTAAACACCCGCTTCTTAAAAAGTACATTCGTCGTCGTAAGAAATTCACAGCTCACGACCCAAACAACGAATGCGCAATGGGTGATAAAGTGAAAATTATCGAGTTTCGTCCACTCAGCCGCAACAAACGCTGGCATCTCGTTTCTGTTTTGGAAAAAGCCGTTTAGGGGTTTGCTATGATTCAGGTAGAATCTACTCTTGAAGTAGCGGACAACTCCGGTGCCAAAAAAGTTGCTTGTATTAAAGTACTCGGCGGTTCAAAACGCCGTTATGCTTCTGTAGGCGACATCATCGTAGTATCCGTGAAAGAGGCTATGCCTCATTCTAAGGTGAAAAAAGGTGACGTGATGAAAGCTGTTGTTGTGCGCACGAAAAAAGAAATTCGTCGCGTAGATGGCACTTACATCAAGTTCGACAGTAACGCAGCCGTAGTGCTGAACAAACAGGGCGAACCAGTAGGTACTCGTATCTTTGGACCTGTTGCACGCGAACTTCGCGGCAAAGGGTACATGAAGATTGTATCTCTCGCACCTGAGGTATTGTAGGAGTAACCATGAAACAGTATCGTATCCATAAAGACGACAAGGTCATGGTTACCTCCGGTAAGGACAAAGGCAAAATCGGCAAAGTTACAAAGATCCTTCGTAAGAAAGATCGCGTAGTTGTCGAGGGTGCTAATATGGTAAAACGCCACACTAAGGCGAACCCATATGCACAGCAGCCTGGTGGAATCGTCGAAAAAGAGATGCCTATTCACGTTTCTAACGTGATGGTCATGTGCGGTGCATGTGCTGAACCTACTCGCGTAGGCTATCGCTACACCGAAGACGGTAAAAAAGTGCGCTTCTGCAAGAAGTGTAACGAAATCCTTGGGTAGGGTGAAAGACGATGACCCGTCTGAATAAGATCTATAATGAAAACGTGGTGCCGGCCTTGCAGAAAGAGTTCCAGTACAAAGGACCTATGCAGGTTCCCGGGCTGGAAAAGATCTCCCTCAATATCGGCCTTGGTGAAGCAAGCACAAACAACAAAATCCTCGAAGATGCTGTTGTAGCGCTTACCACCATTGCTGGTCAGAAGGCCGTTGTTACTCGTGCTAAGAAGTCTATCGCTGCATTCAAACTGCGTGAAGGCATGCCTATCGGCTGCCGTGTAACAC
Organism: uncultured Desulfovibrionaceae bacterium; assembly: GCA_942492085.1. GTDB lineage: Bacteria > Desulfobacterota > Desulfovibrionia > Desulfovibrionales > Desulfovibrionaceae > Halodesulfovibrio. The sequence continues at coordinate 275,793 of CALODB010000009.1, read as the reverse complement.
TTCGCGGTGCAGTAATGTGGGATTTCCTCGATAAGCTCGTTAACTTTGCACTGCCTCGTGTACGTGACTTCCGCGGTATCCCTGATCGTGGTTTTGATGGTCGTGGTAACTTTACCCTTGGTATTAAAGAACACACTATCTTCCCTGAAATGGAAGCTGATCGTGTTGATAATGCCTTTGGTATGAACATCACCATCGTTACTACCGCTTCCTCTGACAAAGAAGGCAAATTCCTGCTTGATCAGCTCGGAATGCCTTTCAAGAAGTAAGGAGAACCAAAGATGGCTCGTAAATCTCTACAAGTTAAAGCCGCGCGTAAACCTAAGTTTAGCGCGCGTGAATACAATCGTTGTCCAATTTGTGGACGCCCACGCGCTTTCATGCGTCGTTTCGGCATTTGCCGTATTTGCTTCCGCCAGATGTCTCTGCGCGGTGAGCTCCCAGGCGTTCGTAAATCGAGCTGGTAAGTCAACAAGGAGTTTTAGATGCTGACTGATCCTATTGCTGACATGCTTACACGTGTCCGCAACGCGCACTTGGCCCTTCATAAGGAAGTGAGTGTGCCGCGCTCGAAGATGAAGGAATCCATTGCCTCCATCCTCAAGGCTGAAGGTTACGTAAACGACTTCTCCGTAGAAGATCGTGAAATCAAGATCACTTTGAAATACGTAAAAGGTAAAGCTGTAATCGCTGGCCTCAAACGTATCTCTAAGCCGGGTCGTCGTGTTTACGTAGGTGCACAGGACGTTCCGGCCGTACAGAACGGTCTTGGTATATGTATCCTGTCCACATCCCGTGGTGTACTAGAAGGAATCGCAGCCAAAGAAGCTAATGCTGGCGGCGAACTCCTCTGCGAAATCTGGTAGCGGGTGCAGTCATGTCACGTATTGGTAAACAGCCTGTAGCAATCCCTTCTGGTATTGAAGTTAAGATTGCTGGCGAAGTTATTAATGTAAAGGGCCCTAAGGGCAGTATTTCTACTCCGGTAGAAGCTACTCTTAATTACGAAATTGCTGATGGCAACGTAGTAATAACCCGCAAAGATGAGTCCCGCGTAGCACGTGCACAGCACGGCCTGCGTCGTACTCTCGTTGCTAACTGCATCGAAGGTGTAAGCAATGGCTTCTCCAAGACTCTCGAAGTCAACGGTGTTGGTTACAAAGTTGCGGTAAAGGGAAACAATGTTGAACTTGCAGTTGGGTTCTCCCACCCAGTAGTTATGCCTCTTCCGGAAGGAATCGAAGCAAAAGCTGAGGGTAATAAGCTGACAGTTAGCGGCATCGATAAGCAGCTCGTAGGTGAGTTTGCAGCTACCGTTCGCCGTGTACGTCCGCCGGAACCTTACAAAGGCAAGGGCATTAAATATGATAATGAGCAGATCCGCCGCAAAGCCGGTAAATCTGCAGGTAAATAGGCAGGTCTAGACAGATGAAGTCCAAGAACGAAAAAAGGTTGCGTCGTAAAGTTCGCATCCGGAAAAAGATTTCAGGCTCTGCTGAATGTCCGCGTCTCGTTGTCTTCAGGTCTAACCTGCATATCTACGCTCAGCTTGTGGACGATTGCGAAGGTTCAACCATCGTAGCCGCATCCACTCTGACTCTTAGCAAAGACGGCGAAGCTCTTAAATCCAACAAGGCTTCTGCAGCCAAGGTTGGCACAGAAATCGCTCGCCTTGCTAAGGAACAGAAGATCGAGCGCGTAGTGTTCGACCGTAATGGCTACATCTATCACGGCCGCATTCAAGCTATCGCTGATGCTGCTCGTGAAGCAGGCCTGAAATTTTAACAGGTATGGGTATAGTCATGGAACAAAACGAACTCGGTTTGATTGAAAAGATTGTCTATCTCAACCGCGTAGCGAAAGTTGTAAAGGGCGGTCGCCGTTTCAGCTTTTCAGCATTGGTTGTTGTTGGCGACGGTCAGGGCAATGTAGGCTTCGGCCTCGGTAAAGCTCAGGAAGTTCCTGAAGCTTTGCGTAAAGCCTCTGAGCGTGCAAAAAGAGACATGGTTCAGATCTCATTGGTTGACGGTACATTACCTTATGATGTATTAGGTCGTTTCGGCGCTGGTCGTGTAATTTTGAAGCCTGCTTCAAAAGGTACTGGTATCATTGCTGGTGGCCCGGTACGTGCGATTATGGAAGCTGTTGGTGTTACTGATATTCTTGCAAAAGCTATCGGCACTAACAACCCACATAACGTACTCCGTGCAACCATGGCTGGTCTGACATCCCTGCGCAGTGCTGACTATGTCGGTTCATTGCGTGGTAAGAAGCTCGAAGCTCCTAGGAAGTAGGTATAGCCATGATCAAGATTAAACTTGTACGTAGCCGGATCGGCACTCTCCCTAAACAGCGTGCAATATTGGACGCATTAGGTTTGAGAAAGATTCGTCAGGAAAAACAGTTTAAGGACAATGCTGCAGTACGCGGTATGATTGCTAAAGTTTCTCATATGGTGGAGGTTACGGAGTAATGCAACTTCATGAACTTTTCCCATTCCCAGAGGAACGTAAGCAACGTCGTCGTATCGGTCGTGGCTCCGGCTCAGGCTGGGGTAAGACTGCAGCGAAAGGTCATAAAGGCCAGAATGCTCGCTCAGGCGGCGGCGTTCGTCCAGGTTTTGAAGGTGGCCAGATGCCTCTGGCTCGTCGTTTGCCTAAGCGTGGGTTCTCCAACGCTAAGTTTAAAGCAGTATACGACGTGATCAACCTTGATCGCCTTGCAGAATCATTCGAGGGTCAGAGTAACATCACCCTTGAGGACATCTACGCACGCGGTCTTGCTAAGAACGGTGCAGCTATTAAAGTTCTCGGCCGTGGCGAAATTTCCGCTGCGCTGACTATTGAAGCTCACAAGTTCACTGCTTCTGCACTTGAAAAAATCCAAAACGCCGGCGGCGAAGCCAAGGCGCTTGAAGGGTAGGTAAAACGTGGCGCTCAGTGGTGTTGATAATCTGGCGAAACAGCCAGAACTGAAAAAGAAATTGTTGTGGACCTTCTTCTTACTCGCTGTATACCGTATCGGTATTCATGTACCTGTTCCAGGTGTTGACACGGCAGCGTTGTCTGATTTCTTTGCCAGCGTTCAAAACACCCTGTTCGGCCTGTTTGACATGTTTTCCGGGGGCGGACTTCGTAATTTGTCGATCTTCGCCCTCGGTATCATGCCCTATATTTCTGCCTCTATTATCGTACAGCTTTTGCAGGTAGTTTCACCTGACCTTAAGCGTATGGCAAAAGAGGAGGGGGCTTCTGGTCGCCAGAAGATTACCCAGTACACTCGTTATGGTACTGTTCTCATTACCATCATTCAGGGTCTGGGTATTGCTGTTGGTCTGGAAAGTATGACCAGTCCAATTGGCGCACCAGTTGTACTAACAGCCGGATGGGCTTTCCGACTCACCACTATCATCACGCTTACCGCAGGTACCGTTTTGATTATGTGGATAGGCGAGCAAATTACTGAAAAGGGTGTGGGAAATGGTATTTCCTTAATCATCTTCGCCGGTATTATTGCTGGTCTTCCGGGTGCCCTGCTTAGATCCTTTAACCTGGTTGGCGCGGGTGAACTCAGCATTTTTGTTGGTCTTCTCATCCTCGTCGTCATGGCAGCAGTATTAGCATTCATTGTTTTTATGGAGCGTGGTCAGCGCCGTATCCCTATCCATTACGCTAAGCGTCAAATGGGTAGAAAAATGGTTGGCGGACAGACTACACACCTTCCACTGCGAATTAACACCGCTGGTGTTATTCCTCCAATTTTTGCATCTTCTTTGCTTATGTTCCCGGCTACAATCGGCACATTTGCACCAGATGTTGAATGGATTCAGCAGTTCTCAGCATGGTTTGCTCCTCAGACAATTGTATATAACATCATTTTCATCGCTCTCATTGTATTCTTCTGTTTCTTCTACACTGCGATTGTCTTTGATCCAAAAGACATTGCAGAAAATCTGAAGAATTCAGGCGGCTTTATCCCTGGTATTCGTCCAGGCATTAAGACGAAAGAGTACATTGATAAGGTACTTTCCAGAATTACTCTCTGGGGTGCTTTTTACATCGCAGCTATCTGTGTTCTTCCAATGCTTCTCATTGCAAAGCTTAACGTTCCGTTCTATTTTGGCGGAACAAGCCTCTTGATTATCGTTGGGGTAGCAATGGACTTTATGTCACAGGTAGAGTCACACATGATCTCTCGCCAATATGAAGGACTTATGAATAAGTCTAAAAAAAGGTAGAAAGTTGAAGTGAAAAAATACCGCGGTGTATTTTTAAAAAATGAGAAAGAAATTGGCCTCCTTCGGGAGGCCAATCGAATTGGTGCTATCATTCTTGACGTTCTGGGTGAACACGTTCGCCCAGGCGTTAAGACTATTTTTTTCCATGAGCTGACAATGAATTTGTGCAAACAGTTCAATGTTAAACCAGCCTTCCTTGGTCTCTATGGATTCCCGTATTCTTTATGCTGCTCGGTTAACGAAGAAATCGTTCACGGTTTCCCATCTGAACGCGAGCTTAAAGAGGGAGATATAGTTTCTTTTGATGTTGGGGTCCTATTTGAAGGTTTTTATGGTGACAACGCCAGGACTTTTGCTGTAGGTAGTGTATCGGAAAAAGCTCAAAAGCTTATCGATGTTACTCGTGAGTCTCTCATGAAAGGTATCGAGCAAGCTCGCCCCGGAAATAATCTTAATGATGTTTCCAGAGCAATTCAGGAACATGCTGAATCTCATGGATTTGGTATTGTCCGTCGTTTCGTAGGACACGGCATCGGCCGTAAACTTCATGAAAAGCCGGAAGTTCCTAACTTTGTTCCGCAGGGTAATGCGGGACTCCCACTGAAAGCTGGGATGGCAATAGCTATTGAGCCGATGGTCACTGAAGGATCCTTTGAAGTTGATATTCTCGACGATCAATGGACAGCAGTAACCAAAGACAGAAAGCTTTCTGCTCATTTTGAGCATTCTATTGCTATTACATCAGATGGACCAGTTATCCTGAGTTTGTCTGATTAATTGAGTCAGTACATGTTATTTGTATTGACTACTTGTGGAACTTGGTGTTACTGACCTCAGTTCTGGGCTTATTCAGCTCAGCTTTTGTTGTGTCAGAAGATCCAGACTATGGAGTCAAAGATGAAAGTCAGGCCTTCAGTTAAGAAAATGTGCTCTAAGTGCAAGGTTATCCGGCGCAAGGGCATCCTGAGAGTCATTTGCGAAAATCCCCGACATAAACAGCGTCAGGGCTAAGCATACCAGGAGTAAATTGTGGCTCGAATTGCAGGTGTAGATCTCCCAAGAGGTAAGCGTGCTGATATCGCCCTTACCTACATTTTCGGCATTGGTCGTCATACCGCTCTCCAGATCCTCGACACCGTAGGTGTTGACTGGACACGTAATATTGACGATGTCACTGCGGAAGAAGTTAACGAGATCCGTAAAGTTATTGAGCAGGACTACAAGGTAGAGGGCGACCTCCGCCGCGAAGTTTCTTCCAACATCAAACGTCTTATGGACTCCGGTTGTTACCGTGGTCTGCGTCACCGTCGCGGTCTTCCTGTGAACGGTCAGCGTACTAAGACAAACGCACGTACCCGTAAAGGTCCACGTCGCGCTGTTGTTGGTAAGAAGAAGAAGTAAGTCCATCCTCATGTAGGATCAGGCGTGGAATCTCTCCCGAGCCTAAGGATGCTTTCATATGATGCAACTCCTTAGACCCGGCGTATCACGGCTTAGTCGTACTAAGCTCGTATGAGGTTCCCAACCCCATCTATCAATTAATCTAGTTGAGAGAGTATAGTTATGGCTAGACCCAAGCGTACGGGCAAGAAGAAAGAAAGAAAGAATATTCCCGTAGGGATCGCCCATATCCAGGCTACCTTCAACAATACCATTATTACCTTTACCGACACTCGTGGTAACGCAGTAAGTTGGGGATCCGCAGGCCAGGCTGGCTTTAAGGGTTCCCGTAAGTCTACTCCGTTTGCTGCTCAGGTTGCAGCTGATGCTGCTGCCAAAAAAGCACAAGACAACGGAATGCGTACAGTCGGTATCTACGTCAAAGGTCCAGGTACCGGTCGCGAAGCCGCCATGCGTGCTATCAACGCTGCTGGATTTAAGGTTGCGTTCATTCGTGACGTTACCCCGATCCCTCACAATGGCTGCCGTCCACCTAAGAGACGTCGCGTCTAATACAAGAGGAGATTGTTTTGGCTAAATATAATGGTGCTAAGTGTCGCATTTGTCGACGCGAAGGTTCAAAGTTATTCCTGAAAGGCGATCGCTGTTACACTGATAAATGCGCGTTCGACCGCCGTCCATACGCACCTGGACAGGCAGGCCGTTCCCGCAAAAAAGTAAGCGATTACGCAGTTATGCTGCGCGAGAAACAGAAAGTTCGTCGTATGTACGGCATTCTTGAAAAACAGTTCCGCAGCTACTTTAAAAAGGCTGACATGCAGAAAGGCGTTACTGGTGAAAACCTGCTCGCTCTTCTCGAACGTCGCCTCGATAACGCGGTGTTCCGTCTCGGTTTTGCTAACTCACGTCAGCAGGCTCGTCAGATGGTTCGTCACGGCGTATTTACACTCAACGACCGTCAGGCAAACATTCCTTCTATGCAGGTGAAAGTTGGCGATGAGATCGTTGTTGTAGAAAAACATCGTAAAGATCCAGTTCTGGCGGAAGCTCAGGAAGTTATCGCTCGACGCGGTTGTCCAAATTGGCTGGAAGTTGACGCCCCTAACTTCAAGGGTTCCGTTAAGGCTCTGCCTCAACGCGAAGACATTCAGTTCCCAATCAACGAACAGCTGATTGTCGAGCTCTACTCCAAATAAGCGGGTTTAAAGCATGCTCATCAAACAAGGCGACAGAACTATTAATACTCGCAACTGGTCTGAGTTGGTTAAACCGGACACCATTGCGCGTATCGGCGTAGGCAACACGCAGTACGGTAAGTTTGTATGCGAGCCTCTTGAACGTGGATATGGTAACACCATCGGCAACTCGTTGCGTCGCGTGTTACTTGCTTCCCTTCAAGGTGCTGCCGCTGTTGCAGTAAAAATGTCAGATGTACATCACGAATTCACCACTATTGAGGGTGTTCTTGAAGATGTTACTGATATTGTACTGAATCTTAAGTCAGTACGTTTTGCTATGGACACGGAAGAACCTCAACGTATTGAGTTCACCGCGAACAAGCAGGGCGCTGTAACTGCCGAAGCCATTAAAGGCAACCAGCACGTGATGGTTCTTAATCCGGATCAGCCACTATTCACTTTGACCGAGGACAAAGAAGTCACTTTTGAACTCGAAATCAGAATGGGTAAAGGCTACGTGCCAGCAGACACGCATGAAGGACTTAGCGATGAGATTGGTCTCATCAAACTTGACGCAAGTTTTTCACCAGTTCGCAAGGTTGCCTATACTGTTGAGCAGGCCCGTGTCGGCCAGATGACCAACTATGACAAGCTCATCCTTGAAGTGTGGACTGATGGTTCAGTTTCACCTGAGGATGCCATTGCCTACAGTGCAAAGATCATTAAAGAACAGATCTCTGTTTTCATCAACTTTGACGAACGCATCTCTGAAGAAGAAAACGAACAGGCATCTGCTGATAGCAGTCTGAACGAAAACCTCTTCAAAGGTATCGATGAACTCGAACTTTCTGTTCGTGCTACTAACTGCCTTAAGAGTGCAAATGTTGCATTAGTTGGTGAACTTGTTCAGCGTACTGAATCTGAAATGCTTAAAACCAAGAACTTTGGCCGTAAGTCACTCGACGAAATTCGTCGCGTGCTTGGCGAAATGGGACTTGATTTTGGTATGCAAGTTGATGGCTTTGAGAAGAAATACCAGGATTGGTTGAAGAGGAAGCAGCAAAATGAGGCATAGAAAATCTGGAAAGAAATTCAGCAGAACACCTTCACATCGTAAGGCTATGTTTCGCAACATGGCGAAGTCTCTGCTGACTCATTACTCTCTTCGTACCACCGTGGTTAAAGCTAAAAGCCTGCGTGGCGTTATTGAGCCGCTGATTACTCTTGCTAAACGCAACGATCTTCACGCTCGCCGTCAGGCTTACAAAGTTCTTGGTTCTCACCAGCTCGTTAAGTTTCTGTTCGATGAAATCGGACCGCTTTTCGAAGGTGTACCAGGCGGCTACTCACGTGTTATCAAGCTCTCTACTCCACGTAAGGGCGATAACGCACCGATGGCTGTGATTGAACTTATCCGCAAGCCCGGTGTAGAAGAATCTGATTCCGCAGCTCCTATGAGCAAGGAACAGAAAGACGAAGCAGTTAAACAGGCTGTAGAAGCTGCTAACGCAGCTGAATAGTCGATTTACCTGTCTCGCACTATGCATATTAAGGCCGTTGTTTTTACAACGGCCTTTTTTTGTGTCTCTTGCAGTATTTTATTTTTCGATGTATTCAATAGATATGATTGATTATAGAAAGTTAGAAGCGTTTTGCAAGGTCTATGAGTTGCAAAGTTTTTCCCGTGCAGGGAAAGAGCTTTTTTTATCGCAACCGACCATCAGCGCACATGTTTCCGCGCTTGAGTCAGAGTTAAACGTCCCACTTCTTGATAGAATGGGGCGCATTGTTTTGCCTACAGAAGCAGGTACAATTCTATATAAATATGCCCAACAGGCTTTTTCATCTATCAATGCGGCGAAGGCAGAAATAGCACAGCTGCATGATGAGATTGCTGGTGAAATAGTCATAGGTGGCAGTACGATTCCCGCCCATTATCTACTGCCCCGTGTGATGGCTAAGTACATGTTGAAAAACACGAACGTGAATGTTTCACTAAAAGTGGCAGATTCTGAAGCAGTTATTCAAAAATTATCTGATGGTGACCTTTCGATTGGTGTTGTTGGTGCATTTGAAAATGATCCAGAACTGACATTCATTCCCATTGTTGATGATGAGTTGGTGGTTATTGCTCCGCCTTCGTATGCTTCTATGAAGGAGACATTATCTGCTGAGACTCTTGAGAAGCATAGTTGGGTAATGCGTGAGCGAGGCTCTGGTACACGTAAGTCTTTTGCCAATGCTCTTGCGGAGCATAATGTCGATATCCGATCACTCCCGTATGTTGTGCAAGTTGAATCTACCAATGCTGTTATTCAGTTTGTTAAGGCCGGTATGGGGCTTTCAATCACATCCAGACTTGCTGTTTCAGCAGAAGTTGAACGTGGAGAGCTTATCATTCTTCCTGTTTCAAATATGAAGCTGAGCAGACAGTTCTTTTGTGTGTATCACAATCGTCGTCACTATTTCCCCGCTATTCATAGTTTTATTCAATTTTTAAAGGATGAAACTCGTTCCATGCGAGTTAATGCAGGTATTGTGCATGAGTAAACCTACAATTAAAATGGTTGATACTGTTAAGGCGGCCGGTTGAGCTGCTAAAATTCCTCCAGGGGACCTGGAGGCGATTTTACAGTCACTGCCACGTGCTACTGAGAGAGAGCAGGGCAGGGTGCTTACTGGTACGACTAATAATGAAGATGCGGCAATTTTGACTTTTCCGGCAGGTAAAGCCATTGTGCAGACTCTTGATTTTTTTACGCCTATTGTGAACGATCCATATCGATTCGGGCAAATTGCTGCTGCGAATTCGTTATCTGATGTGTATGCAATGGGTGGCACTCCGTGGTGTGCTATGAATATTGTTTGTTTTCCCGTCAAAAGCATGCCTAAAAGTATGTTGAGTGAAATTATTCGCGGCGGGTACGATAAGATCGTCGAGGCAGGCGCGGTGCTGGCCGGCGGGCATAGTGTAGAAGATGCGGAAATAAAATACGGGCTTTCTGTGACAGGGTATGTTGAGCCGGATGGGTATACCTCTAATGCTGGCTTGCAGCAGGGAGATGTCCTGATTCTTACAAAGCCGATCGGTACTGGCGTACTTGCCACTGGTGTGAAAGCCAGTTGGGATGGTTGTGAGGATATGGAAGAACTATTATATAGATGGTCAGCACGGCTAAATAATATTGGTGCCGAACTCATTTGTAAATTGAAGTTGAAAGCCGCGACAGATGTTACTGGATTCGGACTTGGCGGACATGTTTTAGAGATGGCACAGGCATCAAAAGCACTTGTTGCTATTGACTCCGAGGCCGTACCTGTGCTTGATAAGGCGCTGGAGTTGGCTAGTATGGGATTAGTGCCTGAGGGTAGCCATGCAAACAAGCTTCACTGTAAAAATGCAACAGAAGTTGCTGAGGGTGTTGACTCTTTGCTGGTTGATCTTATATTTGACGCTCAGACATCAGGCGGGCTTGTCTTGGCTGTGCCTGAATTGCATGTTGAAGAGGCTATTTCTTTCCTTTCAGAAAGGGGTGAGATGGCTGCTGTGATCGGAGAAGTACTAAAAAGCGGTACAGAGTGCGGAACATTACTTATTCGTTAGTAATAGTGACGTAAAAATGTTTGTAAGTAGCTTCGTCTACTTAGAGCTTTTTTTCACAAGAAATGTAATTAATTGCATTTTAATGCTTGAACTCTGTGCGCAGCAATGGTAAATGTCTGCGCCTTCGACATGTTACCAAGTCAGCAAGCAAGGACAGATAAATCCTTATTGCGGTAACTGTCATACATATGAATGAATGCGAGAGTGGCGGAATTGGTAGACGCACCAGATTTAGGATCTGGCGGTTAATCCCGTGAGAGTTCGAGTCTCTCCTTTCGCACCATATATTTTTATCCGGTACTTAACTATGTTGATGGCCGGAGAATTTTTCTAATTTTCCACTGGACAAGAAGGAGCGTGAGCCATGGAATATAAAGTAGAAGATCTGTCTCCGGTTAAGAAACAGATTAATATTACTGTTCCTGTGGACGAGGTTAATGCTGCACTTGCTGCAACAATCGCAATGTACCGTACCAACGTAGACCTCAAGGGTTTCCGTAAAGGTAAAGTACCTACCAGCGTAATCGAAGGTCGCTTTAAGAAAGAAGTTTATTCTGAAGCAACTCAGGACCTCGTTAACGTTCACATCAACGAAGTAATCGGCGAAGGTGAACTTTCTCCGGTTTCTCGTATCGACTTTGACGGCGGCGAACTCGTTCGTGACGAAGAGTTCACCTACTCTATCTCCTTCGAAGTTATGCCTACTTTTGACCTTCCAAATTACGAAGGCATCGAAGTTGAAGAAGAAAAAGTTATTGTAGACGAAAAAGAAGTTGACGAAGTACTCGACCGTATCCGTGGCAACATGGCTGAAAACGTAGTAATCGCGGAAAACCGCGCTGCTAAAGACGGTGAGATTGCTGTAATCGACTTTGCTGCTTACGAAAATGGTGAGCCTCTTGAAGGTGTATCCGCTGAAAACTTCCAGATGACTCTTGGTGACAAGCAGGCTCTCGAAGATTTTGAAGCACTCGTAAAATCAATCACTGTTGGTGAAGCTGGCGAAGGCGACGTTACCTTCCCTGAAGACTTCATCAACCCTGAGTTCGCAGGTAAAACTGTGACCATGAAAGTGACTGTACACGCTATTCAGGAGAAAAAACTTCCTGAACTCAACGACGAACTTGCTAAGAAAGCTGGCGGTTTCGATTCCATCGAGAAAATGCGTGAAGCTGTTGTAGAATCCTACAAAAGCAGCCGCCTGCAGCTTAACAAATCTCAGGCTCAGAAAACCATGCTTGATTCCCTTCTGAAAACTGTAGACTTCCCGCTCCCATCCACTATGGTTGACGGTCATGTAGACAGCCTTATTCAGGAACGTATCGAACGTCTTGAGCGTCAGGGCAAGTCTATTGAATCTCTTGGTAAGACTCCGGAAGAACTTCAGGCTGAAGTTCGTCCAGAAGCAGAAGAGATCGCAAAAACTCAGGTTTTCCTTATTGCAGTAGCTAAGAAAGAAGGCGTAGAAGTAGCTGACCAGGAAGTTGACATGCAGCTTCACCAGATTGCACAGCGTGCAGGTCAGGAATTCCACGTTGTTAAAGATTACTACTCTAAAAACAACCTTCTCTTTAGCCTTCGCGACCGTCTTCTTGCTGATAAAGCAATGGACGCAATCTACGAAAAAGCTAACGTTACTGAAGTTGAGCCAAAGAAAGAAGAAGAAAAAGAAGACTAAGCTCTTTTTTTACTTTCTTCAGATTAGACAAAATAAACGGGGCGGCATCTATGCTAGCCCCGTTTTTTGCTTTATATTGCAAGTTATCACAAATAGAGTCTCTTTGCTTCTTGAGCAGTTGGGTCAACTTCTGCTAGGTTGCTATAAGTCCGTTTGTAAGAACGGGTGGTGCGTATTGTTATATTTGATGCGTACATTCGCTGCCCTTTCTTTTTCCAAGCCTACAAAACATACTTTTTTACCACTGTTAGGAGTGCGTTATGGCAGTGCCTATTGTTATTGAAACCACCGGTCGGTCTGAACGTGCCTACGATATTTACTCCCGTTTGCTTAAAGACCGGATTATTCTCCTCGGAACTCCAATTGATGATCAGGTCGCTTCATTGATTTGTGCACAGCTCTTGTTCCTGGAATCAGAGAATCCTGAAAAAGAAATTTACATGTATATCAACTCTCCTGGCGGATCAGTTACCGCAGGGATGGCAATTTATGATACCATGCAGTATATTTCTGCTCCTGTTGCGACGCTGTGCATGGGACAAGCTGCAAGCATGGGTGCGTTGTTGTTGGCTGCCGGTGCCGAAGGCAAGCGTTTCTCTTTGCCTCACAGCCGTATTATGATTCATCAGCCGCTTGGCGGAATTCAAGGGCAGGCTACGGATATTGAAATCCATGCCAGAGAAATCCTGCGGTTAAAAGATTCCTTGAACGGTATTCTTGCACATCACTCAGGGAAACCGATTGAAACTGTTATTGAACACACAGAACGTGATTACTTCATGGGTGCGGAGCAAGCAAAGGAATTTGGCCTTATCGACGAAATCCTCGTATCCCGTAATGACATTCTCAAAACAGAGAAGTAGTGGAATACCCTATGGATAAAAACTTTATCGAACAAAACGAAGAGCTGAATTGCACTTTTTGCGGTAAAGGACAGGAGCAGGTTGCTCGCCTTATCGCAGGTCCAGATGTCTACATTTGTGACGAGTGTATCGCTCTTTGTAACGAGATTATCGCGCAGGAAAGCGTTGAAGCCATAGAAGATGGTGATCAGCTTCTTACTCCTGAGGAAATTAAAAGTAAGCTCGACGAGTATGTTATCGGTCAGCATCAGGCTAAAAAGATTTTGTCTGTTGCTGTACACAACCACTACAAGCGAGTGTTCTTTGAACACAAGCTTGGTGATGTTGAGCTTGAAAAAAGCAACATTCTTCTTGCCGGCCCTTCAGGTAGCGGTAAAACCCTGCTGGCAAAAACTCTTGCACGCGTTCTTAACGTTCCATTTGCTATCGCAGATGCAACAACCCTTACTGAAGCAGGGTATGTTGGTGAAGACGTAGAGAACATTCTTGTCCAGCTTTTGCAGAATGCTGATTACGACATCGAATCTGCAGCAAAAGGTATTATCTACATCGATGAGATTGATAAAATCTCCCGTAAAGGTGATGGTCCTTCCATCACCCGTGACGTGTCCGGTGAAGGTGTACAGCAGGCATTGCTTAAAATTATCGAAGGTACTGTAGCAAACATTCCACCTAAAGGTGGCCGTAAGCACCCACAGCAAGAGTTTATCCGCATGGATACCTCTAATATCCTGTTCATTGTCGGCGGCGCGTTCATTGGTCTTGATAAGATTATTGAAACACGCATGAGCGGCAAGGCAATGGGCTTTGGTGCAAAAATTACGGTTAAGGAAGAGATGTCTCTCTCATCCTTGTTGGCTCAGGTACAGCCTAATGACCTTGTAAAGTTTGGTCTTATTCCTGAATTTATCGGGCGTATTCCTGTCATTACTTGTGTTGAAGAGCTTGGCGAAGACGACCTTGTACGTATTCTTTCTGAGCCTAAAAACGCGCTTGTACGTCAGTATCAGAAGCTTTTTGAATTTGACAAAGTTTCATTACGAATTACTACAAATGCCCTCAAAGCGATTGCCCGTCAGGCCATTGAGCGTAAGACTGGAGCTAGGGGACTGCGTAACGTGATGGAATCTATCATGCTTGAAATTATGTACCATCTTCCTTCCCTTAAGGGTGTTAAGGAGTGTGTAGTAAACAGAGCGGTAGTTGAAGAAGGAAAAGAGCCTATGCTCATTTATGAGAATGAGGCAAAGACTGCTTCTTAATTAGATAGTTATCAAAATGCATCACATGAATGTGTGATGCATTTTGAGTATATTCAGCTGAAGCAATTGACAATTCGGCACCGAGACTTAAATATCTCGTTGTGCCTCTTGTCTTCCTTGCGGAAGAGTGCACGGCACGAAACGAGGAGGATATATGACTGAGATTGGAACAAGCGACGAAAAGCGTCTTGCTACCATTCAACTCCCACTGATGTCCCTGCGGGAAGTAGTAATGTTTCCGCGTTCGATTATTCCTTTGTTTGTTGGTCGTGAGGCCTCCATCAAAGCTATCGAGCATGCTATTGCTGATAGCAGTAAAGAGATTTTTCTTGTTGCCCAACGTGAGCCGGAAATGGAAGTTCCTGAAGCAGACGATCTCTTCGAGATTGGTACTGTTTCTAAAGTGCTTCAGATGCTCAGACTGCCTGACGGTACCATCAAGGTATTGTTTGAAGGTCTATACCGTGCACGCTGGACTTCTGCCGGTGTTGAAAAGCTAGAGACAGAAGAAGAGGGCGAAGAAGAAGTAACTTTTGTTCTCGCCAACGTAGCTCCCATAGAAGAAAATGATATTGAAGGTACGGAAGCGGAAGCGCTTGCCCGAGCCTGTCATGACTCTCTGGAAGAGTACGCAAAAATTAATAAAAAACTTGCTCAGGAAACCCTGCTTGCAATCAACTCCGTAAGCTCTGTTGGCAAATTGGCAGACGCCATTATGCCGCATCTTAAAGTTGATTACCGTATGAAGCAGGAAGTTCTTGAGCTTACAGATCCTGTTCAGCGACTTGAGAAAGTATATGAACTCCTTCAGGGCGAAATTGCGATCACATCAATGGAAAAACGCATTAAAAATCGCGTTAAACACCAGATGGAACGTAACCAGAAAGAGTACTATCTTAACGAGCAGATCAAGGCGATCAATAAAGAAATGGGTCGTGACGATGATCCGCAGGAAGAACTCAACGAGCTTGAGGCAATTCTTAACAGCAAAGATATGCCAGAGGAAGCTCGTGACAGAGGTTTACGTGAGCTGAAAAAGCTGCGTGCTATGCCTGCTTCTTCCGCAGAATACACCGTTGTTCGCAACTACATTGACTGGATTGTAGACCTGCCTTGGAACAAGCTGAAAGAAACTCCGATTGATATTGACGGAGCACGTTCTATTTTGGATGAAGATCATTTTGGTCTTGAAAAACCGAAAGAACGTATTCTTGAATTCCTCGCAGTGCAGAAGCTTGCAACAAAGCTGAAGGGTCCTATCCTTTGTCTTGTGGGCCCTCCGGGTGTTGGTAAAACATCTCTCGCTCGTTCTATTGCACGTGCAACAAACCGTGATTTTGTTCGTCTGTCTCTTGGCGGCGTTCGTGATGAAGCGGAAGTTCGTGGACATAGACGTACCTACGTTGGTGCGTTACCGGGTAAAATTATTCAGTCTCTCAAGCGAGTGGATTTCAATAACCCGCTCTTCTGTCTTGATGAAATTGATAAAATGAGTACTGACTTTAGAGGCGACCCTTCCGCGGCGTTGCTTGAAGTACTTGATCCGGAACAGAACAGCACATTTAATGATCACTACCTTGATTTAGACTACGATCTGTCTCAGGTGTTTTTCATCACAACAGCCAACAGCTTGCAGTCCATTCCACTTCCGCTTCAGGACAGAATGGAAATTATCCAGCTGCCGGGCTACCTTGAAACTGAGAAAAAACGCATCGCTCGTGATTTCTTGCTGCCAAAACAAATTGATCAGCACGGCATTAAGAGTGAAAACCTGCGTATGTCTGACAATGTGATTATGGATATTATCCGTTACTACACTCGTGAAGCAGGTGTACGAAGCCTTGAACGCGAAATTGCATCTATCTGCCGTAAGGCCGCAATGCGTGTTGTAGAAGCGGATGATATGGACAAACTTGTTTCTGTAACTACTCAGAGTCTTTCCAGTATGCTGGGTGTTAAACGATACCGTTATGGCGAAAGGGAAGATGAGGCGCAAATTGGTGTAACAACCGGTCTTGCATGGACAGAGATGGGTGGCGAGTTACTGTTGGTAGAAACTGCAATTATGCCGGGTACCGGCAAAGTTTCCACCACAGGTAAACTTGGTGAAGTTATGACTGAGTCTGCACAGGCAGCTCTTTCATACATTCGCTCTCGTTCAGGTCTGTTTGGTTTAAAGCCGGACTTTCATAAGGCCATCGACATTCACGTTCACGTACCGGAAGGGGCAACTCCTAAAGATGGACCTTCCGCCGGTATTACCCTTTGCACCTCTATGGTATCAGCACTGCTTGGTATTCCAGTACGTAACGATATTGCCATGACTGGTGAGATTACCCTGCGTGGTCGCGTTCTGCCGATTGGCGGGTTACGTGAAAAGCTACTGGCTGCCCGTCGTGGACTCATCACAACTGTGCTTATCCCTAAAGATAACGAAAAAGATCTTAAGGATATTCCAGCAGACGTTCTTAGAGGTATGACTATTGTACCTGTTGAGAATGTTGACGAAGTGCTTCCATATGCACTTGCTGTTGACTCTGCGGAGATCTATCAGGGAAAGTGTCAGACTAGGGAGCTTCTTGACTCTCTAAAGATTTGTGAGCCTGATGCCGCACAAGTTACGCATTAAGTGCTCATAAAAAATGTAGAATAAAAAAGACCGTCCATTGGGCGGTCTTTTTTTGTGGGGTCTGTTTATCTGTATGATATTCTATTTAAGTTTTCCATTCCAACGCCGATAGTGAATGTAACTCGGCAAATAATGAACGCACCTGAATTGGTACGAACTGATATGGAGGACTGGCATGTCTAATGCTCTTCGCGGCGTAGGAATTGCGCTCTTGGTTATTATGGTTGGCGTCCCGAAAGTATGGGCAGAACAGCAGCCACAGACGAAAGTGTATGGTGCTGTAGAAAGCATGGTTCCAGAGTCGGCGGATGCTATTTATCAGGATGACACATCACTCACTTCGGTCACAACAGTTATTAATTATGATAACGGCGTGATGCTTCCAGATGGAACTGGCGGCATGTTGTGGCGCAAAGGCAGTATGCAGTCAGATGTTCCGGCAGTTGATAATGCGCGTGAAGTAAAACTCAAAGTTCGCGAGCTCGCCAATCAGCTGTTAAGCAATCTTGATTGGGAAACTTTCAAGAATGCAAGCATACTTCCTGTCACTTTTGTTGAGCAGAACAACTTTGAACAGAGTTCAGCCTTTGGTCGTTACATTGCAGAAGCGCTTATTTACGAATTCAACCAGCGTAATGTGCCAGTAAAAGAATACCGAATCGGTAATGAGATTAAGGGACGTAAGGGCGAAGGTGAGTTTATGTTAACCCGTAACCATCGTACTTATGTAAAGAACAGACATTCATTAGCAATTGTAGGTACCTATTATCAGGTAAAGGGTAATGTGTTTGTGAATGCGCGCATGGTGCGTGTTGCAGATAACGCAGTACTGCGCACCGCGCAGCTTGTGTTTCGACAGACAGATGTTGTCCGCAGAATGCTGGCGGATACTGGTCCTAAGTTAAGTTCAGGTTTTGTTTCAATGCGCGATTTTGAAACCATGACCAGAGCAAATGATCTGACAGCCATCGATCTTGGCGAAGACTTGCACTAGGAGCTGACATGAAACGCGTATTGGTACTTTTAGTAATGGTTGCTCTCTCCGGGTGTAGTGCTCTGGAGTGTAATAAGCCGACAGCTACGCAGCGTCCTGCTGAATATCAGGTCGTAGCGTCTCCCTACAGCAGTAATTCAATGCAAAATTTATATATTGGCAGACAGTATATCTCCCAACAGAGGTATGAGTTGGCAAAAGAGCATTTCCTGCTTGGGCTTGCTTCTGCAGAACATGAAAATATGCGTGAGCAGCTCGTTTCTGAGATTACAGCTGTAAACCGCTTACTCGAAACACTTCGGTAGAGGAGGGAAAAATGATTCGTTGTATTCTTACCACACTGGTTATGTTTGTGTGCTTGCTGCTTCCGTTTGCCGCTTCTGCCGGAACATACGAAGATTATATTGCCGCAAAGCAAAAAGAAGCTGAGACTTCAGCTCCGGTTGTGCGGAAAAACATCCCTATTATTGCAGATACGCTTGCCGCTCAGCTTGATGCTCAATTGCGTCAAAAGTTGGATTTAGATGAAGGTGACGTCGAAGGGTACAGTGTTATCGTAACAACTCCTGTCGCACTTGGAGATCTGGAAGAAACCAGCTCCCTTGCTCGACAGATGAGTGAAGAAGTTTCCCGTTGGCTCGTTACATCCGGCTATAAAGTACAGGAAATCCGTAAAGGACGTTCCGTTCTTTTTGAACCACGTGGTGGTGAATTTGTGCTGAGCCGCCGTACACATGTTCTTGCTAATGAAAACGTACGTGCAACCATTATTGTTGCAGGAACGTACACACAGACAATGAACCGTGTACGATTTAACATGCGTTTCATTCATGCTCCTACAAACGAGGTGCTTGCTATGGCAACGCAGACTTTGCCGCTGAATGCTGAAATACGTTTGCTTACAGTCGGCAGCAATGAAAAGCGTGGCGTTATCCCAAGTGTTGGCACCAGCTTCTAATCTTTGATAATAGTCTGTAAAAAATCCCCTGCCTTGTGATGTGCAGGGGATTTTTTGTTTTTGTGAAGGGGCTGTCGGGATGAGGTCTCAACAGCTTGAGGCTTATACAGCTACTATGTCGGCTTGTTACTTGCGGATCTGTTCAAGTCCAACCATTATAAAGAACGTGATTGATGCTACTGCGATGATGCTGGCACCTGAAGTGAGGTTGAACCAGTATGCGAAGAATAGTCCGAATATGCAGAAGAGCATGCTCCAAAAAACAGCAGCACCCATCATGGCAGCAAGGTTTCGTGCTTTTCGTTCTGCAATAAAAGGTGGAATGGTAAGCAATGCAATGACGAGAATAAGCCCTACGACCCGAATGATCATAACAATTGATAATGCAGCCATGCACACGAGTAATGTGTGTAAAAGCGACGCAGGCAACCCTCGGGATTCAGCATATTCCGCATCAAACGAAATGCTGAGTAGACCGGGGTATGCAATAATGGTTGCGGCTAGAATAAAAATATCCAGTCCGAACATGAGCCAGAGGTCAAACGAGGATACGGTGAGAATAGAGCCGAAAAGAAAGCTCATAAGATCAACGTTGTATCCCGGTGTGAGATCAATAAGGATTATCCCGAATGCCATTCCTGCAGCCCAGAGTACGCCGATTACGGTGTCTGCCTTTTCTTTGTATTTTCTGGCAATGGTCGACATGACAACGGAAGAACCAAGGGTGAATCCCAGAGTGCATGGCAGTACAGGAAGTCCGAAGAAAAAGGCCAAGCCGACGCCTCCATAGGCTGCATGGGCAACACCGCCAGCAAGAAACACAAGTCGATTAAGAACAACAAGCGTACCGACGATGCCGCAGGCAATGGATGCTAATAAAGACGCTGCAATGGCGTTTTGCATGAAGGGGAGTGAGAGTATGTCCATTCCGCTTATTCCTCAGAATCCGGTGTGCTGGTAGTGTTAGAGAAGGGTTTGAAAGAGAGCATTTGTGGTACGTTGTGTATAAAAGCACCCATTGGGCATGTGCTGTCGTGTGTACCATACAGATGGGCAAGGAACTCAGGAGTAAGGTCATTTCCTTCGTGATATGAAAGATTACGGTTTACAACGGCAATACCGGTAAACGGTGATGCTGCAATAGAAATGTCGTGACTTACAACTATGGTTGTAATGTCGTCTGGAAGTTCTGCAAGGAATTCATAAAAGCAGAATTTACCGCTAGGATCAAAGTTCGCGGTTGGTTCATCCAGAAGCAGAAGTTTCGGATCAGACATAAGCGCCCGAGCCACGATTACACGTTGCCGTTGTCCGCCGGAAAGATTGCCAAGCTTCTCTTTTTCTTTTCCAGCAAGACCTACCTTCTGCAATGCATCAACAGCCTTTGCTTCATTTTTTTTGCGCTGGTTTCTTGAAAACGGAAAAAGGAACGGGCTGGTAATGGAACCCATCATCACAACATCAAGTAGTGTAGCCGGAAATAAATCTTTTGTTGTGGCGTACTGTGGAACATACCCAATGTATCGTACGCTTTCCGATGGTTTTCTTCCAAATACCTTGATATTGCCCGACTGCGGAGTAAGGAGTCCGAGAATGCACTTTAACAGCGTTGTTTTTCCGCCGCCGTTAGGGCCCAAAATAGCAATGTACGCACCTTGCGTTACCGTGAAGTTTAGGTTGTCCAGCACTGTGAAGCGTGAAGTATCAGGGTAGGTGTAGGTGAGTCCAGATATGTCGATAACAGG
Organism: uncultured Desulfovibrionaceae bacterium; assembly: GCA_942492085.1. Taxonomy (GTDB): domain Bacteria; phylum Desulfobacterota; class Desulfovibrionia; order Desulfovibrionales; family Desulfovibrionaceae; genus Halodesulfovibrio. The sequence continues at coordinate 255,244 of CALODB010000009.1, read as the reverse complement.
TTGGTTCATGACTACTCAAAGAGGATAAAAGATGCTGCGAGTTTTTTAGAAACATCGCGTAAGTTTTCTTCCCAGTTTTCAGCAAGCGGGTTGGCTACAACTACTGTTCCGTCAATTGAGTTTGCAATTGCTGTTGCGCTTGATTGTGAAAATTGAGGCTGTATAAAAATAGTTCTAAGGTTTCGTTTCTTCGCAATGGCTGTAATCTGCTCAAGAGTTTTTGGTGTCGGAGCTTTACCTTCAAATTCAATTGGAATCTGAATAAGATTGTAGGTCATGGCGTAATAGCCCCATGACGGGTGAAAGGTCATGAATGCACGTTTTTCTGCCGGAATCGGTTTAAAAATTGTATCAATCTCTTCATCCAATTCATCCAGTTTTTTTGTGAATGCTCGGGTATTAATGCGATATTGTTTGGCGTGTTCCGGTGCTATTTTGCTTATTGATAAGCGTATTGGCTTTGCCATTGCTTTTACCCAACGTGGAGAAAGCCATACGTGCGGATCAAGCATATTGGCATGATCGTGATTCTCGTGCTCTTCATGTGCGTTCTCAGTTGCGTGATGTTCGTGCTCGCCTTCGGTAGCGTGTGCTTCGTGCTCAGTTTCGGTTTCCCGATAGTCGTGCAGAATGGCTCCGCGTGGACTTGCATCAATTTCCAGGGCACTTGCGGCCATTGGAAGTTTGCGGAGTGTGTTGTCTAGATGAACGATGGTAAGGTTGGGGTTTGTTGCCTTAATACGTGGAAGCCATGTGCGTTCAAACGGAACACCGATGGCAAGGTACAAATCAGCCTTGGCAAGCATAGACATCTGACGAGGTCGAGGTTCGTATGTTGCAGGACTTGCGCCGGGCATAACCATTACTTCTATATCAACAGTATCGCCTGCGATTTGTTCAACGAAATATCTTTGTGGAAGAATGCTGACAAATACAACAGGCTTTTTAGCTAATGCTGAACCTGCGAATGGAAGGGGAAACAGAAGTGCAAGAAGCAGAAGTGCTAATCCTTTTTTGTATAACTGCATATTGGCTCGCTTTCAGGTGTAGGGACTTAAAAAGATTGTTGGCTCAAGTGGTTACGTATTGTAACGTATTTTTTAGGTACAAGGCAATGTAGAGGTAGAACCTATAACTTTAGTATTGATAACTAAAATTTGTGTTATCTCCTGTTGTTGATGTCTTTGTGAATGGTTCGTGCGTTACGTGGTGGTGCATGTTGAAATCTCGTGTGAGTTCTACAAGCCTTCAGAGATAAAGCTGATGAGCAATGGAAGTAACATATCTTCCTTATTGCGTATTAAGCTACAGAAGAATTGTCCTGATAATAGTATTCAGTCCTGTTTTGTCAATACAAAATCACCATGCCATTACGCTTGGCTTGCCATATGAAATGCAGTAATGAAGATGAATTGTTTTTGAAACATTCCTTGGGAAGTTACGATAGTAAAGCAGAGCATGTAAAATAGAACAGTTGTTTTTTTGTAAGCTTTTGTATTTCTGTCATCGGGTAGTGTTTTTGATTGTAATTAATTGTTCTTATCAGTTTGTTGTTTAGTGCAAGGTGGAGGAAGGGTGAATTGCGGGCGTAATGTTACGTTGCATTTATTTTTCAGACGACAACGTGGATTGTAGCTGCTGAGTGCATGATATTAGAAGATAAAACTGCCCTGAAAGCGCAGATAGAAGTACGCGTAGGCATAACAACGTGTTTGTTTTTGAACAGCCCTGCATAGGAAGGAGTAAAAGGAAGCTATGTCCTTAGAAAGAAGAAAGACTCGGGAAGTGACCGTAGGGTCACTTAAAATCGGTAGTGAGCATCCCGTTGTTGTGCAGAGCATGACGAACACAGATACTCGCGACGTAGAGTCAACCGTTGCTCAGATCGAAGAACTTGTGGACGGCGGGTGCGAACTCGTACGTGTTGCAGTTCTTGATGAGCAGGCTGCATGGGCAATTTCCCGAATCAAGGAGCAGGTTTCTGTTCCTCTTATTGCTGATATTCACTTTGATCACAGGCTGGCAATCAAGTCGTTGGAAGCTGGTGTTGATGCGCTGCGCATTAACCCGGGTAACATCGGTGGTGCGTCAAACGTGGATAAAGTGGTAGATGCTGCCAAAGCACATAATGCTGCCATCAGAGTTGGAGTCAACAGTGGCTCTGTAGAGAAAGCATTATTGGACAAATTTGGTGGTCCAACTCCTGAAGCAATGGTAGAAAGTGCTATGCACCATGTTGCCATGCTTGAAAAACGTGAATTTTATAACACTAAGATTTCTTTGAAGTCTTCCTCAGTACTGCACACAATTGATTCCTACAGGTTACTCGCGGGCAGATGCGATTATCCGTTGCACATCGGCGTAACAGAAGCTGGCACTTTGTTACGTGGCGCAATAAAATCTTCAGTAGGTCTTGGTGTATTGCTCTGGCAGGGCATTGGTGATACTTTGCGCGTTTCCCTGACGGACGATCCTGTTCAGGAGATGACTGTCGCTTGGGAATTATTGCGTGCTCTAGGTTTACGCAATCGTGGACCGGAGATTATTTCTTGCCCGACATGTGGTAGAACCGAAATCGGTCTTATTAATCTTGTTGAAGTCGTTGAACAACGTCTTGAAGGCGTTGTCGACCCTATCAAAGTTGCCGTTATGGGCTGCGTTGTTAACGGGCCGGGCGAAGCTCGCGAGGCTGATATCGGTATTGCCGGCGGCAGAGATAAAGGCATTATTTTCCGTAAAGGAAAAGTTATTAGAACGGTAAAAGGCGGAGCAAATTTGCTTAACGCCTTTATGGAAGAATTAGATAATTTTCTTATAGAACGAAATAAAGGATAGCTATGCGCTGGAGTCGTTTCTACATTCCTACGCTTAAGGAAGCACCTGCTGACGCTGAAGTTGTCAGTCATAAGCTGCTTACCCGTGCGGGTATGATCCGTAAACTTACATCCGGTATCTATACATACATGCCGCTTGGTTTACGCTCCATCACTAAGGCTGCTGCTATTGTCCGTGAAGAAATGGACAAAGCTGGCGGTAACGAAGTGAGTATGCCAATGGTGCAGCCTGCCGATTTGTGGCAGGAATCTGGACGCTGGGACTTTTATGGCAAGGAATTGCTTCGTCTTAGAGACCGTCACAACCGTGAATACTGTCTTGGACCAACACACGAAGAAGTTATTACTGACATCGTGCGTGGCGAAGTTCGTTCCTACCGTCAGCTGCCTATGAATCTGTACCAGATTCAGACTAAATTCCGCGATGAGGTTCGTCCTCGTTTCGGTCTTATGCGTGGTCGTGAATTCATCATGAAGGATGCGTATTCTTTCGATAAAGATCAGGAAGGTCTGGATGAAAGTTACGAAACCATGTACGCAGCGTACAACGCTATTTTCACCCGTATGGGACTTCAGTTCCGTCCGGTTGAAGCAGACAGCGGCTCCATTGGTGGCAGTTTCTCTCACGAATTTATGGTGCTTGCAGAAACAGGCGAAGATACTATCGTAGTATGTGATGCTTGTTCCTACGCAGCAAACGTAGAACGTGCAGAAATTCTGTGCTCCGGCGAAGAGTGCGACGCACTTGAGACTCCTATGGAAGAGGTTTCTACCCCGAACGCACGTACTATTGAAGAAGTTTCAAGCTTCCTTAATGTACCTGCAACTGCCTTCATTAAGACTCTTCTTTTTGATGCAGACGGTGAACCTGTTGTTGCGCTTGTTCGTGGCGACAGAGAGCTTAACGATGTTAAACTCAAAAACTTGATTCAGGCAGATACTCTTGAGATGGCAAGCCCAGAGCAGGTTCGTGAGTGGACCGATGCTCCGGTTGGTTTTGCAGGCCCTGTGAAACTGAACGTAAAACGCATCTACGCAGATAACGAACTGCGTTTTGCTACTGATTGGGTTGTTGGTGCAAACAAAGCGGATGCACACCTCAAACATGTTTGTCTGAAGCGTGATGTTGAGCTTACCGGTTACGCAGACCTTCGCGTTATTACTGAAAATGACGTGTGTCCTAAGTGTGGTAAAGAAATTGCCCTCACTAAAGGCATCGAAGTTGGTCACGTATTTAAGCTTGGTACCAAATATTCTGAATCTCTTGGCTGTACTTTCCTTGATGAGAACGGCAAAGATAAAGTTATGCTCATGGGCTGTTATGGCATCGGTGTTTCCCGTGTTGTTGCTTCCTGTATTGAGCAGAACCATGACGAAAACGGTATCTGCTTCCCGCCTCCGCTTGCTCCTTTCGAAGCACTTGTTGTAAACCTCGACATTAAGAGTGACGAAGTGAACGACAAAGTAGATGAAATCTACACCTTCCTGAAAGAGCAGGGTCTCGACGTTCTCGTTGATGACCGTAAAGAGCGTCCGGGCGTTAAGTTTAAGGATGCAGACCTCATCGGTATTCCAATGCAGATTGTAGTTGGTGGCCGTGGTCTTAAAAATGGCATTCTTGAAGCTAAAGATCGTCGCACCGGTGAGAAAGTCGAACTTCCTGTTGAAGGCTTCGCAGAAGCTTTTAAAGAATGGAAAGAGAAAGTATACGCAGGGTGGAACATCGCTTAGTTCGTCGTTCCCCGTCTATGCATCTACTCTCTGGCTTACTTGCGCAGTAAGCAGAATCAGTACCTGCTAGCTGTTACCTGAGTAAATAATAATGCTCCTGTTGCGCCTAGGCGCAGCAGGAGCGTTTTTCTAGCAGCAGATCTGTTTACCTCCGGCGGACGGGCGTTGCCCTGTACCCGCAAGAGGGACGCCCTCTTGACTGCGATTATGTTAGAGTTATTTTTTGGTTACACTGTTTATTTAGTGTCTTACGTTTTTATATTGTATGAATGTCTAAAAAGCCTCGTCTAATTGGGGTCAAGGGAACAGTGTCCCTTTGCGGACGCAAGGCGGAGCCTGCCCGTCGGAGACCCTCCGGAGGCAATAAGTATGAGCCAGATTTTTACAGTCCGAGAATTAACAGACGCCCTTAAGAAGACTCTTGAGGGTGCATTTCCGTTTGTGTGGGTACGCGGTCAGGTGTCAAACCTTTCGCGTCCAGCTTCCGGTCATATGTATTTTTCTCTCAAAGACACAGACGCGGTACTGAACTGCGTCTGGTTTAAGGGGAACCAGCGCGGCGATGAGCGGTTCGATCCTCTTACTGGTGAAGTTTTTGAAGACGGCCCGCGTCCTAGCCTTGCTCGTACCATGCAAAATGGTACTGAGATTATGTGCGCTGGCAGACTGAACGTGTACCCGCCGCGTGGTAGTTATCAACTGGTTGTTGAATTGGCGCAGGATGTGGGGGTCGGTAAGCTCTTTATGGAATTTGAAGAGCTGAAGAAAAAGTTGAGCGCCAAAGGGTTCTTTGAATCCATGCGAAAGCGTTCGTTGCCGTATCATCCTGAAAAGGTAGCCGTAATTACAGCTCCGTCCGGCGCGGCGATACAGGACTTTTTGCGAATTTCCGGTGCCCGTGGCTGGGGTGCTCAGATTCGTATCTATCCAGCCTTGGTGCAGGGCGATCTTGCTGCTGGGCAGCTTGTAAAACAAATGGATAAGATCAACGCTGAGGGATGGGCAGATGTTATCGTGCTCATTCGTGGCGGTGGTTCTATTGAAGATTTGTGGGCGTTTAATGATGAAACGCTTGCTGAAAAAATTTTTGGTTCTAAGATTCCAGTTATTGCTGGTGTGGGACATGAAGTCGATACTACTATTGCGGATATGACTGCGGATGTTCGTGCCGCTACACCAAGCCATGCCGCTCAGTTGCTGTGGCCTGAACGTTCCATGTTGATTCAGTCTCTCGACGAGCTTGAGATTCGATTGGCTCGTAAAATGGAACATCAACTGGGTGCAAAAGAATATAGCTTGAATACGCTTGAGCGTGGGCTCGGCTGGTTGTCTCCGGTGCAGCGATTAGGGCGTCTGGATGAGCAGTTTGTCGGGCTGACTGATCGTCTCGATAGAGCTATGACGTTGAAGCTTGAAAGTGCGGAACGTGTTGTAAAGTATGGCGAAGAGAGAATTAAACGCGCTTTTGGTGAAGATGCAATAAGCTATCAGCTACAGAAAGTTCATAGCTTGAAAAGCCGATTGCAATGGGCAGGTAGCGGAATACTTGCAACTGCTGAACGATCACTTGATCGTGCTGCTATTATGCTGGAAGGCCTTGACCCGCGTAAACCGCTGGAACGAGGATACAGTCTGGTGCAAAAAGCTGATGGTAAATTTGTTCGCAGCGTTGATGACGTTGTACAGGGTGAACTCCTGAACGTGATGGTTGCAGATGGTTCTGTGGGCGTACAGGTTAACTCTATGGATAAAAATGGGAGTGAAGGATGATTCGTCGTGCTGTTTTATTGATCTGTCTTGTTTTGCTCAGTGCTGTTCCGGCTTTGGGGGCACTCCGCATTGATTTGCCAGAGAGTGCTATGAACGGCAGGGCGTTTCTTGTCACCGTGCACGCGGATGCCCAAGTCCCCGTTCAGTTGCAATGGGACGATAAAAATATTTCTATCTCTGTCGTAAAAGCTGGCAACGAATATAAGGGAGTAGCCTTAGTATCGCTCCCTCGTGATTTTGCACAGAAGACATTACAAATTTCTGTTGTGGAAGAAACACCAGTAGGCCTTAATACCGTCTCACGCACTATTCCGGTAGAACACAAAAAATATCGTGAGCAGCATCTTAATGTCGACAGAAAATATGTCGAGTTGGGTAAGAAAAATTTGGATAGACATTACGCAGAGCGGGCAATTGTTCGCAGCATGATGGAATCCCTTGCTGCTGAGCGTATGTGGGATGCAGGTTTTCTCCGTCCTCTCCCTGGTGGTGTAAGCAGTGAATTTGGTGTTCAACGCTTTTTTAATGATAAACCGCGTCAGCCGCATAGTGGCATTGATCTACGTGGAAAAGAGGGAGCACCGATTAAAGCATGTGCAGACGGAGTTGTGCGCATTGCCACCCCGCATTTTTTCTCCGGCGAATCTATTTATATTGATCACGGGCAGGGTGTTGTGAGCATGTACTTTCACATGTCAAAATTGCTTGTGCGTGAAGGTGAAACTGTTAAAAAGGGGCAGGTCATCGGCAAGGTCGGAGCAACTGGCCGTGTAACAGGACCGCATCTGCATTTTGGATTGAATGTTTCAGGTGTGGCTGTTGATCCGATTCCGCTTTTCTCAGAAAAGAAATAAGAGAGTAACTCATGGCAGCAAAAAAGAAAAATTTTGAAACGCAGTTAAAGCGGCTTCAGGCCATTGTTGATTCCTTAGAAAATGGTGAGCTTGCTTTGGAGAAAAGCGTGGAATTGTACAAGGAAGGTATGACGCTTTCTAAAGAATGTCGTACGCAGCTTGAAAATGCGCGTAATGAAATCCGTCTTTTTACAGAAGAAGGCGAAGCTCCTTTTGAAGAAGAAACATCCGTTGCAACCATAGCAGACTAGGTGGAATAGATAATGACGATGATGAGTGTGCAGGAGTTTAAATCCGTGCTGAAGACTGAGGCTGCTTCTGTTGAAAATTACCTTTCGACTTGTCTGCACAATAGAAATATTCCACAGCGGTTACTGGATTCCATGGAGTACAGCTTGCTTGCTGGTGGCAAGAGATTGCGCCCTGTGTTGTGTCTTGCTGTTGCAGCTATGTTTGGCGCAAAGAAAGAGCAGGTTATGCCGTTTGCTTCTGCCATTGAGTGCATCCATTCTTATTCTCTTGTACACGATGATCTGCCAGCAATGGACGACGATGATCTCCGTCGTGGGAAGCCGTCCAACCATAAAGCTTTCGACGAAGCTACAGCGATTCTTGCTGGTGATGGGCTGTTAACAGAAGCCTTTGTTCTGATGACAGAAACTGCGAAGAACATTCCTGCGGTTTCCGTTTTGGCAGCGCTCAACACCATGGCTACTGCGGCTGGTTCCGGCGGTATGGTCGGTGGACAGCAGCTCGATATGGATTTTACTGGCCGTGACGATGTATCACTTGAAGAGTTGCAGACAATGCACGCAATGAAAACTGGTGCTCTGATCCGATGCTCTTGTGAGAGCGGTGCTATTTTGGGTGGTGCCAGTACAGAAGCTTTGGATCGCATTCGTACTTACGGCGCAAATATTGGTGCCGCGTTTCAGATTGTAGATGATATTTTAGACGAAACCGGAACTGAAGAAGAACTGGGAAAGCCAGTGGGCAGCGATATTGAGCAGGGGAAAAATACATACCCAAGTATGCTTGGTATTAATAAAAGCCGTGAGCTTGCTCAGGCACTGACGGATGACGCAGTAGATCAGATCGCAGTGTTTGACGGAGTAGAAGCGCAGTTTTTGCGTAGGCTTGCCCAGTACATTGTTGACAGAGTTTCATAAAGAGTACACTACCTTTGTCAGCATGGTTTGACGCTTCATTCCTAACTAATAGCACCCGGATTTATAATGCCAGATAAGAGCCAATCTTCTCCTCGTCTACTGGACAGCATTAATTTGCCGTCTGATGTACGTAAGCTTGATCAAGCTCAGCTTGAGCGGCTTGCCGAGGAGTTGCGCGAAGAGATAATTTCCACAGTTTCCCAGACTGGTGGTCACCTTGCCCCTTCCCTTGGAGTGGTTGAATTGACCCTTGCATTGATGTCAGTTTTTGATTTTGATCATGACAAATTGGTGTGGGATGTAGGGCATCAAGCGTATGCATGGAAACTGTTGACCGGACGTAAGGATAATTTCCATACACTGAGAAAAAAAGACGGTGTAAGCGGTTTTCCAAAGATTGCAGAAAGTGAGTACGATCATTTTGGCGTAGGGCATTCCTCTACTTCCATTTCCGCTGCATTAGGTATGGCTGTTGCTCGCGATCTTTCCGGTAAAAAGAATGAGGTAATCTCCATTATCGGAGATGGCTCCATGACAGCTGGACTCGCTTTTGAAGGGCTTAATCTGGCGGGGCATACTGATAAAAAAATGCTTGTTATCCTTAATGATAACGAGATGTCTATTTCCAAAAACGTCGGGGCAATGTCCCACTTTATGTCTCGCAACTTGTCTTCTCGCTGGGTGCGTCGATTCAAGAAAGATGTTGAGACTATCCTCAATGCGGTTCCTGCTATTGGTGAAGAAATGCTTAACTACGCTCGCAAAAGTGAACTTAGTTTAAAGAGTTTCTTTACGCCCGGAATGCTGTTTGAAGCATTCGAATTTAACTACATGGGACCGATTGACGGACACGATATTAAAGCGCTGCAACGCGCATTCAGGCTCTATCAGGATTTGGATGAACCTGTGCTGCTGCATGTTCTTACCAAAAAGGGCAAGGGCTATGCTCCTGCTGAATCCAATCCGACATTCTTCCACGGTGTGGGACAGTTTGAACCGGAAACCGGTCAGGCAAAAAAAGTTGCTAAGGTTAATTCTGTGCCGACATACACAGATGTGTTCGGTGACACGTTGTGCCAGTTAGCAAAGCAGGATGAGCGCATTATGGCGATTACTGCGGCAATGCCTGAGGGTACTGGAACAGCATGTTTTGAAAAAAAATTTCCTGATCGCTTCATTGATGTAGGCATCTGTGAGCAGCATGCTGTAACATTTGCAGCAGGGCTTGCAACACAGGGGTACCGTCCTTTTGTGGCGATTTATTCTACATTTATGCAGCGTGCATATGATCAGATTGTACACGATGTCTGTTTACAGAATTTGCCAGTAACATTCTGTCTGGATCGTGGTGGTCTTGTGGGTGAAGATGGACCTACACATCATGGTGTGTTCGATTTGAGCTTCATGCGTCATATTCCGAATATGACTGTGCTTGTTCCTTCAAGCGAAGCAGAGTTGGCAGATTGTATGGCGACTGCGCTTGCACATGACGGCCCTGTTGCTATTCGCTACCCGCGTGGTGCCGGATACGGTGTGCCGTTGAAAGCGAAACCGGAACCGTTTGTTCTTGGTACCGGTGAAGTAATGATTCAGGGCGAAGGCGTCGCTGTTGTTGCTGTCGGTTCCCGTACATATCCTGCTATTGAGGCAGTAAAAGAGCTTGCGGAAGAAACTGGAAAGCAGGCAACCGTGTTTAATGCGCGTTGTGTAAAGCCGTTACCGGAAGAACAGCTGCTGGAGCTTGTTAAAACTCACCATTCACTATTGCTGTTGGAAGAAAACGCTCTTCAGGGCGGTTTTTCTTCTGCTGTGCTTGAATTTTTGTCAGACAGTGATGTCTTAGGAGATTGTAGGATCAAACGTCTGGGTATTCCTGACGAATGGATTGAGCATGGTACGCAGATTGAATTGCGTGAGCAGTTGGGAATCAATACTAGCGGTATTAAAAAAACTGTTCAGGAATTGTTTGATAAAAAGTAAGATAGAAGCCGTTGTTACAGAACGTGTCGGGACAGAATTGCTCACGGCAGAACAAATTGTGACAGAAGTTAATGTGCTTCTATAGTGGTGACAGAATATAGATAATAAAAAGCCGGAGCATTATGCTTCGGCTTTTTTTATGTGAAAAAGCTAGGGAGTAATAATCTCTGGATTTTTATTGTGATAGGGCATCGTGTCTTGATATGTCTGATCCATATTTGTCGTTAAGGAGAATTAGCGTTTCTCAAGAAGGTGTTGTGCACGCGCGTTGCTAGGGGTTGGGAAGCCATAGCTGCCGTGGTACTTGTATGCGAAGTATGTGTCGTAATCGCTTCCAGTTTCAGTGAGGCTCTCTTCACTGGTAGGGGATATGGAAGGGGTTTGAACACGTCTAGGCTCTGGCGCTGTTAATTTGTTGGAAAGCATTTTCTGTAAGAGACTATCCATCTCTTTGGGTTCCATCCATACTGCGTCGCAGTCAGTACAATACTCTATATCAATATTTTGTCGGTCCACGGTAGTAGGATCTAAGTTGTAGTTTGCGCATGTCATGCTATTCTCCTTAATTGCACTGTAGTGGTGAAATGCAGTGCTGGTGAATGTATATATTTTTATGTGGTAGTAAATTTTATTTGCGTCACTACTATTTCAATAGCGTTTCAAAATAAGTTTTAATTTCTGCTGTTATGTGAACCATCAGTTTTATTGCATCGAGTCTTTCTTGAGCTTCATATTTGTATAAGCAATGTGTGTGCCAAAAGTGAAAATGTATGAAGTCTGGCGTATTATCTGTACGTGACGAACGGTAGATATGAATAGTGTTCAAAAATTACCCGAAGCGGGTGCTTCTTGTGCATGTTTTTTAAACGTCTCTATGTAGTGTGACTAAAAATTGCACATATGCGTTATGGCATGTCATTGGAAATAGAAAAGGGTGAGTTCGTTAGAACTCACCCTTTTATGCTTAGGATCGTACGATTTGCTCTTCTTTTTTTTAGGAGGAAAGAAGGTCTATGCTGCTCTGTCTGAACGCGGCTGATTTTTGCGTGATTGATGGGGCTCCTTTACCCCGTTAGGCTAAGTGGTTAATCCGTACTGCACAGCCTTTTGGAGATGACTGTGTCGCTACGCAGGAGAATTAGAGCTGCAGAAGTTATCAAATTGAGCCACAGAGTCTGCTGCCGAAGAGTTTCTGCGGCTCTAAGCAACAATCTTTGTATAACTGACAGGGGGCTGTTATACGGCTTACCTGATAGTAACTGCTGCTCTTCATCCTAGAGGTATATGCAAAAGTTATTAGTCGAACAGTTCCATGAACCAAGGTTTGCGGCTTTTTCTATGTCCGTATTGCCCGTGGTTTTGCTTTCCGTGTTTGTAGTTGTGTGAATCATAATATTCATGCTGCTGCATTTCTGGAAAGTCCGATGGTGTGGGCTGCATGGCTTGCTGTGATGCCTGCGGCCTGTAGTGTTCCTGTACTTCGGCGATACTTTTTTCTAAAATTTTATCCAGTTCGCCTCTGTCGAGCCATACGCCTCGGCAATCTGGACAGAAATCAATTTCAATGCCTTTTCGTTCCGTCATATGCAGCTTTGTGCTGCAATTTGGACAATTCATAATTATCCCCGCCATACGTGATGAGTTTGAATGTACATAACATTATAACATTCATATTAGATGCCTATTTTTTATGTAGTAACTGCGTTGTTGGTGAGATGATGGATGCATTACGAATACACAGTACATTGGATGGTTAATGGATAGAGTAAAAAATAATCTACATAATTGTAGTGAATTCACATCACAATAATGCAGCCATCATGGCACGTGCAAAGTGCATCACACATACTTTGGATATAGCAATAGGTGTACCAAAAAAAACGTGTGCAATATTTCAGACACTTGCAGCTGTGCAGTTTTTAGAGACGCTAATTGTGTACAAAATATATACATGCATGTGACTTGAATTGCACATGTTGTAAAAAGTATAACCAATCCGTTCTTTGTTTTATAAATTATCATAATAAAAACATGGTGTTGTCTTGAAGTATATGTGCAAAGCTGTGTGCAGAAAATTACTTAATGCATGAAAGGTAAAGGGTACCCCATCGGTATAGGGGAGCTGCAAAAGCCATTTACGCTGTGCAGTAGCGGATATTTCGGTAAGGGCGGCGGTAGTAACCAAGGAGCCTGTGCAAGACACGGCAGTGATAGTGGAAATAGCTCCAGTTCCCATAATAATGGCGGCGGTCACGGTAGTAGTTAATTCCAGCGGATGTTCAACGAGCGAGCATTGCTCCGGTGGGCATGGCGGCGCGGAAGGTAGGTTACAAGTAGGTAGTAAAAAAGCCCCCCTTACTTGCGTAGGAGGGGCTTCATTCTCTTTTGCGTATCCTAAAATGTTTCTATAAACATGCGGATGCCGTCTTCAAGCATTTGAACTGCCATAAAGATGAGAATAAGTCCCATAAGGCGTTCTGTTGCGCGTAAGCCTCGATGCCCTAATATTTTGGTAAGGGATGAGGAACAGAGCAGGATGATGGCGGTAACAAGCCAAGACAAAAATATAGCTGTTAATAACTCAATGTTGCCGTGTGTGCTTTCCTGCGAGCGTGCAGCATATAGCATGACCGCTGCCAGCAGGGATGGTCCAGCGAGGAGCGGGACAGCAATAGGCACAATAAATGGATCTTTCTCAAGGTCTGTAGAAGAACCATTTCCCTGCGGGAACACCATTTTCATGGAAATGATGAGCAGGATGATACCACCGGCAAGACGCAATGTAGAGTGGTGTATATTAAGCAGACCCAGCAGGTTGTCACCAAGGTACATGAACGAAAGAATGATTCCGAGTGCAATAACAAGTTCTCGCAACAGAATGCGTCGCTGTTGCTTAGGCGTAAAGGCTCCAAGCATAGGTAGGCACATGGCGGCGTTGCCAAGCGGGTCGAAAATCAAAAAAAGTGTGACAGAGATTTCAAAAATGACCTGCCAGTTCAGTTCCATCATGTCCTATAACTCCAGATAGGTCGCAGACTGTGCAGCTTTTTCAGACACAGTCACGGAGTGAACGCGCACGCCGTATGATTCAATCCGCTTACCCAATTCCTGATAAATGAAACGGGAAAGGTTTTCAGAAGAAGGGTTCATTTTGTCAAACGGAGCTGTGCAGTTCAAATCTTTATGATCGATAAGCTCGGTAACTTCTTTCAGTTTGTTTTTCATCACTTTGAAGTCGAGGAGAATTTCAACGTCTTCAGAAAGTTTGTCACCTTCTACAACAGCTTCAACAGCAAAGTTGTGTCCGTGAATATTTTCGCACTTACCGTCGTAGTTGCGAAGTGCGTGTGCGGCTGCAAAATCGGAACGCACAGTTAGCCGCCAGATACCATTAGCCATGGACAACTCCTTTCCATTTGGCAAAGTCTTTTTCGAATTGAGGCCCCGGATGAATAGAGTATGCTTCATCCAGACTAAAAATTGCATCAGAGTCACTGATCATGGCTCGTACATAAACTGGTACTGGGCCATTATGTTTTACCAAAACTTCTTTAAGATCTGTGATGGATTGCATGCATAATCTGTTATGTGGTATGTCAATTGTTGTCGGCTCAAGATTGCATTTGCATGCTTCAGTGAGCGACTCAACCTTCTCACATAACAGCTTAATTTCTTTTACAGCGTCTTCGTTGTCACCGTCTTCGTTGTTTTGTTGATCACTGATTTTTGCTGTTAACAACAGTGGTTGTTCGCTTAGGAACAGCTCTTTTCCTTCAGCATATGCTTCCGGAAAAACAACGAGCTCGCCGGAAGCGGTGAGGTCTTCAATGTCCATAAAGGCCATTTTGCTGCCTTTCTTGGTAATGTGCTCTTTCATAGCTGTTATCAGAATAGCGCACTTAATTTCTCCGCCTGGCTCAAGGTCTGCTGCTTCTTCCAATGGCTGCAAGTGTAGTCGGTGTAGCTCGCGTCGGAATGGCTGCAAAGGGTGACTTGTTAAGTAGAAGCCAAGCGCATCTTTTTCAAAGCGCAGTTTCTGCTCGTCATCAAATTCTTCAAGAGTCTGTTCTTCGCATTCAAACCCGATCCCGCCGATAACTTTTGGTTCTTCAGCAATCATGGTGAACAAAGAAACCTGATTGGAATCTTTGTCCTTAGCTTTTTTCTGTGCCTTAGCAACGACGCTGTCCAAAGCTGCAAGCATACCTCGGCGGGAAACGCCAAAGCAGTCCATCGCGCCACCTTTAATCAGGTTCTCAATAACTCGCTTGGTTACTTTACGTAAGCTTACGCGGCAGGCAAGGTCGAGCATGGATTGAAATTCGCCGTCAGCTTCGCGGGCTTCCACGATTTCACGAATAGCTTCATCACCAACAGTTTTAATAGCTCCGAGCCCGAATATAACTTCGCCTTCGTGTACAGTGAACTGACGGCGTGATGCCTGAACGTTTGCCTGTTTTACAGAAACATCCATGTCGCGACATGCTGCAACATATTTAAGAACCTTGTCTTGGTTGCCCATCTCAGAGGTCATGAGGGCAGCCATAAATTCTACCGGATAATGAACTTTTAGATACGCGGTCCAGTAGGAAATTAGCGCGTATGCAGCGGAGTGGGATTTGTTGAAGCCATATGCTGCAAACTGTTCCATGAGGTCGAAGATTTCTTCGGCCTTTTCTTTTGGAATTTTGTTTTCAGATGCACCGGTAACAAATTTAGTACGCTCCAGCGCCATTGCATCGGCATTCTTTTTACCCATTGCGCGACGCAGCAAGTCCGCACCACCAAGGGTGTAGTTGCCGACAATCTGTGCAATCTGCATTACCTGTTCCTGATATACGATAACACCGTATGTAGGCTTCAGGCAGTCTTCCAATGATGGGAGCGGGTATACAACAGGAACTTCGCCGTGTTTACGCTTAATAAATTCATCAACCATACCGGAGTTCAATGGACCCGGACGGTAGAGGGCGAGCATAGCAATAATATCGTCGAAACAACTCGGTTTGAGCATACGAAGGTACGTACGCATACCGGAGGATTCAACCTGAAAAATGCCGTCAGTATCGCCGCGCTGGTAGAGCTCGTACGTTGCTGCATCATCAAATGCCAGTGTGTCGAGATCGGGTTGCGGTTTACCGACTAAGCCGATGTTGTCTACAGCATCCTGAATAACCGTCATGGTTCGTAGACCGAGGAAGTCGAATTTTACGAGACCGACTTCTTCAACCTTTTTCATGTCGAACTGGGTTACCCTGCCGCCTTTTTTATCTCGGTACAATGGCAGGTATTCAACCATTGGTTTGTCAGAAATAACAACACCAGCAGCATGAGTGGATGCGTGGCGGCAAAGACCTTCGAGGCGCTGTGAAATATCAATGAGTTTTGTAACGGTGGTATCGTTGCGGTAAAGATCAGCAAGCTCCGGCTCTGCTGCCAACGCTTTTTGAATGGTCATTTTCATTTCATCAGGGATAAGCTTTGAAATCCTATCGCCTTCCTGAAAAGTGAGACCCTGAGCACGGGCAACGTCCTTAATCACCGCTTTTGCCTTCATTTTACCGAAGGTAGTGATCTGCGCAACTTTGTCTTCGCCATACCGTTCCATGGTATAGCGGATAACTTCGCCTCGACGGCGTTCACAGAAGTCAACGTCGATATCCGGCATTGATACGCGTTCTACGTTCAGAAATCGTTCGAAGAGTAGGTCATACGGGATTGGGTCAAGGTTGGTAATACGCAATGCCCATGCGACAATAGAGCCCGCAGCAGAACCACGACCCGGCCCGACAGGGATACCGTTGTCTTTTGCCCAGTTAATAAAGTCCTGCACGATGAGGAAGTAGGCCGGAAAGCCCATGTCGTTAATAACTTTCAGCTCAAGCTCAAGTCTGTCCCAGTAAATTTTCTCGTTAATTTCGTACGGGATAATATCAATACGTTTTTGAAGACCCTCACGACACATACGGCTGAATTCATCAGCCATGGTCACGCCTTCAGGCAACTCGTATTCAGGGAAGTAGTATTCACCCAATGTGAGTTCTATATCGATCTGGTCAGCAATTTTTACGGTGTTGGAAATAGCTTCCGGTACATGTGCAAACGCAGCCTTCATTTCTTCCGGAGATTTGTAGTACAGTTCCGTTGTATTGAATCGCATGCGTTTTTCGTCCTGAACTTTTGCACCAGTCTGGATACAAAGCAGGGTGTCGTGCGCTTCAACGTCTGATGCATTCAGGTAGTGGCAGTCGTTTGTTGCCACAAGTGGAAGCCCTGTGCGTTTAGACAGTTCAATGAGCTTTTCGTTTAGTTCATCCTGTTCTTTCAATCCGTTGGATTGCAGTTCAAGATAGAATTTGTCCGGGAAAATTTCTGCGTATTCTTTTGCAATTTCTTCTGCTTCATCCATGGAGTGGTTGAGCAGGTACCGTGGAACCTCACCGGCAAGACATGCAGAAAGAGCAATAAGACCTTCGCTATGCTGACGTAAAACCTCTTTGCTGACACGCGGCTTATAGTGGAAGCCGTTAACACAACCTTCCGTTACGATTTTGCAAAGATTTTTGTACCCTTCTTCGTTTTGGGCAAGAAGCACTAAGTGATAGCGCTTTTTGGCAAATTCACCGGTTTTTTCCGTATGATCACCGTGTGAAATATACACTTCACATCCGATAATTGGTTTGAGACCGGCTTTTTTAGCAATAAGATAAAAATAGACAGCACCGTACATGTTACCGTGGTCAGTAATGGCTACGGCAGGCATGTTGAAATCAGAAGCCTTTTGACAAAGGTCTTCTAAACGGATAGCGCCATCAAGAAGGCTGTATTCTGTATGGCAGTGTAAATGTACAAAATCTGACATGGTTCGCAACTAATGTGGAAGGTTTCTGAACAGTATTTATAGAATCAGTTTTACGGAATGACTGGTACTAGTTAGTATCAAGTGAACTTAGCAGAATCAAAACATCGGGACAACCGGATTTCCCAGTCCCTATTTGTACTCTTTTGAAAAAATAGAAGAATATTTTTCGTGCGTACTTTTTGATATTGCATGACGATAATCCCGCTCCGGACATATTCGGAGAGCAGGTCTAATACCGGAGGTTCTAGTGTTTGAAAAGATTTCATCATGGCTTCAGACCGTTGTTGAATCGAAAACTTTTGACGAAGCCGTAACAAATTTTATTTCAACAAAATATGGGCAATATGCACTCATATTTGTCTTTTTTATGTTCATAATCATCTATCTGCGTGTTCTCTTTGGTCCTAAAGGGTTTTTTAGAGAAAAAAAGTGGGATGACTGGAATGATGAAGCGCAAGCAACGCGTGATGCGGAAAAGGCAGTATGCATAGCTGAGGCTAAAATTCAGGCAGAAAAAAAATCTGACACAACACAGAAGTAACAATGACTCCAGATCTTACATCGTATCAAAAATGGTTTGCAGAGTATGTTGAAGGCTATGCACAGGCCGAAAAACATGATCAACAATACATTGATTTAAAACGTGACCATACATTGCGGGTTTTTGACAACGCGAAGCAAATTACTGATTCGCTGTCGTTAGATTCGCCAACAATAAATGTTGCGTTGCTCGGTGCACTGTTTCACGATGTCGGACGTTTTGAGCAGTACAACATATATAAAACCTACAGTGATCAAAACTCCGTGAATCATGGTTTGCTGGGGTGCCGAATTTTAAAACAGGAAAGCATCCTAGAGCATGAACCGAAAGAAATACAGCATGCAGTAAGAGCAACGGTTGCGTTACACAATAAATATGCGCTTCCATCAGCACTTCCGAAGCATATCCGTATTGCAACGCATATAGTGCGAGACAGTGACAAGCTGGATATTTTTCCAGTGCTTGTATCGAATTTTATGCATGATGGTTCTAAGAGTGATGTCATTACCATGGGGCTTGAAGATTGCCCGACTGCGTATACCCATAAGATTTTGCAAAATGTTCTGAATGGCGACTCTGTACTTTATGGTGATATGCGGTACATAAACGATTTCAAGTTGCTTCTTTCAAGCTGGGTCTTTGGTTTGGAGTACCGTGCTTCTATGCAATTGCTGCATGACCGCGGTGTGATGGAACATTTGCTTAACACCTTGCCAGCCTTGCCGGATATGGAAAAGGTGAAGCTAGTTGTGCGTGATGAAATGCAACGAGTTTTGGCGAGTAATATTGCTAAGAAGAGCGGAGGATAGCGTGAATGCCATAACCACTTTTTTATGGAAGAAGATTGTTGCCAGTACGGTGGAGCAGGCCGTAAGACTTGTGCGAAAATCTCGGGCGCGTAGTGTTCTTGTGATTGGCGAGAATACGACTTCCTTGTCTCATGCTTTGAATGAATATGTCGAACGGCTTGAGGTCCTTAATCATAACACCCTGCACACGGTGCTGGCTCGTTCGCAAAGAGAGATACAGGAAGGGCAGTCCTTTTTAGATGCTAAAGACGGTTCCTTCGACTTATGCATCGTGAGTTTCGGGTTGCATCAGGTTGAGCCGGATGTCGCAGAGCAGGTTGTCCGTGAATGTATGCGCATTGCACCTAACGCGTTGCTTATTGATTTTGCCCTTGCTGAAAGGAATATCGAATTGCCCTCCCAGTATGTATGTTCACTTGCGGAACAGTTCCTTCATAGGGGGCATTGGGATGTGTATAAAAAGTATATTCGAGTTGGTGCACTGCATGGCATTGCCCATAGGGCACAGACGAGTGAATTTTCCAATGTAACCATTTGGGGCGGCGGCATTCGCTTGCTGCTGGTGGGATAGCAACTCTAGAGAATGTTCCCGTCTAAAAGAGAGCCGTATCGTTTTTAGATACTGATGTCCTCTACGTAAGACAAACTTCGCTGCTACCACAAATGGCACTTCAAAATAATCGGGGTCAAGGGGTAAGCCCCTTGCGGGTGGAGGGCGGAGCCCTTCCTCCTCGAAGAGTAGCCGAAGGCAAGCCTGTCGGCGACACGCCGAAGGCATGATGATTTTACAAAGAAAAAGGCACGACATTTACGTCGTGCCTTTTTCTTTTTGTATTAGTTTTTAGGCTGCGGTGCGTTTGGTGTAACGATGTTAAACCAGAACGGGAAGTTGTCGAGCATGCCCAAAAGAGCATGGATTTTTTTCTCGTCACCGTTGACTGTTATGTCTTTCGTTTTCAACGCGTCGGCAAGCGTGGTTTCTTTGAGGAATATTTTGTTAAGAAGAGTTCGCGTCATTTCAAGAGAGAGGTCTGCATTATCAGCGGTACCTGGGCGGTTAGAAAGTGCTGAGTTTCGAAGTTCCAGAACAAATTTTTCTGATGTGTCGGTGAGAATTAGATTGATAGTGATGTCTTGTCCAGCGGCTTTCTGTGGATTAAGGCGTACACCTGTGTAGTCCAGTAGCATAGTTGTATCTACGGCTTTGATAAAGTCCGGTGATGATGTGTTCGGAGCAGGCAGTTCTTGCACGCCGTTACGTAATTCCTGTGCACCCGTTAGATAGAAGTTACGCCACGGGCCGGATTCAGCTTGGTAACCCATCTGTTCCAGAGCGTCTGCAACCAGCATGCGGGCTTCTTTGTTGGAAGGGTCGGCAAACACGACATGGTTACCCACTTCGGCTACCCAGCGGTATTCACCGTTTTCGTATGCTTTGTGTGCCTTCGTGATGATTGCTTTTGCGCCGCCCATATATTCAACATATTTTTTTGCGGCCTCTACAGGGGGAAGCACATGTAGGGTGGATGGGTTGCCATCAAACCAGCCGAGGTAGAATACGTAGGTTGCTTTTACATTGTGGTATACAGAGCCGTAGTAGCCGCGCATTGCCCAATGTTGAGCTAATTTTTCTGGGAAATGGACTTGTTCTGCAATTTGATCGGGCGTGTATCCCATGTTGGCAAGACGCAGGGTTTGGTCGTTAATAAAACGGTACCCGTCACGAGCCATTTTTAAATTCTCAACGACAGCTTTTCCCCATACAGGCCAGTGATGCATACCGTAGAGGACTTCTGCGCCTTTTCCCCACATCTGAATAGTTTCGTTGAGGTATTTGGACCATGCAAGTGGGTTGCGTATTTTTGCGCCACGAAGTGTGTACGTGTTATGTAATGTATGGGTGCAGTTTTCTGCGGCTGAGACGGCTTTAAGCTGTTTAACGTACCAATGCATTTCTGCTGGCGCTTCTGAGCCTGGAGCCATGAGGAATTCAAAGTCCAGTCCGTCAATTTTTACTTTCTGACCGGTTTCTTTGATAAGATCTGTTGGGAGGATAAGTGTTACAGTGCCAGTGGATGTGGTGGTGCCGAGACCTGCGCCGACTTGTCCTTGCGGTGATGGTGGCAGAAGGTTGCCGTACATATATGTAGCCCTGCGGCTCATTGCGTTGCCGGCATACACGTTTTCAGAAACGGCTGCTTCGGTAAAACCTTCTGGAGCAAAAATTTTAATTTTGCCATCTTTGACATCTTTTTCATCAACTATACCGCGGACTCCACCAAAGTGGTCTACATGGCTGTGTGAATAGAACACTGCAATGATCGGTTTTTTGGGGCGATGCGCGTAATAAAGGTCGAGGGCTGTTTTTGCTGTTTCTGTTGAGATAAGCGGGTCGATGACGATAATGCCTGTGTCCCCTTCAATGATTGTCATATTAGAAAGGTCAGCATTACGTATCTGGTAAAGTCTGTCACAAACTTTAAATAAACCACCCTGCATGACGAGCTGCATTTGACGCCACAAGCTAGGGTTGACGGTGTCGGGGGCAGTTTTTTGTTCAGTAATGAATTGGAATGCCTTCATGTCCCATACGACGCGCCCTTCGGCGTTTTTGATTATGCCGTCATTAGGCAGTGGGGCAATGAAGCCTTTTGCGGCATCTTTAAAATCCTGCTCATTGGCAAAGGGCAGAATTTTCAGCCATTGGGAGTTAGCAGCCTTGGTGGTGTCGGATGCAGCGTTGGGTGAAACAGCTGCAAAAGCTGGGCTTGAAAGAAAAGAAATGGCCAGCCAGATAAAAAACAATAGCCGAATGCCTTTCATGTTACTCTCCTGATAAACTTTAACTTGGTTACAGCGTGATTGTAACGTGTTGAGCTTACCAGTCAGTGATTATTTGGCACTACGATCAGCTATGCTTTCTATGTAACAGCTTGATATTATTTTCTTAAAGTGCGGTAAGTTGCAAAAATAGATCCCAGCAGTCTGTTGCAATAAAATCTGGATTTTCTGCTTCAAATTCTTCGCGTGTTGCTTCTCCGGTGCATACGCCTGCGGTTAGTGTGCCAGCTGCTTTACCTGTGTGAATATCCATCAGGTGGTCGCCAGTCATAATAGCTTCTTCAGGCTGGCAGCCGACAAGTGCAAGTGCTCTGTGCAGGTGGTCAGGATCAGGCTTTACAATAGGAACATCATCTCGGGTAAGTATAACTGGGCAGTATTCATCTACATCCGGAAAAACAATGCGAACAGCCTCTGTGCAGTTACGGGTAACGATGCAGGGAGTAATATCTCGCTTAAGCAATTCAGAAAGCAGTGTGCGAGCCCATGCGAAAACGTCACTGCGCGCTGCGGCTTCCAGCTCCACATCTTTTGCGGCGCTGATGGCTGCTTCGTCTATTGCATCTAGAATAGAAAGTCTTTCTTTAGCAGCCTGTTCTTTTGCCATATCAAGCCATTCAAGGAGTGGCAGACCATTAAGATCTGGAAGGTTCGGGTATACGATTTTTACAGCATCGTGTGCTCGTTGTTTCATTTCGTTAAAGTCGATGGTTGGAATAGCTAGCGTCCCGTCGAAATCGAAAACAACAGCTTTGAGTGAATGTATCATGTTTTTCCTTGTACCTGAGTGATGGTCTCTCGAGGTTATGTGTAGCTGATTTTGAGCCAGAACCTCTGTATTTTTATAGGCCACCCTCAGTAAGGTCAATATGTCAGTTGCGGTGGTAATTGATACTATATTGATGGGTTGGTTTGTTGGGATGCAGGGGGATTAATAGGCTGACAAAAGTTTGTTAACTTTGTAGCGTTATTGCAAGTATGGAAATGTAAGGGAAAATCACATAGAACGTAGCGCTTATGAATACTAAAAGACGTGAACGGGTAGAGCGTATATCATATAAGAAGTGTGCGATCTAAATATTCTGTTGTTGCTGTACGCTGGATATAAAAAAAGGATCATAGACATACATCTATGATCCAAGCTTTCTTGATGGTAGCGAGGGAGAGAATTGAACTCCCGACACTGCGGATATGAGCCGCATGCTCTAACCAACTGAGCTACCTCGCCATCAAATACAATTAGAAACCAAGTTGTGAAAAACGTGATCGCTAAGTGCGAGATGTTTTTTGAATAAAACAGCCGGAAAAGTCAAGCGAAAAAATAAAAAAGTATGAAGAGTATGCTTTGCTTGCGTGGGCTGAAGGCCGCGTACTGACACGGTTTACTGTGTACTTCCAAACAATACCCAGAGGAATCTTATGGAATTTTTTATTGATACCGCTAGCATAGAAGAAATTAAGACAGCAACAGAACAGGGCTTGATTGATGGTGTTACCACTAACCCTACATTACTTTCGCGTGAAGGCGGAGATTGGCGCGTACGTGCGAGAGAAATTTTGGAAGTAGTAAAAGGCCCTGTAAGTCTCGAAGTTGTTGCAGAAGATGCCCCGGGCATGATTGCACAGGCGCATGATCTGAAGAAAATGGGTGACAATGTAGTTGTTAAAATTCCTATGACGTCAGAAGGGCTGAAAGCAATTAAGGCTCTTTCCAGTGAAGGTATTCATACAAACGTTACGCTTATCTTTTCACCGTTACAGGCGTTACTTGCTGCAAAAGCAGGTGGAACCTATGTGAGTCCGTTTATTGGCCGTCTTGATGCCATTGGCGATAGCGGTATGAATCTGGTAGAAGAAATCCGCACCATTTTTGATAACTACGAATACACCACGAAAATTCTTGTAGCGAGCGTCCGTCACCCGATGCATGTGCTGGAAGCTGCCTTGGTCGGTGCAGATGTGGCGACTGTTCCGTTTAGTGTTTTGCAGCAGTTTGTACACCATCCGCTTACTGATAAAGGGCTTGCCAGTTTCCTCGGGGATTGGAATAAGCTGACAGGTGGTAAATGGTAATCGCAAGGAATAGCCAAAAAATGATCGGTAGGGCTGAGCGTTGTTCGAACAGAAAAGTTTGGGGAATTTGTAGTATTGATGTGACGCAGTGTGTTACCCTATGAGTTTTGTAATACAGTGCTCAGTTGCTTTTGCGGCTGAGCACTTTCTTTTTTCTGTGTGAAAAGAATTGCCCCGATGCACGCGGTAAACGGGGCAACAAGTACAAGGCCGAAACTTCCCACAAGCGTTTTAACTACCTCTGCTGCGATATAGAGCATATTGAACATGTTGATGACTGGAACTCCTTGCGCCATGAAAGCCATAAGCAAGGTTACATAGCCGCCTGAATATGCGAGAAGTAAAGTCGTCGTCATGGTTCCCACAACCGCGCGTCCCACTCTGAGACCGGAGAATAACGCTTCTTTTTTGCTGATAGACGGGTTGGTGTCTACAACCTCCTGTAAACTTGCCGCTACATCCATTGCTAAATCCATAACCGCACCGGATGCTGCTACAAAAATGGCTGCCACGTAAATCTGCGTAATATCCAAGTGAGCATAGCCCGCGTAGAGCAAGGTTTCTGCAAAAGGCATTATGGCTCCGTTAAGCTTGAATGCACTCGTTGCCCATACCGCCAGACCACAACTACTCGTTACCCCGAGCATTGCTCCCAGAAAAGCCACTGTTCCCATACGGCTTAGTCCTGCCACAAGGAAAATGATTGTAGCCGTGAGGATTGCTACAATTGTGAGCGCAAGCCATATAGGGTCACCCCCGAGAAGCAGAGACGGAATAAAAAATTTCCACAATACAAGTCCGGTGAAAATGAAACTGAGCAATGCCTTTGCTCCCGTTTTTCCACCGAAAAGAATTAACAGTAGGGCAAATAATAAAAGTAAACCTAACTCCAGATCTATGCGGTAGTGATCTTGTGGGACAATTGTATCTATAGCGCCTTCCGGTGTATGTGTGACAACGAGTAGCGCCGTATCGCCTACGGAAAAAGCCTTGTCGATGTCCAGCCGACCCATGAGTTGGTTAATGACCGTAAAAGTGTTCCCTTTGTGTGCGCCTTCCAGCATGGACACATCAAGGACTTGCACACCAACAGTTACCAGCGAATGTCGTTGGAGCTGGCTGTTATCAACTGAAATAATTTTGCCCTTAACTTGTTGGGCTGAGTCGTCTATTCGGTCATCAAACGGTGTGGGAAGATTCCAGAGAACAATTGAGAGAAGTAAAAAAACGCTAATGAGGATGTTGTCTCGTGTTGTCGATTTTGTACGCACAGTCTTTACCTTGTTTTGCAGATGGGTAAGAGCAGAAATGAAATGGCGGTACGGGGGCACGTACCACCATTTATGGGGCCATAGACTGATGTTACTTAGATGCTACGTTTACGGCAGGGGTGATGCCCATTACAGCCATAATTTTTTTTGCGATTTCGGACTGGTGATAATTGTTCCTAAAGCTTTCTGCACCGACACCAATTGCACTGGTTACAATCGGAGTGCCTGTGTGTTTGAAGGACGTCCACGCAAGACCGGCTTTGTTGTTTACAGTGTGGGTTACAGTTACAACAAGCGGGTCGTAGCTACCGTACAAAATGGCTGCTTGTGGAGAGTTGTTCTTGATGAGTTGTCCAGCCATAGACTGAGTAAATGCCTCTTGAAGTTTGGCAATCTCATACGGCTTGAGCACCATGGTATCTTTTTTAGGATCACCTTCAAACTTGAGACCAAAGTGTTTTGTAATCTGAGGCTTGATATCTTCAAAAGTCTTCTTGCCGTGAGCCGCCTTTTTGAAAGGCTCCATGACTTCCTGAGTGAATTTTTCAAAGGAGACAGTCTGCGCATCAAGCACATTAAAATGGCTTTCGTATTTGGTTCCGGCAAAACCGAGAGTCATGCCCCCTGTTTCGTGGTCACCAGTGACAACGATTAACGTATCGTTAGGATGTTTTTTATAGAAGGCAACCGCTTCTTTTACGGCGTTGTTAAAAGCTATGGTGTCCATGACTGCGGATTTTGCATCGTTTGCATGGCAAGCCCAGTCAATTTTACCGCCTTCGACCATCAAAAAAAAGCCTTCAGGATTGTCGAGCAGGGCAATGCCTTTTGCGGTAAATTCTGCCAGAGAGATATCCTGTGCGCGGCGGTCAATTTCGTATGGTGTTGCACCAGAATCTTGCAACCATTCGTTGTACGCGAGTACTTTGCCGCTATTCTTTGAGAGTTTTTCAAAGCCACTGCGGGTGGATACTATTTTATATCCAGCTTCTTTAATGGCTGTTACCGCGTTGCCGCGAGCTTCAATACCCTTGCGTGTACCTTTGGGATCTTTAAGGCCGCCACCTGCAAAGTAGTCAAAATTAGAGGCTGCAAGAGCATGATCAATATAATGATACTGGGAGCGCTTTGGAACATGAGCATAGAATGCGGCAGGGGTTGCATGGTCAATGGATACGCTTGAAACAATACCGACCTTTTGGCCGTTATCGCGCGCCATTTCAGCAATTGTTTTTACGCTTTTTCCGTTTGGAGACATGCCGATCATGCCGATGTTTGTAATCTGACCAGAGCTTATGGCAGTTGCGGCGGCAGCTGATCCTACAATAAATCTGTTGTTGGCCTGTGTGGTAGTAATGCCTTGAACGGGGAAGTCGTCAAAGACAAGTTGCTCGCCAGTGACTGCTTCGGTAGACATCTTTTGAGCAATGCCCATGCCATCACCGATGAAAAGAAACACATAGTTAGCAGGAGTGCCGGAGTAGTATTTTTCGGCATGGGTAATACAGACAGAACCGGTAAGCACAATAAGTGCACACAACATTGCTGAAACAGAACGTAGTCCTAAGAAACGCATCACGTACTCCTTAAGTTTGTTGGCAGGTAACGGGAAAGAACTCTGTAACCTGATGGAAACTTGTTGGAAACTATTGGATTTATGCTCGGGGCATTTTGTTTGGCGCATACGGCGCAGCCTCTAAAAGTAGTGCGACCTTTTTGCAGTGTGCCTGTTACTTCGTGATGACGGCTTGAAATCTTTTTAGTGAATAATGTTAGATAACTGTTACGCTAATTATTTCATTTGGGCAAAAAAAGAGAGAAGCGATTAGGCTTCTCTCTAATATTGGAAATGTGAGTGTCGTTGGATTAGTGATTCAGAATCTGCTCAAGGAAGGCTTTACAGCGCTCTTCACGCGGGTTGGTGAAGAATTCCTTTGCTGGAGCGTATTCTACGATCTGACCTTGATCCATGAATACCATAGTGTCGGCAACTTCACGGGCAAAACCCATTTCATGCGTAACACAGATCATGGTCATACCTTGGTCTGCAAGCTCCCGCATTACGTCGAGAACTTCTTTAATCATCTCAGGGTCAAGTGCGGATGTAGGCTCGTCAAAGAGCATGATCTTTGGCTGCATAGCAAGAGCACGGGCAATAGCTACGCGCTGCTGCTGACCGCCGGAGAGCTGACCGGGGAATTTGTTTGCCTGTTCGCCGATGCCAACGCGCTCAAGGAATGTGTACGCAATTTCTTCTGCCTGTTTGCGAGGCATTTTGCGTACCCATATTGGGCCGATTGTTACGTTGTCCAGAATAGACAGGTGCGGAAACAGGTTGAACTGCTGGAATACCATGCCTACTTCGCGGCGAATGACTTCAATATGTTTGGTATCGTTGGTCAGGGTAGTGCCATCAACAATGATGTCGCCTTCCTGATGCTCTTCAAGACGGTTCAGTGTACGGATAAGGGTAGACTTACCGGAACCGGAAGGACCGCAAATTACCACTTTTTCCTGCTGACGAACTTGCAGGTTAATATCTTTCAAAACATGGAACTGGTCGTACCATTTGTTTACGCCGTCCATCTCAATAATGACTTGGTTACCAGCAAGATGGGTTGCAGTATGAATCTGACTCATAATTATATCCTTACCTGTCTACTTGGACGCGTATTTCTTTTCGAGGTGCTGACTGTAGCGGGACAGTGAGTAGCAAAGAATCCAGTACCAAAGTGCTACGAATACGTATGCTTCTTCCAGTCTACCGAACCACTTAGGGTTGGAGGTGGTTGCAAAGGCAATCTGCAATAGATCGACCAAGCCTACAATACCAACCAGTGATGTGTCTTTAAGAATACCGATAAAGTTGTTAACCATCGGCGGGATTACAATGCGCAGCGCTTGCGGTAGAACAATCAGTAATGTCTTCTGCCAGTATCCCATGCCAATGGCATCGGCTGCTTCGTATTGCCCTTTGCCGAGGCCTTGTAAGCCGCCTCGAATGTTTTCTGCAAGGTAGGCAGAGAAGAACATGGTGATACCCACCATCGCACGAAGGACTTTGTCCAACTCCACATCTGTTGGAAGGAACAGTGGGAGTACTACGGATGCCATAAAAAGAATGGTAATGAGCGGAACACCGCGAACCAGTTCAATATATGCCACGCAGAATGACTTGATGACCGGCATTTCGGAGGAGCGTCCGAGAGCCAGTAATACACTGATAGGGAATGCAAACAACATCGCTACGGAAGCGAGGATAAGTGTAAGCATAAGTCCGCCCCAGTAATGCGTGTCTACAACTTCCAGTCCGGTGAAGAATCCACCGTGGATAATAAGGTAGACAGCAATAGGAGAGAGTCCCCAAAGAGTATAGAGCCATTTTGTGCCACGAAATTTTCGGACAAGAGTCAGCATAATGAGTGCAAGCACAATCAGTAGTGCTACCGCCGGACGCCACCGGTGATCTTCAGGATAGATGCCCACCATAAAGACAGGCCACATGTCGCGGACAAATCCCCATGCTGCGCCAGAGTATTGTTTAGCAACGGTTGGATCAAGTGTAATCGATGCGTTAAGGATTGCCCATTGGACAAAAGGCTTAACCGCAGAGAAAATTGCCCAGCCTGCAACAACAGTAAGAAGCGCGTTGTACCACGGGAATAGCAGGTTTGAGCGTATCCAGCCGAGAACACCAGTTTTAGTGACGGGTGGGCGGCGATCTTTGATTATTTCTGCCATGTTACCGCTCCACAAGTTTTATTTTGGCGTTGTACCAGTTCATGCCAAGGGAAATGACAAGGGATAAGGAGAGGTATACGCCCATCCATATGCCTACAATTTCTACAGCTTGACCGGACTGGTTGAGAATTGTGCCACCGACACTGACAAAGTCAGGGTAGCCGATGGCAACAGCCAGAGAACTGTTTTTCGCGATAGCAAGGTATTCACTGGTCATTGGCGGTACAATAATACGCATGGCTTGCGGCAGGATAACAAGACGCATTACATGGCGTTCTTTAAGGGCAATGGCGCGGGCAGCTTCACGTTGACCGTTGGAAACAGCCTGAATGCCGGAACGGATAATTTCTGCGTTAAAGGCAGAAACATACACGGTTAGGCCAATAAGCAGTGCAGTGAATTCCGGTGTAAAATCGATGCCGCCACGGTAGTTGAATCCCTTGAGTACTGGGTAGTCCAGTGTGAAAGGAGTTCCAGCAATAAGCCATGCAAGTGCGGGCAGACCGATTAGCAATGCGATAGAGGGCAATACAATTTTACCCGGAGTGCCACGTTCGTTCAGCAATCGCATTGAGCGGCGGCAGATGAAGTAAATTCCGATAAGGGCAGCGCCGATAGCAAGGCAGAAAGGCCATGCGCCGGACTGGGCTATTGGTGCGGGCAAAAATAGACCGCGATTGTTAAGGATCAACCAGCCACCGACGTCAATGGATTTTCGCACGGAAGGCAGCTGTTGCAATACAATGAAATACCAGAAGAACAGCTGTAACAGAACTGGCAGATTTCGGTTTAATTCTACATACCAGCTGCATAATTTACTGATGAGCCAGTTTGGTGAAAGTCGACCGAGCGCAATAATTAATCCGAGGATTGTAGAAAAAATACAGCCAAGAATTGTTATCTTAATGGTGTTTGCAAAACCGGTAAGAAGGGCTGTTACGTAGCTGGAAGATTCTGCGTAACGAGTAAAAATGATGGAGTCGCTGCCAAGGAAGAGAACAAGAACCGGAATAATGCCGACGAGTGTTATGACGGCAAAAACAGTTTTGTCACTCGCGGTAATGGTGGTGCCTTTTTTCTTAAGCCAGACTGCGATAGCGCGTGACGCAAACAGCCCTACAATAAGTGCAGCAATAAACCAGAGAAATCCGCCCTGCAGAACAGGGATCGGAGGGGTCTCGCCGATGTTAAAACCTGCTTCGTTCTGTAAGAATCCGAAGCCGGAACCTATGCCGCGTTCTTCCAGGTTCGCCAGTGTATTTTGATACATGATGAACGCAACCCACAATAAGCCCCCGAGCATGATACATTGATATAACCATGCACGAATCTGTGGATTTCGCCAGAAAGGTACGCGAGCATTTTCGTGTGCGTGTTGTGACATAATATTTCGAAGAGATTGTGTGTCGGAAGCAAAAAAAACTGCATGAGCGTGTCAGTTTTTTAGCGGAACCAGCGGTATTGAGTACGGTCGATACGTGGACTCCGGTATCAAATTGAAAATCTGCCGGAACAGAAACAGCGTAGTGCTGTTTCTGTCCGACAGGGAATTACAATCGACCTAGCGGAAAGGAGGAGCGTAAATAAGACCGCCCTTGTCCCACTGGTTGTTGTAGCCGCGTTCGAGTCGAAGCGGGGTGTTAATGCCAAGGTTGCGATCAAAGATGTTGCCGTAGTTGCCAACCATTTTGATGATGCGGATAGGAGCGTCTTTATCAAGACCAAGGTCGTTCCAGAGAGTGCCGGTAACGCCGAGCATACGCTGAACTTCCGGGTCTTTGGTATCTTTTGCTACTTGTTCTACGTTTTCAGCAGTAATGCCTTTTTCGTCAGCAGCCATAGTGAGCCAGATGGTCCAACGAACAATGTCGCCCCACTGGTTGTCGCCGTGGCGAACTACAGGAGCAAGAGGCTCTTTGGAAATGAGTTCCGGAAGAATGATGTGTTCTTCTGGTTTTTCCATAAGGGAGCGCTGTGCAGCAAGACCGGAAACGTCGGTTGTGTGTACGTCACAACGACCAGTGTCGTATGCTTTGCGAACGTCTGGCTGTTTGTCGAAAACAACCGGAGTAAATTTCATGTTGTGCTTACGGAAGTAGTCAGCAACGTTGAGCTCGGTAGTTGAACCAGTCTGCAGGCAGATGGTAGCGCCGTCGAGTTCGCTTGCTTTGGTGATGCCGAGTTCTTTACGAACCATAAGGCCCTGACCATCGTATAAAGTAACAACGGTGAAATCGAGACCAAGGTTGGTGTCGCGGCTCATGGTCTGAGTAGTTGTACGGGAAAGCAAGTCAATTTCGCCTGACTGAAGGGCAGGAAGGCGCTCTTTGGAGGTGAGCGGGGTGTACTTAACATCAACGTTGGTTGCTGCGCCGACAGCACGGCAGAAATCAACGTCAAAGCCAATACGCTTACCGGAGCTATCCAGTGCGGAGAAGCCCGGGTTTTCAATGTGAGTACCACACTTAAGGTAGCCACGCTTAGTTACGTCTTCAAGAGTAGACGCAAGTGCGCATGAAGCTGTGAGAACAAAAGCAAGAACGAGAGCAAGAGTGCGTGTTGTACGCATAGTAAAAACCTCCCATAAAAGAAACATTAGAGCAGACCACGAGTGAACACTGTTCATGAAAAACGTGGTAGCTTACCTATACCTGTATGCGAAAGTCCGCAATGCAGCAGAGCAGATTACAGACTCTTCATCATCATGCGATTCGTACTGCTAGGGGCAGAAGATACCGTAGGGAAAAACAATGAAGATTGCGTGAGAAAAGAAAAGCTCTTCGCATCATTTTATAGAAGGGCTTCACTCTTTTTGAAAAATGTCAGGGTATATAATTGAAAATTATATGCAGTGGCAGTGCAAATAGCATGTTGCAGGCATTCAAAGAGATACTGCAATAGTGAAGGCGCTTCTATAGAAACAACTGCGGTAGATTACTAGAGAAATATTCTCTATGCAATAGATTTAATAAAAGCAGAGTGTTACATTGTTACAGAAACAATGTGAGTCATTAGTTGTCCTGATCGCGGGTCATAAAGTGGCTGTGCAGAATTGTCTATGTGGTTCGTTTTTCTATTTGCAGTGTAGAGAATGGAACATTTTTATTTTTTTTGCGTTGTCAGTCTAACATGTCGAATCATTTGTTCCATTCTATGTAAGTGCACTGCTTGATTATTGTCTGCTTTGAAACACGTAAGTCAACAATATGGTGTTTGATGTTGAGATGCTTTAATGATCGCTGATGTCTCAATATCAACGGTAACGACTGTATCCGCACTTATACGGTCAATACATAGTATCTACCCAGTGGATTCGCTGGAAAGGTTGCAGACTTGTTCGTTATTGAAATGCTGGACTGCATGCAAATCATTTTCAGCAAACACAGGCTTTGTATGCTGGAATGTAGATAGGAGGGTGCAATGATGCGTGATGTACTGTGGGCAATGGCGACAGTTTGTTTTCTTGCGGCTGTCTTTTTTACAGGGCTTGTAGCCTTATGGCTTCTTCCCTTTGTACTGTTATTTATGCTGTTAACCCGTCGATATTAATGTGTGTAAAAAGCTATCGAAAATATTTGGTAGGTTAGATTCTGACAATTCTGCTCCTTGCGGGTTATTCTAAAAAAAGCCAAACTTTTGTATGCCTATGTATGCTTAAAGTTTGGCTTTTTATTTTTTTTCGCAGGTATGATTTACTCTGTAGTAATATGAGGGTCGGTTGTTTTAGGCATAACTATCACGCAGTGGCTGTTTTTATTTAACATTGCAGGTGGTAATGACTTTATTGAAAGTGAATTTAGTTTTCTGTGTATACGTATGTTCTGGTGTTAGCACTGTTGTAGGAAAATCTGGTCTGTTGGGTGAATTGGGAAAGTGCTGCGTCTCAAATACAATAGCCCCGTGTTTTGGAACCACAATTCCATCACGATACTTTGTTTTACCATCCAGACTGTTGGCTGTGTATACATGAATTCCCGGTTCTGAAGTTGCAATGCTGATGCTGCGCCCTGAATCAGGGTGTGTGAGCATTGCTGCCAGCCGTACTATCTTATCGTGGTCTTTTGAAAGAACATATGTGTGATCAAATCCACCTGCAAAAAGAAGCTGTGGATCTTTTTCGTAGAGTTTGTCGCCAATGACAGTAGGGAGTGTCAGATCCATTACCGTATCTTCAACTGGTTGCGGAGCATCGGGAGTCGGGATGCCTTCTTCATTTATAGGAAGATAGTCTTCAGCATGGACGGTGAGGGCGTGGTCTGAAATGGAAGAGCCAATGTTTCCTGATAGGTTGAAGTAAGTATGGTTTGTCAGGTTGAGTACCGTAGGGGCATCTGTGAAAGCTGAATAATCAATGGTCAGGGTGTCCATTGTGTCCAGAGTGTAGGCAATTTGTACAGAAACCGTGCCCGGAAATCCCATATCCCCATCAGGAGAAATGTGCTGCATAACGACGGAAGCACTTTCTTTATGTTCAATAACATGCGCGCTCCATACGTATTTATCAAATCCCCGGGAGCCTCCATGGATATGGTTTTTCCCGTTATTCTGCTCGAGATGATAGGTTGTTCCCCCCAGTCGGAAGGATGCACCTTCAATTCTATTCGCGTATCTGCCCACAATAGAGCCAAAGTGGTGGTTTTTTTTTAGGTAATCTTCTATCGAATCAAACCCAATCGTAATGTCACTCTTATTTCCCCCGCAATCAGGAGTTGCAATCTTTAAGATGGTCGCACCGTATGTGATTAAGTCTACGATTATCCCCCTGCCGTTATCAAGAGTATACCGCTCTACGATCTCTCCAGAGGGGGTAATCCCAAAAGAATCAATTGTTACCTTCATACTTCCTCCAAAAAGTGCTGCCGAACTATGACTAAGAGCGTAAACAAGGTTTCGGTTCGGAGTAAGGATTTTTCTTTTAGAAAGGAACAATGCAATCTGTTACATGAACATAAACAATTTTGTGATAAATGTAACAAGGTCTGCGAGTGCTTGCAGGGTAAGTATATTTTGGGAACTAATATAGTATAGAATTTTAGTGTGTTGTTTGTGAATAAAATAACTTACTTCTGTACTTATCAGTTTTTTTTGAGTGTGAAATGGTCCGTACTGTGAGTAAAACATTTTTATTTGTGAGCGACAGCTTCCGTGTGTATTCATAAACTACGACACAGGTTATCTACTTCGCGGCGTAGCGAATGTAATAACGATTTTCATACACTGATACTTACTACGGAGATGTGAAATGGCTGTACGTGAACAAGTGAATGGATTCTATATTCCAAGTGTTACCTTATTAGGTATTGGCGCTCATAAAGAAATTCCTGCAAAAATTCGTGCATTAGGCGGCAAAAAGCCTCTCTTGGTTACAGATAAAGGGATTACCGCTGTCGGTATGACGCAGCAGATCGTAGATTTGCTTGCTTCAGAAAATATGGAATGTGTAGTTTTTGATGAAACAATTCCAAACCCAACAGACACAAATGTTCATGACGGCGTTGATGTATATCGTAAATCAGGTTGTGATTCTCTTATTACCCTTGGTGGTGGTAGTGCTCACGACTGTGGTAAAGGTGTAGGCCTTGTTGTTGCAAACGGTGGTAAAATTCATGATTATGAGGGCGTAGATAAATCTTCTAACCCAATGCCTCCGTACGTTGCAGTTAACACTACAGCTGGTACAGCATCAGAAATGACTCGTTTTTGCATTATTACTGATACTTCTCGTAAAGTTAAAATGGCTATCGTTGACTGGCGTGTAACTCCTACCATCGCTTTGGATGACCCAATGCTCATGGTTGGTATGCCACCAGCACTTACCGCTGCAACCGGTATGGATGCTTTGACTCACGCTGTTGAAGCCTATGTTTCTACTGCTGCAACTCCACTTACAGACGCATGTGCAGAAAAGGCAATTAAGCTTATTGCTATACATCTTCGTGCTGCTGTTGCAAACGGTCAGGACATCGAAGCTCGTGACGGCATGTGTTACGCTCAGTATCTGGCAGGTATGGCGTTCAACAACGCAAGTCTTGGTCATGTTCACGCAATGGCTCACCAGCTTGGTGGTTTCTACGATCTTCCACACGGCGAATGTAATGCTATCCTTCTGCCATACGTTGAAGAATTCAACCTGATTGCTAAGATGGATCGCTTTGCAGATATGGCTGTTTGGATGGGCGAAAATATTGATGGCCTCAGTGATCGCGAGGCTGCTTTAAAATGTCTGAAAGCTATCCGTGAACTTTCTTCAGATGTAGGTATTCCTGAAGGCTTGAAAGCTCTTGGTGAACGCTACGGTAAGAAAGTCAGCTCTGCTGATATTCCTACCATGACAGCAAACGCTCAGAAAGATGCTTGTGGTCTTACTAACCCACGTCGTCCTACCGATCAGGATGTAATGGAAATTTACGAAGCGGCTATGTAATTAGCTCTCGATACGAATCTAAATATAAAGCGGAGGGAGCCCCCTCCGCTTTTTTTATGACTATTGTAATGTATTCAATTGAGTGTATTCTTGAAGAGGGAACACTTGTCTGAAGTGCGTATACATTATATGGTCGATGTAAACCTAATGATATGCATGCACGTAAGGGAAAGGTTTAGCGAGCAGGTCGGAATAAAATATCCGGAGGCACTATGAAATTTGTAGCTGGAGACATTATTCAGTTAAAATCCGGTGGACCGGAAATGACTGTTATTAAATTTGATGCCGTAGAAGGGCTGGTTAGCTGCAGCTGGTTTGTGGGTAGAGAGTTAAAAACTGCGTCATTTCCTGTGGAAGCCGTTGGTGAATGTAAACTGTTCGTAGATGGTGCATATTAACAGAAAAAAGCCTTGTTGTTCGACAAGGCTTTTTTTGTTTGATTAGGAATAGGTTAGTACGCTGAATAGGATAGAAAAAACTAGAATGGTAAGCATGATGAAACGTTCCATAAGATGTTCTCCTTGTTACGTTTGTAGATTTTTTTCCTTACCATCTAACATGCCTTAAGAATATTACTTTTCAGTTGCCGATAATATTGATCTCAAAAAAGCTCTTGCCGTGCATGTAGGTAAGAGCTTTTTTACGTTTGAAGGAAGGGGAAATATCACTTCATTTTTTTAGTAAAAGTGGCGTGTGCATTATGAACGAATAATGAATTTAACTTATCCCAAAAGTTGCCCCCGAGTACAAATAGGCTGACTAAAAAAAATACATCACCCACCAGAGCCCACATGAAATTAGATGGTGTAAGGCTAGGGAAAAGAACAAACAGGTACGGAGCGATCCAACCGACAATTATTGGAATGCTGAACATAATTAAGCCGATTGAATAACGAATTTTACTGACTTCTTGTGGTGGAGCGTAGGATTTTATAAATTTTGCAAGCTTTCCTTTTAGGTACGCATAGCCGTTCTTTCCCATGATGGCGATTGCAGCTATGCCACAGACCTCGGCAAAACCAAGAAGTAGGGCTACAGTAGAGGCTGCCGCGGTCGTAGATAACTCAATGGCTGCTACAATGGGAATGCCAGTCAGAGGTAGGATTATACTGAACACGAAAAGTCCTATGCCGAATTTAACATTCCAGTCTGGTTTTTGTAGATCTGTCGTATGTCCTTTGTGTTCATTCATACTCAACCTCCTTCTTTTTTTTCCTATCCCGTCTATTCTATTCTGCGGTGTGAAAAAGTCTATAGTTGTCTCAGAAAACAGTTGTTCTACCAAAAGGTTGGGTGAGTTGTTATGACCAATGGATAAATAGGTAAGAAAAAGTATTTTGGTATGACAGCAGATAGCCTAAGTGCCGTCACGAACCGTTTCGAATAAGTCAGGCCTTCCTCAAGACTCTTCCAAGATGGGGACTATTGTGTAATGTTTACGTTGCAGAATTGAGTATGTACAAATTGTATATGTTCTGTGATTGTTAGCCTGTTTAAGTGGTAGAGATAACCATGTGTAAAGAAGAAGGTGTTATGAATCGATGTGAATGGGCGAATGCTAACTCTTTAGATGCGCAGTATCATGACGAGGAATGGGGTGTTCCCGTTCATGACGATCGCCTTCTTTTTGAAATGTTAATTTTAGAGGGAGCGCAGGCGGGCTTGAGTTGGACTACTATTCTCAAAAAACGAGAAGGCTATCGTAAAGCCTTTGACCATTTTGATGCTGAGAAAGTTTCAAAATACACAGAGAAGAAGATAGAAAAATTGCTGACGAATCCAGAGATAGTACGGCATAAGCTTAAGATCGACGCAGCTATCATAAATGCAGGGTGTTTTTTGGAAATCCAAAAAGAGCACGAAAGCTTTGATCATTATATTTGGTCTTTTGTGGGCGGTAAGCCCATCACCAACAAGTGGAAATCTGTATCAGACCTTCCTGTCAGAACTGCTGAATCGGAAGAGATGAGTAAGAGTCTGAAGAAAAAAGGTTTTAAGTTTGTTGGTCCTACAATTTGTTATGCATATATGCAGGCCGTAGGGATGGTAAACGACCATACCGTTTCGTGTTTTAGATATTCTGAAGTGAAGAAGTTACAAGATTGAGTGCTCTGCTCCTATTATCCAGACAACACAACACAGTAGGCCGGATTCGTAATTAAACAAATCCGGCCATTCTATATAGCTTGCCATGGGTTAGGCAAGTTATGTTTTGTTTAGATCTATCTTTTTAGAGGTTAATTTCTGCCGCCGTTACCGCCGTGTTTTCCACCGTGTCGGCCACTTCTGCCACCGTGTCGGCCACTTCTACCACCGTGTCGGCCACTTCTACCACCGTGTCGGCCACTGTATCCGTGACTTCTACCACCGTGTCGACCTCTGTAGCTTGCTCGATGAGAACGGCCATGTCTATAGCTACGGTCTCGTTTGGAGTGCCATCTATTTCTGTCTCGATGGTGATATTTTTTTCGTTTGGAATGCCATCTTTGCTTGTCTCTATGGTGATATCTTTTTCGCTTGGAATGCCATTTTTGCTTGTCTTGATGGCGATAGTTTTCTTGAGAGTCTCGCCTGGATTCTAAGCCTCGTTGGAATTGCCTTTCCTGACCATCATTCTCAGGAAGAAGAGAATGCTTAAAGCCGTATTCAGTCCGCGTCACAGTATCCTTAGCTGCAAACGCAAAAGAACTACTAAACACCATAAGTGCAACAGTGATTGCAATAATTATCCTATTCATAATAAGTAACTCCTATCCTGTAGTGTGTCTTGTTGCCTAGTGGCAACAGATATGCCATGGCACTAAGGACTATAAGTGGGTTCTAATTATAGGAACCATGATAATGATGCGTTGCACTAGAGTAATGAGTGCATGTAGTTTTTCAGAAAGAAATTCTTTAATATGGTAAATAGTTATCTGGATAAAAAAAACGCAGCATTTTAATTTTTTTAAAAAAGTAAGATAAAAATGTTGCTTCTTTCTGTGGAGAATTTTTTCTGCAGCCTTCAATGTGTTCACAGTACTTTTGAATAAGTAGCAAAAATTCTATTTCAGCACTGTTTATGAACAAGAACTGTTTAATTTAAAATAAATAAATGAATATATTGCATAGATCGAAGACGTACTTTGCAGGCAAATTCTCCGTTTAAACAGTATTTAGCAAAAAAAATTCTCACTGAATGACGTGATGTGATCACGCTACTTAGTGAGCAAAAAAAATAATCAATCTTACAAAACAACATTCAAAAATGTTGTTTTGCCGTTATAGTTGGAAAAAACACCGTATTATGCACAGATACAAAATTGCTCATTAGTAATTTTTGTTATTTTCATGGTAACCTATTTGATTGCAATAGGTTAGACTGTCAAAGCTTTCTATTTTTAACAGGTTCAGTTTATTGGGAAGAAGGCAAATTTGCTTATATGTACCAAATATTTTGGTTGGGAGTACGAAGGTCATACTACACCCGCAAGGGGAAAACCTTATGCCGTACTTTGGACGGTTGTGAGCTCCCAACCTTTTTTTGAAAATGGTAAGCTCTTAACATCTCAAAATCCAAAAGAATTGCCTCATAGTACAATCAACTAACATTCCAACCGGAATGCTTCCAATCATGGACGAACTGCGCGACGCAACTGCAACACTCCAACAGATCCGCAAAGACACTTCCATAACAGAAAGCAGCCTCGCACTGGACTACATTGCAGACAGGCTACTCGAACTAGCTGACCACATTGATAATGGGGTAGAGCGGATGTTTGCAGCATGAGTCAGCCAGTAGAATAGCTGGGTCACGTAATGAATTTCTACAATACCGTTCGTTCCATCAACTTAATACATGAAGAATTTGGCGATAAGTACCCAGAACTAGTCTTCATCCTCCAATCCATGGAAAAGGCCGTAGAAGACTGCGCCGCCCACTTCGATGGAATGGAAGAACGGGGTACAGAATAGAATAAAATTGGAAAGCTAATAAGAAGCCCCCTGCCAATGGTCTGACCCCCGTCAAGTGGACAGGCTAAAAAGCCCCTAGGCATTAAGCGGCCAGTTTTTCCCGATACTCAATTGGGGAAAGCTGGCCGAATTTTTTTTGAAATCGTTCGTTATTATAAAAGGCAATGTACTCTTCGACACGAGTCACCATTTCTTTTTCAGAAAGCATTACTTTGCGCGGCAAAGCTTCTGTTTTTAGATGAGAGAAAAATGATTCTATGCACGCATTATCCAAACAATTTCCTTTTCGAGAATGGCTTCCATGAAGTCCTATCTCTCCTAGTCGTTGCTTGTAATGCTTTGACGTGTATTGAAATCCTTGATCAGAATGCAACACAGCATCTTCGCTCATTACCTCCTGAAGTGGTGTAAGCGTTTCGAGAACAAGTTGAAGGGAGTTCTTTTTCCCGATCTTATAGCTGATAATCTCATTATTATGCAGATCCTGAACAGCCGACAGGTAGAGAAAGCCTGAAGTTACTGGAAGATAAGTTACGTCTGTTGCCAGCTTCTGCTTTGACTTTGCGCTAACAAAGTCTCTATTCAACAAATTGGGAAAGACAGAACTTCCTTTCCGTCCAAAATGTCGACGTTTCTTGCGTATAGTAGACTGCAAACCGAGCGTTTTCATCAGGCGGTAGACTCGTTTATGATTTACAACTGTGCCGGATCGATGAAGAGCAGCCGTAATGCGCCGATAGCCATAAAATGGATATTGGGTGTGTATTGCTTTAATTTGCAGCCTAATATCGTGATTCTCTGATGGTCGAGAAAAATTTTTCTGACTACGCCATTTATAAAATCCTGACCGAGAGACGTTTGCTGCTTCAAGTAGCAGTGCTACTGAGTGTTGGCTCGAGAGGATATCTATCACTTGATAATAGTGTGTTTTTACTCGGCTCCCCATTCTTTGCCAAATCGGGAGCGATATAACTTTTTTAGATAATCTCGTTCAGCTTTGACATAAGCTAGCTCTTCTTCAATAGAGGCGAACTTTGTTCTTGAACGTCCTTTCGGCCCCGCAGCATGCTTCCCCCGCATGTCTTCAAGATTTTCACCACGCTTGACCTTTGCAACCCAAGTTCTCAACTGTTTTTTGTCACGTATGCCTAGCTCTTCGCTTAGTGATTGGTAGCTTTGATCACCAGCCAAATACCGTTGAACCGCTTCCTTCTTGAACTCGCTGCTATAGCTATTGTTCTTTCTATTACTCATACAAAACCCCATTAGGTGGAAAGGTAAATTAGCCTAGAGGGGCTTTTTTACCTTGTCCACTTAATGGGGTGCATACCACAATGGGTAGGGGGCTTTTTATTTTGAACAACTAACTAACTAATTAATTGCTATTGTCCCAAAAATTTATATATTGCAGGTGATTTTTCCCTTGCTTGAGGCGATGTTTATTTCAGCTTATAAAGTTAAGATCGAAAGGGTATTGCAATGTATAATTACTCGCCAATGTATGAACATTGGGTAGCTCAACTGAATGTTTTAATGGCAGATCGTGAACCTGTCTTTGAAACAATTGAAGGTTTTGATATTAGCCTAGAGCCTGTAATTAAAAAGTCCTATCTGGTTAGCGTGAATGATGATGACCTTGGGACAATCAATTCGGCTGAAGGAATTCTTAATGCTTTAGCTTCATATCTTGAAGAAGAAGTGGATGAATATAGTAATAGCAGGACTATTGCTGCTGTGGGTAGAGTCATCTCTGGTCTTCTATGGGAGTATGATCTCGATTCTGTTGGTGAGTAATAAAAAAGTCCCGAATCGAGGAGTTTTTTATTTTAAGTATCTAACTAACTAGTTGCTATTGAAGTAAAAAATTATATATTGCAGGTGGTTTTTCCCTCGCCTAACGTGATGTTTACTTCAGCTTATTAAATTAAGATCGAAAGGATAATGCAATGTATAATTACTCTCCAATGTATGAATACTGGGTAGCTCAAATGAGTCTTCTAATGGAAGATCGTGAAGACATCGTAGTAACGGCAGGCGAGTATGATGTTGATTTTGAACATATTGGATCAAGCTCATTTAATCTTTGGGTTAATGGACGCCATATCGGCGCTGGTGGTTGCGCTGAGCGGTGTCTTGATGAGCTTCTCGAGTATTTTGAAAATGAAGTGGATGAGGGGACAGAAGAGCAAGAAGTGGTTGCAGTCGGAGCCATTATGCACGACTTGCTTGATGACTGGCATCCAGATTCTGATGATTAAATAAGCAGCCCTCTACCTAATGGTCGGGGGCTTTTTTGTTGTGCTTGAAGGACGTATTGATTGGCTAGTACTAACCGCGCGAAAAAAATTCCACCCCAGAATAAAAAATAATCCTCCGTTCCCGCCTTTGAGCATTTTTTGCCACATCTAGCTTTTCTGCGATTCGAAGGCATCCAACATGTCTCTACCCAGTCTTGCATTAATTTGTATTGCTCAGGAAGGTACTGAGCGCAGTTGTAGGCTGTCTGAATTTTGTTGGCAAAAACATGCGCCAGCTGCATTTCTATCACGTCTGGATTGTAGCCTGCCTCATTCAAAATGGATGATGCCATGGCGCGGAATCCGTGCGCTGTCATTTCCTCTTTAGTAAATCCCATGCGACGAAGGGTACCATTGCAGGTATTTTCGCTTATGGGCTTTTCGTCTGTGCGTAATGACGGGAAAAGGTACTTCCTTGACCGCTTACTTTACGTAGCTCAAGCAGCAGCTCCATAACTTGATCTGAAAGAGGCACTATGTGTTCGCGTTTCATCTTCATTTTATGAGCTGGGATAATCCACTGACGTTCACTCAAGTCAACCTCTGTCCATTCTGCGTGACGTAGCTCGCCCTGACGGGTGAACGTGTAGGCGGTTATAAGTAGAGCACTCTTGGTAACAAAGAAGCCGTTGTAGCCTTTTATGACACGCATAAGGGCACCGGCTTCGTCCTTGGTGGTGAAGGCTGCAAAGTGATTGCGCTTGGGAGGAGTGAGAGCGCCTTTAAGATCGCGCGTAGGGTCGCTTGGAATAATGCAAGAGGCAACAGCGTAGCGGCAGATCTGCCCGCAGATGCCCTTTACCTTGTGTGCGGTAACGTGGGCTCCTCTGGCTTCTATAAGGCGTAAGGTATGTAGGAAGTCGATCGGTTGCAGATCGTCAATAGGGCGGTCGCCTAGCGTGTCGTACACGTCATTGTTGAGACGGCCTACAACAGTGCGGCGATGGTTTGGCTTCCATTGGTGCTGCTTGGCGAGCCATTCTTCTGCAACATGGCGAAAAGTGATTACCGGGGCTTGTTTTTCTTTTTTCTGGGCAGCGGGATCTGTTCCTTCACGAAGAAGAATAGAAGCGCTTTTCTGAAGTAGCCTTACTTCTTTCAGCGAGACTTTTGGATAGACCCCCAAGGCAAGACGTTTCTCTTTGCCTTCAAAGCGATATTTCCAGCGCCAGTATTTGGAGCCGCTCGGGGTGACTTCTAGGTAAAGTCCATTGCCGTCGAAATACTTTTTTGTCCGAGCATCCGGCTCTAGGGCACGGATAGCAACGTCTGTCAGCTTCATTGGGGGCACCTCATAATGGGAAACAGAATGTGCCCCCAAATGTGCCCCCACAATGCGTTTGCTGTCAACTTACCCCCAGAACCCTCGAGAGGTTCCAAGTCCCCATAAAAAAAGGGTTTCAGAAGATTTTGAAATCTACTGAAACCCTTTAAAAGTACCTCATGGTGGAGGCGGCGTCCATCGACTCGTACCCGAAGTTCTTTGTTTTAATTGAATAAAATTTTTGACTTATTCCATATTACCCCCAACGTTACCCCCAAGTGGTTTTTGTGGGGGATAATTTCCTGTGCTTTTAGATGGTGTT
Organism: uncultured Desulfovibrionaceae bacterium; assembly: GCA_942492085.1. Lineage (GTDB taxonomy): Bacteria > Desulfobacterota > Desulfovibrionia > Desulfovibrionales > Desulfovibrionaceae > Halodesulfovibrio. The sequence goes on along the minus strand of CALODB010000009.1, from coordinate 212,507 downwards.
TTGGGTAAAAAAGAAAGCCTGTATGAATTGATCATACAGGCTTTTCTTTGCTGTGCATCTATTGTGTTTGGTTGTGTTAGTTTACCATGTCCATGATGGCTTGTTCTGCCTCTTCTTTTATCCAGAAGGCGCTTCTCCCAAGTTTGCGCGGTGCTGGAAATTTGCCAGCCTTGATGTAGCGCCACAGGGTTGCTTTGCTGACCGGAAGCATTTCTAAAATTTGGGGAAGCTTGATGAGCTGAATGGCGTATTCTTGTTGTGGTGGGAAGGCTTCAACATTCGGTTCCATTTGCGTCTCCTTAGTCTATTTGTGTGGATATGAGTAAGCCCCGCCTATCTTCCATCAGCGGGGCTTGTTTAGGAGTTGGCACAGATTGTTTTGTCTATGTCTTACTTGAGCTCAGAATAGGGATTGGCTCCCTATATGTCAATAGGGTTTTAGGGAGAAAATCCCGTTAAGGCTATTTCATGGGTGAAATGGAACTCCCTAGACGTTTCAATATCTTTGGTTGACGTGCGCAAAGCCGCAGAGTATCGGCGTAGAATGAGCATAGAACAAAAAAAACATATTTTGGCGGATACATGCATGAAAGAACTCGATGCAATCAGTGAGATTTATAAAGCTATCTCGGCAGTGCGTTTTTGCGCAACCAATGCACCGCTAGGCATGGGGGATATATTGTTTGATCAATGCGAGCGACTGGAGATTGCTTTAACAGCAATTGAACAGCAGGAAGCAGCTTCTTTAGCACAAGAGAAGCGCCGGTAGTAAACACGATAATAAGAAAAAGCTCGAACCGTAATGGTTCGAGCTTTTTCTATTTCTGGTTAAATTCTTTTTCAACATGCCAGAGCAGGGTGGGCAGATCTGTGCCCAGGACTTGCGCTATTTGGTAAGCTTCATAGATTGCAATCTTTCGGGGTTTCTTCTTTCCTTCCACTCCACGAACACTCCTCCACAACCTTCCTCCATCTGGTGGACCGAATGCGCGTCTGCCAAATTCGTTATGTGAAATACCTATTTCATCTATTTTTTCACACACCACATCCACAAATTTCTTCTCAAAAGCCATGCTATTCTTCATTCCTTCTTTGTATGGGAATTTTTTCCCTAAGAAAAGTATAAAAAAGCCCCTTGACTAAAACGGGAAAAAATCCCTAACTTATGCCGCATGAAAACACTAGCTTACGAAAAAAACATCGAGCGGCTTAAGGCAAGGTTTAGAACTTTCTCAAATGTGGCCCGTTACATGCGGATGGATATTCGCCATTTCCGCTACCAGCGACGCACTCCGAACAAGTTTGGGATGCATCGGGTTTCGCAGGCCATAAAGATATTGCGTCTTCGCACACTGCTTAACGTGCTTTGCGAAGAATACGGCATTACCCGCAAAACAATGGCTGAAGCCATGCGTAAAGCAGATGCCCGCATTATGTCCGGCAAGTCCTAACTACGGGCTTAGTCTAGGTTCTTTCGCACAATACTCACAGTTTTATGTCTTACTCTTAGGAGAAATATTATGAACGCTACTTACCCAGACAGCTCTTTGGTTAGGGACAACAACTACGCACTGCATAACATTGGACCGGAGGACGCCTTTAAGCTTGCGCTCGAGCGCTCTGGAATGACTTGGCAGAAACTCTCTAAAGCAATGGGTTGGGCTGAGTCTCACACAAAGCGTGTGTTTAGCCTGGAACGTTACTTTCCTACTTATGAAGATCTACCGAAGTTTTGCAGCACCGTTGGCAATATGGTGATCATCAACTGGTTGCAGGTTCAGGCTATGCAGTTCGGTATGGAGCATAAGCATGGCGATGTAGATTGCCAGAGCCTCGTTTTTAGAATCGGTAAACTTTTTGGAGAAACAAGCGACGTTGGACAAGAGGCACAAATCGCAGTTGCAGACGGCGTGCTGGAGCCGAAAGAGCTGCGTCGCATTATCGGAGAATTAAACGATGTGGTGAACACCTCGCTAGATATGATCGCAGATTTGCGTGAGCTCGAGCGAAAGTTGAAAACGGAGCCGTAAAGCTTATGACGGGTGTACCTCCTACTCAAAAATACAATGTAAGCGCGGATGTTATTGTCCGCGCCTTACTGGCTGATGCTCGGTTTAACCTTCAGATTAAGGGCGGCTACCTGCGTGGCGGCCCTTGTCCTGAATGTGGAAAGAATGAACTGTTTACTAGTACGGAAAAGCCTTGGATTTTGAAATGCAGCCGAGAAAATAGATGCGGGTGGGAAGAAAACACCATCGAGCTGCTTCCGGATCTGTTTGCTGACTTTGCCAAGAAATATAAACCAACAGAAGAAGAACCTAACCGTACTGCGGATGCCTACCTAGGGCTGCAGCGCGGGTTTGATCTTTCCAAAATTCGTGGCTGGTACGAGCAAGAAGCTTTTCAGGATAGATCGAACGGGCGAATGTATTCTACAATTCGTTTCTATTTGGACGAGGCAAAGCGCACTTACTGGCAGCGATTAATAGACCCAGATGAAGGCGTGAAAAAAGCTCGCTTCCAAGGCTCCTATAAAGGGCAGGTGTGGACGCATCCGAACTTTACGCTTGAAGAAGGCGAGCGCTGCATGGTTGTGGAAGGAATTTTCCACGCCATTGCTTTGCATCATAAAGATATTAAAGCTGCAGCTGCACTTTCCTGCGTTAATTTTCCAGATGCTTTTATTGAACAGCATAAGGGTAAACGCATTCGTTGGACGATTGCCCTGGATGGGGACAAGGCTGGAAAAAAATACGCTAAAGCGCACATGAAAAAGCTGCACGCAATGGGCGAAAAGTGCGAGGTGTTGCTGCTTCCGGAAGGGCAGGATTGGGATGATCTTTACCGTGCAGGGAAGATAACAAAACGGTTTATAGACTACTGCCTGTACAATGGCAGGTTGTTTTTGTCTGAAACGGTGAACGAAAAAGCATACCACTACTATGCACGAAAACGCAGCCGGCGGTTCATTCTGGATTTCGACAACATGCTGTTTAGCATTAAGGTTGATGCCAAACTGGATAAGGAACTTTACGCCATTGCGGCCAACACAGAAGACGATGGCGACGAAAATAAAGACGACATAGCACTGTTTGAACTGGCGTTGCTTTCACCCAGAGGCAAAGACTTGTTCTACAGCTTTTGTGATGTGGATAAAGCCTGCAGCGTTGTGCCTGAGTTTTTGTACATGGAATACGACGAGGTGATGGATGAACAGTTTTATGTGTTCAAAGTGCGCTACGGCAACGGCTCTAAAGAAAAGATAATCTCCCTTGAAGGGACGAGTATTTCCAGCCCCGATTCCTTCCATAAAACACTACTTAGCAAAACCAACGGCGGCACCTTTTACGGTGACTCCCGTTGCCTTAAGATTTTGTGTGAGCGCTGGCTGGATGATGATATGCTTACTGTCTCCTCCATACCGTTTGTGGGCTACCATAAACAGTTGGGGGCATACGTGTACCAGAACCACGCCTACAGCAACGGTAAAGAAATACCGCTTAACGATCACGGCTATTTTCAGCTTGGTAAGCAGGGCATTAAAACAAGTCTCTCCGGTGTAAGTGTAAATACCAGTGGCAGCTTTTCTCCGGATTGGCTGGAAAACTACGTAAAGGTGTTTAACTGGCAGGGGCTGGCCTTGCTTGCGTATTGGCTCGGCACTCTTTTCGCGCAGCAGATCCGCGCGGAGCAGAAGACCTTTCCTTTCTTAGAATTCACCGGCGAGCCTGGTGCAGGTAAATCTACTGCACTTGAGTTTTGTTGGAAGCTTGTGGGTCGCGACGACTATGAAGGTTTTGATATTATGAAAGCTTCGATGGCGGGACGCAGGCGTGCGTTTAACCAGTTATCCAACCTTCCTGTTGTTCTTATTGAATCAGACCGCGATGGCGGCGACAGGGACGCAAAAGCACGGCAGCTTAACTGGGACGAGCTTAAAGCATTCTACAACGGTCGTAGTACCGGTACGCTTGGCATAGCAAAGCGTGGTAACGATGTTGAAGAGCACCAGTTTCAAGCATCTTTAGTAATAAGCCAGAACGCAGAAGTGGACGGCAGCGAGGCGCTGCTGCAGCGCATAGTGCATTGCCATGTAGATAAGCGACACCATAAGGCCGGAACAAGAGATTTAGCCCGATGGTTTGAGAGACAGACCTCCGACACAGTCGGCGGTTTTTTGCGTACCGCCCTGCAGAACGAACAGAAGATTTTGAAGACTTATTTTGAAGCCTTCGCCCGCCTAGAACAACAATACACATCAACAGACCTAAAGTTAGAGCGTGTGGTTAAGAACCATGCGCAAATTGCTGCCTGCGGCTACGCACTGGCAGAGCTATTTCCTGCCATGACGCAGGAACGCTGCCAGAAGCTTACCCAGTATCTCTATGAACGAGCAACGGACAGGGAAGATCGCCTTGCTGCAGATCATCCGCTAGTCGCTCAGTTCTGGGAAACCTATCAGTATCTGAATGAGGAAAGATCAACGAGTGCAAAGGATGGCTGGTTGAACCATAGCAACGAACCAACACGTATTGCTATTAACCTTAATCAGTATCGTGATCTTTGTGTTTCTAACGGACAGGAATTGCCGGATATGAAGGCGCTGAAAAAGCTTCTTCAGAATTCAAGAAAGCATAAGTTTTTATCTAAATCAGAATCAATCTATAGCCCCCATTTGAGCAAAACAATCAGATGTTGGGTTTTTGAGGCTAACTATGCCAAATAGTTGTATATACGCGCATATGTGCGTGCGCGTTAGGAATAAGGACTACGTCCTCTTCTGTTGAAAGCGGAAAAGTGTGAGATCAGTGAGGTTTTAAAAGAAATGTATATAATTACCTAATAATATTAATTTAAACTCTAAAAAAAACTGTGATGAATCATGTGAGAACTTGTATGAATCTCACACAATTTTCATAGAGAAAAGTGTGAGATTTTGAAAAATTAATATGCTGATTTTATTGAATTAATACATTTGTCATTCAGCATCTCACTCTTTTTTGTGAGATGTTAAAGTTAATAAAAACAACTTATTATATTTTAAAGAATATAGATTTCATTTTCTCACACTTTTCCGCGGCAGGTCGGAAAAATCTGGAAAAAGGAGAAGGGATTTATGCAACACATTCCGCAATATAATGAAAAAAGAGAGGCGATAGCTGCACTTTGGTCATCCTATCTGGGGATTAAAGTCGATGCTGACGATGTTAAGAACATGATGGTACTCCATGGTGTTTCAGGTGGGATTAAAAGGCGGGAACCAGTTCCTCTTGTTGAACCACCTCTGGTTGGAAAATTTTGGGACTTCATAGAATCTATTGTTGAAGATCGGGATATAGATTTATCCAAAACGGTTGATGAATATGCCCTGCACATGGCCTCAGTAAAAAAGGCATGGCTAGCAAGAGGAAGGAGTGCCGCTGAGTTCATGGAAATTAAGCGGCTTCTCATTCTTGATGGAAAGCGCTGTAGTTTAGTCGATAAAGGTAGGTGCGTCAGTCATCCATATACGGGAAAAGCACATCGATGCTGGATTTTCGAGAAGAACAAACGAGTATAAAGAGCCCCTCCCCAAACATTTTGGGGAGGGGCTTTTATTTGTAGATATGTATGGAAGTAGGGCTAGCTTGCTGAGGTGGTTATCTGTAAGAGTTTCGATCATCATCGTCGATGCTGACCATGTTTCTTCCGTTTCTTTTGCTAAGATACATCTGTTCGTCAGCTCGTTTTAGAACGGACTCAATCTCTTCGTCATGATGGGCAATTGCTCCCCCAAAAGAAGCCGTAACTTTAATTAGGGTATTGCTTTGCTCCAGCCAGCTGTTTTCAATGAGTATCCTTAACCTTTCCCCAACTAATTTTAGTTGTTTAAGAGACCCATTTGGAAGCACCACTAAGAATTCTTCTCCCCCCCATCGAAAGACCATGTCGTCTTTTCGTAAGCCAGAGTTGAGAGATTGAGCAACCATGCGAAGAACATCATCCCCTGTTGAATGTCCCCATGTGTCGTTTACGCGTTTGAAGTGGTCTATATCAACAAAAAGCACTCCATATGATGCTTGTTTGTCTTGATGCAAATTGCTTAGCGTAGCTTCTCCAAAGCGTCTGTTGCCAATGTCGGTCATGGGATCATAGAGAGCGGCTTCGTGCATTGCTTCAAAGTTTTTAAGAGTCTCCTTGTGGGAAGACGCTAAGGAAAATAGTTCAACCGCTCCTGTAGTCTTGCCATTACCATTTTTAAGTGGATAGGTTTTAACCGTTACAGGTAGACGGTGCCCTTTTTTGTGGTGTAAAAAAACAGCTGACTCTGTAACGATATCATCTTTGAGAGTTGAAAGAAGAGGGCAGTTGCCAGTGCATAAATTTGTACCTTGCGGGGTAATGTGACATAGAATGTTATCCGCACATTTATGCCCAATAACATCCTCGGCAGAATAGCCAGTAAGTTTTTCTGCTCCCTTGTTCCAAAAGATTATTGTGCGCGTTTGATCGACAACATATATACCTTCATCAATAGCCAGCAATATTTCTTTAGGATCTGGTTGGTTCACCTTGTGTCTCTCCCCTTGTTAAGCACTTAACTGCATCTAATTTTTTAAAACTAGTTTGCATTTATGTAATACATACCCCGTTATAAAAGTGCGTTACAAGGAAAAAGTGGCAATGTTGCTTTTATTCATTCTTCAATAAGTTTAAAATACTAATACGCCGAGTGTAACAACTAGGTTGTTCGTCCTATGGTCCCCCAATCTCTTGATGAGGTTGGGGGACTTTTTTGCTTCTAGAAAGTCTTTTTCCGGTTTCTTACCGTTTGAAAGCTATCAACGATCGCTATAGAATTACTCAAGCTGTGGGGCGGCTGATATGTGTTTTTCGTACATCCATCAGTAATCGAATTTAAAACGTTACTCTGTCGTTGCATAGTTGCAGGAGGTTTCATATAGTCGCGCAAAATTTTGGAGAAAATTGATGTCGACACCTGCTAACGTGATGCCTATATCTTCTTTTGAAGAGTTGATTGAATATACCTCTCAAGTCTTGCGTAATGAAATTGAATTTGCCCCAGTGAAATTTACTACTGACACCTTAATTGCTCCTCTTAAGGTTGATGGTGGGGACTGGGAAAAGCGCATGGATGTGCGTCATGCAAAGTACATGATGGCTTTACAGGAAGCTATTGATAGCATCATAGCTACCAATGTTCCTGAAAAGCTTGAGCATGACAGGTTTTTGATCAAGGCAGAGTTGAAAGAAGGTAGTAGTGACATCTGGCCGGATTTTTCTGGCATAGCAAAGTTGGTGGAAGGCATGACTGATAAACAGAAATTTTGCTCGATTGTGTTAGCGATCTTCTGTGCTGCGGGCTACGCTACGTACGACAGGCACCTTGATTATGTTGAAAAGAAAAGCGCTCAAGATACTGAAGTGCGTAAGCTGGAAGCGCATGAAGAAACGAAAAGACGTGCATTTGAGCCAATTCGCCAAGTGATAGATAGCGACCCAGAGCAATATGCCCAATACGAAAAGCCTGTGACTAAGATGGCTTCTATGCTTGAAGAAGGGGATACCATTGCTTTTGTGGGTGAGGGCGAAGTTCCAGCAGAAGAAGCAAAAAATATAAAACCAAATCGTCCTTCGCGTACTAAGAAAAGTATCACTCCGTGCGATGGCAACTTTTTGCTGGAAAAAGAAACCTACTCGTTAGGGGAACCTATTCTTTATCTAGAAAAAGATGGCATTACTGTTCGTGCTTACACAACTTTTTTAGATGATGACCAGCAGCGTGCTCTTGCTCAAGAGATTGCAGATCGTAAACTGACAGAAGAGCTTCCATTCGCTTTGTCGTTGCAGATCAACGTTGAACATACAGGCAAGTCCATACTGAAAGGTGTAATTCTTGGTATTGGTGAGCCACGGCCAGACAAAGAGCATAAACTGTTGAGTGAACTGCTAACATAGCAAAGCAAATTAACCACCTTCCCCGAACTCTTTATGAGATCGGGGATTTTTTTGGAGCTATGTTATTCGAAAGATTTTTTTCATGTTTGTAGTGAGCGGTAGAAGGGGGAAATATGTTTCAAGAAAAGCTGTTAGCGTCATATTTAGAGGAATTGAGCCAGTCATTAGGATGTGTAAAGTTTGAAATTTGTTCTTCAGAAGCTAAGAAAGCAGCTTATAACTATAAGTATGAGTTGCTGAATAAATATTTAGTTTTTCATAGACCCAAGTCGATGTCTGTAAATGAGAAGGGTTTTATTGATACGTCTATTAAAGTGTACAATCGGTTAATTGAGCATCGTTCGACTATCAGTGATCGAATATCATTAAGCTACTTTGATGCGTCTGTTTTGAGCTCTGTTATGAATTTAAGCGTAGCTGCTTATATTGGACAGGAAGATTGTGGTGTCTTTCATGAGCTTATCACCGACTTTATTCTATTAAGTTACGAGAAGTATGAAGGTGAGCAAGCTAAAACTGGGATTATATACTCGGGGTGCGACTTCAGGGGAAAGGAGGCTCAGTCTTCTGAGTTAATAACATTTGAATGTGTTGAATCATATATAGATCAAGAATATTCTCGAAAGCTTTTACACGATATTGGCTGTTATCGCTATGTAGATGGCGTGTCATCTTTTTTTGTAACTAATTCGTGTGCTGATATTCAGGGCTACATTACAGTTTATAGTGATAGGTTAAATTTATTTGAAAGGTTGGCTGGAGACCGGGTCAATTTGCTTGCAAAAGAATTAGGAGATTTTGTTTTTTATATCGGAATTACAACGTGTGGAGATGTTGAGATAATTCCTGAAAATACCATGCTGAGAATCGTTTACCGTAAAGGGCATTGGTATGTGATTGATTGTTCTGTACTCGTTCATGCGATTGTAGGGGGAGCTTTAGTTAATGAAGATTACTATAGCTTAATTTGGAAGGTTATTTACGGGTTGTCACGAATTCGTAAGGGGGCAGCAATCTTGGTTACTGCTGAGTCGGAGTCAACTCTGGATGCAGAGTTGGTTGTCGGATCTATTTCAGAGAGTTTAATATCCCAAGAAATGCAACTCCGTATGAAGGATGCTGATGTCTTGAATCTAGCTGATTCCGGTGAGTTACAACGAATATTAACCACAGATGGCATGTGTATTGTGGATAACAAGTTCAAAACGTTACTTTATGCAAATGTAATTGTTGATTCATCTAAGGGAGGAGGCGGTTCTGGTGGAGGAAGAACTACAGCGGTAAAAGCTGCCTCAAAATATGGAACGGCTGTTAAAGTTTCAGAAGATGGTCCTATTTCTGTGTATCGCAATGGCCGAAAAATTTATTCTGTGGGGTAGCCTGTGCCTTATTTAGTTATGGTGGCTTTTACCGTCGGCATTGTGCTTGGCGGTTTTTCTGTTCAGGGGTATTCGGCTGAATGGTTAAAGCAAGCGGGGTTGATTGTAGCTATATTGGCAGCCTTAGGTACAGGGTGTTTAAATTTAATAAAGCTGCAAGAGATGAAACAGCAACAACGGTGGGAATTGCAAAAGCCGATGTTGTTAGGTTTGCTGAAGTCATTAATGAGACTTATCGATTTGATAAGAGATGTAGATAATCATTTTTTTATGATGACATTGTCAGAGGGGCAAATTTCGTCTTCTGAACAAAAATGGCATGAGAAACAGTATGATAGGCTCATAAAGGAGCAGGGTCTTATTTATAAAGATGTCAAACTGGTTTTGAAAGAATTGGATGAAGTTTGGAGTGACAGTTTGCCTGAGTATGTTACTGCCGGCCTACAAGAATATAAAGATGAAATGAAAAAGATAAAGCAGAATGAAGAACAAGGTTATCTAACCACAATAGAGGCTGAGGTGGCGGAAGCAGATCTAATGGAAGCTTTTCTTCCTGCATTGAGACGAGCCTGTGTCGAACTTTCTGGGGTTTTAAAGAGTTAGTTGCTATGTTGAAAACAAAAAAAATATTTCTTGATACGCAGAGTATTCGTGAAGCTGGATATAACTTTCAGCGAGGTGATTTAGCCGAATTTACAGCCTTAGCTAACCAAGGTGAAGTTGAATATATTTCTACGTTTGTAGTTGATAAAGAAATTGTATCCCAACTTAAAGCAAAGGCTGAAGAGCAAATTAAAAGTGTAAAAAACATTGAAAAAGATGCCTTGCGTTGTGGCATTCCGTCACTTGTCAGTTCGCTTGGAGTTTCTATGGATTTGCTAAATAAGGAGAAGTATATTCAGTCAGCATGCTTGCCCTATGAGCAGTTTAAAACGGATTGTAATGTTCAAATATTGCGGGGTGAGGGGATAGACATTGACTCTTTGTTCGATGCTTATATTGCTGGGGCAGCCCCTTTTAGTTCAGGGAAAAAGAAAAATGAATTTCCAGATGCCTTTTCTTTGAAAGCGATTCAGAAATCGTTACATAAGGATGAGAAAATTTATATTGTTTCAGGGGATAAGGATTTTAAGAATGCCGTTAAAGATAGTGCACAGTTTATTTATCTCGAAAAGCTATCAGAGTTTTTGGATTTATATAACAGACAAAATGTGCTTTACCAGCTGGTAGCAACAGCTTTTAATGAGAGAAGAGAATCTCTTTTAAAGCAACTTGAACTTGATATTAATGGACTTACAACAGAAAGTATTGCTGAAGACGACTCCTCTATGGTTTTATTCCATAGGGTGATTGAAAAAAATCTAGGTGAGATATTTGTTACAAGTGTTTCTGAGACCACTGCAAGAGTTATTTGTGAGCTCTCATATAAAGTTGAGCTTGAGGCACTAGTTCCAAGCGAGTTCGGTTGTTACAAAAAAGCTTGCAATGACGATGAACGGGAAAACTATCATGAAAGTTATCAGACGGTCACAGATTTTCTTCCTTTTATCTTCAACTTTGAGTTTAGTTTCAACGATAATACACTCAAAGATGTAAGCGTAGAGATTGACTTCGCTGCATCCTTCCCAACTGGCTCATATGTTTTTTACATTGATAGGAATGGGCTGGCTTGGCCTTCCCCCTCCGCCATTTGACAGTTGGTTAAAAAAACAACATAATTCTCCCTAGGTGCTTCAACACGCCTGAGATTTTTTATTACCCACAGCGGATTTCCCGCTCCCGTAAGAAGTGGTTTTTTTGCGTCTATCGCATGGATTCACGGATTCCTAGGATACGTGTATCTGGCAGAAATAGCGCATCAAATTTACATCTACCAATTTTTGGTCGGGAGTACGAAGGTTATACAATACCCGTAAGGGGAAAGCCTTCTGCCGTTCTGTGGGGCGGTGTTGAAGCTCCCGACCTTTTTTTATTTGCACGAACTCAACATAGTGCAAGTTTAATTCAACTTACCCACAGGAGTTGCCTCATGGCACAGAACAACACTTCCATTACTGTAGATCCCATCACTCAGTTGTACGATGTAGCAAGCACCTTACGAATGCTGCACGAAAAGCTCGGCGAAGAGTACCCAGAGCTTAAGCACACATGGTACTCGCTAGAACGCTCCCTCAATGACTGCATAAACGTACTAGATTCTGACGCAGTAGATGCAGCACTGAAAAAGCCTGAGTAAAATAAAAGTAGAAGATACAAAAAAAGCCCCGCTAATTGATAGCGGGGCTTTTTCTTTCATTGGCTTCATGCAAAAGGGCGTATGTCCCATTTTCGAAAGCCTCAGTGCCGATGGTGGTAACTTTTTCTGTTAGGAGTGCACGAAGTTTAATTATTGATAATGGAAAGGTGTCAGATTGATATAGCTCGTGTAATTTTTGGTAAAGATTAGTGTATTCGATAGCTAGTTTAATGTGGTTGTAATTAATAGCTTTATTTAGCACGTCGAGTTCGTTTCCTTTTGAAAGTTCGTCGCTTACCATTGTTTTGATGGAATTAATTTTAAGTCGTTCAGTTAGAGGAATGTGGGAAGTGCTATTCAATAAAAGGTCTAACATGATTGCAACTCCATGAAGGTGGATAGCAATGGCATTAATTGGGAGCCCAAAAGGGTTAAGGTGTAAATAGTGATTTGGAACAGGAGTCGTATATAAGAACGTAATATATGAATTCAGTAAGTCACGCTCTTGATGTGAAAGGCATGCAAGGTAAGTGTACCCAGCTAGAGTTGATGTTTTATCGGTTAAGAGCGTGATCGCTTGCGGTTGATGAATAGACTCTAATACAGAGACTACTTCTTGATGTGTTCGTGCTGCATTTACTCCGAATGTATTATTAAGGTGCAAAAAATTATAGTCGATGCGTGAAAATATTTCAGCTGCGATTGTATAGTCACGATATTTTTCATTTGTTTTTGGGATGAATATATTAAAAATGTAGAAAATATAAGAAGCAAGGTAGCTTAGTGCTAGGGAGAAGAAAACATTGAAGCTAGCAGCGTTGGGCTTTACTTCGTAAACGTCTACACAGATGATGTAAGCAAATAAAAAAGTTACAGTAGAAATAGCACCTATGGAAACTAGTCGGAATACGATGTCTTCCTCAAATTCGTTGCGTATTAATTTAATCCATTTCATTGATTTTTCATACTCCCAAACAGATTCTGTTGCTGCGCTGGTGGCACAGTCTTAACTTTTTCGCGTAATTCTTCCGGTAGCTTTAGCGCTGAAGGGCTTAAGGTGTGGGAGAATTCTAAGTTCATTACCCATGTGTGGCCGCAGGTTGGATCTTTGCAGCCGCAGTAGAGCAGTTTGAGCTTGTCGGAAATAATTTTGCTGGATTCTACGCGCGCTTCATGCCCGCATACGCAGCAGCGCTGAACAACAGATCTACTCATAATGTGTCTTCCTTATTGAATTATCAGCATTATAAAGTGGGCACCTCTGGGGTGTCAAAGCTTACTTGCATTGCATGCGGTAAATACTGATTTATCTCCAAAATATCTTCCCGAACTGGTGCAATCTCGTTGCGCTGGTAGACTGCGTCTATCTTTTCTATGTCGCCAAAGGAGCCTGTTTGGTTCTCCGGAATAATGGCTGCCAGAGCAGGGGGCATGCGGTGGGCTGCAATTATGTCGTCGCGGGAGATGTTTTTAATCTTTTCCAGATCGTCCTTGGTGCTGAAGTCGCCCACGGGCTTGATCTGGATGGCGTCTTTGTCTGCTCCGCCAATGTGAAGGAACATGTTTTTGAAGTTGCCAATACCTTTTGACTCTTCAATCGCCTTCTTAATGCGTGCGCGTGTCTGCTCTTCCAGCCCCGCAGCGGTCGAATAGAAAATATAGCCCACGTGTGCGCCGTTCTTGTAATATCTACGGCGGAACAGTGTAGCGTCCTCATTAAGCAGCATTGACTGAATCGCGCCCAAGTAGCCTGGCTGACCATAAATTTTCTGGCTCACATCATAATTCAAAATATGCACCACCTCGCCCGCAGCGAATTCCACAAGCTGCCCTGTAGTGGTAAGCATTCCATAGCGTCCCGCATCCTTAAGTCTACGCATATTCACTGCCTGCAAGTGTCTTACGCCGATGATCTCCCCATAAAAGTTTCTCACTAGTTGAAAGTAGCAGTTAGCAAACACGTTATAGTCCATAACCGCGCATTTCATATCTCTACGCGACAGCAGTGCGTTGCCATTAAAGCCGCGCATAACCATGTTCGTTTTAAATTCCAGAATCGGCCCGTGGTAGGCATTAGCCCTCAGCAGTTTCGCCAGCCCCAGCATTGAAACCGGAGTGCTATAGTAGCGCCCGTTGTCCATCAGCCAGATGCCCAAGCTGTCCATCATCCCGTGTCCGTCCAAGACCGCCTCAGGGTCGCCAAAGCTGAATAGTGATACGTCGGTTTGTTTATCTTCCATTTGTATGCTCCAAGTGGCTGTTGAAAAACGCACGATTGCTGCGTTGCTGCGAAAATGCCAAACACTCCCGTATTTTTGCATACTGCTCGCGTTTGGCATTTTCTAGCGCCTTGCACTCGCCCATTTTTGAACAGCCTTATGTTTGTTCAATGTCCGTTTAATTCAATCCAGTTCAGGAAAAGGTAGCTCCCATTAAGCTCTCCAACTTGTTTGGTGACGGGCTGACCTCGCTAATAAAAGTTTTTGGAGAGTCCAGAGAAGCCTTTTTTCAAAAAGGTTCTCTGGCCGCCGGAGGCATCTCCCTTCTTACGCACTCATTGCGAAGTCAGATCCGCCACTAGGCAAGGTAGCTAACGGTTCGTTGTGTAGGGCATGCATTATTGCCCAAGCTACGTCTGCGTGTCCTGTTTCGGCGGTTCTGTTTGCTGAGTAGGTTATGTGCCCGTTGGCGGTTGAGGTTTGCTTTACTGTTAGGAACGCTCCGGCGATGTCGGTTAGTGATGCGTCCCAGTGGATGCGGTTTGTGTTGATTACGTCTTGGGTTTTTAGGACGAGGTGCGTTTTTGTTTTTAGCCCGTAATGGATTGGCGTTACTTGCGGATAGAAGGCCTGCACCATTTCGAGCACACCTAATCCGGGGCCGGTTGTGTCCATGCCTATGTAGGTGAAGTTGTAGCGCTGGGTGAGGAGCTTTATCTGCTCTGCCTGCCAGCGCAGTGATTGGCCTATCCACTTGTAGCGGGCGAGCACGCGGAAGGTGCCTTGCGGCTCTAGCGGCGGCGCTACTATGACGAACGATGCATCGTCGCGGCTGCGGGATGGATCGTACCCGCCCCATACGGGCATGTTGCCGAATGGGCGCAGTATGTCTGCTCTGTAATCGTGCCAGTCGCTGCTGTCTGCGTAGCATTGCTCTAGGGCGGAGAGTTTGAATACGCCTAGGCTGCCGTCTATGAACTTGCAGGCGAAGAGGTTGGCGAAATCTTCGGGGCTGTATTCCTGCTTGAGCTGCTTTATGTCGAAGAGGCCGCAGCCGCCCGCCATTGCGTCTTGGATGGTGATGATTTTGCGCCAGATTTTGTCGGCACATTCTACGCCGCTTTGCATCTCCTCGAAGGTTGGGAACTGAACGCGCTTTGTTTTGAAACGCTTGTTGTATAGCTCGCCTGCCCAGAGGGGGTATGCCTCGTGACTGACGCATGACGGGGTGGAGAAAATGGTGCGGCGCCACTTTTTGTGCGTTGCCATGCCGGTGGCGACTTTGTAGAGCTCGCTGAATTTGTTGATCCAGAAACATTCATCAATGTACACGTGCCCGTGGTAGGACTGCGCGCTTTTTGAGTTGTTGGAAAGGAAGTAGAGCGTGGCTGTGCCGTGGGCTGTGTGTAGCTCCAGCTTGTCTTTGCCTTTTAGCTCGATGCCGAATTTTTGCTCGGCTATGGCGATTATGTAACAGCGGAAAACATCTGCCTGTGCGCGTGTGGCGGAAAGGAAGATTTGGTTGTCGCCTGTTAGGCATGCGTCTTCAAATGCTTCCTGCGCGAAATACCATGTGGCACCGATTTGGCGTGATTTGAGAATGAAGCGGTTGCGGTAGCGCTTGGCTTCGCGCAGCTCGTGCTGATAGACGAAATAGTCGCCGTGGAGGAGTTCTGCAAAGTCCTCTGCTGTGAGGTGCGATACATCGTTTTTGATTTTCTTTTTGGGCTTTTTCTTGCCCTTGGTGCGGGCTTGCTTGCCGCCTTCTTCTTGCGGATCAGCTTCGTATGCTTCCTGCTGCGCTTTGAATCTGCGCTCGTTTAGCTTTTGCAGGCGCTCTAAAATATTTACAAGCGTGTTCAGCTCTGCAAGGTCGGTCTTGTCCTTGTCTTCCTTACCTGTGAGCAGCACTAGGCGGCGCTTGGTGGCGTGTATTGTGCTTTCGTGCTGTAGCAGGTTGTCCCAACCGTCTTTATCACGCCAATGGTAGAGCGTGCGTTTAGACAGGTTGAGCATTTTGTGTATTTCTGCAATGGTGTGCTTGCGCAGAAACAAGTCACGCGCTGCTATTTTTACTTCTTCTGGATACTGCGGCATGCCGCTACAGTACATATCCTTTCTTTATATCTCCCCATTCTACAGTCCTATACTAGTCTTTTAGGACTCTATTACGTTGTAACATGCATTTATACGTGTATGTTTACATCATGTTATACACAGAGTTTATCAAAGTTGCACAGTCCGGCGCCACAATAGACGGGCGCGAGATAGCGCCGCAGGATTTACGCGATATTGCGGAGTCCTACAGCCCTAGCACGTATGAGGCAGTAATTTGGCCGGAGCACGAGCGTTTTTTTGGCAACCACGGAACCGTAGCCGCAGTGGAAGCACGCGAGAACGGTGAGCTGGTGGAACTGTACGCCAAGTTTAAGCCGGGCTGGCGTTTTCTGGAAAAGAATAAGGAAGGGCAGAAGCTCTATTCTTCCATAGAAATCTGGGACAACTTTGGTAACTCCGGCAAGGCGTACCTTGCAGGTATTGCCATTACCGATACTCCTGCCTCGCTCGGAACCGAGCAGATTCGCCTGTTCACCGCACAGCGTACCAAGCAAAGCGAGCAAGCCGGTAATTTTTACACCGGTGTAGAGCTACCATCCTTTTTTGCTGCCGCAGCGCAGCCGGACGAACAAAAGCCAGAAGCCTATTCTTTATTCCAGCGTCTGGGTGCTGCGCTGTTCGGCAGCAATTCTACAGAACCAGAAACACAAGAGGAAAGCATGACCGAAGAACAGTTTAAGCAGCTGCTCGGTGCCCTAACCGATACCAAAAGCGCAGTTGATGGCTTGGCAGGTAAGTTTGACAGCCAGCAGGCCGCGCCGGAACCAAAGCCGGAACCCGCAAAAGCCGAGCCGGAGAACAATTTTTCCGCGCAGCTGGAGCCGCTTGTAAGCAGCATGAACAAGCTTTCCGAGCAGTTTGGCAGCATGGCGCAGCGTATGGAAGGCGCAGCCGGCGGAACCAATGTTCCGGAGAACGCTAACCCTGCCAGCGGCAACGCACTAATCTAGGGGGCGCGCTTGAATACATTAACAAGACAAGCCTTCAATGCCCTGTGCAAAGCCTACTGCGAAGGCTACGGCGTTGCTTCCGTGCAGGAGCAGTTCTCGCTTGCTCCTTCTGTTCAGCAAAGATTGCAGGATAAGATTGTAGAGCAATCCTCCTTCCTGCCGAAGATCAACGTTATCCCTGTGCTCGAGCTGCAGGGGCAGAATATTTTAGGCTGCGTTACCGGCCCTGTGTCCGGCAGAACCGACACAAGTGTTGACGGTAAAGAACGCATGCCGCGCGATGTGCTTGGTCTGGAACCATACGAGTACCAGCTGCACCAAGTGAACAGCGATGTGTACATGACCTACCGAACCATGGACGTATGGGCGAAGTTTCCAGATTTCCACGATCGCTACACCCGCAACGTACAAGCGCAAATCGCAAACGATCGCGAAATTGTTGGCTGGTACGGTACACATGCCGCCAAGGATACCAATCTTACAACATTCCCGCTTATGCAGGATGTTCTCCCGGGTTGGATCCAGTACATGCGCGACCGCAAGCCGGAGAATATTATCTCTCAAGGTGCAACAGCCGACGAGATCCGAATCGGTGAAGGCGGCGACTACGCCAACCTTGATCTTGCCGTTAACGACATGCTGCAGGGCATCCCGAAATGGAAGCGCAAAGGGTTAGTCGTAATGGTCGGTGACGAGCTGATTGCACGCGAACGCGCTGCATTGCTCATAGCCGTTAAAGGCACGCCAACAGAAAAGAACGCCATGAACACAGCCATGGCAACTCTAGGCGGTTTGCCGTGGGAGACTCCATCCAACTTCCCAGGGCGTGGTCTGGTAATCACCAATCACAAAAACCTCTCCATCTATTTCCAAGACGGCAAGTGGCGTCGGCACATCAAAGACAAGCCTGAAAAAGATCGCGTTGAAGACTTCAACAGTCGTAACGAGGGCTATGTTGTTGAAGATGTAGAACAGCTTGTTGCAGTTGAGTTTGACAATGTGAAGTTGCCAAACGCAGCCGGCGACGGTTGGGCGTAAAAACTGATGCCAGCTCCGCACATTGCTGCGTTGCTCGCAAACGTCAAACTCTCACGTATGTCTCAATACGCTTCGAGTCTGAAGTTTGCTCGCGCCTTGCACTGCACGAAGCTGGCTCAGTTTTAAAAGAATGATTTTTATTAGGGGATCGTTATGAGTTTAATGCTCACATATCAGCAAAAAGTTCGGGCGCAGAAAGAGCGTGCAGAGGCGGGGCAGCCTGAGCCGGAGAAGCCGGACACGCTGAAGGTTGCACCTTCGGGCTTGATTGGGAATCAGCAGCTGGGTGCTTTGTTGGACAAGGCGCTTGAGCAGGATTTGAAAAGCCTGAAGGGGATTAATTCTCGCGAACGCAAGGCGGATGTTAAGCGCGAGCTGGTGGATAAGTACGCTGGGTATGTTGAGCGCCTGCGTGCGAGTTCCGTTAAGCATGAGCTGCTTGGCTGGTATTTGGTTTGGCTGTTTGACACTGGCGAGCTGGATTCTGCTGTTACGTATGCTTTGTGGTGCATTGAAGCGGGCGTTGCTTTGCCGGAGCGGTTTAATAGAACCGTTGAGATTTTTGTAGCGGATGCGATTTTGGAATGGGCAGATACGCAGTTTGATGCAGGCCACAGCGTGCAGCCGTATTTTGCAACGGTGTTCAACAATGCAGACGGTGTTTGCTGCCAGCCGTGGGATTTGCCGGATGAAGTGACCGCGAAGTTTTATCGACAGCAGGGGCTTGTTCTTGCCCGTGCAGAAAAATTTACAGCAGCAGTGGATGTGCTGGAAGAGGCGCTTTCTCTGGGAGCCAAGGTCAAAACTGCCTTGGCAGATGCACGAAAGCGCGCTGCAAACCGTTGAAAAACACACGATAGCTGCGTTGCTGCGCAAATACCAAACTCTCACGTATGTCTCTGATACGCTTCGATCTTGATATTTGCTTGCGCCTTGCTCTCGTACATTTTTGAACGGTTTGTGAGTAAGGATAGTAAGCTAGGTACTCCTCGACCCCCGAGAAGACTGGCTTTTCAAAAACTGGATACCAACGTGTACGCCGAGCTTTTGAAAAAGCCAGTCTCTCTAAAAAGGATGACGAAATGACAGCATTCTCCGGACACACTTCTACAGCTTCTACTGTTGTTATACGCAATGACGGTTTTTGGCCGGACGTTACCGTTGCCGAGTTTCAAGCAATCTATCGACTGCCGCAGGATTATGCAGAGCAGCTGTTGGTGGATCACCTGAAGCTAGGCGTTGTGTGGACGAATCGCCAGTTGGTTGAATGGAAGCGTGACATGATAATGCGTGGGTGTGGCTCCCTTTCCTCCGTTCCGGAGGATGAGCAGGGCGGCGCCTTGGGAGACGAAACAGCAGCGTTGCTACATTACAAGCGGGCTGTGTTTACGTACTCCAAGGCGCTGCTTCTACCTCAGTTTGCCACAATTAACCGCAGGGAAGCAGCCAGAAACGAAGCGCGGGAAAGCGAAGAAACAACGGAAAACTTTCTTGCCTATGCAGCACAGGCCATTGCCGATTTCTTGGGTAGCGGTCGTGTTGATGTGGAGCTGATTTAATGAAGAAGCTTACAGCACTCACCTCCTTTTTACTGCAAGCAGCAAACTTGACCAAAGAGCAAGTGCTGAGTGTGGCAGACAGGGGAGAGACAATCCCCACTGGTCGCGACTTAGGACACGGCGTGGAGCTTGGTGTGTTTAAGTATGACGCACTTATTCAGGTGGAAGCATTCAACGGGAGCAGTAGCGAATTGCTGCTTTTAGTTATGAGCTGGCTGCATGACCACGACAAAGACCGTGACCATGCCGGACTCGCTGATCCGGAAGTGGATGCAAGCCTGAATGACGATTTTACTGCTGATGTTGATCTTGCCATAGAGTTTGAAGAACCGTTGCAGATGGTGCCGGATGAGCAAGGGCCTATTCTGTTTAATGGCAAAAAATGGCGTGTGGCAGATGTGCCGATTGATGTGGCTGAAGAGCTAGCCGGTATGGACGGTAAGGCGCATGGCGAACAATAGCGCGCTTGAATTTTCTGTAGATAGGAAGTCCCGTCTTAAGCTCAAAGATCAGCTGGGCATTTTAGCCATGCCACCACGAGACCAGCGCAAGATTATTATGACAATGGCGCGTGCAGTGCGTAAGCAGGCCGTGTTGAATATTCGGCAGCAGCGTACAGTTGAAGGTTTGCCAATGGCACCGCGTAAGGATGCACGCAATAAGCGACGTCTGCTGCGTGGGCTGGCAAAAGCCAAGGTTGGTAAGAGCAAGGGCTTAACTGTTTACGGGCGTGGGTCTGATTCTGCTGAAGTTACCTACGGAAACAAAATTGCTGGGCAGATTGCCAACAGGCACCAGAAGGGTATTCCCGAACCTTGGAGCAAGAAAAAGGCTGAAAAAGTGTACGGGCGGCCAGATTACAATAAGCCTGCAACCCGTGCTCAAGCCAAGTCTCTTATTGATGCCGGATACCGTGTGCGGAAGAAGCGAAAACGCGGCAAGGGGACACTGCTAAAACGTGTTTCTGTAAAGTGGATTCGTGAAAACATGACGCTAGGGCAAGCCGGACGGATACTGCGATTTATGCGCGGTGCAGGGCTTAGCAAAACTCGGTGGGATGTAGAGACGCCCGCGCGACCTTTCCTTGGTGCGACGCCAGACGATGCAAAAGAAATGTTACAAGACTTGGCTCGCCAGACCATAGAAAAACTCAAGAAATAAGAGGTGCAAATGGCAACTCCTGTAGTGCAAGTTAACCGCCTTAACCGGAACCAAGGGCCGTTTAAAGAAGTAGAGCGCTTTTTCTGCTTTATCGGGCTGGGAGAAACCGGACGCGGCAGCTTGCATATGGTGAATACAGATACAGACCTCGATGCCGTACTTGGCGAGGCTGAAAGTGTACTGAAAACTCAGGTTGAAGCGGCAAAAGTTAATGCCGGACAAAACTGGAATGCCTGCGTGTTTGTGCTCGATGGTGTGCTTACATGGAAAGAAGCTGTTGATTACGTGATGGAGCAAAAAAGCGTTGAAGGCTTTGTGCTGACAGATCCCGTAACCGAATCCACAGAGATTGAAGCCATGCAGACAAAGCAGGCCGAAGTGATGGCAGAATATATGCGTCCAACGTTGTTTCTTGCCGCCTTCCGTAAGCTTGATCCAGTAGCAGATTCTTGGGCAGTATACACAGAAGCAGCCATTGCAGTACTGACAGGGCTGCGAGCGGATACAGTCTCCGTTGTTCCATACTTATGGGGGCACGAGCTAGGCACCTACGCAGGACGCTTAGCCAACAGAGCCGTTACCGTGGCGGATTCTCCAATGCGAGTGGCAACCGGTAATCTTCTTGGCGAGTGGTCCAACAAGCCGCAAGACAAGCTTGGCAGACCTGTTGACCGTTCTATCCTCAAAGCGCTTGCAGATGCACGCTACTCCGTGCCGTGGTGGTATCCAGACTACGAGGGCATGTACTGGACAGACGGGCATCTACTCGATGTTTCCGGCGGCGATTATCAAGTAATCGAAAATCTGCGTGTGGTGCAAAAAGCTATGCGTCGAGTCTATCCGCTAGCAGTGTCCCGCATTGCTGATCGCAAATTGAACTCTACCCCTTCCTCCATTGTCTCCAATCAATCCTATTTTATGCGACCGCTCTTTGAGATGGCCAAAGCCGTTGAAATTCTCGGTGAGGTTTTCCCTGGAGAAATTGAGCCGCCCAAAGATGGTGACATTGTCATAAGCTGGCCAACCAAAAACAAGGTTGAAATCTACATGGCAGCGCGACCGTACAACAGCCCGAAAGACATTACCTGTAATCTACTTCTTGATCTAAAAAACTACGGTTAAGGCTGTCCCTAAACGCACATTTATGAACAGCTTAACGTAAGGATTAGTATGCAAAGACTAAGCGGAAAAAATATTGATGTAACGGTTGGCGATATGCGCGTGCGTGTTGCCAAGGCCACGCTGGACATTACGGACAACACGGCTGTTGCTTCTGACGGCGGCGTGCCGAACGGGTATGTGGACGGTGATGTTTCTGCCAGCGGCGAGCTTGAGTTGGACCTTGCTAACTTTAAGTTGATTAAAGAAGCGGCAAAGGCTGCGGGCTCTTATCGCGGCTTAAAGCCTTTTGACTTGTTGTTTTATGGCAAGACTGCTGATGGCGAAGAAGACAAGGTTGAGGCGTTTGGCTGTAAACTTAAACTGAGCTCCATTTTAGATGTGGACTCTAAGGGCGGCGAAAAGCTGCTGCGTAAGGTGAGCTACGACGTTACTTCGCCCAACTTTGTGCGCATTGGGGGTGTGCCTTATTTGCGTAAGGACGAGACAGAGGGGCTGCTGTAGGTGGACCAGTTTGATAGAGCGTCTGAGATTGAGCAGCGTATTATTCAATCTGCCATTGCAGAGGCACAGGCTGCCCGTGGCTGCGGGGAAAGCTTAACGCATTGTGACGAGTGCGGGGAGGCTATTCCGAAAGCTAGGCGTGAGGCTGTTGTGGGTTGCAGGCTGTGTATTGAATGCCAAACAGAACAGGAGGCAGCGTATGGTTAGAGCACCACGTGGGATTCGTAACAACAACCCGGGAAACATTCGGCACGGTGCTGACTGGAAGGGCTTGGCGGAAGATCAGCTGGACGACGATTTTTGTACGTTTGTAGATCCGCAGCACGGCGTTCGTGCAATGGGCAGAACCTTGCTTACGTATGAGCGCAAGCATGGGATTAACACGGTGGAAGGGATTGTTAACCGCTGGGCACCGCCGGTGGAAAACGACACTGATTCGTATGTGGAGCATGTAGCGCAGCGTGTGGGCGTTGGCGTGGATGAAGTTATTCGCGTTGCTGACCATTTGGAAGACTTGGTTGCGGTGATCATTGTGCATGAAAATGGCGTTAATCCGTATGATCCGGAAGTGATTATGGAAGGCTGCCAGCTGGCGCGGGTTTAGTATGCTTGGAGATTTAATTAATCTTGGCGATACGCTGATTAAACGCATTTTTCCTGACCCTGCACAGCAGGCAAAGGCAACAAGCGAACTGCGGCAGATGGAGCAAAATGGCGAGCTTGCGCAGCTTAACGCGCGGTATTCTGCCATTGTTGCAGAGGCACAGAGCAAGGATAAGTGGACAAGCAGAGCGCGGCCTATGTTTTTGTATGTGATGTACGGGGTAATCTTGCTTGTGGTGCTTGGAAGCATTGTGGGCGTTTGGTGGCCGGTACAGATGAAACAGGCGGCGACTAATTTGAAGCTTATGTTTGAGGCAATTCCGGAACCGTTGTGGGTGCTGTTTGGCTCCGGCTACCTTGGATACTCTGCCTCCCGTTCGTACGATAAAAAGCAGCAGGTAAAAGCAGGGCTGTAGATGGACGCAGCAGAAATTTTTGAGTGGATTGCGCGTTATGTGTGGCCGTTTGTGCTTATGTGGAATGTTTATTTGTTCCAGTACGCGCAGTCGAGTCGCAGCCAATTGCAGGACTTTAAGCTGTATGTGGCGCGCAATTACACTTCCAAGCAGGATTTAGAAAAAATGCTGGCAGGCTTTGAGGATCGTTTTGATAAGCGGTTCGAACAGCTTTTTCAGCTTATTAATACCAAATAGGTGGAGCGTACTGTGGATAAAACTATTTCTCTTACTGTTAATGGGACTGACCTTGCTTTTGATGTGACGCTGGATGCGTTTAACACCTACGCAAACGAGATGCAGCCAACGGACAAGATTAACCCTTGCCACAATTTTCTTATGCGCACTGTGAAGGCTGAATGCAAAGACGCGCTTCGGGATCTGCTTGAACAGCCAGGCGTTGCCATTGAGTTGGCTGCAGCGGTTATTAGCAGCTACAAGCCTAAGGTTACTATTACGCTGGGAAAGTAGAAAGCATTGCAGAGGGCATGGAACATAATGCGCTGGAGCAGATGCTTGCATTGACGCGTAAATGGTTTCCGGAGCGTGAAGTTACAGAGCGCTGTATGGGCGAGGCCATGTTTTTAGAAAAAGACTACTGGCACAAAATGGAAATAGCTGTGTGCAACGGCATAGCAAAGGCATTTGGTGGTTAGCACGTGTGGATGGAAAAACTTTGGTTTAAGCTTGGACTTAAAGATGATGTTACCGGCCCTGTAGGTAAAATCCAAAAGAAACTGGATGGCCTTGCAGGGCACGCACGTAAGTCTTTTACGCAAATTGGTGTTGGCGCAGCGGGCATGTGGGGTGCTGGGCAGGGGCTTGATGCCATGCTTTCCCCAGCGCGGGATTTAAATAGGGCGCTGGCAGAAGTTGGCAGCCTTGATGTTGATAGCGCAGCGCTTGGCAAATTGAACCGAGCTGCGCTTGGTTTTTCCATAGACTATGGCGTGGCAGCGGATGCTGTTGCGGCTTCTGCGTATGACATTCAGTCTTCCATTTCCGGCTTAACAGGCAACGAGCTGGCAAGTTTTACCAAAGCTTCCAACGTGCTTGCAAAAGCAACCAAAGCTGATGCTGCTACCATTACCGATTACACCGGTACAATGTTCGGCATTTTTAAAGCGCAAGCCAACGAGATGGGCAAGGCCACGTGGGTAGAGCAGCTTGCGGGTAAAACTGCAACGGCTGTTCAGATGTTTAAAACCACAGGCTCGCAAATGTCTGCCGCGTTTACTGCCATTGGAGCCAACGCTACTTCTGCCGGAATTGATATGGCAGAGCAGATGGCGGTTATGGGCAGCCTGCAGGCGACTATGTCCGGTAGTGAAGCCGGTACTAAGTACAAGTCGTTTCTTTCCGGCATTGGCGGCGCGCAGGAAAAGCTTGGGCTGGATTTTACAGACGCCAACGGCAACATGCTCGGCATGATGGATATTCTCACCAAGCTTAAAGGTAAGTTTGGCGATACGCTGGACGTTGCAGAAGGTGATGAGCTTAAAAAGGCGTTTGGCTCGGACGAGGCTGTTTCTCTTATTAAGCTGCTGATGTCGGACACTGACAGTCTTAGCGAATCCATTGCAAATCTCGGTAACGTGGATGGCATGAGCAAGGCGGAGCAGATGGCAAAGGGAATGGTTGATCCGTTCGATAGGCTTTCTGCCGGTGGTCGTGCTCTTACTACTGTGCTTGGGCAGGCTTTGCTGCCTGCAATTAATCCTATTGTTGATGCCTTTGCGAATGGATCTGCAACAATGCTTGGCTGGTCGCAGGAGTTTCCAAACCTTACGCGCTGGGTTGGATATGGTGCGGTTGTGCTTATTGGGTTTACGGGCATCCTTGGCGCTGCAGCTGCAGCTTCTGGCATTATGAGTATAGCAACGCTCGGATTAAGCACAATTTTTGGCCCGTTAGGTAGAGCTGTTGCATGGAGCAAGGGTATATGGACCGCGTATTCCGGTTCTCAGTGGCTTGCTAACTTTGCGTTGTGGGGTTTCCCTGGCACATGGATTATTGCCGCAATTATTGGTGTTGTAGCAGCAGTTGGCGCGCTGATTTACTGGTGGGATGATCTTGCAGCAGCGTTTACTGATGCCGGATGGAGCGAAGCCCTGTATGCAGCGTTTGATTTTGTAAAACTGTTTACGCCTATCGGGCTGCTGTTCACCTTTTTTGATGAAGGTTTTGAGGGCGTGTTCAAGTCCATTCTTAAATGGTTTGATTCACTCGGCGGCGCAGTCCATTGGGTTTTGGAAAAAATGAATTTGCTCCCCGGGGTGGATATTTCTATGGGGGATGACGCTGTCCCTTCTACTTCTCCTTCTTTAGAAGTTCCCCGCACATCGGCTGTGCCTGCTGGCGGTGTGCAGCAGAAGATTATTAATGCGCAATCCAGCAGCCAGAGCCGAACCCAGTCTATAGGCAAGGTGGTTATTACCACAGAAGGCAAACAGGATGCGCAAGCCCTGCGTGAACAACTGCTTATGGCTGGTGCGTAATGCCAAAATATACTGACTTGCTTGTAACGGACGACGACATAACCCTTGATGCAGGGTGTAACCCTGTATTGGTGCATGATGTGGACTGCATTGCGCAGGATCTGGTGCATATGATTCGTGAGACGGGGCTGCTTGTGGAACTGGTCGCGAACAAGGATAAGCGTAGGCGTTCTGCGAATCTTATTAAGCTTGAAATTGCTATTGAGGAAGATGAACGAATTAAGCCTGGTACTGTGTACATAGAAGAGCCGGAACTTGGTGTTTTTTATGTACTGGCGCAGACGCTTGAGTTTGGAGAATTATCCTTGCAGCTGGAGGCAACCTAGTGGCTGAGCCTAACAAAATATTTACTGCCATGCTGCAAGATGCCGGTGTGCCTGTAACAGAAGAAGCTATGCAGCAGCGCTGGAATACAATCAACAGCGAGCAGGGTGGCCTTATTCAAAATGACAGTAAGTGGAGTCCGTTTTGGAGGCTGATTACTGCTGTTGTTACAGAGCCGTGTAAGCAGCTGGTGAAGCTGCTTGTTGAACATGCGTTGCCCAATGTTTTTTTGCGATACGCGAGTAACACATGGCTTGATTTGTATGCATGGGGCGTGGATGTGGAACGAAAAGCCGGAGTGAAGGCGCAAGGGCAGCTAGTTGTTACCCGCACCGTAAGCACGGGAGCTTTGTTTATTCCAGCCGGTACGGTTGTGGAGAGCCCGCCAATTAACGGTTATGTGTACAGGCTTGTAAGCAATGCAGATGTAACCATTGAAGACGGGCAGCTTACAGGGTTTTTACCTGTAACAGCGGAGCAGATTGGCAATGCTTACAACCTTGGCCCGTCATATTATTCTATTCTGCCGGTGGCTATTACGGGTGTTGCCTCCGTTACAAACAACGCGGACTGGTTGCACGTTGCAGGGGCAGATACAGAAGAGGACGAGCCGCTGCGGTTGCGTTGTCGTAATCAATTTTCTGCGGTCGGGCAGTATCATCACGATGCTGCGTACACGGCGGAAATTTCCAGTTTTGCGGGCATTCGTCCGGATTATCTTTTCTTTGAGCATGATGCTCCGCGTGGTGCCGGATCTGCCAATTGTTATGTGATGATTGAAACAGGCGTGCCTACGCAGGACGTTGTGGACACCATCAACACACACATTTGCGATACCGGAAACCACGGACACGGTGACGATCTACGCTGCTTTCCTATGCCTACAACTGCTGTGCCGCTGACAGTTACTGTGCACCCAGTGCCGCATCTTACAGACGAGAAACAGGAAGCGCTGCGAGTTGGTGTTGAGAATATGGTGCGTTGTGCCTTTAGAGAAAACACAGATTTTACGGTTTCCAAAACATGGCCGCTTGGTCGCTTTTCTTTCTCCCGTCTTTCCGACGAGCTCCATGGTCAGTTTTTAGATCTGCGTTCTGTCGAATTTTCTCATGATGACATTATGAGTGAGCTTACTTTGCCAGTGCTTTCTATTCTTACAGTTCTACTGGGAGCAGAATAGTGCAGCTACCGTTTTGGTTTTCTAAAGAACAGATAAGCGCGCTGGCTGCTGCTTGTTCCCAGTGGTTTGCAAAGCTTACCGAGTGGGCAATGTGGCCAGCCGTGCAGAGTGATCCGGAAACATGTGCAGAGGGAGTGTTGAACCTCATTGCATGGCAGCGGGACATAGACCGCTTTACGGGCGAGCCGCTGAGTCTGTTCCGCAAGCGTGTGAAGTATGCATATATCAACGCCAAAGATGCAGGAAGTGTTGCCGGATTCAAGCGTATCTTTCTGCGGCTTGGTATTGGTTATGTGGAAATTGAAGAGCGCATGGACGGTGTGGACTGGGACGTGGTGGATATTCAGTTATCCGACTCCCAGCTGGCAGAAAACCAACGGTTGCTGACCGTATTGATTCAGCATTACGGACGCACCTGCAGGCGGTATAGGTGGACAGTAATTACTCCAATGACATTACAGATAACAGCACACGAGTTTAACAACGACTATCAGGTGGTAACAGCAACGTTATGAGCACAGTAATTACAACAGCAGGGGAGCAGCTTATTGCGCAAAAGATAGGTGCAGCGGCTGTTCTTTCAATTGATACCATCATTCTTGCCAATATCCCCGATCTTGATGTGAGCCTGCCGGTTGATCGCAGCGAGGAAAAGCCAGAACAGGCACATGTGGTGCATGAGTACGTTATCTCCGAAGATTTTAAGGGGTACGTTAACCCGAATCAGGTTGTGTATTCCATGCTGCTTGGAAGTGAAATTGGAAACTTCCAGTTCAACTGGCTTGGGCTGTATTCATCTGTGGATGATGTGCTTGTGGCCGTGACTCATTTGCCAGTTACAGAAAAGTGGCAAACGGATAAAGCAAGCAACACGCTTGGTAATAATCTTACGCGCAATTTTTTGTTGGAATTTTCCGGAGCCAAGGCCGTTACCAACGTTACTGTTGAGGCTAAAACATGGCAGGTAGATTTTACTGCGCGCCTTCGTTCTATTGATGAACGTGAGCGTTTGAGTAATCGCGACATCTACGGGCGCAGCTGCTTTTTTAACGATGGTTTCTCCGTGGGCAAGGAGGGTAGTAACTACGTGCTGAAGGCTGGTGCAGGGTATGTTGAAGGAATCCGTTGTGTTTTAAAAAATGATACACAGATTACTGTTTCCGCACTGCCAAAAAATGTATTTTTAGATGTGTCATTGCAGCAGCAAGGCAGTGATGTTGTGCCTGTTATTGAGCCTTTTTTGGTGCAGGAAAAAGTAGATTTTGAAGATGCTAATCTGGCCAAACATTACTTGGTAAAGGTTGCAGAAATTAGCGCTGTAGGTGTGGTTACGGATACCCGCAGAACGGAAACGGTTGTTAGTGATCTGGTGGAGTATTTGAAAGGTAAGGCGGATTCTCATGCACAGGATAAAGAAGATCCGCATGAGACAATGAAGAAGGTTGCTACAGAGATTGAGAAGCACGCCAGCCGCACAGATGATCCGCATGAAATATTGCCGCTAAATGGTGAAGTCGGAAATTCATTATTAAAGGGGGAAGATGGACTTTATTGGGGCACAGTCTCAACTGGTATTAACGGTGGGTGTATTTGGTTTGATGGTGCTGTTAACGCTGATGGTAGGCCGATTGATGCCAAAACGGGACAACCGGATTTACGGTACGGTGTTTGTGACGGGCGTACGTACACCGCACCGGATGGGCGGCAAGTAAGCACCATAAACGCCAGAGACAGATTTATTATTGCTGCAGGAGGAACGTATTCTGTTGGCAACACAGGCGGTGCAGAGCAGGTTTCACTTTCATCCCATCAAAATGCTAAACATTATCACCTGTCTCCATATACAAACGATACACATTCATTTTCATCGGTTTTGAAAATGGGAACTATTGGTTCGAACGGTGGGGTTGATGCTGGTTTTCGAGATCTTACGACTGATGGGAAGCAGGGGCAGGCGACCGATGAAGAGTATGTTTACCGAACACTATATTCCGGCGGCTCCCAGTCCCACGAAAACCGTCCGCCATATCTCGGCTTATTCCTTATCAAACGTCTTTAGGAGTCATCATGCATGTAACAGTTATTGCGCCGGATAAATTAGTACTAGTTGACGGTGAAGCACTTGAGCTGCAGGAGTTTGATTTTGACGAAGCCTTGCACGCTATTCAGTTTGATGGGCAACAGGGGCATATTGAATTTGCAACACCGGATGGCGGATTAACCACCGCCCCTGTTTCTGAATTTGAAGTGCAGCCATATGTTGATGCTTGGAAGGCAGAAAAAGCTCGCCTTGACGCTATTGTCCCCCCAGAACCAACCGAAGCAGAAAAAGCCCAACAAAGAATCACAGAAATTCAATCCCTCCTAACCGCCAATGACCTCGCTTCTGTTCGTCCATTACGCGCAAAACTTGCGGGCACATCTACAGATTTTGACGACAACCGGCTTGCGGAGCTGGAAGAGCAGGCACAGGCGCTGCGTGCAGAGTTGGTAACGCTTAGTGCTGTGGTCTAATATTTCTTTTGCTCCGACCGGAGCGAGTATTCATAACTCTTTGTCTCCTGTGCTGTCCGGAGCTGCTGGCGAACTGGCTGGCAGCAAAGGACGGCTTTCTTCTATTACTGGAGTTGTGCCGGCTGCGCGTAATCCACTTTCTGCGGGTGCGGCAACTGTTGCGACTTTGCGAAGCGCGTTGATTGATCTCACTGCGCAGTCGGGGCGCTGTGTATGCGTGCATCCGTATGTGCATACGGTTGGGCATCGTCGCGGCGAGTACAGTTATCTTACTCCTAACGATGCGCTTACGGCGCTAGGCAATAAGCTTGTAGATGCGGAGGAAACGTTGCCTTCCGGTAAACTAGGAGCCGTGTTTGTTCTGCTGTATGGCGCAACGCATTCGGATTTTGTGAAGCAGCTCGATGCGTTTTTGCAGGTGTTTCCGATAACGGAATTGCAGCTTGTTATGCGTCGGGCAAATGCGCTGAACACGCACGAGGAGGATAAATTTATTACCCCTGCAGGACGCATCTGGCCGGAGTTCCAGCAACGGGATCTGCGACAACACGGCACGGTTCGTTCTGTGGATTCGCGTCTAGGTCGCCTTGTGGCAGTGGGCGAGGGATACAACGAATCAACCACGCCGGAGGCACAGCTTGCAGCGCTTATGGATAAGAAAGCAGCGCATATTCAGCAGGCGGAACAGGCATGGCAGCAGCTTGTAGAAAGCATGAAGAGCGGCGCAGGAAAAGCGCTGTATCGTGAAGGCAGCCTTGCAGGGCTTCGCGGTGAACTGTTTAAAAGCGGCACGCCATCCAGCGTGTACAAGCTGAGCGCCGCCATGTGCTGGCTCGCGCGCCCGCGGCAATTGAAGGTACTGAAGGAGGTGCTTGGGCTATGACAGAATATTTGCAGCTGAGCGGATTCAATGTACCAGGCTACAATTTGACCGTCTCCGGAGAGTTGGAAATTCGCACAGAAGATCTTTCCGGAGAAACAAGCGGCACGGCGCGTGTGGATAAAGGCGTAAAGCCGAAAAAGCTGAGCGTATCGACCAATATTCGATGCGAGGATGCAAAGCAGCTGCGCGAGTTAATCCGTGTAATAGAAGCACGCGGCGAGCATGGTGAGGGCAAGGTTTACAACATCACAAACCTTGAAGCCAACGCCGCAGGCATAAAGCAGGTGCGTGTCTCCGATCGTTTTAGTTGGAAGCGGGTAGACGGCGTGCAAGCGTGGGCTGTTTCCTTCACCTTGCGAGAATATTTGAGTGTTCCGGAGAAAGTGGAAAAGCGTGAAAAAGCACCGGAGCCGGTAGCACAAAAGAGTGAAGGCGCAGCCATTGCCCCAAAGCAGGAAGGCTCGCAACCCGCGCCGCAGACAGCCGAAGCCGCACAGGAGCCATTAACAATGCTCGAAAATATTCTGCATAAAATAGACAGGGCGCTGGCATGAAGCTGCGTAAATCGCTCTATATCGGCGGCAAGCCCTGCAAGCTTGTAGAAGATGATGTGCGGCTGGAACTCAACACCTCCGGTCGTGCGTTGTTTCGTGTGCAGTCGCCGCGTGTGCTTAGCGGCATAGTGCAGTTTCGGCTCGGCTATTCCAGTCAGAACAAGGACCAGCTATTTTTTACCGGCTACATTGAAAGCAGCCATACGGTAGATGCTGCGACGCAGAAGATTTTTTGCAGAGAAATGGCGGCAGCGCTAAGCTATCAGCTTCCCATAAGTCTACGACACCCCACCTTGCGCGATGTTCTGCGCGCTTACAGCGACAAAACAGACCTTGCTTTTACTGTTCCGGAGCAGCCGTATGCAGATCGCAAAATTCCGCATTTTCATACCCTCGGCAGTGGCTACCACGGCATGGATCAGCTCG
This sequence comes from uncultured Desulfovibrionaceae bacterium, assembly GCA_942492085.1. GTDB lineage: Bacteria > Desulfobacterota > Desulfovibrionia > Desulfovibrionales > Desulfovibrionaceae > Halodesulfovibrio. Next base: position 180,828 of record CALODB010000009.1, on the reverse strand, counting down.
GCGCGGTGTTTGGCATAGAGGATTATTTCTGGCAGCCGCAGCCGGACGGTTCTGTCTTTGTAGGCTCGTGGAAACATAGTCGCTGGGCAACGCGGCCAGTGGATATTGAAGAAAAGTTTTTTACAGGCGTAACAGCAGCCGGAGCAAAGGTGCTTCCGGTAATTCCTGCGTTACGTGCGGGTGTGTTGCTGAATGGGCAGCGGGTGAAGTCGCTACAGTTGATAGGACATGAGATGGTGGTGGGATAATATGCGTGACCTTATTAAAAAAATAGTGCTGCGAACCTTTCCGGAGCTGACAGCGGGCTTGCATCTGGATCGCTATGCGCGGGTAATAAAAGTGTGTGATGCACCGGAGGATGGCGGCACAAGCGAGCGGTTTAGACCGCGTTACGCTGTAGATGTGGAGATTCTTACGCCGGAAGGCACGCGAGACAAAGCATTCCCCATTTACGAGGCAGTACCGCTGCCCGTGCCGGTTGGTGCAGGCATGGAGTCCGGTCTGTTTGCCTTTCCCGAAGCAGGCGCGCTGGTTGTTCTGGGCTTTGCCTATGGTAGAGCCGATCATCCGGTGATTCGGCAAATTTACCCGATGGGGCTTTCTCTACCACAGTTAACTAACGGCGAACTACGTTGGCAGCAGTCTGCCACAGTCTACCAGAGTGCAGATACGCAAGGGAACTGGCTGCGAACCAGTGAGGCAACAATTACGGATGACAGCCTGCGGCATGTGCGGCGCTGCGTGGAAGCCGTGGACGAGCTTTCGCGTGAGCTGCGCACTATCGCGGAGAATAGTTCTGAAGAAATAGGCGGCGTAAAAACAGTAGAAGCCCTAGGCGCTATGAATCTTACATCCGGCGGGCGCACAAACATAGCAGCCGTGGATAGTCTGAACCTGACAACAGCGCGCGATCTACGCTGCGTTGTGGCGGACAACAAGCGCGTTGCAGTGGGTAAGAATCAGCAAACAGAAGTTAAGGGCAGCCGAACAAGCAACATACAAGGTGCAGACTCCAATACAGTCGGCCAGAACTTTACCCAGACCATTGCTGAAAACCGTACAGAAACAATCGGCGGCAAAGCAGCGCAGTCCGTAACGGGCACAATAAGCGTAACCTCAAATGCTGCCACAACCCACACCGCAGGCGGCGTGTTCACCATAGCCGCGCCAAAGATTAAAATCGGGAGCGGTGGAAATGGCGGCGTATCCCTGTTGGATGAAATGCTGACAGTCTGGCAGGAGGTTCGCGACGCTCTGCACGTGTTGGCAAGCCATACACATAGAGTCTCCGGAGCCGCCACAGGTACACCGAATCAAAGTGGTGTGATTGCGGGACATGGTGATGAGGTTGGCGAGTGTAGGGGGCGTGTTGATGGGATTAGGGGGTAAGAGGGAATAAGACTGCACCAGTGTAGAAAAAGACTGTAAGAGCTCCTTGAAAGAACGGAATAGTAATTCCACCTTCATGGAACTCTTTGAAAATGGTTCCGTTTGAATAAAAGAATGAAAGTGAAAAAATATTCATTTATCTATTTTTGTTTATTGAAGCATTATAAGCTCATGGCAATGGTATATTGAGAAATGTCATGAAATAATTTACTAATTGTTTGTTGTGACGGCCTCATGTGATTCTGTTTATATGATTTGATATTGCTTTTAGTATTAACTGTTAAATAATTAATAGAGATCTAATTGAAGATGTTTATATTTTTGGAAAAGTTAATTTCGAAGATGGTTAGGGAATATCATGTGAGGTATTTCTTTACTATGTTTTCGATTGGGATAGTGGTGAGCTTAATTGGCGGGCTTCTTACTAGTTATAGGGATTCGTATGAGAAACAACGAGTTTCTGTAGCGAGGCAAGTTGCACTAGAACAGCTTGAAATGATGGTAGCTTTAAATGGATTGGGTTCACTTGGTCAACAGAAAGAACTTATAGATAAGTTTCAAGATGATCATAATGAACAGATAGAAGATAAAAAAAAACGTGTGTTGAAAATCCGGAAGGCACTATCTGAAATATATTCTAATATGAAGAAGCTAGATGGATACAATGCTGCAGTTGCGAACAGTCATTCCTCTTTTTTAGCAAGATTTAACTATTTAATTTTTTCTGAGAAAGTGAACTTCCAAGGGGTTTCTTCAGAGATAGTGTGTAGTCTTGATGAACTAAAAAGTTTGGTGAGTGGTAACAGTGATACTGAGTTAGAGTTGTATGGTTTGTTAGAGGGGTTGTATATTTCAACTGTTAAAGAATCTGAAGGGCTTGAGAGGGATTCTCAATGTGTCAGTTATTATCCGTATCTTACAGCTGGGGTGTATGAGTTAGTTGAGGAACTGCTAGTTGAGATTGAAGTGGGTGAGTAGATGAAAAAAGATTGGTGGAAATATATTTGGAGTCTTTTTTTATGTCCGTCTTTAGTAGTGATTTTTTCTTTTGTTTTAAGTAGTTATGTAGTGATAGAGAAGGATGTGAATCGTGTCAAAATAACAACATTTCATACTAGATGTGAAGTGGTTCAAGGGCTTGTTTCAGATATATGGACAGATTTTGTTAAATATCAACAACATAATGATGAGTTAAGCTGTTCTAATAAAGTTTCGTTTGAAGAAGGGGGGGGAGTATACAGAGATAGTCAGAAACAAATTTCCATGTTAGAAAATGAGGTTTTGAAAAAAATTAATGATATAAGGGTGATGAGTTTAAAGAATGAATTTTTTGTAAGAGTTTTATTAACAATTTTTAATGATCTGAAAGCTAGGAGAATGGCAATTTTAAAGCGGGATAGTCCTATATCGCGCGTTAATTTGCATCCATATGGTCAAATAGCACATCAATTCCTTGAGCGTTATAGAGATGAATAGTTCATTTCATAAAGTTCCCCAGTTGACACCAACCCCTAAAAAAGACTAATTTTCTCCTAGGTGCTCTCAAACACCTACCTTTATAGTCACAGGCGGATACCCCGCTCCCGTTAGAAGTGGTTTTTTTGCGTCCAATGAGCAAAATGCACAGTCCCTAGGATTATTGCATCTTGCGATAGGAAGCATCTTTACTTACATATACCAAATATTTTGGTCGGGAGTACGAAGGTTATACAACACCCGTAAGGGGAAAACCTTCTGCCGTTTCCTGTGAACGGTTTGAGAACTCCCGACCTTTTTTTATTGGCTAAGGTGAACTTCTCAATACTCAAACAAAATCACAGGAGTTGCCTCATGGCACAATCAACCAACATTCCAACCGGAATGCTTCCAAGCATGGACGAGCTGCGCGACGCAGCTGCAACGCTCCAACAGATTCGCAAAGACACTTCCACAACAGAAAGCAGCCTCGCGCTGGACTACATTGCAGACAAGCTCATTCAACTCGCCAACACAGTAGAGCGGAGGGTAACAGCATGAGTCAGCCAGTAGAGCAGCCGGATCACGTAATGAATCTCTACAATATCGCCCGTTCCCTAAACCTAATGCATGAAGAATTCGGCGATAAATACCCAGAGCTAGTCTTCATCCTTCAATCCATGGAAAAGGCCGTAGAAGAAAGCGCCGCCCACTTCGACGGAATGGAAGAACGGGTTAAAGAATAACAATAGAAGAATTAAGAATGGAAATAAGAAGCCCCCTGCCAAAGGTAGGGGGCTTTATTTTGTGCCTTGAATGACGTTGCTATTTCAAGAGGTTGCATGGCGTGTCTGTGGGGCGTATGTGAAAGAGGAGGTGAAAATGGATAAAGAAACTAAATTATTGGCTGCAGGAGTTCTCGCTGCGGTTGGGATTGTAATATGTGCTTGGAGTCTGCGTTTTTGGGGAGATGGTATTTTATCCTCAACAACAGGCGACTGGGCTGCGTTTGGGTCTTTTTTCGGTGGATTACTCGGGCCTTTTTTTTCACTTGCGACAATAGTGTATTTGGTTTGGTCGTTTAGGGAGCAGGCTTCTGTTATGAATGATCAAATGAAGTCGATGCAGAGGCAGACTGAGTTGATGCAGGAGCAAGTGGAGAAAGATCGAGAACGAGATGAACGTGATATGTTAATGAATGAGCTTCGTGTTCTTGCTAAAAAGGTTAATGAATTGTGTGAAGATCCAATTGATTTTGTAGCAATTGCAGAAGATTTTGTGCCTATCTATTTTGGGAAAGACGTTGAGTATAATGTTATTGATCGTTACATGATCGATGTAAATGGATATAGACTGTACGGAGGCTTGATCAGTGTGCTTGGCGGGCTAGAGCATAGAGCTGGTTTGGCTGGTGTTCAGAAGTTTTTGGATAAATGTAAGAAAAAACGTGGGGCATTTAATTTTGATTTACTGCATGTTGACTATGTTTTTATACAGCTCATAGATTTAAGTTTTAGAGCGTTAGAGCATGGTGCTAGAGCAGATGTTGTTAAATCAATAACTCTTCCAATTTTTCCGCATGCTACAAGCTTGTTTGGCTTGGGGCGGTTGAGTGAAGGACACTATTGTTATTTGCAATTGTTGCGAGATATTCCTGATGAAAAAACGGCTTGGGAAGAATATGTGTCTGGAAAGTTTGTATCAGAATTTTTGTTGACTCAAAGAACAGGCTTGTCAGAAGAACAGGTGGAGTTCAAGGTTCAGCTTGATGAGGAAAATACAATAGTTGAAGGTTATCAAGTTGTAGAGCGTGATAGTGGGCAGGTTTGGGAACGAGAACGTGCTTCAGTCTGGAAAAAAGTCAGCTAGCAAATAAAAAACACTCCTCCGCTCCCGCCTTCGAGCATTTTTTTTGCCACATTTTTGCAATTAGCGAGGGGTGCAACACAGGGTGCCAGAAGAGAAAAGAAGATTTAATTGCACAAAAAAGCCCTTTGCCAAATGGTAGGGGGCTTTTTTGTGCTATGCGTATAATGCGCATTTCAAGTTGCACTCTATGCGCATCATGCGTATTATCGTTTTATGCGAAGCAGAGATATTATCAAAAAGCTGAAGCAGGCAGGCTTTGAAGAGGTTCACTCTCGGGGCAGCCATATGAAGCTGAAACATCCAGATGGGCGAATGGTCATTGTGCCACACCCCAAAATGGAAACCCCGATAGGAACTCTGCGAAGTATAGAAAGACTTTCTAAAGTCAAACTCAGATAGGTGAGGGGCGTATGCCCCTCCGAGAGGAGAATTATATGATCTATCCCGTGATTATTCATAAGGATGAAGGTTCTGACTTCGGTGTGATCATCCCAGATTTTCCGGGATGCTTCTCCGCTGCCAGCACACAGGATGCGATTGCTGCCAATGTTCAGGATGCAATTGAATGCTACATGGAAGGGGAAGATATGGAGATGCCTACTCCATCCGATCTTACCACCGTGATGGCTTCTGAGGATGCAGAAGATGGTGCGATAATGATGGTTGATGTAGATATGTCTTTTCTTGAGAAGAAGGCAGTGCCGGTCAACATTACCATGCCTGTGTACGTACGTAATAAAATTGATAGAGCTGCCAAGGCTACAGGGAAATCCCGCTCTGCCTACATGGTAGACTGCGCTTTGCGCTGTGCCCCGCAGGTAGCTCAAGTACGATAAGTAATTGATGGATAAAGCCCCTACGTTTGCCCTTACATTAAGCAGACGTGGGGGCTTGTTCGTGCGCGCCTGAAAAAAACTCCAGCCCAGAATAAAAAACACTCCTCCGCTCCCGCCTTCGAGCATTTTTTTGCCACATTTTTGCAATTAGCGAGGGGTGCAAAACAGGGTGCCAGAGCCCGCCAGTACTGGATATTATGGTGGGATAGCCAATTGCACTTTTTGCAACGTTTTGCCAAGTTGTGCAAAAGAGAAGACGACTTGAATTTAAAGAAAAAGCTCATAACTTACCGAAAGTTATGAGCTTGTCTTGTTTTTTTATTTGAAACTTCAAGACGAAAACAGAAAAGCACTGTGCAAGCGCGGTTTTTCTCTGCGCCTGCAATGTCGCATGTAGCCTAACTTTTCTGCGATTCGAAGGTGTCCAACATGTCTGCCCAGTCTTGCATTAATTTGTACCGCTCTGGAAGGTACTGAGCGCGGTTGTAGGCTGCCCTAATTTTATTGGCAGGAACATGCGCCAGCTGCATTTCTATCACGTCCGGATTGTAGCCTGCTTCATTCAAAATTGATGATGCCATGGCGCGGAATCCATGCGCTGTCATTTCCTCTTTAGTAAAACCCATGCGACGAAGGGCACCATTGCAGGTGTTTTCGCTTATGGGCTTTTCGTCTGTGCGTAATGACGGGAAAAGATATTTTCCTTGTCCGCTTACTTTTCGCAGCTCAAGCAACAGCTCCATGACTTGATCTGAAAGAGGCACTATGTGTTCGCGCTTCATCTTCATTTTGTGAGATGGAATAATCCACTGACGTTCATTCAAGTCAACTTCTGACCACTCAGCGTGGCGTAGCTCGCCCTGACGAGTGAACGTGTAGGCTGTCATAAGTAGAGCACACTTGGTAACAAAGAAGCCGTTGTAGCCTTTTATGACACGCATAAGGGGGCCTGCTTCTTCCTTGGTGGTGAAGGCTGCAAAGTGGTTGCGCTTGGGAGGAGTGAGAGCGCCTTTAAGATCGCGCGTAGGGTCGCTTGGAATAATGCAGGAGGCGACAGCGTAGCGGCAGATCTGCCCGCAGATACCCTTTACCTTGTGTGCGGTAACGTGGGCACCTCTGGCTTCTATATGGCGTAAGGTATGTAGGAAGTCGATCGGTTGCAGATCGTCAATAGGGCGGTCGCCTAGCGTGTTGTACACGTCATTGTTGAGACGGCCTACAACAGTGCGGTGATGGTTTGGTTTCCATTGAGTTTGCTTTGAAAGCCAATCCTCAGCAACTTCGCGAAAGGTAAGTGGAGATCGAGCACGTTTTTGGGTAAACCCCGGATCAATTCCTTCTGCAAGTGTGAGGGCTGCCTTGTCTCTCCGTAGTCGTGCTTCTTTTAGGGATACGGTGGGGTATTGTCCGAAGGACAGAAGTTTCTCTTTTCCTTCAAAACGATATTTCCATCGCCAGAATTTATTACCGGTTGTGCGCACTTCTAAGTAGAGTCCGCCACCGTCATAGTGGCGTTTTGTTTTTTTATCCGGCGTTAAGCTACGGATGACGTGGGTTTTCAGCTTCATTGGGGGTAACGCTCCTTGAGATATCGATGTTACCCCCAATATTACCCCCAAACGGTTTGCGCTCATAATATATTTCAGGAACCGTCAATATGCCTCAAACCCCCATAAAAAAAGGGTTTCAGTTGATTTTTTAAATCTACTGAAACCCTTTAAAAGTACCTCATGGTGGAGGCGGCGAGAATCGAACTCGCGTCCGAGAATGGTCCACTCGAAGCATCTACAGGTTTAGTCCTAGATTATTTTTATCTCACGTTACGTTTTGCCCCAGAACAGGCGACGTAAAGCCAGTTAGCTGTATAAGTTTCGCTTCAGCTGCAGCAAACGCCCACTGAAACTAGTCGGATAGTGTTTTGTCATTCTCTAAGTCTATCTGACGTCAACAAAGAGAATGTGGCGGTCAATTAAGCTGCCAGTGCGTATTCGTAATCGTTTGCAATTACTTTAGTGCCGCTTTTAACGAGGCCAGCGGCGCCTCGACCTGCAACTCCGGTTTCTTCTATCCCCGTCGAAACCAGTGCGCCCCCAAATTGGGAGTATCTGTTGTCAGTCAAAAATGGGAACTAACGACAGATGGTTTATTGTGCGTTGTAATGGAGTATCCTGCAAGCAGAATCCATTCACGCAGGCGAAAGTGTTTACGTCTTTTTAGTAGCCCCTGCAAGCATAAAGTGCAGTGTTTGAAAGACAGTACTACGTTTTCTACCTTTCATAAAATATAATGCTCATTATTCACTTGTCCAGAGGATAATATCTTTATTTTGATAAATCTTCGATAATTAGTTTCGCAGCACGGTCGGCAGCACCGGGTTCACCAATTTTTGTGCGAAGCGTTTCTAAGTCTTTGCGGATAGCATCAAGCTTTCCGTGAGTATTGAGCCACGCCAACGCTCGTTGGGCGATAACATCACCATTTGCATCTTCCTGCAAAAGTTCTGGAAAGACTTCGCGTCCCATAATGAGGTTTGGTAGCCCCACATATGGAACTTTGACGAATTTTGTTCCCAGAAAAAATGTTAATTTTGAAAGCTGATAGGTAATCAAAGTCGGTGTACCAACAAGGGCAGATTCCAGCGTCACAGTGCCGGATGCCGCAATAAGCATAGTACAACCGCGCATGAACTCGTATCTGTTTTCAGGGCTGTGAATTGTGAGTGGGACAGAGCATGTCCACAACTCTCGCAATCGTTCCTGTGAAATTCCGGGTGCCTGTATGCAGTGAAATTCAAGTTCTGGATTCTCTCTTGCCATAATGGAAGCAGCAAGAGCAAATTGAGGCATAAGCGATTCAATTTCTTTTTTACGGCTTCCGGGGAGAATACCAATGCGATTGGTTACTGGTTGAATATGGTCAATCGAAGGCCAGTCAATCACGTCTACAAGCGGGTTGCCGATATAATCAATGTCCATGTCGAATTGCTTATAAAATTCAACCTCAAACGGTAAAATAGAAAAGAGACGAGTAATATGTTTAGCAATAAACTTAGCCCTGCCTGTTCGCCATGCCCACAGTTTTGGGGAGATGTAGTAGTAAACAGGAATGCCGAGTTTGTAAGCATACTTTGCCACACGGAAGTTGAATTCTGGTGCATCAATAAGAATGACAGCATCTGGGCGACGTATAGCTAACTCGTTTTTGATCTGCTTCAGCATTTTAAAAATGTCGAACAGCTTTCCGAGAACTTCCGTAAAGCCCATGACGGAAAGATCCTCAACACGCAATACGGCGTCGAGACCTTTGGAGCGCATTTCCTGCCCACCCATTCCACAAAAAGTGGTGTCGGGTGCTATGGCAGAAATAGCCTCCATGAGTTTACCGCCATGTAGATCTCCGGAGGTTTCTCCGGCGTTGATCCATATATTTTTACCCATCAAATTTCCTTATTAGTTCGTCCCTTGAGCCGCCTTAGCTGGCTCGTTAGAGTAGAAACGCATCATGATTGCAACGAAAATAATGGCAAAAATAAGGCGTGTCCAGAGGGTGCCGCTCATATGCGCACCAAGCAGCATCATGAGAAGAGTATCTTCAATAAGTGCGTGAGCAAGTCCCATAAGGGTTAATGATGCAAATACATCGCGCTTGGACAGTTTGCCTGATTTTACTTCATGAATAATTAAGCCACCACCGTATGTGATACCTAATGATAAACCCAGTACAGTAAGGGTTGCAGCATCTTTACCGATACCGATGGCTTGAAGAACCGGCTTGAGCAGGTGGTTGAGCTTTTCTGTTATGCCATAATATGTGAGTAAACGCATTATGGCAAAAAGGGCAAGAATGATAAAAAATAGGTAAACAAGGTTGTTAGCTTCGTTTAATGCCCAAGAGAGAACGCCGGCTTCAGGAAGCTGTGGCTCCCATAGGATTTTGCTTTGCTCTGCAAATATGCCGGTTTTTGTAAAAACAAGATTCATCAAAAAGCCGATTAAAAATGCAGAGAGCATGCGGACAACAATTTGTCCTGTCATGGAGACACCACATTTTTGAGCAACTTTACATTCAACAGGGAGAGAATGAGCAAAAAGCATCATTGTGGTGAGTGTTGTGATTTGAGCAACACTTAGCGGGTCCATTGTCGGAACCATTGAGATGTATACAATCAGACCACTGTACAAGTTTACGACAATTGATGTTGCCCATACAAGACCCATTTCAGCAGGAAGCCCCGCAATACTCATAATTGGCTTGAGAGGCACTGCGAGATATTGGATGAGGTCAAGTTCCTGAAGCAATTTTACAATAATGATGACAGGGATCATTACTTTGTACAGATCGAAACTGGCGGAAGCAGCATCTTTTAGGAGTGCCTTACATGTATTAACGAGATTCACAGCAGTATCCTTTCAACCATTCAAAAATGTCAGTGAGTTAAATTTTAATATATAAAAAAAGAGAGATTTCTTGCCGTTGTTATTAGCGATATCTCCCAAAAGATCTAGTTCTGGGAGGTTCTCTATGGATTGAGAAGTTCTTTTTTGACCGCTAGATGAGCTCATATATTATGACATTGTACTGAGCATCATTTAATTACTGAGTGAGTAAATACTCGCATGGTGATGCGTCAAGAAAGAATCGTATAAAAAGGAGAGTTAGTTGCCGAAACCAGTTGGGGGGTAATAGCATTTTTGCCCAGTGGATAGAATGACTTCGCCACTGAAATTGGGCAGATGCTCATTTCCAGTGGCGATTGTATTTCTTTATAGGGGAGTAGTTACTTGGTTCCGTACCATTTTTCCATGAATTCAAGATATGCACCGGATTGGACATCTTTTAACCAATTCGGGTTTTTCCTGTACCAGTCGAGAGTCTCCTTGATCCCACGCTCAAAGGAGTATTCTGGCTCATATCCAAGCTCTTTTTGTGCAAGGGTGTAGTCCATTGCATATCGCCGATCATGTCCCGGACGATCTTTAACAAAAGCAATAAGATCTTCTGGCTTTCCAAGATCATTCAAAATTGTTCGGATAACTTCAAGGTTGGTACGTTCTGCATTGCCGCCAAAGTTGTAGGCTCTGCCTGCTTTACCTTTCATGAGTGTAAGGTGCACGCCTCTGCAATGGTCAGATACGTGAATCCAGTCGCGAATGTTCATGCCAGTTCCGTATACAGGTAGTGGCTTGTCGGTTGATGCGAGGCTGAACATCAATGGAATGAGTTTTTCTGGAAACTGGTATGGTCCGTAGTTATTGGAACAACGGGTGATGGAAACATTGTATCCATAGGTGCGGTAAAATGCGTATGCAAGCATATCTGCTGAAGCTTTTGACGCAGAATACGGGCTGCTTGGATGAAGCGGTGTTTCTTCTGTAAATGCCGGGTCGTCGAGTGATAGATCGCCGTACACTTCATCAGTAGAAACATGCACAAAGCGTTCGATATTTGCTTTGCGCGCGGCTGTAAGCAGTACCTGTGTGCCCATTACGTTCGTCGTAATGAAAGGTGATGGGTCATTAATAGAGCGGTCAACATGTGACTCAGCTGCGAAGTTCATAACAGCATCAATATCGTACTTTTCAAAGATGTCAGTCACTGCGTTTGCGTCGGCAATGTCTGCATGTTCGAAGAAGTAACGTTTTCCACCGTGTTCTTTTTCTATTGATTGTAAATTTAAAAGGTTACCCGCGTAGGTGAGTTTATCCATATTGATGACAGTAATGTCAGTGAATGTATTGAAAATATAGTGGATGTAGTTGGAGCCGATAAAGCCGCAACCGCCCGTAACGAGTAAGTTCATATAGAAACCTCTTAAAGGAAGAATAAAATTTGTGCTGTTGTAACGATAGATAGAAGCAAGGTCAAATTTGAAGCTATGAGAGAAAAATATTAAGTTATTGGGTAGATTGTATGTTATTATCTGCTTGTCTTAGAAATCGTGGAAGTTGGAAAACGTTCGGTTATGATGGCGGTATAACTGTATTGTTCAGCATTTTTTGATGGGTACGAAGATGGTCTACTTATGGATAACCTTGCTAATTGTGCGTAGATTAGCTAATTTATTTTGTTCAAATTTATTGATCTTATTTGGTGTAATCAGCTTTTGACAACGGTTTTCAGATCTCCTGACCTCCATTCACCACCAGACTTATATTAGCGTGTGTATATGAAAAAAGGTATTTTACTTGTGGCATTTGGCGCTAATAATTTGCAGGCGCATCAGACCCTCAGACTTCTTGATGAACGGGTGCGTTCGCGTTTTAACGGGGTAAATGTACGGCTTGCATTTACTTCTGAGCTTATTCGCGACCGTCTTGCTGCGCAGCGTGTGAAACGAGATTCTGTTGTTAAGGCACTGGAGAAGATGGCTTTTGAAAACTATACACATATTGCTGTGCAATCATTGCATATTATTCCCGGTGTTGAATATGAAGATCTATGCGCTCATGCACAGGCTCTTGTAACCTCAGGTCGTTTGCAAAACGTACGTGTCGGGGCGCCGTTACTCAATTCAGAAGAGGACATTGCTCAGGTTGTTTCAGCGATTATTCGACATATCCCTCCTAGCCGAAAAGCAGAAGAGGGGGTTATTTTTATGGGGCACGGATCATCCCATGAAGGTGATAGTTGTTATGAAGCCGTCTATCAGCAGTTGCAACAGATTGATCCGAATATTTTTCTTGGAACAATGGATGGTAATCATACGCTTGAACACATCTTGCCGGAATTGGCAGCAAGAGACATTAAGCGTGTGTGGCTGATGCCGTTTTTATCTGTTGTTGGACGCCATGCTCGAAATGACATGGCTGGCAGTGATGATGATTCCTGGAAGTCGCAGATCGAAGCAGTAGGTATTCGTTGTACCCCTATGGTGCTTGGGCTTGCTGAATATTCCAGCTTTGTAGATATTTGGTTGGATCATTTGGAAGCTACTTTGAAGCTTTTGTAATGTGGTAGTAATTTGAGAGGGTGACATGGTGAGTAAAAGAGTGTTGGCAAGCGTATGCATGGTGACATTACTATTAGGAACTCAGGCCGCAGCAGAAAATACGGGGGTAGATTCTGTTGCAATTAAAGCTTCAAGCACTATGGCAACACCAGTTGCAGAAGGTGTATCTACAGAAGCAACACAGATTCAACTTATTGAGCAGGCCATACGTGAAGTGGAGGCTCGGGTACAGAATGAAAGTCTGAATGAATTACATGGAAAGCAGGACACGCATGATGTTTCTAATACTTCAGAGACAACGCTAAGCAAAGTTGTTCCAACGCTTCAATATCAGCCGCAGCAACCGATACAGCATGCACAACATGGGCAGACTTCCGATCCGTCGTGGTATAAGGGAGGTTCAGAGCTCTCCGCAGAAATGCCGAAGGCTCCACTCTTTTCGAAAGACGGTTTTGAGTTGGAAAAGGTTATACCGTATGAGCCTGGATATATTCAAGAGTATACTAACGGATCAATAAATTGGCTTACAGGCACTGTGACTGCAAAAGGCGAGAGCCTTTCCACAGGTCTTGCGGTAAGTAGCCGTGAAGCGCGCCTAAAAACCATGCGTGCAGCTACTGTTGATGCTCGAAAAAATTTACTTGAGATTTTGAATAAAATTCCTGTGACGGAAAAATTGCACGTAAAGAATATACTGTGGGCAGATGAAGATATTATGCAGTTTGTGCGTGGCGACATGCAGAATTCTCGTATTACTTCAAAAAGCTTTGCCGAGGATGGCGTAGCAAGTGTCACAGTGAGTGTTACTCTGCGTGATATGTTCCTTGAGAAACTTATCGGTAAGCATGTGTCATTCCATCGGGTGAATGACAACCCGTATTCTGCTGCAAATGCGGTAGCAGAATCTATTGAAGAAGCAGTACTTCCAAATCATCAGCAGGAATCTTCCGAAGCGGACACTGTGTTGCCTATTGCTTACACCGGATTGCTTATTGATGCGCGGGAAGTGGGGATTAGCCCTGCCATTACCGTTAATATTGTAGATGAAGCAGGACATGTTTTGTACAGTCCACGAGTTGTTAACCGTAATGTAGCGTTGAGAAATGGTATGGTGGAATACGCAGGGACATGGGAAGAGGCTATTGCTTCTAAACGAAGCTCTACTAACCCATTGGTACTTAAGGCCATTGGGGTTCAGGGTGAAACTCGAAGCAATATAGTAATCTCAGATGAACAGGCTTTGCTGTTACAACAGATCAATAATGCACATAATTTTCTTGAAGAAGGACGTGTAGTGGTTGTCTGCAAGTAGGGTAGCTGTCAGACTACACAACAGTGTCGAAATTATAGAATGTAATGAGGGTGAGTCCTATAGACTCACCCTTATTTTTATTCCGTAAGGACTAAAATTCATAAAGCAGATATCGTGATAGTAGAAAAATAGTCTCGCTATGTCGCAGTCGAGAGGGCGTCCCCTCGCGGGGATGCAAGGGGCTGGCTCCTTGCACGTCGGAGACAACAAGCTTCTTAGAATAAATATTAAAAAAAAGGGGTGAATCCAATGGATTCACCCCTTTTTATGTTTTGTACTCGGGTATTTATGGTGCTACGCGAAGGATGTATGCTTTATCTGCATTGAGATATTTTTTCGCAATTTCCTGAACATCTTTCGGAGTAAGTTTTTGTACTTGATCCACGATGTCTTTGTTGTAGCTGAGCGGTAGCTGGGCTGTTGCCAGTCCTGCTGCTTCTGCACTGCGACTGCCGAGGCTCTGGTGGCCACGGTAGTACTGACCGCGCATCAAGTTTTGTCCGCGTTTGATCTGCTCTTCAGAAAGAGGCTTGTCTTGAATCTCTTTAATGATTCTGCGGAAACCAGCCATTGCAGCTTCTTCTTTGTCAGGCTCTGTGCCGATGTAGAAGTAGGTAAAGCCGGTAATGGTGGACTGCCAGCTTGATGCAGTTACAGTGTATCCAAGGCCATGCTTGTCGCGTAGGTCATTGAAGAGCAATCCGCTCTGACCGGCGAGGATGGTCTGCATGAGCTCAAGTCCTGCTGTGTCTTTGCTGGTAAGCGGCACAGTTTCAAAGATCATGAACAGGTGTGCCTGATTACGATCCTTGAGAGAAATGGACTTGGTGCGATCTTTATTCCAAACAGGAATGAACTTTTCAGGACGTGGTTCTGTTGGCGCAGGGAGCTGTTTTGCAAATTCGATGATTGCATCACGGTCAAATTCACCGGCGACAGCCATTGTCCATGGCATTGCTTTCTGTTTTGTCCAGAAAGCATCAACGTCAGCCTTTGTAAATTTTTCTACCTGTGCCGGAATACCTGCATGGTAGTAACTGTAGATGGAGTCGGTAAACAGGAACGGGAAGAGATTGCGTGTAGCCAAGCCCAGTGGCTGGTCTTCGCGCAATTTAATGCCCGCTATCTGATCAACTTTTTCGCGATTAACTTCCTCATCAGCCAACGTTGGAGTCTGCACCATTTTAGTGAAGAGCTTCAGAATATCACCAGAGAAACGGGCAGGGTAACGCGCGCTTACTGAAAATGTTCTTCTGCTTGCAGACGCTGCAACTGATGCTGCACGATCTGCAAGATATTCTTCAATGGCAGGCGCATCCATGGAACCTGTGCCTTTGGTAAGAACGCGGGCAGCAAGTACTGAAAGACCTTCCTGATTTTCATTGATCAGTGTGTCACCACCCATGAAGTCCATATCAATAGCAACGTATGGCAGGGTGTCATCTGGAATCAGAATCAACTGGCGACCGTTACCGAGATCGATAACTTCTTTTGTGCCGGTGAAGTCTTTTGCAATCAGCTGTTTTTTAACAGCATCTTTTGATTCCCAATTTTTAACTACCTGTGCGGTAAGCGTGGTTCCGCTTACTTCGCCATCCTGTGGTGCGAGGACTGTTGCCTGCAAACGCTCCGGCTTGAGGTAGGTGTCAATGAGGTTCTGAAGCTGTTCACGGTTTACGTTATTCACTTCATCTAGGTAATTCTGTTCACCTTGTTCGCCGCCAAAGAAAAATTCGAACATGCCGATTTTAGAAGTAAGGCCGGAAAGAGTTTCTTTAGAGCGGAAGAGTGAATCTTCAAGATTTAAGCGAACGCGGGCAATGTCTTCATCTTTAAATTCAGAAGCCTTGAGGTTGCGTAAATCTTTCATCAACTCAGGCCAGAATTTATCCAATTTATCTGCATCAAGCACTGCTGTAATGTAGATAAGGCCTGCGCGTTCAAAAGAATATGCAGATACGGAGATGGCATCGACTAGTTGCTTTTCATACTGGTACTTGCGGTAGAATGGAGATGTTTTGTCTCCACCCACGAGTTGTGCCAACATGTCGAGGCCAGTGGTGTTAACATCTTCAAATCCCGGAATAGGGAAAGAGATACCGAGGTATACTTTGTTCCACTTGCCTTCTATTACCTGAATGTTAGGTCCAGACATATCCAGTTTGTCAATATTAACAACGGATGGCGGAGTAACATTAGCAGTGTTTTCTAGGCCACCGTAAAGCTTTTCTGCTTCAGCGAGCACAGCTTTTTTGTCTATATCACCGCATACAACCAACAGCATCTGCTGTGGCTGGTAATGCTTTTTGATGTAGTTGGTAATGTCTTCGCGAGTGAAGGAATTGATGGTGTCGCGGTGGCCGATAATAGGCCATGCGTAGGTTGTACCTTTCATAGTCTGCTGTTGCAGCTTTTTGAAAAGGAGGCCGAACGGGCTGTCTTCACCGCGCTCCAGTTCGGAAATAATAACTTTTTTTTCTGACTCAAGCTCTTCCGCATCAATGTTGGCAAAAAATGCCTGATCACGTAAAACTTTCAGTCCAGTTTGCCATGCATCAGCGGGTAGATCGGCAATGTATACTGTGTAATCAAAGCTAGTTGCAGCGTTAAGGTAGCCACCTAATTCTTCAATACTTGCAGCGATCTGGCCTTTTGCATAGTTTTTAGTGCCTTTAAAAACCATATGTTCAAGCACATGGCTGATGCCAGCTTCCCTAGGCTCTTCATAGCCTGACCCAGCATGTACATACAGTCTTGTTGAGACAAGCGGAAAACGCTTATCTTCTTGAATCAAAACAGTAAGACCATTTTTGAGTTTAGTCACCGTTGCCGCAGACGCTGCGGTTGCAGTGCACATCATAAGTACTCCACAAAAAAGTATAATAAGTCGTTTGAACATTCCATGCCTCCTATTGCCTAAGCAAAAAACATGTCCAACGGATAGTGTACGCAATGGTTACAATTTGGCAAGGGGAACCATTGGTTGTGACATACAGGTTATAGTGGGGCTGCGCAAGCTATGTGTACATTGAACTCATAACAGGGTATAGTGTTGCGACTTATTGCATGCCAAGGGTATTTTCCCATACGGAGTGATGTTTGAATGCTGGATTCGCTTGTTGGAACAATTCTGACAGACGCACGAACTGTACTTGATGATTTGGATCCATTCCTTTTGGAATTGGAAGTATCTGCTGAACGGGCAGATGCAGCGCTTCTTTCAACAATATATAATACAACCCCCTTACTTTCTAACTGTTTTAATTTACTTGGGCTGACTGATGCAGTTGCTCTGGTAGATTTGTTGCAGCTGGTGATCGGGGCGTTCCGAAAACGGACATTATCACTTTCGTATGTGAATATTCGAGAAGTCATACGTGCATTCAGTGCAATAGTGGCGTTTCTCGATAGTGCCGATGCTGAGAAAATTTCTAAGGCTAATAATGCATTGAAAGAGTTGATTGAGGCGACATGGCCTTCTGACGCAAAAAAGATGCTTGCTGTGCATTCGCTACGTGACCCGCAGGGGAACGTAGCCTTTTCTATTTCCGGCTATGTGTTGCAGGATGACTTCATGCAGGAGTGCACATGTTTTGTACTCGAACTGGATGATAGCGGACTGTTAGCAGGTACCCAGTTTACTCCTTTTTCATTACTTCAGTTCCTTTACAAAAGTGGGCAGGTGTTGGGTGTACAGTTTGCGTCTCCAACGTCTGGTGCATACTTACAAGTTTTATTTGCAACGGTGCTTAATGCAGAGCAGTTGCAGATGGTTCTCGATATTTCTGAAGAAGCGATTCATATCGTTCCCATGTCAGCGTTTGATTCAAAAAATCCTGCTTGGAAATCAGTACCCCTATCAGTTGGTTCTGATGATGTGGAAACCGCTGATGGTGAAGCTCGTCAAGCTGAATTTTCTGAGAGCGCTGAGGCTGCTGCTCTTGCCTCCTTAGAAGAGGGTAAGCCTGCTGATGATCATTTGTACGGGGGGGCAGAACGGCAATGCACTTCCGCTTCTGTGGATGTTCCTGCCAGTTTATATGAACCGCAAGAGTATGATTCATCTTCCTTTTCTTCTGATTCAGCAGCAGATGAAAAGTTTGCCTTGCTTGAAGCAGAGCTAGAAGGGGAATTGTTTGAAGAAGCACTTTCCGCTGGGATTGCCTCTCGATCATTAGATAAAGCACAGCAGGAATTACCGGAGAAGCTCGAAGCAACAACAAGCAGCGATACAGAATCGTCTGAAGACTTTCAGGAGCAGGGTACGCTTCTTGATGAAACTTTGAACGTGGCAAAGCAAGAATCTGCTAAGCAGTTAGAAGAGCTGCATGGATTTAGTTATGAGCGCGACTCTAACGGTGTGACTCTGTATGTCTCAACAATCGAGAACGCTATTGAGGCAGAACAATTGCGTGCAGCATTGCTTGAATTGTTGTCCTCACATGCTGATGTAGAATTGGTTTTACGTGCTCCGATTCGCGGAAATTTAGAGCTGCTTCAACTGTTGTTGTCGGCAGCGATGACAGCGGGTTTGCGTCGTCAGGAATTTAAAGTTTCCGGAGAAGGGAAAGAGAGTGTTGCCATGTTGCTTGCTGGCTGTGGCATAACAATTGATGTGCTTAAAGCTCAGGGGATCGCAGACTTTTTGGGTTAATAAGCGTTCTGCATAAAAAAGGACTGCCTTTATACGCTTGCGTCCCCCGCCGATTACGTAATTGGCAGCCCTAGGAGTGGTGTAATATTTATTTGACGTTACACTCAGAGCCTTCGCTGCAATAATTGAAAATGAATTGGCCTATCTGAGTGCCCAAGTACACACATTCAATACCATTCAAGCATTCTTGCGCATCTTTAGGTTCAATATATGTACTTAATTCATGGTGGTGCTTAGAGAGTTGAGCAACCCATGCTTTTTTTTCTTTATCAAAATGAACAGACAAGTTTATCTGGTGTTTTGTAATTTCCGGATAAAATGATAATATTTTAGTGCGTAATTGTTCTGGCGAAATGATCATGCATCAGCTCCTTTGCTTCTAGTAAGCATAGTTGAGAGGACAGGGCTGTACAATGTTCAGAGCTCAAAATATAAAGTGTGATGAGGCATGATAGTACGTTATCATGCTAAAATTGTGTGGCATCTTATGATGCTGTAGCCATCAAAAAATAACGAAAAAAAGCCGTGACCAGATGGTCACGGCTTTTTCTGTTAACAGAAAGGAATGTTCTACTTTTTAGTAGCTAAGAATTCATTTCGCAGAGAATCAATAAGTTTTCCTACGGGAATGATTTCTTTAATACGGTGTACGTTAGTACCTGAGAATGCAAAGCCTCGAGAAAGGTTGCCTTTTTTAGCATTAAGCAGTGCTGCAGCGATGCAGTACGGGCTTTGTTCATGTGCGCAGTTGTGAATACACTCAAATGGGCACTTGAACGGCTTTTTAAGACCGTTTCGGGAGTCTTCAACAAACTTGTTTTTCAGAGCGCGACCGGGGAGACCCACAGGGCTCTTAATAACGGTTACGTCTTCTTCTCGTGCTTCAACGTACGCTTGTTTAAAGCGGTCGTCTGCATCACACTCATCTGTAGCAACAAATCTGGTTCCCATCTGTACCCCTGCTGCACCCATTTCGATGAATTTTTTAATATCTTCACCGGTGTAGATGCCCCCTGCAGCGATAACAGGAATGGTTTTTCCTGATTTTTCTTCAAATTCTTTAACAGCTTCAATTACTTCACTTATTACTTTTTCAAGTGCAAAGTTAGGATCATCGAGCTGTTCAGCTTTAAAACCAAGATGGCCGCCTGCTTTGGGTCCCTCAACCACAAAAGCGTCTGGCAGGTAATCATACTTGGATGCCCACTTTTTACAAAGAATCTTAGCAGCGCGAGCTGATGAGACTATAGGCACAAGTTTGGTGTTAGCTTTTTCCTTGTGTTCTTCGTAATACTCTTTCAGGTACGCAGGTAAATCCATAGGAAGCCCTGCACCTGAGAATATTACGTCGATCTTTTCATCCAAAGAGGTTTTTACGAGGTCGGCAAAGTTTGTAAGAGCAACCATAATGTTTACTCCGAGAACACCTTTGGTCATCTCTTTTGCTTTGCGAATTTCTTTACGCATAGCACGGATGTTTGCTTCCAAAGGATTTTTGCCTACGTCAGGTTCACTCATTCCGATCATAGCTCCAGCGATAACTCCTATGCCTCCCTCATTGGCAACGGCACTAGCAAGCCTGGAAAGAGAAATTCCAACGCCCATACCTCCCTGAATAATAGGAGTATTGGCAACAAGGTTGCCAATCTTCAAGGTAGGAAATGACATGATTCAGTCCTCCAAATACGGCGCTTCAATTCCGTATTGTGATTATATGTACTGCGCGGTGTCTCGCAGTCGGAGTGTAGTAGTTAATTTAGACATACTGCACCCAATTATTTGCTTCGTCTTAGTCTTTACACAGAACAGCCGGCAGTGCAAGTGCACCATTGGCAATGACGACCTTTTCGGGGTCTAATTATTGGTGATTTTTCGATGTGTCTGAGCATGAATTGGAGAATAAGGGGGATGTGCTCTGTGATAATTTCATCGTGGAGTTCATTATCAATTTTTTCAAAGAATAGATGCTCCTTACCGTCTTTTTTCAATTCAACCCATCCGGCGTCACAAGCAGATGTGAGTCGAGGGTTGTGCATCATGTACAGGTATGCAGGCAATTGCAGGTTAATAACTTTGTCTGCTAACTGGTCAAGCGGGTCCTCAACGCCGCCATCCCATGTACGAATCTGCGCCATCAGGAACTCATCCTGCCATAATTCGTTGTCCGGTTTATGAATGTTGCCTGTTTTGTAATCCAGAATAACCCGTGTGTTGTCACGGATATCAATTCGGTCGGCAATTCCGGCGATGGAACGCTCTTTTGCATCAACACCAATAGTTTTAATAAGTCTTTTTTCCAGAGAGTCAATTTTAGCCATGGGCTGATTTCGCAGGAAGCGGCTCAGGCGCTCTTTGCCCGCTGTCTCCAGCATGACAAAGGAGTCGTAGGGCACTTCTTCCTTGATACTGGATTCATGAAGCATTTGTATAAACATGCGTTGCAATGGCTCTGGATCAAGTTTGCTGAATTCGGTTTCCTTATGCAGATAGCCAGTGAAAAACTTTTCTAAAACTTTATGGAACAGGTCACCGATTGCAGCAAAATCTTCGGCCTCGTTTACTTCGTCCACAGGGCGCAAGTTACCAATACGCTCCATATAGAACTGCATAGGGCAGTTGAGATATGTGTTAAGTGCAGAAGGTGAAACCGGCTTGGCTAAGAAGGTTTCAATCATGTCATTAATTGCAGGAGTGCGCTGAATGACATGGTCTTCTTTTTTGATTGTTGAAACGGGATAGCTGATACCGTGCAGGGGTGCGTCTCCTGCTGCAAGGAGTTTGCCTTGTTTGCACTCTTCTTTCCACAACAGCTCTTCTACAAAGCGGGAGCGAATATGCTTTTCTTCAAAAATACCGGTACGCTCAGATCCTGTCTGATAGAGCACGTGAACATTTGTTGCCCCGCGAATAAGGCGGTAGAAGTTATATGCTGCCACGCTTTCACGATGGCGCGCGTCCGGTAGACCAAGCATGGAGCGCAGACTGTCAGGCAATAGCGGGTCATTACCCGGTAAGCCGGGAAGTTTGTTTTCTGTGGCATCCAGAACATACACATTCTTAAAATGTAGTAGACGAGATTCCAGCATACCCAGAACCTGCAAGCCGGTAAGCGGGTCAGCTTCAAAAGGTACACGCTCGCCGCGAATGATTTCACGCAGAATGGTGAAAAGCACGCCCTGAGAAAATTCCTGATTTGCAAGAGAGCACTCACGTAACGATGGGATTACCTTACGCATGATGCGGTACATGGATTCTGCATCAATCGGGAATCTATCCCACAGGTTGCCACCATGTTCCAGCAGCACCGTACATAAGTCAGAAAGGGTGTTCGCAAGTTGTGCAGGTGTCTCTATTTCTTCCCATGCTGTGATAGCGCAGAAAAGTACTCTGTGGAGCAGTTCCTGCATTTCTTCTTCGGAAGCGGTGACATTTTCGTCACGAGTAAATGGAATAGTGAAAGGCGTGGTGTAGCGTTTACCCCGGCGCAGTTCTTTTTCCATAGTATGCAAGGTGACACCGAACGGACGCTCTTCTCCGATGGTCAGCATTTTAATATACGGATGACGAATAAGAGAGATGATGTCTTTCCAGTAATAGCCGTCCGCGCGTTTGTTTTCTTGTAGATGCAGCACGACTTCTAATAGCTGGAATAAGTTGGAACGCCAGAGCGGGTAGCCCATGGAAATGTTCACGTCTTTACGTGGCAAATGGTGGAGTACAGGCATCATAAGCCCAGTGTCCGGCAGAACTACGGCAGTGTCACTGATGGAGTCCTGTTGCAGAAGCTTTTGTTCCATTGCGTCCAGCTGTGAATGTAGATCGAACCCTTCATAGAGCTGTAAATCTTGTTCACGCTCTTGTGGTTCTTCACAGAGTTCGGTGCCGATTGACCATTCAGAAATCCATTTTCTATGCTCACGACATGCCCAGTGAGTTTGCCCACCTGATGATATTTCCGCATCAGAATGAATCATGATGGTAGCGCCGTATTCGGTGTGTAGAATACGGAACAGTTCTTTTTCTACACCGGTAAGACCATAGAAGCCTGCAACGTAAATTTTCTTATGAGAAAGACTCATAACCGGCTTGGAGCTGTCTTTTAGTAATTGCAGGACTCGGAATGCATCGTATCCCGGAGTTGTCCAGCCTCGATTTTCCAGTTTTTCTGTATATGCATCATGGATACGACCAAGTTGCCCGAGCAGTATTGCTGCAAACGGAACAACCTGTCCTTCCATGTGGTAGTAATCTTCCGGTGTTTTGTTCTGGTTAAAGAAATCTTCCAGCAACGAGTTCAGGCGCATACCCCATGGGAAAAAGCGCTGTGGATCATTAAGCGGCAACGACTGAAGAGGACCGGATGTAAAGGTGTCTTTCTTATTAATATCCTGAATACATTCCATTAACAGGCCGACACGATCCAGTACCTCAATAACGTGAGGCGGTGTTGGTTCCAACTCGCTACGGAGCATCTGGAAAACATCGCTCACCTGAAAGATTTGCGGCATAAGAAACGGTTTCGGAAGCGCTTCATTAAAACGCAGGCTGTCGGACAGATATTTACGCGGGCGTGAATGCGGGAAGATAATTAGCGCATCACCCGGATTATTGTCGGTATCTGCTAGAACCCGTTCCATAAGACCGGAGATAAAATCGTTCTGCCAAGGAATAATGACAAATGGTTGAGTATGCATGGTTAGGCTCCGGTGGAAAGGGTAACGTCTACAGTTTCGCGTGAATCGAGGTAAATAATCGTGCCTAGCAGTGCGCAGTTGTCATACGCAGGCATGGCATTCAGTAAGTTGAGGTAACGTCGTACCTGCTGTTTGTGTGCAGGGTCGTGACCACCTGTCTTATATTCGACAATCGTAATAGCGTCAGGTTCGCGAACAAGTAGGTCAGCCCTGTGCTGGTTGCCTTGTTCATCCATAATGCCTTGTTCCGGTCTTCCGAAGTGTTGCCATTTCGTAAAGTCTGGCAGAGACGTGAGCCATAACAGCATATCCGTCAGCTCTTCTTCTACCTCTGCTCTGTTTTCCATGGGCAGCGGATATTCGCGCATACCATGCTGAATGGCGCGGTGCACATCTTCCTGCGGATTATCCAGAACACGTAAATGCTCAAGGCAGGTATGAACAAGAATACCGCGGCGTCGTTCATCATAGATAATTTCTTCAAGTGGGTTACGGAAAATTTTTAATCGCGGCAGCCAGTGCATCGGTTTCCATGCAAGGACATCTTCATGCTCAGGCAGCAGCTTGTTGTGATCTGCTTTTTCAACCGTTTCTTCTGTGAGCGTGCTTTCCGGTACTTCTCCGATGGTGATGCAGCCTTTTTCATCCATTTTGTCCTGATGATCTGCAAGCAGCACTCGTAAGCTTTTTAACAACGGTGAAGTACGTTCGTGTGTCGGCGTGGAGGTGATAACGGCATGCAGCTCTTCAACAGGACGTGTCCATGCTACGTAAAGTAAATGCAGTTGCTCACGGGCATCTTTACCCACAACGCGGTAGTAGTCGTCTCCTAGTTCCTTACACTGCGGGACAAGAATTTCTTGTCCATTAAAGGTAAAGGGTAACTGACCAGAGGGGCGCTGCTGCATTTGGTGATGAAACGGAATGACAACCACAGGGAACTCAAGTCCCTTTGATTTATGCATGGTGAGAATACGGATAGCATCCAGATTTTCCGGCATTGGAACTTTTTCTTCTACACCGTCGTCCTGCCAGAAGGTAATGAAAGCAGAAAGGGAGCGCAGTCCGTTTGCTTCAGCGGTGTGCACAATCTCAAGGAAACGGCGCAGGAATATTTCATCCTGCGGGAAGCGTTTGAATACTTCGAAATGTTCAAAGCCTTCACGAACCGTATCGTAAGCACTCATTAAGCCTGCCTGGGAATAGAATGGAGCAATCCATTGCTCCCATGCCTGCGGGTAATCAGCTTTGAATGCATTGAAGAGGGTGCCCTTGCGCGGTGCTGCAAGCCAGTCATCAAGCTCGGCTCTGTTGATTCCTGCAATGTCGCAGAATAATTCTGATCCACTGATAACTGACCAGAAAGCCACATCATTAAGTGGGTAATCTAGGAATTTCAGCAGATGTACCATCTGTTGAATAACTGGGTGGTCAGCAAGACGCAGGCTGTTTTCTGTAATAATAGGGAAACCCCATTCTACAAGCCAGTTCGCCAGCATGTTTGCTTCGCCGTTGGTGCGAACCAGAACGGCAAGATCCCTCAGTTTACGGCGATGTCGTAAGTCATCTACAAAAAGTACTTTAAGTTCTTTGCGGACAGATTCAAAAAGTGCTTCTGTATTTTCTGCTTCAATATCGTAGAGTTTAACAAGCCCGCCGCTACCTTCTTTGTGCGGTGGAACATTCTGTGCGGCACCGGAAAAGCCTTTCATGATATCCGCAGCCAACTCGTCTACAACGTCTGTAGAAGCTTTCCCTACAAGCTCATTGGCGATGCGTTTTGCGGTATCCTCATCTTCAAGGCGTGAGAAAATAGCGTTGTTAAAATGCACAACGTTTTCGCTACTGCGCCAGTTGTTATCTAGTGTGGTGCGCTCTGGATCATGGGCAACTGCCTGAATTGCTTCTTCGTCCAAGATGCCGTCAAACAGATCGGAATCACCACCGCGCCAGCTGTAGATAGCCTGTTTAACATCACCAACGTAAACAACTGAGCCTTCTTTTGCCAGACACTCAACAGCGAGTGGTTCAATAGCTTTCCACTGTGTTTTAGATGTATCCTGAAATTCATCAATGAGCAGATGTGTAAGACGGGTGCCCATTCGGCAGAAAGCTTCAGAAGCTGCGTGCTCGCCGCTTAGTACTTTCTGTGCGTAAATTGGCCACTGGGAAGCAGGGATAACCCCTTTTTCGCGTTGCAATGTCTCGACTTCAGCTGCAAGCGGTTCTGCAATATTAATGAACGGAACAAGCTCTAAGGCTTTACGAAGAATTGCGCCTTGTACTTCCAGCAGAGCAAATGTGTCGCACATATCTGCATAGGCTTTGTGTAAGTCGGCAGATGCTTTGCCTCTGGATGCTTTCAGTACACAGTCATCGACAGAAGGCTTTTTCGCATACGTGGCAGAAGGAAGTTTGGATGAGAATATAGACAGTGCAAGGCATTTGTCTAAAAACTTTGTAAAGTTTGCAGCAGGTTTTATTCCTTCTTCAGCAATAAATTTTTGTACAGCTGTGGTGGTGCGGCTGAGTTCTTCATGCAACAGAACAAGCCAGCCGCGCAGAGCATCCCCATCAACTTCCGGTAATGCACCATGTTCCAGACGGTATTGCATGAGGGTGTGGACTTTTTCGCGCAGTCTGTCGCCCGGTACAAAGCCATTCATATCTGTATGAAACAGCAAAGATTCACATGCGTCTTTTAACAGTGCACTTTCTTTGCCGCCTTGCGATGCTCGAATAAGCATCTGGTCATAGAGAGGATCGAAGAGGATCTTGTCGTCGAAAATTGGTTCAAAATCTGGTGGCAGAGAAAGGTCAAGTGCACCGAGGCGTACTAGCATGTTCAGCAAGCTGTCGATGGTACGGATGTTAAGCGAAGAATAACGCTGGAGTAATTTGTTGACCCATCGATGAGCATCCTTAGGGTTCCAGGCAGCTGCCGGGTTGTTTAAATCAGGATAAATTGCCCGTTCTTTTAAGGATTGGATAACACGCTCACGCATTTCCGTTGCCGCTTTGTTGGTAAAAGTAACGGCAAGAATTTCGTACCAGTTGAACGAACCATCTGGATTCGCAATGGCACATGCAGTATTTTTTTCTTTGTGTTCTTCTTGAGTTGCCTGAGCAAGAAGGCTTAAGAATTTTTGTGTGAGTGTGAATGTCTTACCGGAACCGGCTGCGGCTTTAATCTGTTGGAGCATGGTTGATCCGTACAAAAGAGTGTTAGGGGGGCTGTGTTCACTATGTATATGCGTAGGGCAGCGTGTTTGTTTACTGAATAATACCCTTACGTTTGAGAGCTTCTATGGTGATTGCATTGCGGTATTTCGCATCGCTTTTTTGTGCAATAACATATTGGTTGTAAAGAACTAACATCTTAATTTGCAACAATATTTTTATCTAAAGACTAAAAGCGGTAAGACAATGAGTCTTACCGCCTGTTCTGGTGGTGTATGAAGCAAGTTGGAATATAAAACAAAGGTGTTTTTACCACGCCTTATTCGTTAATAAGGGTAGAGTGCTACTCGCAATAGTGTTTATGGAAATCGATGAGAGTTGATTGTCCTGTAGATTCCATAACTGCACGCCAATAGTCAGACCGCGTGTTAATCCTTCGCCGTTTACGGGTTACGAGGCGTAATGGAAGATGTACGAATCTGTCCATAAGTTTCGACACAACCATTGCAGTTTTACCCGCCATAGCCGCATGCACTGCGTTTTGTCCGAGAAATCCGCAATATACTCTATCGTTGGCGTTGGCCGGTACGGAACGGATGATATAGCTCGGATCAATAAGTTTGAGAGTGTATGGGACGTTGCGTTTGGTCATGTAGCTATGGATTTCTTTTTTGAGGAATCCCATAATGTCGCCAAGTACTTTGTTGCCCGATGCGTCCGTTAAGTTCGTATCAGAAAGCAAATGCTGCCCCGCACCTTCTGCGACAACGATAACTGCATGACGACGGGTGAGTAATCGTTTCTCCAGGTTTTCGAGTAGGCCGCCTTCATCGTATAGAGCAAAATCTTTTTCCGGAATAAGCACAAAGTTAACCTCTTTGAGGGATAACGATGCGTGCGCTGCAATAAAACCGGATTCACGCCCCATAAGTTTTACAAGGCCGATACCGTTTACAGAGCCTTGTGCCTCTGTATGAGCACATTGGATAGCTTCAGTAGCTTTATCCACGGCAGTTTCGAAACCGAAAGTCTGTGGAATAAAGTCAATGTCGTTATCAATAGTTTTAGGGACGCCGATAACAGAAATTTTAAGCATGCGTTTTGTTACTTCATCCACAATAGCGCTTGCTGCTTTCATGGTGCCGTCGCCGCCGATCATAAAGAGGCAGCTGATGTTGAGGCGTTCTAATGCATCTACAACTTCTTCAGTAGGCTGAGGGCCGCGTGATGAACCGAGAATAGTGCCACCCAGCAGGTGGATGTGTGAGATCATTTGCGGAGTGAGTTCTACAACATCATGTCCGTATTTAGGAATAAAGCCTTCCAGTCCGTACTTGATGCCGAGAACACTGCTTACGTGGTAGTTATGAAATGCTGCCATAACAATGGAGCGGATAACTTCGTTGATACCGGGGCAGAGTCCACCACATGTTACGATGGCACATTTAGCCTTTGGAGTGTCGAAGAAGACATGCTGGCGCGGACCTGCTTTTTCAAAACAGAGTGGAATCGGCTCATCATTTGTAATATCTTCGTTCAATTCATTATCCAGATAAAAGTCGACGCCGCGTTCGTCTGTTTCGAACTTGCAAGTAGCAAGCGGAGATGGAATTTTAGGAACCCCCAATGTGGGAATAACCGTTGAGATCTTCAATTCTTTATTTTGCGTGAGGTTCTTGGGCATGAAAATGCTCCTTACATATAGCTATCGGGCATGTTATTTTTTCTTATTGTAGATCGTAATGTACAGTGTGTTTTGTTTAAGGGCAAATTTCAATGAGTCAGAAGACAGAATTTAGAAAAATACGTTGCTTCTGGACAGGCAGAAGGAAAGCGCATAATTTTAGCCCGCATTTCAGAAT
The DNA here is from genome assembly GCA_942492085.1 of uncultured Desulfovibrionaceae bacterium. Classification (GTDB taxonomy): domain Bacteria; phylum Desulfobacterota; class Desulfovibrionia; order Desulfovibrionales; family Desulfovibrionaceae; genus Halodesulfovibrio. The sequence goes on along the minus strand of CALODB010000009.1, from coordinate 152,628 downwards.
GTGGCTTTATTGTGGATAGTCCGGTTCTGAATGGTAAGACATTGTCATAGACTGACTACATACTTAATTCGAGTTTGTTATGCCGAAAAAAACGCTTCTTATTACACTTGGTGATGCAAATGGGCTGGGGCCAGAGTTGGCCTGTCGCTTGTTTGGTGAAGATATCTTCATTGCGGCGAAGCGTCCGATTATTATGATCGGCTCTGCTGCTTCGCTGCTGGTGCACACCAAGCGACTCAATATGGACCCGTTCTGGGAGATTGTCGAATCTCCACGAGATATTACAAGTAAAGCGTACGGTGTTTATCTGTACGAACCTCCGTCAATTCGAGATCTGCCGATTACAGTAGGTAAAGCCACTAAAGAAGGCGGATTTATCGCAGGTGAATCTTTGCAGGCAGCATGCCAGTGCATTACCGACGGTATTGCCACCGGTATGGTGACGTTACCATTACATAAAGCAATGTTGCAGGAGGCAGGATTTGATTTTCCCGGTCATACAGAATTTTTAGCACGGCACGCAGGACTTCAAGATGATGAAGTGTGCATGCACCTGTGCGGCGAAATTTTGCGGGTAAGCCTTGCAACTACGCATCCGCCACTTCGCGATGTCTCAGACATGATTACAGAAGAGCGTCTGCTGCGTACCTTCAAACTTACTGATGAATTTATGAAACAGGTTGGACACGGTGATCGCCCGATTGCTGTTTGCGGCTTGAATCCACATGCTGGAGAATCCGGCAAAATTGGTACAGAAGATCAGGAAATTGTCGCCCCTGCGGTGCTTAAAGCACAGGCTATGGGGATGAACATTGAAGGCCCGTTTCCTGCTGATACTTTGTTCCACAAAGCTGCACGTGGTGTATATTCTGCTGTTGTGGCTATGTATCACGATCAAGGACTTGCGCCGCTGAAGCTGCTGCATTTTTCAGAAGCTGTTAACGTTACACTCGGTTTGCCGTTTGTGCGTACCTCAGTTGACCATGGAACAGGTTTTGATATTGTAGGCAAAGATATTGCTCATACAAATAGTTTTAGAGAAGCTATCCGACTTGCTATTTTGATGTTGGAAGGCGACGAATTGTAAGCTGTTCCTTTTTCGATACTACAGGGCAGACAATGACACATTACTTGGCATTGTCTGCCTTTTTTGTATACACTGAAGACTCTACGAAAGACTATAGGAGGAAACCATGCTTATTGGTATTGATGTTGGTGGAACGCACACCGACGCAGTGGCAGTTGAGAGTGGGAAAGTGGTTGCCTCTGGTAAAGTGGCTACGGCGCATGATGATTTGTTATTGTCGGTGCTAGGCGCGCTTGAGATAGTGCTTAAGGCTGTTTCTCCTGAAGATGTGACACGCCTTAATTTATCAACAACACTTTCTACAAATGCAATAGTTGAAGGTCGCACTGATGAAGTCGGTGTGATTGTTTCTTCAGGTCCCGGCATTGATCCGTATAATTTTCAGACCGGTAAATTTTATTTTCCTGTAAAGGGCTCCATTGACCATAGAGGGGAAGAAGTTGCCCCTGTTGTGGAAAAAGAAATTATGGATGCCCTTGAAACGTGCGTTGCGGCGGGCGTTACCGCTTTTGCTGCTGTGAGTAAGTTTTCTACAAGAAACCCTGCGCATGAAGAGCATATTGCGGAATCCATTGCTTCTAAAAGTAAGGTGACCTCGCTAGGGCATCGTTTTTCCGGCCAATTGGACTTTCCGCGACGTATTGCAACGGCCTACTACAACTCTGCAGTATGGTGTCTTTACAACAGATTTGCAGATGCCGTTGAAGCTGGAGTTCGTGCAAAAGGTATTACAGCTCCAGTGAATATTCTTAAAGCTGACGGTGGAACCATGCCGCTTGAAAGCTCCCGCGAGATTCCTGTTGAGTCCATTCTCTCAGGCCCCGCTGCAAGTGTTATGGGCGTGCTTGCCCAGCGTTGTGTCGGTGAGGATTGTTCAGACTCCCCATCTCTTGTAGGTGACACGCTTGTTTTGGATATCGGCGGAACAACCACAGACATTGCTTTGCTTGTTGCTGATGCTCCGCTTGTAGAAAAAGACGGTATTGCCGTTGGTAGTTTTCCGACGTTAGTTCACGCATTAAAGACTCGATCTATAGGTGTCGGTGGTGACTCTGCGCTGCATTATTCCGCAGGGGCATTACGTGTAGGGCCGGAGCGAAAAGGCGTTTGCATGGCAGAAGGTGGAAGCAGTCCAGCTTTGATGGATGCACTGATCTACTGCGGACACGCGTCATTCGGTGACAGTTCAGCTAGTCGCAAGGGGATAGAATCCCTTGCAGAAGAGTGTGGAATGGAGCCGTTAGCTCTGGCAACATCTGCCATTACTCTTGCTGTAAAAACAATATCACGCGCTGTGTATGAATTTATCGAAGAAGTGAACAGCACTCCTGTGTATACTATCCGAGAAATTTTGAGCGGGGCAGAGCTGGCCCCGGCTCAAGTAAGCATTATGGGCGGGCCTGCAAAGGCTTTTCAGAAATTGCTTGCTGATGAGTTGCAGATTCCGGTGTATACTGTTCCGCAATACGCTGTCGCGAATGCTATTGGTGCTGCCATGACAAAGCCGACATTCGAGCTGGAATTATTTGCAGATACTGAAGCACAGACGCTATTTATCCCTGTAATGGGTGAGCGTCGTAACGTTTCGTCAAATTACAAATTGCTTGATGCTGTGCTGGATGCAAAAGAAGCTTTGATTAGTTATTTTGAACAGCGCGGGATTGTCATCGGCGCTGATGAAATCGAAGTGACCGAAGAACAGTCATTTAATATGGTTGGTGATTACGGCACAGTTGGAAGAAATATTCGTGTAAAATGCCAGATAACACCAGGGATTGATATATAGGATGCCAAAAATTATAGCGTGCTGTGTACTGTTTGTACTGATTGCGACGCAAAGCTTTGCTGCGCAGGCTACTGAAGACCCGACACAGGAAGTTTCTCTCAAAACTATGATCGGTCAAATGGTCATGGTTGGTTTTCGGGGAGAAGGCGCAACTGCTGCGCGCGTCATATTACGGGACATCAAACAACATCAGATTGGTGGTGTCATTTTATTTGAAAAAGATTACCTGCGACCACAGGCTGTGCGTAATATTATAAACAAAGCACAGGTGTGTGATCTTGTTGACGCATTGCAGGACATTTCGGCTATTCCTTTGTTTATCGCAATAGATCAGGAAGGCGGGTTGGTCTCACGGTTTAAACCGACACACGGCTTTGCCGGAACGCCTTCTGCGCAAAAGCTGGGTGAAAAGCCGATGAGTGAAACCTTTGCGGCAGGAGAGCGTACCGGAGCGTACCTTAAAGCAGTTGGTGTGAACATGGATTTTGCGCCAGTGCTGGATGTTAATGTGAACCCAGAATCTCCAGTTATTGGTGCCATACAACGTAGCTTTAGCGCAGACCCTGCGACAGTCGCGAAGTATGCACACGCATTCGCTCAGGGTACGGGACGTCATGGAATTATTTCCGGTTATAAGCATTTCCCGGGACACGGCAGTTCGCTTTCAGATTCTCACAACGGGTTGCCTGATGTAACAAAGACATGGTCGAAGAGAGAACTTCTACCGTATGCCGAATTGTTGGGGAAAGAGCCGCTCCATGTCGTTATGGTGGGGCATCTGTACAACCGTAAGCTTGATGCTGATACACCGACATCATTGTCCTATCCGGTTGTTGCCCAAATGCTTAGAGAGAAGCTTAACTATGATGGTGTTGTTGTGACAGATGATCTGCAAATGAGAGCGATCACGAACCAATACTCCATTGATGAGGCTGCTGTAAAAGCTGTGCAGGCAGGCAGTGACATTGTGCTTGTGGGAAACAACATGGCATATGATCCAAAAATTGTTTCCAAGCTTGTTACGGCGCTTACGTGGGCAGTTCATAATGGCGAAATCTCAATCGAACGAATTCGTCAGTCTTATGATCGGATCATGAAGCTTAAACGTGATTCAGGACTGCTCGTGGAAGATGTCTTGAGCAATAAGACGTTGTGAGCCGGAAACGGCTACGAAAGAATATCATAAAAAAAGAAGGGTGGAGTTAAAACTCCCCCCTTCTTTTTTTATGTGCGGCAGTGAGGCTGAACGTCAGGACTAAGCGTCTTGCTCCACTTGTGAGGAAAGAAGCCGATATTTTTTATACAACCGTACGCCAAGGGCGGAGGAAAGAATAAAGAGTACGGCGCTCACACTGGTACGGAGTACTGGTTCAACAGTTATACCACTTCCCAGAAGAGAGAAGATGAGAGTCTGTGGCATGTACCCTAACGAAGAACCCGCAACAAAAGATAAGGGGCGAATATTACTTACTCCAGCAACTACGTTTGTAGCCAGATTGCTTCCGACTGGAAGCAGGCGCACAATCATCGCTGTCTGAAATGGTGAGTTTTGCAGAAAGCCGTTGATACCTTGTAAGTGGTTAGGGAATCTGCGGGTAATCGTTTCCTGTCCTAACAATCGAGCTACCCAGAAGCAGCATATGCATCCAAGAGTAACAGCTGTAATTGCGGCTAAGAAGCCATGGACGGCACCAAATGCGTATCCTGCACAAAAGGCAGAAAGTTGTCTCGGAATGCCCATGCCTGTAAGTAAGGCGGCTATTCCGATAAACAGGGCAACGCCTTGTATTCCAGTATTTCGAATATATGTATCGACCCACTCAGGTTCTAAAACCTCAGCGATGCCTAATTTGCGTAATGTAAGTACAACAGCAACCAGCAGCCCGATAACTGCAAGGTTGATAAAAACTTTTTTTTGACTTGAAGACATAGTTTTCCCTGCATTGATGAACCAAATCATCAAGCAGTTGGTCTAGGGATAGAGTATATGGCGCAAGTAACTTCACGTTTAATAGTGAGTTATAAGTTGCGATCTTTAATAGAGTAACGGAAATGACGGCTTTGCATCCAGCGGATAGCTAACAGGTCAAGAATAGTAGCTCTAGCTCTGTCGAGGATTCCGTATTTGGACTCACCATGCTGGCGATGTCTGTGGTTCACAGGCACTTCAGAAACAGTTGCACCCTGCATTTTCATCAGCGTAGGGAGGAATCGGTGCATACCGGTGAGCATTGGAATCTGCTGAACCAGTTTGGTGTCCATAACTTTAAGTGAGCAACCGGTATCTTTTACGGTTTCACGGCTTAATTTGTTACGGATTGCGTTACCGATTTTGGAAGCAACTTTTTTCTGCAATGTATCCTGGCGTTTCTGACGCCAGCCGATAACCATTGTGTAACCTCGTTCGTATTCACGAAGAAGGGCAGGAATGTCCGCAGGATCATTCTGTAAATCTGCATCGATAGTAATTACAACGTCAGTTTCGGCAGCATCAAAGCCAGCTTTGAATGCAGCGGACTGTCCACAGTTTTCTGCAAACGCGACATATTTTATTTCAGAGTGCTTTTCGCTCATTGAGCGAATAACCTGAAGGCTGTTGTCAGAACTACCATCATCAACAAAAATTACTTGCCATTCTTTGTCGAGCGGAGAGAGTGCGTTATTTATTTCACCGAAGAGAAGGGGAATATTATCTTCTTCGTTGAACACAGGTACAACTATAGATAGGGAATTAATATTTGTCATGCGCATGGTATAAGGCGATTGGTGCTGCTTGTAAATAAGGATAGAGTATATTCCATTGAGACTTCCGGTGTTGGTATGGTTAATTGTTTAAAAAATAAAATTTAATTGCAAAGTGCTGTTGACAGGTAGGGAGAATCGTCATAGAAGCTCTCTCACGATGACGCGGGGTGGAGCAGTACGGTAGCTCGTCGGGCTCATAACCCGAAGGCCGCAGGTTCAAATCCTGTCCCCGCTACCATTAAAATGATCCAGGGGTGTAGTTCTAACGGCTAGAACGCCGGTCTCCAAAACCGGATGTTGGGAGTTCGAATCTCTCCACCCCTGCCATTATTATTCAATTCAGCATAACTGTTTCGGAGTGTGATGAGTAGCTGATGCATATCTATGTGTCGAACTTGTTTTACCGCACCCCCAACAGTAGTGAGTTGCAGGTTAATGGACGGTTATGAAAATCTAGATTCAGCATATTGTCTGAATCTTTTTTTGTGACTTCAAAATAGCATTGTTCGTATGAACTGATTGCTGTTAAGAAGAACATATATAGGTGACGCGGGGTGGAGCAGTACGGTAGCTCGTCGGGCTCATAACCCGAAGGCCGCAGGTTCAAATCCTGTCCCCGCTACCAAAAAATGATTCAGGGGTGTAGTTCTAACGGCTAGAACGCCGGTCTCCAAAACCGGATGTTGGGAGTTCGAATCTCTCCACCCCTGCCATTAAATTCTACTCAATTGTACATTATGTATCAGTAAAGATTAGTATTTATTGGAAAGAAATGACATTACAGATTCAGAAAATACCCTGAATCTTTTATGACTTCAAAATAGCATCGTTTATACGACTGATTGCTGTTAAGATGTTCATTATACGGTGACGCGGGGTGGAGCAGTACGGTAGCTCGTCGGGCTCATAACCCGAAGGCCGCAGGTTCAAATCCTGTCCCCGCTACCACGAATATATGAGGTTCAGAAGTGATTCTGAACCTCTTTTCTTTTTTATTCCGTGCCAGTAGAAATAAAGTTTTTGTTTCTGTTGACGGACGACCAAGAAGGGCTTAGATACCTTCTCACGATGACGCGGGGTGGAGCAGTACGGTAGCTCGTCGGGCTCATAACCCGAAGGCCGCAGGTTCAAATCCTGTCCCCGCTACCATGAATATATGAGGTTCGGAAGTGATTCTGAACCTCTTTTCTTTTTATTCCGTCCTAGTAGAAATAAATTTTTTGTTTCTGTTGACGGACGACCAAGAAGGGCTTAGATACCTTCTCACGATGACGCGGGGTGGAGCAGTACGGTAGCTCGTCGGGCTCATAACCCGAAGGCCGCAGGTTCAAATCCTGTCCCCGCTACCATGAATATATGAGGTTCGGAAGTGATTCTGAACCTCTTTTCTTTTTATTCCGTCCCAGTAGAAATAAAGTTTTTGTTTCTGTTGACGGACGACCAAGAAGGGCTTAGATACCTTCTCACGATGACGCGGGGTGGAGCAGTACGGTAGCTCGTCGGGCTCATAACCCGAAGGCCGCAGGTTCAAATCCTGTCCCCGCTACCATGAAGATATAAGGTTCAGAAGTAATTCTGAACCTTTTTTTTGGCCTTCTGTTTGGAAGGATCGACTGTTTGTGTGCTCAATATGTTTAATTAACTGAATAAAACGTATACGTGTTGACAGTTAAAGAGCATCTGGGTATCAAGGTCTTAACAACTTTGTAAAACTCGGAAAACAACATGTACAACGCAACCACGACAACTTATCCAATTGAAGCTAGCAGCGCGCTGCTAGTCTCCGTCATCGTGGTCGTCGTCAACGTCGTGAGGAACGTCGTCGCGTTGTAACGGATTTTGCATACTTAGTAAGATTGACTCCGCCAGCGCTTCAGCCCGGCGGATTTTTTTTGATCCAAAATCTCCGCTGGTAATAACTAACTTGGATCAGGGCAGGAAGAACAATGCGAGAAATGACCGGCGCAGAATGTACGATTCGTCTTTTAGAGCGACAGGGCATTACGACTATTTCGGGTATCCCGGGTGGAGCTAATTTGCCGTTGTACGATGCGTTATCGCGTAGCGAAAAGATTACGCATATCCTTGCTCGGCATGAGCAGGGGGCAGGGTTTATAGCACAGGGAATGGCTCGAACTACTGGTAAGCCGGCTGTGTGTCTGGCTACCTCCGGCCCCGGTGTAACTAATATTGTTACTGCCATTGCAGATGCCAAACTGGATTCCGTTCCTCTTGTATGTATCACAGGGCAAGTACCAACTCCGCTTATCGGTACTGACGCATTTCAAGAAGTAGATACCTACGGGATGTCTATTCCCATCACAAAACATAACTTTCTTGTACGTTCCGCAGAGGAGCTGCTTACGGTCATTCCAGAAGCATTCCGAATTGCCGCTTCAGGTCGACCGGGTCCAGTTCTTGTTGATATTCCGCGTGATATTCAACTTGAGAAGATCGTAATTGACGCGTTTCCAGAACCTGCTGTGGCTGATGCTCCACCGGAAGTTGCTGAGGCGGATATAGAGACTGCGGCAAAGATGATTAACAACGCAGCGCGGCCTGTATTGTGGGTTGGCGGCGGTGTCGTGGCTGCGCAGGCCGATACTATTTGTAAGAATCTTGCTGAAACAGCTTCTATGCCTGTAACGATGACCCTTATGGGGCTGAGCGTTATTCCTCGGGATCATGATTTGAATATTGGTATGCTGGGAATGCATGCAGAGCGATACACAAACATGGTTATGGAAGGATGTGACTTGATCGTTGCCGCGGGTGTTCGGTTTGATGACCGCGCTACCGGCAAGGTTAACGAGTTTTGTCCAAACGCGAAAGTTATTCACATTGATATTGATCACTGTGAGCTTGACAAGCTTCGTTCTGCAAGTCTTGGTATTCTGGGCGATATTCGCGATGTGTTTTCAAAGCTGCTTCCAAAAATTGAAACAAAGTCGCGAAAAGAGTGGATTGGGTACATTGCTGCGTTGAAAACAGCTTTTCCTCCTCATTCTCCGATTGAAAGTGGTTTTGATTCTCCACAGAAATTTATTCGCCTTGTGGGAGAGCTTTCTGATGATTCAACAATTGTTACAACAGATGTAGGAAAGCATCAGATGTGGACCGCGCAGAGCTATCCGTTTACAGGCGGTAGCCAATGGCTCACTTCTGGTGGATTGGGTACAATGGGATTTGGTTTGCCTGTAGCAATCGGTGCTGCACTTGCCGCGCCGGATAAAAAAGTTATCTGTTTCAGTGGCGATGGCAGTATTTTGATGAACATACAGGAACTTGCAACTGCTGCTGAGCATCGTGTTGATGTGACAGTAGTTTTGTTCAACAACCAGTGTCTTGGCTTAGTACATCAGCAGCAGGAATTATTTTTTAACGGCAACTGCTTTTCTTCAGAATACCCTATTGCATTGGACTACGGTGCAATTGTACGCGGTTTCGGTTGGAAGGTGTTCGATTTAGCAGAAAATTGCAGTGAAGAAATTTTAGCAGAAGCGCTAGCGACTGCGGGGCCATGTCTTATTCACATGCCAGTGAGCAGAGAGGAAAAGGTTTTGCCGATGGTTCCTCCAGGAGCTGCGAACCGCATAATGATCGGAGGCGATACAAATGGCTAATCATGCACATACTGTTCTTGATATTCTGGTGAACAACCACCCGGGGGTAATGGCACACGTTACAGGTCTGTTTTCACGACGAGCGTTTAACGTTGAAGCAATTTTGTGTCTACCAGTTGCAGACAGTGCCACAAGCCGCATTTGGCTACTGGTTAACGAGGATGGAAGACTTGACCAAATGATGCGACAGATGCGTAAACTTCAAGATGTATATGAAGTGACTGCATCTACTGAGTACTTAAAAGTTTTTGCAGACCTTACTGCTGGTATGAATGCAGAATCTAGTACACTTATAGCTGACTGATTAAATAATATTTTTTGTTCAATTGCTGCACCCAAAAGCATACGAACACTAAAATCCCGTGTGTGAGAACCATCGCGCACGGGATTTTATTTTTTGATTTGGGTTAGGTTGGATGAAACCTTCTGTTTGCCGAAGTTTGAGAACTTGGTTACATATCTTGCGATGCATTTTTATCTTCGGAGTATTTCATGCAAATAGGATTCAAGCTCGTCACCGGATACGTATTATTGTTAGGGCTCATGGGGGCTCTTGTCTTTTTTGGAATTAACGGTGAACAGCGGTTATCAAGAAATTATGATGCCCTTGTCAGGCTTTCTCATTTAGAAAGCAGTATTGCCATGGTGCATAAGGCTGCTCTTTCTGGTGCAGGGCACGACGCATTGCTCGAGCTCAGTGCTGAGCTTGCAAGAAAACTCAAAGAATTTGATTCAACTAGAAATTCAAATGAAGCAGCAGTGATACGTCGTGCACAGCTTGCCAATGCGGGCTATAAAGAAAAGCTGGAAGCACTTAATGCACTTTACTCCGGAATCAATCGCTACATCGGGCTTTCAAAAGAGAATGTAAAAAATATTACTGAAGATGTGGATCGTATTGCAGGAATTATTGCTGACCAGCGTGTTTCGTTGCTAAGTGTCTCATCACAAGATGCGCAGCAAAAGCGCAATCAACGACTTAAAGTAATGCAGCAGAGTGTACAAAACTTACAGGTTGCATTGCGATTGATGGAAGCGACAAGCCAGAAGAATGATTACGATCTTGCTAAGGATAGCGCAGAATCGTTGTTAGGAAGCTGCATGGAATTGCGAAATAGCATGAAGGCAATGGACTTGCTGGTGTTGGACCGTGTAATTGTTGCTGCAAAAAATTTAAATACTGATTTTATTCAGCTAGGTCAGCTGTATAATAGAGCGTTGGATGTTGATTCAGATGTTAGTTCTGGTCTTTCCAATGTAAATGTCGCCATCAGGCAGCTTGCAGATTCGCAGCGAGATGCTTTGGCATTTGTTCGGGAATCTTCTATTTTACCCGGCATTATCATTGTCGCAGGCGCGGTTATTATCGCTCTCATCAGTTACCTGCTAATTTTAAGATCTTCAGGACAGTTTGTTTCTCGTGTGGGGCAGGCTGTAGCCGGGTTAACATCTGGAGAGCGCCCGCCTTCCTCCAGCACAACTAGTAGAATGTCTCCGCTTGAAACAGCGTTGTGGGCTGCGTGGAGCAAGGTGGCTGACCAGACCAGAGCGTTGGAGAACATAGCAGAAGGAAAGCCCGTTTCGGATATAGAAAATAATCTTGGGCTTGATGCATTGAGTCGAGCTATCGGTGAAGTTGAGGAAACTCAGCGTGAAGTCGAGCAAAGTTTGCGACAATGTCTTGACTCTGTAAATATTCCAGCAACCGGTTCTTCTTCAGATATGTTACAGGCATTGAAGACCTGTGTGTATGATGCAACCACCTCATTGGCTTCTGTTACGGAAAAGATTCAGGCCATACGCAATTCCGGTGTAAAGCTTGAAAAGGGCATCTCGCAGGCTGCAGGGCAAAGTGAACAAGCATTTGCAACTCTGCACGGGGTCAACAACTTCAGCGAATTGTCTTCAGCCGTTTCTGTTGCATTGGAGGTTATTGCAAAACCATGCAGCGTACCTACCGCAACCGTTGCTGAGCTTAAGTCACAATTTACGGAAATTGAACGTGCTATGAAAGTCATGGGCTGGCAGGTCGCCAGTTATGAGGATGTTGCGCGTCACCTTGAGACGTTGGCAATAAATGTTAACGTTGAGGCCGCACGTATTGGTTCAGATACTAAAGCTATGGGGACTATTGTTGACGAGATTCGTGGCTTGTCTGGAAAGTGTCGTCATGCTGCGGAAGCCAGTGATAACGGCAAAACTCTTGGGTCTCGGGTTTTGGACAGGATCTTTAATGGCTTGAGTCAGTTAGAGGAACAGAGTTATCCACGTATTGCCACAGCGGATAAAGATGCTGTAAAGCGTGCAGCACAGGTTTTAAGTCAGTTAGAAAATGTTGAGCTGGCATTAACCGCTATCTTCACAAAAGCGGGTGTGGCCTGCTCTGAATTTGTTTCTGAAACAGAAGCACTTGTTTCAGTTGTGGAGAATGCTTCTGCAACGTCTGCCAAGCTATCTGAAGAGCTTGCTGTGTCCGCTACTGAAGAGGCAGAAAACTGGCTGGAACAACAGCCTATCGAGTTAACTGATAAGGTTATTGCTTTTGACGATGAAGTGATAACACTACCTAAACTCGATTTATAATGATTTTCTGGTTGGTTAGAGCATGGCATCTGATGGAAAGATACGATATAGAGTGAGTATATGAAAGTACCTAATAACTGGTTAGTCTTGCGATTAAGCGCACTTGGCGACGTAGTGCTTACTACTGGTGTGCTCTCTTATTTGCATAAAAAATACGGCTGGCGTTTTACCTTTCTCACGTTGGAACCATGGGCTTCAGTTCTGGAAGGACATCCTGCCATAGATACTATCCTTTCCATAAATAAAGAAGAGTTACGTTCCAGTAATGAGTACAGCTTCTTTAAGCAGCTAGCTGAAGATCATGAAGGCAAAGGGCTGTTAGACCTGCATGGCACGATGCGATCACGATTTTTAGCTTTGTGCTGGAAAGGTGCTGTTCGCAGATACCCTAAATTTTCTTTACAACGCAGACTGTTTCTACAGACAGAGGGAAGGCTTGGCGGCGAAAAATTGCTGCGGTTTAATGTGCCGCAACGATACGCACTTGCTGTAGAAGAAGAAGCTCCTTCGCGTCTGGAATTACTCCCACAGATTTTTTTATCAGAAGTAGAGCGTCGGAGTGGAAAAGACATGTGCGGGCGTGTTGCTGGTGACAAGCCGATTGTTGCACTGCATCCATTTTCAACACATCCCAATAAGGCATGGTTTAGCGATTACTGGCGCGAATTAGCTGTAAAGCTCGTTGATGCAGGTACGCATGTAGTTATTATCGGTGTAGGCACTTCTCCAGTTCCAGAATGTGAAAATGTAACCGATTTGACAGGAAAAACAACGGTTCGTGAAACCTGTGCTGTGCTTTCTTGTTCGCAGGCGCTTATTACAGGCGATTCAGGCCCGATGCATCTTGCTGGAGGCGTACAAACTCCGGTTGTAGGATTGTTCGGTCCCACGCACCGAGCCTGGGGATTTTATCCGGAAGGATTATCAGATATTGTGCTTGAAGCGGATGAAGAGTGTAGACCTTGCTCTCTGCATGGTAAAAAAGTATGTGATAAAGCGCAGGTATGTATGAGGTCAATAAAGCCGGATAGAGTGCTGCAAAGCGTACTTTCGTTGCTTTCATGATTTGTCTCATGCGTTATCTTACCAGCAGGTTGGGGGGGGGCAACCTTTTTGTGTGGTTAACTGCGACAAAATATTAAATAAATAATAATATCTGTCGATTAATACACTCAGGCTACTGAAGGTGTAATTACCTTTTGCGTCATGACGTTGGGTGTCTGTATGGTTGGGGCGCTTTTGTGAGAGTAATGAATAATAGGGAATGCTTCATGGCAGCCACAGACAACACGAAAAATTGTCTTTTAGTATTGGAACACGATGCGAAAGCAGTGCTGGATAGCACAGCGTGTTTAAATCAACAGGAATATATTGTTCGACAGTGTGGCGTTTCTATAAGCCAGATACGTTCCGCATTCCAGCAGTATCCCCATTCTGTGCTTCTTGCTAACACTGATTGTGATACAACGGTCGCGTTGCTGCACGAACTGGCAGGGTGTTCTGAATCGCCCAGATTGCCGGTCATTTGTTGTTGTGAGGACTTGAATGACAACGCGTTTGCACGTGTAGGGAATCTACAACCATTTGCTTGGTTGCCTCTTTCTTGTCCTGCACAAATGTTTGAATGCACAGTCGGTTCCGCTTGTTCTTACAGTAGAGTTGATGCTCGTCATGAGCGTGCTATCGAAAAGTATAAACTTATCGCACAGAATATTCCAGAAAGTGTTGTGATGCTTGATGAAGCATGGCGAGTTGATTTTGCAAACGAACATTTAGGACAATTAGTCGAATATTCAGATCCATTGGAAGGTCTTCATATTAACAATTTGCTTGATGCAGAAACGTTGATGCGACTTCAGGCTGTGTGCAGCACCCTCGGTACCAATTCCAAACAAAATTTTCAGGGCTATGTTGTTACTCTCCAAGAGGAAATGATTCCTGTATGGTTCTCTGTAAGCAAGGTTGGCGCGAGTAATAAATTGCTTTGTGTCATGACAAACCTTGAAGAGAATTTGCAAGCGGAAGCAGCGTTGCGAGAGGCAGAAGCCAAATATAGAGCACTGTATCTGAATGCAGCGGAAGGCATGTTCCGTATAGAAGAAACAGGCCAAATTATTGAAGCGAATCCTGCTTTCAATCGAATTTTTGGTTTTGAAGTTTTAGACTGGTCCACAGCGCCTACCTGTCATAATTTTTCAGATCGATTTGTCACCACAGATGATTTTATGAATTTGATGGAGCAAGTGCAGACCGTGGGACGTCAGTCCAAGTTCAATGCTCAGCTTTTAAGAAGAGATGGTACGCTGATTTGGGGAGAGATTTCTGCTCATTGGAGTATTGATCCAAAGAACCAGATTCCGTACGTCGAGGGCATCTTGTCAGACGTAACAGAGCGGAGATGTGCAGAACTTGACTTGCAGCGAAGAGCAACTCGTGATTGTTTGACCGGAGTGTTTAGTAGAGGCTCGTTTTACGAGAAATTGAATAGTATTCTTGCAACTGCACGGTATGATAACAGTGCTTTTGCCGTACTGTATTTGGATCTGAATGACTTTAAAAACGTGAACGATACTCACGGACATCACAGTGGTGATATTGTGATTAAGGAACTCGTAGAGCGAATTAATGCACAGATACGTGATCGTGATGTCTTTGGACGTATTGGCGGCGATGAATTTTGTATTGTTCTTGAGAACGTGCGTTCAGCATGTGATGTGGATGCTGTTGTTCGCAAAATCCATAGAGTTGCAGAAGCCCCGATTCGGATCAACGATGAAAATTCTGTAAGCGTTGGATTAAGCGTCGGAGTGGCAATGTTCCCCGAAGACGGCGATACCCCTGAAGTTCTGCTACAGCGAGCTGACCAGGCGATGTATCTGGAAAAGCGAAGCTAGCCCTATTGTTGCAGGTACTGTTTAACGTTACTTGCAATTTCTTTCATCGCTCCAGCATGCAGTGATGATGTCAGCGTAATCACCCATGATTTTGAGAACGCTATCTGGCACGAGATAAGAGATGTCAAGATCTTGCAGCCAACGCTCGCGTATAAGCGTTGCGGAAACATCAATTCTTGGCTGCGGTAAAAAGTAAATGTTGTGAGTGCCTAGAGAATAGGCTGCTGCAACATTTCCCGCTGGTGGGAGTAGTTCTAAATTCGGCCAGTATTGTGGGCATAATGAATTAAACATTTCCACATCAGCATCAGAACGCGCAAGTACGATAATGTTTGCGTGATCAATAAGTTCCAGCCCTCTATGCCAGTCTGCAAGCGTTGGCAAATCAATTGACCCCATAATAAAGAAGAGTTCGCAGTCTCCTTCAGTCTCTTTGTAGTGCTGAAGTGTGTCATACGTATAAGACGGGCCGGAACGTTCTACTTCCAGTTCGTTAACTGTAAACGTAGGGTACCGGTTGATTGCAGCCCTGATCATGCGGTTTCGTAGTTCGAAAGAAAGAAGTCCGTTTTCAGTCTTGTGCGGTGGTGTTGCACAAGGAACAAAGTCGATACGATCGAGCCTAAAGGCTTCATTGACTTCAACTGCAGGACGAATATGCATGATATGGGGTGGGTTGAATGTTCCCCCAAGAATTCCGATACGTTTCATAAACAACTTATCTTCTTTGAAGTTACTGGGTTATGTGGTTGCAAACTAATGTGACTATACCATGTGATAGTATACCGTGCCAAAGAAAAAAAACGCTAATTCAGATTGATGCAATATGCTGTGTCGGTATGGTTTGTTTGTCCTCGCTTATAAGGTTCTGTAAAGAATATAGATAGAAGTGGCAATTTTTTACAATGAAAAAAGGGATGGAGTATATATACTCCATCCCTTTTCTATGCGTAGCTCAGAGTGTCAGCAGGTTATTGACGAACCTGACCCTGACCGAAGATGACAAATTTTGTGGTTGTTAGTTCTTTTACACCCATTGGGCCGTAAGAGTGAAGCTTGGAAGTGCTGATGCCGATTTCGGCTCCGAGTCCAAGCTGGCTTCCGTCGTTAAAGCGGGTGGATGCGTTAACTGATACGCAGGAAGCATCAACTTCGCGCATAAATTTCAAGGCACGATTGTAGTCTTGGGTGCAGATGATCTCTGTGTGGTTCGATCCGTTATCCGCGATGTAATCTTGTGATTCCTGCATGGAGTCCACAACTTTTACTAACAGAATAAGGTCATGGTACTCGGTGCCCGGATCTGAGTCCTTCATGGCAACGGCTGTTTTGCCGAGCAGTGAGAATGAACGAGGACAAGCTCGGAATTCAACGTTTTTCTCGGTACCGAGCCCTTTTGCAACCATTGGCAAAAATTTGTCTGCAACATCTTTGTGTACAAGCAGGCCTTCGAGAGCGTTGCAAACTCCGGGGCGCTGTGTTTTTGCGTTAATGATGATGTTGAGGGTTTCGTCAAGGTTCGCGCTTTTGTCGACGAATGCGTGACAGACACCTTTGTAATGTTTGAGAACAGGCATAGTAGCCATTTCCACAACTTTACGGATTAGGGTCTCGCCACCGCGAGGAATGATTACGTCAATGTGCTCTTCAAGTTTGCACATTGCTGCAATTGCTTCGCGATCAGTGGTTGGTACAACCTGAACACATTCTTTAGGAAGACCAGCATACTCAAGTGCTTCATGTAGAAGTTTTGCAAGCGCGAGGTTGGAGTTAATTGCTTCAGAGCCACCACGCAGAATAATTGCGTTGCCAGCCTTAAGACAAAGAATGCCGGAGTCGATAGTAACGTTAGGGCGTGATTCGTAGATCATTGCAATAACGCCGAGCGGGATACGCATTTTGCCGACGAGTAATCCGTTAGGTCGCTGCCATTGTGTTTCAATAGCGCCAACAGGGTCGTCCATGTTCGCAATAAATGTGCACGCATCAGCCATTTCGGCAATTGTTGCAGGGGTAAGGCGTAAACGGTTGAGCCTAGGAGTATCAAGCCCTTTCTCTTCTGCCTTCGCTAAGTCAATTTTGTTTGCAGCAGTGATGTCGCCATGCTTTTCAGTGATAAGCTCAGAAAGACGCATCAGTGCTTTAGCTTTCATTTCCGGGCTTGCAGCTGTGAGCTTGCGAGCGGCGGCAGATGCTTTTTTCCCCATGTCTTCTAACAGTTGATGAGTATCCATTTGTCCTCCGGCTATGTCTCGGAAAGAGCCTGTACAGTGTGGGCTTACCGAATGATATGTGATTCTTGCACCTTTCTGTGCATGAGTGATAGTCTGATACCGATAACATTACTAGCGGCAACGCCTGCTTTTGCAGTAGGCACAACTTGCAGCAATCCGAAGAAATACCTTTTTGATGATGAAACTGCAAGAGAAGCACTGTTGTCTTAACTTATGAACGACGATTTTTCGAAAGTATAGAGTATATTGTAGTGATGTTAGGATACGTTGTGGCGTTATAAAAAACAATATATTTTGACAATTTCGTTACATAGGCTTACAAAAAAAGCGTTTTTTCAATTAGATACTGAGAACAATTTAGGAGCGAACATGGTTGAGCAAAAAGAACCGCATTCCCCGTTATTGGTAGACTCTCTGCAGCACAGTGTTTCTAAGGAAGCAGCCCCGTTACTCAATTTTGTTCTGAAGCACATAAAAGCAATCGCCTTAGGGTTGTTATTGCTTGTCAGCGCTATCGCTGGTGCTGGTATCTATAATTATACGCATGAGCAAACTATTCTCAAAGCGCAGGAGACGTTAGCAACGCTTTCTGCCGGTGCTTCAACAGAGGCACAGCTTGAGACATTAAAAGCCTTTGTGGGTACAGCGCCTGAACAGGTTCGTCCTGCAGCGTTGCTTGCTCTTGCAAAATCTTCTTTACGTATTAAAGATTACGCCTCCGCTGCTGAAGCGTGGGGTACGTTACAGAAGCTTGGTGTTGACAGTATGCGTGATCTCGCCGGACTTGGTAGAGCAGATGCGTACGCACATATGGGCAAATATAAAAAGGCTCAAGATGTGTTGGCTCAAATGCTGTCGACTGCATCTGAAGCGTATAAGCTGCCTGTAAAGCATCAACTTGCAATGATGGCAGAGAAGAGCGGCGATGTGAAAACTTCTGTTACATTATATAAAGAACTTGAAGAAGATGTGCCGGAAGCCAATAGGGCGTTTTACGCACATAAAATTTCTGCTTTGACTCTCAAGCTTAAAAAATAGCGGTGATGTTGAATCAGTAAACAGTGTGGCATGTATTTAATGTGACACTGTTTAATAGCTTGATATTATTACTGTATGTAAAGAGAAGTTTTTTATGGTCTAGGAGTATTTCTAATCTGAACGCACTGTTGGCAGCGTGTGGGCATTCTGTCGGGGTTGACCTTGTGTTGGCTGCTGAGTAAGGAGAGTCAGGCATTCGTTGTGCGACTGATCACTTTAAAATACTATGAAAGTGAGTCATCAACAACACGTTACAGAAGAGCAGTACAATAAATAAATTTTTCGTCGATAGGCTTTTGCTGATTATTTCTACATAGAGTGCAGGAAGTTAGAACAGTAATAACTACAGCATTTTTTTGCTAAGTTACTGTTGTGATGATTACTGTAGTTACTGTGCAAAAAAAATGTACAATGTATGTGTGGGGTAACATTATGCAAAAGGGTATCGCCGGTTCATATGCGCGGACAAAATACGTCACCATGCGTGCTTTGTGTTGAAGCAGATGCTACCCCTGTCTGCTAAGCTATAAGATAATTGCTGAACCCGTTCCGGACTGCTGTATTACACACGACAGCTGGGCATGACCGGAGCTTAGGAATCAAATTACATGAGTGTTACTACGTTACAAGACGACAAACTGCAGCCTTATATGGGGACTCTCCAGTGTATTGTTTCTGAACTTGGCTCCCAAAAGCCATTTCAGTCCACACTGAAGTCCTTGCTGCAAACTTTGTCTGAAAACCACAACTTCAGAAGACCACATATTGTGATCTTTGATCCGGAAACCCGCACCCTTAAACTGACTCTCGCACATGGTCTCGATTCTGTCGATTCCATTGAATATGAGCCGGGTGTTGGCGTGACAGGGCAGGTATTTACTACCGGTGTCCCTGTTATCGTTTCAAGAATGAAGGAGCATCCTGCATTCTTGAACAAAGCATTTGGTCGTACGGACGAAGAGCTGGCTGAGTTGGCATTTATTTGTGTGCCTATTACCGTTCCAGGCCGTGAAGGTTCTGCCGGTGAAGTTATTGGTACCTTGAGTGTCGATTTGCCAAGTGATACCTCTGCAAGCCTTGAAGGACAAACGCGCTTCTTGGAAGTAGTAGCAGGTATGGTTGCAAACCACGCAACATATTTGCAGGAAGAAATTGCGCGTCAGAGCCACATGATGGCACAGGGTATCGGTGGTGGAGATTTCGCGGATATCAACGCAGCTCCTGCCAATATTATTGTGGCTTCAAAATCTATGAAACTTGTGCTTAACCAGATTTCTCAGGTTGGGCCGAGCCGTGCTACCGCATTGCTTCGTGGTGAGTCCGGTACAGGTAAAGAATTACTTGCTGAAGCTATCCATCAGGCTAGCCCGCGTCGTGACAATCCGCTTATTAAGCTGAACTGCGCTGCGTTACCGTCTGAATTAGTTGAAAGTGAACTCTTCGGTTATCAGAAGGGTGCATTCACCGGTGCTGTGCAGGATAAGAAAGGCTTGTTCGAGCTTGCCGACAACGGCACATTGTTTCTTGATGAAGTAGGCGAGTTAAGCCCTACAGCGCAGGCAAAAGTATTGCGTGCAATTCAGGAACAAGAAATTCAGCGTCTTGGCAGTGAAAAGACATTGTCCGTAGATGTACGCCTTATTTGCGCAACGCATCGTCCGCTTGAAGAGCTTGTTGAAAAAGGCGAGTTTCGTGAAGACTTGTACTATCGTATTAACGTTTTCCCAGTATTCATTCCGCCTCTTCGTGAGCGTCGTGAAGATATTCTGCCGCTTGCTGAGCATTTTCTCTCTACCTATGCAGAAGAATACGAACGAAACATTAAACGTATTTCCACGCCAGCTATTGATTTGCTTATGCAATACCATTGGCCTGGAAACATCCGTGAGCTGAAGAACTGCATTGAACGTGCTGTTCTGGTTTGTGATGAGCAGGTTATTCGTACCTACCACCTTCCGCCTTCTTTGCAGACTGCGGAAAGTACTGCAACAGACTCAAACCTTTCTTTTTGCGAAGCTGTGGCTAAATTTGAGCAGGAACTTCTTGTTGATGCTCTTAAGAAAGCTCGAGGCAATATGCTTCAGGCAGCACGCGACCTTCGCGTTAGTTACCGTATTGTTAACTATAAAGTTAAAAAGTACGGAATTGATTCGAAGAAGTTTGCGGTTACTCGAGGCCGCATTCGTTAATATATTCTAATTTTTATAAAGATTATCTAAAAGAGCCGCAGCGATGCGGCTCTTTTTTTGTGTCTAACACCCTGTTTTGCCATATTTTTTAAAACAAAAGACAATGTTAAGATAACTTTAGATAACTTTAGAAATGGTTAATGGATGATCCGCCCCTCTTCTTCCGTATCTATAGGTGAACATGCCAAGAAGTAAGGAGCATTCGAAATGAAATCAAAAAAATCTTCAAGCTGGCTTGAGCTGGTCTACGGCGGAACCATTGAAGAAGGGCTTTCAACAAGCAAGGAAGCTTGTCCCGGACATAATGATGTCGCCGCGTATCTTGATAAGAAACTTCCAATAGCTCGTAGAAAAGAAGTTGAAGGACATATGGCATCATGCCGCGAATGTCGTTCTGAAGTTCTCGAGCTTAGAAGAATTCTTTCATCCTGTTAATCGCACGTCAATAATCTCAAGGAGGAGAAAACACATGCAAGTATCTACAACCGAATATTTGAACTCAACACATTCAAGGGATCTCTCAGCAAGGGCTCCAGAGTCATCACTAGGAAAGGATGACTTTATGAAGCTTTTAACGGCGCAGATGTCGAACCAGAACCCGTTAAAACCTACTGATGATACCCAGATGCTTGCACAGTTAGCTCAGTTCTCCTCACTTGAACAGCTTACTGAATTGAATGGTACTGCGAAAAATTCCAATACAGCTCTTGGTGCGATTAACGTTACGAGTGCTGTTGGTTACATTGGTAAAGCTGTTGTTGCTGGTGGTGATAAGATTCATAAAGGAGCTTCTGGATGTAGTCCTGTGTATTACACCGTCCCTGATGAAGTCGAAACAGTTAAGGCGCATGTATATGATTCTGCCAAACGAATCGTTGATACAGTTGTTCTGTCTGGAACTGGTGAAGGCGAACATACTTTTACTTGGGATGGAACTAACTCACAGGGCAAATTACCTGAGGGTCAATACTCTGTCGGTTTCGAAGCCCGCGATAAAAACGGCAAACTTCTCAATGTTGGCTCGAAAGTTGCTGGTAAGGTTACAGGCGTTACTTCGCAAGACGGAAAAACTGTTCTCGAACTTGAAGGTGGTCGCACTGTAAATCTTATTGATATTACAAGGGTAGAGCAGCCTTCTACTGAAAACGAAGAAGAAGAGAAGAACGAAAACAGTTAAGCCTACTATAAAAATAGCGTTAATATTAAGAAGGTAACGGAATTTTTTACCCTACCTTCTTAATAAAATTACATAAAATTATAGGCAAAATTTACCCACAGATTTACTGCTTCCAGGGAGGCATTTATGAGCGTTATGGGATCTATGTACACTGGCATTTCTGGTCTTACTACTCACGCAGAGCGCATGTCAGTGCTCGGTAACAACATTGCCAACACAAGTACTGTTGGCTTCAAGAGCGGCAACGTTCAGTTTGAAGACCTTTTTTATTCTAGCCGGACTTTGGGCGCATCAGTTGGACAGATTGGTCATGGTGCTCGTGTCTCATCTATTTACCAGGACTTTTCACAGGGGGCATACGAAAATACCGGTTCTGTAACAGATGTTGCTCTTGGTGGCCGTGGCTTCTTTATGGTTAATGATTCAGTAAACGGCTCTAAATATTACACACGTGCCGGTAACTTTAATTTCAACAAAGATGGCTACCTTGTTAACCCTCAGGGATTGCGAGTTCAGGGTTGGGAAGCAGGTAAAACAGAAGCTTCTGTTACAAAGGGTGCAATTGGTGATCTTAAACTGGATTCTTTCCAGTCCGAACCAAAAGAAACCACCACAGTTTCAATTTCTCTAAACCTGTCAAAGAACGCGGTTGATAAATCACTTCCTGCCGTTGCCCCTACCGCCACTAATGGTACAGATCTTTTTGCCCTTTTCTCAAAGTGGGACGCAGCGACTACACCAGATAAACCGATTGGTGATGATACATATTCTTACCAGAAAACAATTAATGTTTTCGATAAAGCTGGCTCTGCTCATGAAGTTACTGCGTACTTCGATAAAGCGAGAGATAAAGACGGTAAGCTTACTTGGGAATACATTGTAACAGCAAATCCAAGCGAAGATGGGCGTCAGGCATTTGCAGGTAAGAAAACGCAAGGTATCTTGATGTCAGGAACTATGACTTTTAATAGTGCTGGTGCCATGGAAAACATGTCTGCGTACACATATGATGCAGGAGCTCTTGCCGTTCCCGCTGATCCGGATGCAAAAGCAAGTTGGAAACCAGCAGAATTCGATGAGAACGGTTTCCCGATTTTCACTGCTAACTTTTCAAATTTAACTGGCGTAAACGATACCAACGATGTGGCAGCTGGAGAGAAACCAGAACGCATTGCTCTTGATTTTGGTATGAGTTCAAAAAGTGCTGCTAAGCAATTTGTAAACTTTGATAAGACTATTGCAGATGTTGAGACCGCTGCAGCCGACTTGGCAAGTATCGCAACCGCAGACATCAATAAAACAAACAAATCTGCTACCTCATACGATCTCGCCTCTACTACCCATAGCATGAGTCAGGATGGCTATACCGCAGGTTTTCTTCAGGAAGTAACTGTTGATAGAAACGGTGTTGTATCCGGTCGTTACTCAAATGGACGTAAAGAAGAATTGTTTGTTCTTGGTCTCGCTGACTTTGCTAACATGCAGGGACTTTCTCTTCAGGGCGGCAACCTGTTCGCTCAGAGCACCTCTTCAGGCGAGGCTGTAATTGGCACTGCGAATACAGGTCGCCTTGGTACTGTTTCCTCAAATACCTTGGAATTGTCTAACGTAGATATGTCTCGCCAGATGGTTAAATTGATTACAACTCAGCGTGGTTATCAGTCTAACTCTAAGGTGATTACAACATCTGATGAGATGCTTCAGGAAGCAATTAATCTCAAACGATAGTCAGTTGATTTGATGTGCCGTTGCTAAAACAATGTAGCGGCTTAGGAATGTAACGGCACACCCAGTTTGATAAGAGGAGCACACAGAATGTCTATTTATGATCTTATGTCTATCGGTAACAATGCAATGATGAATGCCCAGCTTGGCATCAGCGTTACCAGTAATAATATCACCAATGAAAATACAAAAGGTTATTCACGCACTACAGTGGATTATGCTTCACGTTCACCGATTATGCGCAATGGTTTACAGTTTGGTACTGGCGCAGAAGCAGTGAACCTTGATCGTCATTACAACTACTTTGTTGAACAGCAGTTCTTAGCTGCTAATGGTCAACAGCAGTTTTGGAATGCAAAAGCTGAAACTCTGTACAGTGTTGAGTCTTTGTTTAAGCAGGGCGATAAAGATTATGGACTTTCTGCGGCGCTTGATAAGTATTTTTCAAGCTGGAATGCCCTTACTCAGGATGCAGACAGTTCTGCGTACCGCATGGAGCTTTCAGAGTACTCGAACACCTTAGCAACAATGCTGCACACAATGAGTGCTTCCTTGAAGCAGGAGCAGCAGGCAACTGATAAGGCGATTGAGCTTGGCGTTGCTGATGCGAATGGTTTGATTCAAGATATCGCAGAATTAAACCGAAGCATCATGGCACAGCCAGAGAACCTCGTTTTGCAGGATGAACGAGATCGTAAGGTTCGTAGCTTAGGTGAACTGCTTCCTGTTAAATCACTTCATCAGACCGACGGTTCTTTTTCTGTAATTACTCAAGCGGGTCAGACTCTCGTTGATGGCGTCAATGCTTTTGAACTAGTACAGAAAGGTCCTGAAGCAACTAATAATTTAGCATCAGGTTCAGCCTTTAAAGGTGAGATTAAGTTTGAAGGCCAGAGCTCACAGGAACTTAAGGTTGAGATGCTTAATGCTGGGGCAGTTGGTACCGCAGAGTTTAGGGTTTCCACAGACGGTGGGAAAACGTGGCTTGCAGACGAAAATGGTGTTGAACGCAAGTTTATGTCCGGCGATGTGGATAATAAGATAGTTGTGAACGGAGTATCAATTTGGTTTGAAAACTCAGCTCCGGCCACTGCGTTATCAAAAACAGACTCCTTTAACATCGTTGCTAAAGATGCTCTTTACTGGAAAAAAACCACTGCGCATCTTGTGAACATTACGCCGCTTGGTGGATACGGTAATGAGGCCGGTCGTCTTAGTGGTGGTCGTCTTGGCGGATTGTTGGCAGCCCGAGATAGTGGGATTGTCAGTTACCGTGAACGAATGGATGCTTTTGCAAAAGAACTCATTTGGCAGACGAACTATCAGCATTCACAGGGTGCTGGGCTTGAACACTACAAAGAAACAGTAAGTACTAATGCCGTTGTTGACTCAACAGTAGCGTTTAATAAATCCAATTTAGAGTACGGAAAAAAAATCACTGACGGTACGCTAAGCTTTCAAACATATACAGCGCAGGGTGCTCCAGACGGTGGGCGGGTTGAAATTGCCGTAACACCAGGCATGAGTTTGCAACAGCTTGTTGATAAAATTAACGATACGCCGACTGGCGCCCCAAAGATGTTGGCTACCATTGAAGGTGGTAAGTTAAAGCTGAAATCAAGAACCGCTGATGGAAGCTTCGAATTTGCAGGGGATACATCAGGTGTTCTCGCAGCAATGGGACTTAATACATACTTCAGTGGCTCAAGTACTGCTGATATCGAGTTGGAAGCACGAATTAAGAGTGATCCTAAACGAATTAATGCTGCCGTTGTTAACGGTCTTGGACTTGTTAATAGTGGTGATAACACCAATGCGGTTGCTTTACACAAGATAATGAGCAAATCTGTTACACTAGACACTATCCACACCAGTACTTCAACAACATTTTCGCAACACTTAAGTGCTCTGACTGCACTTGTTGGTTCTGATATGGATGGCGCATCACGTAACAAAGTTTATAATGAGACTGTAAGTAAAGACCTTGAGAAGCGTCAGCAGTCTGAGGCCGGTGTAAACAAAGATGAAGAGCTTATGAACTTAACTAAGTATAAAAGTAGTTTTGATGCTGCATCTAAGTTGATCACCACTGCAAATGAAATGTTTGACACCATCCTTAGACTGAAGTCTTAGAGTAGGAGAGTTACAATGCGTATTTCCAGTAGTATGTTATTCACTCAGTCCATTAATGGAATGAACAGCTCAATGAGCGATATCCTTCGCTTGGGTGAACAGGCTGCAAGTCAGAAGCGTATTAACCGTCCTTCTGATGATCCAAGTGGCGCTGCTATGGTGCTCGACTTACAATCTCATATTAACTCATTAGCTCAGTATGATGAGAATATTCAAAGCGCGAAAGGCTGGCTTGATACAGCCAACGAGCAACTTGGCACTATCAGCAAAACCATTATCCGTATGCAGGAACTGGCAAACCAGGGCTCAACCGGTACTGTTACAGATACACAGCGTGATCTGATCGCAACAGAACTTCGCGAACTTCAGGTTCAGCTTGTTGGCCTTACCAATGGTGATTACGCAGGTAACTCATTATTTGCAGGCGCTGCGATCAATAAGCCAGCGTACGAAGTAGGGTTAGGGGCAACTGTTAAGAATGCCAACCAGACTCTTGTACACAGTATTAAGGGTGATGCTAAAAAAAGTATCGCAATTAAATTTCCAGTACCTACAGCGACCCAAAACGTTGGAGCAGCTCCTATTCCATTTAAGTTCTCAGAAGATGGGGGAACAACTTGGAAAGACGCAACGATTCCAGCAGGTGCAGGCACACTTTCAGTGCAGCTTGGCGGAGTTGAAGTAAACTTCGCAGCAGGTGAACAGGTTCAGCAAGATACCACTATGGTAATTAGACCAGCTGCAATCTACACTGGGTCAATTGATGGCGAAGCAAAGACAGCATATTACGGTGCAAACGCTGGACTTAATCCAGTAGCAAAAGGTGTGTTTAAGAGCCCCGTAGCCATCCGGATTGAAAATGATCCTTCAGTAAGTATCCCTGGAACTGTCCCTGCTCCGGTACTACCTGCCCCGGCTATAGGCGCACTTGAATATTCTTATAGTCTTGATAATGGCGAGTCTTGGATTAGAGCAGCAGCGTCAACAGACCAGTTTTTGAACATCCCCGGCGGACAGATTGATGTAGGTGGCATGGGTGCTTTACTTAAGGGTGAGCAGTTTCTTGTTAACCCGATCGACTCCGCAATTCGCGTAGAAATTAGCGAAGGCAATAGTGTTCAGGTCAACAGCGTAGGTTCAAATTTCTTTGGTGGAATATATGCAGACAAAGCTACAGGTGCATCAGGACCTGTGGATGGGCTTGATCCAGAAAAAAATATCTTTGAAGTTGTAGGAAATCTTATAGCTTCTTTAGAAATGGACGATCAGGATGGTGTGAAGGAATGTTTAGGTAATCTTAAGCTCGCAAATGAGCATATTGGTACCGAAACAGGCGTCCTAGGTGGAAGACAAAATCGCTTAGAATTTGCGCTCGATGCACATGGCAAAAGCAAGATTTCCACAGCATCACGGATTTCTGCTATTCAAGATGTTGATGTTACAAAAGTGACAACTGAATCTGACCGAGCAAAATATATTTATAAATCTGTTCTTTCAACGAGTGCAAAAGTTATGAATATGAGCCTGCTCGACTTTTTGAGGTAGGAGTGAGTCATGTCTGATTACTGGTCATCCAAAACGATTTTTGCAGGATTTGCAACAGGAACTGATTTTAACTCCATCATTGATGCGACAGTTAAAATGGAGAAGTTTCGTTATAATCAGCTTTCTAAACAAGAAGCTGAGACAGATTTTAAGAAAGAACAGATCGAGGGGTTGAACCGTACTCTCGTAACATACAAGAAACAACTTGAATCAATGGATACCGTCGATGAATTTCTTGTAAAAAAAGTGAGTTCTTCTAAGAGCGATATCACTACAGCCACAGTAAAAGCTGGTGCTGAAGAAGGTGTACATACTCTGGATGTAAAAGAACTTGCATCTGTTGCTACAGCCATCTCAAATGATCTGGGTGAGGTTGCATACACTGCAGCCGATACCACAATGACATTTAAGTATGACAGTACAGAGTATACTATAAATGTTAAGTCTGGGATGACAACAAAAGAGTTAGCTAAGGCTATTTCAGTGGCCTCTGATAACAAAGTGAAAGCATCCGTTGTTGATCTTGGGTATGATTCTAAGTTCAAAGTTCAGTTGCGGGGCATGGAGTTAGGAACCGGACATGATATTGAGTTGTCTCCTGAGCTCAAGGCTGTTCTTGAAGGACAAGCAGATCCAGCAACTCCTCTACCTGTTGGAACTCCTGTGGTAACACCTGTTGCATCTCAGAATGCACGGTTTGTTATTGATGGGATTGAGTTACAGCGTGATTCTAATACAATTAGTGATGTAACAGAGGGTGTTACATATAGTTTGAATGCTGTTGCAGATAATGTGATTATTAAGATTGATACAGACTTTGATGCCATTGTGGCTAATGTTGAAAAGTTTGTTCAGCTCACAAATGAACTGCGTACAGGTTTTGATTTAGTTAAGAATTATGAGAACGAAGAGTTAGATAAAAAGGGTGTAAATTACAGCCTGAAGAGTAACTCACAAATTAAAACTGTTGAAGATACATTAAAAAATATTCTTGCAACGCAGGGTGAAGGTTTCGTTCAAGGTAGTGGGGCGGACAATGATATTTATGCTACACTTGGGACCCTTGGAATCAAAACTATTGCCCGTACAGATGATAAAAACTTGGGCAAGCTTGAGTTTGGTAAAGATGCGCCTGTAACAAAGGGTGGCACACAGACCTTTATGGATCTTCTCAAAGCAGATCCTGAAGCTGTCGCGAATGTGTTTGCTGCTAATGGACAAGGGACAAGTAGCAATGCTTCTACTTTAGAATTCAACAGTAGTATGTTTGACTTGGGGTTAACAGCTTCTGGGACATATACGATCGAGTATGATGGTGGAGTGCTTCCAACAACAGGTGATTCCAACACAATTACTATGAAGGTAAATGGTGTTGATCAGCAGATTGGGTATGACGCTACTACCCAGCTTGCTACTATAACGGACGGTGATGCAAAGGGGTTGAGTTTTAAGGTCGTTGACACTTCTGCCGGTACGCATTCAGCAAAGATTGCAGTGAAAGAGGGCAAAGTTAAAGAAACGATAAAAGCATTAGACGAAATAACTGCCACTGGAACGGGTACTTTTAATGTAATGATTAAAGAGTATACGAGCCAGATTGATCATCCAGTTTATGGTCTTAAAAAGAAAATGGCCGATGAACTCGCTCGTGTTGACGCTTTGGAAAAACGATTAATTGCACAGTATGCACAAACTGAAAAGATTTTGTCAGAGTATAAGAACATCCAGTCGATGCTGGAGTTCCAGCTGAAGAGTCAGTTGGCAGATAACGACTAGACTTAATAGAAGTAAAAAAGGTGGTATCCTTCGGATACCACTTTTTTTTGTGGTTGTGATGGCAAATTAGATGCATAGCTTTGATTGATATACTATAATGTGTTCTTCTGTCAGAACAGTAAGAGTCATAGGGTGGTGGCTGGGTGTGGAGCATTATTGCACTGCCGATGACAGGCTGTGTTCTGAACAATTTGAAGTGATGGATTGCTCTTCGGGGGCAGAGCGGGAGAATATGAGGGGGGGGGCGGGAGATGTTTGGTTGTGAGTGTGGTCTATTATCCTAATACTTATAACTTTGCTGACGTTTTGGTTCTCTTGCCGTTATGTACATTTGATGAGTATATAGCGTAGGATAACTCGTTTTAGAACATATATTTACGAGAATTATGAGATGGGCACAGTGAACATAACTGTTTTTATTAAAAGGCAAAAGAAAACCCCTGCCTCATATGAGGCAGGGGTAACTAGCGAATAAGAGTTTATGTTCTTACTAGCCGAGGAGTTTTTGAGCCATTTTAGGCAGGTTGTTTGCCTGAGAAAGCATGGAAACTGCTGCGTTAGCAAGGATCTGCTGTTTGTTGAATTCAGTCATTTCAGTTGCTACGTCTACGTCAGAGATACGGGACTCAGCAGCCTGAAGGTTTTCTTTCTGAATGGAGATGTTTTCAATGGTAGCAGAAAGACGGTTCTGTGTAGCACCAAGGTCTGCACGCATTGAATCTTTTGTAGCGATTGCTTTGTCGATGTTATCAAGAGCAGTTTTTGCGCCTGCTGCTGTTAAAACATCATCCATTGCGCCTTCGCCAACACCAAGTGCGGTAGCAGTAGCGTTACCAATACCAATGTTGTAGCTGTCAGTTGCTGCACTGCTTGAGCCAAAGTGAAGGTTGGTTGTACCTTTATCTTCGACAGTTGCAGTAATGCGTTTGCCAGTACCTGCAGTGTGTACGAAAGTATCGGTTGAAGCAGTGTAGTCGATTACGGAAGCCGTAGACTCAGAGAGAGTGAGAAC
The DNA here is from genome assembly GCA_942492085.1 of uncultured Desulfovibrionaceae bacterium. GTDB lineage: Bacteria > Desulfobacterota > Desulfovibrionia > Desulfovibrionales > Desulfovibrionaceae > Halodesulfovibrio. The sequence continues at coordinate 123,081 of CALODB010000009.1, read as the reverse complement.
ACGTTCTTTACCATCGCCGAAGGATGCGGTGATGCGAACTGCATTGCCAGCGGTAGAAGTGAATTTACCTGCTGCTGCATTGATATCAGACCAAGTACCATCAACGGATGTTGCCTGCTCAAACTTGACACCTTCAGCACCAGCAATAAAAGCTTTAAGGCTTGCTGCATCAACTGTTGAAGTTAAAGCTGCAGTTGCCTGTGTTGCAGTAACGGTGTTTGTTCTTTCGTTAATCTCAATTTTGTCGTTAGCAACCTGTGTGTATGCGGTTGTAATTTTGATACCCATTTCGTTGGTATCAATGAAAGACACAGTGTCACCAGCTGAGGCTGTAAGAGTAACGGTACCATCCAAAGCTACATCTTTAATGTTTTTTGATGCATCGTAGGTGGTTGATCTTGCGATGTCGGTCAGGCCTTTGTCTGCACCGTTCAAGATTTTTTTACCGTTGAAATCGGTATCTTCAGCGATACGGGTGATTTCTTTAGCCATTGCCTGATATTCCTGGTTGATCAGTTTACGCTGGTCACCAGTGTATGTATCAGAGGCAGACTGTTCTGCAAGCTCTTTCATGCGGATAAGCTTGGAGTCGATAACGCCGAGCGCGCCGTCCGCAGTCTGAATCATGGAGATACCATCGTTTGCGTTACGAACACCCTGACCAAGAGCTGCGATGTCGCCACGCATAAGTTCGCGAATTGCGAGGCCAGCTGCATCGTCTGCTGCAGAGCTAACACGAAGACCGGAAGATAAACGCTGAGTGGACTGACTGAGTTTGCCGTAGTGACCCTGCAGGTTACGGGTAACGTTGTTTGCCATCAGGTTGTTGTTGATTGCTAAAGCCATAATAACTTCCTCCGTGAAGATATTGAATAATGATTTGTAATTGGCTCTCATCCATGAGCGCCGTGTTACATATCTAATCGTCTTCAGTGAAAAAAGGTTTACAAAAAAAATAGATTTTTTTGCTTTTCTTATGCTTTTTTTTAAGCTTTAAAAATAAGTTCTTAATAATTAGTATGTTGGCGATATGTGTCTGAGCATAAAAAAGCTCCCATTTTTCTAAATGGGAGCTAATAAAGGTTAATTATGTATTAAGTAGAAACTAAAGTTCTTAATGGAACATGGTTGCGCGAAGCTTTTGTAAGGCTGTGTGATGGATGCTTCGGACTGTCTGAGGGTGAATGTCGAGCTGCTTTGCTGCTTCTACTGCGGTGAGTTCCTCGCCGTATAAACACTGAAGTACGCTTTTCTGTCTGGTAGAAAGAACATGCAATGGCAGTTCCGGCATATCCAGAAGATTTGTCATCTCAGCTTTAATGTCTGTATGGTCTTCAAGTGCATCATATAAATAGGTGCGATCTGTTCGAATGAAATCAATAGCTGCGCTCCTGGACACAACCGCGAGCCATGTCTTTAATGTTCCGCGGGAACTGTCCCAGTTTTCAAGCAACTTGTATTCTGATTTGATAAGACGAAAGAAGATGTCCTGTACAATATCGTCAGATGCGTCTGTTGCTACACCGTGATGGTTAAGAGTCCAGGAAACAGCATGGCGGATAATTGTGCTGAAGTCGGAAACGAAACGATTCCACGCGTTCTGATTACCTTCGAGGCATAACGCAACAAGGTACTTATCTTCAGAGTTTGCTTTTCTAGGCGCTGGGCACTGAGCAGAAGTAATAGGGCGTTCAGTAATAATAGTAGATTCCATGTAATCCTCCAAGTGTGTTCTTTCCTAAAGAAGACGGACGGAAAAAATTGCCACACATTGAGGTAAAATTTCTATTTGCTATTACTAAAGCACGGACCATGCCAATAAGATGTAACCTTTCGCTTTCCACTTTATTAAGATTTCTTTAGAACGCGTACATGGCTATTAGCAGCGCTTTTCAGCTATTAATATATAGCTGATCTAAGTGCGAGCTGGTTGGCACTAATTTTGTATTATCTATGTAAAGAAGACGGGCATCGGAAAAAAATGCCCACTAGGACATTATATGTATTCTCTGTTGTTAGTTGATTCAGATAAGGAAACGTGCAGTGCCTATGCAGCGGCGCTTAGAGAGGAACGTTTCTCGTGTACAGTATGCGAGAGCGCGGCAGAAGTTGCTGCGCTGGAGCTTACTGGCGCGTATGATCTGTTGATAATGGAGATGAAGTTGCCGGATATGAATGGTTTTGATTTTCTGGCGTCACTGCGTAGTCAATCCCAAATTCCCATAGTAGCCTTGTCATCCCGCCCAGATAACGTCGACAAGATTGTCGCTTTGGAGATGGGGGCAGATGATTATTTATTGAAGCCGATAGTAGAACGGGAATTAATTGCCCGTGTCCGAAGTATTCTGCGAAGAAGCCGTACAAATTATGTTGGCTCTGCTATACGTAGTCGCAGTTACATATTTGATGGTGTTGAGATTGATACCAGTGCAAGGCTTGTGCGCCGAAGCGGGACAAGCCTTGGCCTTACGCATGTGGAATATGTTATTCTTGAAATGTTGATTGATGCTGCCGGTCAGACTGTTCCTCGTGAATTAATCTCTTTAAAAGCGTTGGGCAAAGAACTTGCCCCTTATGACCGTAGTATTGATGTGCATATTAGCAAATTGCGTAAAAAGCTTGGAGACGTAAGCGACAGGACGGAACGTATTGTAACTGTGCGCGGCGTTGGGTATTTTTACAGCATGCCATTGGAAGAAAAAACGGACGAATAATATTACAAAGAACAGGCGGATTATTTTTAGACTGAAGCCTGTATATATAATGTTACAATAATGCTTGTAAGCTGAGGATGCTCATCCTCAGCTTTTTTTGTTTGAAAAGATAACGAATAATTGGTGTGAAACAAGTAGTAAGGAAGATATGTGTCAGGCAGATTCAATTGTTTGTTACACTTTACCCACTTGATGTTTCCATAGAGAGCAAAAGGGGGTGATTGAAAAGTCAACCACCATCAAAAGCAGTATTTTTTGCATAAAAGTATATTATTGCTGACAAAATTATCTAAATTGTCTTGCAGTGAGCTGAAGCAGCATGTAACAGCCTAGGTAAGTATTTTGATCAACTTGTTACAAAGTACTTTCCCCCTAGCTTTAAGGTTCCTCTCTTCTTGCTTTGGGTAAGTTGAGAGCTTGGTTTCATCGGTGGTAATGCCACCACAATCTACAGGTGCCGGTGCGGCAATGCCAAAGAAGAAAAAAGGCCAAACTCTAGTGTGTGTGTACCCGGATTGGTGTAAAGGATGTGGCTTATGTGTCGCATTTTGTCCCGGGAAGGTTCTTGAACTTAATGCGCTAGGTAAAGCCGAAGTGGTTCGACCGGAAGAGTGTATTAACTGTGGTTTTTGTGAACTTCACTGTCCGGATTTTGCGATTGCGGTCAGGCCGAAAATTTCTAGAAACGGTGTGCATTGTAGAACTAGCTGTGAGCCGGGTGAAACTGGCGGTGCTGGTAAAACAAGCGAGCCTTGCGAATTGGGCGAATCAGACTTAACTCCTCAAAAAGCAGTTGCAGAGGGCTAGATATGGCTCACAGAAGGCGTAGGAAAAGAAAAGAGTTATTTGCGCAGGGTAACGAAGCTGTTGCTCAGGGCGCACTATTGGCCGGGTGCACGTTTTATGCGGGGTACCCTATAACACCATCTACAGAGATTATGGAGGTTATGGCGCAACGCCTGCCTCTTACTGAAGATGGTGTTTTTTTACAAATGGAAGATGAAATTGCCAGTATGGGTGCAGCCATCGGTGCCTCATTAACTGGTCGAAAAGCTATGACTGCCACTTCCGGCCCGGGGTTTTCCCTCAAGCAGGAACTTATCGGGTACGCCTGTATGGTGGAAGCGCCCCTTGTTATTGTAAACGTAATGCGTGGTGGACCAAGTACCGGTTTGCCGACATCACCAGCACAGGGTGATGTACAGATGGCACGCTGGGGAACGCATGGAGATCATCCGATAATCGTACTATCAGCTTCCACTGTTCAAGAATGTCTGGAAATGACTGTCGTTGCGTTCAACATGGCAGAAAAGTATCGAACTCCGGTAATTTTGTTGATTGATGAAGTTACGGCTCATACCAGAGAAAAAATTACTATACCGTACGAGGATGAACTGGAAGTTCTGTCCCGTATGCAGCCTGCGGTACCACCTGAATGGTTTAAGCCGTATGCAGAAGCAGCTCGCGGTGTTCCTGCAATGGCTCCGATCGGACAAGGATATCGATGTCATGTTACTGGGCTTACCCATGACCAGATGGGATACCCGACCTCCAGACCGGACGAAGTAAACGAGTTCATGACTCGATTGTTCCGGAAAATCGATAATTACTACCATGACGTAGTGCTTGTCGATGAATACTGTCTTGAAGATGCTGACTACGCAGTGGTTGCATATGGTTGTGTTGCCCGTTCTGCCCACCATGCAGTAGATCAGGCTCGGGAACGCGGGCATAAGGTTGGTTTGCTGACTTTGAAAACATTGTTCCCGTTTGCACGTCCGGCTGTAGAAAAATTATGTATGCAGTGCGAGCATCTCCTTGTTCCGGAAATGAATATGGGACAAATGTCCCGTGAGGTGAAGCGTGTGAATAACGGGCGTACCCGTATCCGCACTTTGAACCGTGTGGATGGGCAGATTATTACTCCGTCTGAAATCCTCAAAGCTATACTGTAGGTGTGACATGTCTGACGTTACAAAACTTATCCACGAATATCTGCGGCATAATAAAAAGTTCCCGCATGTGTTCTGCGCTGGGTGCGGGCATGGTATCGTTCTGGGCTCTCTTGTGCGTAGTGTTCATGCCTTACAGCTTCAAAAAGACAACGTAGTGCTTGTTGCCGGTATTGGTTGTTCCGGTCGTATGGCAGTTTATGTTGATTTTAACACCGTCCATACTGCACACGGTAGAGCGCTGACCTTTGCTACCGGTATCAAAATGGCGAATCCAGAGCTAAATGTAATTTGTGTGATGGGTGATGGAGATGCACTGTCTATTGGCGGTAACCATCTTATCCATGCAGCACGCAGAAATATCGGCGTTACTGCACTTATTTTGAATAACCAGATTTATGGGATGACAGGCGGGCAGTGTTCACCGGCAACTCCGCAGGGTGACTTGTCTATGACATCACCATATGGCTCGCTCGAACAGCCGTTTGATACTGTGGAATTAGCAAAAGCTGCCGGTGCAAACTTTGTGGCACGCAGTACCTCTTTCCATGCAAATCAACTCGATAAATTAATGCAACAGGCGATTATGCATCCGGGATTTTCTGTTTTGGAAGCTCTGTCGCCATGCCCAACACAGTACGGTCGTAAAAACAAATTCCGCCATGTTGTTGATATGTACAACTGGCTGAAGAAGAACACCGTTAAAGTTGAGAATCATAAAGAAGGTGATACCAGAATCCCTACGGGAATTTTCCAGAATCTCGATAGGCCTGGGCTTGAAGACCGCTATGATGAAATGCGTAAGTCCTTGCAGGCAGAGGAGTAAGTCACATGAAAGAGCTACAGCAGATAGAGCGTTTTGAGATTCGTCTGTCTGGCACTGGTGGGCAGGGGCTTATCACGCTCGGCCGTGTGCTTGGTCATTCCTTAGCACTGGGGCATGGGTACAATGTAACCCAAACACAAAGCTATGGGCCGGAAGCCCGTGGCGGTTCGAGCAGGGCGGATGTTGTTATAAGCAGCTCCGCGATTAGTTTTCCTAAAACGGAAAATCTTGATTTGCTTGTGGCGTTGTCACAACCAGCGTGTAATGCGTACTATCGTTCCCTTAAACGTGGTGGCGTGTTACTGGTTGATTCTGAACTTGTACAGCATGCACCGACAAACCAGTTTGTCGGCTTGCCCTTTACAAAGTTAGCCAAAGAAAAAATTGGTAATGAACTAACCTTAAATACTATAGTTCTTGGTGCGGTAACGCATTTGCTTGCGTTTGCAGAACCTAGAATTATGCGTAAGTCTTTGGAGGAAACATTGCCCCCAAAGATTCAAGCGTTAAACATAAAGGCATTTAATCTAGGACTGCGTGAGGCTAAACGTCATTTGGGCGAAGCGCCTGAAATCTGGCAGTCAGCAGCAGAAAACGGTGCTGAGGAAGAGATGGAAGGGTTTGAGGATTAGGTTCTTCTATTTCCTTGCACCGAAGCCGATAGCGTAGTACGCCAAGCTCAATATTTCTAGATTGCGAGGATTAGCATGAGCAGTACAATTGAAGAACTCACTATTAACTATGAAGAGGGTGGCCTCCTTGTTGTAAAAGAACTCGATAAAGAAGTTCTTACAAAAGGCGCATGGACTACCATCATTTTCCGTTACCAGCAGTGGGACAATAAAAAAGATGACTATGGACCGGAGAAATACATGATCCGTCGTTACCGGAAAATGAACGGTGAATATCGTGCTCAGTCCAAGTTTAATATCTCAAGTCCTGATCAGGCTAGAAAGATTATTGCGACTTTGACCAAATGGGTTGATGACGTAGAGTAGTCTCTAGTATCATCGGATAACTAGTTGTAAATAAAAAACTCCTGCAGATTATAAATCTGCAGGAGTTTTTTATTTACATTGAATTTGCCTTGGATTTATGAAAAAAAAGACTGCTTAAGAAAATGAATAGTAATTCATAGAATGAATGAGGAATGTATGAGTACCCCGCCGTTGTCCCGTAAGGAACGAGAGAGAGAACAGCATAGGAAGGACATTATGGATGCCGCAATGCGTTTGTTTGCAGAGCACGGGTACCATTCTGTTTCTATGCAGGAAATAGGTTCAGAGGCAGAGTTTGCCACGGGCACGCTGTATAAATTTTTCTCAAGTAAACGAGAATTATTTAGAGAAATTATGATCGGTGTAGTTGAGGATATATCAAGCGAGTTGCGCCCTGTTTTTCAAAGTGACGCAGATCCGCTGACTATTATCGGAACATTTTTTCAAGTAAGACGTTCATCTTTTAGAAAGCGGTACGAATACATCAAGCTGTACAACATGGTTGGGAATGGCTTTGGCTCATCTGGAGATCAAGTTGTTGATGACATGATTGCTGAACGGCAAAAAATGGCTGAAAAGAACTTAGTAATCCAGTTTACCCGCGGAATAGAGTCAGGACTGTTTAAGCCGGTAAATGTTGAGGTGCTTACTCGGTTGTTCCTCGATTTTTGTCAGACTGTTGTTCGAAGCGAGGCTACAAGAGGTGAGTTTAACGATGAGACTATTGCTTCTATAAAAGATTTGTTTCTAAATGGTATATTAGCTGAGTAGGTGTTGACATGCTTCGAAAAATTGTGATTATTGCTTTGTGTCTTGTGCCGCTGTTAACGGGCTGTGAAGAGAAAAAAGTTACTGAAGTCATTCGTCCTGTTAAAGCAATGAAGGTTGAGCCTGCTGACCAGATAGCCACCCGTGTTTTTCCGGGTAAGGTTGAGGCAACTTCAGAGGTGGCACTTGCTTTTCGTGTAAGTGGACAACTTACGAGTTACCCAATTGTTATGGGGCAGTATGTAAAAAAAGGCAGCTTGATTGCTGCTCTTGATACTGTAGATTACAAAATTCAAGTTCGTGGACTTGAGGCGCAACTGTTCGGTGCTCAGGCAGCTCTTACAGAAGCTCAATTGAGTTATTCACGCTACAGCACGCTTGTCGCAGAAAATAATGCAGCAAGGGCGTCCTTTGATCAGGCAGAGGCTGCATACAAGAGTGCACAGGCAAAAGTGAAGTCACTGAAAGAAAAGCTTAACAAAGCGATAATTGATTTGGGTTATACATCGCTTGAAGCTCCATTCAGCGGACATATTTCAGCAAAATACATGGACAATTACCAGACCATTCAATCTGGACAACCTGTCGTGAAATTACAGGATATTGAGAACCTTGAAATCACCATAGGGCTTCCTGATAATCTTGTTATCCGCCAAAAAGAACTCCAAAATATTACAGTGGAACTCGAAGCGTTTCCCGGTAAGCACATAGCAGCTAAGGTTAAAGAGCTTGCGTATGATGTGGAGCCGGAGACTCGAACCTATCCGTTGACTGTTCAATTTAAGCGCCCAAAAGACATAAGCTTTTTACCGGGTATGGCTGCGAATGTTACACTGCATTTTGCAGAAGCAGGAGTAACCGTTCACTACATTCTGCCGGAAACAGCAGTTGTGGCAAATGCTGAAGGCCAGTCTGCTGTCTGGGTGTTTGATTCTTCGACCTCTTCGGTTGAACGCCGTTCAGTCACCACTGGGCAGGTTTATTCCAATGGAATAGAAGTGACTGAAGGTCTTAAAAAAGATGAGTGGGTTGTTACTGCGGGGGCACACTATTTGTCTACAGGTCAGAAAGTACGCCTGCTTAGTTCCGGTAAGTAGGTGGTAGCCATGAATTTAGCAGAATTATCCATTAAAAAACGTGCGATAACACAGTTTATTGTACTGCTTCTTTTTGTAGCCGGTGCGTATTCCTATTTTCAGATGGGCAAGCTTGAAGATCCTGAATTTACGCTAAAGACCGCCATTGTTATCACCCAGTACCCTGGTGCCAGTACTATCCAGGTTGAAGATGAAGTTACGGATGTACTTGAGACTGCGATTCAGCAGATGGAAAGCTTAAAGCATGTCCGTTCCATGTCCCGCCCCGGACTTTCTGTTGTATGGGTAGATATTCAGGAGAGTAAACGCGCTCAAGAATTACCACAGATATGGGATGACTTACGTAAAAAGATGCGCGATGTCGCACCGACGCTTCCTCCGGGAGTAAAGCCATCGATTATCCGTGATGACTTTGGTGATGTGTATGGCGTATTTCTTACTGTTACCAGTGATGGTTTTTCGTATGCCGAATTAAAAGATCAAGTTGATGAGCTTCGCAAAGAACTCTTGTTGGTTAAGAACGTCGCCAAGGTTGAAATTTGGGGTGCACAGCAGGAATGCATTTATGTTGATGTCTCAAGCACATCGCTTTCAGAACGTGGCATTCCTCCGGCATCAGTTTTTAATGCTTTGGATAAACAGAACCTTGTTGTCGATTCAGGTAGTGTGAACCTTGGTCGAGAGCGGGTACGTCTCGCTGTGAATGGTGAATTCAATAGTGTCGAAGCTGTCGGCAATCTGATTGTAAGTCACGGTGCCTCAGATAAAATGGTACTCCTTCGGGATATTGCGATCATACGCAAAGGGTATGTTGAACCTGTCTCGAAGCAGATGCGTTTTAACGGTAGGCCTTCACTTGGTATCGCGGCTTCAACTGTTTCAGGTGGTAACGTTATTGATATGGGTGAGGCGGTTAAGGCGCGTATTGAAGAGATGAAAGAATTTTTGCCAATCGGTATGGAAATTTCTGTCGTAGCTATGCAGTCTGACCTTGTTCAAAAATCCATTGATGAATTTATGATGAACCTTGGCGCTGCATTGCTTATTGTTGTTGCGCTGCTGTTTGCTTTCATGGGAATGCGAAGCGGGATACTCATCGGGCTTGGGCTATTGCTGACTATTGCTACCACCTTCCTTATTATGCGTGGGCTTCATGTTGACTTGCAGCGAATTTCACTTGGTGCGCTTATTATCGCACTTGGTATGTTGGTGGATAACGCCATTGTTGTGACTGAAAGTATGTTGATTAAGTTGCAGCTCGGCAAAGGTCGAATGCAAGCTGCAAAGGAAACATATTCCGAAACCGCATGGCCGCTACTCGGTGCAACAATTGTCGCGGCATTGGCCTTTTTGCCAGTATATCTTGCTGACAATAATACTGGTGAGTTTTGTGAGTCGCTGTTTGTTGTAGTTGGTGTATCGCTGCTTGTGAGCTGGTTGCTAGCGATGACTGTTTCAGCATTGTGGTGCTACATTGGCTTGAAAGTCCCAAAAAATATGCAGGGCAAAGATCCATATGCGGGTGTCTTTTTCACTACATATAAAAAGTTGCTTGATCTCTGCATCCATTTCCGCTGGGTAACTCTTGCAATAATGGCTGTTTTATTGGTCACCGCGATTACTAACTTCAAGTATGTAGATAAGACATTCTTTCCGGAGTCCCGTCGGCCTCAGTTAATTGTTGATTATTGGTTGCCGGAAGGAACCAACGTTGAAATTGTTTCTGATGATTTGAAAAAATTAGAAAAAACTTTGTTAGATTATCCTACAATTGAAGGCGTGGCATCGTTTGTTGGTGGTGGTGGAACACGTTTTTATCTTTCATTAGAGCCGGAGTTTACAAACTCATCATACGGTCAGCTTATTCTTAATATGAACGGCGCAGAGCGTCTTGATGAGACCATCGACTTTGTTCAGAAAGAGTTGGATGAGAAATTCTTGTATGCTGAACCGCGAGTGCGCAAATTTCCACTTGGTGCTGCCGCTAAATTTAAAGTGGAAGCACGGTTTAGAGGGCCGGATCGAGCTGTTCTGCATGAGCTAGCAGAGCAGGCTAAGTCGGTAATGCGTGCTGAACCTACTGCAAAATATGTACGGGATGACTGGCGTCAGTCTGTGAAGGTGATTGAAGCTGAGTACTCTCAGGCTCGAGGACTTCGCGTTGGTGTTACCCGTGAAGATGTCGCGTTGGCAATGAAGCGCGGTTATGATGGTGTGCCGATGGGAGTTTATCGAGAAGGGAACAAGTTGCTTCCGATAATTTTGCGTCCGCCGGAAAACGAACGCCACCGCGTAGAAGATATGCGTATGCTTCAAGTGTACAATCTGAAATCTACACAAGGTGTTCCGATGGGACAGCTTGTGTCTGACGTTACGACAGGGTGGGAAGAGTCAACCATTCGTAGAAGAGACCATCAGCGTGCAATCACTGTGCAGTGCGATCCTCGGGTTGGCACCGCAGAAACATTGCGCCGCAAAATTAAACCGGCAATTGAGGCTCTTGTTTTACCTGCTGGATATACACTGGAGTGGGGCGGAGACTGGGATAAGTCTAATGAGTCCCGCTCATATGTTGTGAAAGGATTACCTGTAACGTTTTTGATTATGGCTCTTGTGGTTGTTATGTTGTTTAATGCATACCGCCAGCCATTGATTATTGCGCTTACGGTTCCACTTTCTATTATTGGTGTAACGACCGGCTTGTTGCTGACTCGTCAGCCGTTTGGTTTCCTAGCGTTACTGGGCTTTCTGTCATTATCCGGTATGTTGATTAAGAACGCAGTAATCTTGATTGATCAGATTGATGCGGAGATTGTAGGTGGTAAAGAACCATATGCAGCTGTACTGGAATCATCCGTCAGTCGTATCCGTCCTGTGCTTATGGCGGCGATGTCTACAGTTCTCGGCATGCTCCCGCTTGTTATTGACAGATTCTGGGCATCCATGGCTGTAACTATTTGCTTCGGTCTGACCTTTGCTACAGTACTGACACTTGTTGTTGTTCCGGTGTTGTACACTCTTTTCTTCAGGATTAAGCGGATCCCTCAATCTCAGAAGTAATATTATTCAACCGTGATAAATAAAAACCAAAAAAAGCCGCTCAAATTCATGAGCGGCTTTTTTTTGGTGTGTTTTATCTAGTGGTGATTAGGAATCACATAATACTGATACTGCACATGCACCCGGGCCACTATAGCAGCCAAGAACTGGAGATGCTTGCAGTACAAATTCGATGTCAGAATGAAATTCTTTTTTGATCCTAGCGGTAAGGCGCTTTGCCTTTTCAGGTGCTTCAACATGAGTGATGGCAAAGCGAAGATTAGTTTTACCATGAACACGTTGTTTAAGCAGCTTGATGAGGCGTGCTTCGGAATGGCGAATGCCAAAACACTTCGCAGCAATGCCACATAAGCCTTCTTTATTTGTGTCAAATTCAAGAATAGGCTTAAGGTTTAACAGCTTTGCAATGTTGCCCATGTTTTTGCTCAGTCGGCCTCCGCGTACCGCAAAGTCGACGGTGTCCATTGCAACCAGAACGAAAACATTGTCACGCATCTGCTCAACGCGTTCTGCAATCTCTTTTGCACTTTTGCCTTGCTTGGCCAGTTTGCCAGCTTCAAGTGTTACCAGTCCGAGACCGCCTGTCACTGTATATGTATCAACAGCGTGCGGATCTTCAAGAACGGAAGCACCCATGTTTTTAGAAGACTGGAACGTGCCGCTGTGAACTGCCATTACGTGCAGTGCCACAACTTCTTGGTAGCTCTCATTAAGGTCTTTGTAGAGTGCTTTGTAATGTCCCGGAGACGGCTGTGATGTCTTTACAGACTTTGAATCCGGAAGCATTTTATTAAATTCTTCAGTGGATACATCCACTTTATCCAGCATTTCTTTGTCATCCATGTACAGCTTAAGCGGTGCGACACGGATGTCATATTCTTTCAGTAACTCGTCCGGCAGATCGCAGGTTGAGTCGGTAAGAATGCCGGTACGTTGCTCTTTGGTTGTAAGAAGGTTTTTATGCTGCTCGAGCATGTCTTCTTTCTTATGATGAGAGACTTTACCGTATTTTTCAGCAATTTCGAAAACGGTTTCAGGCTCATTCGTATGTACATGCACACGAATTTTGGCAGATGTACCAGCAACAACAAGTGAGTCGCCAAGTGCTCCAATTTCTTCGCGAAGAGCATCGCGGTCAATATCTTCACCGGAAATCATACATTCTGTACAGAAAGAGAATGTAAGGCTGTCAACAGCGACACGGTCGTGTACGGCTTCTGAAGGTTCAGGAATAATGTTTTGTTCTTCCTGTCTGTTCAAGTTGCCGCGTTCTGTAAATTCTACAATACCTTCGAGCAGGTATACAAAACCAAGAGCTCCAGCATCAACTACGTCAGCAGCTTTCAGTGCGGCAAGTTTCTCTTTTGTGGAACGTACAGAGACTTTTGCATGTTCAAGTGAATCGTACAACAGGTCATGAAAGTTGTTGTAGTTCTCATGATTCGCAGACAAATGATCAGACCAGTCACGAATAACCGTAAGGATAGTGCCTTCTTTTGGCTCAGATATAGCTTCGAGAGCACGTTGTGATGCGTTGGAAGCAGCATCGGAAAAATCTTTGAGCGTGACTCGTTGCAGGCCTTTTACACCTTCAGAAAAACCGCAAAGAAATTGAGCAAGAATAACACCGGAGTTACCACGGGCACCTAGAAGGGCGCTCTCCGCAATAACTTCACTCATTTTGCCGATTGACTGGTCAAGTGCGTTGGCAGATTTTTTAACAACATTATCCATAGTGCCGGCCATGTTACTGCCGGTGTCTCCGTCTGGTACAGGGAAGACATTAATGTCGTTAAGATGACCATGTTTTTCAATGAGACGCTTCGCTGCGGCGTTAACAACTCGTTTGAAGCGAATACCGTCTAAATATTGAATTCTTGTAGTTGATGACTTCAAGCTTATCTCCTTAAGCGGCCTTATAAAAAGCGCATTAGCCATTAACCTATAAGTTACAAATGTCATTTAAGCAAGGTGAACGGTGTTCGCTAGCCTAAAAACTACTTTCTGAGTTCCTTAGAGTCTCGAGATATGGATAGTCACGACTGGACATTATAGGTTCGATTGCATACATATAGTCGGTACTAGTCGAGGGGTGTTTTTTACTGTTTTGTGGGCTTACTATTATCCAACAAAATGTTTTTTGCGCTGTCTGATATCTGTGATAGTTCGGCTAGTTTCAATGTGAGACTGCACGGTAGATAATTGTATTTGTGCCGTCAGTTTGCAAAGGGTACGACTCTTTGCATTGGTTTATGTTGTTATAATCGTTTAGTGATACATGATGTCTGGAGGTTTTTTTGCAGACTCAAGTACTTATTATCGGTGCAGGTGCAACAGGTACCGGTATTTTTAGAGACTTGGCCCTTAGGGGCGTAGAATGCATGCTTATTGAGCAGCGCGACGTGAACGCCGGAGCTTCCGGCGGTAACCACGGTCTGCTCCACAGTGGTGCCCGTTATGTAGCCACTGACCCGCATTCCGCAAATGAGTGTAAGGTTGAAGGGGACATCATCAAAGAATTCGCCCCTCACTGCATAGAAAATACAGGCGGTTTGTTTGTAGCAGTGAAAGGTGATGATGAAGCGTATGTTAAACAGTTCCCTGTTAACTGTGAGAAAGCTGGAGTGCCATGCAGGGAAATTAGCCCTGAAGAAGCATTAAAACTCGAGCCTAACCTTAACCCTGATGTGATCGCAGCTTATGAAGTTGAAGATGCATCAATTGATCCGTTCAAGCTTTCCCTTGAGAACGTTGCAGACGCTGAAGCACACGGGGGTGTGTATAAGCGTTACATGAAGCTGCTTGGTTTCAACAAAGATGGCGACACAATTACCGGCGCCCGCGTGGTTAATACCCGCACCGGTGAAGAGTCTGTTATCGAAGCTGATCAGTTTGTTAACGCAACCGGAGCATGGGCAGCTAACGTCGCAGAAATGGCAGGTGCTAACATTCGCATGACATATGCAAAAGGTAGCCTGCTTGTAACCCTTTCTCGACTGAACCATCGTGTAATTAACCGACTGCGTCCTCCGGGAGACGGCGATATTCTCGTTCCTGGCGGCACGGTTTCTGTATTAGGTACCACTTCTGTTCGTGTTGAAGATCTTGATAACGTGGCTCCGTCCATTGAAGAGATCAACCGCAACATCGATCAGGGCGCCCAGATGGTACCTGCTTTAGATACCTGTCGTTACGTTCGTGCATATGCTGGCGTTCGCCCGCTGGTTCAGCTTGGTGAATCTTCCAGTGACCGTGCCGCAAGCCGTGGCTACGCACTGATTGATCATGAATCTGAAAGTCTTGATAACTTTATCACCATTACCGGTGGTAAACTTACTACCTACCGCCTTATGGCAGAGCGGTGCGCTGACCTTGTCTGTAACCGACTTAAGGTTAATGCCCCTTGTCTCACCCGCGGTACTGTTCTCCCTGATTATGTTCAGACAGAATGGGCGGAGCCTTCCATTCTCACTAAGCGTGAGTGGATGCGTCGCCATAATTCTGATGACTACCTCCTTTGTGAATGTGAAATTGTACCTAAGAGTGCTGTTGACGCTATCCTCGATTCCTTCGGTCCAGACGAAAAGCCGCGTATTCAGGCGGTTGGTCTGCGTAGCCGTGTAGGTAAAGGGTCTTGTCAGGGTGCATTCTGTGGTGCTCGTATTGCTGCGCACATGTATGATCGTGACCTTTTCGAAGGCCGTGAAGGTGTGGACAGTATGCGCGATTTCCTTTCCAAACGTTGGAAGGGTCAGCGTCCTATCCTTTGGGATGCTCAGTTCAATCAGGCAGAACTTAAAGAAGCACTGTACTTCGGTCTTCTTAATCTGGAAATGGATTAGAGGGTGATATGAGCAACTTGCCAGTCACTGAACGTGATCTTTTTGTAGTAGGTACCGGTATCGCTGGTATGTCCGCCGCTGTTTACGCAGCAAAACGCGGATTGTCTGTCTCTCAGGCAGGCAGCACCGGTGAAATCGTGTTTTCTAGCGGCCTGTTCGATATTATGGCCGTTCATCCTGTGGAAGAAAAAAAGCTTTGGGAAAACCCTTGGGAAGCCATGGCGGCAGTTGCTGCCGATATGCCTAATCATCCTTATGCGCATGTGTCCCGTGAAGATGTTGAAAAAGCGTATGGCGAACTGTTCGATTTTCTTTCCGAATTCGGTCTTGAGTACCGTATGGAGAAAGAAGCAAACAGCAAGGTGCTTACCCCTATTGGTACAGAAAAAACCACATGGGCTGTTCCAGTTACCATGTGGGCAGGCGTGGAAGCTTTCAAAAACAATGCTCCTGCATTGTTGATTGACTTCGAAGGCCTTCGTGAATTCAGCGCAAAACAGGTTGCCACCACCATTGGTGATAAGTGGTCTAATCTTAAAACAATGCGTCTTGAGTTTCCGGATTCTACATCAATGAAGCCTATCCTTACCGGTATCATGGCGCAGTCCATGGAACTTAAAGAAACCCGCGACAAGCTGTATGCCCTCATCAAGCCTCACCTTAACGGTGTAGAGGCCGTTGGCGTGCCTGCTATTCTGGGTATATACACAACCGGTGAGATTCTGAAAGAAATGGAAAAAGAGCTTGGCGTTAAAGTCTTCGAACTACCGACTTTACCGGCTTCCGTGCCGGGGATGCGCTTAAAAAGCCTTTTTGAAGGAAGAATTAGTACCTTAGGTGTTGATTTAAAGTTACAACATAAGGTATTTTCCATAATCCCACTCAACGATGGTCGCTATGAAGTGACCTTCGGTGTACAAGCACCAACCGAAAAAGTAGTTGCCAAAGGTGTTGTGCTTGCAACCGGTCGTTTCCTCGGCGGCGGACTGTTCGCTGACAGACATCACATTGTGGAGACTGTGATGGGCCTGCCAGTATCTCAGCCAGCTGACCGTGAAGAGTGGCACCGTACCGACCTGCTTGACCCGCGTGGACACAAAGTTAGTTCCGCAGGTGTTGAGGTCGATTCTTCATTCCGCCCGATTGATGAAAACGGAAAAGTTGTACACGAGCGTGTATTCGCTGTCGGTTCTCTGTTAGCTCATCAGGATTGGATGCGAATGAAGTGTGGAACTGGCATTGCGGTTGCTAGTTCACTTCGTGCTGTTGAAGCATTTGTCGCTCAGCAGTAGGCTTACTGTTTAAGTAGTAATCAGTTTTATTGTAGCCTTACCTTAAAAGTGGAGAATCACTATGTCTAAGTACATCGGCGCTGTTGACCAGGGAACTACAAGCTCACGTTTCATTATTTTTGATAAAAAAGGCCAGATCGTTGGCATGGATCAGAAAGAACATGAGCAGATTTTCCCTAAACCAGGCTGGGTAGAGCATAACCCAATGGAAATTTGGGAAAATACTCAGGAAGTTATTAAGGGCGCTTTAAAAAAATCCGGCCTTAAAGGTACAGACATCGCTGCTATTGGTATTACTAACCAGCGTGAAACTACCGTTATCTGGGATAAAAAAACTGGTAAGCCTTACTACAACGCAATTGTTTGGCAGTGCACCCGTACTGACAAAATTTGTAAAGAGTTAATGGCTGAAGGTGGTCAGGATCGTTTCCGTGAAAAAACCGGTCTCCCGATTGCTACGTATTTCTCTGGTCCTAAAATGAAATGGATCATGGATAACGTACCGGGCGTAAGAGCTGCTGCACGTAATGGTGACGCACTTATCGGCACCATGGAAACTTGGATCATCTGGAACCTTACAGGCGGAGCAAAAGGCGGCGCACATGTAACTGACGTATCTAACGCTTCCCGTACTATGCTTATGGATCTTGCTAGTCTCAAATGGGACAAAGATATCCTTAAGGTGATGGATGTTCCTGAAGCAGCTCTCCCACGTATCGTGTCTTCTTCTGATAACGACACTTGGGGAACTACTGAAGAACATGGTCCTCTCGGCGCACGTGTACCTGTTTGTGGCGCTCTTGGTGACCAGCAGGCTGCACTCGTTGGTCAGGCTTGCTTTGAAGTTGGTGAAGCGAAAAACACATACGGTACTGGTTGCTTTATGCTCCTTAATACCGGTACCAAACCTATCCAGTCTAAACAGGGTCTTCTTACTACCGTTGGTTACAAATTCGGTAACGAAGAAACTGTATACTGCCTGGAAGGCTCCATTGCTATTGCAGGTGCTCTCATTCAGTGGCTGCGTGATAACCTTAATCTTATCAATTCAGCACCTGAAGTCGAAGATCTTGCTAAGACCGTGGAAGACAATGGCGACGTTTACGTTGTTCCTGCATTCCAAGGCTTGTTTGCTCCGTACTGGCGTTCCGACGCTCGTGGTGTAATCGCAGGTCTTACCCGTTTCGCTAACAAAGGTCACATTGCGCGTGCTTGTCTTGAGTCCGTAGCATACCAGACCCGCGACGTTATTGAAGCTATGAACAAAGATTCCGGCGTTGACCTTACTACTCTTAAAGTTGATGGTGGTATGGTAATGAACGAACTGCTTATGCAGTTCCAGTCTGATAGTCTTTGTGTTCCAGTTATTCGTCCTCAGGTTACAGAAACCACTTGTCTTGGTGCTGCATATGCTGCTGGCCTTGCTGTTGATTACTGGTCTAGCATTGATGACCTTCGTGCTAACTGGGCAATTGACAAAACTTGGGAACCTACTTTTGGCAAAGAAGAACGAGAAAAAGGTTATGCTGGTTGGAAGAAAGCGATTACGCGTACTTTCGACTGGGTTGAATAATCTTTATTCATCATCCGTAATTAAAAGCGCACAGAGCATATGCTCTGTGCGCTTTTTTTTATGCTCAGCAAGCAGGAAATAACAGAATAATTACCTCCCCATGGTAGAGTAGGTTGTAACGTAGGAGGCATAACTATGGGCTTGTTGAATGGTAAAAAAGTTTTAATGTTTGTGGGAGATCTTTTTGAAGATCTTGAGCTCATGTATCCTAAGTTGCGTCTTATAGAAGAAGGCGCGGCAGTCGTTCTCGCCGGAACGGATACAGAGAAGGTGTACAAGGGATATCATGGATATCCAACGAAGGCCGATATTTTGCTTTCTGATGTGAATCCGGATAACTTTGATATTCTTGTCATTGCAGGTGGTTTTGCACCTGATAAATTACGTCGTGATATGGATGTAAAAAAAATAACCCGAGCGATGCATAATCAGGGTAAAACTATAGCGTTTATTTGTCATGCTGGGTGGATTCCAATCTCAGCCGGCATCGTTAATGGATACACATGTACATCGACACGGGGCATAACTGATGATCTTGAGAATGCCGGAGCAAAATGGGTAAATGAGCCTGTTGTTGTGGACCGTAATCTTATTAGCAGTAGGGTGCCGGATGATCTTCCTGCTTTTTGTAAGGCTATTATCGAGCTGGAAAGCAATAAAGATTAGGATGAGCGGGTAAAAAAAGCCCCTGTGACATTTTGTTCGCGGGGGCTTTTTTGCGCTTGAATTAGTACAAGCAGCGTTATTCAGTATGAAAAACTAGTTTTTTGTCTGCTCGTCTGAAGGACAGTTCAGTGCCAGAATAAACATTACAACACCAATGATTGTTGCCGTGTAAAATACAGCTGAAATGCCTCCCATAATAAGTGGAAACGAAAAGATTAATGGACCGATTGTTTGTGCAATACGGAGCACCGTACCGTTTACTGCCATAACTGCACCGCGTTTTTCAATAGAGGCGATACCGGTAAGCTTTGCAGCAAGGTTCGGAAAGGACAGGCCCTGCCCCATGCCGAAGAAGCCGACAGGAATAGCTAACAGCCAGAAATTTTCAGGAATAGACATGGTTGCCATTGAAGCAAAGAAGCAAACAGCGGCAAGGCATAACATAGTTCGAACGGATACGAGTTTACGTAGACGTCCTAACTGTGAGGCTGCGACGCCTGTAAACAAGGAAGATATCGCAAACATGAAACCAATACGGGATGGGCTGGCTTCAAAAACCGTATCTGAAAGAATCGGTACATATGTGATGATCGGTCCGTACAGAATTGTGAAGGTGCAAAGCGTCATACCAAAAAGGACAAGCGCTTTTTTTGAAGAAACAATCTGTGCGGTGTTTTTGAAATAGCCGACCATTGTTTCTTTTGATTTCGGATTCGGTATGTCTAGATAGATTGCACAAAGAACGGCAAGAGGAAGAGCTAAGATTGGCAGCATGAATGGGTATTGCCAGCCTATTTCGCCAAGTAGCCCGCCTATGAAAGGAAAAATTGCAGTGCCAAGGCTGAGTACGCTTGCGTTGTAGCCCATAACCTTAAGGCGTTCTGTACCAGAGTATAGGTCGCCTGTGATGGTTGTGTAGAGCAGGCTGATTGGTGCTGCCCCTACGCCCTGTAAGGCACGGAGAAAAAGAATTGTTGAGTAGTCTGTTGTGAATGAGCATGAAAAGCCGGCGATTCCGAAGAGTACAAGTGCCGGAATAAGTACAGCCTTCCTGCCGTATCTGTCTGCGAGAATTCCCGCAAATGGCGTAAGAAAAATGCCTGGAAGCGTGAAGCTTGTGAGGAGTAAGCCAATTTCAGCCATCGGAATATTTAATGAACGTCCAGCAGATGGTAGTACTGGAAGGATGCTGGATACGCCCATAACGACGAAGAGGGTGATGCCAAAAAGTAAAAGCAAGTTTTTGTCTTTAAAGGAGGATTTCATGCAGTGCTCGCGGGTGAAAAATAATTAATGCCTGACTTGTTTAGTTCCTGAGATGCATAAGGTCAAGGAACACTGCGGCAATAGAATGGGTGTATTTAAGTGCAGTGCTCTCATTTTGTAACTTTTCTTTTTAAAGTTGCATCCGTTATTATTCCTATATACTGTGGCAGGCGGGGGGGATAGAGGAGATAGTTGTATGGAAAAAAAGATCCGATGTCCCTATTGCCGAAAAGTATTTCGATGCAGAATCCGTTCAGTGATTGGCGAAGGGAGAGTTATCGATTTAATCTGCCCCTATTGTAAGGAGCAGTTGATATTGAAAAAAGACATGGTTGATAGCGCAAGCTAGTTCATGCTGTTATCAATTTCATTTGCACAAACAAAACGCCTCTGGAAGTGCTTCCAGCGGCGTTTTGTTTGTTATACCCGATGCGTTCAACTAGGGTGTGTGAACGTGGGCTAGTTCGTGCGTCGGCAGATATCGTCGGTAGCAAGGAGAAATTCTCTGTGAGGAGTCTGATACAGTTCGGTGTATGTCTGCTCCGGAATTGTTGGTTGCGTTAGCAGGTAAACCTCAAGATTCCTTCTACCGAATGAGAGAGCCTGTGTTGTCTCTGGAATAAATACATCAACTTGGTTTTTTTTCCGTTTTGCCATCAAGTCTTCAATGGTAAAAACTCCGAGTGATTTTATGTAAACTTTTTTCCCAAACGTCCATCCCTTAGCAAAAAGATCACGGGATACCGCTATGATGCCCGGACGAACTTTGGTGTTATATGCAGTTATAAACGGTGTAGAGTCTGTCTCTGCACTGCGGGGGCTATATGCAGTGACTTTTACCAATCGTTTGGATCGTGAGTCATGTAACGATTTTTGTGTAGTACGGCCCAGTTCAAGGGCTAGCTCTGCTTGAATAGAATTATTGCGCAGCACTACTTGCATGGCATGTATTGATTGATTTTGAGAATCAATCAACTGTCTAAGCTGTCGTATCTCACGCTGATGTTGAATGATGAACATTACAGCAGCGAGTGATATAAGTAAGTAGATGCAGTTTTTCATTATTACCTATGTAGATAAAAGTGTAGTGTGCGAGTGTTCTACTATACAGTAGAAACTCTATTGGGCAATAATCTTTTCTGTTAAATTGCATATACTAAACGATAGTAGTGTTGCTAATTCAGTGTTTTGATGGAAGTAAAAGTCATTATAGGTAGGAAGTCCTATCGGAATGGGCAGTTCGCGGTGCTTGTAGTTGTATTAAATAAAAACCCCATGCAATATCTATTGCATGGGGTTAGTTTTAGTATACTGTATTGTTTCTTTATTTCTAGAATTTTCTTAGAAATATAGAGTCGTTTGGTTGTAGCGGTACAGTTATTTAATAGTAGCAAGCCCCGCATCTACAGCAACATCGGTCAGTGCAAACATTTCGTCCCCATGATCGTAGCCTGCAAGATGAAGCATTCCGTGAGCGATAAGACGCAGTGCGTGCTCTGTTCTATCTTGTCCATACAAGAGACATTCCCGTTCAAGGGTGTCCATGGACAAAGCCAACCAGCCAATGCTCTGCGCGCTTCCGTCTTCTGTGGAAGGGAATGACAGGATGTTGGTCGGGCCATCGCATTGGAGAAAGGACGAGTTTAAATCGGCGATAGTGGCATCGTCCACAAGGTTGATTTCAACGTCTTTATCCTCCTGCTTGATGGCAGAAAGCATCGCTCCCATTACACGTGTCAGTTCTGTGCGAGAAAAGGGAAGAAGCCAGTCAACAGACTGGCTTTTTTTTATTGTAATCATATATTCTATGCTGCTTCAGGAGCAGGTCCAGTTTTTGGTTTTTCAGGCTTGTCTTGGTGCTTTTTCTTCTCTTCATTATTTTTGATGCATCCTGCGCGTTGGTCTTCGGGATATTCAATTCTTCTATGGAAAATACCGGTAAGCACACGATGGAAGCTTTCGCCGACCTTGGTTAAATCGGAGAATGTAAGCTCAGAGTCATCAAGCTGACCCTCGGAGAAGATACCTTTTATGATAGTGTCGATATGTCCGCGTAAACGGCTTGGAGTCGGATCTGCAAGCACACGACTTGATGCCTCAACAGCGTCAGCCAGCATAACAATTGCGGCCTCTCTACTTTTCGGTTTAGGTCCCGGGTAGCGGAAGTCGTCTTTACATAGGCTTTCATCTTGTTCCGCGGCTTTAGTGTAAAAGTAGCGGATGACAGATGTGCCGTGATGCTGCTGGATAATATCTTCAATCTCATGACCAAGGCGGAATTTACGGGCAAGCCCGACACCTTTTTTTACGTGAGAAATAAGTATGAGCGTGCTCATGGCAGGAGTAAGCTTGTCATGAGGGTTCTTTGCTCGTCCCTGATTTTCAATAAAGTATTGTGGTTTAATCAGTTTGCCGATGTCGTGGTACAACGCCGCTACTTTACACAGCAGACTGTTGGCACCAATGGATTTTGCACCGGCTTCTACAAGGTTGGAGAGAATAAGTGAGTGATGATATGTGCCCGGCGCATTCATCATTAGTTCCTGAAGCAGCGGCTGCTCAAGGTTCATTAATTCCATCAGCTTGAAGCGAGTGGTATAGTTGAAAATAAGTTCGATAATCGGGCTTAGTGCAAATACAACCAGCAAGGAGATTAAGCCATTTGCCGCTGCAAAGGCTGCACCGACCGCGATGTCCGGCATATCCAATTGTTGGTAAAGTGCTAAGGCAACCCAAGTAATAAGGAGGCCGCCCATGAGCGGTAACCCACTCAGCGCGATATCTTTACGGCTCTCTGCATGCTGTACAAGCCAGACGTTAATCATACCACCGATGAAATAGAACAAGAAGAGTTCAATTGTTCCACCCATCATTACGGTACAGAGAAAGCTGGTGATAAGAGCAGTTACACTGCATCGTCTTATGCCGAAGATGAGTCCGACTAACCCTAGCGCACCCGGTACAGGGTAAAGGATAGGGAGTAGGTCTGCGGCTTGCGGTGCTCCGTCAAAATTACCTTGCAGAAGCATGAAGGCTTTTGCGCCACCGGCAAATAAAATGATAAGCAAAGAGGTGAACAGCAGGTCTTCGTTTCGCAATGAACAGAGTCTACGACCCCTGCGTTCAAAGGCTAACCCCGCACCGAGAAGCAGGGAGGTCATAAACACACCCAACATCTGATACGGGAAAAAACGCTGATTTTTATGCGCCAGCAGTGCTTGCAGTTTAATCTGGATAGGCAAGGTCACGCGTTCGCCTTTGCGAACAATGCTCTCGCCTTTTTTAATGCTGTAATACACAGGATCAACTGCATCTATTGCCAGTTGTTCACGGAGCTGTGACTCAACCCTGTTCGGTGTAATCGTTGGCGTAAGGACAGGTGATATGAGAGAGAGAATAGCGTTTCGCGTACGAAGCGGTGCGTTCCCTTTCATACGCAGTTCTTTGAGCAGACCTTTTTTTGCAGTTGAGAGATCATCAACTTTGAAGGCTACAGAGTGAAGCGTCTCGTTATTCTGCACAAGATCACGGATAAGATATCCGTTTCTGTTTTGTAGTAACAGTGTTCTGTCTGCCACGATGCCTTTATTGAGTATATTTACAAGATAGGGCAACGCCTGTGTGTAAAAAATTGTCTGGAAGCGTTCTTCTTTCCAGTGGCTGTAAGTCTGACGGGATACTTCAACATTCAGAAGTTCCTCAATTTGCCAGCGAACCGCATCCTCGTCATTAGAGGAAGCCATTGGAGAGTTGATCAGATCAAAAATTACACGGAATTTATCTTGAATTTTGGCAATAGGAGATCGATCAAGATCATAAATAGGGGGTTGAAGTGCTGCAACCTGTCTGCGTTTAGCAAGGGTGGAACTGGTATCTTCAAAGAGTAGGTTTTGGGTTGCGAGTACATCTTGTGCCGCAACTTCTCCTGCGACATACAAAGGGAGTGGGGGGCGCAGATTGGTTCCGCTAAGAATCGCAAGGCAGATCAGCGTAATAAGGAACACAAAAATGCCAAGTCTAGGAAAAGACGAAATGGCATTACGTATTTTAGCAGATCCCTTTTGTGCTGAACCGCGCGCTTTACTTTTAGAAGTCATAGCCTGCTCGGTTAATCTTTATTTGTCAGTTCTGCTGTATAACGCTCATATGCGTTAACAACTTTTGCAACCAGTGGATGACGGACAACGTCATCATGGTGAAAGTGTAGAAAACGGATTCCATTGATATTTGTCAAGACTCTTTGTGCCTCTATGAGACCGGAGCGATGTGTGTTTGATTTTCCACATACTGGCAAGTCAATTTGTGTAACATCTCCGGTAACTACCATTCGGGAACCGTATCCCATACGTGTTAAAAACATTTTCATCTGTTCAGGTGTAGTATTTTGTGCTTCATCCAATATAACGAATGCGTTATTGAGGGTACGGCCGCGCATGAATGCTAACGGGGCTATCTCAATTTCTCCGGTTTCAATCATGTGGGTTACTTTTTCAGAATCCAGCATGTCATGCAGGGCATCATAGAGTGGGCGCAAATACGGATCAACTTTTTCCACAAGATCACCAGGCAAAAATCCTAATTTCTCACCCGCCTCAACAGCCGGTCTGGTAAGAATGATTTTTTTCACTTTCTTTGTGAGAAACATTGATAATGCCATTGCAACAGCTAGATACGTTTTACCTGTTCCAGCTGGACCTATAGCAAACACCATTTCATTTTCACGTAATGCAGCAACGTAGTCGCGTTGGCTTAATGTTTTTGGTGCGATGGTTTTTTTAGGTGAAACGACAAAAACTGACTCTTTAAACAGTTTTTGCAAATTTATGCTTGGTTCGCGTTGAAGCATACCGTAGGCATAGGTGATATCTTTAGGATATACAGCGTTGCCTGCTTTGAGCAGACCGTATAGCTGCGTGAGTAGATTTAGAACTGTTTGCAGTGCATCTGGATTAGTGGAACTGGCATGTAGAGAAGTGCCCTTGGTGCCCAGCTGTACGCCACTTTGTTTAGATATGAGCGCGAGATGTTTATTTTGCGGGCCAAAGAGGGCGTTTGCGAGTTGAATGTCGTCAAAGTCCAATGTCTTCGTCACAGATGTGTTTGTCATATACGTTATGGCCGCATCCTTGCGGAAAGGTTAATGTGTATAATCTGTCCGTGTGGTAGCCTGTTTTTTACAATGAGTCTACTCGGGGCTCCCTTAACAAACCGATGTTAGATCGTATTGCGTTGTTAACAACGCTTATAAAATACTCGGAAATGAGACCTGTTGACGCGGTAATGCGGAAGGTTTTATTGATCTGAGCAGTCTTAATAATTATGAAAAAGGACAGCGCACTTGCTTTCTGAACGTGTTGCTGTCATGAGTCCACACATGAAAACGATACAGATAATAAATGTACGCTGGTTTAATGCCACAGCTTGGTACGGATTGTATCTCGCCCGGTTGCTGCGCGACGCAGGGCACGAGACATTGGTTATTACGGAACCGGGTACAGAGGCAGACGAGAAAGCAAAAGAATGGGGTTTTACTCCGCTGCATTTTGATCTGAATTCTTCAAATCCGCTTAAATTGCTGCGAGCGTATTCACAACTCCATAAGCTTATTAAAAATTTTACTCCAGATGTGGTCAATTGTCATCGTGGAGAAGGCTTTATTCTCTGGGGATTGTTACGCAAGTATCTTGGAACGTTTAAGCTTGTACGAACAAGGGGAGACCAGCGTCTTCCTAAGAATAATTTTCCGAATAGGTGGTTGCATACCAATGTTGCAGATGCTGTTGTCGCGACAAATAGCGTGATGGCAAATCACTTTATTTCTAAGCTGAACGTGCCGGAATATAAAGTATCTACCATCTTTGGCGGGGTAGATACAGAAAAGTTTATGTTTAATAGTGCTGGACGTGCAGAGTTTCGTGAAAAACTTGGCTATGATGACTCTGACTTTGTTGTTTCTATGCTTGGTCGTTTTGATGAAGTGAAAGGGCAAAAAGAGTTGGTCGAAGCTGTTGGCAAGCTCTACCACGAGAAAGGTATGAAGCAACTGCGGCTTATGCTTCTAGGGTTTGAAACTGCCACGACTCAGGCTGAAGTGGAATCATGGATAGCCGCCAATAATTTACAAGACATTACCTGCATTACTGGTAAAGTTCCGGATGTATCCGCAGCTATTTCAGCTATGGATTTAGGGGTGATTGCTTCCAAGTGGTCAGAGACCATCGCCCGTGCAGCTTTTGAAATCATGGCGTGTAAACGCCCGCTCATTTCTACAGGCGTAGGGGTAATGCCGGACTTTATGGATGAAGATGCTATGTTCGAAGCAGGTGATGTGGATGCCTTAGCGAAAGCCATAGAGCGTGCGGCAAAAGACGAAGTATATCTTCAACGTATGTTTGATTTGCAGCAGAAAGAAATTGCTGAGCTTTCTGGGCGGCATTTTCTTGAGAACACGCTCGAATTATACTCAAGATTGTAGCCTATATTATTTCTCAGTTGCAAAAAGGCTCGTTTAAAAATTTCAAAAGGCCGCTTCTTAGTGAGGCGGCTGTTCTTCGTGTGATATAGCGATAAAGGAGCTAGGTCGTGATTAACTTTGCCAGTGATAACTATTCTGGAGTGCATCCACGTATTATGCAGGCTCTTGCCGCTGCAAACGAAGGTTGTGCCTGTGCGTACGGTGATGACGCATATACAGCAGATGCTGATTCTGCCTTTAAGGCATTGTTCGGGGATAATATTGCTTCTTATATAATGGTTAACGGTACGGGTGCTAACGTACTCGGACTGTCTGCCCTTATGAGGCCGTATCATGCAGTAGTATGTTCAGCTATGGCGCATATTAATGTTGATGAAACAGGCGCTCCTGAAAATGTGCTTGGCAGCAAGCTTCTTACTGTAGAGTCAAAAGACGGTAAGCTTACTCCGAAAGATGTGGAGCAGTTCCTTTTTGCAAAGGGCGTTGTACACCATAGTCAGCCAAAAGTTATTTCTATTACCCAATCTACTGAATACGGTGCTGTGTATACACCTGAAGAAGTTAAAGCACTGGGTGATTTTGCCCGTGAACATGACATGTATTTGCATATGGATGGCGCTCGTATTGCGAACGCAGCCGCAGCACTTAATGTAGATGTTAACGCGTTTACTCGTGATGCCGGCGTGCATGTACTTTCTTTTGGTGGTACTAAAAACGGTTTGATGTTTGGTGAAGCCGTTGTCTTTTTCGATCCAAAACTTGCTGAAGGTTTTGAATACCTGCGTAAGCAAAACCTTCAGCTGCTTTCTAAAATGCGTTACGCTTCCTGTCAGTTTAAAGAATTGCTGTGTGACGGCTTGTGGCTTGAAACCGCCCGTAACTCTAATGCAATGGCGAAACGTCTTGCAGAAGGCCTTGCGGATGTTTCCGGTGTTACGATTTGCAACAAGGTAGACGTAAACTCTGTGTTTGCGATTATTAGCCCGGAGCATCAGGAAGAGTTGCATAAGCAGTTTGCATTTTATGAGTGGAATGAGTCCATCCATGAGGTTCGTCTTGTTTGTTCTTTTGATACAAATGAGCAGGAAGTGGATAGCTTTATTGCTGCCGCAAAAGCTATTTGCGGATAGTGTTTTGTTCAAAAAATAAATAAGTTACTATGAAACAGCACGTTGCCTGAAATGCTTTTGAAGGCAATGTGCTGTTTTTTATTGTCAATATTACAGTAAGACGGGGTTGACTCAAAAAATCTTGAACCTATTGTAGTGTTGTATCAATTTGTTCAACATATAGAAAATAGCTGCTGTTCTCAGGACGCTGAGTAACAGTAGGTTTATGTTCGAATCAATTGCGCCGTGGGATAAAATATAAGAGTCCCCGCACAGGCTTTGGGTAATACTAAACCGGTGTGCACGGCGCCCATATCGAATTTGATAATCATAAAAAATACGTATTTATATAGAGATAGGGGTGAGCATGTCTGCTGAGTATAAAGATTATTATAAAATTTTAGGTGTTTCCAAAAGTGCAGAGAAAGATGAAATTTCTCGTGCGTTTAAAAAAATTGCGCGAAAATATCATCCAGACTTGAACCCTGATGATGCTGAAGCTGAAAAAAAATTCAAAGAAGCGAACGAGGCACATGAAGTGCTTAAAGACCCTGAAAAACGTCGTATGTATGACCAACTTGGTCCTAACTGGCAGCAAGGTCAGCACTTTAATGGTGGAGGCGGAGGCGGCTACCAGAATATGAACTTTGGTGGCGGCGACTTTAGTGACTTTTTTGAAAATATTTTTGGTGGCGGTGGTTTCCAAGGTGGAGGCGGCTTTCAGGGCTTTGGTGGACAAGGTGGCGGCTACGGCAGCCGTCAGCAGCGTGGGCGTGATGTCGAAGCTTCTTTGTCCTTAACTTTAGAAGAAGCTTATCACGGTGGTCGTAAATCCATTACGCTTTCAGATACTGGCGGTGGCACCAAATCACTGGAAGTAAATATTCCGGCCGGTATTAAGGATGGAGCACGCATTCGCCTGTCCGGTCAGGGCGATCAGGGCTATGGTGGCGGTGCAGCGGGTGACTTGTACCTTAAAGTAAAAATCGCTGCACATCATCGTTTTACTCTTGATGGTTTGAATATTCTTCTCGAATTACCGTTAGCTCCATGGGAAGCGGCTCTTGGCGCAGAAGTGACCGTACCTACACTTGATGGTAACGTAAGCTTGCGTATTGCAGCTGGCAGCGGCAGTGGTCGTAAACTTCGCCTGCGTAACAAAGGGCTGGGAACCGGTACGAACAAAGGTGACCAGTTTGTACGTATTAAGGTAGTTGTTCCAGAATCTGCTACAGATAAGCAAAAAGAACTGTGGGAAGAGCTTGCAAAAGAGTTTGAAGGCTTTACCCCTCGTGAATTCTAGCATGGCATAATATATTCACAAATACGGGAGGCTTGCAATGACACGTACTATTCTGGAGCTACAGATGATATCTGAAGAATTGCCTGTTCAATCGGATCGCATTGCATGGGCTCAATTTTTAGAGCTTACCGGAATTCATCCTTCTAAATTGGGCGAGTTGCTTGAGATGGAGTGGATTGTTCCTGCGAAGGCTGCGAATAAGCATTATTTGTTTACTCGTAAGGACGTTTTTCGTGTCCGCAAGCTCATCCGTATTTGTGATGATTTTAGTCTAACCCCGACAGGCGGTTCTATCATTGTTGATTTGCTCGAACGTGTTCAGGAGTTAGAACGTAAAGTTCAAGATCTTGAGTCTGGTGCGGAATAGTACCGTAGTTATGATTTTATATTTCAGTATGTTCAATGATTCGGAGAGTGCGATATGGATTTAAATCAGTTTACTGAAAAATCTCAGGCAGCCATTAGTGAGGCCCAAAACATTGCAATTCGTTTTGGGCACCAGCAGGTAGATGTTGATCATCTCGTGCTTGCGTTGGTGGATCAAGAGCAGGGTCTTGTTCGGCGCATTTTAGAGCGCGTGAATGTTGACCCAGCCCGTTTTGGTTCTGCATTAGAAAAAGAAATTCGTAAACGGCCTTCCGTAAGCGGTCCCGGTACTAGTGCTGACACTGTTCTGGTTACTCAACAGTTAAACCAGTTGTTGGTGCGCGCACAGGATTTTGCAAAACGCATGAAAGATGAATTTGTCAGCGTTGAACATCTTTTTTGTGTTGCTTTGGAGCCGCCAGTTGCTCCATCCGTTGCCACGGTTGTGAAGTCCATGAATGTTTCCTATGAGGATGTACTGAAATCGCTTAACGAAGTTCGTGGTGCTCAGCGTGTAACATCACAGAATCCAGAAGATACCTATGAGGCATTGATCAAATATGGTCGTGATCTTGTAGACGAAGCCCGAAGAGGCAAGCTTGACCCTGTAATCGGGCGTGATTCTGAGATTCGTCGTACTATTCGTATTCTTTCCCGTCGCACCAAAAATAACCCTGTGCTTATCGGCGAGGCAGGTGTTGGTAAAACAGCTATTGTTGAAGGGTTGGCTCATCGTATCCTGAATGGTGATGTGCCTGAAAGTCTTAAAGACAAAAGTTTGTTTGCACTTGATATGGGCGCGCTGATTGCCGGTGCAAAGTATCGTGGTGAATTCGAAGAGCGCCTTAAAGCGGTTCTTGCAGAAGTTGAAAAATCTGAAGGCCGTATTTTAATGTTCATTGATGAACTGCATACAATTGTAGGTGCCGGTAAAACAGAAGGCGCAATGGATGCTGGTAACTTGCTCAAGCCTATGCTTGCTCGAGGAGAGCTGCATTGCATTGGTGCCACAACACTTGATGAATACCGTCAGTACATCGAAAAAGATCCCGCTTTGGAGCGTCGTTTTCAGCCGCTCGTTGTAGACCAACCGTCACTTGAAGACACTATTTCTATCCTGCGTGGTTTGAAGGAACGTTTTGAGGTGCACCACGGTGTGCGCATCAGCGATTCCGCGATTGTGGAAGCTGTTATGCTTTCCGACAGGTATATTTCAGACCGCCAGCTACCGGATAAGGCCATTGACCTTATTGATGAAGCAGCGGCTATGATTCGTACAGAGATTGATTCTATGCCTGCGGAACTGGATGAAGCCAGTCGCAAGATGATGCAGCTTGAAATTGAACGTGAAGCGCTACGTAAAGAAACTGATAAGGCATCACGTGAGCGTTTGGAAAAACTTGAAAATGAACTTTCTGAGCTGCGCGGCACACATGCAGATCTCATGTCTAAATGGGAAAAAGAAAAGGGTGCCATTGACTCGCAGCGTCAGTTAAAAGAACAGATTGAAGAAACCAAGCGTAAAATTGAAGAAGCTGAACGTAATTATGATTTGAATACAGCTGCTCAGCTTAAATATTCTGTGTTGAATGATCTTGAAAACCGCCTGAATCCAGAACAGGATGAAGAGGGCGGAGAAGAACGTCTGCTGAAAGAAGACGTTCGTCCTGAAGACGTAGCCGGTATTGTGGCGCACTGGACAGGTATCCCTGTAACGCGTCTTGTTGAAGCTGAGCGTGACAAACTGTTACGCCTGCCTATCGAGTTACATGAGCGAGTAATTGGACAGGATGAAGCTGTTGAAGCAGTTTCTGAAGCTGTTCTGCGTTCACGTGCAGGTCTTTCTGATCCAAACCGTCCTATTGGTTCCTTCATATTCTTAGGGCCGACCGGTGTTGGTAAAACAGAGTTATGTAAGACTCTGGCAGAAGCATTATTCGACACAGAAGACAATATTGTGCGACTCGATATGAGTGAGTACATGGAGAAACACACTGTTGCCCGCCTCATCGGTGCCCCTCCGGGGTATATTGGATATGATCAGGGTGGACAGCTTACTGAGGCAGTGCGCCGTAAGCCTTACAGCGTGGTGCTCTTTGATGAAGTAGAAAAAGCACATCCGGATGTATTCAATACTTTGTTGCAGATTTTAGATGACGGACGTTTGACCGATAGTCAGGGACGCACCGTTAACTTCAAAAATACAATTATCATTATGACCTCCAACATTGGTGCGCCGTTGTTGCTAGAGGGCATTTCTCCGGACGGTCATCTTGCAGATGGTGTGCGTGATACTGTTATGCAGGAGTTACGCAAGCACTTTAGGCCGGAATTCTTGAACCGTGTTGATGAGACAGTACTCTTTAAGCCTTTGTTACGTGAACAGATTAAAGAAATTATTGAACTTCTTCTAGGTCGGTTGCGCACAAGGTTGGAAGGCCGTAAGATTACATTGGAACTGACTGAGGCTGCACGTAATTTTATTGCAGACAATGCGTACGACCCTGTGTACGGTGCTCGTCCTCTACGACGTTATTTACAGCAGAGAATTGAAACTACGCTTGCACGCAAGCTTGTCGGTGGTGAGTTGCGAGAAGGTCAGCATGTTGTCATTGATGTTGTAACGGAAGATGACAACTTTGAAGATTTGCAATTTACGATTTCATAAGACGATGATTGCAGATAAAATCGGCTTTTGATATTGCACCTACAATCAATTTACATAATATGGAGAGAGTGCACATGCGACTTTTACATTTACTTGGCGCAGTAGCGCTTCTTTTAGTAACATTCACTTCCAGCAGTGTGCTGGCTAAAGAGGATCCTGTTTTGATTAAATTTGAAACCACAATGGGCAACTTTGTTGTTGAACTCGATACAGAAAAAGCTCCTGAAAGCTCTAAGAACTTCGAACAGTACGTTCGCGACGGTTTCTACGACGGTACCATTTTCCATCGTGTAATCGATAACTTTATGATCCAGGGTGGCGGTTTTGACGCTGACATGGAACAGAAAGCAACGCGTGAGCCAATCAAAAACGAAGCTGACAACGGTCTTGCTAATGATAAATACACTCTCGCAATGGCACGTACACAGGATCCTGATTCTGCTACTGCTCAGTTCTTCATCAACGTTAAAGATAACGCATTCCTTAACCACTCCGGTAAATCCGTGAGCGGCTGGGGCTACGCAGTTTTCGGTAAAGTTGTAGAAGGTACTGAAGTTATCGACATCATGAAAGGCGTAAAAACTGGTAGCTTCGGTTTCCATCAGGACGTTCCTGTTGAGCAGATCGCTATCGTTAAAGCATACGTTGTAGAATAGGTTGTAGTACACTTCGCAGCACTTTTGCGGCGGGGCGTTTATTCCTAGAATAGTAAAGGAGTTTCAGAGTAATCTGAAGCTCCTTTTTTTGTATGTTGGTAAATCGTGGAGCCTGCTTTTGAGGAGAGGGGAATCGTTTACGCTGGTGAGGTGCTGGGACCATGCAGTTGAAAATAGGGCAAAAAAAAGCTCACAGTTTTCACTGTGAGCTTTAAATTCGTGGTCGGAGAGACAGGATTCGAACCTGCGACCCTCTGGTCCCAAACCAGATGCGCTACCAAGCTGCGCTACTCTCCGTCGCGAAAGAAGTGATAGGGAAAACTGGAGTTAGATGCAAGTAAAAAATGCAAAAAATCACTTTTTTTTTTGATCTTGCGCGTGGTATAGCGATGTCCACTCACGCATTGCTGTGTGACTGTTATCGCTCGATGTGGGCACGGTTAGATTTTTATTGTATGAGAAAAATAGGTGGGCGCGGTGAGTTGACTTTGTACATTCAATCAATACATAAACGCTCATGCGCACGAGAATGTTGGCAAAAGAGGATATGATTCTTTATTGGTTAAGCATCATGTGTTGATTGAGATAGCGTACAAAGCTTTTTTTCAGATAAAGAAGGGTTGGGCAGCGCAACCTTTAGCCGTTAGTAAGTCTTCAAGCATTACGGATAAAGAAAATGTAAGGCGCGAAAAAGTCGAGATCGAAACATGCCTGAGTGTATGTGAAGATTTGGCTAGTTAAAAGTAATGCCATTAACCGTAGGCGAATTTTTAAGCTGTATTGAATGAATGGCCTGCGGTGAGTTCGTTTGTCATCAATCTGATTTCTTTATTTTACTATTTATACGAGTTGCATCTGCTCAAGTTGGCGGCTCAAAAGGAAATACAATGGAATTTGTTAACTTCGTTCTCGGCTTTGTGGAAGCAATGAGCTGGCCTGAACGTATTTCGATTGCAACTGGACTTATTTATATTGTCTTGAGTGTGCGGCAAAAGCCATTATGCTGGCCGTTTGGTATTCTCAGTGTTGGTATTTGGATGGTTGTCGTTTTTAACGGAAGACTCTACATGGATGCCTTTCTTCAATTTGTGTACGTAGTGCTTGGCTTTTATGGCTGGTGGCAGTGGATGCGCGGTGGTGAAAATGATACTCCGTTGCCGGTGCGCACTGTCGACAAAGCTCTTGCTTTAAAGCTCACTGGTATCGGTATCGTAGGAATAATAATTTTTGGATACATCTCTCAGAATATACTACACGCCGCTTTCCCGTGGTTGGATACAATTACGACAGTCATTAGTTTGATCGCGCAGTACTTGCTCGCTCGAAAATATCTGGAGAACTGGATTCTGTGGATTGTTGCTGATGCAATGTACATATATATTTACTTTGCCAAAGGCTGGACTGGGTATAGTGGTCTTATGGCTGTGTACACTATTATGGCAGTTGCCGGTCTTTACAGCTGGTATAAGTCCATGCAGGCGGATGCCGTGAATGCTGATGCAAAATGTCAGACTGCTTAAACGAGGAAAATATGATGTCGCCCAACGCTATCCCGATTGTCCGTGTTGTTGTTACTGGGTCTGAATGTACGGGGAAATCCACGTTAACAGACATGTTAGCAAAGTATTATGGTGTACCGTATGTTGAAGAGTATTTGCGTAAGTACTTTGTTGAGCATGACGGGGAACTCACACTTGATGACGCTGTGCCTATTGCAAAAGGGCAGCTTGAGGCAGAACTGGCTGTAGAAGCTAAGCGCCCTCCTTTTCTGCTCTGCGATACGAATATGTTATCGTCGGCTGTGTACAATAAGTACTATTACAAAAAGAATCCTGAGTGGATTGAATCTGCATTGGATGAAAGGATCTATACCCTATACATTCTTTGTGGAATAGATATCCCATGGGAAGATGACGGCCAGCGTGATAGACCTCTTGAACGTGGACGTATGCAGAAGCTTTTTAAAAAGGAGCTGGAAAACCGGTGTGCGTCTTTTGTAGAAGTACAAGGGACACGGCAGGAGCGCCTTACATGTGCTGTAGCAGCTATGGATGCTGTGCTTTTTGGACGTTGCTAATAACATATTGTAGATATAGACATAAAAAACGCCTCTGTGTGAAAACATAGAGGCGTTTTTTATGTAGAATTGCTAAGATAAGAATAGAACATGTGTGCTTGGACATTGCCCTTTGGCACTGTCTATTTCATAACGATAGCGTGGTGTTATAAGGTTATAATCTTGCTAGCAACTGCTTGCAGCAGGGTTGCAGATACAAAAAAAGCTCACAGTTTTCACTGTGAGCTAAAAATTCGTGGTCGGAGAGACAGGATTCGAACCTGCGACCCTCTGGTCCCAAACCAGATGCGCTACCAAGCTGCGCTACTCTCCGTCGCGAGAAATGTAACTAAGGAAAACTGGCGGGAGTTGCAAGTGAAAAATGCAATTTTATTAAAATTCACTCACATTTTTTTGATGCAGGCTCTTTGTGGCTACATGAGCATTATCTATGCTCTGCCGTTTTCTTCTGTTCCTGTGAAAGTAGACTGGAAGTGAAAATGAAAAAGCTCACAGTTTTCACTGTGAGCTTTGAATTCATGGTCGGAGAGACAGGATTCGAACCTGCGACCCTCTGGTCCCAAACCAGATGCGCTACCAAGCTGCGCTACTCTCCGTCGCGAAGATGTACTAAGGAAAACTGGAGCGACTTGCAAGCAAAAAATACATAAAACTTAAATTTTATGTGAAAAAAAAGTGATCATTTTGACTTTCAATGCAAAAAAAGTGTTTTTTGTCTCAAAATTCATGCTTTTCTATGAAAACTGCCACTGGAAGAAAGTTAGAGAACTTTACGTTGGTAGGGCGCTCAGGAATATGCATGAGTAAGTGATGTAGAAATGAAAAGTATCCGAAAGCGGTAGGTCTGTTTATAGAATGGCAGGCGTTCTTGTAACGACATTCTTCATGCCATTGTGTTATTGCTATTGAGACGTCTCTGGCTTTACGGGAGGCTCAGTGTGGTACATTTGGATAATCGGTGGTGTTAATCGGCAAGCAAAGGAGGGTCTTGCATGGATACAATTCTGGTGACAGGCTTTGGGCCTTACGGCAACACACCTGTGAATCCCGCTAATCAGTCAGCTGAGGTTTTAAATGGGCAGACTATTGCCGGTGTCCGTATCGTAGGTGTGGAGGTGCCAAGTTACTGGTTCAAATGTATCGACTCAGTAGTTAGTGCTATTGAGAAGCATAATCCTGTGATGGTCATAATGCTGGGTGAATTTGGTGGTCGGGCAATGTTGACGATTGAACGCATCGCGCAGAACATAAATGATTCTACACGGTATGGATTGCAGGATAATGATGGATTGACGCAGCAGGGAGAGCCTGTTGTGCCGGGTGGTCCAGCAGCATATTGTACAACACTGCCGTTGCGTGCCATGGTGCTGGCAATGCGTAAAGCGGGATTTCCTGCGGATATTTCCGATGCGGCTGGAACGTTGATGTGTAATCACCTTATGTATGGTGTCATACATCATATCGAAACGAATCAGCTCCCTATCAGAGCAGGATGGATTCACCTACCTTCATTGCCGGAAGTAGCTGCTACGAATGCTTTTCTTGGTAATCCGAGTATGTCGTTGGATACTGCTGTTGGTGGCCTTAAGGTCGCCATACAAGCCGCGATTGAACATAAGAAAGATATTAATGCCCCTGTGCGTTCTTGCTGGCAGATCTGATTTTCAAAGGATATCAGCAAAGAGTCTAGTGTTGGTATGGGAATAGACAGTAGAAATTTTGATAACGCCCTACATGTCTGATGTGGGACGTGTTCTGGTGAGCAACGAGATGATATTTAAATAAGAAGGAGAAATTCACATCTTCTATTGTGAATTTCTCCTTTCGCATTTGCATATATCGGGCGACTGCACAGAGAGGATTGGACATTCTCTCTATACAGTGCGGTAGCTTAAATTTTTCGAACAACCGTTGCTAGCCAAAATAATAGGCGAATAGTGGAGCAAAAAGTAGTGCAGGAAGCATGTTTGTCAACGAGATAGTGCGAAGTTCGAGCAGGCTGATGCCAATGCCAATAATAAGCGCACCACCGGTTGCTGTCAGTTCAGTCATCATGCTGTCTGTCATGATCGGCTGTAAGTATGTGGCAAACTCAGTGAGGCTTCCCTGATAAATGAAAACAGGAATAGCGGAAAACAGCACGCCGATGCCATAGGTGGCGGCAAATGCCATAGCCGCGAATCCATCAAGAATGGATTTGGCGAATAAAATTGTATGCTCGCCGCGGAGTCCTTCTTCAAATGATCCAAGAATAGCCATTGAGCCGATGCAAAAGAGTACTGAGGTAGAAACAAAGCCGTCAGTAAATTTTGAGTTGTTCGATTTAACGATTTTCTTCAGCTTGTCTGCGGCATGTGTGAGTAGCTTCTCTAGATTAAGCAATTCTCCGGTGATGGAACCAAGAAGTACACTAAAGACAAGAACCAAAAGGTTTTTGCTCTGCATGCCCATTTGAACACCGATGATGAGAACACATAGTCCGAGACCGGAAAAAACAATATGGCGTACCCGTTCAGGCAATCGACCGCCAAGTGCAAGTCCGCATGTACCCCCAATGACAATGCAGGCAACATTGAAAAGTGAACCGAGTGGAAGAATCACAGCTTTGCTCCGTAAATATGACAAGTTTGTAAATAAAAAAGCTAGGTACGCCGTATCTGACCTAAAAGAAAGCGTTATTTTCGGGAAAAAAGATTAGAAAAGTGTCGAGTTTGGGGGAAGGGAATTACATACAAAAAAAGCTCACAGTTTTCACTGTGAGCTAAATAATCGTGGTCGGAGAGACAGGATTCGAACCTGCGACCCTCTGGTCCCAAACCAGATGCGCTACCAAGCTGCGCTACTCTCCGTCGCGAAAGATGTACTAAGTAAAAGAAGCGGGAGGTGCAAGTGAAAAATGCATAAAATGCAAAATAAATGCTGCTTGCGTTCTTTTTCTGCTGAAGATGAACTATATGTGTGTTCTGTCCAGGTGCGCCACTATAACAATGAGGAGTGTTGTTGTAATGATGATATGTTCAGTCGTGTGCGTTGAGTACAAAAAAAGCTCACAGCTTTCACTGTGAGCTAAATAATCGTGGTCGGAGAGACAGGATTCGAACCTGCGACCCTCTGGTCCCAAACCAGATGCGCTACCAAGCTGCGCTACTCTCCGTCGCGAAAAGAGTACTAAGGAAAACTCATGCGACTTGCAAGGAAAAAATGCAGAAAGGTTCAAATTAGTGCATTTTAGAACCGTTTTTGATTGATCCTCAAGGAAGAATAGAGTGAATATGTTGGGAACTATTGATGGACTATAGAGAATTGAGGTGAAGAATCGAGCAGCCGAGGTGTCTTCTGACTGAAAACGAAAAAAGCTCACAGTTTTCACTGTGAGCTAAATAATCGTGGTCGGAGAGACAGGATTCGAACCTGCGACCCTCTGGTCCCAAACCAGATGCGCTACCAAGCTGCGCTACTCTCCGTCGCGAAGAAGTGTTTAGGGGAATCTGCTCTTACTGGCAAGAAGAAATGTATAAATTTATGTTAAAATTCTATTCCTTTTTGTGCTGGAATGCCTGCTTTATAATGATGCTTTATTTCTGTCATCTCAGTAACAAGGTCTGCTTCATCAATAAGCCACTGTGGAGCATTTCTACCTGAAAGCACTAAGTGGGTGTCGTTATTTCTTGCCAGTGCCACTAACTCTTCCAGCTCTTCACGTGTAATAAGCTTGGAGGCAAGAGCGTAGAGTGCTTCATCGAGAATAAGCATATCAACGTCCAGAATGCGTTCTTTTGCCCACCAGATAAGTTTTTCAGAACTTGCCCGATGCTTTGGAAATTGTTCCGGTTTAGTCAGGAATCCATCACCCGGAGCATAAAAGAGGTCGCCTAACAGCTTGCGCAACATGTACTGTTCGCCTGCCTGATTATCCCGCTTCATAAATTGACCGAATGCCACTGTGTGTTCCTGGCCTAGTGCGCGAATGGCCTGACCGACAGATGCTGTAGTTTTTCCCTTACCGTTTCCAGTATTAACGAGAATCATGGGTACTCCATACGCCTGCGATATGTGCCTTGCAGGACGGACAGTTAGAATAATCGTTTTTGGCTGCAGTGTACCCTTTACGGTGTATAACTGTGCAGCCACACGCAGGGCATAGTGTGTCGCGCCCGTTGTGTCCTTGGATATTTCCTACGTACACATAATTTAGACCGGCTTTTTTGCCAATAGCTGCGGCCTGTTCTAAAGTTTCTATTGGGGTAGCAATATGGTCTTGCATTTTATATGTTGGGTGGAATCGTGTAATGTGCCACGGGGTATCACTGCCGAGTTCGTCATTAATAAAACAAGCAAGAGTTTCGAGTTCTTTTTTGTCGTCATTTTCTTTTGGTACCAGCAGGGTGGTCACTTCCAGCCACCAACCCATCTGACGAATGGTTTTTAAATTGCGCAGAACTGGACGGATGTGTGCTCCGCAAATGTTGTGGTAGAAGGATTCAGTGGCTGCTTTAAGGTCTATATTGCAGGCGTGAATAAGGTCTTTTAGCTCTGCAAGACATTCAGGGGATTGAAATCCGTTGGACACCAGAATGTTTTTCAACCCATGATCAATAGCAAGTTTGGCAGTTTCAACTACGAGTTCAAAAAAAACAGTTGGTTCTGAATAAGTGTACGAAATGGACTTTGCGCCAGATTCAAGCGCCAGCGCCACAATTTGTTCAGGTCTTGTCAGTTGTCCTGTAATGTTGCCTGTTAGTCGAGGCATTGTTGAGAGCGAATAGTTCTGGCAAAATGAACATGCCAGATTACATCCCACGGTTCCGAACGAAAACGTGTTTGTTCCGGGTAGAAAATGGTACAAAGGTTTTTTTTCAATAGGATCTAAGTTGGCTGCTGCTACTCTATCGTACACAAGGGTGTACAGTTTGCCGTTAACATTTTTTCGCACACCGCAGATGCCGAGATTGTCCGGCTCAATTTTGCAAAAGTGGCTGCATAGTCTGCACTGAACATTGGTAGGCGCAGAACCATCTGATTCACCTAGGGGTCTCCATAGTTTGGCAGGATGCATAGTCACCTACTTTTTGTAATTTGAAATGTCCGGTTTCAGTTCAATAATTATTGGATACTGACCATTAGTGTATTTGTTACAATCTTCTTCTTTTTGTTTTTCTGGCTTCACACGAATGATTCTATCATCACTGTGAGACTCTTCTTTGATTATAATGTCGGAAGAATCCGTGCCAATGACTTTGTCCTGTCTGTGAACTTTCGGATATTTTTTGGCAAAAGTGAGAGAAGGTGCAAGCACTGTTACACATATTGCAGCCGCAAAAAGCATGTATAGCGCGGGTTTTATAGTGGATGAGGAATTCGTTGTAATTGGAGTGTGGTGCATGAGTTTCTCCCTTGCTCTTTATTTCGTAAAAGCCTATGTACGGGCTTCCCGAAGGATCTTGTTATCATACTAGTATCAAGGAGCAGATAATGTCTGAAGATCGTTCAAGAGCGTATACCGAAGCAGGTGTTGATATTAATGCAGGAAACGCCCTTGTTGATAGAATTAAGCACGTCGTAGCTGATACCCATACGAAAGGTGTACTTTCGGATATCGGTGGCTTCGGTGGCTTATTCAAACCGGATCTGTCGGGTATGGAAGAGCCAGTGCTCGTGTCCGGAACCGATGGTGTTGGAACTAAGCTCAAGTTGGCCTTCATGTTCGACAAGCATGATACTGTTGGTATCGACCTTGTTGCCATGAGCGTTAATGATATTCTGGTTCAGGGTGCAAAGCCACTCTTTTTCCTTGATTATTTCGCCACAGGTAAACTCGATGTGGATAAAGCCGAGCAGGTAGTAGCAGGCGTAGCGGCTGGTTGTCGTACGTCTAAAATGGCACTGCTGGGCGGTGAGACCGCAGAAATGGCGGATATGTATGAAGAAGGCGAGTACGATCTTGCTGGATTCTGTGTTGGCATTGTAGACAATGCTAACATTGTAGATGGATCAGATATTCGTGTCGGTGATGCGATTATTGGTCTTGGCTCTACAGGTGTCCATTCTAATGGATACACTCTCGTACGTAAAATTTTTGAAGAAAGTGGACTTTCCGGCGACGATATTATGCCGGGTACAGAAAAGCCCGTCTCTGAAGTTTTGCTTGAACCAACCGCAATTTATACAGAAACTGTTGGCGTGCTTATGAGAGACTTTAGTCTTAAAGGCATGGTACATGTGACCGGCGGTGGTTTCTACGATAATATTCCGCGTGTGCTTCCAAGTTCCGTATGTGCCTCTATCTCTTTTGGCTCATGGGATATTCTGCCAGTGTTTAATTGGTTGAAAGAACAGGGTGAATTGAGCTGGCCGGAAATGCTGCAGATTTTTAACTGTGGTATCGGATATGCGATTATTGTCAGTGCTCAGGAGAAGGATGACGTTATGTCCCGTCTTGAAGCAATGAATCAAAATGCATGGGTTATCGGCAGCATTGAAAAGCGCGATGATCTGGAAGCAGAACAGGTAGATATAGTTTTTGCATAAGCGGCATTAACTTTCCAGCTATTGCAATAAAGGCCGGACTCCTTTCAGGTGTCCGGCCTTTTTCTGTGTATATAACTCTGGTGTTTTACGGCACGATACAGTACATTTGGACAACAGAAATTGTAAGGCATACAGTAGATTCAATATGATAAAACAAAAAATAGTTATTGTCGGTATAGCGTTGGCGACTGTGCTTATGTTTAGTTCGCTTGTTCAGGCTCGTGTTGCACAATCTGTCTGGTATGAATCAGTCCCTGATGGTGCTGAGGAAGACGCGTATACGGTTCGGTCTCGTTCTGTTGCGTTGCAGAGAGTATTTGAAAATGCTGTGTTTGACGAAGCGCTGGAAATTATAGACTATCCCATCACGGATATTCGGCAAGAAGAGCTGCGTAAGTTTCTGGCTTCGAAAGCAAAAACATATGTTTTAAGCTATCGGGAGCTGGGGTCTACGCATATGGCAGATGGATATGGACAGGAAATGTCCGTGGAAGTTTCTGTAAACCGTTCTTCATTAACATCTGTGATACAGCGTCTTGGTTTCTTTAAAACCAAAACTACCCCTGTTGTGTATAACCCGCAGTACTCCGGTGTTCAGAGTGAGACATGGGAACAGTTAGGACGTCTTCACCAGTTGTATGGTTTGCGTCCAGACTACAATTCCTCGCTTATTCTGGTAATGAATACCGTTGGAGATAAGTGGAAGTTATCTTTACAGGGAGAAGGTGCACCTATCTCTGCTGAATCCAAAGATTTGGGTGAAGCATGGTACAGTGTATGGGGTCAATATTTTTCACAAAGTTCAAGCCCGCAGCCTATGGGGAATACCCAAAGCGGTATACTTCAAGTGCGTGGCTGGTTATTCCCTGACGGGGTCGAGGCTTTCGACAGGGTGCTGAGAGACTGGGTAGGCTCTGCTTCCGGTGCACGACTGGAGGCGGTGGTGGTTCAGTCAGACTCGGTGTCAGCACGCTGGATTGTGCAGTCTAAAAATATTGATCTGGTTCTTTCAAAATTATCTGAGTACGTAAACGGACGCGGGCTGACATACGAATTTCAGCCAACTGCCGAATAGGCTCTTGTAAATACAAAAATCCCGAAGCACTGAGTACTTCGGGATTTTTTGTAAGCTTAAAAAGAGCTTGCTAGTCTTCGTCTTTCTTCTTTTCGGAAGATGGAGTGACATCGATTTCATCAGGCTCGGTAGTCGCCTTTTTGAAATTTTTAATGGCACGGCCAAGTCCGCCACCAATCTCAGGAAGCTTATTTGCTCCGAAGACGAGCAGGACGAGGACAAGAATAACTAATAATTCTGGAATACCGATACCGAACATAGTTCCCTCCATAGGATATGAAGCCGCTATACACACGGGGGGCAGCGAGGTCAAGGGGTTGTTCTCGCACTGTTTCCCGTAATATGTCGAATAACAAACGGAAAAACGGCAGTACTCCGTTTGTTAAGTTTTTAAGAAAAGAGGAAGTGTTAAAATGGAACGTATTGTTATTATAAGTTCTGGTCTTGCAGGTGCAAAGACCGCTGCGCGCATTAAAAGGCAGGCTCCGTCTGCTGAGGTAAACCTACTTGTTCCTATTGAAGTTGAAGAAGGTTCCAAAAAGGGTGTATTTGGAAAATGTAACCCTATGGTACACGTTTCATCTGTTTTGCTTGATGCTAAACAGCTTAGCGTGCTTCCGATGGCTTCCATGGAATTAGATTTTGAAAACAAAACCGTTCACGCTTCTTCCCCGCAGGGCAGTATTCCAATCCGTTACACAACGCTGATTATGGAAATTGATGCGGCACCAAGATTGCCTCGTGCTATTCGTGGAGCACAGAATGTTATTCCTTGGCCGCTTGAGCAGGCAGGTCTTGTGGACGAATGGCTGGAAAGCTACAAGCCGAAGACTGCTGTAGTCTACGGCGGTGCTCATGCAATGTCCCTTATTGATCCGCTTGTTGCTGCTGGCGTGTCTGTGACGTGGGCTCGCTCTGAATGTGCAGAGTTCGATCCGGAATTCTGGCAGGTGGTGAGCAAAAAGATTGAAGCTGGTGCAGAGGGTAAAGTTCGTGTTGTCCCTATGACAGCAGTGACTCCGGAATTAACCGCAGAGGGTGATGTTCGCGCATTAACCTGTGGTTCTGAAGTTGTTGAAGGCGATGTGTTCTTCTGGGCTGATACACCTCGTGCTGTGCATCCAATTATTGCAGAGCAGGGTGTTGACCTTGATCCATCCGGTTTTATCTCTGTTAATGAAGATTTTTCATGCGGACTTGATGGGGTACATCTTTTCGGTTCCGCTGTTGCTGTTAAACGTACTGAAGTGGCTGGGAAGTCAAATGCTCCTTTCGAAGCGAGCTCTGTTGATTCCCTTATCGCTCAGGGGCGTGTGTTGAGTGCTATTGCACTG
Organism: uncultured Desulfovibrionaceae bacterium; assembly: GCA_942492085.1. GTDB lineage: Bacteria > Desulfobacterota > Desulfovibrionia > Desulfovibrionales > Desulfovibrionaceae > Halodesulfovibrio. The sequence goes on along the minus strand of CALODB010000009.1, from coordinate 79,436 downwards.
GAACAGCCTGTAACATGGACTGGTAGTTGTGCAACTTCCCGCTATCAGGCAGCAGACTGCGTTGTTTTCCGTACTGGTCTTACTCAGAATGAAGCAACAATTGCCGGTTACGAGCCGGAGTTCGTTATGTTTAATGCAGCTCCTGTTCTTGCAGGCATTGATGCTAAAGCTGTTGTAAAGATGGTCTGTGACAAGGCGACAGGTATTGTACTTGGAGCGCAGGTCTGTGGCGCACTTGATGCTGGATGGATAGACGGTGTAGCTACAGGAACAGCCGTAGCACTTGCCAGTAATATGACCGTACAGGTGCTTTCCTGCGTTGACATGGCTGCTGGCGGTATGATGTTAACTAAGGCTGCTTCAATGCTTTCTAACAAGCTTGAAGAGCGTATTTTTGGCATCTCTCCTGACGAATTGATTGCTTCACGTGAGGCGGGGGCTAAGTTTTTCATTCTTGACCTACGTGACCAGATTGCATGGCGCAATGGACATATTGAAGATGCTTATAATATCCCGTTCACTCAGCTTAAAAAGCGTTTGCAGGACGAAGTTCCGCGTTTTACTCCTTTGGTGATTGTAAGTCATAACTCTGACATTCCGTACTCCATAGCTTGTTATCTTTATGGTCTCGGAGCAAAAAGCCTTTATGTACTTGATGGGGGCATGGATTTGTGGCCGTACGATCTCGTTAAAGGATAGCTTATGGCTGCTCAGGTTCAAAGATTACCTGGAATTAACTGTGCTTTTTATCAGCAGGGACATTGCCTGTATGAAGAGCATGTGAATCCTGGAGATCACATTGAGTGGACGTGTTCAGAAATTACTCGTTTTATGCAGGCATATGATGAATTCGTTGACCGAGCGGATCGATTTTCTCTGGATGATGATCAGGCTGCAAAGCTGTGGGATACCCACGAGGCCGAGTTGCCTCCGGCGGGCACACTCTGTTCAGACTATCGTTCAGACGCGTGTAAGCAATGTGCAAATGACAGCAATCTTACAGACTGTTGTTATGAATTGAACTTGATTTGTGTATTGACTTTACCTGTTTGTACCGGCGTTTGCCGCCGGTACAAACATTCTCAAACCTCCGGAGCAGTCTCTGGCTGTTCACGATAATTAGGTGACTTAATGAGCGCATCTGAATCAAAAAAAGTTACTCTTGTTATTCCGGCAGTCCAGCCACAGCATGTGGCAACTGCGCTACCTGAGGGAGTGCTGTTTTGCTCGCCTGGGCTGCGTGAGGCGACCGGTGCTTCCTTCTTTGTATCTCCGGAACTCCCGATGAGTCCGGCGGATGCACGCGGCCAGTTGCATGAGCTGCTTCAGTACGGGTTATCATTTCGCAGTGCCCGCGATATGTCTGGTGTGGTGCTCGCAGAGAAGTCTGCAAAGAAAGAGACTCTTAAGCCATTTGCAGACGAATTTGCGGATCTTGATGCCTTTGTCGCGACTGGTGTATTTGCACCGGCTAAAAAAGATGAGCCTGTTGTGGATACTGCACTGCAGGTGCGTATTGCAGCACAGAAGACATTACTGCTCGCATGGGACATGGAAAATCGTGTGGCTGAGCTTGCAGCACTAAAAGACAAATTTACAGCGTCCAGCGCCAACATGGATGCAATTCTTGGTATCACTGATGAGGATGAACTTGAGGAACTTCCGGGGATTGACCCGAAAGCTACCTTGTCGGGTGATGTTGAAGAAGATTTAGGGGTACCGTGGCGTGCAGTGGCAAGTGCAATCGTTGAGTTTGCACCGGAAGACGCTCGGTTTATTGCGGTAAAGAAAGAACTTGTGGATGTGCTTGCCGAAGTTGGTAAGGATATCACTCCAGATTCTGTAGCCGTTGAAGAGTACGGATTTTCACTTCCGCAAGAAAACAATTGGAAGCTGTATTCAGTAAAGGCATATGCATTATTGGGACACACTTGTGCGCCGAAAGGCAGAGACAACCTGAATCGCACATTAGAAATTTTTACAGTAGCGTAACTGACTAATAGCAAAAACGAATTTGCCTGCGCCTTTTAAATGGGTTGCATCGAAAAAACTTGATAGATTGGCTGTTGAGATTTGGTATTTATTTAATGATGTCAGATTCTCACATACTTTTAAGTGTATTTTGATTTAGTGTTTTTTCGAGTCGTAATTTTTTCTATAACCATGACATGATTTTGTTGCTAGATGGTCGTAGGATCCACGGGTTCGTATGTAGGATATTAAGTTTTTGTTGTTAGTTATAAGCACACGCGAAGAGCGGACGTAACGAGAATGAATTTTACGCCAGAATTATTGGACGAGATGTTCCCGAACGGGCTTGGTGGACTTATCTTTGATTGTGACGGGGTGATGTTTGACACACGTGCCTGTAATATTGGATACTATAATCAGGTACTTGATGTTTTAGGTATGCCTCCGTTGACCGCCGAGCAGGAAGATGTGGCGCATTATTCCTCAGTGATGGGATTTTATGAAGCCATAGTGCCGAAAGAGAAGCATCCTCTTATCCCTGCGGCACAAAAACAGGTTAACTACATCAAGACTGTCCTGCCGCTTATGACGCCGGAGCTTGGCTTATATGAGCTTTTAGAGACGGCTGTAGAGCTTGGTATCAAGCTTGCGGTGTTTACAAACCGTTCTGACACTATGGAAATGGTATTAGAACAACATGATATGAATGAGTTCTTTCACCCTGTAATGACTGCTGCTAAAGTGGAATGCAAGCCACACCCTGAGGGCGCACTTGAAATTATGAAAGTGTGGAACGAATCTTCTGACAGGGTTGTGTTCATTGGTGACAGTGTCGTTGATGAAGAAGCAGCTAAAAGAGCTGGAATTCCATTTTGGGCGTATAAAAACGCTAGGTTGCGTGGTATTCATATCGATGATTTTGATAGAGTTAAAGAAACGCTTATCAAGTGGTGTAACCGTTCTGAATTATAGATTTGTTACAAAAAAATAAAAAAAATTGCCAATTTCGTAATTTTTTACTTGATAAGTAATCCGTCATAATGGTTAAGTAGAACTTAGTGGAACTCCCCGAGGTAGTTTATCTCGGACGTGTAACCGGAGGCTTAATGGAGATTGTTGCTATGAATTTTATAGTAGGGATTGCTGAAGTTTTAAATGCAGTCTTAAGCATATATTTTTGGGTCGTTATTATTTCTGCACTTCTATCATGGGTCAATCCTGATCCGTACAACCCAATAGTGCGCATGTTACATAATCTTACAGAACCGGCATTTTACCGCATTCGTAAGTGGTTGCCGTTTACCTATTTCAACGGGCTAGATCTATCTCCCGTTGTATTGTTGCTTGCAATTCAGTTTGTACAGATTTTTGTTATCCGTTCCATGTACCAACTTGCTGGAGCTATTCACTAGCCTGGCAGTCTCTGTCAGAGCCAACCATGCGCCTGACAGCGGCGTGGTTGGAGACGAAAAAGAGGCTGCGTTACAACCATGAAGGCAGCAGGATGTAAGAACCTGACGAATATTCGCAGCAGGAGAGTTGGAAAAAGTAGAAAAATTAACCTACAAAATCGATTAAGCACAAAAAAAGCTCAAAAGTAACGCTTGGAGAATGCTGTTACGAGTGTCCTAACACTCTGACAATATATATGAATCCCGTTACGCGTGGATGTGACGGTATTCGATCCCTATGGGTAGTTTCTTAACCAAGGAAACTGCCGATAACCTCCAAAAAAGGAGAAGCAATCATGGAAGTGCGTGACGTAGAATTACTCGAGAAACACTTGCCCCATGATGATACCCTCAAGGCGCTTTGGGATGAGCACATCTTATTTGAAAAGCAGTTAGGTCAGCTTGAGAGCAAATTAATTTTAACCTCACAAGAAAAAGTTTCTTTGCGTGAGCTTAAGAAACAGAAATTAGACGGTAAAACTAAGATTCAAATAATGCTTGATCGATACAGGGAATTGGAGATGTAAATGGAGTATTCTGGGGCCAGAATCCTGTTAGAAAGTTTAAAAAAAGAGAATGTAGACGTTCTCTTCGGGTATCCGGGCGGTGCAGTTCTTGATATTTATCACGAGCTGTCTAATCACCACGATTTAAAACACGTGCTGGTTCGCCATGAACAGGGTGCAGTACACGCAGCTGACGGATATGCAAGAGCTACCGGTAATGTCGGTGTATGCCTTGTAACATCAGGACCGGGAGCAACAAACACTGTTACCGGTATTGCAACTGCGTACGCTGACTCTATTCCGTTAGTGGTTCTAACAGGTCAGGTTCCAACTCCTCTTATTGGAAACGATGCTTTCCAAGAAGTTGATATTGTAGGAATAACACGTCCTTGCACCAAGCATAACTACTTGGTGCAAGACGTGTCTAAACTTGCAGCAACTATCAAGGAAGCATTTCACGTGGCTCGTTCCGGGAGACCGGGGCCGGTTCTCGTTGATATTCCAAAGGATGTTCAGAACCAGATGCACGCGTTCCACTATCCGGAACGTATTAAGATGCGTAGTTACAACCCAACGTATAAGCCCAATAATAATCAGGTTCGACGGGCTATTGAGCTTTTAAGTGAAGCAAAACGTCCGTTAATTTTTGCTGGTGGCGGCGTTATTTCCTCTAATTCTGCTGAAGAATTGGGAACTCTTGCCCGTTCGATGCAAGTGCCCGTAACAGCTACCCTTATGGGGTTAGGCGCGTTCCCGGGAGATGATCCGTTGTGGCTTGGTATGCTCGGCATGCACGGTACGTACCCTGCGAACAAGGCTGTGAGTAATGCAGATGTTATCTTAGCTGTGGGAGCACGCTTTGATGACAGAGTTACTGGTAAACTTTCTTCGTTTGCGGCAGCGGCAAAGATTATTCATATTGATATTGATCCGACTTCAATTCGAAAAAACGTTGAAGTTGAAGTGCCGATAGTAGGGGACTGCAAACTTGCTTTGCAGGGTCTTGTTAAGGTTCAGCAAACAGAGTTTGCTGATGTAGACTGGGCGGCTCAATATCATGACTGGAATAAGCAGATCAAAGAGTGGGCGGATACGCACCCTGTGCGGTACCACAAAGAAGACTCTTTGAAACCGCAGCATGTTGTTGAAACAATTTTTGAGCTGACCAAAGGTGATGCCATCATCAGTACTGAAGTTGGGCAGAACCAGATGTGGACAGCACAGTTCTATCAGTTCCGTCAGCCGAGAACTTTGCTGACATCAGGTGGTCTTGGCACGATGGGGTATGGTTTTCCTGCTGCCATTGGCGCACAGATGGCCTTCCCTGATAAACTGGTGATTGATATTGCTGGCGACGGATCTATTCAAATGAATAGTCAAGAGCTTATGACTGCGGTAAGCCATAAATTGCCAGTTAAGATTGTTGTGCTGAATAACTGCTTCCTCGGAATGGTTCGCCAATGGCAGGAACTGTTCTATGATAGAAATTACTGTTCAACATGTATGGATGCACAGCCTGACTTTGTTAAGCTTGCAGAAGCGTACGGTGCGGAAGGGTACAGAGTAACTGACCCTGCTAAACTGAAAGAAACGCTGAAGGCTGCTTTTGAATCACCGCTTCCATGTATTGTGGATGTGCGTGTAGAGCCAGAAGAGAATGTGTACCCAATGGTTCCAGCTGGAGCCTCTCTTGAAGAAATGTTGCTGGTGTAGGGGATAGCGTTATGAGACATGTATTATCCGTACTTGTAGAAAACGAACCGGGCGTTTTATCCCGTATTTCCGGCTTGTTCAGCGGACGTGGCTTCAACCTCGATTCTCTGAACGTAGCACCAGTGCTTGAAGAGGGTGTATCTCTGATGACCGTTGTAACACGCGGTGATAAGCAGATTATTGAGCAAATTGTTAAGCAATTGCGTAAGCTTGTTACAGTCATTAAAGTGACTGATATGCAGGACAGCACAACTGTAGAGCGCGAGATGGCGTTGATTAAACTTAATGCTACTGAATCTTGTCGCGCAGAAATTCTACGTATTGTTGATATTTTTAGATGCAAAGTGGTTGATGTCAGCCTAGATGAACTAACACTGGAAGTCATTGGCGATCATGGTAAAGTAGAGGCTGTCATTGCCCTACTAGACCGCTTTGGCATTAAAGAAATTGCACGCACTGGTACCGTCGCACTACGACGTTCCATGCAACCTGAGAAATAAGAATCATTCGCTTGGCATGCCCCCGCTTGTGATTATCCTCAGGCGGGGGTTTTTATATATAACTACAACCTAAACGTATGTTCCGTGTAAAGCACGGCAGGGAGTGGAGATGAAGGTTTATTACGAACAGGACACCAACTTGGAACTCCTGAAAGATCAGACTGTAGCAATCATTGGCTACGGTAGCCAGGGGCATGCACATGCTCAGAACCTTCGCGAGTCTGGTATTAATGTTGTTGTCGGACAGCGTCCTGGCGGAGCAAACTATGACTTAGCTAAATCTGACGGCTTTGAGCCGATGTCTGCTGCAGAAGCATCTGCACAGGCAGATATCATCATGATTCTACTCCCGGATCAGTATCAGTCTACTGTCTTTGAGAACGACATTAAGCCGAACCTCAAAGCTGGTAACTCACTTGTCTTTGCACATGGCTTTAATATTCATTTTGCTCAGATCGTAGCCCCGAAAGACGTTGATGTTTTCATGGTTGCCCCTAAAGGCCCAGGCCATCTCGTACGCCGTACCTACACCGAGGGTGGTGGCGTTCCTTGTTTGTTTGCTGTCCACCAAGACGCATCAGGCAAAGCACAGGAGAAGGCTTTAGCTTACGCTGAAGGCATTGGCGGCGCTCGTTCCGGCATTATTGAAACAACTTTTGCCGAAGAGACAGAAACTGACCTTTTTGGTGAACAGGCTGTTCTTTGTGGCGGTATTTCCGCACTTATTAAAGCTGGTTTTGAAACTCTTTGCGAAGCTGGCTACCAGCCAGAAATCGCTTACTTTGAGTGTCTGCATGAGACAAAACTGATCGTAGACCTGTTGTATGAAGGTGGTCTTGCCAACATGCGCAACTCCATCTCTGATACTGCAGAGTATGGTGATTATGTAACAGGTCCTCGCATTATTACCGAGGAAACCAAAAAAGAAATGAAACGAGTTCTGGAAGATATCCAAAAGGGTCGTTTTGCACGTGACTTCATCCTTGAGTCTCAGGCAAACTACCCATTCTTCTCTGCTACTCGTCGTATCGAAGCTGCTCATCAGATTGAAGAAGTTGGCGGACGCCTGCGTGGCATGATGCCTTGGCTTAAGAAATAAGCAGTCTTATAATAAAAAAAAGCCGCACCTAGTGCGGCTTTTTTTATGCCTTCCGCTAACCTTATCTTTGCTGAAGATATGGTTTCCGCTAACCTTCTGCGCTTACTTTTTTGCTTTTGAGCATTAAAAAAAGATTCGAATAGTGCTATTGCGTACCACTTTTCTTGACTGGACAAGGTGTAAAAATTATCTTTTTAAAAATCGTTCCAAAGATGTTTTGGAATCTTTTCCTTATCTGTTTGAATTAAAGTCTATGTAAGGATGTTGCCATAATGTTCAGCCATTTCTCAAAATATACTCGCCCAGAGCCAAAGTGTAGCGCACTTATTACTATCGATTTACAAAATGACTTTGTTCTCCCCGGCGCACCCGCGGAAGGTGTGGGAGCTGCGCGTGCTGCAACTATGACTGGTAAGATGGTGCAATATTATCGTGAGCACGAGTTACCGATTATCCATGTTGTCCGTGTGTATTCGCCAGATGACAACGCATCAAAAGTCGATGTGTGTCGCCGTGAAGCAGTAGAAAATGGGTTGCAACTTGTGCTGTGTGGAACAGAAGGAATGCAGCCGGTGGTTGAGATAATTCCTGAAGGTGTCGTTGCAGACGGTGAACTTCTTTTAACCGGTGAACCGCAGTGTATTTCAGAAAATGAACAAATTTTATATAAACCACGTTGGGGATGTTTTTATGAAACCCAGCTTGATGCGATGTTGCGAGAACGGGGCGTTACCACAACTGTAATTGCTGGAACTTGGTTTGCAAATTGTGTTCGTACTACAATCTATGAAGCGGCAGCTCATGATTACCGTACTGTTGCCTTGCGTGATGCAATTGCTGGAATACATCCGGACGGCGAAGCAGATCTTACAAAAATTCAATGCAGTGTGTGTGACTGTTCTGACTGGCTGGCGATGTGTGAGAAAGGTATTTCTTAGCATGGAAGAGAGTAGCTAAGTCGTTAAGACACTAGCAAATGAAATGTGTTAAGTCGGCATTCTCATGTAGAGGAGGTCGACTTTTTTATGAAGAGTAGGGGCTACGCAGAAATGTTAACGTGTTAGGCACACGGGGTGAGGATATCTATGGTAAAATAAGTGAGCACCGAGCTAGAGTTGTAAGGTCATATTGTAGTTGATTAGGGTTTGCCCCCTCAGAAGTCTTTTGTTGGTGCTTTTATAGTGAAAGCTAAATTTTTCAAAAAGTGGTACGGCAATTTTACTTGCTTCAACGTAGAGGTCGGTTATGCTTCTTCTATGTGCTTTTTGAATAAGATGCTCCACAATCGGCTTCCAATGCCTAATCCTTGATATTCTGTATGTACAGGCAGTCGATGTGGCCATCATCTTCAAGTTCAATAAAGCCGACTATAACGTTTTGCTTAATCGCTACAAACGGTTGTTTTTTTGTTAGCCTGAGCTTCCAATCTGTGTATTCTGGCGGTGTTGGAACCCATGCTTCTTTTTCTTCGTTTGAGTATATTTCAGGAGCGATGGCATGGACAGAATCATGGAAAAGATTTGCTAGTTCCATGGCATCTGATTCTTGATATGGGCGTATGTTCATTTATTGTTTTAGCTATGGTTAGCTAGTGGTCGCATTTGGGAACATGTTTTAGACATCTTTTTCTGTATACTGAAAAAGGTAACTATGCACCTTCTTCAATGAGTTGGGCATATAGATATTCATCATCCGGGTATTTGATGCCTTTACCCGTAACGATAATGCTTGGTGACATCTGATCTGAACGAGGATCTGCAAGCTCGCGTACTTCCCATCGTCCGTCTTCTTTGCCTACCACAAATTCTTTCTTTTCTTTGTGTGCAATTTTGATTGCGTACAATACAGATTCTTTGAATGTCATGGTAGATCTCCTATACGTATAAAAAAAGCGGCTTCTTACGAAACCGCTTTGGTTGTTTTATCTATCTGGACTAGCTGCTGCAACCGCCGCCACAACCGCTACAGCCTCCGCCACCACCGAGTGGTTTTTCGGACTCAATTACAAAGCCCTGATAGCGCATGTCTACAGTAAGAGCACCTGTTTTGTCGAGCAGTTCCTTGTTGATACAAAAAGTGTATGGATCAGCAGGGAGAACCGTGTCGTCATCGTTAGGCTCGTCCATTGCCAGCGCAAGGTTCGGGCCGCTACAACCACCGGGTGCGAGGTATATACGTATGGATGCAAGTTCTCTATCTTCAAAATGTGCATCGAGAGATTTTCGAGCGTCGTCAGTTATTGTGAACATAATGTGTGTTCCTCCGAGTTTTATATGGAGAAACATACCTGTATGGGAGAAAAAAAGTCAAACAGAGGTGTCACAGATAGATAGGTCTCGCAACTTTTGTTTGTTACTATCAGTTCTCTTTATAGATAAGGTACAAAAAAAGGCGACTTCAAAAATGAAGTCGCCTTTAATAAGCTAAGCTCGTCTAGCCACAAGAACCACTGGAGCAACTGCCGCAAGAGCTGCCGCCGCCGAGAGGGTTCTCAGACTCTACAACAAAGCCCATGTAAGAAAGGTCGATGGTAATTTTACCAGACTTTTCAATGAGGTCTTTATTGATGCAGAAAGTAAAATCTTTCTCTTCAAATACGGAATCGTCGTCGTTTGGCTCATCCAGAGCCAATGCCAATTTTGGGCCGCTTCAGCCACCCGGAGCCAAATAGATGCGGATAGGGGATTTGTCCTTATCTGCAAAGTACGCCGCAAGTTCTTTATGGGCGTTTTCAGTCAATGTAAACATTGAATTTCCTCCACTAGGTTGTTCATATCAAGTAAAGACAGTTATTAGCTTTGTCAATAGAAATGGAGCCCGTGTATCAGAGTTGCAGATATGTTGAGTCTGGCTCCCTACGGGTGTTTAAGCATACCTTGCGGTGTTTCCTAGCCCTCCCCAAAAGGGATGGATGATGAGTCGATTTTCAGTATCTCATAGTACCACAGACAAGGCTTTTAGTAACCGCTAAAAAGGTACTGATTCAAAAGGGGGCTGTTCCGGTTGGCAACCACTTAAAATTAAATAAATAAGTTCTAGGTATTTTAAGTCAAAACCGGCAGTCATGAGATAATAAAAAAACAAAAAAACTCCTATGACATAGGTCACAGAATGCATCTAGATGATGTTTCTTTTATTAAAGAAAACAGATATTATGCACGATATTAGTTCCTCGTGGAAAAAAGCAGAGCAAAGGATATAACTATGGGAAACGTTAAAACTGTTATGACTGAAGACGAAGTGCGGCGCACAATTGACCGCCTCGCGTTTCAGGTAATAGAAAATCACGGCGAGTGCGAAGACCTTGTTCTGGTCGGTATCCAGAGAAGGGGCGTTGATATTGCAGCACGAGTTCGCACTGTTCTGAAAGAACAGCTGGGGAAAACTGTAAAGTTCGGTTCGCTGGATATTAACTTATATCGTGATGACTGGACGACATTGGATGTTCAGCCAATGATCAACAAGACTGATATTCCTGCGGGCGTTGATGGCAAGACTCTGCTGCTAGTAGACGATGTGTTGTTTACAGGACGAACCATTCGAGCAGCGCTGGAAGCAGTGCTGGATTATGGGCGTCCAAGCCGTATTGAACTGATGGTACTTGTAGATCGTGGACATCGTGAGTTACCTATTCAGGCCAATTATGTGGGTAAGCAGATTGCAACTGCACGTACAGAACAGGTCGATGTACTGATTGAAGAGATTGATGGTCGAGATGAAGTTTTGCTTCAGCATGCTGAGTAGCATTTTTAGCATCTAGCTGTTCTCGATTGCAGAACGAATAAAAAAACCCGTTTCATTGTGGTATGCACCCCATTAAGTGGACAAGGTAAAAAAGCCCCTCTAGGCTGATGTACCTTTCCACTTAATGGGGTTTTGTATGAGTAATAGAAAGAACAATAGTTATAGCAGCGAGTTCAAAAAGGAAGCGGTTCAACGGTATTTGACCGGTAATCAAAGTTACCAATCTCTAAGCGAAGAGCTAGGCATACGTGACAAAAAGTAGTTGAGAAATTGGGTAGCAAAGGTCAAGCGTGGTGAGTCTCTTGAAGACATGCGGGGGAAACATGTTGGAGGGCGGAAAGGGTGTTCACGAACAAAGTTCGCACCTCTTGAAGAAGAGCTAGCTCATGTTAAAGCTGAGTGAGATTATCTAAAAAAGTTATATCGCTCCCGGTTTGGCAAAGAATGAGGAGCCGAGTAAAAACACACTATTATCAAGTTATAGATAGCCTTTCGAGCCAGCACTCAGTAACATTGCTACTTGAAGCAGCTAATGTTTCTCGGTCAGGATTTTATAAATGGCGTTGCAAGAAGAATCTTTCTCGACTGTCAGAGAATCACGAGATTAGGCTGCAAAGAAAAGCCATACACACCCAATATCCATTTTACGGCTATCGGCGCATTACGGCAGATCTTCATCGTTCCGACACATTTGAAAATCATAAACGCGTCTACCGTCTAATGAAACCGCTCGGGCTGCAATCTACTATACGCAAGAAGCGTCGACATTTTGGACGAAAAGGAAGCACTGTCTTTCCCAACTTGTTGAATAGAGATTTTGCTAGCGCAAAGCCAAAGCAGAAGCTGGCAACAGATGTCACCTATCCCCCTGTAAGCTCAGGGTTCCTCTACTTATCTGCAATTCAAGATCTGCATAATAATGAGATTGTTAGCTATAAGATCGGAAAGAAGAACTCCCTTCAACTTGTTTTAGAAACGCTTACGCCACTTAAAAAAACGATAAGCGAAAAGACTGTCTTGCATTCTGATCAAAGATTTCAATAACCTTCAAGCATTACAAACAAAGATTAGAAGAGATGGGGCTTCAGGGAAGCCATTCTCGAAAAGAAACTGTTTAGATAATGCATGCATAGTATCATTTTTCTCTCACCCAAAGGCAGAAGCTTTGCCGCGCAAGGCAACGCTTTCTGAAAATGAAATGATGACTCGTGTTGAAGAGTACATTGCCTTTTATAATAACGAACGATTTTAAAAAAATTCGGCCAGCTTTCCCCAATTGAATATCGGGAAAAGCTGGCCGCTTAATGCCTAAGGGCTTTTGTCACAAGCTATTTTGTTGAACCGTTAGACTCAGCTTTGTGACCAAGAGTGAATGCGCTGAAGATAATGGTAAGCACACAACATGCTACCATGGTGATGAATACACCGCGCCATTCGAAGTTGTCAGCAATCCAACCTACACCGGAACCTGCGATTGCAGAACCGAATACGTAACCGAAGAAACCGGTAAAGCCAGCAGCAGTACCAGCAGCTTTCTTAGGAACGAGGTCGAGAGCGTGAAGGCCAATGATCATGATCGGTCCGTATACAAGGAAGCCGATAGCAACGAGTGCAACATAATCGATCCATTTAGGACCGCTGAGGTTGAACCAGTATACAACAACAAAGACCAAAGTCAGTGCCATAAAGAGCATGGTTGCAGGAGCACGTTTGCCCTTAAAAATTTTGTCAGACATCCAACCACACACGATGGTACCAGGGATAGCTGCGTATTCGAAGAGTGACCATGCAATGGAAGATTCTTTAAAGGAGTACCCTTTAACTTCCTGAAGGTATGTAGGAATCCAGTCAACTACACCGTAGCGTACAAAGTAGCAGAATGCGTTAGCAATAGCGATTGCCCAGAGGTATTTGTTGGTAAGAATGTGTTCGAAGAAAATTTCTTTAAAAGTAAAAGTTTCTTCGTGTTTCTTAGCATCGTAGCCCTGAGGGTAGTCGTCACGGTATTCTTCAACACTTGGAAGCCCACAAGACTGTGGGGTGTCACGCATAAGAAGGAATACAACGAATGCAAGACCTGCTGCGATGAACGCGTTGAAGTAAAATTTTGCGCCCCAGTCGTTGAACATCATAACACCGAGGAACGCGAGGTTGGCAACAAGAGCGCCACCGATGTTGTGAGCAACGTTCCAAACAGCAACGGTCATACCGCGCTCTCTTGTGGAGTACCAGTGAACCATTGTCTTGCCGCAAGGAGGCCAACCCATGCCCTGAACCCAGCCGTTCAAAGTCATAAGTACTACAAGCAATGTTACACTTTCAAATACCCATTTGTTCAGACCGGTAAAGGCGAGAATGGCACAGGAAAGGAGCAGGCCGCATGGAAGGAAGTATTTTGGGTTACTTCTGTCAGAAATAGAACCCATGATAAATTTAGATACACCATATGCAATAGACAGACCTGTCATTGCAGTACCGAGCATTGCTTTAGAATACTGCGGGTATTCTTTAAGAATATCTGGAATTGCAAGGGCAAAGTTTTTGCGTACAAGGTAGTACGCAGCGTAACCAATGAAAATACCAAGAAAAACTTTCATTTTGTTTCTTTTGTATTCTTCATCGACTCGCTCTTCAGGCACGCGCTCAATGTGCGGTGCCGGCTTGAAGATACCAATCATCCTCTCTCTCCACTTGGTTAAAGGTATAGAGCAGCAATTAATAAACAAATAGTTGGCAACTAAAATGTACATTTGACTTTTCTGTCAATGCAGAAGAGGAGCTACTAAAAAAAAATCGATGTTGCAATGCTTTTGTCAATGCTTTGTCACATCGCTGTAACATTTTTTTTGTCACAAAAGATGTGTAACCGGATACATTATATATTGTATTTATAGAATATAAAGGAAAAACAAGGTAATGTTGTGTTCTTAAGTGTTGCACTTATGTAGTAATGTAGTGAAAACGGTTTCTTTTGTATTGTTGATCAATGTAAAGAGAAATGTTTTGCTTAAATTTGATTTAATTTTTTCGATTTTGCTTAGCCTTCATTGTAGGAATGGCTTTTCTATACTGCTGTGATGGTAAATGTTGCGATGAGTATTGAATTTCATTTTGTACGATGAGTGAGACTACAGTTTTTTACCGCTATAGTTTGATTTATAAGTGGCATATTGTAGCCCATATTTCGCAAAAAACTCATCAGATACGGATAGTGTGTATTTTTTCTTATTAACGAACGTTTGGAGCTTTTTTTCGCTACGTTGATGAAATTAGGCTGCTAGTTGTAATAGAAAAACGTGTTAGATAAAAAAGTGTCACGAATAAAGATTAGTATCTACTTGATGGTAATCCTTCCTGGTTAATCTGTAGCAGGGTATGGATATGCTTATCCGTGAAGCGTTCCATATTCGGATTGTTGAGGAAGGGGCTGAATCTGGTGCAGTGAGAACGATGAAGCAAATATGTTGTATGAGTCTGAAGTATTAGTTTTTTCAATCTACTTCTATTAATGAATAGCTTTTATCAATTTGTTAATCCCATGTCGTATGTGTATACATAATCATTTCAATTTTAGGAGGTTATGATGAGTGACGCTGCACATACCGAAATGTGGGAAAATTTAAATTTAGATATTTCTGCACATGATGGTTTATTGGAAGTTTTGGGGAAATTTTACGGAGATATCTACCTTTCACAGGAAAATAGACTGAATGGTATGGAGTATTTGGACTTTGTGCTTTCAGAAGTTCACGGATTACGGATTAAAGAGATTCAGGATGCAAAAGCGAACGGAAAGAAAGTAATTGGAACTTTTTGCGTGTTTGTTCCTGAAGAGCTGACCCTTGCAGCAAATGCTATTCATGTGGGGCTTTGTTCCGGTGCAGATGCTGGTACAGATGAAGCAGAAAAGATCGTACCCCGTAATACATGCGCACTCATTAAATCTTTTATCGGTTTTAAACTTGCTCGTATTTGTCCGTATACTGAATCTTGTGATCTTGTTGTTGGTGAAACAACTTGTGACGGGAAGAAAAAAGCATACGAAGCATTCGGAAAATTAGTGCCAATGCATGTGATGGAAGTTCCTCAGACAAAAACAGCGGATGCCAAGCAGCTCTTTAAATCTGAAGTGCTCCGATACAAAGAAGCATTGGAAGAGATGACCGGCGTAGAGATCACTGTGGAGAATTTACGAAAGTCAATTTTCATTGTGAATGAAAAACGCAGAGCCCTTCAGAGGCTTTCACGCTTGAGAGCGGCAGAGCCCGCTCCTATTTCCGGTCGTGATGCCTTACTTATTAATCAGGTCTCATTTTATGATGATCCAGAACGATTCACACAGTCCATTAATACTCTTTGTGACCAGATTGAAGAGCGTATTGCACAAGGTGATGGGGTTGTTCCTACAGGGACAAAACGCCTATTGCTTTCCGGCTGTCCTATGGCAGTACCGAACTGGAAATTACCTTACGTGATGGAAAGTTCTAATGCTGTCATCGTAGGCGAGGAGTCTTGCATTGGTTCCCGAAATGTTCGCGACCTTGTGGATGAGTCCGTTGATACAATCGAAGGAATGGTTGATGCGATTGTAGATCGCTACATGAAGATTGACTGTGCATGTTTTACCCCGAATGATGAACGCATGGTGAATGTGGAAAATATGGCTAAAGAGCTACATGCGGACGGCGTAGTCCATTACGCATTGTCTTTCTGTCAGCCGTATGCACATGAAGCAATTAAGTTGCAGGAAGTGTTGTCCCAGAAAGGCATTCCAATGCTGAGTGTAGAAACTGGCTACAGCATGGAAGATGTTGAGCAGTTGAAAACACGAGTGGAAGCCTTTGTTGAGATGTTAGACTAGATATGTTCGGCGGAATAGATATAGGCTCGCGGTCTACGGAGTTTGTGTTGCAAGAGGGTGGTGTTGTAGTACACCGTGCTCAGTTGCCCACAACGTTTTCGCCTTTAGAGCAGTGCAAAAAGCTCCTTAATGGATATTCCCCTGACTGCTTAGTTGCAACAGGATATGGGCGTGAATTAATTAAGACTCTTGAATTACCGTATCAGGTTGATGCAATAACGGAAATTAAGGCTCATGCTTTGGGTGCACATGCTTTGTTTCCAGAGGCATGCACTGTTTTGGATATTGGCGGGCAGGACACAAAGGCTATTTCGTTAAATGCTAAGGGTGGTATTGTCCGGTTTGAGATGAATGACCGTTGTGCTGCGGGTACTGGTAAATTTTTAGAGTATACCGCGAATGTTTTTCAGGTGGAGATTGAAGAATTTGGAGCATATGCATTGCAAGGAAGTAATCCACCGCTGATTAACAGCATGTGCACAGTCTTTGCCGAAACAGAAGCTACATCACTGATGGCGCAGGGTGTTCGACCTCAGGATATTGCATTGGCATTGCATGCATCCGTTGTCCGGCGGACAAGCACGATGTTGAAACGGGTAGGTCTTGTTTTCCCTTTGGTTTTTTCTGGTGGTGTTGCGAATAATGGATGCATTCGTAAATTGTTGCATGAAAGCTTTGGCAAAAAAGAAACGATCTGTGTTGCTGAAGAACCGGATATGTGCGGTGCTTTTGGAGCGAGTTTGTGGGCTGAGAAGTGCTACAGCGGTTGATGGGCATCTAAACAATATTTTTGTAACATGTTGGTATTGAAATAAAAAAGCCCTGTGATATGAAATCACAGGGTTTTTTTTGTGAAAATGGATAATGACATTTCTGTGAACATTATGAACTAAACTATCAACAAAGGAACACAATCTTGCGTAAGATTTTTGCCGCGTGCTAGATATCCATAAAAACATGGAGACTGCTATGAAGATTTTACGCTGTTTAGTTATGGTCTTTGCGCTTGTGTGTATGCTTGGTGCTGCTTCTGCCCAGGCAAAAACTGTTCTTAAATTAGGACATATTGCTGAACCTGTTCACCCGTACGGGCAAGGTGCAACCAAGTTTGCTGAACTTGTCACTCAGAAATCCGGTGGCGAAATTGTAGTAGAAGTTTTCCCTTCCTCCCAGCTTGGTGGTCAGAAAGATTTGGTTGAAGGCCTTGTTTTCGGCACAGTCGATATGGCTCTTGTCGGTACCGCAGTGCTTGGTCAGTTCCAGCCGCAAATTTCTATTTTTGACCTTCCCTTCCTTTTCGCTAACCGCGATCACGCTTACAGATCTCTCGATAGTGTTGGTATGAAAATTGGTGAACAGCTTGAGCCTAAAGGTATTAAGCTGCTTGGTTACATGGAAAACGGTATTCGTCACCTTACCAACAATGTACGCCCTGTTAACACTCCGGAAGATATGAAAGACCTTAAAGTTCGTGTCATGAACAATAAAGTTTTTATCGAAATGATGAAGTCTCTCGGTGCTTCTCCAACTCCTATGGCTTTTAGCGAACTATATTCTGCAATGCAGCAGGGAATTGTTGATGGTCAGGAAAACCCTAGTGCCCATATCTGGACAAAGCGTTTCTTTGAAGTTCAGAAATATGCTTCCAAAACTGCTCACGCATATTCTCCGGAACCAGTGCTTATTTCCATGGCTGCATGGAGCCGTCTTGATAAAGATCAGCAGAATATCATTCTTGAAAGTGCTAAAGAAGCAATCGCATGGCAGCGTAAACTTTCTGCAGAAAAAGATCAGGCCTACTGGGATAAAATTCAGGCTTCCGGAAAAATCTCTGTAATCGAAGTTGATCGCAGCGTTTTTAAAGAAGCGACTAAACCAGTATATGCACAGTTTGCATCATTAGTCGGTCAGGATAACTTGGACGCTATTGAAGCGCTACAGTAGTTATTTCGTCCCCTACACATTGTACCCCTGCGACCACGCCACGTTGCAGGGGTATAAATATATTTAGGAGGAAAGATGGATTCTTTGCTTAAACGTCTTCGTACGGTTTTATATTGGGTTTCGGTTGGTTGCATGAGTGCAATGCTGTGCATAATTTTTATGCAAGTAGTTACCCGCTATGTGTTTGGATATACATATGAATGGTCAGAAGAACTCGCACGATTTTTATTTGTATGGGTAGTGTTTCTCGGTTCTGCACTCATTATGGGAGAGGGCGGACACTTGGCAGTAACCCTGCTTGTAAGCAAGCTTAAAGAAAGACCTTCAGGGACAGTTCTTCAAATATTTATCAATAGCTGCAGTTATATATTTATCGGGTTGCTGTTTACGCAAGGGTGGAAGATGACATCCATTATGTCCTTCCAGACATCACCGGGGATGGGGCTTTCTATGAGCTATGTGTACTCTATTATCCCGATCTCAGCGGTGTTGATGCTGCTCTATACCGTGCGTGACACACTTCGCATTATAGCTGACGCACGTGGAAAAAATTCTGCTGAATTCGCAGAGAGCTAGGGGCACAATATGGAATATTTATTTATTGGTGGTTTCTTAGCACTTACACTTGTTGGTGTTCCGGTTGCTTTTTCGCTGACTCTTTCCGTGTCCATGTGCTTGTACCTTTTTACAAATACACCGCAGGTTGTGCTGACACAGGTGATGTACTCCGGCATTGATTCATTTTCATTTATGGCAGTACCATTCTTCATGCTTGCCGGTGCATTTATGACCGCAGGTGGAGTAACATCCAGACTTGTATCGTTTTCCCAGTCTCTCGTGGGATCCTTCACGGGTGGTCTTGCACAGGTTGTAACTGTTTCGGGTATGTTTTTCGCTGCAATTTCAGGATCATCGGCTGCAACTACGGCTGCAATCGGCACAACAATGGTCGATGAAATGGAGCGTAATGGATACGAACGTGAAAAGGCTACTGGCATTGTTGCAGCTGCGGGTACTGTAGGTATTGTTATTCCACCATCTATTACACTGGTTGTGTATGGGGTAGTTGCCGGAGTATCTATTGGTGATTTGTTCATCGGCGGCTTTGTACCGGGGGCACTGATGGGACTGGCTATGTGTCTTGTCAGTTGGTTTTATGCTAAGAAGCATAACCTTACGTCATCGCAAGAATTTTCCGTTCGTAATGTGGTTTCATCCTTTAAGGAATCTTTCTGGGCGTTGATGACTCCAGTTATTATCATCGGTGGTATTTACGGTGGTATTTTTACTCCAACAGAAGCGGCAGCAGTTGCGGCGGTATACGGTATATTTGTCGGGTTCTTTATTTATAAAGAGTTGAGCCTGAAAGATGTTCCGAAGATTATCTTCAATGCGGTAATTGGCACCACCATCATCATGTTCATTGTTGGTACTGCAAAAGTTTTCGGATGGCTGATTACTAACCTGCAGATCCCGCATCATATTGGGGCGTACATGGTATCCATCACGGATTCTCCATTTTTGTTCCTGCTTATGATGAACTTGCTATTACTGGTTATCGGTACACTTATTAACGCATCGGCTGCGGTGGTAATTCTTACTCCTATTTTCCTTCCGGTTGCAGTTAAGTTAGGGATCGATCCACTCTTCTTTGGTGTGCTTATGGTTGTTAACTTAGCTATTGGGTGTATTACGCCTCCTGTGGGACTTGATTTATTCGTTGCGAGTGCCATTACCAATGTTCCGATTGAACGGGTGATGCGAGCTACGATGCCATATTTGGGTGCGCTGCTCGTTGTGCTGCTCTTTTTAACGGTTTTCCCCGATGTGATTCTCTTCCTTCCAAGGTTATTTTCCTAACCTGCAAATAATAGAAAAGCTTCGTCTGATCTTTGGTCTGACCCTCGTCAAGTGGACAGGCTAAAAAGCCCTTAAGCATTAAGCGGCCAGTTTTTCCCGATATTCAATTGGGGAAAGCTGGCCGAATTTTTTTTGAAATCGTTCGTTATTATAAAAGGCAATGTACTCTTCAACACGAGTCACCATTTCTTTTTCAGAAAGCGTTACCTTGCGCGGCAAAGCTTCTGCCTTTAGGTGAGAGAAAAATGACTCTATGCATTCATTATCTAAACATTTTCTTTCCGAGAATGGCTTCCCTGAAGCCCCATCTCTTCTAATCTTTGTTAGTAATGCTTTGAAGTTTATTGAGATCCTTGATCAGAATGCAAGACAGTCTTTTCGCTTATCGTTTTTTAAAGTGGCGTAAGCGTCTCTAAAACAAGTTGAAGGGAGTTCTTCTTTCCGATCTTATAGCTAACAATCTCATTATTATGCAGATCTTGAACTGCAGATAAGTAGAGGAACCCTGAACTTACAGGAATATATGTTACATCTGTTGCCAGCTTTTGCTTTGGCTTTGCGCTAGCAAAATCTCTATTTAACAAGTTGGGAAAGACAGTACTTCCTTTTCGTCCAAAATATCGACGCTTCTTGCGTATAGTAGATTGCAGCCCGAGCGTTTTCATTAGACAGTAGACTCGTTTATGATTTACAAATGTGCCGGAACGATGAAGAGCTGCCGTAATGCGCCGATAGTCATAAAATGGATATTGAGTGTGTATGGCTTTTATTTGCAGCCTAATCTCGTGATTCTCTGACAGCCGAGAAAGATTCTTCTTGCGACGCCATTTATAAAATCCTGACCGAGAGACATTAGCTGTTTCAAGTAGCAATGATACTGAATGCTGGTTCGAAAGGTTATCTATCACATAATAATAGTGTGTTTTTTACTCGGCTCCCCATTCTTTGCCAAATCGGGAGCGATATAACTTTTTTAGATAATCTCGCTCAGCTTTAACATGAGCTAGCTCTTCTTCAAGAGATGCAAACTTTGTTCGTGCCGCCCCTTTCCGCCCTCCAACATGTTTGCCCCGCATGTCTTCAAGAGACTCACCACGCTTGACCTTTGCTACCCAATTTCTCAACTGATTTTTGTCACGTATGCCTAGCTCTTCGCTTAGAGATTGGTAACTTTGATTACCGGTCAAATACCGTTGAACCGCTTTCTTCTTGAACTCGCTGCTATAACTATTGTTCTTTCTATTACTCATACAAAACCCCATTAAGTGACAAGGTACATTAACCTAGGGGGGCTTTTTTACCTTGTCCACTTAATGGGGTGCATACCAACATTCAGGCGGAGCTTTTTTTGTGATGTAGTTTTATCGGTACCGGTATCTATTTATAGGACGTCCTACAGGGGCGTACTGCGGCTCGAGTGTTACCCTGCTGATTTCAAGTAAATATTCAAGATAGCGTCGTGCTGTAACGCGTGAGATGCCTGATTGAGTAGCAGCTTCCGCGGCAGAGAGAGGGATAGGTGAGCTTTTGAGTGTGGTGCAAATTTTTTTTAAGGTGAATTCCTGAATCCCTTTGGGCAGTTCGAGCGTGACCTCTTTTGATGAAAAATTGAGCATTAAGTCGATTTGCTGTTGGTGATATTTTTCACCAATGTTTTGCCGTGCGATAAATTTTTGCTGATAATTTTGCAGTGCCTGTTCTAATCTTGAGAACGCAAACGGCTTTAAGATGTAATCGAAGACACCGGAGCGAAGACATGTGTTAACTGTGTCATGCTCTTTAGCTGCTGTGATGGTGATTACATCGACAGGCAGTTGTTCTGCTTTTATGGTGTTCAATACATCAATTCCGTTTTTAATTGGCATGAAAATATCGAGAATAACAAGGTCAACGTCGTGTTCCAGCAAGTAGTCGATGGCATCCTGACCATTTTCGAGCACAGCAATGACAGTGAAACCGGCAAGGCTTGATACGTATTTGCTATGAATATCTGCGACCATCGGGTCGTCTTCAACAATTAGTACAGAGATTGTCATGTGTTTCCCATTGTTGGGGGGTTGAGCACGAAAAAACTTAATATGCCGTGCTGATCGCGCATGCGGAAACAATAGGTAGTGTTATTGTAAAAACTGTGCCCTGTTCTGGATCAGACGAGAAGCTGACCTTTCCACCATAAAAATCAGCTATTTTTTTCACGAAACGGAGTCCCAATCCTCTGTGTCCTTCTTTACTGCTTTGCGGGTGCTGAGAGAAAAGAGTTGATGCAATGTGGCGTGGAATTCCTCCACCATTATCATGCACTTGTAGACACAAGTCACTGTTCCCGAGCAACATTGAAATATGAATTTCAGGAGACTGTACGCGGCTGTGTTCAACAGATTCAATGGCGTTTTCGATAAAGTTACCAAGAACCAGAGTAATGTCCTGTGACGGAACCCCAATGTCATTAGGGATAAAGGAAGGTAGCGAGAGCTCAATATGAATATTTTTTTCTTCGCATGTCGCAAGCTTACCGTAGAGCAGACCACGAACAACAGGTGATTCAATACTGTTCTCCAACTGTGAAATAAGTTGCGTGCGTAATTCGGCTCCCTGAAGAATCAGTGCTTCTGCTTTCTCATATTCTTTAAAGTGGAGTAGCCCGAGCAGAGTATGCAGCTTGTTTGAAAATTCGTGAGCTTGCGCACGTAGTTCATCAGTAAATTTTCGAACCCCTGTGAGTTCTTCTGCAAGTCTGTGCGCTTCACTTCGGTCGCGGAAACAGGCAAGCGCGCCGACTTGTCGATGCTGAATGATGATAGGCTGAACAGTAACAAGGCAAGGGATTCCACCAAGCTTTCGATAGGTATCAAAAATTTCTTTTCCTGAAGAGAGCACTTCTTCCAAGTATGAGTTGGGGAGAACTGTCGATATATGTTGTCCGGCAGCATTTTGTTTCAGCTTCAAAATTTTCTTTGCTGCGCGGTTGATAACGGTGATGCGTCCATGCATATCTACAGCGATGATAGCATCTTTAACAGATTCAATAACCATCTGGTTTTCAGAAAGAAGTTTTGCAATTTCGTGCGGTTCGAAGTTAAGCATTTTCTTTTTAATTCTTCCTGCAAGGAAAAAGGCACCTGCAATAGAAAGAGGGAGGCATAAAAAGAAAAGAAGAACTATTTTGTGCCAGATAAGGTACTTGGCCTGGTAAGCTTTAGTGTTAAGAATGCCAACACTAACAGCTCCAACCTGTGTGTCTTGGTAGTAGACAGGGACGAATGCTCGCAGAGAAGCACCAAGAGTTCCTACGGCTCGCGAGACGTAACGCTTGCCGGAGAAAACTTCTTTTTCGTCACCACCGACAAAAGGCTTGCCAATACGGGCGGCAATGGGATGCGAGAGGCGAATAGCATTCATATCCATAACTACCATATAGCTAGCGTTGGTTTTAGCTCGTAGTTTTTCAATAATTGATTGAACAGGGTTGTCTGGAGGTGTTCTGTTGAAGAGCGTTTCTTGAATAACCGGCATGGAGGCGGTAGAGTCTGCCAAAGCCATAACGTATTCAGACATGCTTTCATCGATAACCTGTGCAGATATGTTGCCGCTGATTACCGCCACACAGGATAAGATAAATAGATTAAGCAAAATAGTAAGTCCGGCAATGTGGTATTTAATGCTTAATCTTTTTTGCATGTTGCATCCTGTACTTGTTGAGTGAACATAAAAATGTAGAATCTACATATTTTTTCTCATACTTAGCCGGATTATAATATGCTTTTTTGATACCGAGAACAAGCTGGCTAAGGAGTAGTTTCCCCTTATTTTATGGAGTAGTTGCGGGATGGCTGAGGCGAAAAAATAGACTATAGTGGGGCACCGTTATGAAAGAAGGACTAAGAAAGAGCCCTGTAGATCGTAATCTACAGGGCTTTTTCTTCATTCTATGGGAAAAGTCTTACTTTCCGAAGCCGCAGACAGGGTAGCGGCATTCTGCACAGCCTTCGCAGTATCCACCGTGTCCAAGAGCTACAATATCTTCATCGGTGACTGCAACGCCTGCTAAAATTCGGGGAACAATGACGTCGAACACACTGGCCTTGTAATACATAACACACCCCGGCAAGCCGAGTATCGGAATATCTCCGAGTTGTGCGTACATAAACATAGCACCCGGGAACATTGGAGCGCCATATGTGACCACATTTGCTCCTGATGCTCGAATTGATGCCGGAGTCTGATCATCAGGATCAACAGACATACCGCCTGTCAGTACTATAAAATCGGCACCTTGTTCAACGAATTCATTAATAGCGTTGACGGTAAGCTCTTGTGAATCTGATACGAGCTTTTGGCCTAATATGGTGCTTCCGTATGAAGAAAATTTGGTATGGATAACTGGTCCAAACTTATCTTCTATGCGACCTTTGTATATTTCGCTGCCAGTTATGATGACGCCGACCTTACATTTTTTAAGAGGACGCACTTGAATGAGTGGAGCATTGTCGCGAAGAATTTCTTCAGCTTCAGTAACAATGTCTTCAGGAACAACCAGTGGAATTACCCTTGTTCCGGCAAGACCACGTCCTTTTTTAACAAGCTGCATAGTATGGATAGTTCCAAAAATTACATCCTGCACAGAGTTGAGCTTCGTGAGCGCATCAACATTAATATCCAACAAGCCAGTATGGGCTGCGGTAATGTTTACTTTTCCTTCAGAAGGAGTGCTCTCTTTCAGCCCTTGTCCCATTGCAGCGGATGCGATGCGCTCTGCCGCATCATTTTCATGCACATATCCATCTTTTGGATCGAAAACATAAAGGTGTTCTTTGCCAATATCCAAGAGAGTTGAAATGTCCTCTTGAGTGACAATGTGTCCTTTGCGAAATGCAGGCCCTTTTTCTCCGTTGGGAACAATGCGTGTAATGTCATGACAGAGCATTGTTCCAATGGCGTCTTGTACATGTATAGTCTTCATAGTTCACCCGAAAAGTAGGTTAGTAGCGGGATGATGATCGGCTTGATGTCCAACCTTCCGCACAGTATTCTTTAAAGAAAGAAGCCAGTCCAAGGGCAACGATGCCAAGAACTGGGAGTCCCACAACGATTGATGCTGTTTGAAGTACAGACAACGGACCATCAATAAGCATGATGCCTATAGGTAGAATGCTAAGTGAAACAGCCCAGAAAAGTCTGTTCCAACGAGCAGGCTCCTGATCTGGTTTCAGCATGGTTGTTGTTGTGGCTGCAAGAGCAAAGGAAACAGCATCAAAAGTAGTAGCCATTGAAATAGCAGTTACAAGCGCAAACATGGTTTTGTAGAACGAAGCAAACGGAAGGAAGTCTGCAATAGCCATAATGACTGTTGCTCCTTTCATTTCTTGTACCATGCTGATGGCATCAAGTTGCCCTGTCAGTTGCAGGTGTAACCCAAAGTTACCAAATATGAGGTAAAACATGGCGCAGCCGGAAGATGCCGCGATTACAGGACCAAGTACAACTTGGCGTACAGTGCGCCCGCGAGAAATTTTGGCAATGAACAGGCTCATAAACGGCGCGTATGCAACAAACCATGCGTAGTAGAAGATTGTCCATGCCTGCGTGAATCCTTTTTGTCCTACAGGGTCCATCCATGTTGCCATGCGGAAGAATTCTGAAACCAGAAGACCGACAGAAGAAATCGCCATATCAGTTAAAAAGACTGTCGGGCCTGCGATGAAAACAAACAGCATGAGCCCGAGTGCAATATAGACGTTGAAGTCAGAAAGTCTGCTGAGCCCTTTTTTAAGTCCAAGGCAGGATGTGGTGGAAAATATTAGTGTGATGACAACAAGGATAGCTACCTCGAGCCCAAAGGAATGTTCGAGTCCTGTGACAGACACAACACCGGCGGCAACAATAGGAATACCAAGCCCAAGAGCTGTTGCTGAACCTGCAATGAGTCCGGCCATAAAGAGTATGTCGATAACTTTGCCGGGCCAGCTGTAGACGCGTTTACCGAGGATGCCTATGCAGGTTTGAGATATATTGAGAATTGGAACATTTTTAACGTAATAGCTGTAGCCAATCGGGACTGCTAATATTGCATAAATAGACCAGCAGATAGGCCCCCAGTGGAACATTCCATAGGCGCATCCCCATTCTGCAGCTTTCCATGTTCCTGCAGGTTCGCCGTGCATTGGAAATGCCATGTAGTATGCCCAGTCAATAGATCCGCCGAACATAATGCCTGCTCCGACACCCGCGCAGAACAGCATACCAATCCATGAAAATGTGGAGTATTCAATAGTGTCACCCAGTCGTTTTTTGGCTTAGTGGCCCAAAGGAAAACCAGAGGATAATTCCAAAGGCTCCAAGCGCAGCCAGCATATAAAGCCAACCCATTTCAACCGTAATAAAATCGAAAAGATTATTGATAATGAGTTCTCCCTTTTTAGGGAAAACAAGTAGTGGGAAACAGCTCGCAATAATGAGAGAGAACGCACCGAAAAAGCATATTTGACAAATGGTGCGATTCGAAATTTGTGAAGAGGCAAGCAAAGCTTCAGTGCTTTTTTGAGAATCCATGTAGCGCCCCCTTGTAGCATGATACTGAAGTTATGGAGTGGTTATGATGTGATAACCACTTCGGTTTGTGTGTCAGAGATGTTGAACAGTTTTCTGTGCTGAGCAGTGCACGCAATCCATGTGATATCAGTCGAGTGTTGGCTCTGTTTTGAGTGAATGGTTTCAACAATCTCTAGTGCGTTTGGGATGTCTATCTTGTTCAAAAAAACATATTTCTGGCTTGTTGCAGGGCAGTACTGGAACAAGCCTTTGGGCGATGTCGCCAGCGTTATTAGATCGGCTGGGGTAATCGTTTCTCCGAAGTTGCGTCCCGTAAGTTCGGTGAACAGTTCATGTCGGTGCACGTTATACTTTGAAAGCGGAGCATTGAGAGCGTCCAGCCCCATAACACCGATGCAGATATCTGTTTCAACGGGGATAACGGGCTCATGCAGGTTCGGTGCTTTTAGTGGTTTGCGAGCCGCACCGTCGCCTTCCACTAGAATACAGTCAGCAAGTTTTGAATGTAGAAGCATTGAGATATCTTCTGTTGATATTCCAATAAGTTTTTGCAACTGAGCATCATAACGGGACGCCACGGTCACTGTAGAATGAATTTCCAGAGCAGATGCAATCTCGGCTAGAAAGTCGGATGCATCTGCCTGAAGAATTACTTCTCCTGATTCTGGGAAAAACATCTTTGTCGTTGTTGTGGTGATGACACGTTTTCCCATTTCCTTAATTGTCGAAGCAATCCAGAACATAATAGATGTCTTACCACCGGCACCTGTCAGTGTTATGAGCTGAGGCAGGGTGGGGAAAAGTACTGTATGTTTTTGGATTGTTCGGCTGGACATAGGCTACTTCTTTGCGAAAAGGTGTGCGCAAATGGCTTCAAGTACGCCGCCACCAATGGATAAAGCTTTATCGGAAACTTCACCGCAGTAGGCCGGATCGTTACGAGGATCTACATCCGCTATTTTAGTGCCCTTTAGTACCGGTGTTCCGTTTGGAAGAAGACCGCGGAGAACACCGTCAATAGTTGCTGTAATTGGCTGAGTGTTTACATACCCGATCAGGTCGCCTTTTTTGAGCATTGCGCCGATATCGCTTTGGGTGGTGAACATTCCAGCTTCATCAGCCCAATGAACACGCTCTGTTGTAAAGCCTTTTACAGAACCGGGAACGCCCGTGTTGGGAATTGCTGAGCCTTCTGTAATTACTCTGCTTAAGTAGTGCCCACGTTTGGTTTCTACGGAAGCATGAACATCTTCTCCCGCAGTAAAACCAGGCCCAAGGCCAATGACGAGCGGTGCCATTGAAATTTTGGTGCCGATATTTTTCTTGGCAATAATCGCATCAATAAGCACATCTGGTTTGATAGTTTCCAGACACGTAGCCTTAGGGTCACAGAGAACTGGAACCATGCCTTCAGCCCATATTTCTGATATCTCAGAGCACTGGGGGCAGTGTTTGGCCGTAATTTCTTCTACCTTCACTTCCTGATGATAGATTGCTTCTGAAAACACAACTTTGCGGCGAACAGCCAGCGGCTTTTCTGTTTCAAGCATGACAATATTTCGCATTCCGGCTCGGTAAAGTCGGAGGGCTACGCCAGTGGCGAGATCGCCAGCTCCACGGATTGCGATTGTAGGTATCAATGTTTTCATAAAAGTCTCTCTACAGTCCTGTATCGTAGCGTTTGAGAAGCAGTGCATATTGCTCCTCAGTATCTACATCAACAAACGGGCCGATTTCGTTAATTTTAACTAATCTGATAGGAAGTCTCGGGGTTGCAAGCAGTGGCCTTGCGCCAGTGTCGCCCTCAAGCTCCAGTACTTTTTCAAACCATTGTTTCGGAATCGTAATAGGATTACCGCGCATTCCTTCCTGCATGGGAATTACCCAATTGTGCGGCTCCTGAGAGAAAGACCAGATAAGGTGATTTATGGCCCCAGGAGTAAGCAGCGGCAGGTCTCCGAGCAACGCCATCGCGCCTTGTGTTTCATCTGGAAGGCTACGGATTGCAGCCTTCAATGATTCAGCTTGGCCATCTGTTCTTCTCGGACTGTACACAACGGTACATTCTGCAAGATCAAGTTGTAATTCAAGTTCAGAATCGACAGGAAGAACAACAACGATAGAGTCCAAAAGGGATTCGCGCGCGGCATTAATTACATGCTGCACGATTGGTTTTCCTCGAAAAGGCAGAGACAGTTTATCCCTGCCCATTCGAGTTGAAGTACCGGCAGCTAAAATGACGCCTGTAATGGCAGCTTTTTTTTGCTGTAAGTGTTCAGTCATGTGTAGTCGTTATTTTGCGCATCCAATGAGTGCATCATGGACACTGGTTTTTGCTAACTGCACTTTATACAGGTTTTGGAAGAGCGGTTTAGCATCAGCAACAGCAGCTTCGGCGGCAAGTTGTGCTGTCTCTTCTGTGAGCTCTTTCCCTATAAGGAGTGCTTCAGCGTCTTGGCATCTGCGAGGGTTATTATGCACTCCATTCAAGCAAATACGGGCTTCTGTCACCTTGTCGTCGGAATACGACAGTGTAGCTGAACAGTTTACTAACGCGAAATCGACGGATTTTCTGTATGCTATTTTTATAAAGCTACTTTTTGAGTTTTCGACAGGTGTTGGCACGAAAATTTTTGTCACAATCTCATTGCGATCAAGAATTGTTGAACCTGCACCGTTTTCTGCGCTGAAAAATTCGTCAATCGGAATTTGCCGCTTGGTCGTTTTTACAACAGCATTCAGTGCAACAAGAGCCGGAGCTGTATCGCTCGGGTTAACTGCAATGCATTTGCTGACTGCGCCGAAAATGGAGTGGAAACGATGATCGCCCGGAACAGCTAAGCATCGTTTTCCGCCTTTACGTACACAATCAATACGACCGCCAATTTTGTCTGGGTACCTGTAGTACCAGCATCGGTTTTCCTGACAAATGTTGCCTGCGATGGTTCCCATGTTACGGAGAATTGGAGAAGCAGTACGACGTGCCGCTTCAGCGAGTCCCGCCCATGTTGTCTTTACAGCTTCACATTCTGCAATCTCGGTAAGAGTAACAAGCGCACCAATATGTAAACCATCTTTTTTCACCGTAATGGTATTCAAAGCGGGAATGGTTTTAATGTTGATTATGGCTTCGGGGAATGCCATCCAGAGATTATCTTTAAGGCAACCCATTAGATCACTGCCGCCAGCGATTACGTAGGATGAATTTTTGTATGTGTCTAATAAATTTACAGCTTCTTCAATTGTTGAAGCGTCAAAATGCTTGAAGCGTTTCATTATTTTTTCCTCCGGGAAGGCTGAATCTTACCAAGACCCGTAAGGATTTTGTCTGGGGTGAACGGGGTCTCAATAATTCGTACACCAGTCGCGTTGAAAATTGCGTTAGAGAACGCTGCAAGGGATGGACAAGCTGCACCTTCACCACAGGCAGTTGCGCCGAACGGATGGGTCGGATCACCTGGTTTTTCGATTACAATCGGTGTTACGTCACAATCCATGGTGGTGCAGTGGCGGTAATCAATCCAGTTAGGAGTCATAAGCCAGCCGTTGCGCTTGTCTGCAATGCAGTCGTTCGCAAGCATAGCGTTATCAACACCATGGCGGGATGTGGAAAGCTGACCTGCAACAATTTTCGGGTTGAGTGCTTTACCGACGTTTTGCGCCATGACTACATTTACATTCGAAATCATGCCTGTTTCAGTATCAATATCTAAAGAGATAAACTGAGCGCCTTTTTCTTTCGGAATGTATACTTGGTCTTCTTTACCATCTTTTAAGCTGTTAGGGTGCGGTGAGTTGTTGACGTAATAACCAGTTACTTCGTGGATGCCACCGTAGTGTCCACGCGCACCGAATGCTTCCGCAAAAGAGAGTCCTTTATCTGGTTCAGCCGTAATGAAGATACCTTTTTCATTAATGCTTAATGCCAGAGCAGGAACGCCCAGCTGAGTCGCGGCAAGTTCAAGAACCTGTCGTTTTGCATCCATAGCGGCTTCATACGTTGCCCAGCCCTGAATCCATGTGCCGCAACTGTTTGCAACAAGTGTCGCAAAAGGTGTTGAGTCCGTATCATCGCAGACCAAGCCTACTTTTTTGTATGGAAGGCCAAGTACGTCTGCAACAATCTGGCACTGAACTGTGTGCTGCCCTTGTCCGATATCAGCAACCGCGCATACGAGAGCTGCGGAACCATCCGAATAAATTTTGACCATTGCTTCACTGGAGTTACCCGGTCCCGGGCGACCTGCGCCCATTGCAAAAATAGCAACCCCGAGTCCGTGACGAATTCGGCCTGTTTTTTTGCTTGGGTGAACCCATGTGTTTTTCCAGTCTAAATACTCTGCCCCTGCATCAAGGCAATCTCTGATTCCGGAAGAAGAAATGTATGCAGACTTGTAACCAAGCGGGTCCCAACCGGAATCAATGTCACCTGTCCGCATGCAGTTCTTTTTGCGAATTTCAACAGGGTCCATTCTCATTTGTTCTGCGGCAATGTCCATGGTGGTTTCTACAGCAAAAACGCCTTCAGGTGCCCCATACCCCTGCCAGCCGGCAGCGGGAAAACGGTTTGTGTGCACGTAGTGGATTTTGCCTCTCTGATGCTTGCAGTTATGCGCATAGAGCACAGAACCGGTTGCGAGCATAGCGTTTTTAGCAGGGTACTTGTCTCCGCCGGAGCCAGTTTCCTGCCAGTGTGCCAAATCCATGGTGGTTAATGTGCCGTCTTTTTTAAAGCCGATTTTGACATCGGTAATACTGCCTCGAGACCAGCCGGAAACCATTTCTTCTTCTCGCGAGTAGGCGCAATGAACTGGCTTTTTAAGGTCAAGGCAGGCCAGGCTGGCAATAAGCAGATAATGGGAGGCTATGTTGCGATCGAGTGGGAATGCGTTTTTCCCGCCGAAGCTTGAACCTGTGAACGGTGATACATAGTTGAGCATAGTTGCGCTGATGCCGAGTGCTTGCGCTAGGCATAACTTTTCATCATGCATGCCTTGTGAATGTGTGTGGACATGCAGTTTACGACCATCAAAATTAGCTGTACAGCCGCGTGGTTCCATTGCGGGAGATTTACAGTAGGCGTATTTGAGGTTCTTTTGTTCAACAATCACATCTGCTTCTGCAAACCCTTTTTCAATATCTCCAAAGCCGTTGTATTCGGCAGGAGTTTTTGTCTTAAACAAGCGCGTCTCTGGATCGCGGTCGCTAAGCAGGGCGTGGAATTCCCAATCATTGCAGTTTGGAATTCCATCAAAAACTTGTGGTGCATCCGGCTTCATTGCGTCTTCAAGGCTGACAACGAATTTTTTCTTTTCGTATGTAACATCAATCAGCTCTAAGGCCTCTTCTGCAATTGTTTCGTCATCTGCAATAACAGCAGCAACCAGATCCCCTACATAATATAAGGTATTACGAAACGCTTTTGGGTAATTCTCGTGTGTCATTACGAGGCGGACGCCATCAAGCGCTTCTGCTTTTTTGGTGTCTATAGTGAGAACGGTAGCCGCTGGATATGGGCTACGTAAAATACGGGTTTGCAGCATGCCGGGGAAGATGAAGTCAGCATAATATTTTGCAGCGCCGGTAACACGTGCAGCACCGTCTTTTTGGCGCACAGAGGTGCCGATGGAATTGGCTTTAATCATGTGCTTGCTCTCCGGACATTTTTTTTGCTGCACTGCGTACTGCGTTAAGAATGTGTTCATAGTTGTTGCAAATACATATGTTGCCACCGAGCGCTTCTTTGATTTCTTCATCGCTTGGCAATGGATTTTTAAGAAGTAATGCTTTGGTAGACAGGATCATACCCGGTGAACAAAAGCCGCATTGGGCACCGTATTCTTCAAGCCATGCCTCCTGAATAGGATGAAGTTCACCGTTTACTGACAAACCTTCAATGGTCTCGATTTTCTTATTTTCTTGCTCAATGGCGAGAATCATACAGGCAGGGACTGCTATTGAGTCGATGAGGACAGTACATGCACCACAGGCACCTTCTCCACATGCTTCTTTAGTTCCTGTGTGGCCACAGTCGTTTCGAAGAACTTTAGAAAGAGTCCAGTGCGGCTCAACGTTCAACGAATGTGTTTTGCCGTTGATATTGAGGTGTATGAGTTTTTGCTGTTTGGTATTTTGCATAATGACAAATCCTTACATTGTTCATTATGTGCGGCGTAATAGAAGGTCGCACAGGGGCGCACGATGGTGCGCTTGGCAGGGATGAAAAGTACGGGTGGAGAAATTCTCCACCCGTAAAAAGGAGCTATCGGCTACGCCTCGTTAAGAACAGCATCAGTTTTTTCAACTGACTTTGGAGTGCGGCTTGCCCACACAATACCGCCGATAATGAGCGCACCACTGATGAGATGAACTGTGCCCATTGTTTCACCGAGGAATACAAAGGCGAATAATCCACCCCATAACGGGAGGCTGTAGTAGATCATGCCGGATGTTGCCGGTCCGGCATGCTGAAGGCCGAGGTTCCATGTGAACCATGCAATGATGGATGAGCACACTGCTGAGAAAACGATACTGAAGAAAACGATGCCGTTCATGTTGAAGACCATTGATGGCTGTGTAGATTCCCAGATAACGCATGGGAGAAGCATTAACACAGCAAAGAATGACATGAGGGACATAATAGTAATTTGGGAGAGTCCTTCTGGGATCTTACGCAGAATGAGGCTGTAGATAGCAAAACCGACAGCAGCCAGAAGCATAAGGAAGTCACCAGCGGCAAACTGAAGACCGAGAAGGCGGGACATTTCGCCATTACAGACGAGATAGAAGGAGCCAATGAGTGCGATAGTACAACCGAGCCATGTGTTAGCAGATTGTTTTTGTCCCATCATTGATGAGATAATGACAATAAATATCGGTGTTGTTACAGAAATGAGTGACAGGTTGATTGCTGATGTTGTCTGAGCAGCGAAGTAGCTGAGCGGAGAGTAAGCAGCAACACCTGTTAAGGCAGCAGCAATAATTTGTGGCAGGAATCTTTTAGCAATCGGCCACTCTTTTTTTACTTTTGGAAGAGTGAACGTGCAGAGAATGAGCAGAGCAACAAACCAGCGTGTAGCACCAAGTGTCATAGGGGAAATTTGGCCTACAGCAAGGCGTGCAACAACAAAAGCACCAGCCCAGAGCATTGTGGCAAGTAATGCGCAGGCAATTCCGTAATATGTCTTGTTCTTAAACATTAAAACATCTCCCTTCTAAATAGTTTCACCTCGTTAGTGTGCTGTTAATGTAACAGCATCCTCTCTCGGGGATGATGCATGGGTAAAAACAGAGCAATGTATCGTTACGTTTTAAAGATACTGTGACGATTGTTTTTAAAAGTATGCACCATCATTTGTGGTAGTTTTAAAGCAAGGGGTGTGCCAATAATGACACAAGGGCTAATGTTAAAAGTCTTTTAATTTCAATTTGTTATAGTCTTAACAGGTTGTTTAAACACTCAGTTTTTAAGCGCTCTTGAGTCGTCGAGGACTCAAGATATAGAGAGTAACTGCTTAGCAGGGACTCTTCTTTGAATCAAAAGTGGTTCTTAGAGTCGGAGGTGACTCATCAAATTACAATTTTGTTGCTGGAATATGTTTTCGGATGAGGCGTGATGCGCGTGACTGGCTAATGTTAAGTGCTGTCGCAACTTTTCGACTGGTCCCGTAGGCTTTGAAAGAATCAATAATGAGCTGGCGTTCAACTGCTTCAAGTGCTTCATCAAGACTGTCCGAAGCCATAACAAGTGCGGCAGGGTTTCCTTGTGTTTCGTAAATAGAGGCTGGAAGATGATCGACAGAAATAATTTCGTCTTCAACTGTTACAACAAGACGTTCTATAAGATGTGCCAGTTCACGAACGTTACCCGGCCATGTGTATTGGCTGAGAAGTTTGCGTACACCAGATGCGAGCCGTTTTCCTTTTCCATGCAGTTTTCCGTATCTATTAAAGAATAGATGAATGAGAGGGACGAGGTCTTCAGGGCGTTCTCTGAGTGGAGGGATGGTAATGTCAAAAACATTCAGGCGGAAATAAAGATCCTGACGGAATGCGCCGCTTTCAACCATAAGACTCAGGTTGCGGTTTGATGCGGCTAAAATGCGAACATCTGCTTTGACGGTTTCGGAGCTTCCAACAGGGCGGTATTCCAACTCCTGCACAGCATAAAGAAGTTTAGCCTGCAGCGGGAGGGGGAGTTCAGAAATTTCATCAAGGAACAGCGTGCCGCCTTTTGCTTTGGCAAAAAGCCCACCGCGAGTTTTAGTTGCTCCTGAAAAAGCACCTTCAACATGTCCAAAAAGTTCCGACTCAAAAAGTTCGTGCGGAATGGCAGCACAGTTTACTGTCACAAATGGTTTGTCGGAGCGGTTACTGTTTGCATGGATGTATTTAGCGAGCAGGCTCTTACCGCAGCCGGACTCTCCGAGCAGTAAGCAGGGCGCGTTTACGTTCGCGACTTTCTGCGCATCTGAAATAGCTTTCTCCATCCCAGCACTACGGTAGATGAGGTATTCTGGATGCGTTTTTGAAGATTGTGGCTCTTCAGTCACAAGGTCTTCAGCCCTTGGAATCATTTTGTCATGATAGTTATCACGAATATTAAGCAAGACGTATTTAACGTCCTGTTTTTCATCAAAGAAAGGTACAGCAATGGTGAGTACTTGTAATCCAAGATAGGTCTCTTGCATTTGCTTTGCTGGACATTTTTTCTCGTAGATAAGGGGAAGCATTGGGCGATCCCATGCTTTATGCTTTCGTACAACGTCCCAGAACGGCATGTCTATGAGCTCTTGCTGGGTGAAACCATAATGACGTTCGCATGCTTTATTGACGTAAAGCATACGGTAGTTGTTGTCATAAATAATTATTTCATCATGCAGGTTGTCTATAAGTGTGGCAAAGGTTTCGAAGTCTAAGCCAAAGTGGTTTGTTTTGCTCATTGTGTCATCTCGTTTTGGTAGTCAAAAACAGTTTCATATAGATGAGTGGCAATCTGTGAGTACGAATTATTTTTCTACAACATTGAGATTGCTGTGGTTACTGTTGATGCAAGCGCATACTTACTCGTCAATTTAATTTTGTACAGTCTCTTCGACTTAGATTCAGTTTGAAACCGCGCTATTCGTGGCTTGGGGAGGGTGGTGTTAGAGTGGATATGTTAAATTAAACACAACTTTTTCGGTGGGGTTATAATCAAATAGCTATACAAAATCATTATAACGATCTTATATTTAAATAAATATATAAGGACGGTTTGGTCTTTCCAAGCGAAGTTATGTAGCAGGTAAAGGAGTCTTCTTTTTATCGCTGCTAGTTTTTCTTACCAGATCTTTGGAGGCACTGTATGGCTCAGGATTATGTCTTTCCGGGAACAGTTGCACAGGCAGTATCTATGTTAGGCCAGTCTAAGGGACGGGCTAGAATTATTGCAGGTGGCACAGACCTTGTTCTCGATATGCGCGATGGTAAAATTTCTGTCGACACACTCGTTGATTTACGAGCAATTGATGGAATGCAACGCATAACAGAGGAAAATGACTCCATATCAATTGGAGCCAACGTCACTCATGCTCAAGTCGTTAAATCGTCTCTTCTTAGGCATCATGCACCGGGGTTAGTAGATGCTTGCCGCAAGGTAGGTTCGCTACAGATTCGTAACGTTGCAACTGTTGTTGGAAACGTTGTGAACGGCAACCCAGCTGCTGATGCAGCTGTTGCTTTGGCTTGTTTAGATGCAACTGCGACGGTTGTTGATGAGCAGGGTTCAAAAATTATCCCATTTAGTGAGTTATATGCTGGAATATGTATTTCCTGCATTAACAGCTGTAGTCAGGTTGTGACTCATATTTCATTTCCCAAAAAAAAGGATGGAGAGGGGTCTGCCTATCTCCGTATGGAACAGCGTAAAGCGCTATCTCTCCCTATGCTTAATGTTTCTGCAAAAGTTCATGTTACTGACACCAAGTTTGATGGTGTGCAGTTGTTGATGGCACCTGTCGGTGCTGGTCCCCAACATGCCGTTGCAGCAGAAGAGTTTTTGCAGGGAGCAGAAATTACGGAAGAAAATATAAAACAAGCAGGCGTGCTGGCTAGAGAACAAGCTACGTTCAGAAGTAGTGCTGTTCGAGGTTCTAAGGAATACCGCATAGGAGTTCTTCCTGTATGTGTTGAACGTGTGCTGAAGGCTGCAATAGCTGATGCACAACAAGGTTAGATGGGAGAATCTGTATGTATACTAAGCTCGTTTCGTTTGTTTTGAATGGTGAATCTGTTTCTGTTCGAGTTGATCCGTTTGAACTGTTTGTGGATGTTTTGCGCGACAAACTCTTTTTGACTGGGACAAAGAAAGGTTGCGGCGAAGGTGGCTGCGGTTCCTGTACAGTCCTTGTTGATGGTGTAGCTGTAAACTCCTGTCTGTTACCGGCAATGCGGGTTGACGGAACTTCTGTAGAGACAATTGAAGGTGTGGAAGAGAACGGAGAATTGCATCCGCTTCAGACCAGTTTTATCGAGAAGGGCGCTGTTCAGTGTGGATTTTGTACCCCTGGCATGATCATGTCTGCGAAGGCGCTTTTGGATAAAAACAAGTCCCCTTCCAAAGAGCAAATTCTCGAAGCTGTTTCAGGAAACATATGCCGTTGCACAGGATATGTGAAAATTGAAGAAGCAATTGAGGATGCAGCCCGTACGTTGCGTAAGGAAGCGGTGAAAGGAGGGAGCCATGACTAAATTACACGTTGTAGGCAAGAATGTTGATCGCCGTGATGGTGTTGATAAAACAACAGGCCGTGCTCTTTTCACTAGTGATATGGCTTTGCCGGGCATGCTGCATGCTAAAGTGTTGCGCAGCCCCCATCCTCATGCTCGAATCGTAAGCATTGATACATCTGAGGCAGAAAAACTGCACGGCGTACATGCTGTAATGACGCATAAGAATGGCCCTAGAAATTTGTTCAACGCAGCCGCCCCGATGTTCCTCACAGTTTCCAATCTGGAACGAGTATTGGATCAATATTTATTTGATGAAATTGTACGGTATGTTGGTGATGAAGTTGCGGCGGTAGCTGCCACAACTGAAGCCATTGCCGAGCAAGCGTTAACGTTGATAAAAGTTGAGTACGAACTTCTACCCGCTGTATTTGATCCTGAAGAAGCAATGGGGGCAGATTCGCCTGCATTACATGGTGAAAAGGGATGTACTCCTGAGGGCAAAAACATACCGGGTGAGATAATTAGAATTCCTTACGGTGACGTAGAGAAAGGTTTAGAAGAATCTGATGTCGTCATTGAAAAGTCCTTCAAGCTTCCAATTGTAAAACAAGTACAGATGGAAACGCAGAGCGCTGTTGTACAGGTAAGCGGTAGTGGCGAAGTAACCGTATGGTCTACAACGCAAACTCCGCATCCTTCACGCGCAATTCTCGGGAAAATATTTGATGTTCCTGCCAGTAAGATTCGTGTGTTGGCTCCTCCCTATGTTGGCGGTGGATTTGGCGTTCGTATCGGATTAAGCGGCCTTGCTGAACCAATTGCAATGGGCTTGGCATTATTGGCGAAACGTCCTGTTAAGCTTGTCTATTCACGTAAAGAAGACTTTATTGCTTCAGACACTCGGCATCCTGCAACCATAACGGTAAAACTAGGTGCAAAGAAAGACGGTACATTCAATGCTCTTGATCTGAAGGCTATCTTTAACACTGGTGCATATTGTGGTTTCGGTACAGAACTCCCCGGAGTATGTGGAGCCATGACACTGGCAATTTATCGCATTCCGAATCAGCGATACTTTGGGCATAGTGTTTACACCAACCATACCAGTTCTGGGGCCATGCGTGGTTTTGGTAACCCGCAGGGTAACTTTGCACTTGAGCAAGTAGTGGACATGATGGCGGCCGAGCTGGGAATGAATCCGTACGATCTGCGCATGAAAAACATCATGAAGGTGAACGACCCTTGGTGCTTGCCATTCCCATGTTTGAGTTCTGAACTTGCTGAGTGCATGAAACAAGGCTCGGAGAGTATCGGTTGGAAGGATCGTGCGTCACTTACGTCATCTGCACCGCACAAAGTTCGTGGTATGGGGATGGCGGTAGGTACGCACGTAAGTAACGCTTGGCCTTTCTGTGTCGATTATGACAATGCCTACTTTACAGTTCAGTCTGATGGGACTGTGCAGGTTTCTTCTGGTGTGCCGGAAATGGGCACAGGTATCTGTACTTCTCTAGTACAGATTGCAGCAGAAGCGTTCGGTACTGACATAGAAAACATTTCATTGTCATTCGGTGATACTCTAACCTCCCCGTTTGATATCGGTGGTCATGCGAGTCGTACCTGTTACGCAGCCGGCTTGGCGATTAAAGAGGCAGCGGAGGATGCTAAGCAGCAAATGTTAGAATATGCCGCTCCATACTTCGATGTTTCTCCTGATGCCCTTACGTTACAATATGACCATGTTTTTATGTCCTCAGTAACAGCAATCGACGAAGCACCTCTTGTGACGTTGGACGACGCCAAAGAGCATCCAAATGGAAAGGTGACCTTAGAGAATATTGCATATCACGCTCATGTGAGAAACAAACAGTTTATCAGTGTCGGCAAAATTGTCCCTAAGAACGCACCACCATGGCATGTATGCTTTGCAGATGTTGAAGTGGATACCGAGACTGGCAAAGTCGAAGTCTTGAAACTTACGGCAGCACATGACGTAGGCACCGCAGTGAACCCGATGATTGTCGAAGGGCAAATTGAAGGTGGTGTGGTTCAGGGCTTAGGGTATGCTTTGACAGAAGAAATTAGGTACAACGACAAAGGCGTTCAGACTCATAGCAATATGCATAGCTATATGTTGCCGACCGCTGAAGATATTCCGCCGATGGAATCTATTATTGTTGAATCTCATGATCCGACAGGGCCTTTCGGAGCTAAGGGTGCCGGCGAGTGCAGTCTCGTGTGTCCTGCATCTGCAATTGGTAACGCCATTGCGAATGCAACAGGAGTGCGCTTTACAGAGCTTCCGGTGACACCTGAACGTATCTTTGCTCAATTGCATCCTGAAGACTAATCTTTGCGAGGTAAGTAGCTGTATAATGTTGTGCTGTATTGCAGCGCGCCGTAATGAGTTAGTCGAATAAAATAGAAATACACGGAAAGCCCTGTAGAAGAGTTGGTCTGACCCCCGTCAAGTGGACAGGCTAAAAAGCCCTTAGGCATTAAGCGGCCAGTTTTTTCCGATATTCAATTGGGGAAAGCTGGCCGAATTTTTTTTGAAATCGTTCGTTATTATAAAAGGCAATGTACTCTTCAACACGAGTCACCATTTCTTTTTCAGAAAGCGTTACCTTGCGCGGCAAAGCTTCTGCCTTTAGGTGAGAGAAAAATGATTCTATGCATGCATTATCTAAACAGTTTCCTTTTCGAGAATGGCTTCCTTGAAGCCCCATCTCTTCTAATTTTTGTTTGTAATGCTTTGAAGTGTATTGAAATCCTTGATCAGAATGCAAGACAGTCTTTTCGCTTATCGTTTTTTTAAGTGGCGTAAGCGTCTCTAAAACAAGTTGAAGGGAGTTCTTCTTTCCGATTTTATAGCTAACAATCTCATTATTATGCAGATCTTGAACTGCAGATAAGTAGAGAAACCCTGAAATTACAGGGGAATATGTAACATCTGTTGCCAGCTTCTGCTTTGGCTTTGCGCTAGCAAAATCTCTATTCAACAAGTTGGGAAAGACAGTGCTTCCTTTTCGTCCAAAATGTCGACGCTTCTTGCGTATAGTAGATTGCAGCCCGAGCGTTTTCATTAGACGGTAGACTCGTTTATGATTTACAAATGTGCCGGAACGATGAAGAGCTGCCGTAATGCGCCGATAGCCGTAAAATGGATATTGGGTGTGTATGGCTTTTATTTGCAGCCTAATCTCGTGATTCTCTGACAGCCGAGAATGATTTTTCTTGCAACGCCATTTATAAAATCCTGACCGAGAAACATTAGCTGCTTCAAGTAGCAATGTTACTGGGTGCTGGCTCGAGAGGCTATCTATCACTTGATAATAATGTGTTTTTACTCGGCTCCCCATTCTTTGCCAAATCGGGAGCGATATAACTTTTTTAGATAATCTCGCTCAGCTTTAACATGAGCTAGCTCTTCTTCAAGAGATGCGAACTTTGTTCGTGAACGCCCTTTCCGCCCTCCAACATGTTTCCCCCGCATGTCTTCAAGAGACTCACCACGCTTGACCTTTGTTACCCAATTTCTCAACTGCTTTTTATCACGTATGCCTAGCTCTTCGCTTAGAGATTGGTAACTTTGATTATCGGTCAAATACCGTTGAACCGCTTCCTTCTTGAACTCGCTGCTATAACTATTGTTCTTTCTATTACTCATACAAAACCCCATTAAGTGGAAAGGTACATCAGCCTAGAGGGGCTTTTTTACCTTGTCCACTTAATGGGGTGCATACCAAGTATCTACAGGGCTTTCATATTTTCAGATAGTACAGCCTTTCCTTAGCCTTCAATATATTTGATGGTTGCAATTATTCATTGTGATTTTTACAGTGTATTTTGCTTCGTTAACCGATGTGGTTAGCAATATTTTGAAGAAAATATACCACAGCTGAGGCTGTGATTTCATAAAGGCACTATCCATGAGTAATTCTTTGAATTTTTCCGCTGCCATTTTTGATCTTGACGGTACCTTACTATACACGTTGGAAGAAATTGCAGCGGCAACCAACGCAGCTCTTGTCCGTGTAGGATATCCTGAACATTCTGTTGACGCCTACCGCCAATTTGTAGGTAGTGGTGCGAAAAAACTGGCTTGGAGAGTGCTCCCAAAAGAGAAACAGAATCAAGAAGAGTGTGAAGCGTTATATGCTGTTCTTGGTGAAGAGTATGCTCGGTCGCTAAACACTATTGCTCGTCCGTATGATGGTGTGTTGGAGATGCTGGTCGCATTTGCTGCGGCCGGCAAACAACTTGCTGTGCTGTCAAATAAACCGGATGAGCTTACAAAAGCAGCTGTTAAGAAGTTTTTCCCAACCGTTGATTTTGTGGTTGTTCAGGGTGGGCTTTCAGATGTTCCGCTTAAGCCAGTTGCAGATGGTGCAATAGGAATTGCAGCTAAGATGAAGATAGAGCCTGAACAAATAATTTTTGTTGGCGATTCAGATGTGGATATGCAGACGGCGCAAAATTCTGGAATGAAACCCGTCGGAGCAGCATGGGGCTTTAGAGGGAGCGAAGAACTCACAGCAGCAGGTGCTAAAATTGTTTTTGAAGCTCCGGTTGATTTGAACTCGCTGCTTTAATAGTAAATAATAAAAGCGGACAGTCGTTAGGGCTGTCCGTTTTTTTATTATGAATGTAGCGAGATGGAGCATGAAGGGATATCGTTGAAAATGACACAAGCGGCAACGAACTTTATCTTTTCTTTTGTATTGTGAGATAGACGTTATCGCATCAAAAGTGAGATAATTATAAAAACGACTAAATACATATGGTTGAGCTAACAAAGCCTTACCTTTAATCTTTACAGTAAGGAAGAACTAAGGAGTTGTTATGCGGTATATCATGTTATGTCTGTTGTTTTTCATTTGTGCATGTAGTCGTTGGGATGCTTTACCGGACAAGCCTATTCCTGCTCCTAAGATAATTGCTGCGTATACAATGTGTGATTTCAATATGTGCTTCAGGTTGCTTAACCAACATGATGTTATTTCGTTGAACAGGATGATATGTGAAGGTCGATGTCTAATCGTAGCAGCTAGGGCTTTTGAGCCTACAATTATTCCTACTGAAGAACAAAACTATATATACGGTATTCTTTACCCTCAGGAAGAATATGTATTTGTAAACAAGGATGCATTTCTTAGTTCACCAACGAGAGTCTTGGGTAAGTAGGCGGAACATATTGTCGGTGCTCATCGGGGGCTATTCTCCATAGCTTCCCAGAAGAGTAATTTTTTTATTTGTTCGGCTCAGAAAAATTATTTCTTTCTTACTGCCGCTGCCAACATGAGCGGTGAGAGTGACTCGAAATCTATTGGATTTAAAATCTAAAATGTCCTCAGGAATATTCTTTTCCTCAATTCCACTGACTTTAGCTGCGGTTAGATACCATGCTGTTTCAAAGTTATTGGCAGGATTGTTGCGGTAGAGATCGATGCTTGTCAGAAAGTCCTCTTTATTGTTGTTAACAATAGGGATGGCAGCCGTCAGGGCATCATGCGCGGTGTTCATGTTAATAGGCCCTTCTCCCCAGATGGTTATGAGGTCGCGTAGGCCGTTCACTGTGTCCGTTCCATAATAAAGCTTTTCAATATCCCCCTCTTTGGCTTTTGGCCAGTAGAGCAAAAGCATTTCGTTTGGTGAACGGAATGGTTTTTTGGTTCGAGTGTACGGTATCTTTTGAGCCATGTACCAGGTGTCATCTTCTGAGGCCCTAGTGAGCTGTTCACCTTGCCAAATACGTATTGAAGTGAGGAGGTCTTCTGCAGTGCCAGAGGTCAAGTTTAAATTGCTGCAGAGCGTTTTCAACATGCGTAAAAAGACACCCTGATATTGTTCAGTTATTTTTTTTGTATTTGGGTCAAGCAGGACAAGCTTATTAATAGGGAAGAGTGAGTTCTCGTCTGTTATTTCTCCAGAAAGAGTTCCGCTTGTTAGTTCCTCAGAAATTTCCTTAAGTTCTGTATTAAACAGTCCCCATTTTTCAAATTTATAGTCGCCTTTGCTTTCCTCTAAGTCAGTAGCCAGAATTTCTTTTGCAAGCAGTCGTCCAGAATCACAGAGCGTATTTCCAGTAATGGATGATCTAACAAAGAGGGAGCTTGCGTGATCAATAAGCGTTTCTTTGGATAATTCCATAGCAAGAAAGGACAACACCACAAGTACAAGCAAAACGATGATGATAATGGTGCCTTGCTCTTTATTACGCACAACGGTTGGTGAGGTAGATTGCATTACAGGTCATCCTCATGAGGTAATGGAATTACAAGCTGATATTGGTGTGGTTCGTCTTTTGTTCCCAGAGTAAGTGTTACGCGCACTGCTGTCGGAAGCTGCGTTTTTTCTACGCCCCAATCTTTTTGGAACTCATTATATTCACCGTTGTAATACTCAAATACACATTCCGAGACGTCTTCAATGAGAGAATATTTAAGATCCTTAAAGTCTCCTTTAACTGTGGGGAATGGATGTTCTTTTCTGATAAGTGTGAAGAGGTCGTTATCTTGTTCTCGAAGAGAATAGGTAACATACTGTAGCGAGCGAACATGCTCATGAGTACGAAAGGCGAGAGATGATGTGCTGGCAAATCCAAGCAGGTCTTGTTCACTAAATGTATCGCTATCGGGCGTTGCGTCAAATTTTAGCCCGCTCGTCTTCATATCAGGAAGCATATAGCGAAAATCATCCTCAAAAATATTTAAAATTGTTCTGCCGGCCTGATCGTAAGCCATGCGTTTTCGAGCATGTTGCGATGCGTCGATTACGTTGCTGAACAGTGCAAAAAGAGTTGTGATAATGGTCGCCATTAGCGTCATGGCGATGAGTAGTTCAAATAGGGTAAAACCTGCTTGCCTGTTTGAAGGGGTAATTTGAGTAGGCATGCTATTCTTTGAAGAGTTTTTCAATGGCAACATCTTTGTCTTCCTCATCTCCCCATGAAACAGTCAATAGTAGTCTATAGATAGCCGATGTATTTGTAGCATGCGTTGAAGCCTTCCACGTAAACCCTGAGTGCTCTGGACGAAAATCGCCAGACTTTTCTGTGCTTGCCGAAAGTCCGTCATTTTCCAATTCAAAGAGCTTTTCTCTTGCAAGAACAATTGCAGTATCCTGCAAGCGGGTTTGCGCAAGGTTATCCTGATTTTGTGTTGTCAGAGTAACTGTCATCATGCCTGCAACCCCTAACAGCATCAAGGCAACCAGAACTTCAACGATGGTGAAACCTTCATTGCCAGAGGATTTTTTGGAGATAGGGTGAGTTTTTTCAGGCAGGATGCAGGGCATTTAATTCTCTTTTTCAGACTGTGCTGAGAACATGATCGAAGTATACAGTAAACGTCTTTAGATGAGACTTTTCATGGCATTAACAATACTGAGGTGTCGAATTGTGTTGCCCGTTCAAGGCATGTTGTTCATGGATGAGGCCTTGCGGTTGAGAGCGAATTTATTGCCTTGATGCTGTCTTTGTAGTGAGGAGCTTCTGGTGTGAAAATACCAGTTTCATCCCTCGGTACCAGTTTCAAGAAGGCCACCCTAGCAGTCACGATTACCGGCTTGCCAGCCACCATTGATTCGATAGGCACATGCTGAAATTTTCTTGCTTGGGAATGTAGATAGTTGCAATTGATTCTGCAATAGCTTTTTGCAGTAGTTCT
The DNA here is from genome assembly GCA_942492085.1 of uncultured Desulfovibrionaceae bacterium. Lineage (GTDB taxonomy): Bacteria > Desulfobacterota > Desulfovibrionia > Desulfovibrionales > Desulfovibrionaceae > Halodesulfovibrio. The sequence continues at coordinate 34,855 of CALODB010000009.1, read as the reverse complement.
CTTGGAGAACTATTTTATTATCGCAAACTTCTGTAAGTTTTTTTAGTTTCCCTTTAGAAGGGCAAACGAGGTGAGTTGCAGGAGGCTTTTGGCATCTATGTAAATGCACCACAGATGAAATTACCCCATTTAAGAGGGGCTAGTATCCCCATGGAGAGGTGGTATTCTTTATATTCAGTATTCTGATAATATTGGTTTGCACAAGGCGGATATACCGCAGGTAACTATTTATCAGGGAAATGTTAATGCGTTCATGGATATTTTTTGAATTTGTACAAATAGTTAGAAAGGCTCTTTTTGCTTTAGATCGTTTGTATTATTCATACCTTGCCTTGTGATCGTAGCTGTTTTATAGCCGTTGGCAAGCGATAGGCTACTGCTTTTTTTGTTATTGCTTGAAATATATACAAATTTCAATTAATGAGCGCTCGATGACAAGCATTTCGACAGATAAAATAAAAATTTTTATTGAATTGCTGGTAGTTACAGCAGTTTCATATGTTATGGCCGATGCTTGCTATGCTCTTTTTTTTATAGAAAAGAGCATAGTTCCAAAGCATGTGACTCATAATATTCCTACCAAAAAATTTTTAGAGAAGCAGGTTGCATTAAGTTCTTTCAAACTTATTGAGCAACGAAATCTTCTTAAAGTAAAAAATACCCCTCCAGTTTCAACAAAAAGAAAAAGTGAGAAAGACAGTACGCAACAGGTGATCCCCATTAGTAAGCGGGGTGGGCATCTGCTCGGAACAATAATTTCTGAAACGCCATCTAAAAGTTGGGCAATTGTTTTGTATGAAAACAAACAGTCACTGTACAGGCCTGGCTCAACAATTAGTGGTTGGAAAGTTGTAGAAATAAAGAGACGCGAGATTATTTTGCAACGGGGAAAGGCAAAAGAACGTCTTTTGATAGACGAAACAACGGCAACAATTCCAAATGGTAGTTATGGGGCGCGCGTTGTTGCAAGAAGCTATATTAAAAGTGAATTGCAAGATTTACGTAAGGTCGCGCGCAGTATCCAGATTATTCCTCAGACTAAGGGGGGAAGAAAAGGCTTGCATGTGCAGGCGATACAGTCTGGAAGTTTCTTATACAATATGGGGTTGCGTGAAGGAGACTTGCTTGTAACTGCAAATGGCAACCCTTTAACATCCTTTGATGATGCAGCTTCTTTAATGTCCATCCTAGATAAGAGTGGAATTTTTTTAGAGATTATTCGGAAGGGAAAAAGCCAAACATTGACGTTCAGGCTGAAGTAAAAATGATGATAGCGAATAAAATTATGCGAATACTTGGCGTAGTGTTGTTTGTCTGCGTGCTTTCTTGTACCGCAGTCTGTTCTGTCAGTGCGTCACAAGATGCATATATCAGCATGGATTTTAAGAAAGTTGAACTTCATGTATTGATTGAGTTTATTAGTGAATTGACCGGAAAAAATTTCATTGTTGATAACCGCGTTGGTGGTAGGGTTACTATTTTCTCTCCCTCAAAGGTAAGCGTGGAAGAAGCGTATCGTGTGTTTGAATCTGTTTTACAGGTGAACAACTTCACCATTGTCCCAAGTGGAAAAGTGTATAAAATCATGCCGCTTGCCGTTGGTCGTAGTGAAGGGGTTCCTACCCTGACTTCTGCTTCTTCTTTAAGACAGCATAAACCTACGGGTGATGAACTTGTTACCATACTTATTTCTTTGAAGCATTCCAGTGCGTCAGAGCTTGGAAAGGTTATTCCAAAGCTCATAGGTACAAACGGGCTTGTTACCGTGTATCCGCCTACAAACGCACTCATTATTACTGCGCCGTTTGCTCGTATTCAGGAAACTCAAAAAGTCATTAATGAGATAGATAAATCACAGTACGCACCACAGTTTAGGCAATTTCCATTACAATATGGTGATTCAAAAAGTGTGGCAGCAAACTTGAGTAAAATTTTGACTACACAAGTTAAAGAGCAGGAAAAATTTGGCAAAAAAGCCATGGCGCTTGTGCAGGCAGACGAGAGAACAAACGTGGTGCTTGCTCTTGCTGACCCTGAAACAATGATGACTATCAAAACTATGATTAGAACATTGGATATCCCGACCCCAGCAGGCAAGGGAGATATTCATTTTATTTCGTTGGAAAATGCTAAAGCAGAAGATGTAGCTAAGGTTATTAATTCGTTAGTCGAACGTCAGGGAAATAATAAGGAAGAGAAAGTTCTTTCTCGTGAGGTAAAAATTGTTGCAGATAAAGCAACAAACAGCCTTGTGATTACTGCACGTCCAGATGACTTTATGATTCTCGAGTCGACCATTGAAAAATTAGATGTTGAACGAAAACAAGTGTTCATTGAAGCTTTGCTTATGGAAGCCTCTAGCGATTCAAATTTTTCCTTCGGTGTAAACTGGGCTGGTGGGCAAAAAGCTGGGAAAGTGTTCCTCTTCGGTTCTTCCAACCAAGGTGGCGGCACCGTTACTTTGCCCTCGTCAAGTGGCTCTGGTTTTCCGGCCTTTCCAGCTGGCGGCTCCATTGGGGCGATTATAGAAAATGCATTTTCCATTGGCGGAACTGAATACAGTATCCAATCCATCTTGAGTGCCGTGAAAGGTGACAATGATTACACTATTCTTGCCACTCCACAGTTGCTTACTCTCGATAACGAAGAAGCGCGTGTAGATGTTGTTGATAACATACCTTTTGTGAAAGAAACTGTAGTTACTAATGCAACTAGCATTAATACTCAAAGTGTTGATTACAAGGATGTTGGTGTTAAGCTGAAAATTACACCGCGAATTGGGCAAAACCAGACTCTTCAGCTTGACGTACTACAGGAGGTAAGCCGAGTGCTTAACTCACTTGTAGCTGTTGGAGATGGACAAAGCCTTGTAGCACCGACAACCCGCAAACGTGTTGTAGAGACGACTATTCGTATGAAAGATGGTCAAACTGTCGTAATTGCAGGGTTGTTGAGCGAAGACGGTACAAAGAACAATAGTAAGACTCCAGGGTTAGGTGATATTCCTTTGTTTGGCTGGTTGTTTAAGCAGAGGAAAAAAACTAATGCCAAGAGTAACTTATATATTTTTATTACGCCGCATATCATCAATAGTTTTGATGAAGCTGAAAAACTCGCCGATAAAAAACGTTTCAGTGTGCATACTACCCTCGTAGGTAAAGATGGTCTAGGTTTGCCTATGATGAGTGATCCAAGCCTGTTACCGCCTGTCCTCCTTCAGTAGGGCAACATATGAGAACGTTAGAAAATGCTCTTGTAGAAAAGCACTTTGTTACAGCAGACGATATCGTATGGTTGAAACAGGAGGCTTCTGAGCAAGGAAAAACTTTTGAAGAAGTTGTAGTTGAAAAGGAACTGCTCACAGAGATTCAGTTTAAAAGTGCACAGGCCGATTTTTACGGGCTGGAAGTGCTTACAGCTGTTCCAGAGCAAATGGTTGATACGGAACTTATTTGCCGGTTTACCATTACCTATTTAAAAAAACACCAGATTGTTCCGCTTAGAGGCACAGACGGTGTTGTTGTGGGAATGGCTGATCCGTATTCATTAAAGGTTCTTAACGATTTTTCATTGCTGCTTGGTGGTGGGGCTCCTTCACCTGTTCTTTTGCCACGTAATGTGATCACCAGTTTAATCAACCGCGCCTTTGGTGACTTTCAAGAAGATGCCAATGTGAGTGATGTGTTGAGTGATGCAAATGATCTTGGGTTGGACGAAATTGATGATGATACGCTGAACGACTTGCTTGATGATACGAGCGATGCACCATTAATTAAGCTCGTGAACATGGTATTAACACAAGCAGTCCGTGCCGGGGCGAGTGACGTGCACATTGAACCTCTTAAGGATTTTTTGCGTGTGCGCTTCCGTCTGGATGGTGTTCTGTACAACAAGCATAGTTTTGATAAGCGGTTTAGTGCAGCAATTGTTTCTCGTATTAAAATTCTTGCAAAGCTGAATATCGCTGAGAAAAGATTGCCACAGGATGGCCGTATTGCCCTGATTCTTGGCGGTCGCGAGGTTGACTTGCGTGTATCAACGTTGCCGACATCTCATGGGGAAAGAGTGGTAATGCGTCTGTTGGAAAAGACATCACGTGTGTTGAGCCTGACAGAGCTTGGACTCGGTTCTGCTGATCTAGAAATTATGAAAAAGGTCACACGTATTTCTCACGGTATAATTCTTGTTACTGGTCCTACCGGTAGTGGTAAAACAACTTCGCTTTATGCAGCGTTAAGTGACATTAATTCGCCGGATAAAAATATTATGACCATTGAGGATCCGGTTGAGTATCAGCTGGAAGGGATCGGGCAGATACAGGTAAACCAAACGACAGGGCTTACTTTTGCTACTGGTTTACGCTCTATTGTACGTCAGGACCCTGATGTTATTCTCATTGGTGAGATTCGCGATAAAGAGACTGCAGATATTGCTATTCAGTCGGCACTGACTGGTCACTTGGTTTTTTCAACATTGCACACAAACGATGCTGCCAGTGCCGTGACACGTCTTATTGATATGGGTGTGGAGCCGTTTTTACTTTCATCCGTATTGCGAGTGGTTGTAGCCCAGCGTCTTGTGCGTATCCTTTGCCCGCATTGTAAAGAAGTATATACAGCTACCGCCGAAGTCGTTGCTGAATGTGGTGCCATGGCGAGCAAAATGGAAAATCAGACCCTGCACCGTCCTGCGGGCTGCTCGCACTGCATGGCTACTGGGTATAAGGGACGACAGGCCGTGTATGAAATTATGCAGGTGAGCGATCCTATAAAAAGTATGATTTTAAAGAACGCAGATTCAAACCAAATTCGCCGTGAAGCTATTGCAGATGGCATGCGTACGTTGAAAGATGATGGTTGCTTGCAAGTGTTGAGTGGAGTCACGTCTGTTGCGGAAGTGCTGCGAGTTTCCAATTTATAAAACCTGTTGAGACTGTATGCGTTTTTTATCCGGCATGGGTACTTTTTTATCATTGGGGCTTGATTCAATCCGATTAGGAGTGGAGCGTAGCGTTCTTACCAAAGCGGTTTGCTATTTTTTTTGGGGTTGCCTCACTTTTAGTCTGTTTTTAGGAGTGCATGTTGCTGAAGACGCACTTGAACTCTCTTTTTATGAAGGCGTGCACAACGTTAAGTTTGCTAAGATTGAGACAGAAGGCGTATCACTATCACTTTTCCCACCGCGTATAAAACTGGAAACGCTGCTCATAAGCGACGCTAATAATAAAAATCTTTTGTATGAGATGCAGCGAGTTGTTATCACACCAAAACTTTCTGCATTGTTTACGGGAACAGCTGAATTGGGTCTTACTTCTGCTTCATATGGTGGGGGAATGAGTCTTGCTGTTTCGTCAGGTTCTTTTTTTGATTTTGAAATAATTGATGTTGATTTGAATATAATGCAGCAATCTTTAGAACGTATTCCCTTTCTTGTTGCGTTTGATCCCCGTGTTGGAGGAACCGGAGAAGTCCATTTGGTATATTCTGGCTCGCCACAGAAGATAGAGCAAGGACAGGGAACACTTACTGTTACTGGAAAAAATCTTCGGGTAACTAATCTAGTGTCGTTAGTAACAGTTCCAGTTTTTGACAAAATAGATCTCACCAGCACCTTGGGTTACAACAACGGCAATCTGAATATTAAATCTGTTAAGGTGGCAGGAAAGCCTGTAAACGGTGAGTTGCAGGGAACAGCAAAATTGAATTTCAAGAATCTGTTTCGTTCAAATGTTACGCTTCGTACCAGCCTTTTTGTACAGCCTGATAAGTTAGTGCAAGCACTCATTGATAAAAATTCATTGAAGAAATTGAAAGCGGGGAAGCGGGTGACAATCGCAATAGACGGGCAATTGATGAATCCCCGTTTTGCATTGAAGTAGAAATATTACATAGAAAAGATGATTAAGCTGCGCAGCATATAGTTGTGCAGCTTTTTTATATTTGGATGTTATGAAGAGTGAAGAAGTGTTGCAGTGCCTTTTAGGTCTGTATTGGTGCATGGTGTTGATTGGTGCATCGCCTCAAGTAAGACAATATCGAATGCTTTAGTTTGCCCGGATAGCTTTTCAGACCACCCGTTGAGGGGAGATACTTTTCGATGTCAAAGGGGGCGGGCATAATGTTGTTCACCCGACAAGGCTACTCATTTCAAAGATAGGCAGGATAATTGCCATAACAACAAACCCAACAAGGCCACCCAGAAGAAGGATCATGATCGGTTCCATAAGAGACGTAAGTAGTTGGAGTTTGGCGTTCACCTGATTGTCACAGTCATCTGCGACAACAAGTAACATATGCGCGAGTTGTCCACTTTTTTCACCAGCTGCTACCATCTGCACAGCAGTGGCCGGAAAGACAGCCGAGTGGTCCATAAACTCTGCAAGGCTTTTGCCTTCCTGTACGCCCTTGTTCATATCTACAATGTTTTGTTCAAGGATGACGTTACCCGCAACATTTCGAACGATATTCAGGGACTCAACAAGCGTAACACCATTCTTCAGCAACATACCAAGTGTTCTGCATACTCGGCTAACAACTATCATTCGAAGTAACTTCCCAAGAATAGGTACCCGCAATATTTGGGCATGGTGAATTTTTTTGCCCTTAGGTGTGTTAATGAAACGTTTGAATGACAGGACGAACAGCCCGATAGCTCCTGCAATATACATCCAATTATAGTGCAGAGTATGGCTTATCGTTAGCAATATTTGTGTTGGAGTTGGTAAGGCGCGGTCAAGATCCAGAAAAATTTGTGTAACTTTAGGAATAACAAAGGTCAGCAAGAATACAACAACTCCAAGCCCTACAATGAGCATGAGAATAGGGTATGCCAATGTTCCTTGCATCTTACGGTTGAGAGCAATTTGCTGCTCCGCGTGATCAGCCAGCCGTTCCATAACAATTTCAAGCGTGCCAGATGATTCAGCAGCCTTGATCATTGTAATAAATGTAGGAGTGAATATATGTGGAAATTCAGAAAATGCAGTAGCAAGACTCGAACCTTCACGTATTTTGTCTATAATTTGTGAAAGAACATTTCGTATTGGAGACTTGCCGCCTTGTTCGATCATCGTGTTTAAGCAGACTTCAAGAGGAAGTCCTGCATTTAAAAGCGTCGCAAGTTGTCGAATGGTGCTGGCAACAGTACTTTTCGGGATGCGCTGAAAGAAACGTGAAAAATCAAAATTGAAAGAAGACTTTTGCTTCTTGTTAGTTAAGCTACGTTTTCCAAAAGACTTAACTTCGAGAGGATATAGCCCCTTATTGCGAAGTTTTCTTGCAGCGTGCGTGTTGTTGTCTGCCTCGATAACACCTTTAGTATTACGACCGGAAGTGTTGACGGCTTTATATTTAAATGAAGGCATTGCTGGCTGTCCTTTTTAGTATGAAATGAGCCTAGCTATCTTGCACAGCTTGTTTTCCTTTTGTTTCTTAACGTTCTTTTGAACTTGTCCGTACTGCATAAGGGTAACGTTAGTCTGTACATGCATTTATATTTTTATAAGCCTCGAGTTTTTTACAGAGTCCCAAATCACATGCTTTTTTAAGATCTCTACATCCCTTTTCTTTTTCATCGAGTAGAAAGTAGGTGTCCCCTCTGTTTACATAGCTGGCACTATTATCAGGGGCGTATGCAATAGCTCGGGTATAATCTTTTATTGCATCAGTATATTTCAGTAGTTTTTGCCACAACAGTCCTCTGTTGTAGTAAAATTTTCCAACTGTTGGTGATAGTGTAATTGCTTTGTTGAAGTCTTGAGCGGAGGTGGCATATTCTTCTAATTTTAATCTAGTGACACCTCGTCCGTTAAAAGCTTTGGAGTCATTAGGAGACATTTTAATATATTGCGTAAATGTTTTTTCTGCTTCTTCTAACAGTCCTGCTGCGTCAAAGGCGATGGCCGTGTTGTATATTATGAAGGCGTTTTTGGGAGCAGCTTTTCCAGCTTGGAGAAACAGTACAAGTGCTGATTCATAATTTTTTCGGTGAAGTTGCACGAGAGCTTTGCCATTAAGGGCTTCGGCATGTGACGGATTGTATGAAAGTGCTTTGTCAAAAGAGGAGTGGGCGTCATCATATTCTTTAAGAAGGTATAACGCGGTACCTCTATTGGTGAGGAGATCTGGTGAGGATGGTGTAAAGGTAAGCGCGCGATCAAACTCTTTTAGTGCTGCTTCGGTGGAGCCATAAGAAAGTAATGCTGCACCGGCTCCATTACGTAATTGAGGAGTTTCTTTAATCTTCAAAGCTTGAGCGTACCAAACGAGGCTTTCTTGAAAGCTACCTTCTTTTTGCAAAGCAATAGCTTTGGTAGTTGCTTCCTTAAGCTCTGGCACTTCCTGCGTAGTGGTATTCATCGTTGCACAACCGGACAGTAGTACAAAGCTGATGAGCATTGTATATAAAATATTACGAATCATTAGTGGCTCGCTCAATCATTGGCTGATTAGAAATGGTTACAAAACAACCAAACCTATTGAAGCTATTTCTAATACGAAATGCCTTGAATTGGTTTGATGCGCAACGTGCGAATGCCTGATTGTGATGTAATCTCAACTGTAGCAGGTTGAGTTACTCCCCTCGGGGTAAACAACAACGTCCGTTGATCTTTTTCATCCACAATCACACGGGAAATAGTTATCGTAGTTGGAAGAGCTGATTTACCGAGTTGTTGCTTTCCATTGCGCTGAACGAGAAAAATATGGTTGGGTTCAATGTGTAGTTCGAGTGTTTCTCGTTTGAGGAGTGCGCGTGAGCGAGCTTCTGAAACTGCCCCTGCTAAGCGTCTCACTACAGTGTCCATATCCCGTTCAGGGTCTGAGAAGTTTATGCTTGGTATAGTAAGTCCAAGAATTATTCCAAGGATTGCAACTACGACAATTAATTCGAATAAGGTAAATCCTGATTCGTGATTCTTATTCAAGGTCCCAGCTTTGGATGTCAGAACCATCATCTATGCCACCTTCTTCGCCATCTGCCCCAAAAGAGATAATATCAAAGGATTCGTGGGAACCTGGAGAAATATAAATATAGTCATTATCCCAAGGATCTTTAGGTATTTTTCCAATGTAGCCATTTTTCGGGAACTGCTTAGGAACACGTCCTATAGTTGGTTTGTTTACAAGTGCCTGTAGCCCCTGTTCGGTGCTAGGGTAGTAGCCGTTATCAAGGTAGAAGCGCTTGGCAGCTGTGGAAAAACCTTGAATTTGCATTTTTACTTTCACGACACGCGCTTTGTGCGGCTCATCTAGAAATCTTGGAACAACGATAGAAGCAAGGATGCCGAGAATGACGATGACGACCATCAGTTCCATTAAGGTGAAGCCTGCTTCTTTTGATTGTTTTATTTGTCTACGTTGACTCATTATATTCCCCCTTACAATCTACCATTTTTCTTATAATCTATACCATTTAATGAGAAGATAAGGTGATCATGCCCGATAGTTTTGAGCGTAAATTTTCCAACCAGATCTCCTTCGTGTAAAATTTGATTACCTATGACCACCAATCGGTTGGAAGGTTCTTTTGACCATGCAAGCGCATCAATTTGTAATGCTTTTAGTGCAGGATGAGATTGATCGTTCAGTATCTTATTGGAAAGTTGCATAGAATTATCTTCAGATGTGCCTTCTGCTTGTATGCTTTTTAATGCTTGCGAAATAATCGCGCTGCCTTCCTTTTGTGTTTCTGTATCTCTAGTCGTTACAGAAAAAGGTTCCTCTGCGGGAACGTCGTAGGCAGATACGTAAACAGTGCTGTTTTTTGCTGGTATCGTCAGTTGTCTTTCAACCGTGGTGTTTCTAATATTTTTTGAATCTGGTTCTGTAAGCTCCGGTGCCTCAGGCAGTGGTGGAAGTATTGCCAGAATGTGAGTTTCAATTTTGGGTAAAAGCGATGCTGATGGGGGAGTCGTTGTCGCAGAACTTGTTTTTGGACGAATACTTATTTCCCGTTGTGTCATTGCTTTTTGAATAAGCGTTCGTTTTGCGTACGTGTTAAGATATGCAGGAATATTTAGCTGATAGACAGACCATCCAAGGAATGCGCCAACAAGCGCTAATAGAATGAATATTCCATGCTTGCGCTGCTGTGTTTTGGTGCGGATTGTAAATAGACCTTGATACATAGGATCAGATGCAACTTTATCTATTAATGCAGAAGAAATTTTTGAAGCTCCGGAAAACGTTATTGTGTCTAATGCATGAGACGATATGTGGTTGATAAGACGGGGCAGTCCGCCTGTTACGTTCCAAATTCGGGTGAGTGCTTTTTTATCGAAGACTGCAAGGTCTGAAAAATCTGCGTTAACAAGCTTGAATTGTACGTAGTTCTCTGTTTCCTCCATGTTCATCGGAAACAATTCACAACGTACCCCTATCCGTTGATTTAGCGCCTCAAGCCCCGGCTGTTTTAGCCTGTCCATAATCTCAACCTGACCGATAAGAATAATCTGTACAAGCGGAATGGCCCCAAGGCGCATGTTGTATAAGGTTAAAAGTAAAGAAAAATGATCTTCGCCTAGCAAGTGACTCTCATCAATAACGATTACAGGCTTTCTGCCTATTTCAACTTGCTGCATAAAAAAGTCATGCAATCCCTCCGTGAGATCGCTAATAGAATTACGGCTGGTGGTATCAATGCCGTATTGCTTGCAAAAATTATAAAGCTGCTCAGAGGGGTTGAAGAACGGGTTTCCGCTTTCTGCAAAAATATATTTATCCTCGAAGGATTGCATAATGTGTCTGCAGACTGAAGTCTTACCGATACCAATTTCTCCAGTAAGCAAAATAAGCCCACAGTTGCACTCAAGCCCTCGAGTAATTCTGTGGACTACTCTTTTGTGACTTTCAGACGGGTAAAATTGAAACGTACGGAATTGTTCCCCAAAAGGGTTTATCTGAGCTGTTTCCTGTGGAGATACCTGCATGGCGTAGCCTGCTATTTTGCTGAAGTGACCATAGTCAACGCAATGTCAACATCCAGCATTTTTGCTTTTGTTTGTTTGATGCTTAGGTTCGTTACAGTAATTCCCTGAAGATCTTTTTCTATTTTATACAGAAAACTCACGAGGTGCCTTTGGTACAACCCGTTGAATCGAAGCGTAACGTCTTCTTCAACCAGATTGTTTTTAAGGTCATGCTTTTTGGGACGTACTGCCTCAATATTACGGTTAATATGCAAATCACGTGCAACTTGTTCAACAATCGCAAAAAGTGTCCCTTTGTTTTTGTCTAAGCCCTTGGACAGTGCTTCGCGCTTTTGCAGTAGCTGGGAATATTCTTCTGTAAGGGGCTCTAGTTCTTCTATCGCTTTGGTGTTTCGGATAACTTGTCGCTCCATGTCTTCTTTATAGTCCATGGCTGGTAGCAGAATAAATTGGAGAATGCTCAATAAAAGAACACCGCAGATGCCAAGAATAAGTGTGCGATTGTTCTGACTCATGCTAGCCTGCCTTTTCTATTTCGAGTTCGAAACGAATGCGTTTTTGCTTTTTTTGATTTGTGGCGCCGCGAATGGTTACAGCTTTAAAATATGAATTTTTTGCTAATTGAGAACGTAACTGTTCAAGCGTGTTGTAACTGTTTGTGGTGCCGACTAATTCGATATTTTTTTCCGCAATTCTGATTGCTTCCATGGTGATATCAAGCGATTTTGGTGTGTCTTTGTGTAAGGCTAACAGCATATCTAATGAATCTAGTTCTGTCTTATTGCTGTTCACATTTGAGTTTCCGTGTAGTTGGGCAAGGCGTGATGTTAGAATGCTTGTGTACTGAATGGTGCTCAACGAGTTACTGACTTCAGGCAACGTTCTTTGTAGTACTTTTTTACGGTGAGCATTAAGGGCAGCAGCACGTAAGCTCTTCTGATGTCCTTGAGCAAAAAAAGAAAGAGACAGCGTAAGCATAAGGATACATGCAAGAACAGTTGCATATGTAGTTAGATGGATTAGTGGGTCGCGTTTTTTTGAAAATAAAAATTCATCTTTTCGGAAGTTAATGATCTTTGGCTGTTGAAAATTCGCGCGTTGTGAAGGGGCTAATGCAAGCGCTGGCAGACACTCAAGCCAGTCTGTTTTGTCTTCGATCGAAAAGAAGTTGGATACATTCGGGTGGTTGTGAATTGCTGTGGTTGGAAGATCAAGTTCGTCTGTGAAAAATTTTTCAATTCCTTGTAACCGTGCGAGATCTCCACAAATTAATAGGAAATTTGCGGAAGGCATGTCTGCATTTGCACTTAATAAAATTAGTTTTGCAAGACGCTGCAGTTGTAACGTTAACGCTTCTTTAAAGATCTTTTCGTCTGGTGATACAGTGTCTTCAATCGTCGCGATGTCAGAAAAGAATAGAAGTCTTTCTATGGCGTCTGGTGTTGCACTTAGTTGATGCTGCAAGGCCTGCTTGATATTTTGTATACCGTAAGGAATCAGGGAAACAGCGCATGGAACGTTGTTTTGAAGGCACACCAACTGCGTGTTGTGTGCATCAATATTAATAAGAAGCGTTGGAGCCTTTGTGCAAAGTTCTCCTGCCATTTTAGCAAGTGAAAAAGCATCAATGGTTATCTGCTGAGGATCAATGCCGCAGGTTTGTAATTCCTGTATGATTGCTGAAAGAAATTCTTTGCGAATAGTTGCGGAGGCAACTTTGCGCCCCTGCAATGTTTTCGAACCGAGCTGTAGATCTGTAATCACTTCTGTTGAAGTGAAAGGAAGTTCCAGCTCAAGCTCAAATTTAAGTGCTTGAGCAATTTTTTTAGAAGAGCTGAATGGAAAATTCCAGTTGCGAAGAATAGCAGTGCTGGCAGGGAGAGATACGTTGTATTGATTCGACCATAAGTCATGGCGATCGATAGTTGCGGCAAGGTCTTTAGTCAACCTATGAGGATCATCCCAATTCTCGATTGGAATAATCTGATGACTAAGCAATTGGGAGCCTCGCCAGTTCGTAGTGAATTGGCAAAGTGCTATCCGCTCCTCTGAGCAGGCAATACAAAGGAGTTGTTTGAGCATAGTAATTGAAATTGACCTGACAGTAGGGAGGATGAACTGTTAATATAAAATTACAAGAAGTAGAGAGAATAAGGTGATTTATTGAGATATTCCTCTATTAAAAAACAAATTATTTCAAGCTGAATTTTTCTTTTACGTTATTTATGTGCGAAAATTTGTTACTTATATATTTTTTCCTACATAACGTTTTAATGAAATATATTTTGCGTGCATTCGTGACAGTATTATGGATAATTTTTTATAGTTGGTTAACTAAATTTTTGATGCTTATTGCAATCTCTATCACTCTTGCTAAGTGTAGGATTGTCATTGCAAAAAAAAAGTGCGTGGCTAGTCGGTGGGAGTGGCAACGATAAGGTTTTTGTACGGTAATATTTGGTTTAAAAGCTATGAATATAAAGATTGCAAAAGAGTTTATGCTATTTTTCATATTATACTCTTGAGGCATGAATGCTTTCTCTTTGGGTAGTACAGGAAAGCTAGCTGCGGTTGAGATTATTTCAACAGTAGCGACCATTGAACATGCGTGTGTTGAACGTGGTGAAAGAGTAGATGTCGGTTTTTTTGTGGAGAGGCTTGTAGAAAAAGCAAATAATAGCAGAACAGTTTGTTGCCCAAAATTAATATTATATTGGAACTTCTGATTGCTGTGAGCCCCATGAAGAATGGTCACCAGTTTGGGCACAGGTAGGTTTCGGCACTAAAAGAACTAAATGAACAAAAAAAGGGTCGTAGATTTTCATCTACGACCCTTGTCTTCTCTTTGGTAGCGAGAGAGAGAATTGAACTCCCGACACTGCGGATATGAGCCGCATGCTCTAACCAACTGAGCTATCTCGCCATCAAAATATATGCGAACAAGAAATGGTAGCGAGGGAGAGAATTGAACTCCCGACACTGCGGATATGAGCCGCATGCTCTAACCAACTGAGCTACCTCGCCATCTCTTGTGCGTCGCAGTTTGTTGCGACGGGAGAGTGTTTAAGGAAATCTCAAACACAATGCAAGCGTTTTTTTGAAAAAAGTTACTTTGGAAGTAAAAAAAGTTTATGTCCAGAAAAGGTATACTAACGGGGCGATAATTAATCGGTACCACGCGAAAGGTCTGAACGTCATCTTGCCAACAAGTGTGATAAATGTCTTAACTGCGATTAATGCTGAAAGAAATGAGACTATGAATCCTACAGCAAAAAAAGGAAGATCGGCAGTAGTGAATAGTTGATAATTTTTCAACACGTCATAGCCGGTTGCAGCAAACATAATAGGCACGGCAGCTAAAAAAGAATATTCCGCTGCAAGAGTACGTCGTGCCCCGAGGAGCATGCCGCCCATAATGGTTGCTGCAGATCGGGAAAAGCCAGGCCAGAGGGCGAGGCACTGAAAGCAGCCGATACCGAAGGCAAGTTTAGGCGTCATTTCATCCAGAGTGTGGAATGTTGCTTTTTCCAGATCATGCGCAGGAGCATATTTTTCGACACAAAGGATAAAAATTGCGCCCACAGCTAGGGCAAAGGAAACCGTTACCGGGTTAAATAAGTAAGTTTTAATATACCCGCTAAGAAGTAAACCAAGAATGCTGGCGGGAAGCGATGTGAGAAAAAGCATCCATAAACCGCGTATGCCTGAGAAAGGAATTTCTGGTGTATTTTTTAATAATCCTAAGAATCTACTAAGGTAGAGTATGACAACAGCAAGGATGGCGCCGAGCTGGATAAATACTTCAAAAACTTCCGCTTTAGGACCTGTGTAGTCGAGAAGGTGTCCTGCAATAATGAGGTGTCCGGATGAAGATACCGGCAGGAATTCTGTTAAGCCTTCAATAATGCCGAGAATAACGGCGGAAAAGAGTTCTGTCATATATATGTCGTATGTGGTTAGAGTTAAGGGTAACAATCGTGGAAAAATACAGTATAGTAGAGTTAGTTGCAAGGTGTTGGTTAGTAAGTTAGATTACCATGTTTTTCCATGTTAAAGGATTAGGTTGTATCTACCACTAATAACGGGGAGTCGCAGATGGCTACAATTATGCCGCAGAGTGAACTTGTTAAGAAAGCTGCTGCGTATATAGACGAGCACCGCAAAGAGTATCCGAAAAATTTAAATAAATTGTTGGATAAAGCGGGAATGCGATTTAATCTGAGTCCTAAGGAAGCAGAAATGCTTAAAGATTTTTTTAAACAATCAGAAAGTGACCACTAGGGGGCTGTTCTGTTTAGAGTCAGTTTAGTTCACAGGCAGATTTTTAAGGAACATATATCCATTTTCTGTCTGGCTATGTTTTCTTTGGTTTTTCTGATCGTAATCGGAAAGGTTTTACAGCTTAGAGAGCTGTTTCTAGGACTTGATATTGGGATACTCGAAATGCTTAAGCTTTTCGGGTTCTTAATTCCTGCCGTTCTGCTTATGATTATCCCCATAGCAACTATGCTATCTGTGTTTCTTACGTTTCTACGTATGAGCTCAGATAGAGAGCTTGTCGCGTTGAAAGCCAGCGGCGTAAGCTTGTATCAGCTTTTACCTGCACCTGTTGTATTCGGATCGCTTTGTACGTTACTTACGCTTTGGGTTTCTATGTTTGGCATTTCATGGGGGATGAATAATTTTCGAACATCCGTCTTGGAATTGGCCCAAACTCGCGCAAAGGTTGTTTTACAACCGGGTGTTTTTAATAAATCTATCCCTAATTTGATGATTTATTCACGTAGCTCAAGCCTTGCCACAGGTGAACTGGAACACGTACTTGTTCAAGACACCAGTAAGGAGTCCGGAGGCGTAACTATTGTTGCTCCGACAGGTAAGATTGTTTCTGATACAAAGCTAGGTGAAATCCGTTTTGTATTGAATAACGGGAAACTTTATCGCCAAGACAATAATGAAATCAGTGTGCTCGGCTTTAATCGATACACTGTTCGTTTAGCCTTATCGCAACTCGTGAAAGGTGTACATTTGGGTAAGCTTCGTCCTTCTGGAATGTCATATCCTCAGCTTCAAGCTATCAAAAAAGATCCATCTCTTGCGGAGAGCCAGTCTTTTATTCGTAAAACAGACGTGGAAATACCAAAGCGCTGGGCAATGCCTTTTGCTTGTATTGTGCTTGGCTTGTTTGCGATGCCGCTCGCCTGTGCCTTTGAAGGTATGCGTCAGCAGATGGGGGTAGTTATGGCTCTCGGTAACTTCCTTGTTTACTACAGCCTGCTTTCTATCAGCATGAAAAGTGGTGAAGGTGGCAGTGGTATTTCTCCGTCGATTAGCCTTTGGATTCCGAACATCCTTTTTGCCTGTTTGGCTATTGTAGGGCTGTACTTTACTGCAAAAGAGCGAACCATAAATCTTACAGCTATGATCACACATGTGATGTTTTTACGACGCAAGGATAAAGGGGGCGGAACATGTCGCTCTTAACTCGCTACATGCTTAAGCAGAACATCTTTCTGATGCTGCTTATTCTGGGTATTGGCACTGCAGTATACTTGCTGACAGATTTGTTTGAAAAATTGGATGACTTTATTGAGGCGGGGCTCGGTTTTTCTACCGTTGCTCTGTACTTCATATGTAAGCTTCCACTTATTGTCTCGCAGATTCTTCCTGCGGTATTTTTGCTTTCCTGCACTGTCCAGTTGTGTGTTATGTCCCGTAACAAAGAACTTGTTGCGTTGCAGGCTGGTGGTGTTTCTTTTATCTCGCTTGCCCGCTTTATCGTGTACATGGGATTATTCTGGGCTGTACTCCAGCTTGGGTTCTCACAGTATCTCGGAGTAATGGGTGATGTTGAGTCTCGTCGTATCTGGAATGAAGAAGTCCGCGGTGAATCCTCTACCAATGCAACAGTTCGTGATATCTGGTTCCTTGAGGGCGAGAATGTCATAAACTTGGACGTGGCGCACTTGAATGCTGAAAAAGCTGAAGGTGTTACCATTCTGCGCATATTGGCCAATGGCGACACTATTCAGGAAGTTATTAAGGCGCAAAGCATGATAGTGCAGTCTGACGGCTGGCTGTTAACCTCTGTAGTTCGCACTGAACCCGGCAGTTATATTGAGACAAAAATGCCAGAGTTGGTGTTGCCTATACGGCAGAAGCTGGGTGTGTTTAAAACAGTATCCGCGGATGCAGATTTGAATAAGCTGGCTTTATGGGAATTAGGCGCAGCGATTGACAGATTGAAAATGTCCGGTTCCAACGTTGAAGCTTTACAAACAGCATATCAACAAAAAATTGCCTATGCGGTTGGGGTGTTATTAATGGGACTGGTTGCTTTGATGCTCCTTACTTGGAGAGACAGTCTTTATATCAATATATCCATCGGGCTTATTCTTACCTTTGCATTTTATGCGCTTTTCACATGGTTTGGTGCTCTCGGCGAACGTGGTTTTGTTAACCCTGTGTTTGGCGCATGGTTTGCGAATATTTTGTTTGGTGTGATTACCCTTGGACGCGTTCTCTGGTATACCCGTTCCCGTGTGAAGAAAACGTCCTCTATGACGCTTTCCGGCAGTACCTCGTAATTCTTTTATTACCGTAATAATATTTGTCATACGCTTAAATATGGGTGTATGGAGTTTATATGTTTGAAAATAGCTTTTTTCCTGAATGGCTAGAGGCGTTTATTGTTGTTGATGAACGTTTTGGCGCAGCATACGAAGCCGTGCCGGATAACCGTCGTGCATGGCTTAAGACTACAATTGCGCGACTGCACGTGTTGCATGGCACTCCTCAAGTCATGTGGGGAAGGCAAGAAAACCATTGGCGGCAGGGACACATCTCCATTGCGGAAAGTCGTCCTGTAGATTGGACTGCCTTGGTTGTGGATTCTACGTATGTGTCAGGCGTGCGTCTTCTTGCTGCAGCCATGGTGCCATTGCTCAGCGGCGTAGAAGATATCCTTGTTGTCTTTTCCGGTGATGTACCAGTTGCGGCGGAGTGTCTTGCTGCCCTTGAACTGGCAGGGATTGAAATGGCAGTGCAACTTGATGCTGAGAACACTGCCCTGTTTATGGCAGAGCTGTCTGCATCCGAAGCAAGTGGCCGAGTCATTGCTCTTGGTGAAACAGCCAGACAATCAGTACATCAGGTTGGTGTACTAGGTAATGGTCTTTCGGCATGGTTTGAGCCTCTGTATACAAGTATTGGTGTTCTTTCTGGTACTTCTTTTGATAGAGATCTGCTGGCATGGGCTCATCCGGATTTGAATATCGTTGATGTTGCGGCGGATGACCTTGCTTCGCTTTCTTCTTTTGCTGTTATTTGCTGCGAGGTTGATGTGGTTGATACTGTGGCAGATACTGTTCCTGTGTCATTAGGTGCTGGACAGGAAGGCTGTTGGATCTGGCCGGATTTATTACCTCAATGGTTTATGCATCGTCGCTTTTCTCTTCTTTCCGAAGTGTAACATTGCATTTGAGTGAAGGTAAAATCAATGAGCAAGAGCGCAAATTCCTATCTGAACAACTTGAGAAATATCGGTATCATTGCACATATTGATGCCGGTAAAACGACACTTACTGAACGAATTCTGTTTTACACTGACAAAATTTACCGCATGGGTGAAGTGCATGATGGCACTGCAACTATGGATTTTATGCCGGAAGAGCAAGAAAGAGGCATTACGATTGCTTCAGCGTGTACTTCATGCGAATGGAACGATGGTGTAATTAACATTATCGACACCCCGGGACATGTAGATTTTACCATCGAAGTGGAGCGTTCATTGCGTGTGCTTGATGGTGCTGTCGGTGTTTTTTGTGCCGTAGGTGGTGTTGAACCGCAGTCTGAAACTGTATGGCGACAGTCTGAAAAATTTAAGGTCCCAAAAATTGCTCTGATCAACAAGATGGATAGGCTCGGTGCTGATTTTAACTCAGTACTTGAATCTATGCGTGAACGTTTGAACGCTTCTCCATTAGTGCTTGTAGCTCCGATCGGTGAAGGTGATGAGTTCGCCGGTCTTGTCGATGTCTTAACGCTTGAGCGTCTGGACTTTGATCAAGAAACAGAAGGGCGAGAGTACACTCGAACACCTCTTGAAGGCGATGAGTTAGCCTTTGCTGAAGAATGGCGCGAAAAGGTATTGGAAACTATTTCTGATTTTGATGATGAGATTATGGAGATGTATCTTGGCGGGGAAGAAGTTCCACTTGATTTAATAAAGGAATGCATCCGCAAAGCTACGCTTAATCTGTCTATCACCCCTGTTTTTTGTGGATCTGCTTTGAAGAATACAGGAGTACAATGTGTGCTGGATGGTGTGTTTGACTACCTACCGGCACCAATCAATGTCCCTGCACCCAAGGCAATCAGACCTGCCACCGGAAAAGCCGAACAGCTTGTCGTTTCACCGGAAAGCCCGCTAGGTGCGCTTGCTTTTAAAGTGTACATGGATGAAGGGCGTAAGATGGTGCTGGCGCGTATTTATTCCGGCACATTGCGCTCGGGCGATTCTGTACAGAACATTACACAGGGTAAAAAAGAAAAACCCGCTCGACTTTATCGCTTACATGCAAGTCATAGAGAGCAAGTCGAAGAAGCGCGCGCAGGTGAGATTGTAGCGTTGGCCGGGATGAAGTTTGCAAAAACCGGTGATTCTCTTGCGACTGAAGAGAATCCATACCTGCTTGAAAATATTACAGGGTATCGTCCTGTTATTTCCCGAGCGTTGGAGCCTGCCAACTCTGAAGAAGCTGACAAGCTTGACGAAGTGTTGGAGAAGCTGCTGCTGGAAGATCCTACATTGCAGTATGAGCAAAGTCCTGAAACCGGACAGCGTGTAATTTCCGGCATGGGCGAGCTTCACTTGGAAGTCATTGTTGATCGACTTCGTCGTGAGTTTCATGTTACGCCGCGTGTTGGTAATCCACAGGTTGTGTATCAGGAGACGATCAGCGGTAGCGGCTCCGCTGTGGAAGAATTTAATCGTGAACTCGGAGAGAAACGTCATTACGGATATGCAGCCCTGACGGTTTCCCCCCGAAAGCGCGATGCTGGCAATAGGGTGCGGTTTACATTTGATATTTCAGAATGGCCGGTGGCATGGGTTGATGCCGTTGAGCAGGGCGTTAAGGACGGCTTGCAATGCGGTGTGATTAAGGGCTACCCTGTTCAGGACGTAGAAGTTGCTATTACAGAAATAAAACGTAACGATTGTTCATCTGATCCGGGATATCGAATGGCTGCGGGCATGGCTTTGAAGGCTGCGCTGAGAAATGCGAAGCCTGAGCTGCTTGAGCCGATAATGGATGTAGAGATTTCTGTTCCTGACGAAAATGTCGGGGATGCTATCAGCTTGCTTGGCGCAAAGGGCGCAAAAGTTGAAAACCTCTTTGACCGTGCAGGGTTAAAAATGGTGAAAGCCTTGGCTCCTATGTGCAGTCTTTTTGGTTTTTCAACAGAATTGCGTTCTGCAACACAGGGGCGCGCTGGGCTGGTTATTCAGTTTTTGCGATTTGATACACTGTCGTAGGAATTAGAAACGAGGAGTTTTTGGTGCGGTTCTGGGAATCATTTAAACGAGCTATTAAATATAACTACTTACGTGTAATGCGTTTGAAAGTTTCAACGCATTCTATTGCGTTAGGTGTGGCTGCCGGTGTATTTACGGGCTGCTTGCCTGTTCTGCCGTTCCAAACCGTTGTGGCTGTTGCACTGGCATTTGTGTTACGATGCAGTAAAATTGCAGCGGCAGCGGGAACATGGATTTCTAACCCGTTAAACTGGGTTCCTTTTTACACTGCGTGTTTTTTTATCGGTAATTTGATTATTCCTATTGATGTAACATTTGATCCTCATCATATGGAACTGAAAGAGCTGTTCGAACAGGGTGGTGGGATCGTAATTGTTATGATGACAGGTGGCTTGGTAATGGCTGTACCATGTTCCATTGCATCGTATTTTATTACGTTTAGAGCCGTTACCCGTTTTCGCCAACGCCGCATGATACGACTTATTAATCAATATAAGAGTAGGCATGGAGACCAGAGCAGTAATGATAAAAATTTGGACAGCTGAGGAACAAGCTGATTTTGGACAACAGTTGGCTGCCTGTCGCAGGGCAGTTATATTTTTGGACTACGACGGCACGTTAGCACCTTTGGTACCGGATAGGGATAACGCTCGACCATTTCCCGGTGTTCGTGAGGCTCTTGAACGACTTTTAGCTATTAAGCATTGCCGCACTGTTCTCGTTAGTGGGCGCAGGGTGATGGAGCTTCAACCATTGCTGGAAAGTCGTTTGCCTTTTGAGGCGTGGGGATCGCATGGTTGTGAACACTTGCGGGTGACTGGGCAGATGGAGATGGCAACTATTTCTGAAGAAGCTCGCAGAGGACTACACTTTGCTGCTGAAAAAATAACAGGGTTGCTGGATGAACATGCTATCGAACGTAAGCCTAGCAGCGTTGCTGCTCATCTAAGCGGCGTTAATGCAGAACTTGTCCCACAGTATCTTACCGAACTTGACGAATTGTGGGAGCCGATTGCAGAAGAATTCGGTTTGGAGCTTCTAGACTTTCATGAGGGGATGGAAATACGTGTTCCGGGAATGAATAAGTCTCGAGCTATTTATTCTGTTCTTTCAGAAGAGCCTAAAGACGCTGTAACGCTGTATATTGGTGATGATGTGACAGATGAAGATGCGTTTCGCGCTCTTGATGATCAAGGTCATACCATCCTGATAGGGCGAGAGAAACGTCCTTCTGCCGCAAAGTGGTTTTTGCTTGAAATACCTTATGGACGGCATATTATTGATTTTTTAAACGCGACTGCATCTGCTCTTTCTTAGCAATCGCAATTTGACTTTTTGCCCTGTTCTGCATTTTTGCAGTGCGGGGCTTTTTTCTTTTCATGTATTGGTAACTCTCATTGTTTCGTTCGATTAAGCTGGGTATTCTAATATGCTGAATAATCGTAAAGGAGTTCCCATGCCCAATAATTTTAAAGACGATCAGGGTCTTATTGTAGTTTCAAACAGGTTGCCAGTTTCGTTGGAATGTTCTGATGGAACGTGTCACTCATCTGTGGTTTCTGGCGGCTTGGTTACGGCACTGTCGCCTGTGTTAACTGCAAGTAAAGGCACATGGATAGGTTGGGCCGGAACGCCGGATGCTGAAGGGGTTGATGCAGCCTTGCGTCTTTTTTCCGATGAAACAGGCTACAGGTTGTTGCAAGTTGGTTTGACGACGGAACAAATAGACGACTTTTATTTTGGATTTACCAATCAAATAATCTGGCCATTGTTCCATGCTTCGCAGTTCGAATGTGATTTTGAGCCTGATTACTGGCGGACGTATCTTGATGTGAATGAGCTATTTGCGTTCCGTACTGTTGAGACTGGTAACGAAGGTGACTATGTTTGGGTGCATGATTACCATTTGATGCATGTAGCAAAATATATGCGTGAGGCTGGAGACTGTCGGCGTACGGGGTTTTTCCTTCATATACCGTTTCCTTCTGTTGATAGATTTAAGCATCTTCCTTGGCGGACTGAATTGTTACAGGCTTTGCTAGAATTCGACCAGATAGGGTTTCAAACCTTGCATGATAGACGTAATTTCATTCAAGCTATTTCAGTGCTGGTCCCTAAAGTTCGAGTGTCTGGTCGTGGGCAGGTCGTACATGCAAGAGTTGGATCACGCGTGGTTAAAATAGGGGCGTTCCCTATTAGTATTGATTACAAAAATTTTTATCAGACAGCTCGATCAGCTAGTGTACGAAAATCTACACAGCAGGTGCATAAAGCTTTGCCGAACAGAAAGATAATTTTGGGCATAGATCGTCTTGATTATACTAAAGGTATCCCGCTTCGGCTTAAGGCAATGCATAGGTTGCTGACAATGTATCCGGAGTTGCAAGGGCAAGTAAGCCTTCTCCAGATTGTCGTTCCCAGCAGAGCGACCATTCCATTGTATGCAGAGTTAAAAAAAGAAATTGAAAGGCTTGTTGGGCGGATTAACGGTGAATTCTCTGTACCGGGGTATGTTCCAATTCATTATCAGTATCGTAATTTGTCTTTTGAGGAGTTGCTTGCGTACTATCGAGCCAGCAATATTGCTTTAGTAACCCCGCTTCGTGACGGAATGAACCTTGTGGCCAAGGAGTACTGTGCGGCGAATGTTGAACGCAGAGGAGTGCTGGTGCTGAGCGAGTTTGCCGGTGCCGCAGCACAGCTTAGAAATGGGGCTATACTGGTTAATCCTTTTGATGTAGAAGGTGTTGCTGCTGCTATTCATCAGGCATATATGATGGATAAAAAAGAGCGGCAGAAACGGATGGATAGAATGCGGGAATCAATCCGCAAAAACGACATTTTTAAATGGGTAGACAGCTTTTTTGCATCTGCTTTTGCAAAGTAGCGCTGCCTGTCTGGATATACACACATGGCACTGGATATTAAGCAAGGACCTCGCGCAAAGAAAAGCTTGGGTCAGAACTTTTTGCAGGATAAAAATACGGCTAACCGTATTGTTGATGCGCTTCGCATAGAAGCTGAAGATCATGTTATTGAAATCGGCCCCGGGCCGGGTGCGTTGACGCATCTTATTCATGATCGCAAACCGGCTTGGTTTACGATTCTTGAAAAAGATCACCATTGGGCTCATGAGCATAAGCGTCTGCCGCCAGCTGGTGATCCTGAATTGCAGGTTGTGCTTACAGATGCCTTGTTATTTCCGTGGGAGAATTTAACTCCTGAAAAGCCATGGAAAGTTATTGGCAACCTTCCATACAACGTTGCATCTCCACTGATGTGGGATATTTTAAGTAAGTCGACCGGCTTGAAACGTGCTGTTTTTATGATTCAGAAAGAAGTGGGGGACAGAATTATTGCTGCACCATCTTCCAAACAGTACGGGGCGCTGTCAGTTTGGTTGCAAAGCTATTGTAAACCAAGGCGCGAGTTCATAGTTCCTCCAGGGGTATTTCTTCCACGTCCAAAGGTTGATTCAGCAGTGCTGAGTTTTGTGCCGACTCCTGCCGAAGAACGTGATTTTGACCCTGAGGCCCTTTCGTGGTTACTAAAAGTAACTTTTCAGCAACGTAGAAAGCAATTGCAGAAGATTTTAAAAGGTTGCGTTGCTTCCGGTGCTGGAGAAGCTCTTGAAAAAGCTGGAGTGCAAGGCTCTGCAAGGCCTGAGACTCTTACAACTCGTCAATTCCAAATATTGGCTGATGCGTTGAAAAGCTGCCCTAAGAAGTAGAAAACCTCTGTTTACAAGGGGCTAAGCGTGTATAAACCGTTGCATATGCTGAATGCATCTGGTATCGACTAACAAGTTTGGGCTTATATCTCAACTAACAGTAATATATTTTTTAGCTAGAGTGTGTGCGCTTTGGCGAAATTTATTGCAACCCCCAGAGAGGAGGACGTGACCGTGACCAAGGCGGAACTCGTAGAACGGATTGCTGAAAAAGCAAATCTCACTAAAGCAAATGCAGAACGCTCCCTGAACGCATTCCTTGAATCTGTACAGGATGTTCTTGTGGCTGAAGGTAAATTAACTCTTACAGGCTTTGGCACCTTCGTTGTCGAAGAGCGTAAAGAACGTTTGGGCCGCAACCCTCAGAGTGGTGATCCAATCATCATCCCAGAAACTAAAGTAGTAAAATTCCGTCCTGGAAAACTGCTTAAAGAAGCTGTTAAGTAGTAGTAGGAGGCTGTTATGCTGCACGGTGAAACTCTTCAGAGCGCACTGCCTCAGGATATTCCATGGTGGATGCCTGATCACTTCGTTTTTTTTGGAGCACTCTACGCTGTTTTGTTCGTAATTCTTGGTGGACTGGGTTACGTAATTCTTAAGTCCATTCTTCATGCGAAGCATGAAAACCACGGACACAGTCACTAATTTTTGTTTGTTAAAAAAAGCCTACTGCTCGCAGTAGGTTTTTTTTATGTGTAAGATATGAAAAATAACTTGCAAAAAAACAAATCAAGCCGTAAATTACGCTCTTGCCTTGGACGCGCTTGCGTTTGAGGTATTAAGTAATGAAGGTGGTGATATTTCATGCCAGGCGTATATCTCGATGATGGTGATTACAACTTCGACATCGCGCTTCGACGCTTTAAAAAGCAGGTTGAAAAGGCAGGCATTCTTTCAGAAATGAAAAAACGTCAGCATTTCGAAAAACCTAGCGTAATGCGTAAGAAGAAGAAAGCAGCTGCCCGTAAACGTCTTCTTAAGAAGATGAGAAAGATGAACCAGTACTAGTACTGTGTTCACCGCTACGGCGGGTGCATCTATAGATGCTTCTTGGCGGGGATTCGTTATCGGATCCCCGCATTATTCTATGCAAAAATTACATAAGAGTGACAGCATGAGCCTTATTCAGCAGATCGATAAAGATTACATTACTGCCTATAAAGCCAAGGAGCAAGTTGCACTTGGTGTACTGCGTCATCTGAAAACTGCTGCGAAAAACATGCAGATTGACCTCAAGCGTGAACTTACTGATGAAGAAATGCTTGATGTTATGATGAAGCAGGCTAAACAGCGTCAGGACTCTATTGAACAGTTCCGCGCGGCAAATCGTGAAGATCTTGTTGCAATTGAAGCTGCAGAACTTGAAGTTTTGCAGACTTACTTGCCAAGCCAGCTTTCCGACGTTGAACTTGAAGAACTTGTTACTAAAACCGTAGAAGAAACCGGCGCAGCCGGTATGAAAGATATGGGCAAGGTAATGAATGCCATTATGGCAGAGTACAAAGGTCGCGTAGATGGTAAGAAACTGAGTGCATCAGTTCGCGCAAAGCTCGCATAATTTTATGGAGCAGCGTACCATACACAATTTAGAGTTCCGTAAGGTGCTTGAGCGCCTTGCGGACTTTGCCGTTTCGGAAGCAGGCACCAATGCGTGTTTGTCAATTGCTCCCATGTCCAATAGAGACGATGCACAAAAGGCTGCACAGTTTTTTAGACAAGGGCAGGAATGGACTCGTACCGTTACTGTGAAACTCTCTTCTTTTCCTGATCTTGCAGGAATGTTCCGCTTTTTAGATACCCCGACTGCTGTGCTTGATCTTGACGATCTCTGCGCACTGCGTCAGGTGCTTGTTCAAGCACGGGATCTGCGGACTTCTATTCGTGTAAGTACAGACGACTCACCATGGCCGCTTTTGCTGGAGATGGTGGATAAATTTCCTTGGCCGGAGCAATGCGCCTCCGGGCTTTCCCGCTGTGTTGGGGATGATGGTCTTATCCGTGACAACAGTACCCCTGAGCTTTTGCTAATACGTCAGGAGATTCGTCGAATCCACCAGACTTGTACACGAAAGGCAAAGGACTTTGTTAATTCACACGGCATCCTACAATATCTTCAAGATGAATACATCACACTTGCGAGTGATCGTTATGTATTGCCACTTAAAAGTAACTTTAAGGGCAGGGTACAGGGGATTATTCACGACTATTCTCAAACTGGCGAAACTTGCTATTTTGAGCCGATGTTCCTTGTTGATCTTAACAACGAACTTGCAGAGCTGAAAAAGCAAGAACGCGAAGAAGAACATAAGGTTTTTGAATTTTTAACAGGTCTTGTCCGTGCCAATTATGGTGCGTTGCATGGCGTGTACGATCTTATGGTTCAAGTGGACGTTTTGCTTGCAAAATGTACCTTAGCTTCCAAGTTTAATGGTGTTGCACTGGACTTTAGTAACGAGGATAATCTGCATCTTGTTAATGCGTTACACCCGTTACTTGCTTTGGCCGAAGGCGGTGCACTACCAGTTACGCTAGAGCTTCAGAAAGAACAGTTTGCTTTGCTTATTAGTGGCGGTAACGCAGGTGGTAAGACAGTGTGTCTTAAAACCATTGGCCTTATTGCGATAATGGCAATGAGCGGCTTACCTGTTCCTGTAAAAGAAGGCAGCTCCATACCATTTTGGAAAAATATTTTTGCTTTTATCGGTGACGAACAAAGTCTTGAAGAAAACGTATCTACATTTACTGCTCAAATTACAAATTTGGGTGCTATTTGGGATACCGCAGACGACAGCACTCTTGTAATTCTTGATGAATTTGGCGCGGGTACTGACCCTGCCCAGGGTGCAGCGCTTGCGCAGGCTGTTATCGATGAATTACTTGAGCGTGGGGCGTACATTTGTGCAGCGACACATTTCCCTGCGTTAAAGGCATACGCACTTTCTAACGATAAGGTTCGTGCAGCGTCTGTTCTTTTTGACCCAAGCACTAAGAAGCCTTTGTACACTCTTGCATACGACCAGGTTGGTGCATCTCAGGCGCTTGATGTGGCACGAGAGCACGGTATGCCGGATTACGTACTGCGTCGTGCAGAGCAATATTTGCTTATGGATGGCGATGATACTTCTGCATTGATTGATCGTCTTAATACCCTGGCTGTTGAACGTGAACGTGAAGTGAACAAGCTTGATGCAGAACGTAACCGTTTTGAAGAACGTCGCAAAAAACTTAGTATTCGCTATGAGCGGGAGCGTGATCAGCTGTTTAGCGATATTAAAAAAGAAGCACAGAGTGTTCTTAACGATTTAAAAACACAGAAAATTACCCATAAGCAGGCTTTGAAAGAGTTAGCAAAAACTCGTCAAAAACTTGCTGAAGCTGACAAGACTGAACGTCCAAAAACGGAGGCACTAGCCCCGCAGGAAATTAAGACTGGTCAAACATTAAAATATAATCCTTGGAAAAAATCAGGGGTTGTTGAAGAAATTGATGATAAACGTGGAAAGGTCAAAATCAATCTTTCCGGCGTTGCTATGTGGGTTAATTTGCATGATGTTTCTTTTGCCGAAGACGGCAATGGAAAAGTTCAGACCTCACAGGTCACCGTAAAAGCAGAGCGTAAAACATCTTTTAGGGTTGACTTACGAGGAAAGCGTGCTGATGTAGCTATAAGCGAACTTGATTCTTTTATCGATAAGGCTCTTTTGAGTAATATCGAAGAGCTTGAAGTTGTGCACGGAAAGGGTACTGGCGCGTTGCGTCGTGAGATTCATTCTTACCTTAAAAATGCCCCTGCCGTTGCATCATTCCGCCTTGCCCCTGCTGATTTAGGTGGTGATGGAATGACAATTGTTGAATTGCGATAATGTCTTCTGGGTATCGTAACGATTCTGGATCAGTCATGACAAATAGCGGTTTTTCTGCTGTAAAAGAAATTAAAGCCCGTCTGAATATTGCTGACGTTGCAAGACGCTACATGGAGTTGCGTCATGCCGGAGGCAGATGGATGGGGCTGTGTCCTTTTCATCAGGAGAAGACTCCATCATTTTCTATCAATGAAGAGGAAGGGTTTTACTATTGCTTTGGTTGTCAGGCTGCAGGCGATGTTATTGACTTTTTCTGCAAAGTTAATGGGGTAGAATTTCGAGAAGGTCTGCAACAACTTGCAGAAGAGACCGGAGTTCAACTTACTGAATATAAAGCAGACCCGCGTGCGAAAGAAGAACGTGATTTTAAAAAACAATGTTATACAATGTATGACATCGCAAAAAATCACTTTCGACAAAATCTTGCAAAACACGATGCACGGGAATGTAGAGATTATATTAAAGGGCGTAAACTTACGCCTGAGATTGTAGAGCGCTTTGAACTGGGCTGGGCTCCTGATGCATGGCAATCCCTCTCTGACGAATTGGTTTCGAGGGGTATGACGCAAAAGCAGGCAGCTGAGGCTGGTCTTTTGTCACGCAATGATCGTGGTCGGATGTATGACCGCTTTCGTGGCAGATTTATCTTCCCGATCAAGAACCTTTCCGGACAAGTTATCGCTTTTGGCGGTAGAATCATTGGAAAAAGTGATCAAGCGAAGTATATCAACAGTAGTGATTCTGTAATCTATAAAAAAGGTGAGCATCTTTACGGACTTTTTCAAGCACGTAGAGCTATTTCTGCTACCAAAAGTGCCTTTTTAACCGAAGGGTACATGGATGTACTAACATTACATCAGTTTGGTTTTGAAAATGCCTGCGGGGTGCTCGGTACAGCTCTTACTCCGGATCAGGTCAAACGACTTGGCGGCTTCTGTTCTTCTGTTGATCTCATCTTTGATGGTGATGAGGCAGGGCGCAAGGCTGCGTTAAAAAGTTGTGAGATGATTCTGACAAAAGGTATGAAGTGTCGAGTTGTTCTTTTACCGGATGGTGAAGACATCGACAGTTTTTTACATGAGCGGGGTGTTGAAGCATTTGAAAAGCTTCTTGCTCAATCCCCTGATGG
This sequence comes from uncultured Desulfovibrionaceae bacterium, assembly GCA_942492085.1. GTDB lineage: Bacteria > Desulfobacterota > Desulfovibrionia > Desulfovibrionales > Desulfovibrionaceae > Halodesulfovibrio. Next base: position 5,668 of record CALODB010000009.1, on the reverse strand, counting down.
ACTATCGTATTGCACTGCAACGGTTAGCATGTATGCGCCGCGAGATGTAATGGACTGGACTACCCGTTTTTTAAGCAGCATGGAACTGCCTGAACTCTGTTCATTTTACGTATCTCGAATTGCATCCGGGCTGGGTCTGGATGAAATGGAATTACGTCAGATTGTTGCTCCTAAAAAAGCTACTCAGGCTAGGCCGAGTTCCTCTTTTCGGCAACGAGGGAAACGTGAAAAGTCCGGTGGTTGGAAAAAAAATCAGGATAATTTACAGGTTTCTGCCCCGCGTCCTGTGTTAGCTGCTTCATTAGAAGAGCGAGTGTTGCAGTTTGTTGTACGTTACCCTCACCATGTGTCCACGTTGGAGCAATATGGAGGGATAGAACTTTTACAGTCCTCATGGGCTGAGTCGCTCTGGAACAAAATTTCTGCTTACGGCAATGATGCCGTTGAGTACCTTGAAGGTAAAGAAAAAGTATTTTGGATTAAGCACCGTATTGTAGATACGGCTGCGATGCAAAAAGAACAGGAAGAATTGAACGATGTCTGTATGTTCCTGGAAAGAACTCGCCGCCAACAGCAAGGGCAATCCCTAGTCGCCGCAATGCGGCACATTACAGAGGGGGGCGAACAGGATGCAGAGATGGATTTTCTTCTGGCCTTAAAAGAATCCTTGGGGAGGTCCAATGGGGAATATTAAGGACATCCAGCAAATCAAGTCCTTGATTGCGAAGGGCAAGGTTAACGGGTTCCTGACCTTTGAAGAGGTCAACAAAGCGTTACCGGCTGAAGTGAATACTCCCGAACAGGTTGAAGAGATCATCGGGATTTTTGATCAGTTGAATATTGCTATTGTTGACAACGACAAAGCCAAGGATGAAGTTCCCGTTGCTGATGCTGACAACGATGACGACCTGCCTTCTGAAGACGTTATTGAATTTAACGAAGAAGAAGAAACCACTGATTACGCATCACGTAGCACAGACCCTGTGCGTATGTATTTGCGCGAAATGGGCGCAGTACCGTTACTCGATCGTGATGGCGAAGTAGTTATCGCTAAGAAGATCGAAATTGGTGAGCAGGATGTATTATATGCACTGGTAGAAGTGCCTGTGGCTGTTGAAGAGCTCGTAAGCGTTGGTGAAGACCTTAGAGAGAACCGTGTCAAGCTGAAGGACGTTGTTAAGACCATCGAAGAAGATGATCCTAGCGAAGATGAACTTAACCAGCGTGAACGCGTTATCAAGCTTCTGGACGAGATTCGTAGCATCTACAAAAAGAAAAGAAAGATTTACGATAAACTCGATGATTGTTGTACTCTCGAGCGTAGAGTATACGGTTTGCAAAAAGAGATTATTCAGTACAAAGAAGATGTTGTAATTCGTCTTCGTGATATTAAACTGGAAAAAACTCTTATCGACCGTGTTATCGAGACTGTTGAAGATTACGTGCGGCAGATGCATAACTGTCAGCGTGACCTTTCTGCATATATTCTTTCAACCGGTAAAACACAGTCTGAAATTCAGATTCTGTTCAAGCAGCTTGATGATCGTGAAGTGAATCCAGTTGTTGCAGCGGATGAACTCGGACTTACTGTTGATGAGTTATTCTCCTTTAAGGAAATGATTCTCGGTAAGATTGAAATTCTGCATCGCTTGCAAGAGAAGTGTTGTCATAACGTTACAGATCTTGAAGAAGTTCTTTGGCGTATTAAATATGGTAACACCGCAGCAATGCGCGCAAAGCAGGAGCTTATCCGCTCTAACTTGCGTCTTGTTGTAAGTATTGCAAAAAAATACACAAACCGTGGTTTGCAGTTCCTTGATCTCATTCAGGAAGGTAACATCGGTCTTATGAAGGCTGTTGATAAGTTCGAATATCAGCGTGGTTACAAGTTCTCCACCTATGCAACCTGGTGGATTCGTCAGGCCATTACTCGCGCTATCGCGGATCAGGCTCGTACTATCCGTATCCCAGTGCACATGATTGAGACTATTAACAAACTGATCAGAACTTCCCGCTACCTTGTTCAGGAGCTTGGACGTGATCCAACACCTGAAGAAATTGCAGAACGCATGGACTATCCGATCGATAAAGTGAAGAAAGTCCTGAAGATTGCAAAAGAGCCTATTTCTCTTGAAACACCAATTGGCGATGAAGAAGATTCTAGCCTTGGTGATTTCATTGAAGATAAAAAAGCAGTGGCTCCAGCTGAAGAAGTGGTAAACACTAAACTTGGCGAGCAGATTGCGGGCGTTCTCGCAGACCTTACTCCTCGTGAGGAGCAAGTGTTGCGTAAACGTTTTGGTATCGGTGAAAAATCCGACCACACCCTCGAAGAGGTTGGTAAGTTGTTTAACGTTACTCGTGAACGTATTCGACAGATCGAAGCAAAGGCGCTTCGAAAATTACGCCATCCGGTTCGAAGTCAGACTCTCAAGTCTTACTACGAAAATTAGAAAAAAGGCGGCTTCAATTGAAGCCGCCTTTTTTTTGAGCTTTTTATTGGAGTGCCCATGATAAAACGGACAATATGTTTTTTAGTAATTTTATGTTTAATTTGTCTTACAGTTTTGACTTCTTTTGCCGATACAGTTCACACTGTAATTACAGTTGTTGATGGCGATACTGTAATTCTTGAAGATGGAAGAAGAGTACGAATAGCTTTTATAGACACTCCAGAACTGAAATTTGAAAAAAGAAAGCAACAATACTTTTCAATTAGAGCTAAAAAATTTATAGTTGATACAGTCTTGGGACAGAAAGTTACGTTAGAACAAATTACTGCTAAAGATAGATATAAAAGGTTAGTCGCAATCGTTACATTGCGTGATGGTCGAGATGTAGGAGCCTTACTTGTTCAAAAAGGCATGGCATTTGTGTATTCTCATGGTGTAAAGCATCAGTCGTATATAGATGAGCTTGGGGAAATGCAGAAAAAGGCCATGGATGCAAAAGTAGGAATGTGGGATAGTGTAATTACTTACTTTAAAAATGCGGGGAACGTTGTCGGTAATAGACGAAGTAAACGTTTCTTTGCATTGGATTGCAAATTTGCTAAAGAGATTGCAATTAAGAATAAGGTTCATTTTATATCTGCTGTTGATGCACTTTATAATGGCTATGCGCCAGCACGAATTTGTAAGCTATGGCCTCTAACTACAGATATTTTAGACAAATAAAATTCGCATAGAGTGTCATACTTTTTATTATAAGAAAAACTTGCTGAACTGTATTTGTAAGGGGGCGATGTTGCATTCTGATAACCCTTCAGAAAGAATTTGCCGTTTCGAAGTGGGTCATAAATATTGTGATCTGTTTGAGCGCTTGGGCGTACCACGCGATGATCGCTGGCGTTCATTGCTTTCCTGTCTGCGCAGCACCCAGAAATATTCGTACTATTCTCAAGAGCAAAAAAAACTTGTTGCTGATTTGCTAATCAAAACTCTTGAGAATGCAGAATTTTCAGAGGAAACCTATTGCTCTGTTTTACGAGAATATAAAGCTATTTTAGCGAGTTCATATGCAAAAAAATTAGAAGAGGCGCTAAAAGAATCTGCCGATTTGGCTGATGATTTCCGTCGCAGCGTCTACACCCACAAAGGTGCCGTTGAATGCTTGGAAGAAAAGAGTGTTGAGGCTGTCCGTAGTGGAGCAGATCCTGAAGAGATTGTTGCTCAATTGAGAAGCACTTTTCAGGAAGTTATCTCTGTAATGAAAGAGGATGCTGAGCGCCTTGACCATATATGCAAGACAGATGGTCTAACAGGGCTCTTTAACCGTCGTGCTTTTGATGAAGGTCTGAAAGATGGCATTAGTGCATGGGAAAGCAATAATAAGCCGATCTGTTTGCTTTTGCTGGATATTGATAACTTGAAGACTTTTAACGACCGCTTTGGTCATCGCATCGGTGATCAGGCATTGCAGACTTTTTCTCAAATTATGCAGGAAGTCGCGCACCGTCGTCATGATGATGAAGATATCTGTTGCTGTAGATTTGGCGGCGATGAGTTTGCTATTTTGTTGTTTGGCGATGCAGCGGCAGACGTTGTCGACATCGCGCAATCTATTAGGGCGCGCCTTGAAACTTATGACTTTGTTATTCGGGACAATCAAGGGCGAATTATTAAGCGTAATGTGCAGATGACTGTTTCATGCGGGTTTGCATATTCACGTGATTTTGAGTTGGAAAACTTAAGTGCCCTTATGCTTGATGCTGCAGATTCAGCTCTTTACGAAGCAAAAGATCTTGGGCGAAATCGAATTGTTGAGTATACAAAAAAAGACAATAGTTGCACATTTACCGTGATCAGTGGCGGTGAGGTTGCATAAAATGTATAAAAATGGTTCCGGTCATGTTGACACAATGATCGGAACCAGATAGCAATTTTCTTAACGCGAATTTATTCTCAGGGCAGGGTGTAATTCCCTACCGGCGGTAATCCTCATTAGGAAAGCCCGCGAGCGCTTCGTTGTACGAAGGTCAGCAGATCTGGTGTGATTCCAGAGCCGACGGTTAGAGTCCGGATGAAAGAGATTAAATGCAGCCTGCATTCCTTTTTTGGCAGCGTATCTATGCTGCTCTATTCTTTTGCACTGCTTTTTACTTGCCCTGATTCTTGCGATTCTTAACCCTTTTGGAGAATTCAATGAATCAGTCATTACTTGCTCAGTTTGGTACCTCAGAGGAACGTGTAAAAAGAGCTCTTGCTGCTTTGCAGCAGGGATCTGGTGTTATTGTTACTGACGACGAAGATCGTGAGAACGAAGGTGATATGATCTTTTCTTCAGAGCATCTTACACCTGCACAGATGGCTTTACTCATTCGTGAATGTAGCGGCATTGTTTGTCTTTGCATGACTGATGATAAAATTAAGCAGCTTGATTTACCTATGATGGTTGATGAAAACCACAGCCAGTTCCAGACAGCATTTACAGTATCTATTGAAGCCGCTGAAGGCGTAACCACCGGTGTTTCTGCAGCTGACCGTGTTCGCACTGTTAAAGCAGCATCTTGTGGTAGTGCTAGTTCTTCAGACCTTAATAGCCCAGGCCACGTATTCCCGCTTCGTGCCCGTGAAGGTGGCGTTCTTGAACGTCGTGGTCATACAGAAGCTACTGTTGATCTTATGCGGCTTTCCGGTCTTGGAAATTGTGGTGTGCTTTGTGAAGTAACAAACCCAGATGGCACTATGGCTCGTATGCCAGAGCTCGTTGAAATCTCAAAAAAATATGAGATGCCAATTCTCACCATTGAAGATCTAGTTGCCTACAGAAAAGAAAATAGCCTTTAGGGTGCAGCGCTAATCCCTACGACACAACGAGAAAGACCGGACATTGTCCGGTCTTTTTTTTGTAGCATGTTTAGAAATGCGATGATGTTAATTTTTTCTGCTAACTTGTCCTAACTACAAGTAAATACAATATCCTAAAGTGTCGCGAATGGCTGCCTCGGCAGGGTCGTAAAAATATCAAGTAGCTTTGCGGGAAGGATGGCTCAGACTTTAACACGCGGGGCTGTCTATAGGGCATTTATGGTAATTGGTTTAACGCACGGAGCAGGGGATACGAGAAAACAATTTTCCAGAGATCTTTGTTTTCAGCTTGTTCAAGAATTTTCTCATCGTTTTAAAAAAGAAGAGAAATCATAGAGTGTCGGAAGATTCTTGGAGTG
>CALODB010000008.1:0-37915 GCA_942492085.1 uncultured Desulfovibrionaceae bacterium | reverse complement strand
TAAAAATGCAGTGTGTTGCTAAACCTTATTTTTCAGATGCTTACCGCATGTTTGATTGCATAGAATTGCAGGAAAATATTCATATCTGAAAACGAATCACGTATGAAATCACGTATAGAAAAGAGCGATAGTAGCGTAGAGCGATGACAGTCTTCACGGTGGATTTACAAGGCTTTGATAGACCGTCATGTTGACCTGATAAGTTTTTATTTCGGTAGGTTATTTGACGGTAAAAAGGCTTTCCTATATTTGTTGTGTAGGAGGGTGATGCCTAATGAGCGCGAACGAACAGATATTGTCTACTTTTGATGCTGAAGTACATGTTTATGAAAGTCTTGAGAAGAGAACATACGAGCTGCTGTCTACCTTACTTGACGATGCAGGTGTTGAATACCATTCCTTAACTAGTAGGTGTAAGGAGCGGAAAAGCCTTGAGGGAAAGATTAGCAGGGAAGGTAAAAACTATTGTGAGTTGTCAGATCTAACAGATGTTGTTGGTTTTAGAATAACAACATATTTTGCAGGTGATGTAGATAACGTTGCAGAGCTTATTGAAAAAGAGCTTGTCCTCGATGAGGATAACTCTATTGATAAGCGTAAGGCAGCGGAGCCTGATCGCTTTGGTTATATGTCACTGCACCTAATTGCTTCTCACAAAGATGAGCGAACTTGTTTGCCTGAGTACAAATGTTGTGCAGGGAAACGCTTTGAGATTCAGATCCGTACGATCCTTCAGCATGCATGGGCTGAAATTGAACATGACATAGGCTACAAATCTGAATCTGATGTTCCGAAAGCGGTTCGGCGAAGATTTTCGAGGCTTGCAGGTTTACTTGAGTTAGCAGATGATGAATTTCAGATTATTCGGGAACAGCTGTCTGAATATAAAGATGGTTTACCAGAGAAGATAAAAACAGAGCCTCAAGATATTTTGTTAGATGCCGAATCACTAACAGAATTTGTAAAGACTGATCAGTTGGTCAAAGAATTTAATAAGGTTTTTGTCCCGTCAATAGGGGATGTATTAACTGACAAACTGGACACAGGCTACTACATTAGATTCTTGGAGTTACTCGGGATTACAACAGTTGCAGAGTTGAGAAAAGCCTGCCATAACTCGCGTCGATATTTTGAACCTTTTGTTAGAACATGGTTTCTGGATGTAGACGAGCATTACACATGGTTTCCTTTAGGAATTTCGATTCATTATGTTATAAATATCACCATGGCGCTGCAAATGAATGTTAAAAAAATCAAAAAGGTTTTGTTAACTTTGGGTCTCGAAGAATGTTTAGTGGATGACATCGGTGAGAAGGTAGTTCGAACCTTCGAAATGGTTAAAGATAGCTAAGCCGCGTATTGGCGATCAACACATTGCCATAACCACACATTAATTTTGTATAGTCATTCAAAAGCCCCTGATACATTTTTATATCGGGGGCTTTTCTTTCATTCATCCTCATCAAATGCATTCAAAATATCATGATCTATCTGCAACTCGTGCAGGTACGTTTCTGTTGTCCTAATATTCATATGCCCGAGGAACTGCTGTATTTGCCTGTGTGTTGCCTTGCGGGAGTTCACAAGGTGAGTTGCTACGTAATGGCGAATGCTGTGCGCGGTGAAGTAGTTTTCTATTCCAGCTCGAGCGCAGACTCTGCGGAATAGGAAGCGGGTAAAGTCGTTTGACCTGTTGTGTTTGGTTCCGGTTTTTGAGTTGACGAATACATACGGTGTGTCCGGATCTCGTTCTTGCCACATCTCGTACAGGAGCTGGTAAAGATTCTCGTGCATGGCGAGGGTTCGGTGTTCTCGGTTCCCGCCGCGTCGTTTGGAGGTCCATAAGCGAATGAAACGGGCTTCAAAGTTAACATCATCCCAAGTGAGGTTGAGCAGTTCAGATATTCGCGCCGCAGTGTAGTAGAGCGTATCAATTAATTGCCGTTCTTCCTTAGTTGCAGCGTTTCGGACGGCCTCAATGTCTTCTGGTGGAGGAACGTAACGTACGTAAGAATCTTCGGCATAAGGTTCAATTTGCTTTGTTGGATTCGATAGCATGTGGTTGCGACGAATGCCCCAGTTGAAGATGATAGAAAGTTCTTTAAGATCGCGGTTAGCTGCCTTGCTTCCACGGTCTTTTTTTTGGGCTTGCATGTAGCTTGTGAGCGTTGCTCGGTTAATATCTGTGAGCAGTAAATTGAAGTTGAAGAACCGCAAAACGCGACGATAAACGCCGCGTTTGCAAATGTAAGTATTCCGTTTTCGGCGATCTGCCATCTCGGTCAGATAGGCATTAACTAGTTGCTCGAAGGTCATGCGGGTCGGGGCTGCTTGGGAGCCGTAGCGTTCCCACTTTCTTTCTTCTTGATGCAACCATGTGTTTGCTTCTTTCTTGGTCAAGAATCCCGCTTTGCTGGCTACCCGCTGGCCTTGATAGTACAGCTCTACTTGATAGCGTTTGCCCTTCTTTGTGTTGTAAGCCTTGATCGCCATAGTTTTCCCCGTGGGTTGAAATGAGATATGCCCTTACATCGATAATTGAAAAACGTGCGCTTCTGCCGTTTGTACCTTTTGCACCAGGCATGATGATGTGAGGCAATTCCCGCCATACTCTGGATAGATGGTAGTATGACATGCCAAGTTCTTCGGACAGTGTTTTCAGATTAACGAATGCAGACATATGAACTCCAATTAGCTCTATAAAAATAGGTGCCGTTTCAGGCGGTGAGTTGTTTCAGATAAAGCGAGCGTTGTGTGCTTAACATCCCCTCGGCATACAGCGGGAGCACCATACGCCGTGGTTGCTGCTGGTGTGCACCTCGCCTTCGCAGATCAGGTGACCGCAGCAGTCGCAGTGGGCAATTACCGGAACACCTGCAACGGTATCTACTTCGAGGTAGTAGGGGGAGTTGTGAAGGTTGCCGCGAAACTGTTCGGCAAGGCCGGAGAGTTCGAGCTGACCAGTTTGATTCAAAATTGTTGCTACCATTTTCTTTGCTCCTTTGGTTATGCCGGATGCATTCCCGTTGCATCCGGCGCAGTGTATGGAGGGGGTGAGGTTAGGCGATAACTTTTACTTCTTCCGGCAGGTTTTCGCGGAGCCATTCAGCAATGGATTGCATAGCGGTGATCTTCCATGCGCCGCCATCGGCTTCGATAAGGGCAGCACCTGCGCCACCGTCGCCGCCTCTAAAGCGGAGTGTCATTTTTCGACCAGGCTGAGCCACTTCGGTAAATGTTGAGAATGGGTAGAGGAGTACAGGGTTAGGTACTTCTGTCTTCTCTTTAGTAACAACACCGGCACGGGTGGTTACGTTCTGCTTCATGCCGTCGTCTTCCTGCTGAACTTCGGCAGATGTGCACACGTTGCCGCATACTTTGATTACGTCCTTCAGGTGGTCGCCAGTGGTTTCGACAAAGCAGGACTGCAAGTATGGAATAAACTGTTCCGGTGAGTGATATGAAGGGCGCGTTGCACTTGAGAACATGTGATCTGGAACAAGCGCTGTTGCTATCATGAATACAGGACGCTGCTTATGTGGCCCGTATGGAATGGAGCGGACAGCAACGGTTTCCTGATCGACTACATGCACCATGAGTTTTTCGAGCTCAAGACCATCAGGGTTGTTGGTGAGGAAGTCATTCAAGCCGGAAAGAGTTGTTACGCGCAGAGTCTCGGCTTCTGCTTCAAGCAAACGCTCCCAGCCGCGTTTTACGTATGGGCGGCCTTCGTGGTTGTGCACAACAAACTTGTTGTCGTTATCAATTTTTGCTTTCGCAAGGTCGTGACCAGTTTCAATAAGAAGTTCGGCAGTATCGTGGGACATATTCTCGTTCATGTTCATTTCTCGAATGTGTTAGAAGGTTAGTTGTTAGCAGCGGTACGGAACGGGGTTACGTTCTGTGCTACGTGTGTTGTTTTTTCGCCAGAGGATGCGCTTTTCTGGTCAATTGGCAGCTCGTTCTGATTTGGATTCATGTATTCAGAAGCGGTGGCTATTCCGTCGCTGTCGGTGCCAATATTTACGTGTGCAGATACCGCAGCCTGAGAAGCTAATTTCTTTTCAACAGCAATGCTTACTGGTGAACTTGCGCGGTCTTGTGCAGGTTTAAATTCAATTTTCATAACCACAGAACGTTTTGCTGTGGCGTTTGTGTTTGGATCAAGAACGTTTGCCCATACTTCCTCAAGGGCATTGTTCACCATCTCAACAGCGGCTCCGCCTTTAAGGCTTTCGAGGGTTACTTCGTAACTCATAATTCCTTACCTCGTTAAAATTTCGCCAAAACTGAGCAGGGCAGCAAAGCCAAGTGCCAAAATGCCAGCTATGAACAGGCGGTTAATAAAAGCCGTCGTAGGCCATTCTTTTGATCTGCTTGCGAACATGCAGCCCTCTCGTTTTGTTAGTGGTGCAGCCTTGCAGCCGTTATTTTGCAAGGCTGTACCGCAGCTAGTCAGCATTCTTACCTGTATCACCAACCATATCCATTGCACCGCTATGCGTATGCCGCAGACATGCACCCAAGAAGTGACGGACTAACAACGGTGCTGTGCTCGCGTTGCGTTTTGTCTTTTTCTTTCGGCGTGGGTATATGTTGCACACGCGTAACAAGAAAAGTCAAGAGAGAGCGCGTAAAAAGTTTACGTACGCGTAACAATGTGCGGAAAAATAATGCCACTTAGGTAGTGGCTCTGTGGTGGTGGGGTATGAAAAAACCCCGCATAGTGCGGGGTTATGAATGAAAGGTGGTCTTACGCGTCGTAAGCGAGGGCGCGTTCTTTTAATTGCTCAGAAAATTGGAATATTTCGTTAAGCTGTTCAATTGGGTGTCTAGTTTCATTCTTTTCTTCATCGAAAAGGCCAACATACTTCTGGGCGGTGTTGAAGTGGAGGCGGCAGAGCGGCTTACGTCCGTTATCATCTAAGATGATGCCGCAGTAAGTTTTTCTGTCGCGCATTACGACGCGTTCAGGAGCAATGACCTGCGAAAGAATAGCTTTTACTGTAAGGTATCCTTCAATTTCTTCTTCGGTAGTTACAACTTCGGATTCAGGCTCTACCGGAGCTGTTTCGCAATTAGGTGCGTCTGAATCTTCTTCGGTTTGGCTAGGTTGATCAGTTGGTTTAATGATGGTTGGTTTTACGCCACCAAACATTGCAGACTGCAAGCGTTCTTGGATGACGTCGTTGATATGACCTTCCAGAGCAGAAATGACTCGTTCTTTAAAGTCCTCAACTACATTGGCGCGCATAGATCCGGAGTACACTTGAGACGCAAAGTGTTTGATAAATGCGTCTGATGGTTTGTCCAGCTCTTGCTTAAAAATCTTTTTGATTTCTCGTGTGTATTTAAGGTTTTGAGCAGCACACAAGGCGTTGTTTACGTCAAACTTGTCATTAGTGAGCTTGCGTAAGTCTTCGAGCAGGGTTTCGTCGAAGTGGTTAAAGTCGATGTCCATAAATGGTCTGGAATCCATAATGTTCGGCTTGTCCAGATCAGAGAAGAATTTGTAACGAACACCGTCTGTTAAAATGCCAACTCTTGCAGTTGGAATGTTGTGGAAGTAGCGATGGAGCTGAGCAGCTTTGCTTTCGTCCAGTGGGTCGCCAAGGTTTTTGCATTCAATAAGCATGATTGGCTCTTCGTCTTTGACGATTGCGTAGTCTACTTTTTCACCTTTTTTAGTACCAATGTCGGCGGTAAATTCTGGCACAACCACGCGTGGGTCGAAAGCGTCGTATCCTAAGGTTTGCAAGAACGGCATAACAAGTGCGCTTTTGGCGGCTTCTTCAGTATTGATATGTCCGCTCATGCTTTCAACACGATCTGCAAAGCGTTGGATGTGGTCAGCAAAGTCCATTTGCTCCCCCCTATTGTCTATTTAGTATTAATTAATTTTACGGCCCTGTTGAGAGCTATGTTTGATTTTATCTCAAGAGCCTTACATATTTGATATAGTTCGTATGCAGTTATAGCGTCTGAACCGTCGAAGATCGCAGTAATTCTTTCTGCTGGGATTTCAGTTTTTCTTCCAAGGTCTTCGATGGTTAGGTCGTCGTCTTGGGCAAAATCCTCAAGTACTTTTCCTAAAGCTTTGTCGTATGCGTCCGCGACTTCGATCCGATCTGGCTGGATTCCGGCAAGGTCGTAAAAGTCAATGTCTAACGCTTTGGCATGACGTAGCATATCGCCGAACGTAGTTCGTTCGCCACCAATGTCCTCGCTAATCCACCGACTGACTGTTGCACGTGTGACGTGTAACTTTTTTCCGATTTCTTCGAGGGTCTTTCCTTGTGAGCGCAATGCTTGAATTTTATTCATGATTAGTGCCCACGCGCGTGATGCTTCTCGGTCAAATTTTCCCATGTGATGGGAGTTATCTTCTTTCTTGTAAAGTCGTCGTAACATTTTAGCACTTGACTTCCTTCGTTACGAATGCGTAACATTATGTTCATGAATATTTTAGATCAATATCGGAAGGATAATGACCTTTCCTATGCAGAAATTGGGCGGCGTTGCGAGTTTAGCCGCAGCATTGTTCTTCGGCATTGTAAGGGACAGTCCGCTTTAAGCGGGGAAGCAGCCTTACGTTACCACGTAAAGCTCGGCATCCCTTTGCAGAATTTACGCCCTGATTTGTATTAGGGACAGAGAATTGGATTGATACCGCACTATAACATTTGGTGCCCAAAGGTGCACAGATAATGTGTGCCTGTGTATTCACTGATTAGATAGGAGGATTAATGTCTCAGGCTGATGAGTATGTGAAAAGTGGCAAACGGTTGGATAAGAGTGAAGAGGATGTTTTTAGTGATTTAGAACATCCATTGGGGCAGCTTACAGCTTTTCAAGTGGCAGGAAGTCCGCCGTTTGTTTGGAAGCTAGATGATGAGAAGCCCCATGACAAAACGCACGGCACTTTGGATGTTAGTTCCTCATTAGGGGCTGTGATTGGGCGGATTAAGTATCGGCATATTAGGAACGGATTTATTGAGCTCACCCATTTTGTGCCAATTACAGAAGGTAAAGGCTCGCTGGATGAGCTCAGTAGAATTCGTCTCGAACTAATGTGGGAACGAATGCCTAAATAGCTTTTGCAAACAAGGTGAGAAGATCAGGAGTGCTTTTGATTAGCGATTCAATCCCTTTTGTGATGAAGGTAGTAATTGTTGTCTCCTCAGCTGTCTCTAACACTTTTTTTATCGCCGTTTTTTGTTCTGCGGGGATAGTGCTTTGATCGACTGCAAGGTCAAGAATGTCCTTAAATTGGTCTTCGTCCAGCTTGAAGGTCACTTTCCTGAGAATGGTTGATAACCCGCCGTCTTGTTGGAGTAGGTCAATTCCTTTTGGTGTGATCCGAACATTTCCGACTGACCGGTGACCGGCGAATTCACCTTCAGCATCCTTTTCTGGAATCATTTCTTTGCGCCCCTCAATTAATTCGAGGCCGTGTAAGTAAAGGAGTTGAAAGGCTGTAGTGGGGCCAAATTGATCTTCTAAGTCGAATACGTTTTCTGGAAACGGTTCATCAAAGTTTGCAGCTAAATAATTTAAAATTTCAAGCTGTAATTCTCTATCAAGTTTCAAACCCTTGCCCCTTTTAGTTTTGTGTAATGTTTGTGGTGAACTACGCATAGCGGGGGGCAAGTTTTTAAGCAACGGGAAAAGTATATGAGTAATGCGATGTTAGAGCCTTGGGAACTTATGAGCGCGGCAAAGGACGTGCTTGGGGTTCCCTCTTTAGGACGAATTTTAGGGGTAGGGCATATGCAGATTTATCGGCAGGTGCGGAACCCTGATTTTACAGAGGACTTTATCCGGTCACCAATTCAGCGGATTCGAGTGCTTGTGTACGAACTGGATCAGCGTGGAGAGCGTGAGCTTGCAGAAGGCATTCTCAACTACATGGCAGAAGGTGCAGACATGCACGTAACGCCGAACAGTTGTAGGCAGCCGGATAAGGACAGCATCGAGGGTGAGTGTTTAGACGATTACCCGCCGCTTATGGAACTGCACGAAGCAATTCGCAACGGTGCGGATCTGCGAGAGCTTGAACGGCTTGCAGAGCGTGCAAAGTCAGAAATTGAAGAGACTATTACCGCCGTGAGGATGGAACGGGAAGGGTAAAATAAGAGCGCCCAGTGTTAGAGCACTGAGCGCAATAAGATAAATCTTAACTAGGGGGTTAAGGCGTGTACTATGCCGAAAAACTTGGCTGTACGCAAGAACTTAACTCGCAATGCAACAACTTTAGTGAGTAAATTCATGACAAAACGGCGTTACCGTAAAATTTCTGTGTGTATTTGGAACGATGCTAAATTTATGGCCCTGTCTAACGATGCAAAGCTGATTGTTTTCTTCATGCTTACGCATCCGGATCTTACCCAGCTCGGCGCGTTACGGGCAAATATTCCCGGTCTGGCGTGTGAGCTTGGTATGGAGTTGGAAGCCTTCACGAAAGGCTTTCAGGAAGTCTTAACGCAAGGGATTGTTAAGCACGACGGGAAGCTGCTCTTTTGGTTCCCTAACTTCTTGCGGTACAACCTGCCGGAGAGTCCGAACGTAGTTAAGAACTGGCAGAAAGGATATGACGGGTTGCCCGAAAGTCCTCTTAAAGATGAACTATTAATAGGCGCTAAAGCGTTGGTAGACGGTCTCTCAAAAGCCTTTCAGGAAGCCTTCGTGAAAGCCTTTGCGGAAGCACTCGGACAACCTTCCCCGAATCATAGAACATATAACATAGAACATAGAGAAGAGAATACATACGTCAAAAGCCCTGACGAATCGGATTCCGATTCTGGTGTGCATGTCGAGGCCGAACCGGAACCGATTTCTGAACCTGAAGCCGTGAAGGGTAAAACCAAGGCGCAGGAAGATGCCGAATTTTTCGACGACGTAGCAGCAATGTACAACCGTGTGCTCGTGGATGAACAGCCGGAAGGCAGGGCATTGCCGAAGCTGATGAAGCTTGATGGTAAGCGTAAGGGCATGATTCGTGCTCGTATGAAGGCTGGTTCCGAATTCCGCACACTCGAGGGCTGGGAAAAGTATTTCCGTCTCGTAGCATCCTGCCCGTATCTCATGGGTGAAGTGAACGAATGGACTGCACAGTTCAACTGGCTGCTGAACGTGGGCAACATGCTCAAAGTTCAAGAGGGCAATTATCTGCCGAAACAGGGCAAGGGTAAGGCAAAAAAGGCTGACTCCGTGAGTGAAAAGAATCAGGCCGTGTATGAAGCTTTGATGAGCAAGGGAGCGTAGGCATGGATTGGGAAAATCTCGACGAACGCGATGTGTTTTTACAGCGATTTATTGGGTTGTGCCAGTTCTTCGGGATCGAGGCTGACGAATTCCGTACGCAAATTTATTTTCGTGCATTGAATCCGTACCCTGTGCAGGACGTGGTGCAGGGGGTAGACAAGGCCATTTCAAAATGCCGCTTCTTTCCGCGACCTGTGGAGCTTCTGGAGTTCATCGAGGGCAAGGTTGAGGATAGAGCCGAAGTTGAGGCGGGAAAGGTTTATCAGGCGATTGTCGAAGTCAGCGGTTCGAAAGCGGTTGTTTTCGACGATCCTGTAACGGCGGCGGTTGTGGCTCGTGGTTTTGGTGGCTGGGCGCGGCTGTGTTCTACGCTGAAAGAGTCCGAATTGACGTGGTTCACTAAAGACTTTTGCCGACGCTATGTCAGTTTCACGCACCAGAACGTAGAGCATGTGGGTGCATTGCCTGGGCGAAACGGAACAGAGCAAATTGCACTTGTGGGCGATACTGCCAAGGCACAAGCCGCGCTTGCCGCAGGGAATGCAAGGCAGGGGGCTAAGATTACGATGCTGACAGGCGGTATGGCTAAAAGCATGGCGATAGGAGCTTAAAATGGGAAGTACTTACGTGCCAAAGCGGTTTGCGATTGAGGAGCTAATTCCACCGCCGGAGCTGCTTCCGGTTCCGATCCGTGATGTATTCCGCAGGGACAAGAATAAGCTTTTTCGCCTGTTCGATTACCGTGTACTTGTAACGCTGGATCGGCTGCGAGAGCGATACGGTGTATGCAGCGTGAACAATTGGAATCTGTTTAGCGAGTCGGAATGGTACGAGGCTCCGTATGTGTTCCGTTACTCCGGTTGGCGGCCTTTGGATTGTCCAGAGGGTGCAGAGCTTTCCGAGCACAAGTTTTTCCGCGCTATGGATTGCAAATTCAAACACACAACCCCGCCTGAGATCTGGGCAGAGCTTCACAAAAATAAAAATGCGCCGGAGTTTGAATACATCCAGCGCATTGAAGCTTTCGAAGGCATGAGTTGGTTCCATTTTGATATGGGACAGCATGGAAACTATAGTAAAGGCATAAAGGTCATAGGGG
This sequence comes from uncultured Desulfovibrionaceae bacterium, assembly GCA_942492085.1. Classification (GTDB taxonomy): domain Bacteria; phylum Desulfobacterota; class Desulfovibrionia; order Desulfovibrionales; family Desulfovibrionaceae; genus Halodesulfovibrio. The sequence continues at coordinate 27,552 of CALODB010000008.1, read as the reverse complement.
GTAATAAGGATAGGGCTGGGCTGCCGAGTTTTGTTGAGAGGGCGTATGTGCAATAAGCTAAAGTGAGTATGGCAATTGCTGGTGAGAACAGGCATGAAAGGTATTCAATAGAATAATGATAAAATTCAATGCGTGCATCGTCTTTTCGCTCACGTAGTTCATGTCTAAATCTTAAATGAAAGCTATCGAGTGCTTTTTGAGTTTCGGGAGGCAGTTTGTCGTAGCTTATTTCTCCACTAGGAATACTCTCGTGAAGTTTCCTGCAATCATTCTGTGTGCCAACTCTGTGTAAGTATGTTTCAGTAATGTAAAGTAGTGCCCGCAAGTCTAAATGCGCTTGTGTTGCTGGTGGGGTATAAATGATAGATGTTAATAAACTTTTTCTGAATTTATAGCGTTTAATTTTTGCAAATCCTATTTCTAAATCTATTAAAGTAGAAAAAGCTCTCTGGAAAGGTCTCTGAAATGTCTTCTTTGTATGTTTTTCAAATAAGTAAAAATCAAAAAAAGACCGTAGTAATAGAGCAACAAGGCTTCCTAGTAATATAAATAGAGTAGATTCTAGGTGATGAATAAAGAGAAAAGAAAACCAAAAAGTAAAAACGCTTTTTGAGGGCAAATGGTTAAATGGCGAGGTGGTAAGGCTGCCACCTGTAGTCTGTAAATCAACAATAATTTTTGTGCTGGTGAGGCTGGCTAAAGAAAGTAAGATAATATTTCGTCTGACTTTTTTGATTGACTCAGTAAGGTTAATTGCATCGGCTGCTGTGGGTATAGTCATTTAATCACCGTTGAATAGGAATATTATGTCCGGCTGTAGACCATTAACACAAGAAGAAACACTACAGTGCTCCAACGCCTTCCAGGGTCGGTATCACATTCGTGACAAGTGCCTTTTTGTGCTTGGTGTATTGGCTGGGTTTCGTATTAAAGAAATGCTGTCGCTTCGTGTGAAGGACGTTGTTGTAACTAAGCGATGTGGTAAAGGTTAAGTCGTATCTCATTGGTACTTGTTGGGTAGTAGCTTTTTAGCGTGTTAAAATATCAATTTAATGAATGCAAAAAGGTTTGGATATGAAAGACCAAGTGTGACACCAGGGAGAACTAATGAAAAAAGAGAATCTATTTTTATCTTTTTGGTTTTATTATTTAATTTTTCAAATTGAGAAGTAATAATGCTTAAATTAAGTTCAAGAATTGTTAGCTCGTCATTTATTTGCTCTGTCTTGTTTTTAACTTCGGTAAAAAGTTTATGAGGAACCTTGTCCGATGTGTAATTCGATTTAAGTTTCTCTAAATCTTTATTTAGACGTTCTCGTTTTTGTTTGGTTTTTATAAATTTTTTTATGTGTTGCTGTCGTTCTTCTTCAAGTCTTTTAAGAACGATTGCAGCTTCAGCCAGATAGTTGCTTGCAAATGCTAAAGCTGAATAGGTGAATGGGATGCATAGGTAACAAAGGATAAATGCAGAAAAGCCTGAAGCAAAAGGTGTAACGAGAATAAGTTTATAAATAATACTGGCGGATGTAGTTTCTGACGGGGGATGTAAAGGAAGTTCGGAAAGTCCGGTAAGGGCAATGATTAAAAAACAAAGAAAAAGAATGTTACGTTTTATGAGGTGAAAGTCTTCACCAGTATCAAAAAGGAGTGGTAGTTTTTCGATCATGATTTTTTTCAATTTTTTTTAGGTGGAAAGTAATATATATGTCCGGCTGTAGACCATTAACACAAGAAGAAACACTACAGTGCTCTAACGCCTTTCAAGGTCGGTATCACATTCGTGACAAGTGCCTTTTTGTGCTTGGTGTACTGGCAGGGTTTCGTATTAAAGAAATGCTGTCGCTTCGTGTTAAAGACGTTGTTGTAAATAAGCGTATTCGTAACACAATTCAAGTGAAACGCCGTTTTATGAAAGGAAAGCATGAGTCGCGTAGCGTGTATCTGGCTCCGGCGGCTCGTAGTGCGATTCTTGAGCAGGTTAAGGCGATGGTGTGGGCGAGTCCTGAAACGTATCTTTTTAAAGCACAGGGCGACACTAATAAGCCTATTAGTTACGAGCGGGCGCGGATGATTCTTATAGAGGCGATGCAGCGGGTGGGCGTTGTCGAAAATGTTGGAACGCATACTCTGCGTAAGACTTTCGCCAATATGATGTATGACGAATTTATTGCAATGCGGCAGCGTGGTGAACACATAGATCCGTTTATGGAGCTGAGCCAAGCGTTAGGCCATAAAGATCCGAAGAGCACCACTCACTACATTACTTTTAGAGATCACTACCGCAAGAATGCTATTGCAGAGCTTGGAGGCATGTTTGATTAATTACTTGAGCACAAAGGAAGTTGCAGAGCGGCTTTCTGTATCGTCTAAATGGGTACGTGCTGCCATTGCTTCGGGTGAGCTGCCAGCGGCAAACATGAGCAAGGGCGAACGCGCCGTGTACCGTGTAAATGAAGGCGATTTGATTGCATTCATGAATGAACGAGCCGTTACTGGTATAGAAGGGGGGTAAGCATGTTGTGTCCTTCATGTGGCGGCAAAACGCATGTGCCGCGTTCGAATATCTCTGACAACAGTCACATCATTCGCCAGCGTGTTTGTAAGCGGTGCGGGCATGTTGAGCTTTCAGTCGAAGTGTACTTGACGAATCTAGAAAAAGGCTTCGAGTTGTTAGCTAAAGATCAGGGCTAAATTTCTAGAGTTTGAAGTGTTCCTGTTGGCAATAAGTTGCCAACGTAGGCAATAAGTTGCTCATTTTTAGGCAAGTTATTGCCTTTTTTTTAGGGCTAGAATTTTACTATGCTGAAATATATATTTAATTTTTTAGGTATATTTATTGCTTTGTATTGTCCAAATAATATGGAGCAGATGAATGAAAGCTGTAAAAGTTAATGATATTGGGACAGAACATGATGGTTTTCATCCAACCAAAGTGACTTCTGGCTCCCCCGACGTTTTCATAGATGGATTACCAGCAGGGAGGGTGGGAGATCCCTTGGAACCGCATGATAAGCCGAGTCACCCTAAGCATGGTAGAACGATTGCCACAGGTTCATCTACTGTGTTTATTAATGGTAAGCCAGCAGCGTTGACGGGCGGTAAGATTAGCTGTGGTGGGGTTACAATTGGAAGCGGGACGGTAAATATTGGGGATGAGCCAACAAGTGGGACTGTTTCAAAATTGCTCCCTGTATTTAATAGGAAGTTTATTATTCGTGATAGTGGGGGAGAGCCTGTTCCGAATGTTAAATACAAACTTGAGCTTGAATCAGGTGAGATTATTACTGGAGTAACGAATCTAGATGGGGAAACAGATTTTGCGTTTTCTAAAACAACTTCGGCTAAGCTAAAAGTATTTCTGGAGGTAGAATGATGGGAGAGGACAGCGGTGTAAAACGAGGGCGATGGGAATGCTATGGCGATCATCATACAACCGCAGACTGCCATCATGATCCTGTGAATATTGATATAGATCTGAAGAATCTTGTTTCGATTCCTGAAAAAAATTTTCAGCAGAAATTTAATGCCAGCACGGAAGTTGTTGCAATTATCACAGCGGATGAAGCGATAGAGGCAATTAAGTATTTTGGTCTAAGTATAGATGACGAGTATATATTGCGGTTTGGTCCAACTGTAAAAGATAGTGTTGGCAGTGTTAAGATCATGCGTCAACTTGGTAAGTTAGGAATAAGGGCCACTCCATTTAAAAATTCTGCTGGCACGTTATGTTATAAACTCAGCGGATATGCAGGGTTGAGAAAATTACTCAGGGCTCCTGTGTTTTCTGCTTCAAACGCAAAGCTTGTTGAAGTTGGTATCGGAAAAATTGGTCGATCTAAAGCCATGCGTGCGGGAGCGCGTTTCTGTTTTTTTGCTTGTGCTGCTATAAGAACTTTGGATTTTATTTTAAATGATGAAACCTCTCTTTCAGAGTTTGTGGGTATGTTTGCAACTGATATAGTGAAGTTGGGGGTTACTACGGCAGTTACTGGTGTAGTAGTCGCTGCTGTAGCTTCAGTAACCAGTTTTGTTGCTGTGCCGATCGCAGCGGCAGTTTTGGTTGGGTTTGGCGTTGGAGAATTGCTGTCATATTTGGATAACGAGTCTGGTGTAACAACAAAGTTTTGCGAATTGCTTGAAAATGGATTCCAGAGTGCCTCAGATTGGGCTGTGAAAGTGTATACTGAAACGGAAACGGTATTTGTAGATATTGGTGCTATGTACCAAGAAGGAATGTTAGAGTTAAATAGAACTTTCCTAATAAAAGAAATTAAACAATACTATCGAAAAAAATCTGAAGAATTAACTAGATTGGATGTAGTATGGGAAGAAATGTATATGATGCCGTAGATGAATTGCCTCTTTGGCAACTTGTTTTTGTTCTGATTTTGGTGCCAGTGCTATGTGGTTTTGCCTTTAAAGTTGTTTTGCCGGATTTATATGCTATATATAGCGGTGATTCGATAGTTTCATATAGCCTTGGAAGAGTTTATGCGTTGTCAGCACCTATCCTTCTGATTCCGTTAGAATTGCTCTTGGTCTGGAAGTTTGTGTTGAAAAAAACTACAAACTGTCGTGGTTATAAGTTCGTTGAGAAATTTATGCTTTATGCTGGTATTGTGATATTAATCTGTGCTCCATTAAGCAACTTTGCTATGAAATATTATATGAAAGAAAAGGGATATATATATTGCCAAGAGCAATCTGATGCAATTTGGTACCAAGTGTATGTTTTGGATGATCAATTGTGCGTTAAAAATAAATAATGAAATGTATACGTAGTTGCACACATATATAATCACCTTAATTGATAACAAAAAGAGCACGTAGTTTATTCTATGTGCTCTTTTAATTTTGAAAGTTTATGTAAAAATAAAAAAAAATAGATCGCTAATATGCATATAGGTGTATGCACATAGTTTGCATATTTATTTAGTGATAAAAAAGGCATGTACTTGAATAGTACATGCCTTTTTTATTGTCTAAACTATTTGGAGAATGATCTATGGATGAAGTTAAAGGGTTATTACAATCAAAAACTGTATGGGGTTGTGTTGTCTCAATCCTATGTATTGTTTTCATGCAATTTGGAATTGAAGTTGATGAAAGTTCAAAAGCTGAACTTATAAATCAACTTGTAACGCTTGGTGGTGTAATTGCGTCAGTTTTTGCAATTTATGGACGATTAAAAGCAGATACTAAAGTTCAAGTTAAGAAAGTTAGTCCAAAACAAAAAGCTAACCTGATGCTTGTGTTCATGCTGTTAACGCCTCTTATGGTTTCTGCATGTGCATTCAAGAATCTACCACCAGATCAACAGGCATTAGCAGCAGGGGAAGAGCTACGGTTGCAGTATGCGTCCCTGCATGGCGAGTATCTGCAATTGTACAACGATAAAACAACCAGCCCGCAATTGAAGCAGCGCATGTCTACGATAGTCGCGCCAGTTCTCAATAGAACCAAGGGCGCAATCGTTCTGTATCGAGATGCCGCATACATCTACGCCGCGTACAAAGAAAAACCGGATAATTATGATCGCCTGAAAGAAGGTGCTCAGGACGCTTTGAAAGACGCTGCACGGCTGATGCTTCAAATTACCAGTAAGGAGGGCAAGTAGCATGACTATTAACGCACAGGACACAATCAATTTGATCTCCGCAGGGCTTGGGCTTGGCATTAAGGCTTATGAGTCCGCAGTGCGGCTTTCTGCTGCTGGATATGAAGTGCCGGGGCTTGATGAGTTCCAGCGACGTACTTTGCAGCTCCGCAACCTTCCGGATCTTCCTGAAGGTAACTCCCCCTTACCCGCAGAGGCGCGTGTCTGATGCCTGAAAAGGATCTGCTTGCGCAAGCATGGGGGCTTTTGCCCCCTATCGTCATATCAGTACTAGGCGGCCTTGTTCGGGCGGTGCGAACCAATTGCACGTTTAAAGCCACGATGATTGCTATGTTGGTTGCAGCCTTTACTGGCGTTGTGGTTTCGCTGTTTCTGCAAGATGTGGCGTTTCTTACTCCGGATCAGAAGGCAGCGGCTACCGGATTGGCAGGATACAACGGCGGTAAGCTTCTGGATATTTTGTCCAAGCGAACATGCGAACTCGCCGAGAATATCAAACTCAGAAAGTGATGGGGGGTAGGTATGCAGCAACAAGCAACTTTACCAGCAACAGCACAGGCCATTGCGGACGTTATCGGTATTGAGAAGACAATGGAGCTGGTGCGGGGCAAGCAGCAGGATAAGTGCCGTAATATATATGTGCCAGCACCTAGCCGCATGAGGCCTTCTCATTGGCTCATACAGACCATCGGGGAAGATGCAGCGCGTGAGTTGGCGGCAGAGTATGCGGGCGAGCCGTTGAGCATTCCGAAATGTTCGGGACTGATTAAGCAGCAGCGCAATAGGCAGATTATCCAGATGAGGTGTGAAGGGCTGACGCATTTAGAAATAGCCCGTGCAATGGGCATGTCTGTGTCGTCTGTGAAGACGGTCTATTATCGTTGGTTGAAGACGCAGAATTAAGAGCCAAGAAGCGTGCAGAAGCCGAGAAAGGTAGAAACCTACAACTTTCCCTAAAACAAAAAGGTTTGAATCAATGAGGGACAATTACGGACGTTCTTTCCCTTTATAGGTTCTTCCCGAGGGGGGTGCTCTGTGGGTGAATGGCTATCGCGAGTTTCGCATTGTGCGTGGAGTTTTGAAACGGCTTTCTGTTGTTTACGTGTGAACCCTGTGGATAACCGGATTAAGGTCTTGAAATGGCAGCGGATAAGAAAAAGAAAAAACAGAAAATTGAGAGCACACTCATACGGCAGTTTGTGGACATGAACACACTCGCGCAGGTGTTTTCTATGAGCCTTCCTACTCTTCGTGCTCGAATCCGCGAAGGACTGCCGTTTGTTGAGGAAGGGGGGCTTGGCAAGTCGTGGCAGTTTGACCTTGCCGAGTGCATCCAGTGGAATACCCAGCGCGAAGTTAATCGAAGTGCAACGGTGCTTGATGATGGCATGACGAAGGGAGATCTCGAAATGGAATCCCTGCGGCTCAAAATTCAACGTGATCGGTTGGAGGTTGCCAAGCTGCTTGGTGAAGTGGCTCCGCTTGAAGAGGTGGAGCGCGCGTTGTCCACTACGTTTGTGGAAGTTCGGCAAGCAATGCTTTCCATTCCTGACCGTGTAGGTGGGCGAGTGTTGGCTTGTGATGATGTGGTTTCAGTTAAGGAGCTGCTTGAATCTGAAATTGATTCTGCGCTCTCCGGATTGTGTGAGCAAGAGCTGCTGGAGGATGTTGTGGATGAGTAGCGTAGTGCAGGAAAATCCGCTTTCAAACTGGCAAGGTGTGCTGTCGGTTTTTAAGAAATCTATGAGGATGCTCAAGCCACCAGTGCGGATGAATATTTCTGAGTGGGCCGATAATTTTAGAATCATCGGTGCAGCCAACGCAACCCCCGGTCAATGGAAAACGGACAATGCTCCATACCAGCGGGAGCCGATGGACTGTATGAGTGACCGCAGGACTCGGCGCGTTTCGCTTATGTGGTCGGCGCAGGTTGGTAAAACAGAAATTGCTAACAACGTGGTGGGCTACCATATCGGACAGAATCCTATGTCCGTCATGTTCATGCAGCCTACGCAGTCAGATTTGAAAACGTGGCAGGAAACGAAGCTTACCCCGTTGCTGACTGATACCAAACAAATTTCTGAAGTAGTGGCAAAACCGCGCAGTCGGGACGGCGTAAACAACCAGCTCATGAAGTCTTACCCGGGCGGCTTTCTCATGTTCTCGTGGTCGGGATCTGCGAACACAATGCGCGGGCGATCTGCTCCAATTATTGTATGTGATGAAGTGGACGGCTATAGCGTGACGGAAGAAGGCGATCCGGTGCAGCTCCTTCACCAGCGTTCCGCAACGTTTGGCGATCTGAGTAAGTTGCTTGAGATCAGTACCCCTACAATCAAAGGTTTTTCTCGAATCGAAAAGGCGTTTGAAGCGGGAGATAAAAGATATTTTTATGTGCCTTGTCCGCATTGTGGCGAGTTGCAGCGGTTCCAATGGGGACAGGTTAAGTGGGAGAAGGGTGAAGACGGAACACATCTACCGTATACCGCTTTGTACTTTTGTGAACACTGCGGCGTTGGGATCGAGGATAAGTACAAATACGGGATGCTGCAAAAAGGTGTGTGGATTGGCTCTAAGCCATTCATGGGACATGCCTCTTTTCATTTGAATGAAATGTATAGCCCGTGGAGAACGTGGGCGCAGATTGCACAGTCATGCATAGACAAGAAAGCGGCGGGTGATTCACAGTCATTCGTAAACGTCTCTCTTGCTGAAACGTGGGAAGAGGACGGCGAGACAATCAACGAATCTACTTTGATGAGTCGTAAGGAAGAATACGCGGCAGAATGTCCGCAAGGTGTAATTGTTCTTACCGTGGGCGTAGATGTTCAGCCGGATAGGTTGGAGCTTGAGCTGGTCGGCTGGGGGATGCATGAAGAAAGTTGGTCCATTGCCTATGCAGTTCTTCCGGGCGATCCAGACGACTTTGGAGAGCATAGCGTATGGAATGCGTTGGATGACTTGTGTGATTGTAAGTTTATGCATGAGTCCGGCGTAGAACTTTCTATCCTCGCAACGTGCATAGACTCCGGCGGTAACAATACGCAATCGGTCTATAAGTATTGCGCCAAGCGTAAAAGCTCCCGCCGTTATGCCATCAAAGGACAGGGCGGCGTTGGGGTGCCGATTGTTTCTGCTGCTAAGAAAAAGAAATCCGGCAAGCGCGGGCGGCCTGTTGATCTGTATATGGTGGGCGTAGATCAGTGTAAAACGCTGCTGTATCGTCGCTTGGAGAAAGAGGTGGGTACAAAGGGTAGTTGCCATTTTCCCGACCATTATCCGGATACATATTTCGAACAGCTCACAGCAGAAAAGTGCATTACCCGCTACATTAAGGGATTTCCGAAACGTGAATGGGTGAAGATCCGTCCGCGTAACGAAGCTCTTGATTGTCGTAACTATGCTTATGCTGCGCTGAATATTATGAACCCTTCTCTCATCCGCTATCAGAAAAGAATCGAAAAGCGCGCCGCAGAGCTGAAACCAGTTGAAGAGTTTCAAACCACACTGGAATCAGAAAACGAAACCGAGATACAACAGCGCAAAGTTAAAACAACAACTAAGCGCAAACGCCGAACCCGTAAAAGGAGCGGCTTTGTATCAGGATAAAAATTGTTGCGTTGCATACCTAAAAAACTCGTTGCGAATACTCCAGCGGAATGCCTGATTACACCAGACGGATTCCCGCCGTCAGCAGGGTATAGCCTTGTGCTTGCCCTGCGCGGTGTGGGCGCGGCTACTGTTCTCAGTCAGCCGGAAGGTGATGCACATAAGATTTCGTTCCCTGCGGATCTGCAAGCTGGTCGGTATTACTGGCAGCTTTTTGCAGAACGTGAGGAAACAAAAGTACTCCTCGAAGGTGGCGTGTTGAATGTGAGTCCGAACCTCCTGAATGAAGAGGCAGGCTTTGACGGTAGAACCGATGCTGAAAAAGGATTGGATGCCGTTAAAGCTTGCCTTGCAGGAAAGGCAAGCAAAGACCAGCTAAGTTACACCATCAAAGGTCGTAGCCTCACCCGTTACAGCGTCGATGAGCTTTTGAAGCTACGGGCGTTTTACGTAACGCTTGTTCGCAAAGAGCGCGGTATTAAGCCGAAACCTGTGCGGGTGTGGTTATGAGTCTATTTGATTTCTTTCGAGGTAACAACGGCTCTACACTGATGCCCGCAAACTCCGGCGCATCAATGCCGAAGTTTTCCCGCATTGGTGGCGGTGGAAATCTTGGGCGTGGTTTTGGCACCGCTACAGGTGCACTTGCTGCCGCAGATGCGGACAGGCTAACCGCCGGATGGACGACTACTCCAGTAAGTCCATATTTTCTTGTTGAGCACTGCTGGCAGCCTGTCTGCGCTCGTGGACGTGAAGCAGCTCGAAACAAACCCCATGCTAAAAAGTTCCTTCGTCTGTGTACCACCAATGTCATTGGTCATAAGGGAATGCAGATTTCTCCGGCTGTTTCGTACAACGGCAAAGCGGATACTCTTGCGCGTGAGGCTCTTAAAGCAGCGTTTGCAGATTGGGGTAAAGACCCAGAAGTAACAGGACTGTATTCATGGCATGAGTTAGAAAAGCTTGCCATGCGTACAGTTGCTACAGACGGGGAAATATTCATTCGTAAGTTGCGCGGTAAAGGCTTCGGCAAGTACCGCTATCAGCTACAGGCTATTGATCCGACCCGCGTGCCCGTTAATCTCAAGAAAGAACTTTCCAACGGCAACCGTATCTTTGCTGGTATTGAATACACCCCATACGGGCGGCCCGTTGCCTACTATGTAGTGAACGAAGATCCGCACTACATGCACGGAGTAACCAGCTATCAGGAAGCAACCCGCGTTCCCGCAGAAGACATGATTCATTTGTTTGCTGCGGAGATGATTGGACAGAAGCGCGGCTTCTCTTGGTTGGCTGGCTCCCTGCCTCAAATGCACCATTTGGATAAATACACGGAAGCGTCGATTGTTAACGCTCGTGTTGGTGCGTCAAAACAAGGCTTTTTCGAACTTGATCCTGACAAAGTTGATCTTCCCGATGAGGACGACGACGCGGAAGACATTCCGATGGATGCAGAGCCGGGCACGTTCGATGTGCTTCCGGTGGGCTACAAGTTCGCAGAATGGAGTCCGCAGTTTCCGCAGGGCGAGTATCAGCAGTTCATTACAACAAACCTGCATATTATCGCGGCTGATTTGGGCGTTTCGTACGCTTCACTTTCCGGCGATCTGTCACAGGTTAACTTCTCCTCAATTCGTGCGGGAGTTCTTCCAGAGCAAGATTTCTGGATGGACGTGCAGGAATGGCTCAAGGATCGATTTTATTCTGTCGTGTATCGGGACTGGGTAGAACAGGCCGTGCTGCATAAGACCATTCGTATTGGTGCAACACCGCTCAAACTTGAGCGTATCGATCAGTATGAACAGGCTAAATACAACGGCAGACGATGGAAGTATGTGGACCCGATTAAGGAAGTAAACGCGGAACGCTTGCAGCATAAAGGAATGCTCAAAAGTATTTCGCAGACTATCCGTGAGCGTGGGGATGAGCCGGAAGAAGTGTTCAAAGAGATAGCAGAAGATATAGAGCGCGTTGCCAAGGAAATAGGCGTTTCATCAGAGGCAGCAGCCATCTTGCTCGGATTTGTTGTGAACAAAGGAAAACCAAATGACAACACAAGTCAAACCAACAAAAGCTGACCTGCTTTCGCAACAGGCGCGGGCGTATCTTCCGATAACGGGAGCGCGTGTTCTCAGTGAGGAAGATCGGACAGTAGAGCTTTCGTTCTCCTCGGATGCTCCAATTGAACAATGGTGGCGAACGCTGCTTGTGCTCGAGCATACACCGGAAGCGTGCAACCTAACCCGCTTGCTTTCTGGTGGGCCGTTATTGTTCAACCATAACCGAGATAAGCACATAGGCGTTGTGGTAGCAGCGCATGTTGATGCAGATGGCAAGGCGCGTGCTACGGTTAAGTTTGGACGTTCCGCGCTGGCAGAAGAAAAATTTCAAGACGTTAAGGACGGCATTCTTTGCAATGTCTCCCTTGGCTTTAATACAGACGAAATCAAATTGGTGGAAGAGCGCGAGGACGGTGTGGACGTATACCGCGCGACCAAATGGACACCGTACGAAATTTCCCTGGTAACTATTCCGGCAGATACAAATGTAGGCGTTGGGCGATCTGCTCCCGAGCCGATAACAACAAATCAATCAACTGGAGAAAGAACTATGCCTGACCCTAACAACCCTAAAGAGCCAACCGGAGATGGTGCAACCCGTCAGCAGGGAACACCGCCAGCACCTACAACGCCTCAGTACAGCACCGCAGATATTCAGAAAGCTGAGCGTGAGCGCATTGCAGCTCTTACCCGTTTGGGTAGCCGTTTTGATTGTCCGGAAGATGCAGAAACATTTATTTTGGAAGGTCGTTCTATTGATGCATTCAACGCGCATTTAGTGGAGCGGCAGGGGAAGAAGGAAGACACTCCGACAGAGGAAGAGATTCATAAGCCTGTTGGGATGTCAGAACGTGACTTGCAGCAGTATTCTTTCCTGAATGTCATTCGTGCGTTGGCGTTTCCAGAGAACAAACGCTATCAGGAAGCAGCGGCGTTTGAGCGAGAAGCTTCCCGAGCTGCTGCGGATCTGTCCGGTAAAGAGCCGGATGGTATTCTTGTTCCTGTGGATGTGCTTACCCATTCCGGCAGCCGTGCCATGACTACAGGCGGCACAAGCGCAAACATTATTGCGGATAATCTTATGCCGGGTTCATTCATCGAAACACTCAAGAAAAAGTGTTTCATTATGAATGTAGGCACAAAGCTTACTGGCCTTGTGGGTAACGTGACTATCCCTAAACAGCTAGGTGACGGTGCAGCTCACATTGTGGATGAAGAAGAAGTTCCGGACGAATCCGTTGCGGGCTTCGGGCAGATTAAACTTAATCCTCGTACGCTGGCAGCTCGAGCAGAACTTTCCCGCCGTTTCATTATTCAGTCTTCTATTGATGTTGAAGCCTTTGTACGCCAGATGCTTGCAACAGCACAGGCACAGAAGCTTAACCAGCTTGCATTGTATGCAGACGGTGCGGACGATCTGCCTAAAGGCGTAAAGTACTTTACGGGTGTGAATGCTGTATCCTTTGCCCTAGCGGGTAAGCCGACCTTCGAAGAGCTGGTTGCGCTTGAAACTGAGATTGCAGCAGATGATGCCGACATTGAAGGCATGGCCTATGTGCTGAATGCTCGTATGCGCGGACATTGCAAATCTACTCAGAAAATGCCGAATACTCCTTCTATGATCTGGGAAGCGGGTAATACCGTGAATGGCTATAACACCATTACAACTAACCACGTTGCTAACGGTGATGTGTTCTTTGGTAACTGGGCTGACATGTTGATTGGCCTGTGGGGTGGTCTGGATATTATTGCAGATCCGTTTACTAAATCCACTAGCGGCGTAACCCGTATTACCGCGTTTCAGGATTTTGATTTTGCCGTTCGTCGTGCGGAATCCTTCTGCGTCGGAACAAAGGCATAGGTGTACGTATGGCTAAACAGAAAAAAGTAATGGTGAATATCAAGATCGTTGCTGAAGAGTCCGCAGGGATTCTTGTAGATGGCGACTTTGTGGGTAACGGCGAACTGCTGACTTTGGATGAACAGACCGCACAGAACTTGATTAACCGAGGACGTGCGAAGCTGTATTCCGAACCCAAAAATACTAAGAAGAAGTAAGCCCATGCAGGAAGACTTTTCAGACTTCCTAGATTTAGATGAATTTGCCGTAGAGGTGTCCCGTGAAGACGGGACTACCTTTGCGGCAATTTTTGATAATGAGGGGGAAGCTGTAACTATCGGCGGTGCAGAGCTTGAAACTACTTTGCCTACGCTGTGGTGTTGTGAGGTCGATGTGTTCGAAATGGTCTGGAATGTATCTGTGGTTACAGTGCCGCAAGCTGGCGACTTTATCGTTTCGCGCATTAAGCCGGACGGTACAGGACTCGCTACAGTAGAGCTTGGCTATGCAGATTAATCTCACAATCGAAAAGGGCAGAGCGGACGATTTTAACGAGCTTGTTGCAGATTTGATTGCCTCGCCCAAGGTAGTGCAGAAAAGCATAATATCTGCCCGTAGAAAGGCTGCAAAATGGCTACGTACGCAGGTTGTGCGCGCCTTGAGTAAAGAAACTCAGATACCCGCAAGCGTATTGCGTAACAGGGTGGTGCTCTCGCGGATCTCGATCAAAGGAGAGGTCTTTATAGGGCTGAATCCTGTATCCGTTTCTCGTTTGCAGCCAAGGCAGACTAAATCGGGCGTTAAGGCAAAAGGCGGGCTGCATGTGCAAGGCGCATTTGTTGTGGATTCTATGGAATCGAATCCGGTTTTTAAGCGTGTCGCAGATCGCGCGTATCCGATTGAGTACCAACGTAGAGACATAGAAAAAGAAGCACAGCGCATTATTGAAGGCGATATTCTGCCGAAACTTTCCGACAAATTATATGACCTTTTGGAGCACGAACTAAAATGGCGAATCCTGTACAAGCAAAAGACATAACAATTAAAGGCTTGCAAGAAGCCATAGAGGAAGCCTTACGCAAAGCCTTTCCGAAAGCAAACGTGTGTGGATACGAAGCCCTTACGCAAAGAAAAGGATCAGGAAGAAAGAAGCTTTCCCTACCTGCTTTGGTGTTGTCGCTCGGTTCCTTTGAATATGATGTGCCGACAGCTACGGAGCAGCTTGCCGTAACCCTTCGGTGGGAGTTGCGCGTAGTGTGCTCCAAAAAGGGCGGCAAATCAGAAATTGAAGTGCGAGAACTTGCAGCCCATACCGCTAGCTTTATTAATGGCAATCGGTTTGGGTTCAAAGTTAAAGGAGCACAATTCGTTGCGGCGGGGGAAGATCAATTTTCTCCGGAGCTGGTCGGACTTGAGCCGTGGCTAGTGGAGTTTGAACAGTCTGTGTGCCTTGGTACTTCATGTTTTGACGACGACTTTCTTACACCGGATGAAGTGTATGTTTCTATGGCTCCAGAAATAGGGCTTGAAAATATCGAGAAGTATGAGTGTGTAACAGAGGATGTAATAGATGAGCTTCCCGCTAGCTGAGTTACAACGCCAGTTCAACAACCTTGTGCGGATAGGCACGGTGCATTCTGTTGATTACCAGCAGAACACCGCGCGCGTGGAGTTCGGAGCTGTAGTTACAGACTATCTGCCGTGGCTCACTACCAGAGCTGGAGGGAACCGCACATATGACTCCCTAGAAGTAGGCGAGCAGGTATTCGTCATTACTCCCCCCGGTCAAGCCTTGGGGGTAATTGTTGGAGTGCTGAATCAAACCGCGTTCCCCGCTCCGGATCACAGTCCCGAAATACAGAAAACCGTCTACAAGGACGGCTCTGTAATTTTGTACGATAGGGAAGCCCATGTGCTGACAGCAGATATTAAGGGTGATGTGAAGGTGCTTGCTACTGGCAATATTCAAGCAGAAGCAAAAAAGAATATTTCAGCCAAGGCAACCAAGGCCGTCTCTGTAGAGGCTGGAACTACAGCGAGCATTACCGCGCCGAAGATTACCCTAAACGGCATCATTACTTTGAATGGACCCCTTTCCCAAGGTGGCGGAAGTAATGGCGGTAATGCGTCCTTTAAAGGTTCACTGCATACAACAGACGATATTACCACCGATAGTGATGTTGTAGCGCGTGTTTCTTTGAATGGGCACACGCATAGTTGTCGAGATGGAGGGACAGGGGAGCCCTGCTAGTAGGCTAAACTTTAAATTCAGTATTGCAGTGCGGGCAGGCAAAGCGGTTTTTGAAATATTGGTGTGCGAGTAGACCACCTGCAACTGCAAAAGGTAGTGTGCCAGCCATTGCGCCCAACGCTCCAGCAATTCCTATGCTGGATCCAGCAAAACCGGAAACAGCGGCACTACCAAGAATTCTTTTTTTTGCTGTAACTCGATTTTGGGAAGAAGAAAAAATTTCTTTGCAATATGGACATTGGATTTGTGGCATAGCGCGCTCTCCTAAGCTTTTTGTTATATTTAAGCAAAGATAACGAAGCTAATAGCTTTTTGAATTATTTTTATATTTAGCATGTTATTTTAGTATGTTTTGCTAGTGAGTGTCATGATGCTGCATGGCGATATGTACTGAAAAGATAGTGGGATAATCAATTGCGAATTTTCTATAAAAGTTATAGCTGGCAGATGGCTTGAGTCTTTTGATCAATAACCTTTTGTTATTGTGAAACATTTTGTTTGATTATGAGGGTTGTGATGAATAATGAAACTCTTGCATTAGAATATACAAAGCTACTAGGATGCCTTGATACTTCCCTTCTTGATCCCGCGCATCATGAGAGCCAGTTAGCAGTAGGGCTTTCTGGTGTGTTTTTAACTAGTGTTTCTGATGAATATAGATATGCGAAGAATAAAATTATGGTCATCGGAAGAGAGACAAGAGGTTGGAATGTATTAAAAGGAGAGCCTTTTGTCAGTGTTGCCGATTATGTCCAAAAATCGATGACGATACATAGAAAGCATTTAGAATCTCAGCAGGATGCAAAAAAAAATGCAAAGGGATGTGCATTTCATAATTTTGTACGAAATATTTCAGGCAAATGTGGTTCTGAAGGTATAGTTTATTCGAATCTTTTTTGTTTTGACTATAGGGAATCTATTCCATCAAAGTATGGTCACTTTGATGTAATAAAAGACTTGTCTAAAGCGCTGCTTGAAGTGCAGATAAAAGTTTTAGCACCTAGCATAATTATTTTTGCAAATGGATTGGAAGGTTATTCAGTCGCAGCACGAAGAGAATATTTCCCTATCAAAGGTGAAAATAAAGTGTGTTTTAATAGTAAGGACTATGTTGCTGAAGGGATTTCAAATAAGAGCCTTTGGCAATTTGATTTATATAATTCTATCCGATCTTATAGAATCCACCATCCCTCAAGTCCTACAAAAGAAGCACGAAGAGCAAGAGAGTTTTTGATTACCCATTTGCTTCCTGAGAAGTAATGATTACAGGGCATACGATAAGCCTTCCCGAAAGTCTTTCGGGAAGCCTTTCTTATGTGAAATAGTTTCAAACCACACTGGAACCACCCACTACGCCCTGATAATTTGGGCGTATGAATGGTATTAATAAGAAAACCGGAGCACGACTTTCCGGCATAGCGCATTTACGGCAGTCTATTGCCGATATTCTTTCAACCAGAATTGGTACTCGTGTTTTGAATCGTGAGTACGGTTCTCGGTTACCTTCCCTTATTGATGCGCCTGTTAATGCCGAAACATCCCTTGAATTTTATGCAGCTGTAGCGGAAGCATTAATCCGCTGGGAGCCGCGTTTTAAGCTTATGAGTGTACGCATTGTGTCTGCTCTTGAGGGCATTGTCGTGCTTGATTTGGTGGGAATATACCTGCCAAACGGAAAGCAGATCACGCTTGAGGGGGTAGAGGTCAAATGAGTGCATTCAATGCTATCGATCTTTCTACTCTTGCCCCGCCTAAAATTATTGAGGAGCTGAGCGTTGAGCAGATCTTACAAGAGATGATTGCTTACCATGCGGAGCTTGATTCTGAATTTACGGCTCCGTTGCCTTCCGATCCTGCATACAAAATCTTTGAGGCAAATGCCTATCGTGAGTTTTTGCTGCGTCAGCGTATTAACGAGGCGGTTAAAGCCGTGCTCGTTGCATATGCTGAAGATGAAGATTTAGACCATCTTGCCGCTGGTGTTCCGCTTAAACGTAAGATGGTGGATGCTGGCGACCCTACAGCATACCCGCCTGTACTGCCTACATATGAATCCAATGACGATTTTAGAAAGCGCGTTGTGCTTGCTCCTGAAGGATTCAGCACAGCGGGGCCGGATGGCGCGTACATCTTTCATGCAATGTCTGTTGTGGGCGTAAAGGATGCCTATCCAGCTTCTCCGGCTCCGGTAGAAGTGCATTTGTATATCCTTTCTAAAGTTGGAAACGGCGTACCGGATCAGACTTTGCTTGATGAGGTGACGACTGTTTTTAGCGGTGACGTTCGTCCATTCACAGACCATTTACAGATTAAACCAGCGGCAGTGAAAGAATACCAGATAGACGCAACCCTACACTTTATGCCGGGGCCGTCTGCTGAGTCTGTTCTAGTTGAAGCTCGGAAGAATCTGGAAGCCTATGTTGCTAACAGCCATGCTCTCGGTATGTGCGTTGCTCGTTCTGGCATCGATGCAGCCTTACATATTGCGGGCGTGCACCGCGTAGAAGTTACTCACCCTGCCGCAGATATTATGAACGATAAGCATGAGGCCGCATTCTGCACAAAAATTACGCTGCATAGTGAAGTGGAGGCGATTTAGTGTCTTCATTACTTCCAGCCAATGCCACAAAGTATGAACGTGCTCTCGAAAAGACGTGTGCACGTTCTTTCTCCCTGCCTGTGCTTATAGATAGAATCCGTAACCCCTATAATTGTCCTTTGCCGACGCTTCCATGGTTGGCTTACGAGCGTTCTGTGGATGAATGGAACGAGGCGTGGAGTGACGAGCAAAAGCGGCAAGTAACAGCTCGTGCTATCAGCGTGCATAAAAAGAAAGGCACTCGAGGAGCTGTTGAGGAAGCTCTTAGCGCGATAGGGCTAAAAGTAACCCCGATTGAGTGGTGTGAAGTTGAGCCTAAGCGTGAACGTGGGACGTTTGATTTACAAGTAACCTTGCCTGAAGAGAAAGGCTTAGGTGCGGACGATTTTTCAGAATTAGTTCGCATCGTTGATAGAGCAAAAAATACACGTTCCCACCTCCGTGCAATTCAGTTTTCATCAAAGGGAACGGCTTCACTGATTGTTGGCGGTATGTGCGAAGTCACAAGGCCCGTGATCGGTGCCTTGCATCATGTAGTCAGTGGTACAAGCACGTTAGGTAGCGTTGGCGTAGCATATTTTCTCCCTGAAATTCATTGTAATTCTCGTTTGTAACAGCACAAGGACTTAGTTGAATGGCAACTTTTACCAATATTCAAACTAGTAAGGTAGGGCAGGCATTACTTGCTGAAGTCCATGCAGGAACCGAGCAATTGACCATTACAGGCATTGCTTTTGGTAGCGGCATTTGGACGGAAGAGGAATATGCCGCAAGGGATTTAACAGGGCTCAAAAACGAAGTGTTGCGGGTTGCCCCTAGCGGCGGGGAACAGGCTGGCGGTGTAGCAGATATTACTTGCGTATTGACTAACGCCGCGCTGGAAACAGGCTTTGCCCTTACCGAACTAGGTGTGATTGCGAAAAAAGCAGACGACACTGAAGTGCTCTACATGGTGGATAGCGTTCTAGCTGCCAAGTCAACTTGGATTAGCCCAGCTAGTGACCACCTCATGCAAATTCCAGTAGAGCTACGTATTGCGTGCTCCAGCACATCACAGATTAACATTCGCATTGAAAGCACTGCGCCTGTGACCTCTGCGGATTTAGAAAAACACAATAATTCAGCAGAGGCACACCCTCCACTACAGGCGCATATAACAGATAAGAGCGACCCCCACGGCACAATCCCAGCTGACGGCGAAACAGGACAAGTGCTGATCAAACAGGAAGACGGGAGCATTGCTTGGGGAACCGTTGCCGGTGTTCCAGTTGGTGAACTCTGCTTTTCTACAAACGGCGAAGCATTACCAGGCACTATCCCCGCTAATGTGAAACAGAAGATTCTTTGCAGCCTAGTTCCGCAGCTCTTTGAATGGATGAAGGGCGGGACGTATCTAACAGACGAAGCAGCGTGGGACGCAGAAGCCACAGCACAGGACGGCACATGCGGCAAGTACTGCTGGGATGGTGGGGAGTATTTCATTCTGCCATGTTACACCAAGTATTTTGCGGCGGCTCATGGAGACAAAGCGGCTGGCGATTGGGCAGGGGATGCGATTCGAAATATTACGGGCAAAATTTCAGGAACATTAGAAGCATTCACGGCAATTAATGAGGAAGATGTCGTCCAGTCTGGGGCACTGTCACTTTCTGATCCTAGCTCATCAAATGGGGGGCTTGGGTCAGGGCGAGGAATGAAGTCTATAAATTTAGATACCTCTAACGTCGTCCCAACCGCTGAAGAAAACCGCCCAAAAACAGCCTATGTTCTGCCATGTATCAAAGCTTTTGATATAGCCATTAATGCCGCACAGATTGACATGCAAGCACTGGCGCAACAGGTGGCGGCGATTAATGGGAATAAGGTTGATCGTTCCGAGTGGGTAGAACTGGTGCCGGAGAAAGCATACAAACGACCTGACGGAATAATTGAACAATATGGAATGGTGCAGACCGATCTGGAAACCTCACCCCCAATTGTCACACTTCCAGCGGCATTTTTAAACGATACTTATAAAGTTTTTGTAACAATATCTGTACCAAATACAACAGTCGGCAATATGTCGGCATATGCTCAAAACATCTCACCGACACAGTTCAAAATTTTAACCGATGGGTATGGCACGCCAACACTACCCAACATAACTGTTAACTGGTTCGCCGTGGGTAAATAATATGAAAATCTTCTTCTCAAAGACAACCAACGGTTTTTACCTTGAAGGAACTGCATCATTTGCAGCATGCCCAGAGGATGCGCATGAGATAACAAAAAATAGCTATCTAGCCCTTATCCAAGAACAAGAACAAGGCAAAATTATTCAACCGGACGAAAACGGCTACCCCGTAGCTGTTGTACTATCTCCTTTGCCCGAGCCCGAACCACCAACCGAAGCAGAATTTACCAAACAACGCATTGCCGAAATTCAGCAACAGCTCACAGCTAACGACCTCGCTTCCGTTCGTCCTTTACGCGCAAAAGTTTCAGGTACAGCAACCGAATTTGATGAAACCCGCCTTGTAGAGCTTGAAGCGCAAGCACAAGCATTGCGCGCAGAACTCGCAACGCTCAACACCAAATTACAAGAACTTTCAGACCAAACTACAGAGTAAGGATTGTAACCCATGAGTACAGACTTTTTACATGGTGTCGAGTTTATCGAGATTGATGAAGGCGGTCGCCCGATTAAGGTGGTGCGCTCTTCTGTGATCGGTATTGTCGGCACTGCTCCAGATGCGGATGAAACAGAGTTTCCGCTTGATACTCCGGTATTG
Source organism: uncultured Desulfovibrionaceae bacterium (assembly GCA_942492085.1). Lineage (GTDB taxonomy): Bacteria > Desulfobacterota > Desulfovibrionia > Desulfovibrionales > Desulfovibrionaceae > Halodesulfovibrio. The sequence continues at coordinate 6,802 of CALODB010000008.1, read as the reverse complement.
ATCTACGGAAGCCCACGTAAGGCAGCTAAGCTGGATACAGTGGGCAATCGTGCCGGAACACTCCCGAATGCAATGGATGCAATTTTTGATCAGCACCACGGGCTTGTGGTTGTTGTTCGTGTTGCAGAAGGCGCAGACGATGCCGCTACCATGACGAATGTTGTGGGCGGTACAGATGTTGCGGGCATGAAGGGCGTACATGCATTGCTTGGTGCTAAGTCTAAATGCGCCGTGAAACCGAAAATTTTGATTGCACCGGGCTTTACGCATCAGCGTTATGAAGATCCGGAGAATGTTGGGACCTACTTTAAAAACCCTGTAGCTGCTGAGCTTGAATCTATTGCTGATAGACTCAAGGCAATTTCCATTAAAGATGGCTGCAATACGGACTCCGAAGCGGCTATGCAGGATGCAAAGTTGTTTGGTTCTGCCCGTGTATACATCGTAGATCCGTTCGTTACTGTGTATCGCAATGGCGTGTTTGTAGATGAACCTGCTTCCGCGCGCGTGGCGGGTGTGATTTCTCGAACCGATGCAGATAAAGGCTTCTGGTGGTCACCTTCCAATAAGCTGATTAGCGGTATTTCTGGCACTGCGCGACCTATGCCGTTCGAGTTGGGCGATATTGTCAGCGAAACGAACGTGCTGAACGAAAACAAGATCGCCACAATCATTTGTGAAGATGGTTACAGACTGTGGGGCAACCGAACTACGTCCAGCGATGCGCGTTGGTCTTTCCTTTCTACTCGCCGTATTGCAGATATGATTAACGAATCTATCCAGCAAGCGCACTTATGGGCAGTGGATAGACCTGTAGGGAAAACTTATTTTGAAGCGGTGCAGGAATCAGTAAACCAGTTCTTACGTACCATGCAGCAGAAGGGCGCGATCTTGGGCGGCAAGTGTTGGGTTGATACAGAAATTAACAGTGCAAGCGAAATTGAGCAGGGACATACCTACTTTGATTTCGACTTTACTCCGGCATACACGGCAGAGCGTGTGACATTCCGCAGCCGCATGACAAATGGCTACGTTGAGGAGGTCTTCAAGTAATGGGTGTTGCAGAAAATGTATTGAAAAATGCCAACCTGTTTGTTGATGGTCGCGGTTTTGCGGGAAACGTCAAAGAGGTAAAGTTGCCAGAACTTGCGCTAAAGCTTGAACAGTTTCGCGCTGGTGGCATGGATGCGCCAATTTCGCTTGATAAGGGTATGGAAGAGCTTGTTATCACATTTTCCACAACCAAATATTGTGCAGATACACTCGGCTTGTTCGGTGTCAGCAAAAATGGCGGTGTGCAGCTCACAGTACGAGGAAGTCTCGAAAGTGAAGTTGATGGAACAATTACGGCTGTAACTGTCAACATGACAGGTAAAGTGTCAAAGATCGCCGCTGGTGCGTGGTCACCAGGTGGTGAGTCTGCCACCGAATACACTGTGAACCTGAGTTACTACAAGTACGCGCAGGATGGTAAAGACGTGCACGAAATTGACGTGCTGAACATGAAACGAATTATTAACGGCACAGATCAGCTTGCGGAGCACCGCACTAACCTCGGCCTTTAAGAGATACTATGCGAACTACACAGATTACATTGAAATACCCGATTACTGTTGATGGCCATGAATATGCAATTCTTACCATGCGCGCGCCTAAAGTGCGTGACCAGATTACGGCACAGAAAGCAGGGACAAAGGAAGATATGGAATTAACCCTGTTCTCTAACTTGTGCGAAATTACTCCCGCTGTGCTCGAAGAACTAGAGCTTGCAGATTACAACAAGCTTCATGCAGCCTATAACGATTTTTTATCCTAACGCCGGAATTGGCGCGTAACTACGTTTTGTACCTTACTCGTTATACAGGGTGGGGATACAATGAATTAATGGATATGTCGTGCGAAGAGCTTGCCATGTGGGTTCATGAGGTTGGGAGGCTGAATGGCGGTTAAAAAACATTCTGCAATCATTGAGATCGGGGGCGCGGTTGCGTCCTCGTTCAAGTCTGTAACGCAGACGGTGAAGGGTGACTTTTCCGAGGTCGGGGATTCTATTCTTGATCTTAAAAAGCAGCAGGACATGCTTGAAAAGTTCAATCCGGATCAGGTGCGACAAGCTGGGCGTGAATACCGGACTCTCAAGCGTGAAGCTGACAAGCTGGAACGTGCATTTAAAAGTGTTGCAAAGCCTACCCGCGAAATGGAGCGGGATATGCTCAAAGCCCGCCGTGCTGCTGACAAGGCGGGTTCTGCATATAAGCACCAAAAAACTAAGCTGGATGCACTTGGGAACGAGCTGCAAGAAGCGGGTATAGATACACATAAGCTTGCCTCGGAGCAAAAACGGCTGGCAAAGGCTCTTGATAAGTCCAAAGCCAAAATGCACGCCTTGCAGAAGGCAAGCGCGGCTATGCAGAACGTGGGCGATACATTTGCCCACACAGGCCAGCAAGCCGGACGCATGGCGGTAGGTGTTGGGGCTTCTGTTGCGGCCTTCACTGCGGGTGTGACCGTGGTTAACTCGCAGACCGCAGAGCAAGCGAGGCTTGCAAAAGCTCTTGGTGTCTCCGGTGAAGCGTTCGGCGCGTGGGGCGGTTTAGCCAAGGAAGCCGGATTTGAGGCCGATACTGTTGGTGATCTCATGGAAGAGATGACAAACAAGCTCGGTGAATCCAAAGGGCTTGGCGAGATTACGCCCGTAACTGAATCTCTCCAGATGCTCGGGCTTGCGTTTGAAGATCTCGAAGAGCTTTCCCCTGAACAGCAGTTTAAAACCATTGCGTCCGCCATTAAGAATATGGACGACGCACAGGCGGCACAGTCTGCGGCTGATATTCTTATGGGCGGCGAGGCTAACAAATTTTTCGGCTTCCTGCGTACCCGTAAAGAGGGTGTGAACGAGCTGCTTGAGCAGCAGAAAAAGCTGAATGTGATGACAGATGAAGGGCGTGAAGGCGCGCTTCAATACTCGCAGTCTGTAGGACGATTGGGCGGCGTTGTCTCAAGTGCTGCTGGAGAATTTTCCGGCCTGATTGGTGGTGTGCTGGCTCCGTATGTTGAGGACTTGGCTCCTAAGATTGGAGCTATGTTTGATGAGCATAGAGACGACATTAAAGCCTTTGGTGAAGGCTTGGGCGAAGCCTTGCCGAAAATAGGCGAGTTTGCTTTCGCTATGCTTAACGTCTTGACCACCGTAGGCAGTACAATCGGAGGGGTTTCCGATGCGGTTGGTGGATTCGGGAATATGGCGGCAATCGTAGGGGCTATCATCGGCGCAAAGTTTGCGTATTCCGGTTTTATGATGGCGAAATCAATTTGGGATGTAGGGAATGCAGTTGCGCCGTTGGTATCGGCACGGTTTCCGGCTCTTATTTCTGGAATTAAAGCCGTAGGCATGGCTGTTATGGCGAACCCTATCGGGCTTGTTATTGGTGCTGCAATTCTTGCTGTTGGTCGATTAATTGCGATTTGGGACGATTTGAAAAAGTCGTTTTCAGCAGGTGGCATCGGCAGTGCTTTAGCTACGTTCTTTGGCTTCGGAGATGATGAAGATGACGCAGAAAAGAAAAAGAAAAGCGCAAGCACACCAACACGTCAGCATGTAAGGCCAGTGGGCAGCGCATATGCACAATATGGACAGCAGCCCGATAACGTCGCAACAGGACAACCAATGCCGTTGCCAACAATGCCGCTTCCTTCTGCGGCTCCGGTTGAGTCTAAACAGATTACAGATAACCGAAAAATTACCATCCATGTTCAGGCGGCAGAAGGACAAAGCCCGCAGGAAATAGCACAGGCTGTACATGCTAGGTTTGCTGGTGATTCTGCTGCGCTTTATGATCCTATGTAATTTACCGGAGGCTTTATGCCAGCTCCTATGATGAAATTAGGCGACTATACCTTTTCTGTTGATACTGCGGCGTATCAGAAAACCCAGCGGAATAGTAAATACAATTGGCCTGAACAAGCGCGTGTTGGAATAAACCCAGCATTACAATTTTCTGGAACTGGCGCGGATACGATGAGTTTGCCGGGTATTATCTATCCAACTTTTCGAGGCGGTCTTACGCAGGTTAATACAATGCGCGCTCTTGCTGGGCGCGCTAAGCCGTTGTTGCTTGTCGATGGCCTTGGGAACGTGCACGGGTATTGGTGCATTACTGGCATAAAAGAGAAAACAAGCGACTTTCTTCCTGCTGGTATTCCGCAGAAAATCGAGTTTACGCTGGATCTAAAATATTTCGGTGAAAAGATATGATCTACAGAACAAAGCAAGGTGACGTGCTGGATGCTGTTGTTTTCAAGTATTACGAGGGACAGACTGGAGCACTTGAGCAAGTGTTGGAAGCAAACAGAGGACTTGTTAAACACGGTCCGATACTTCCCGCAGGACTTGCCGTTGTCCTTCCGGATCTGCCAAAGCCCAGTCAGAAAGAGAGCGTAACGCTATGGTAGATTATGCGCTTGATTACCGCGTGGAAGCGAATGGGAACGACATTACTCAGCTACTAAAAGGGCAGAGCGGACAAATCACAATCACAGATGAGGCCGGATATAAGTCCGACAAGTTGAGTATCACGTTAATTGATTCAGGAATTGCGTTGCCGGACTCCGGCGCAGAATTGACCGTGTACATGGGCTACAGGGATGACTTACGGTTCATGGGTAAATATGTTGTTGATGAGGTGACGTTAAGTTTTCCACCGGACAGCATGACGATTACAGCCAATGCAGCACCACTTAAAGAAAGTAACTCCGGCTTTACTCCGCTACAGTCTCAAAAGTCCCGCTCTTTTCCTGCTGGCACTATCAGCGATTTAGTAAGTGCTATTGCGAACGACCACGGCCTTGCTCCGGCAGTGGCTCTCAGCTTGGCAAAAGTGCCATTGCCACACATTGACCAGATAGATGAATCAGACATGAACGTGCTTACCCGCATAGCAAAAGAGCATGATGCCATAGCCAAGTCTAACGGCGGTAAACTGCTGTTTGTAGAGCGTGGTGAGGGCAAGAACATTAGAGGGCAGCAGATGCCCACTATTACGCTCACAAAGCAGCAAGTAACGAGCGGTTCTGCAAAACTCTCCCAACGTCAAGCGTACAAAAGCGTAATTGCAACGTATCGGGACACAGCAGCCGCCAAAGACATAGAAGTACACGCCGGAGCTGGTGAGCCAGTGTTTCGACTGAAAGGAATGTATGCCGACAAAAAAGCCGCAACTACAGCAGTGCAGAAGCGGCTAAAATCTTTTGTGCGCGGTAAATCAACTCTCTCTCTATCGCTACCATTTACACCGGATCTAGTCGCAGAGTCACGCCTAATATTGCAACAGTTCCGTACTGGCATCGACGGCGAATGGAGCGTTACCAAGGCAACACATACCGTGAACAGTAGTGGCGGGGTAACGAGTGTTGATGGTGAGGTGGCACTCTAAAAAGTTGTGTTTATATATATGTACAAGCTTTGCGTTGTAGAAAAGAAATCTGTTGAGCAATATCTTTTAATTATTATATTTAGTTCAAAAGATAAGAGCCACTGGAGGGCGTACTACATGGATTCATCTTCAAATGAAGTAATCATCAATGAGGCGATTGAGTGCATATCTCGTATTGAACATGGACTAAAATTTCTTATTAAAAATATGAGCGATACAGATGAAACCAAAGAGGTATTAGTGCTGTTCAAAGAGTATGCGACAAGTAAAGCAAACTATATTGAACAGCAACTGTACAAAGCCCAGCAAGGGGGCGAATAAGTAAAAAGGAAGCACGGTGTGGCTTCCTTTTTTAATCTTTAGTGAGCTTAAACTGACCAGAAGAGTCATATAAAAAAGAAGTACATTGTTTTTTTTCAGGCCAACACAGTTGATCAAAAGGTATATTTATCTTTTGTGAAAAGAAGTGGAAAAAATCTTCAAAGACTTCTTGTTCAGAGTGTTCTGTGTGTGGAAGATAATCTGTAGTGGTATGGAATATATTGTGAACGCCATTATTAGAGTTTATGTTGGTATAAAAATGTGGAAAGTATTGGTGTAATCGGACTTGATACATATACCTACAAGCAAGTTCTGAAAATTGTAAGGGATTAAGTGAGTAAGGTGACAACTGCCTGATTTCAGGTTCCCAATATTTTTTTCTATGCTCACAGTCTTGGAGCACTGCAATAATTCCAACATGATTCATTCGTATTGCGATAAAAAAACCATACAACCCATCAATAATATCCCAGTTTAGCTTGGGATCGTTTTGCTCTTGGCAATTTACAAAGACAATTGATGCAGGAAAAAAATTCTCAAAAGTCACTTTTTCAGACGCCTTATGAAGAAAAAACCTATGCATCGAAAAATGTTCTAAAATTGTTGTGGGCATTATTGGTCCACTTTGTGGAGTTCTTCTGTCTAAAGGGATTGTCATTTCTTTATAGTAAAGACCGTAGAATATTTTCCCTAACCATATGAAGAGTTCATTTTTATCTATTTTTTGAATAGCGTTACCGCCTTCTGCTAAGGCGGAAGAAATTTTTTTTTCGATTGGCTGAAGAATGTTATTATTACAATGATGGCAACACGGTATTGTTAGCTGGCGGTAACTGATTGAGCTTTTGTTACATAGCGTCAGCTTTTGAGCCCAAAGGTCGTATCTGTTTTGTAACCATTTGGGGATAACATGCTCTCGGCTATTATTTTGGCTTGTGAGTGTTGTGCCACAAAGAAAGCATGAATCAATACTAAATTTTTGCTCTTTAATATGTGTAAGTAGGTTTTTAGTATCATAATTTTTCATATTTTTTAACCAATCTTAAAAA
>CALODB010000007.1:0-141265 GCA_942492085.1 uncultured Desulfovibrionaceae bacterium | reverse complement strand
TTAAAGAAAATAATCCGATTCGCTATTTAATTGCAAAGAGTTTTGCGTTGACCAACATATGGTCGCATGCTCTTTACAACTAAATGACACAGTACACTTTCTAATGAGAGAGTATGCCGTAACGAGAGTACCGCCGGCAGGCGATTCTTTTGTCATTAGGCTGAATGGGCCTGTAGCTCAGTTGGTTAGAGCGCACGCCTGATAAGCGTGAGGTCGGAAGTTCAAATCTTCCCAGGCCCACCATCTACCCAAGTGGGGGCGTAGCTCAGCTGGGAGAGCACCTGCCTTGCACGCAGGGGGTCAACGGTTCAATCCCGTTCGCCTCCACCATTTTGGTGGAACAGCTTACAGTTATTTGACAAGTAAATTTTTGGTAGTCGTCATTACTTAAAGCCAAGTAGTGGTTACAATCCAAGTATTATACTTGGCTGAAACCTTCGGGTTTCTGCTCTTTTACAATCGATAGGGACGGAAAAGAATGTCCGTAGAAAAATAAGTTATTAAGGGCAACTGGCGGATGCCTTGGCACTAGAAGGCGATGAAAGACGTGGTAGGCTGCGATATGCTATGGTGAGGAGCCAAACATCCTTTGACCCATAGATTTCTGAATGGGGAAACCCAGCGGGAGTAATGTCCCGTTATCTCTTTACTGAATACATAGGTTTAGAGAGGCTAACCGGGGGAAGTGAAACATCTCAGTACCCCGAGGAAAGGAAATCAAACGAGACTCTCTTAGTAGCGGCGAGCGAACGGGGAATAGCCCAAACCGTCATGTTTCGACATGGCGGGGTTGTAGGGCAGTCATCACGTGATCCAGAATTAGATAGGGGAACAAGCTGGGAAGCTTGACCGTAGAGGGTGAAAGTCCCGTACCTGAAGTCGAACCTGGCACAGACTGTACCTGAGTACCGCGGAACACGAGAAACTCCGTGGGAATCTGGGAGGACCATCTTCCAAGGCTAAGTACTAACTAGTGACCGATAGTGAACCAGTACCGTGAGGGAAAGGTGAAAAGAACCCCTGTTAGGGGAGTGAAATAGAACCTGAAACCAGTTGCCTACAAGCTGTGGGAGCATCCTTGAGATGTGACCGCGTGCCTTTTGCATAATGAGTCAGCGAGTTAATCTACTGTGCAAGGTTAAGCGAAAGTGGAGCCGTAGCGAAAGCGAGTCTGATAAGGGCGACAAGTACAGTGGATTAGACCCGAAACCAGGTGATCTATCCATGAGCAGGTTGAAGCTCAGGTAAAACTGAGTGGAGGACCGAACCAGTATCGGTTGAAAACGATTTGGATGACTTGTGGATAGGGGTGAAAGGCCAATCAAACCTGGTGATAGCTGGTTCTCTCCGAAATATATTGAGGTATAGCCTCGAGGTAGTTTAACGGGGGTAGAGCACTGACAGGGCTAGGGGGCTCACCAGCTTACCAAACCCTATCAAACTCCGAATACCGTATAAATGATCCTCGGGAGTCAGACTGCGACTGAGAAGGGCCGTAGTCGAAAGGGAAACAGCCCAGACCGACAGCTAAGGCCTCCAAATCCATACTCAGTGGAAAAGGCGGTGGAATTTCCTAGACAGCCAGGAGGTTGGCTTAGAAGCAGCCATCCTTTAAAGAAAGCGTAATAGCTCACTGGTCTAGAGATTCTGCGCCGAAAATGTAACGGGGCTAAGTATGGTGCCGAAGCTTCGGATCAGCACTTTGTGCTGGTGGTAGGAGAGCGTTCTCTACTGGTTGAAGGTGTGCTGTGAAGTATGCTGGACGGTAGAGAAGTGATTATGCTGACATGAGTAACGATAAGATGGGTGAGAAACCCATCCGCCGTAAGCCCAAGGTTTCCGGGGTAAAGGTAATCTGCCCCGGGTTAGTCGGCCCCTAAGGCGAGGCTGAAAAGCGTAGTCGATGGGAAACAGGTTAATATTCCTGTACTTGTATAGATGTGCGATGGAGGGACGGAGTAGGATAGGCACGCTGGCTGTTGGAATAGCCAGTGCAAGTGCGTAGGGTTGAGGTATAGGCAAATCCGTACCTCTACATGCCTGAGACACGATGCGGTGTTCGCAAGAACGTAAGGTGTTGAGTCCATGCTTCCAAGAAAAGCTTCTAAGTTTAGTCTATGCAAACCGTACCGCAAACCGACTCAGGTGGGCGGGATGAGTAATCCAAGGCGCTCGAGAGAACTGTAGTTAAGGAATTCGGCAAAATGACCCCGTAACTTCGGGATAAGGGGTGCTCCTTGTTGTTAGTTTCCTCGCGAAACAAAGCAATGGAGAGCCGCAGAGAAATGGCGGTGGCGACTGTTTACTAAAAACATAGGTCTATGCAAAGTCGTAAGACGACGTATATGGACTGACGCCTGCCCGGTGCCGGAAGGTTAAGGGGAGTTGTTAGCTTCGGCGAAGCAGCGAACCGAAGCCCCGGTAAACGGCGGCCGTAACTATAACGGTCCTAAGGTAGCGAAATTCCTTGTCGGGTAAGTTCCGACCTGCACGAATGGCGTAACGATCTCCGCACTGTCTCAACTACAGACTCGGTGAAATTGAATTCGCGGTGAAAATGCCGTGTACCCGCAGCAAGACGGAAAGACCCTGTGCACCTTTACTATAGCTTGACATTGGGTTTTGGGCTAGCATGTGTAGGATAGGTGGGAGGCTTTGAAGCAGGCACGCCAGTGTTTGTGGAGCCAACCTTGAAATACCACCCTTGCTAGTCTAAGGCTCTAATCCTCTACCGTTATCCGGTTAGGAAACAGTGTCTGGTGGGTAGTTTGACTGGGGCGGTCGCCTCCTAAAGAGTAACGGAGGCATACAAAGGTTCGCTCAGACTGATTGGAAACCAGTCGTTGAGTGCAAACGCATAAGCGAGCTTGACTGTAAGAGAGACATCTCGAGCAGGAACGAAAGTTGGTGTTAGTGATCCGGTGGTTCCGCATGGAAGGGCCATCGCTCATTGGATAAAAGGTACGCCGGGGATAACAGGCTGATCGCGCCCAAGAGTTCACATCGACGGCGCGGTTTGGCACCTCGATGTCGGCTCATCACATCCTGGGGCTGAAGCAGGTCCCAAGGGTACGGCTGTTCGCCGTTTAAAGTGGTACGCGAGCTGGGTTTAAAACGTCGTGAGACAGTTTGGTCCCTATCTGCTGTGGGCGTAGGAGATTTGAAAGGAGTTGCCCCTAGTACGAGAGGACCGGGGTGAACGAACCTCTGGTGGGTCAGTTGTCGTGCCAACGGCATAGCTGAGTAGCTACGTTCGGAAGGGATAACCGCTGAAAGCATCTAAGCGGGAAGCCTCACTTAAGATAAGATCTCCCTCTCATTTATGAGCTAAAGGACCCTGGTAGACCACCAGGTTGATAGGCTGGGTGTGTAAGGGCAGTGATGCCTTCAGCTAACCAGTACTAATAGTCCGTGAGCCTTATTTTTCTACACTAAATCATTCTTTTCCTCCCTATTAGATTAATATTTAGGGTTAGCCATTCGATGTGAGCAACAAGGTATATATTGTTTGCCTTTCCGGATATCTGACTGACCCGATTTTTTTTCTAGTGACCATGGAGGTTGGGATATACCCGATCCCATTCCGAACTCGGAAGTCAAGCCAACCATCGCCGATGATACTGCAGGGGAGCCTGTGGGAAAGTAGGTCGTTGCTAGAATATATTTATTACTTATGAGTACGATGTGATTCACGTCTTTCCGTATTTATAAAGTAAGCTGAGATTTTTCTTGGTGGCCATGGAGGTTGGGGTATACCCGATCCCATTCCGAACTCGGAAGTCAAGCCAACCATCGCCGATGATACTGCAGGGGAGCCTGTGGGAAAGTAGGTCGCTGCCAAGATTTATTTTAAGACCGTGTTTCATTTGAAACGCGGTCTTTTTTTTGTTTGATAATCTTTCTTTATGACCTCCTTTCTCACAGGCGATAATAGTCCTTACGGACTTAAAGGGCGTCAACAGGGCGCGAGGCAAGCGAGAATGTCGTTTCTTGCGTACGTCTAGGCTGTTGTCTGTGACTGTATCGAAGTAGAAGCTGTTTGAGTAATTATGATCCAAGGCGTTAAGTCGCTGGTCTAATGATTTTATGAAAGTTAAAAGTCTTGATAGTTGTAGTAGTGGGACTTGGTTGAGTCTTTAGCTATTGCCGTTACTGTCTGTCTTTTATGCCTGAGTAGAGAGACTTGAGGCTACGAATTTCTTTTCCGTTTATGGGGAAGAACAGATCTGTTTTCTTTGAATTTCACAAAAGCCGTCTATCTTAACAGATAGACGGCTTTTGCTGTTTTGGATGCACGAAGTTTCAAGCTGTTTTGACTCATACTGAACTCTCAGTTTTCTTTTTCACGCTCCCGCAGGGGGAGGGGGATGCTAGTGCAGGTCAAGAGATATAAGCCATCCCTAATGCTCATTCCACATAAAGGATGCCCGTTAGCATCCCAGACTTTGTGTTTTAATATACTTTTGCTATAGATAGTGTTGAGATAGCGAAAACGATTTTAAATGATGTCTTAGACTATGGTGGGATATATATGAGTTGCGATGAAGCATAGTATTGAAAAAGGCGCATATCCGAGGATAAGCGCCTTTTTACTGTAAGATAATCGAATGGGAACAAGTTTCTCATGCGAAATATCTTAATCAGAATATGGTTGAGATATTCTGGAGGTGCATTTTTTAAGCATTAAGATTTTTTGATAGCCATTGTGAGAATTGAACGAGTAATTCATAGCTTAGGTTTTTACACTGAAAGTTTTTACCGTTTACTGCGATCACAGGCGTTTTTCCGTTTAGTCCCTGACGTGAAATTTCTAAATAGCAAGAGACCTCTTGAATACAAACAGGCAGACCTTCTTTTTTAAATAAGGATCTAAGATGGGTTGCTGCTTGTTGTGCATTGCTTGTGTCTGGATCCAGAATGGTTATCTGGAGCGTTTCCATAGGTTACTCAGTAATGCTGTGAATGAATCGTTCAGCTTCGAGTGCCGCGATAGTTCCATCTGCCATAGCTGTGGTGATTTGACGGTACTTTTTCTGTCGTACGTCGCCAGCTGCAAAGACACCGGAAACGGTTGTTTTCATTAAATCATCAGTATCAACATATCCGTGTTCATCTAGTGAGAGATGCCCCTTAAAAATTTCTGTGCCCGGTTTTTGTCCCATAAAGACAAAGATTCCGTCACATTCATGTTCGATGGTTTCGTTTGTTGAAACATTGCGCAATGTAACGGAATGGAGCTTTTCGTTATAAGTAACTGCATTCACTTCTGTTGAGTGTGAGACTGTTGAATTAGGGCGTGATTGTAATTCATCCTGTGCGCTTTGAGCTGCAAAAAACTTATCCATTTTTTCTACAAGTAAGAGTTCTTCAATTCCTTGATCGAGCAGGGCAATGGCTTCATCAAAACCACTATTACCGCCACCTACGACAAGAACTTTTTTTCCTTTGTACGCAGCACCATCACAGATGGCGCAAAAATGGATGTTCTCGCATTCTCCAGCAACTTCCAATGGAACAGGCTTACGTCCTGTTGCTACGATTACCGCTTTTGCTTTGTAGACAGTGTCGTCGGCTTCGATAATTTTTTCTTCGCCTGAGAAGTCGATAGCATCAATGCAGGCAGCTTCTTCAATGTCTACACCTAGAGCTTCCACTTGCTCTTGGATGCGTTCAACCAACTCCATTCCACCTATGCTGATGTAGGAGGGCATGTTTTCAACGACTTTTGTCCAGTTAACAAGCCCGCCGCACGCGTTCTCGTCAAGAATGAGAACGCGTAGGTTTGCACGCGCTCCATAAATTGCAGAAGTCATGCCTGCAACGCCGCCGCCTAGGATTATTAAATCGTATGTTGTGCTCATGTCGTTATCCCCTGACTTTTGGAGTTACAGGGAGGCATAGAGAGTATTAAGTTCACGCGGGTTCATCAAGCCGGAGTGAACTTTTATAACTTTACCATTGCGCACAAATACGAGTGTAGGGACACGTTTGAATGAAAGTTTTTCCATTAATTCAGGATGGCTTTCACTATCAATGCTGAAAATCTCTACAGATGGAACCTTTGCAGAAAATTTAATCAGAACTTTTTCCATATTTTTGCAATGCGGACACAGCTCTTTATGGAAAAAGAGAACTGCGTCAGAAAGAGAGGCAAAGAAATTATCGATATGTTCTTTTGAAAGCGAGGTAATGGTACTCATAGAAATATCTCCAGAAAATTTTATTCATAAACAAGGGAAGATAAACCCTCTATGTCGAGGATGTGTATCTTGTTTTTCGGCAGCATTTTAATAAGCTCTGCCTTCTCTAGTTCCTTGAGTGATTTGTATAACGTAGCCCTGTGTGCACCGAGTATGCTGGCTATGTCCTTCATTCGTAATGAACCGAGAGAAATAACTTCGTTTGAGTGAAGCGGTGCGGAGTTATAGCGTAGTAGAATAAACTTAATTATCCGCTGATCCAGCGAGTCTAAGCCTAAAGAAGCTGACTGGTTGCTGAGTACACTTATTTTTTCAGAGAGCGTCCGAATGATGTCTTTTGCAATTTCCGGATACTGCGGGAGCATTTCTTCCACTGTTTTTCGGGAAAAGAAATATACTGTAGCATCTTGATAGCAGGAAAAATAGCTGCGTATAGGTCTTTTGATAAAAAACGGAGCTTCGCTGAATAACGAGTTCTGTTCGATATGCATTATAATCTTTTCCGCGCCATCCCATGCCGTACGTTGCATGCGCACAATACCGCACTGCAAGTAGCAAAGTTCCTGAACGAGCTCCCCTGCATTAATGATGACCTCTCCATGCTTGAATTCTTTTTTTCGTCCGAGGTGCAACACCTGTTCCCAGGCATGGCTATCAACGTGAACTCTCCAGAATTCGTCTACATCGTGTGTGATCATGATTCGTCCTTCTCAATGCAAGAGAGCCTATTCAGTTCTCGTTATCTTTACTTATGTGGTGCGGAGTTCACCAATGAACAGCTTTAATTGCTGCAACAGTTCTTTGGCTTTCTCCGGATTATAATCAATGATGTTTTTCAACTGAAACTGGTCAGCCCGTCGGTCAAAAAGCTCATCAGACTGAGGTACAGAAACTTCTGCCCCCGGAACACATGTCCACATTTCTTCTTTTACTTCTAGTTTTGCAGACTGTTCTCCAGCGTTACCGCCTGAGCCTGAACCATCGTAGAAGATTTTGTTCATGGAATCCGTGTCGATCTCTTTTTGCAACCAATGAATATAGCTATAATCATGAGTGATTATAGACCAAGACATACCGTAGTATCCTGCAATAGCAAAGTCACGTACCTTTTCAGTTTCGCCTCGCATTACTGGAAGCAAGCTGATCCCTTGCAGTTCGTCTGCATCAAAAGTGTTGATGCCTTCGTGTCCGGTTTCTTCCAGAGCATTTGAATCATCAAGACCGAGTGCATCAAGAATGGTAGCTGTAATATCGACATTTTGTACAAAACTATCGATGCGTTTTCCGCCTTCCAGACCCGGTACATGAGCGAGCAGTGGTACATGAACAAGTTCTTCGTAAGGCCAAGGGCGACATTTACGCATAAGACCGTGACCGTGCTCATCGTTACCCATAGGCTGTCCGTGGTCGGAGGTAACAACAACCATTGTTTTTTCCCACAGGCCTTGAGCCTTGAGAGAATCAAACAGCTTACCGAGCCATTTATCCACAAGTGTCACTTTTTCAGCGTACAGTGCTCGAATGTGCTCACATTCTTCCTCGGTCATCACGCCTTCTATTTCTGTCCAAGGTGCAATGAGAAGCGGATTCCCCTTGTAATCAGGATTGTATGGGCATGGTCTTTCTTCCCAAACGGAAGGTGGATCCCAAGGTTCATGCGGATCAAATGAATCGAGCCATAAGAAGAAAGGACGATTTGGATCGCGTTTTTCTTTAATCCAGTTATCCGCTTCAGAGATAACTACTGAAGCATAGTTATCAGCATCAGACTGCCAGTTCTGACGTTGACGAAGGTAACATTCGGTTTCACGAATTAATGATTTACTTGAATCATCGTATTCGCCTTCTGCGTTCTTTTTGAGCCATTCAGGAGAAAGAAAATCTTCTCCTTTAAACTTATCGTTAAGATGGACGTTACTGAATGTTTCATGATCCAGCTCATGTCCGTTGCAAAAACGGACGTAATCGAACCCACGTGAATATCCATATTTAGGCAAGCGCATCGGTGGCGTGTCATAGACTAATGCAGTCTGAACTTCACGGCACCAGAGCATGTCTGTGATGGTGGTGTCCTCTGTAGTCAGAGGACGCCAGCCGCTGTATGGTAAAGTAAAACGTCCGGTCATTAATGCTCTACGTACAGGGATGGTCGGCAGGCCTTCACTGTATGCATTTTCGAAGAGAAAACCTTTATCCGCGAATTTATCGAGGTTAGGAGTTTGTACTTCTTTGTTCCCGTAACAGCCAAGGTAGTTGAACTGCAACGTGTCGAGCATGATGAATAAAACGTTTTTGATGTCTTTCCGAGGCATAGTAAATCCTTCAACAATTATGCTGTGCTGCTATCTTTGCTCAGGGCGAGTGGGCGAACCGGCTCACCTTTCGTATTAAAAATCCCAAATCCTGTGACAGCACATGCCATGGAAATGAGTGGGATGGTGAAGTTAAAGAATGCGTACGGCATAAAGTCGACAGCACTCACGCCGAGAACTCCTAGAATGTAGAAAGCATGCACACTCCATGGGACAAGAGGGCAGCCAAGAGTTCCGGCATCTTCACATGTTCGGGAGAGAACCTGCGGAGCGATATCAGCATCCTTATATGAGTCGCCGAATGCGCGTCCCGGAACAACAACAGCCAGAATCTGGCTACCGGTACCGAGAAGGATAATGTATGCAGCAACCAAAGTTGCACCTACAAGGCTAGTGGCAGACTTGGCACCACGAAGCATAGCTTCAAGCAATACTTCTAGAACGCGTGCTTTTTCGAGAATACCACCAAAAGCCATACCGCTTGTGAGCAGGAGAATTGTAACCATGATGCTCATAAGACCACCACGGGAAAGAAGTTTGTTCAGTTCCGGTGAAGCCGTGGCAGCTTTGTAGCCACGTGTCATTTGTCCTGCAAGTTCTGTAGCTGTAGAGCCTTCAAAGACTGCAATTGCAAGCGCACTTACGAGGCAGACAATCATTACTGGCAGTACAGGGAATCGTTTATACGCGAGAATAATCATTAATACAGGTGGGATAAATGCAACAGGAGATAGGTTGAAGGATGCTTCAAGATTAGAAAGAATCACATTGATATTGGCGACACTACCGGAATCTCCGGTATGCATTGAGCCGAGCAACCAGTAGCCAATTAAGGTGATGATTGCTGCAGGAACAGTTGTCCAGAGCATGGAGGAAATGTGTGTGAACAGCGGAACCCCACAGACCGTCGCTGTAATGTTTGTGGAATCGGATACTGGAGACATTTTATCTCCAAAGTACGCTCCGGAAACAATCGCACCTACTGTCCATGCAGGATCAAATTGCATAGCGCCGCCCACCCCAAGCAGTGCTACACCGATGGTGCCCATGGTTCCGAAAGATGTTCCTGTGGCGAGTGACGCCACTGAGCAGAGAATAAATGTTGATACGAGAAAATGTTCTGGAGAAATGAACTTTAATCCCCAGTAAATAATCGCTGGAATGGTGCCGGAAGCCATCCATGCCGGAATAATCATTCCGACGATCATTAAAATGGCAACAGCCAGCTGGATTCGTCCAACGGCAGCCAACATGCCTTCCTGTAACTCTTCCCATGAATATCCGATGCGTAGTGACATGATGCCAGCAAGCACAACGGCAACTAACAGTGGCAGAACCGGAGGGCGTACGCCGAGGATAACTGTTCCGTAAAGAATAACGGCAACAGGAAGGGAAAAGGTGAGAAGAGCCCACAAGAGTGATGGCTTTCTTCTTTCAGAGCTCATAGTAACTCCTAATAGCAGGGAGTATGGTAATGCGCTTTACCAAACCAGGAATAATGAGAAGCGGTACTCCCAATCTCGCTCCATTCCTCCTCTTTTTTCGCCCCAAAAGTACATAAACATTTGGTCACGTACTTTAACAAGAGGCAACCCTGCAATAAAGAAACACAAGAGTCGGTTGCAAAGACAACAACCTACATAAAAAAGGAGAGCATAGGCTCTCCTTTTGTAATTAACATTACCTAACCGAATTATTTCGGTAACAGCAGCCAAACTGCGCCATTTGTATTCATGTGGCCAGCAATCCATGTAGCCTCTTTGCCGTAGCCGCTGAAGAGATCTAAGTGGTGTTTTTTGATAGCGCCACCAGTATCCTGTGCGAGTCCTAATCCTTTCATATTATCTCCGTACTGGAATGCACCTTTTTCATCTTTTTCGGGCATTGGCACATCAAAAAGGAACATGCTTCCCAGAGGTATGAATGATGGATCTGTTGCCAGTGATACGCGTGGTGTAAGAGTTTGCCCCATTGCACCGTACGGACCGCTGTCTGAGAGTTTGAAGAACACATAGCTCGGGTTAGTGGCCAGAAGTTTATATGTGTCTTCCGGATTGTCATCAAAGTATTTACGTATAGACTGCATAGAAACACCATCTTTAGGCAGTAAGCCCTTGCGAAGCATTACGCCACCTAAAGAAACATATGGTCGACCGTTTTTTCCGTCATACAGAATATGCGTAGTTGATCCGTCCTCCAAAAGGAGTCTTCCGGAGCCTTGAATCTGTAAGAAGAAAATATCCAGAGGGTCTTTTGCCCATGCGATTTCAAGACCACGTGAACGCAAAACGCCATTAAAATCAATAGCCATTCTGTCATAGTATGGAACAGCTTTGCCAGAGTCTATGCGGTAGATAGCACGCTGCCCTTTCCAGCGTGGATGAAAATCTTCGAGGTTTAGTACCTGAAGATCGGCAGGTTTTGCGTACAGTGGGTATGCATATCCCGGTTTTTTGGTAAGGCTCGCCTCTAAGGCCGGCTCATAATATCCGGTAAACTGCGGGTCAGCATCAAGTCTGTAGAAAGTAAAATTCTCTACCAGTAATTCAGGATTTGCATCAAGTTTTGGCAAAAGCATCTGCATGCGTTCAATAGCTATTGCAAGAGTTTTCCAAGTAACTTTTAGTCCATATTTATCAAGCGCCAGATTGGACTGTGGCTTTTTTGAGACGTAGAGAGCGGAACGTTCAAGGGCAGGTGCAAAATCCATCCATGATTGCATTCCCTGTTTGCCAATTGTGAGAGTTTGAATCACAGTAGAGGCTTCTGAATCGCTCAGCTTTATGAATCGCTCCCCTTCGGGTTGTTCAATAACCGGATCAACCGATTCGGTCGGTGGGGGAGACTGGCTGCACCCTGCAAAGAAAATAGTACTGATAATAAGTAGTGCAGATAAAATTCGAGTGATATGTCCGACAGTCAATTTCGTCCTCCAGTACAGTATGTGGTTAGCTTCTGTAGCATGGAATATTTTGAGTTCAAAGCCCGAACCGCAAGTACCTTTTTTATCCAATATAGAAAGCAGCGGCTCTGATTGTTGACAGTGATGGTCATAATGTGGCTCTGTTGCAAAAAAATAGATGTGATATTTTCCTTTAGTATAACGAATAGGGATACATTTTGGTTTCAGAAACAAAACAAGAACGAGTTATTCGCAAGGAAACATTTACCGCTTTGTTTAATGAGTCGGAAACGTTACCTGAGCTGTTATTTGAGACTCCGGAAGAAGCAGTGGGTAGCATTGCTGCTCTAATGCGCGGTTTTTGGAAATTTGTGGATGACAGTGTTGAACGTGAAGTTCCGCAGCATACACAAACCTGTGCCAAGGGATGCCGCTATTGCTGCTCTCAACCTATATTTATGGATATATTTGAGGCTGTAGCTTGTATTCACTGCATGGACGGTGATGATATAGCAACAGCTTTTGCAGAGGGTTTTCCAGCATGGCAGGAAAATTTTACACCGCAACAGCCAGTGTTATGGAAAGCTTTACAAGAAGATAAATGGGATGAGTTGGGAACGCTGACCAAGAAATTGACTGCACCCTGTCCTTTTTTATTGAATGATGAATGTTCATGCTACGAAGCACGTCCGATGGTGTGCCGTACGTGGGTATCGAAGAAATTTAGATTCCTATGCAGAATGAATCCATCCAACATAAAATATACCCTGAAATGTCAGGATGCCGTGCATGACGCGTACAACCGAGTATTGCTGCATATTGCCACGTCATTTGAAATTCCGTTGGCTGCGGGCGGCTGGACAACCTTGCCTCTTGCCTACAACTCTGTGGAAGGAAATGGTGCAGAGTTATTGAAGCATGCTATTGCTAAACATATAACCTACAGCAGGTAAGTGACGTGGAATGTTCAAAGCGGATATATCTCATCGGGTCACGAGGATGCGGCAAAACCTCTGTGGGAGTCGGGCTGGCAAAAAGTTTAGGATGCAGTTTTATAGATACTGATGAGTTTTTGTGCAAAATGCAGGGTAAAAGCGTCAGTGACATTGTTGAAGCTGCAGGCTGGGATGCATTCAGAGACTGCGAGTCTGCCGCGCTAATTGCTGCCACTGGAGATAAAGCACAAGTGATTGCCACAGGTGGTGGTATGGTGCTGAGAGAGCAGAACCGTACGTTCATGCGTGAACACGGTGTCGTTATTTTTATTGATGTGCCGGCAAGCGAGCTTGCTCGACGCTTGAATGCAGATCCTTTGGATGCTCAGCGTCCTTCATTAACAGGGAAATCTCTTGTTGATGAAATAAAGGAAGTGCTCTCGGCACGGATGCATTTATATGACGAATCATCACATATAACGGTTGATGGCACGCAGTCTGTTGAGGAAATTATTGATAACATCATGGAACTACTTGATACTAAACCAGTTTCATAGTTAGATAATCCATAATCAAAAAAATATCTTCCTAACACGATGCGAGGAGAACAATATGAAGATCGAAAAGGTTCTTGTTCCGGTTGATGGTTCAGAATATTCCCGAAAAGCCGTTGAATATGCTGCAGATTTTGCATCAATGCTCGGAGCTTCTGTTGTATTGCTAACGTGTCGCTTAGAAGTAACATCGCTGTTGAGTAAGGACTTGTATGAAAAGGCAATTACCGATCTTGATGCACATGCACAAGAGCTCCTAGAACCTTATAAAGACATATTTGCGAAAGCACATGTGCCGGTTACGGAGATGGTTCTGGGTGGAATTCCGGAAGATACTATTATGCAAGTAGCAAAGGGCGAGAACTGTGACATCATCATTATGGGTTCTCGTGGCTATTCAGACATTAAAGGCTTGTTCCTTGGCAGTACAACGCATAGAGTACTGCAACTTGCAGAGTGTCCTGTAACAGTGATTCGTTAAGAAATAATTTTTCAGTATATATCGGGGAATTTTTCATAATGAAAGATTCCCTTTTCTTTTGTTTGAACGGCAACCATTGACGATTTTTAGTAAGGAGCCTGATATGAGCGGTAATACGTTCGGCACACTGTTTCGCTTAAGTACGTTTGGCGAATCTCACGGTGCGGCTTTGGGCGGCACAATTGAAGGTTGCCCATCCGGTATTGTATTAACAGAGGCAGATATTCAGCGTGAACTGGATTTACGCAAACCCGGTCAGGGTGGCATTGCTGCTACAGCACGTAACGAAGCGGATGCTGTGCGTATTCTTTCTGGTGTGTTCGAGGGTAGAACAACCGGCACACCTATCGGGTTTATGATTGAGAATACAGACCAACGGTCACGCGACTATGGCGATATCATAGAAAAGTGGCGGCCGGGTCATGCAGATTTCGGGTTCGATCAAAAATATGGATTTCGTGACTACCGCGGCGGCGGTCGTTCTTCCGGGCGCGAAACCGTAAGCCGTGTTGCTGGCGGCGCTGTTGCAATGCAGCTTCTTGCTACTCAGGGCATCAGCGTGAACGCATACACTGTGGAGGTTGGTGGCATTGCTGTTTCTACGATTGATGCAGTAGGAGCGCAGAAGCGCCCCTACTTTGCAGCGGACGATGCTATTGTTGATGCGTGGAATGAACGGGTAAAAGCAGTGAAAAAAGAAAGTGATACCCTTGGTGGTATTGTGCAGATTGAAGCTGTTGGCGTACCTGCCGGACTCGGGGAACCTGTTTTTGACAAGCTTGATGCTTTGCTTGCTCATGCTCTTATGAGTGTAGGGGCTGTGAAAGGCGTTGAGATTGGACAGGGATTTGAAGCTGCGCGCATGTTGGGAAGTGAAAATAATGATGGCATGAACGCTGAAGGATTCACTTCAAACAACTGCGGCGGCAGCCTTGGCGGTATTTCAAACGGTATGCCTATTATTGCCCGTGCCGCAATTAAGCCGATTCCATCCATTTCAAAAGAGCAGCATACGGTTACACGCAGTGGTGAGCCATGCACAATGCAGATTAAAGGACGTCACGACATCTGCGCTATTCCGCGTGTGGTGCCTGTTTTAAAATCTATGGTCGCACTTGTGCTTGCAGATTTACTGCTACAACAAAGTAAGCAATTTTTTTCGCCTGTTTCAGGCGTTGTAGAGCCTAGAGGGTTTGACGAATAATATAACTGCCAGTACATGAGCTACATGCAACCTACCTTACCAATCAATAATAATGCCCAGAGTGCTGCCAATCTTGACGGTACGCTGGAACGTATAGTCTTTCATAATGAAGAGAATGGCTATTCTGTGCTCAGGTTTAAAACCGCAGCAGGGGATAACTATACTGTTGTGGGAAACATTGCAGATCCGCAAGTCGGGAGTTCTTTAAAGCTTACCGGCGAATGGGTGGAGAACGCAAAGTTTGGTCGGCAGTTTAAAATGCTTACATATGAAACCAGTCTTCCGGCTGGTCTTGTCGGCATCCGCCATTATCTTGCATCTGGTCTTATCAAGGGGGTTGGTCCTAAGACTGCTGAACGCATTGTTGAAGCCTTCGGCGATGATACCTTCGCCATTTTGGATAATGAACCCGAAAGACTTTCAGCGGTAAAAGGTATTGGTAAGCGTACGGCGATAGGTATCCAAGAAGCATGGTCAGAGCACCGTGGCATCCGCGATCTTATTATGTTTCTGCAACCGCACGGGGTTTCGACAGCGTACGCTGTCCGTATTTATAAGTTCTACGGAAAACACGCGCTGAGTGTTGTTCAGGAAAATCCATATCGTCTTGCCATGGATATTAGCGGGATTGGTTTTGTAACAGCTGACACAATTGCTCAAAAAATTGGATTCGATGTAGATTCTCCTTTGCGTGCAGAGGCTGGTACCTTGTACATGCTTACTAAAACATCAGACGAAGGGCATGTGTACTTTCCGTTTGACGCGTTGGTGACGAAGACATCTGATAATTTGAATATTCGAGCTGATCTTGTTGAAAATGCAATCGAAAGTCTCGAACGTGAAGAACGTGTTGTAATCGAAGAGCTTTCCAACGGACAGGTTGCTGTCTACCGTACGCGATTCCACGCATATGAATCCGGTATTTCTACATATATAAAAAAGATTCTTGGTTCGCCGAAAACAGTGCTGATCAAAAATCCGAATGAAATTGTTGAAGAGGTTGTAGAAAACCTTGGAATCAATTTGGCTGAAGAGCAGCTTGAAGCAGTGCATACTGCTGTCCGTAGTAAGATGATGGTGCTCACAGGTGGGCCGGGTACTGGTAAAACTACAATTACCAAGGCCATTGTACAGTCGTACAAAAAGCTCAAGGCAAAAATTTTACTGTGTGCACCAACTGGACGCGCAGCAAAACGCATGTTTGAAACCATCGGGGTGGAAGCAAAAACTATCCATCGCTTGCTGGAATATTCTCCACGCGAAGATGGATTTCAACGTAACGAAAACAACCCGCTCGCGTGCAGCCTGATCATTATTGATGAATCTTCAATGATGGACACAATGTTGATGTTCCATCTGCTCAAAGCTATTCCGCTTGGTGCAACCGTAATTTTTGTGGGTGATGTGCATCAGCTGCCATCTGTTGGCCCCGGTAACGTGCTTAAAGACGTTATTTTATCGGGTGTTGTGGATGTGGTTGAACTGCATGAAGTTTTCCGTCAGGCGCAGGAATCAGATATTATTACCAATGCGCATAAAATTAACGCTGGTGAAGTGCCGTTTCTGGAATCTTCTAAAGAGCGGTTGTCTGACTTTTATTTCATTCGGCAGGATGATCCGGAACGCTGCGCGGCAATGATTGTGGATTTGGTAAAGAACCATATTCCGCGTCGCTTCGGTTTTGATGCGATTGATCAAATTCAGGTGCTGACGCCAATGCACAAGGGGTCAGCTGGCTCCGGTAATCTGAACCATCTGTTGCAGGAAGCGTTGAACCCACAACCATTGTGTCTGAAACGCGGTGATCGTGAATATCGCCTTGATGACAAAGTTATGCAGCTACGTAACAACTACGATAAAGACGTTTTCAACGGCGATATCGGGCGGATCTGCGTGGTGAATACAGAAGATAAAAAGCTTACAGTTCGATTTGATGATGAAAAGAACGTCATTTACGATTTTAACGAATTGGATGAACTGGTTCCGGCGTATGCAATCTCAATTCATAAATCGCAGGGCTCTGAATATCAGGCCGTTGTCATTCCTGTGCTTACTCAGCACTATGTATTGTTGCAGCGCAACTTGATTTATACTGGCGTAACTCGTGGTAAAAAACTTGTTATTCTTGTAGGTGCTTCAAAGGCGCTTACAATTGCAATTAAGAATAACAAAATGCAAAAGCGTTTTACGTATCTTGCCCAGCGGTTAAGCGAATTTTTGCAGTAGCTCTCTTTTGAGAATGTGTTGACGTAGTGTTAACAGTCCCGAAATCATCCGCCGGTGGGCGAGCCTTAGAGAATATAAATCTCTCTGATTATTAAAATAGTCAGAGAGATTTTTTATAATTAAATTTTAGATATTTACAGCGCGTTAAACTGACGGCTATGGTACGGCAAATTAGCATAAAAAAATGAACAGTGCGGGGATGTCTGTCATCTGGTGGAATACCGAAAAATAGCGGGAGCATAGCGTGACTGTTTCAATCAATGTGCTGACAATGGAAGATGATCCCGTAGTACGGGAAACCATTGCAGCATATCTTACGGATGAAGGTTATACGGTAACACAAGCTGAAAGCGGACTACAGGGACTTTCTCTGGTTCGAGAAAAAAATATTGATGCAGTATTGCTTGATTGGCGTCTCCCGGACATCTCAGGTGGAGAAGTGCTTTCAAGGCTTTCAAGTCGTAACCCAACGCTACCGATTATTGTTGTTTCCGGAACTGATGAAGTCGGTGAAGTTATTGAGGCGTTAAAACGCGGCGCATGGGACTATCTTCGTAAGCCACTTAAGAATATGGATATACTTATAGATGCGATTGAACGCAATCTCACCAGAGCGCAGTTGTTACGTGAAGCTGCTTTGGAGGGAGAGCATCTAAAAGAGCTTGTGCGCAGTCGTACAGAAGAGCTTGAACGGGCAAACGCGCTTTTGAGACTGGAAGCAAAAGAGCGACAAGAATATGCCGCTGCCTTAACAGAAAGTGAAGCTCGTTTCAGGCAGCTTGTGGAAACGGTACGTGAGGCATTCTTTGTACGTAATGCGAAAACCAAAGAATTTATGTACGTTAGTCCGGCTGCAACAGAGCTGTTTGGTTTTACGCCGGATCAGTTTGCATTGAACTCAAGGTTGGTGCTTGAGTTGCTTCATCCTGATGACCGTGAGGAAGCGACAGAGAAAATTCTGCAAGTATACGAAGGGCAGTCGTCCGGCAATTTTGAATATCGTTTTTTGGTGGGTGAAGCACAGGAGCTAAAGTGGATTGGCTTTCGCATTTTCCCCGTAAGGGATTTTAAAGGTGAAATTTACAGACATGTAGGTGTAGCCGAGGATATTACGGAACGAAGACGTGCGCACGATGCCTTATGCGCCTCCTTACGAGAGAAGGATACTTTGTTCAAGGAAGTGCACCACCGTGTAAAGAACAATTTACAACTTGTTTCCAGCTTGTTGAGCCTTCAGGCGCAGCGCATTTCAAACATAGAAGATCGCGAGCGTTTTCTTGATTCACAACGGCGTATTCAGTCCATGACCTTAGTGCATGAGGAACTATATCGTACCGATGATCTTTCCTGTATCGATTTCAGCTATTATGTGGAACTGTTGGCTCGAAGAATTGAACAGGCTTTTTCTGCTGTTGTTCCGGTCGAATTGGTTGTGGATTTAGAACGAATTCACTTGTCTTTAGATACCGCAGTGCCGTGCGGCTTGATTCTCAATGAGCTTATTTCCAATGTATATAAACATGCGTTTATCGGTAGATCACACGGAAGGTTGTATCTTTCAGCAGAGCTGCATGATGGCTCAATTGTTCTTAAAGTAGTTGATGATGGCGTAGGGTTCCCTTCTCAATTTGATATAGAGAAGTCCAACTCATTAGGGATGCAGGTTGTTCATGCTCTTGTTGAGCAATTATCTGCTGAGCTTGTCATTACCACTGACAGAGGAACGGAATTTGAGCTTAGATTTTCAGATTCCAGCATGTGTCTATTACCAACATAGTAGAAAAGGTTTCTAGAGAGTTAGGTGTTGAAGTGTGTCGAGAAGGAGTGTGTCTTTAGATAGATGCACTCCTTTCTTGCATTCAGTCTCTGTAAATCTCCGTACAGATGTTTGGAGAGGAAGCGCGGGATGGTAGGCAATGAATGGGACAGCTCCATGTGCGTGGGCTTTTGTGGCAGCAGGTGTGAGGTGGTCGGTTGTGACAGCAATACATGCATCCGGCATTTCTTGCAGGAGAAGCGGCAATAGCTCCCGGTCAATTCGTTCAATGGCATTTTTCTTACCGACGGCATCACCAAGGTGTCCGCAATGATCTGGAGCTTCAACATGGATAAACGCGATATTGTTGTCCGGCTCCTGAAGGAAGGCAAGGGCAGCATGTGCTTTTGCTTTAAGATTTGTGTCTGGAAGTCCGGTGAAAGAAGGGTGTGAGATGACCTTCATTGCAGCCATATGTCCAAGTCCGTGGAGGAGAGGAATGCCAGAAACAATACAACCGTTTGTTTTGTACTGGGTTGCAAAGGCTGGCAAAGTGTATGGACTTCCTTGCCCCCAAAGCCATAAGGCATTCGTTTTTGTGGATCGTTCGGCAAGAAGGGCTGAAGCTTTTTTGATAATGTTTTGCAATGGCGCAGGATAGCAACTGAGCTCAGTTTCCAGTGGCAGACCTTGCAACATATGCGGGCCGGATGTTGCAAATGCAGGCAGCCCTTGCTTATCATTTTTATGGTTGTGCTCTTTAAGAAGCAGACGACCATTTTTATGAATTAACAAATGGCGGTACGTTTTGTTTGCGACAAAGGTTAGGGACGTGTCGTCACATTCCGCACTCAATGCTTCTATAAGGGCTTCTCCTTCCTCTTGGGTGATGGAAGAAGCACATGGTGCGGTAATGATTCCGTGCTCTGTATGGCAGAAGGTCACGCGCCAGACAAGATCGTTTGTCGAAAAAGAAAGACCAAGCGCTGCGGCTTCAATGGGGGCTCGTCCTTGATGGTACAGAGTTGGAGAATATCCAAACAGGGACATGTTGCCCACGTCTGAATCTGGGCTGTATCCCTCAGGAATAGTATAGCAAAGACCCGCCACACTGTGGCGGGTCATAGAATCTAAAACAGGAGTCTCTGCGCGTTCCAAAGGCGTACCTTCGGGGCACAAAGACGGGTCGTCTGCAGCGCCGTCAGCTATGCAGACTATGAATTTTTGCATTACAAAATCCGGTAGAATACAGGCTCTTCGAGAACAAGCCCTTTTTCTTTCATTCCTTCCACTGCTTTGTGAACAGCTTCTGCACGTGCTTCGTGTGTAAGGAATACAACAGAAGCTGTGGTTTCAGTACCGTCTTTCTGAATAGCCTGAGCTATGGAAATTTCCTGTTCAGCAAGGGTACCTGCCAGATCGCGCAGTACACCCGGTACATCCTGTACCATTACGCGGAAGTAGTACTGTGAAGTAGCGTCTTCCGGAGCAAGAATGTCTGCAAGTGGCGGAATCTGTTTTACGTAGCCAGTGTTGTTAGGATTTGCATCACGGGCAATGGTGAGGATGTCACCAATTACTGCACTCGCGGTTGCAAGGTCTCCAGCACCCTGACCATGCATAAATATAGGACCACACGCGTTGCCTTCAAGACGGACTGCGTTGTACGCGCCGCCCACACGGGCAATAAGAAAAGTGTGGTGCACCAGCATAGGGAATACGCCAGCTTCGATTTTGCCATCTACATTGCGAACCTGACCAAGCAGTTTCACGCGGTAGCCGAATTCACGGGCAAATTCGATATCCTGAGGGTGAATGTTGGATACACCCACAACAGGCAGTTTAGTAAACGGATATTCAACACCAAAGGCAAGGCGGGTGAGCAGGCACAACTTGTGTGCAGCATCAAACCCTTCAATGTCCAGAGTTGGGTCTGCTTCAGCAAAACCAAGTTTCTGAGCCGCTTTAAGGGCGGTGTTAAAATCGAGCTTTTTGGTGGTCATTTCGGACAGGATATAGTTCGCTGTACCGTTAAGAATACCCACAAGGCTCTGTACCTGATTACCTGCAAGGTTCTGCTTTAAGCTGTCCAGAATAGGGATAGCGCCGCAAACGCTTGCTTCATATGTAAGATGTACGTTGTGTTCTTCTGCCAGTGCAAAGAGGTCATGACCGTCCTCTGCAAGTAGTGCCTTGTTAGCAGTAACAATGTGCTTACCTGCTTTAATAGCAGCGGTGATGAGCGTTTTTGCAGCGGTAAGTCCACCGATAAGCTCAACAAGAACATCAACTTCCGGATCGTTAATAAGGATGTCCGGATTGTCCGTAAGTACTGTTCCTTCTGGAAGGTCAGCGGCACGTGGCTTGGATAAGTCGCGAACGAGAACAGATTTTACAACAATCTCTCTACCGGTACGTGCAACAATAGAATCACGGTTTTCTTTAATAACTTTTAGAAGACCACTGCCAACAGTACCGAAACCGGCAATGGCTAAAACGAGGGGTTTATTCCTTGGCACAAATACATCCTTCTTTCTGGAAAAACTTTTTTATTCCACGACACGCCTGATTAATGCGGTGCTCATTTTCAATAAGTGAGAAGCGAACATAATCGTCTCCAAAGTGACCAAAACCAAGCCCCGGCGAAACCGCAACTTTAGCTTCAAGCAGCAGCAATTTTGCAAATTCTACCGAACCAAGTTTTTTAAATGGTTCAGGAATCTCTGCCCATACAAACATGGTGGCCTTTGGTGAAGGAACATCCCATCCTGCACGCTCAAGACCTACGATTAATGCATCGCGGCGCTTTTGGTATACTTCGACTATTTCATGCACGCAATCATCAGGACCGTTTAATGCAACCGTCGCAGCAATTTGAATTGGTTGGAATATACCGTAATCAAGATAAGACTTGATTCTGGTAAGTGCGTGGACCAGCTTTTTGTTGCCAGCACAAAAGCCGACTCTCCAACCAGCCATAGAATAGCTTTTTGACATGGAGTAGAATTCTACACCTACGTCCTTAGCACCTTCTGCCTGAAGGAAGCTTGGAGGTACGTATCCGTCAAAGGTAAGATCTGCGTATGCCATGTCATGAATAACATACACATTATGCTTTTTAGCCCAAGCTACGACTTTTTGAAAAAATTCAGGAGTTGCCAGCTCAGTTGTCGGATTGTGCGGATAACTGAGCATAAGCACTTTAGGCTGCGGCCACGTTTGTTGCGTGGCGGTTGTCAAATCCTCAAAAAAATCTCGGCCCTTACCTATTGGAATCCTACGGACATCTGCTCCCGCAATAATAGCGGCGTATGTATGGATAGGATAGGTCGGGTCCGGTGCGAAGACTACATCACCCGGTGAGAGCATAGCAAGAGCGAGATGCGCAAGGCCTTCCTTGGCTCCCATGGTTGCAATAGCCTCAGTATCCGGATCAAGATAGACATCATATTTTCTTTGATACCAGTCGCAAATAGCTTTACGCAAGTTCGGAATGCCCTTGGAAGCCGAGTAACGATGGTTAACGCCTTTGTGTGCCGCTTCAGTAAGCTTCTCCACGATGTGATCGGGGGTGGGAAGATCAGGGTTTCCCATGCCCATATCAATGACGTCGATATTCTGATGTCGCAGTTCCATTTTTAAATCATTAACAACTGCAAATACATAGGGTGGTAATCTGTCGATTCTTGGGAATTCATTCATAGCGCATATATCCTCTAGGCGTTTTATTTTTTCTTAGAGTACATATTGAGGCTGCGCCTGTAAAGCCAATGAGAGCGGTGTGTTTGGGAGGAATTGATAAAAGTAGTGATTTTTTCATCAGAATAATGAATATAAAATGAATAAAATATCAAAAAATTTTTGAATAAAAAAGAGAAAATAAAAAAAGACCGGTAGCAGCCCCGATGATGCTACCGGTCCAAGGAATTACCACCAATATTCAAATCTAATGAATGAGTGGTAAGGAGGTCGATTTATTCTTGGTCGAGCTCTTTTTTGAGCCACTTTTTGATTTCGGGTGTAGGTTCAAATAGTCCTTTTAAGTCACCGTATTCGGCGAGGAAGGCATTTGCGACACGTGGTGGTAAAGGTACTTCAATAAGATCGATTGCTGCTTCGGAGTTACGACGTACTAGTCGAACAACAGGTTGATCTCCCCATGTGTCTACTACAAAATATGTTGAGTAATCTGCTTTCGAACGTACTGGAGGGTATTCAGCATGGTAGTCGTTGTTCCCCCACTCAAGGTACATTGTTACAGCATGTTCGGGACTCATGTTCCAATCAATTTGTAAATCACTGAATTGTGAAAGGTTGCTCATTTTTCCTCCAATATTATCAAACGCTATGTGATCCTGTCCTGAATAAAGTGGCGGGAAGAACTGCCACACTCCTCCCGCCATATTTTGCCTGTGTAGGAAGAAATGCTTTTTCGTTGTGTTGAGTAAATAGTAACTATTACTACTTAAGAGTCAAGCAAAAATATGGAGTAAAATTGCTCAAACATAATTTTTTTTATTTTTTGCTGTATTATTAGTGTGATAAGATGGCATGAAAATTAAAAGAATAGAATATTCAGTAGGTGAGAAGAGAGAAGTCTACATGTAGGCACATATATTAGCGAAAGCGTTCCATCCAGTTCGTACGGGATGCAGCACATAATTATAAAATAATGCACTTTTCGATTTTGCTGCGCTAAGTAGGAATTACGATTAATCCGTATGGCTGGGGCGTTTTGTATGAAATGCTTTATGCTGATTGCGCGTTGCTAAATAGATGCATGGGCAAATACAGATTGAGTTGCAGCATTGTTCAATTTCGCCTGCAGACCCGTTCGCCACCGTCTCTAAATGACTGCATAAGATGAAATGAAAGTTATTTTGGAACCATCCATAAAAGAGAAAAATTTCCGGTACCTAGATATCGGTTTTGGTGTGGTATTGTTTACATGATGGAGATGCACGGATCAGTACAATCAGTGTAGAACAAACTGAATAGTCAAACAGTTTTAAACGCTTGACCTGGTATTGGTTTTATGTGTTTATAGCGTCGCTGGAGAAGTCCTCTTTCTCTATAGATGTTGCTTTGTGGGTCGAAGCGCATCGTTAGGTTGAGGCAATGAGTACGCTCCCACCGTGAGAGGTGGCCATCATGCTGATTGCTGAATCCTGTAGAGTCAAACGGAGGTTGTCATGAGACCAGTGAAATTCGCAAAGCCTGAACAGTACGCAGATCACTTTTTTGATACTGCCGAGAGTTTAGGCGTTAAGTTCACCCAGTCTGGTAATATTCATACCAATGGGGGAAAGAACATTTCCAAGGGTAAAGTTGCCGCCATTTATCGTCGTTATGGGGATGAATGTCATGTTTGCCCAAGCTGTGAATTTAAGAGTGACTCTATAGGACTTAAGCACTTTCGGATGATCGCAGAGAAGGCTTTGGGCTAGAAATCTTTTCTACGACTATGTGACTTTGTAGCATGTTTGGTGCCCGTTGCTGCCCCCGCAGTGGCGGGCTTTTTATCGCCTTTTTTCAGCACTTTCTCCTGAATTTGTTGAATAAGTCGGCTTATTGGTACAACCAATTTTATTTAATGAACGCAAACAGTGTTCATTGGTGTGTTGTTTAGAAATTAAGACATTATAAGTAATATTCTGATAATATTGAAAAAAAATTAATTTTGCCTGCTGCTGTGAGAACAAAGAGAAAAAAAGACTGCACTTATTTTTCTGATTTATGGACGTAAAAAAACTGGCTGTGTAGGTTGGCGTTACTTGTTGTGGCAACTAATACGGCAAGTCTCTTCCTTTGTTGAAGGAAATTGTGTTGTCTTTGATGTCTTTGTACTGCTCGCAGTTCAAATGTCATCGACTCTTAAAAAAGACCGGCATTTTTTTTAAGAGATTGATCTGTTGGTAGTGCTTCAGGTCTTGGGAGAAATTTCTGGCGAATATTTCTCTCGCTTTATGCAGAGTAATCTGCACACCGATATGGCATCGGTTGAAAAAAATCGGCGATTCACAGTGGTATGTGAAGCGCCGTTTTTTTTTGCCCTTTTTCAAACTGGCTCGTGAAGAGTGGTGATAAGGCGAAAAAATAGGCGGCAAGCTAAGCCTGCCGCCTACGAATGATAATCTAGATCTTTTTAATTTCAGAGTACCAGCTGCCAGCTTTTTCTAAGATGTCATTGATACGGGCAACCATAGCATGAGGATCTTTCAGGTAGCCTTCCAGCAACAGGGAGGATTCGAACAACTGCTCAACAGTTTCTTTAACAAGAGCGTCGTCTTTATCTGATTTAAAGATACGCAGCAGGTTACGGACGATAGGGTGGTCTGAGTTCAGCTCAAATACTTTCTGAGGAATAGACTCGTCCTGATTCATCATACGCATGATCTTTTCCATGGAAGAGGTCGCGCCATCGGGGCTGCTCAGAACAGCAGGGGAACCGGAAAGACGTTCAGACAAACGTACGTCTGTTACTTTGTCACCAAGCAGTGTTTTGATGTGTGCCAAAAGATCGCTCAGAGTCGCGGTTTCTTCTTCAGAAAGCTCTTCTGTTTTTTCTTTTTTTACTACATCGTCAAAATCTTTAAGGCTATCCGGGCTAACTGTCTCAACAGATACGAGATCAAATTCGCCGAATTTACCAAGGTTATCCATTACAAATTCATCTACAGGCTCGTAAAGGAAGAGAACTTCAAGACCTTTACGGGTGAAGATTTCAAGATGCGGATTAAGCTTAGCTGCTTCGCGGCTGGTTGCAGAAATGTAGTAAACAGATTTCTGGCTTTCTTTTGCGCGTTCAATGTACTCATCAAAAGAAGTAAGTTCATCAACAGTATCATGTTTAGAGGTGTTGAAGCGAAGAAGTTTTGCGTAGCGATCGCGGTTAGCATAGTCGCTGTAGCCGAGACGGAATATTTTACCGTGAACATTCCAGAATTCTTTGTACGCATCAGCATCATTTTTAGCCATGCGGTCAAGGTGAGAAAGAATCTGTTTTGTTACAGTCTGGTTGATTTTACGGATAAGAATGTTTTCCTGCAAAGTTTCGCGGGAAATGTTCAGTGGAAGATCTTCTGTATCTACAACACCTTTGATGAAGGAAAGGTAGTCCGGAAGCAAGTCTTTGCATTCGTGCTGAATAAGAACACGACGCACATACAGGTCGAGACCGTAATCGTCACGGCCGATGCTGTTTAAATCGCGACCGAAAGTTGGGATAAAGGAAAGGCTTGTAAACTGTACAGGTGCATCAACTGCGCTGTGTATGGTTGCAAGTGGCTCTTTATCGTCAAAGGTAAGGTAGTTGTAGAATTCCTTGTACTGCTCTTTGGAGATAGAACTCTTAGGCTCACGCCACAGTGCAGGGGTGGTGTTCTGGTGGTCACCATCAAGGTAGATTGGGAACGGAATAAAGCTGGAGTGCTGTTTCAGAGTCTGTTCCAGACGGAACTTCTCGAGAAATTCTACGGCATCGTCTTTTACATTGATAGTAATGACGGTACCACGTTCCGGTGCATCTTCAGCAGGGGTAATTTCAAAAGAACCCAGTCCGTCAGATTTCCAGGTGAAGCCTTCGGAACCCGGTTTGTAGCTGCGGGTAGTCACAGTCACATCTTCAGAGATCATAAATACAGAATAGAAACCAACACCGAAGCGACCAATAATGTTGCTTGCGGAATCTTTGCTTTCTGCCAATTCAGCAAGAAAACGCTCAGAGCCGGAACGAGCAATAGTGCCGAGGTTGTCCACGAGCTCTTCTTTGTTCATGCCAATGCCGGTGTCGGTAATGGTAATGATCTTAGACTCTTTATCAAGCGCGATAGAGATAGAAGGTTCTAACTCGGCAGCAGCAATTTCTTCGCCTTTTGCTTCAGCAAAACGAAGCTTGTCGAGAGCATCAGATGCGTTTGAAACAAGCTCGCGAAGGAAAATTTCACGGTTGGTGTAGAGAGAATGTGTGATGATATGAAGAAGTTTTCTAACTTCAGTCTTAAATTCATATGATTGTGACATACGAAGAGGCTCCTATGAGTTGTCATAAAAGTTTGAAATAAAATACTACGGCAATAATAAATCGGAATTCGCCAAGGTCAAGACTGATTACGCAAAACAGTGAAAAGTATTGAAACCCAGTAGCTTTTAGTCGTTATAATTTGCGTTCGACGCGATGAGTATTCCCATATATAATACTGACTGTTTTTACCTAAAATTTTGCTTCATCGATTTTAATATCAATGTTTAGCGAGATAATGTCAGCACCAAAATAATACGTAACTTCCTGTAAGAACAGTTTGTTGCGATTTTCCTTAGTTACATAGTGCACAAAAAAGGAGCGATAATGAGCAAGCAGACAGCTGGAACAGGTGTAAAGCCTGTTACCTCTTTAGATATTCGTCAGAGCAAAGGTGACCGCAAGCTTACCATGTTGACCGCATACGACTACTCATCTGCAACACTTGTTGATGAATGCGACATCGATATGATTCTAGTAGGTGATTCTCTCGGAATGGTCATGCTGGGTAGAGACGACACTATCAGCGTAACAATGGATGAGATGGTGCACCATACCAAAGCGGTAGTGCGTGGAACAACGCGGTCTCTCGTTATAGCAGACATGCCTTTCATGTCTTACGAAGTCAGCACTGAAGATGCCATGCGTAATGCAGCACGACTCTTTCAGGAAGGAGGAGCACGGGCAGTTAAGCTTGAAGGCGGTCATACCGTAGTGGCACAGGTAAGAGCTCTCGTTAATGCAGGAATCCCCGTGGTTGGGCACATAGGCTTAACCCCTCAACGAGTAGCGAGTCTTGGTGGATTTAAAGTACAAGGCAAAACAGCAGAAGCCGCCAACGCTTTGCTTGAAGAAGCAAAAGCTCTCGAAGCGGCAGGTGTGTTCTGTATAGTTCTCGAAGCAATCCCCGCCCCAATAGCCGCACGAATCACTCAAGAGTTATCTATCCCTACAATCGGTATTGGTGCCGGAGCCGAATGTGACGGGCAAGTGCTTGTATTCCACGATCTCCTTGGCCTGTTTGATCGATTCGTACCAAAATTTGTGAAGCAGTATGCAAATCTGCGTGAGATCGCAGCGGCTGCAATTAGTGACTACAAGCGTGAAGTGGAAGACGGTAGTTTCCCAGCGCAAGAGCACACCTTTGGTATGCCGCAGCATGAAAAGGACAAGTTCGAAAAGTAACAGCAGGCTTTTTGTCGCGGTGCTTTTTATTTTGTCTCCCCCAGACCCCCTTCTAAAAACTTTTATTATGCGAAGCACGTTCGTCGATATAATTATCTCGCGGCTTAATTTTGCTGATTTGAATAATGAGAAAAGGGCTGTCCTATTTATGTAGGACAGCCCTTTTTTAGTTCATGAAATGTCGTGAGGTGTAAGCCGCGAGGGATAGTAAAAAAACGTGCTAGCCTCGCAGGTAAAGGTTTTTGGAGAGTCCAGAGAAGCCTTTTTACAAAAAAGGTTCTCTGGCCGCCGGAGGCTCGTCGAAGACCTGCCGGAGGAAAAAACGCTTAATATTGAGGCTGATACTCAAGGAACTCAGCAAGCGAGTTGCCGGTGAAGTCCTTACAGTTGTTGCCGTAGCATTCGGATGCGGAGAGCACTGTTGCCGTTAATATTGCGTTAGGCCGGACATTTCGAATAAGCAAAAGTCTTGTGGACGTTTCTTCCTGTACGAGGGATTTGAACGAATAGGAGACTAACCAGTCTGTGCTGCCTGTTTCGTCCCAGTCGAGGACTGCGAGGAGTGAAAGATTTTCCTGACTGAACTCACTCGTGATTATGAGTTCTGTGCCGTTGCGCGTGGCTGTTTGCCCTGCTGACGGCATATTGGAATATGTAGTTCCCACTACGGACAGGTCGTGCTGAGCACCGGTCCAGAGGAAATTCAATGAAAGATTATTATATGCGACGTTGCTGAACTGTTGCGGAGATATGATTGCGTCTGTTGCCTGTTGTGAGGTGTAGAATACAAACTTTGTTGGCAACTTTTGTTGCAGTTCTTGAGGTAATTTCTTGATTGCTGAGTAGTAGCTGGAGGAAACTATGATGGCTGGTTCGTTAAAGAAGCCAGTGCTCCGAAGGAAATCTGGAGTTCGAAAGCAGCCTGTGGTCATAGCGAGGAGCAATGCAAAGAAAAGAAGAGTGCGTGGTTTTGAAATTTGTCGAGCCATGTCGTCCTCATTTAATCCGTTGATTTACACTTGAAGCGAATACGTAATCGTCCGTCTTCAAAGTCGAAAGAGTTGATGATAAATTTGCCGATTTCTGAGGTGTTCTGCACGTGTTCACCGATACATGGACAGCTGTCGTAGTCTCCAACGTGCACAATACGGATAGTTGTAATATCGTCAGACGGGAGTCTGGAAAGATTGTAGAGCTCTTGAGCTTGTGTCAGAGGCATAATCTCTTCGGTCACTTCAAGGTTACGCTGAAGCTGTTCGTTGACAGTGGACTGTAACGCGATTGCCTCGTGTTCGTTTATCGGGCGTTCGAACTTGTAATCGCATTTGGATTTTTTTGTATTGATATGTGCAGAATAGCAGCGATCGCAGCCGAACATGCTGACCATAGTTCCGTTAAGAATATGTTCAGCAGTATGCATATGTGGGACGTAGTTTTTTGCCATTGTTGCCATTTTCCTGTTGAATAAAAAAATGTTGTGCCTGAAGAGGCGCGCAGGCGTCAAATTTTGTGTGTAAAAAAAGCCGCACTCAGTGCGGCTTTTTGTTTGTAAGCTATAAACTAGCCTGAGCGTCCATCGTGCCTGCAAGGTCGAGTAGTCTGTCCTGAATAGTCATCATCACTTCTTTAGGATTCGACAAGTCTTTGCTGCGACGGAAAATCCAAGATGCGATGTACAGGTTGGTTTCGTCGTCCTGATCCTTGGTCCATTTGAATTTGTGGATCATTTTGGTGAGAGCCGCTTTATATGCCTCACGGTCGCGGATTGCTTTTTCGTAAGCAGCGCCTTCGGCTTTCATTTTACCTTCTGCTGCGTCTGTCACGGACTGGGTGGCGTTCATATCTCTGGAAACCTGATAGTCGTGCAGTGCAGACTGGAATCGTTGGTTCGCTGCCAGCACATCTCGTTCAGACTGTAGCCAGATAGAAATGTCAGACAAGGAAGAGTCAATTTTTGCACAGCTTTTAATTACGCCGGCTGTGGCACGTAACTGCTTTGCAGTAAGAGCATAGAAAGTATTACGTTCTTCCGCTGTTAAAGTGCGCACAGCTCCATCAAAAGAACGTTCTACCGTACTGATATCGTTATTAATAGTATCAATTAAACGCTGTTTGTAGAGCGCGTAAAGGGCGTTGATCATGGTTGGACGCAATGCGTAGCGCATAACTGAACGTCTGCCGATGGCGAGATCGTCTCCGCTCCATGAAAGGCCGGTCATTTCAATACCGTAATGAACATTAATTACTTTTGCATCGAGCAAAAGTGTTGATTCTTTTTTTGCAGCCGGATGGCTACCTTTTGGATGATACGAATTAACTAGTAGATGTGATAAATCTGTAATGAAAGTAGGCAGCACAACTGTATCTTCAGTAACTTTTTTGTGCTCAGGAGTTACTGGTTCAACGTCTGTTGTATCGGATGAAGTTGCAGATAAAACTTCAGATAAAGTTCCAGAAGTGCCTTCTACAGGCTGGGAGCCAGCGGCTGTACGTAGTGGAATACGTATTTGTGTTGTGACTTCACCGCTAGGAACAACTTGTTCTTCTGTCTCAACAATCTCGGGTTCAAATGTCCAAAGACCTGTAAGAACTATTGCGAGTATAACAAGCGCGACCCAGAGTGCTCGTTTGAGATTAGTAGTATTTTTTTTTGGCGCTTCTTTATCGGACATGATGCCCCCCTTGGGAATCATTATATTGGTTATCCCCGAAAAAACCGTTCACCCTATTATGATGCTACGAGAGTACAATGATCGTATGACAGGTGTCCAAACACCATATCGAGAATGGTATATTTAGCCTTGGTAGCATTAAGGGTAGGCGTTGTGAAGTGTTATTCTTTCCCTAAAACAAACAGTTGGCTCTGTAACGTGTTGAAATAATGATGAAGCTGGTTAAGGGGCGAGGCCTGTGGTGTTGGACTCTGCAATAGAGAATTCTAGAATTTCTGTACGTTGGAAGATGAAAAAAATTAATTGTCGGTAGCGGCCTGTGCGGCTTTTTCCGGCTTTGCAGGTATGCGCGCGATAATGATAACCGCACTGATAACGAGAGTGCCGCCAATGTAGGCTGAAGCAGAAAGCTGTTCATTCCACCAGAGCACGGCAAGGGCTGCGGCAACGACTGGTTCAATATTGGCAACAATTGCAGCCTGAGTTGCTTCAAGGCGTTGAAGTCCAGCGCAATAAAAGTAATAGGCGAGATACGTGCAGAGAAAAGCCATTGCTACTATGACTGCGAGTTTTACCGGTGAATAGGCGGTGAATGTTACCCACGGCAGCAGGGCAAGTGCACCAGCAGGTAGGCACCACGCATAGAGTGTCGCAGCCTGATAATTTTTGAGAAATGTTTTACCGAAAATGTAGTGCAGTGAATAGGTGAATCCGGAAAGCAGTCCGAAGAATATACCGGTCAGCGGCAGTGAAACTTCACCACTTTGCCCACTGAAGCAGACCATGGCTGTGCCTGTGAGTGCTACACTGAGAGCCAGAATTTTGGTAGGAGAGAACTCTTCATTAAAGAATATGCGAGAAAAAATAGCTACCCAGATTGGAGCGGTGTAAAGAAGAATAGCAGATACAGCCGCACCTGCATGTTTGATGGCAATTTGGTATGAACCAAAGAATACAGAAATTCCAAGAATGCCGAAGAGAATAAATATTGGAATATCCTTACGTTGCACAGTAAGGGAGTTGTGTTTGGCTGAATGCAGAATAAAGAAAACAGCCCCGAGTGATGCACGCCAGAACGCAAGTTCGTGAGGCGTAATGCCATCCTGCAAACCGTATTTTGAAATAGGTCCGAGTAAACCCCATAGAGTTGCGGCTGTTATTATTTGTAAGTATCCAATATGTTTATCCATGCATGTCTCCTGCCAGTCATTTGTAGCATGGGAAAAGCCTTACGGTAAGCGGTTTTTGGAGAAAACATCTAAGCGGTTTAATTGATTTATTTAATCTGTTGTGTGAAGAGTATGTGAATACACGCCGCTTCTGCAGTGTGTGTTGCTGTCTCTGTATGGTATTCGGAATTGTGTCACCTCTGTTGAATTTAGAACGGGAATATCGAGGTATGAAAAACAGTACGGTGAGTATATGGATAAGCGTTTGTTTGATGTTTATCCCCGCGGCAGCGTTGTCTGCTACAAAATGTTACTGGGATAGTGGCACAGTGCAGTTTAGTGGAGATTCCATTCAACAGGCGCTGTGTTTAACTCCGGGAGTCCGCGCTAATGGTGTTGTGGAAAAGCTTGAAGAAGGTTTGCCGTCAACGCTGGATGAGCTTGTGGGACGAGAATTTGATTTTTCCCGCGAAGCTGTCGAGGCGTATCTTGTTGAGCATGGATTGAACGAAGGAGAGTTGGGAGGCGCGTTGAGTCTTAGAGTTTCACGCGCTTGTGGTGAATCAGCTATCTTTTTTGTATTGCATGATTCTGACGGTCCAGACTTTGGAACTCGAACATTTTCTCCAGATATTAATGTTTCTAATCATATTAATAATCTACGTCAGTTTGGCAGGCGTTGGCATGTCCTGATTGGTCGCGGTGGAGCTTCAACAACCCTGATCGATTTCTTTCAGCCTCTGCGTTCAACGTATTTTGAAACTCGTGATGCAGGTGCAAAAGCAAAAGGGCGTTTTTTGCATGTCGGTCTTATTCAGCCAGTTCGAACGAACACAGACGATGCCGGGGCAACTTATTCCTCGCTAATTCCTGAGCCTGCATTCACTAAAGAACAATATAGAAAATTGGCACAAGTGTATGTCGTTGCATCCTGTAGGGCTGGACGATGGTTGGTTCCGGCTTATGCGGCGCAATTAAACAAATATGGGCACGCTCCTGTTTTTATTGGGGGGCCGAAGGGGTTTGATTTAGCTTTGTGGGCAAAAGCACTGCGAGGTGTGTATCGGGAGATATATTCAAGTCGCTGAAGCGTTCTACTAGCAAAGACTATTAGTTAGTATTCAAAGCGTTTTTATGAATCATGTGGTTGCACCTATGATTCATAAAAGCGCTTTTTTGCGTGATATCAATTAATCTGACTGCAATAGATTCCTTTTACATGTTGTATAAGCAGGATTTAATGTGTGTAGCGTTGTTTTCTTGGTTATTCTAAAATGTGAAAGCAGTATATATGTCTTATTTACTATTTTATTTATGCGATAATAAGAAAAACACACTATCTTTTTTCTTTTTTGCAGTTGAATATAGAAAAACGTTGAAAAGAAAAAGGGCATTACTAAAAGTGTGACAGAAAATTTACGTGTTTAAGTATTCGTATCAAATAACAAAGCACGAACGAAAGAGCTTTTCTGCAATGTTTCATCAAGCAATGTTCATAGAATTGTAGCACTCAATCAGTTGTGATTTTCCGAGGGGGAAAAAGCCTCCGTACTCTCCGTACTTTGGTATCGTAGCGAGACGAATGCCAGCTTATCAGGGGGCTGAAAGCCGGAGCTTTATCCGGCGCAGTTGAGGGCAACGTGTGCGGTATGACCACATACATGGGGCGGTTCTGTTTACGCAGAACCGCTCTTGCTGTGTGTGGTGTTCTGTTTCAAAGTGGTCATAATGTAATTGCTGTATGTATTGCAACAGGTTACTAGTGTGATATGAGTCTAACAACTGTAGAAAGAAAATCCTCGTCCACCCTTCGTTTGGTACCATCGGCAGAGCAGCAAACAGCTGTCGGTGCGCTTGTCGGGTGTGCAATTTGTCTTGGCTTTATTGGGGCATTGATGAATGGCATTACGCTGGTACGTTTTGCAGTGCTATATCTTTGCTTAATATTTATGACCGTTGGAATGATCTTGCGGAGACAGCAACGGATTATTGAAATAAGTTTGCCTGATAGTTGTATATACTTTATGGGCAGACGAAAAACAGATGTGTATGCCATTCCTTTTGGAATGATTACCGCGCTCAGGCTTACACGTCGAAATGCTCAAGGGGAGCTTGTATCGTCGGACTATGTGCCTGAGGAAGGCAGTCACGGGCGATACCCAATCCACTTGGATGTTGTATTACGTACGTCCGGCTATGAGACTTTGGATAGATCCGTTATGGGCCCCGACCTTGCCGCAACAGCACTAAAAATTGCGGAAGTGACGGGCTTTGGGATTGAAGATCACGCAGGAGTGGGGTTTTCCCGTACTGCCCGTTCAGAGTACCCACCAGTTTCTGCGGACGTTACGGAAAGGGTTCCACCGTATTCAGCTCTTAAACCAATTTCTATAAATGGCAAAAAGGGTTTCTCATGGTCGCTTTCTCCCGGACGCCTGTACATTGCTTTGATGATGTTTGCCACAGCGGGGTTACTGTATGGCGGCGGATATGGTGTGTGGAAAGCTTCTAAGGGTGAGGGAAGTCTGATAGCGGGAGGCATAATACTTTTTGTATGTGGTTTTTTTGCTTACATGATCCTCTGGCGGCTTATTCGCTCGGTGACAGGTAAAGGTTTTGTTGTCTGGGATGATGAAACGGTGAGGTTTGGCGCTTCAATTTTTGGAAAAGAATACGCCTCTGTCATGCTCGAATTGCGGGATGTTAAAACCGTTCGTATTGCAGTTCCACGAGCAGGAAAAGGACGTGTGGAGATTGTTCAGGCTTCTGGCACTGTTTTTAAAACGCTGGATGTTTCTTCTCCCCTTGCTCCATTAACTACTGGCGATTTGCATTGGTTAAGTCGCTATATGCGGCAGCATATGTCAGTGCCTTCATCTATGTAATTGTATCTGCCCTGCGTGCTTCAATATTCGAAATTGCTTGTAAAAAAGAAAGCTCTTAGATAGGTATCTAAGTACGAAGCACCTGTTTTTGCATAGCGTATATCACAGTTCTTTCAGCGTGAGATGCGCAGTTTATTTAATCCAACACTGAGAGGTCTCATAATGGCGAATCCTTCAGAACATATTCTGTATAGCGGTGGTGCACGAGGCACGGAAACATACTTCGGTGAACTTGCAGAAAAGTACGGGCTTCAGGAAGTTAACTACAGCTTTGATGGTCATAAGCTTGAGCGCACCAGAGGCTTACGTGTGCTCACTGCTGATGAACTGGCACTTAAAGACGTGAGTCTTACCTATGTATCCCGCCTGATGAGTCGTTCTTATTCTGTTGCACCATTGTTCCGCAAAGTACTTCAGTCCATTTGCTGGCAGGTTTCCAGCGGACATGAAGTGTATGTTGTAGGTGTTATTCAGGATGACAACACCGTCAAAGGCGGCACTGGTTGGGGTGCAGAATTTGCTAAGATTTGTAATAAGCCACTGTTCGTGTTTGGACAGGCTAAGAATGCTTGGTTCCGCTGGGAAAAAAATGAATGGCTTGAAGTTGAAACACCAACTATTTCTCACCGTCATTTTACAGCAACCGGTACCCGCTTCCTTGAAGAGAACGGAAAAAGGGCAATCGCTGAACTTTTTGAAAAATCCTTTGGTTAGGGTTTTAACACAAAATTTTGCGGGAGCTGTTGCTCCCGCTTTTTTTATGGCTGCTGGCGCAGCATAAAGGAAAACACAGTGTACGAAGATGACCAAGCCAGAGCAGGGGCAATTGCCGCGATCTGTGCGTTTGTTTTTTGGGGAATGGCACCCGTTTATTGGAAGCAGGTAGCACATGTCCCTGCGTTTGAAGTATTGTGCCATAGGGTTTTGTGGTCATTGTTTTTTGTAGGACTTATGCTTTCCTTGCGCTCCGGGTGGAGCACGTTCAAGGCGATTTTTTCTTCGAAAAAAACAATGCTGCTTCTTACTTTAAGCGGGCTTATTGTTGGTGGTAACTGGGGATTGTATATATGGGCTGTGAACCATGATATGGTTCTTCAGACAAGCCTTGGGTATTACGTTACTCCTTTGGTAAGCATGATGCTTGGTGTGGTTGTTTTTAAGGACAAAATTCGTCCTATCCAGCTTTGTTCGGTATTTCTTGCTGTGGCTGGCGTAGGTGTCCAGTTGGTAATTGTTGGTGAACTGCCGTGGGTTTCTTTAGTGCTGGCTTTTTCATTTGGGCTTTATGGTTTGCTCAGAAAGCTTGCAAATGTTGAATCTATGGCAGGGCTGATGTTCGAAACTGTACTGCTTATACCTTTCGTATTTTTCTATCTTGGCAGCCTTGAATTGCAGGGGACAGCCTCGTTTTTGCATGTTGATCGCATGACAGATATGTACCTTATCGGTGCAGGAATCATCACCTCTTTGCCTCTGATGTGGTTCGCTTTTGCGGCGTGCAGATTACGCCTGACCACTCTTGGTTTAATTCAGTATATTGCCCCAAGTCTTGCTTTTATGCAGGGCATTTTTCTTTTCAATGAACCATTTACAATGGGACACATGCTTTCATTTATGTTTATCTGGAGCGCTATTGCCTTATATTCCGGTGAAAGCTGGTTACAGCGTTCTCGAAAACTTCTGCATGCTGAAGAAATGTAGTATTTCATTTCCGACAAAAAGTTGATGTATAGAAGCCGTAGACACTATAATTAAGTGCCTACGGCTTTTTTATAATCAATGTATCCGAACTGTTGCTTCTATATGCTGTCTTCGGCTATAGAGTGAGGTACTCGGTTGCATGTACACTAATGAATATTGGGGAATGAAATGATGTTTTACGATAAAATGGCAATTAACGGTATGACCGTACCAAATCGGCTCGTTCGTTCTGCTACGTGGGAAGGTCTTGCCTCTGCTGAAGGCTTTGTGACTCCTGCGCTTGAAGAAGCCATGCTTGAACTTGCTGATGGTGGTGTAGGTATGATTATTACCGGCCATATGTTTGTAGCAGAACAGGGTCGCGCCGGAGAACGTCAGCTTGCTGTGTATGCCGACGAATACATTAACGGTCTACGTTCTATGGTAAAAAAAATTCATGAACGTGGCAGTGTTGTCGTTGCTCAGCTTGCCCATGCTGGAGGTCAGGCCGCACAGGTGAT
This sequence comes from uncultured Desulfovibrionaceae bacterium, assembly GCA_942492085.1. Taxonomy (GTDB): domain Bacteria; phylum Desulfobacterota; class Desulfovibrionia; order Desulfovibrionales; family Desulfovibrionaceae; genus Halodesulfovibrio. The sequence continues at coordinate 104,563 of CALODB010000007.1, read as the reverse complement.
TACCGGAATGCCCGCATTGGGACCAAGCCCCTTTGTTCGAAAAGATGGTGCCGTTTGTCAGGAAATGACAGAAAGTGACATCGATAACATGGTGTATGCCTTTCAGCAGGCTGCTTCGAGGGCTGTAGCAGCAGGGTTTGATGGCGTACAAATTCATGCAGCGCATGGCTACGGCTTGAGTCAGTTTCTTTCTCCATACATTAATAAACGAACAGATATGTATGGTGGGGCGCTAGAAAACCGTATTCGCCCATTGGTGCGTGTATATGAAGCCATTCGACAAGTAGTGGGAGAGAAATATCCTGTTACGTTAAAAATAAACTGTGAAGATTATGTTGAAGGCGGCCTCGAACTAGAAGATAGTGCGAGCGTTATTCAAGGGCTCGAGATGATTGGTTTGGATGCCGTTGAAATTAGCGGTGGGTTGCTTACTAACAACCCTACAACATCGTCTGTGCGTGTAGGTCGTTTTGATACTCCGGCGAAAGAAGTATGGTACCGAGAGGCAGCGAGTGTCGTTAGAGAACGCACCAAGTTGCCGATAATTCTTGTGGGCGGCATCCGCAGCTTCAGTGTTGCAGAGGGAATGCTTGCAGAAGGGCTTATTGATTTTGTTTCTATGAGCAGACCACTTTTGAGAGAGCCTGCTCTGTTGAAACGTTGGGCAGAGGGGGATTTGAGAAGAGCAGATTGCATTAGTTGCAATAAATGTTTTAGCGTACTGTATAATAACGAAGGATTTTTTTGTCCGGTTGCACGATCTGAATCTACCGCAACAGATACATCATCATAAATATATTGAGGTACAGTAGAAAATTTCGTACTCCTTGTGTGCTGATTCGTTTGTGAGGTAGCGCAATTGTTGACAGATAGTGTATCTTGTCAGGCTTCGCAAAAAAACAGTCCTGTTGCGGGGTGAGCACTTTGGCAGAATGCTCACCAAACTGTGACGGTTTTATAAACGGGACTGTTTGACAGCGTGTTAGAAAGGAGAAGTAAATGAAGATTCTTGCAATTGATAAAGTACTGCCGGAAGCAACTCCGGATAAAGTTAAAGACACGTTTATGAAAGAAGTGAACCATACAGTTAAGATGTATCTTGCTGATGTGGTTCGTGAAATGTACTTCCGTCAGGATCGTTCTGGTACTATTTTAGTGCTTGAAGCGCCTTCTATGGAAGAGGCACGCAGCCTTATTGATAGAATGCCTATGGTGCAGGCCGGTTTGATTGATTTTGAGTTGATCCCTCTTGGACCATTTGTGCCGTTGGCGTTGCTTCTTGATGAAGAAACCCCAACTCAGTAAGATGTCATTACATTGATCATAAAAAACGCCCCGTAGAATGGTATGCACCCCATTAAGTGGACAAGGTAAAAAAGCCCCTCTAGGCTGATGTACCTTTCCACTTAATGGGGTTTTGTATGAGTAATAGAAAGAACAATAGTTATAGTAGCGAGTTCAAGAAGGAAGCGGTTCAACGGTATTTGACCGGTAATCAAAGTTACCAATCTCTAAGCGAAGAGCTAGGCATACGTGATAAAAAGCAGTTGAGAAATTGGGTAACAAAGGTCAAGCGTGGTGAGTCTCTTGAAGACATGCGGGGGAAACATGTTGGAGGGCGGAAAGGGCGTTCACGAACAAAGTTCGCATCTCTTGAAGAAGAGCTAGCTCATGTTAAAGCTGAGCGAGATTATCTAAAAAAGTTATATCGCTCCCGATTTGGCAAAGAATGGGGAGCCGAGTAAAAACACATTATTATCAAGTGATAGATAGCCTCTCGAGCCAGCACCCAGTAACGTTGCTACTTGAAGCAGCTAATGTTTCTCGGTCAGGATTTTATAAATGGCGTTGCAAGAAAAATCATTCTCGGCTGTCAGAGAATCACGAGATTAGGCTGCAAATAAAAGCCATACACACCCAATATCCATTTTACGGCTATCGGCGCATTACGGCAGCTCTTCATCGTTCCGGCACATTTGTAAATCATAAACGAGTCTACCGTCTAATGAAAACGCTCGGGCTGCAATCTACTATACGCAAGAAGCGTCGACATTTTGGACGAAAAGGAAGCACTGTCTTTCCCAACTTGTTGAATAGAGATTTTGCTAGCGCAAAGCCAAAGCAGAAGCTGGCAACAGATGTTACATATATCCCTGTAATTTAAGGGTTTCTCTACTTATCTGCAGTTCAAGATCTGCATAATAATGAGATTGTTAGCTATAAAATCGGAAAGAAGAACTCCCTTCAACTTGTTTTAGAGACGCTTACGCCACTTAAAAAAACGATAAGCGAAAAGACTGTCTTGCATTCTGATCAAGGATTTCAATACACTTCAAAGCATTACAAACAAAAATTAGAAGAGATGGGGCTTCAAGGAAGCCATTCTCGAAAAGGAAACTGTTTAGATAATGCATGCATAGAATCATTTTTCTCTCACCTAAAGGCAGAAGCTTTGCCGCGCAAGGTAACGCTTTCTGAAAAAGAAATGGTGACTCGTGTTGAAGAGTACATTGCCTTTTATAATAACGAACGATTTCAAAAAAAATTCGGCCAGCTTTCCCCAATTGAATATCGGAAAAAACTGGCCGCTTAATGCCTAAGGGCTTTTTAGCCTGTCCACTTGACGGGGGTCAGACCAGTAATTCGGGGCGTTTTTTATGAATTAATTATATTGCGATGTCAGTTAGTTCGACCTTGTTACGTCCATGATCTTTTGCACAATACAATGCTGTGTCTGCGCGCTCTATAACAGATTCCAAACAGGAGTCGTGTCTGCAGGAAACAGAGCAGCCAATGCTTACCGTATGGTAGATTGCGTCTGAATATATTGTGAGTGGAGTTTGTTCTATATGCTTTCTAATGCGTTCTCCAAGCGTTTGAACGCTTGCCAGTGAAGCGTCTTGAACGATGATAAGAAACTCTTCACCACCGATGCGATAAAGTGTGTCAGTAGACCGCAAGCAACTGGAAACTTCATTGGCAAAGTGCTTAAGCATCGCATCACCAGTGTTGTGCCCATAGGTATCATTAACAGCTTTGAAATGATCAATGTCTAGCATGAGCAGACCCAGAGAAGTGTGCTTATCATGTAACGTGGAAAATTCTTTACAGGTAATAGCGTTTAGCGCCCTGCGATTAAAAAGTCCTGTTAATGGATCTTCAATTGCCTGTCGGGCAAGCTTGGCATTTAAGTCTTCAACGATAAGCATGATAAGGCCGAAAGTTGTAATAAGCAGGGATACATTTGTCCAAAGAACGTATGCAGCTGTTGACCAGCCAGTGGTGAAGTAAGTGTTAAAGCTTTCAGTATTAACGATATGAATGCCACGCCAGTTGATGATGACAGCGTTAGCAATGTTAATTACCGCAAGTACTTTTGCAGAGTGTGAGTGGTAGGCATTTCGCAACAACTCATATGCTGTAAGAATGTTTATTGTTGAGTAATTTAGCCCGATAATGAGAACTCTGCCAGTGGCAAGGGCTGGGTCAAATAAAGTAATGCCCGAGGCTACTGCGACAAAAGTAGTGAGGAGATAGCCACAATTCCATACCCATCTGTTTAATGGACGGTTGAAAAAAACGCGGATTCCAAACCAGAAGCAGACGTAGCCGATTGTCGCGGCAATATTTGCAATAAAAACAGAAAAGAAAGGTGGAATGAATCCACGGCACGTCATTAAGACAAGGCAAAGAAGGTAGCTGGACATGGCGGCAGCCCACCAAAGAACGCCTCTAGTGGAGAAGCGACTGAAGTGAAGCCAGAAAACTGCTGCTGTAGAAATTGCTGCTGTTGCTGTAAGCGAGATGTAGAGTTCGCGTGTTCCAAGCATATATGATCCTGAACTTCGAGTGATGAACTATCGAACAGGTAAATGACAACACAGTATGCCTATTATAATGAATTATATTCGGTATAAAATATAATAGGGCAACTTCTTTCTGTATATGGATATCTAGAGAAAAAGGCAATTCGCGTTTGAGTGATGCCCGCGCTTCTTTTCAATAGTGAGCATAGTAATGCTTGCCGTTGTAAGTACTACATAGAGTAGCATCCATATTGTATGTGCAGCTGTCCCAAATCCGGATGCGAAAAAACTTTTGTAGAGGGGAGCAGATAGCGAAGTCACTATGCGCAAAAGGCAAACAAAGGCCGTGAGTATGTTGAGGATACCCAGTACTGGCGCGAATCGGTAGGAGCTTTTACTGGTGAGTGCGTTGTGTGCAAGGAATACTGAATATGGAAGTACTAGAGCGTTAAAAACTCCGATTCTGATAGCGACATTAAATTCAACTACTGAGAACCAGTAAAGAAGGCATAAGGCTAAGAGTTGGTTGAGTATTCCGAATGAATATATTCGCCAGCCAACAGAAAGATTGAAGAAGCTTCGAACGCCAATCCAGATGAAGAGTAATCCCAAAAGTGCCAGTCCATTTCCGCCAAAAATTGAGACATAGAATGGAACATCTCCTCGAAATATCATGAGCAATTCATCGAAGCAGCAGGCGGACATTCCAATAGCGCAGTGCAGGGTGCCATGCGTAGAATATCTACTGTTATGAAGCCGAAACAGCATCACTGAGGATAGAAAAGTTGTAATGGTGAACACTACGTATAGTTCTCGTATTGCGAACATAAATTTGACTTATTGGGGTTACAGCTCGGTGGGATGCGTAGGGAGTGCCGCATAACTAGGTATTTGTGCTGATAATTGGGCGGTAAAATCCAGCACGCCAAAAAGTGAGTAATGTTTTTCTCTTAATCTACGTAAAATCAATTGTAAAAAGAGTCGAGCTTTTGAGTCTGAAGAAGGGGAGGTCTATGAGTAATTTTTTTTAAGTAATTACTTATGATTGTACATATAGTAAAAGCCAACATGTTTATACATGCTGGCTTTTTATTCTTTTGTTTTTTAAGTGGGTGAAGGGGAAACCTCCAACCCATCAAATTGCTACATGCCTGTGTCTTCAGGAATTTCTTCAGAAGGGTAGAGGTCTGTAGGGTTTTCGAATCGTGTAAATTGACCGTTGTATTGGAGCTGGGCAGTGCCTACAGAACCGTTACGCTGTTTACCTATAATGATTTCAGCGGAGTGGATGTCTGCACGGTCTTCTTTTTTGTTGTACACAGCGTCACGGTAGATGAACATAATAACGTCAGCATCTTGTTCAATCGCTCCAGATTCACGAAGGTCAGAGAGCATAGGACGTTTATCTGCACGCTCTTCAACCTTACGGTTAAGCTGTGAAAGTGCCACCACAGGAATATGCAATTCCTTAGCAAGGGCTTTGAGGTTACGGGAAATATCAGAAATTTCCAGTTCTCGTGAATCTGTCTTGCGGCTTGAACGCATAAGCTGGAGGTAGTCGACAACAACCATTCCAATATTCTTTTCTGCTTTCAGACGACGTGTACGTGCACGGAGATCAAGCGTAGAAAGGGACGGGCTGTCATCAATGTAAATTGGTGCCTTACCAAGTACGTCTGCTGCATAGTGCAAACGTCCCCAGTCGTCATTATCGATCCCGCGACCTGTTCTCAATTTGTTCATATCAACACCGGCAACGGTTGCCAGCATGCGAACCATGAGTTGATCCATACCCATTTCTAAGGAATAGAATACGACAGGAGTATCGCTTTCAAGTGCAGCGTTAACTGCAAGGTTAAGCGTAAACGCGGTCTTACCCATGGATGGGCGGGCTGCAATAATAATGAGGTCAGTAGGCTGTAAACCTGCGGTCATTTTGTCGAGGTTATAGAAACCAGTTGTAACACCCGTTACGAGGTCTTTACTATCGATACGGATAGAAAGCTGGTCGAACACTCTGTTAATGAGTGTTTTTGAATCAATAAATGTTTGACCGGAGGTTCTTTCGGAAATTGCAAAAATAGACTGCTCGGATTCATCCAGAAGTTTGTCTACTTCTGTTCCTTGATCGTAACACTTGCCGATGATGTCAGAGCAAGATTCGATAAGGCTTCGTTGCAGAGATTTGTCACGAACAATTTTAGCGTAGTGTTCAGCGTTTGCTGCACTGATGATGGAGTTAACGAGTTCGCCAATGTATACTGCGCCGCCAACTTGTTCGAGCAAGCTTTTGTCACGCAGATACTGCCCCACGGTTACGGGGTCAACAGCAACACTCTGTCTGTGTAGCTCCATCATGGCGCCAAAGAGTATTTTATGGGCAGGGGCATAGAAGTCGTCTTCGGTGACGATATCTACGAGAGTGTTCAGAGCGTCCGCACGCAAAAAAATACCCCCGAGCACAGCCTGTTCAGCTTCGATGCTGTGAGGGGGAACGTTGCGCAGCAATTCATCCGATACATGATCAAACGCATCGGAAACCGAACCTTCGCCCTGTCGGGCGAAGGTATCGGTATGAAAGCTGTTCTGCGAACTATTCTGCGGATTCCAGGGCGGATTCTGCATCATTTTCTTCTACAGGAGCTTCAACTGGAGCTTCTTCTTCGATGAAACGGCCTTCAGCTTTAACTGTAACCTTAACATCTGCAACAACACCAGCGTGGAGACGTACACGGATAGTGTAATCGCCGAGAACGCGGATTGGAGCATCAAGAAGGATGCGGCGACGATCTACTTCGAGATCGAGTTCTGCAAGAGCATCAGCGATGTTGCTTGCAGTAACGGAACCGTAAAGCTTGTCGTTTTCACCAACACGAACTTCGATGATAACTTCAGCTGCTTCCAGTTTTTCTGCCAGAGACTGAGCTGCACCACGTACTGTTTCCATCTGGTCTGTAAGTTTTTTGCGATCGAGCTCAAAAACTTTCATGTTAGATGCAGTAGCAACCATAGCAAGACCCTGTGGTACAAGGTAGTTACGGCCGTAGCCAGCTTTAACTTCTACAATATCGCCGAGAACGCCAAGGTTCTCTACGTCAGCGCGGAGAATAAGTTTCATTACAAATCTCCTATAAAGTACTTTTCTTTTTTACGTCACTAGCGTGAGTGGACGTAAATACGAGCAGTGCCATCTGACGGGAGCGTTTAATCTCACGTGTGAGAGCGCGCTGGTGGAAAGCACATGTGCCTGTGATACGACGAGCGATGATTTTACCACGTTCGGTGATAAAGTCGCGGAGAATGTCCGCGCGCTTGTAGTTCAATGGAAGATCTTTATCTGCACAGAAGCGGCAGAATTTACGGCGTGGAGTAAAACGTTTTTTAAAAGCCATCTTATTTTGCCTCCTCAAGCTTAACAGTTACGTACTTGAAGATGCCATCTGTAATACGGATGATACGCTCAAGTTCAGCAACAGCGGTGTTAGGAGCTTCAAATTCAAGGCGAACGTAGTAGCCGCGCATAAATTTCTGTACTGGGTATGCGAGGTCACGCATGCCCCAGTGGTCAGCTTCGAGTACGTTGCCTTCAACGCGCTCGATGACACCTGTAATAGTGCTCAGCAAAGCTTCGCGAGCATCACTTGCTAACTCAGGGGAGAGCAGCAAAAGTGTTTCGAATTTTCTCATTCCAATCTCCTTATGGACTGTTGGCCCGCCCATCTACAATAGGGGAGCAAGGCAGAACGAGGGTTAATAAAGCAGGGTAGTGGTTCTGTCAACCTAATTCTGTGATCGCGAAGATAGCAGATGGCTATATATTTGTCACCTTATGAGCATGAGAAAGTGCATAGGAGTAGCAAAATAATCTTAAAGTTGAGAAGGGCACGCATCCTCCGGAAACTCTTCAGGTATCGTTAAAATCGCGGTGAGTCTTGCTGTGCTGACCTTTTCTGGGTATATCGCATACTTTATATGCTTTCCCTGCTTGTTAAGCTGTGGTATAGCTTTTACGCTGTTGTACGTGGTTACTTTGATAGTTGTATTAGTTTTGGTTTTCTATCTGAAATCGTTGGGAAAAATGTATGTTAGTATCGCTTCGCAGAGCAGTTATTGTCCTTTTTTTGTGTGCCTTTACTATGCTGACTGTTACAGTCGGGGAAAGTGCAACGCTAACCGCGACCAATGAAGATCAGGAAACTGTCGAGTGGCAGTTGTCCGCGCAGAAGGTATCATCGCTGAATGACGCAGAAGTCATTGAAGCTGAAGGGGATGTCGTTCTTAAACAAGGAAATGACTATCTTAAGGCTGACTTTGCTAGATACTATGTCGCTACAAACTGGGTATATTTATCCGGTAATGTTAAGATTTTCATGAATAATGATAGATTAACTGCGGAAACTGCCGAATTTGATTTAGGAAAAAAAGTTGGCTGGATGAAGGACGGTAAGGTCTTCATGGATGGACCTCACGTTTATTTTACCGGTGAAAAAATTAAGAAAAACGTGGGTGACTCGTACACCTTCAATAATGCTACAATTACTGTCTGTGACGGCGACAAGCCTGCATGGTCATTAGATACAACGGAAGCTACTCTTGAATTAGAAGGGTACGCTGTCATTAAGGGCGCGGATGTTCAAATTCGTGATTACCCAGTCTTTGGAATTCCTTATTTTGTTCTTCCAGTAAAAACTCGTCGCGAATCTGGATTTCTTCGTCCAGATTTTGGTAGCACCAGTCGTTTAGGATTCTGGTCTACTCTGCCATATTTTTTAGCTATTGATCAAGAACGCGACTTAACGGTTTATTCACAGTACATGAGCAAACGTGGCTTTATGCCGGGGGTTGAATATCGCTCGCGTACTTCCAAAGATAATCAAGTCTGGATGCGCGCTGATTGGCTGAATGATGCCATAACAGTGGATGATGCTGCTGATGCAAGCGACTTCGGGTATGATGGTCTTTTGCGTACCAACGAGAACCGATACTGGGTTCGTGGTATGTTTGGCGGTGAATTCGCTGATCCACGATGGAAGTTTAAAGCGGATATAGATGTTGTTTCTGATCAGGATATGCTTAGAGAGTTTAACTCAACAACCGCTGGTTTTGACGACTCTCAAAGCGAATTGGAAAAACGTTTCGGTCGTTCGCTGAACGATATTAGTGACCCCATTCGTACAAGCAGATTGCTGCTCACTCGTGACTGGAACCGTTTTGGTGCTGCGTTACTTGGTGAATACAATCAGAACTCAGCATTGGGACATGGGAACGATAACTATTCTACTGATACGACTCTTCAGCGTTTACCAGAATTTGATACCTATCTTTTTAAAAACAGAATACCTGGCTTAGAAGCGGTGCCGTTTACATTAACCGCAGATTTTCAGTCCGTACAGTTTGCCCGTGAAGAGGGCACTGATGGTAACCGTACTGATGTGATGCCGATGGTTGGGCTCCCTATTGTAACTCCCTACGGTACAATTACCCCTGAAGTTGGAATGCAGCAGGTGTGGTATAATACCAACGATCGTGACCCGCTTTCAAGCGCCAACGGTGATGACAGTCGAACATCCCGTACTCTTCTAAAATATGGCGCAACTGGTTACACTGAGCTTGCTCGAGTCTATAGCTATGATCGAACCTTGGCTGTGACTCAGGAAAATGCGGGCAAAACAGAAATTATTGGTCTTAAGCATGCTATTCAGCCTCGTTTTGAGTATCGTCATATTTCCGGTAGCAATTTGAGTGATACTCCTATGTATGATTACGTGGACAGATTGGGTAATGAGGACGAACTTACAGTTTCGCTCGTAAACCTTATCACGAAAAAGCAAGCAACCATCATGTCTGGAGACAAAGAAAAAGATGTTGCTCCTTCTGTTTCGACTTCTTATGGCGAACTTTTATGGTTCCGCTTGCTTCAGTCTTATGATTTTGAGGAAGCCAAGCGTAATGAAGAAATCCTTATTAGTGATGCAAAATATGAACGACGTCCCTGGGATGATTTAGAAGGCGAACTTCGCTTCTACCCTTGGCGCTATGTTTCGATTTCTTCCCGAACATTTTATTCATACTACGACAGCCAGATAAATCGTCATGATCATACACTGACCTTGACCGCTCCTGAATATGGTGAATTTTCAACCGGTGTTGATTTCAGAAGTAATCTTGAGAAAAACAAAGATTTTGCCGGAACAAATTTGACAGATCTTAATGTTTGGAAAAACACACTGTCCGTAAGCTTCTTTAATCCTTTCAATTTTGTAGCGTACTATGAATATGATTTTGAGAAGGATGAGACATATGAGCAAAGTTATTCTTTGATTTATAATCACCAATGCTTTAGGTTGATTTTCAAAGCAAAGTTCACACCGTTTGACGACAGCTATAAGATGTACCTTGAATTACCAGGACTCACTTTCTAAGCATTGAACTTAGCAAAGCGTCCTTCAAACGAAGGACGCTTTTTTTGTGTCTAAAGGTATACAAGAAATTAGCCAGATTAGTATTTGGTGGTTGCCTACTGTTAATCATAAGGGTATCACTACGAACTTTTGCATACTGATACTTGCGTTAAGTAGACATTTTGTTCCCCAATGAGGGTTGGGAAACTTTTTAATATCCTACTGCAATAACATGAGGATCGTATGCAAAAAGTATTGTGTTATACATTGGCAGTTTGTTGTATGATGTGTTTTACAATAAATGAAGCGAGGGCGAACATGCGCGATAGAACTCCAGAAAGCGCGCTCAAGGCCTTGCAAGAGGGGAATAAGCGATTCGTTTTAAACGAATCGGCACACCCGCGCTCGAGCTATGAGCATACAATTATGGCTAAGGAGCTCGATCAGAACTTCCATGCGATTGCGACTGTAGTGGCTTGTTCTGACTCCCGTGTGCCTGTCGAACGTGTATTCGATATCGGAATAATGGATGCTTTTGTCATCCGTGCTGCCGGTAACGTCATCGGTGTCGATCAAACAGGATCAGTAGAATACGGTGTCGGGGTTGTAGAAACTCCACTACTAGTCATTCTCGGGCATACGAAATGTGGTGCTGTACAGGCGACTATTGATAAGTTGGCTGGTGATAAAGCAGAACTGACTCCGAGCATTAATGCTATTCTTTCAAAGATTAAACCTGCTGTTGTTAATGTCCTTAATAGAGAAAATGAACTGAAAGGTCAGAGTGTCCTTGATGCTTCTGTTGAGCAGAACATTTGGCAGGGGCTGCATGACTTGTTTATGCAGAGCAAGCTTATTCGTGATAAATACGCTAATGGTGATGTGAAAATTGCTGGTGGGGTATATGACTTGCATACTGGTGATGTGCGATGGCTTGATGAAAAGAATATCTCAGATGTTTTCGCAGGTGTTCAGATGGAACTAGAAAATAATGTGAAGTAGCTAATAACACCGCTTGTTTTATTGAGTGGCTATGCCTTTTAGTTGCCATGATAAAAATGAAAAGCCCACTGGTTTCAGTGGGCTTTTCTTGTTTGTTATAAAATAAATTACAAAAAAGTTAATTTTTGCAACAGATATTTTTTGTAAAAAAATCAAAATAGTCAGCATGTTGTAGAAATAGCAACTGCTTTGTAAGTTAATAAGTACTCATTATCGGTATCAAATGTGCTGTTGCAGGTGTTGACTATTTTGAAAAGATAGGGCTAAACAGGATTTACAGCAGAAATGACATTTTTGAAGAAAAGTCATTGTTTGTTTTATTAATTCGATATTTCATTAGACAAATTTGTTGCCTTTAGTTGTTTGTCCTTTCTATGTGGTGGTGCCTGAATCCGAGGGGGCTGATTAGTTCTCAGCAGTAACGGACGTTAGAAACAAACAGCTACAGGCTGCATGAATGATAGTTAGTACCAGTTCAGCAGACTTGTACTAATACCAAATCATGCCCATGCAAGGGGCTGAAAGCTAACTCTTCTCGCAACGTAGAGTGAGCCAATGGGGGAGACCGGTGAACCATCACCGGTCTCATTCGTGCTTTATGGACTTTCATGACAGCTTTCAAGTTTGCCATTCCTGTCATTTCCTTACAGTCTGCTTCAGACTATGCAGTCTTCCTTGATAGTATCCAATATACGTGCAAAAGCGCCAGCGGGCGGATGATCCCGGTGGCGCCTTTGCGTGCTCTATATGTCTCAGGTAACCTAAGAAGTATATTTTCTATTAGTCGCAGCCCTTACAGCTACGGCATGACTTTCTGTCAGCATAGGCAACAGCAAGCCCGCCGGTAGAGGTTTCACGGTAGAGACTCGGGAGATCGTGACCGGTTTTGGTCATAACAGCTACTACTTCATCAAACGGAATATGATGGGAACCGTCTGAGAAGAGGGTCATCTCCGCGAGAGAAAGTGCACGGGTTGCTGCACAGGCATTACGTTCAATACAGGGAATCTGCACTAGGCCGTCAACTGGGTCACAGGTAAGCCCTAAGTGGTGCTCAAGACCCATTTCTGCGGCATATTCAATTTGCTTGATGGTGCCACCTAAAAGCTGGGTAGCAGCCGCAGCAGCCATGGAACATGCAGAACCAACTTCACCCTGACAACCGACCTCTGCGCCGGAAATAGAACCGTTGTGCTTAATGACATTGCCGAAGAGTCCGGCAGTTGCAAGTGCACGAAGGATATCCATTTCTGTGGAATCATGCTGTTCGCTAACATACCGCAATACCGCAGGTACGATGCCGCATGAACCACATGTTGGTGCGGTAACAATGGTTCCGCCACCAGCATTTTCTTCAGATACAGCTAAAGCATACGCAGTAACGAGACCTGTTTGTTGTAACACGCTTCCGGCAAGTTTGCTTTTTTTGAGGTAGTTCCATGCTTGACGACGAAGCCCGATTGATCCGGGAAGTACGCCTTGGTTGGAGAGTCCATTCTCAATAGAAGTGGACATTACCGTCCAGATCTCTTTGAGGAAGTCCCAAATTTCCTTCCCCTCACAGTTTTCAACGTATTCCCAGTAGGTAATCCCAGTGTCAGAACAGTGATCCATGATAGAAGCCATATCAGTGAGATCGTAGACTGCAGCAGTTGTTTCGCCTTCAGAGCCCAGTTCTCGTAACGCGCCACCACCTACTGAGTAGACAGTGTAGTCTGCGGTTACGCTCCCTTCAGCATCCAGAGCTTCAAAAATCATTCCGTTCGGATGGTCAGGAAGTTTGTCGTCCGGACGCCATACTATCTCAGTCCGTTCTTCACCGAGAACTTGCAGGATGGCCCAGTCTGTAAGGTGTCCTTTGCCTGTGGCCCCCATACTTTCAAATAGGTGTACCCTGTAGCTTGCAGCCTGTGGATGAGCGGCTAAAAAGCGTTCTGCAGCAAACTTTGGTCCCATTGTATGTGAAGAAGAAGGGCCAATGCCTATACGATATAATTCTTTGATGCTCTGCATAAGGACTACTCCTTAACCCATAGCCAGTTTAACAAGCCAGAGTGATACTTCCGGAATGTATGTAGTAATAATCAGTGTAGGCAGCCATGCAAAGAGAATCAGAATCATGGTCGGCTTAAGCATTGTGTTTACACGAGCACCGGAAATTCGTCCGGAAAGGTAAAGCAATGGTGCTGTTGGTGGCGTAACGTTACCCATGCCGAGGTTAACACCCATTATGGCAGCAAAGTGAACTGGATCAACACCAAGTTGTGTTACGAGCGGCAGCAGCAGCGGAGTTCCGAGCAAGATGCCTGAAACGTCGTCCATGAGCATACCCATAATGAGCATGAATACGTTGATCATCATAAGGATGACATATTTGTTTTCAGATACAGAAGTAAGGACAGACATCACCTGAGATGGCAGGTCTTCCATAATGTAAAGGCGGGAAAGGATCATAACCGCAAAGGTCATAGCCATAATAACGCCTGTGGTGGTTGCGGATTCGATAAGTGTCTTCATAAGATCACGTGCTTTAAGGCCGCGATAGACGAACAGTGCGACAGGGATAGCATACAGTACAGCAACCGCAGCAGCTTCTGTAGGAGTCATGATGCCGCCGTAGATACCACCGAGGATGATGACAGGCATCATAAGTGCTGGAGATGCTTTAACACTCTTTTTTACAAAGAGTTTACTTGTGGTTGCAAAGTCGCCGTGATCTGCAACTTGAATATTTTTGTTGTTACGCAGCATGTACAAATTAACAAGGCTGAGCAGAGTAGTAAGAATAAGACCCGGAACAAATGCTGAGAGGAAGCATGCAAGTACGGACTGGTTACCCATCCACGCGTACAAAATCATAAGCATGGAAGGTGGGATAAGAATACCAAGTACGCCTGAGCTTGCGAGGAGCGCCGCAGCATGTCCGGTAGGGTAGCCTGCACGCTTGAGCTTAGGCATCATGATGGAGCCGATACAGGATACGGTTGCGGAAGAAGAACCGGATACTGCACCAAAGATAGCACAAGTGATAACGCATACTACGCCAAGCCCACCACGAATACGACCGGCGATAACATCGACAACATCAATAAGCTTGTCCCCGATGCCCCCCTTATCCATAACACCACCTGCCATAATAAAGAGCGGGATGGTTAGCAGAACAACAGAGTTCATTTTTGCAAAGCCGTATGGTAGCAGGAAGCTAGGATCGTAGCCACCCTGAAAAATTAAGTATGCAGCAGAGCTGAAGAACGCAAATGGAATTGGTACACCGATGAACAGTGTAAATACCAAAATACCGATTGCAATTGCGATAGGAATAGACATTTAAAAATCCCCCGAGCAGCCGAATCTCTCGCCTTTAATAAAAGAGATAAGATCCTGTACGAAATATGTGACATGATACAGAGACATGAGAATAAAACCCAAACCAACTGCAGCTTGTGGAATAAGCATTGGCAAGCGGAATACAGGGGATCTTGGGTTCATTACCAGTGCCCAGGAAACAAATTGTAGTGCCCAGACGGTAAAGAGTATGCACACACCACAGGTGATGGCATCTTTTAGGAGAAGAACTGAACCTCTGAGGTGCGGGTTCCGAATATAGCAGGAGAGAAGGTCTGCTGAAATTTGACTTTTTTCACGACTTCCCTGTGCGGCACCCATAAAATAGAGCCAGAAGGCCAGCATGGAGATAAGTTCTTCAGAACCGTAAAAGTCTGAGCCGAAAATGTAGCGAATCATAATGGTGTAACAGATCATGCCAACAATGATGATGCTGGTGCTCGCCATTACAAATTTTTGGAAAAGGCCAAGTCCTTTCCACGGAATGCTTAGAGCATTTAGAAGAGTTTTATTCATCTTGTGTGTCCCTTGAACTACTCAGAAAAATTCGGCGGTGCGGTATACCGCACCGCCGTGTAAGGTTAGAACTTAGTTTGTAATGCTGTCTTACTAGTAAGAAGCTTTAATTCCGTTGAGGAGTTCAGGAGTGAGGTTCTGTTCAAGACGTGGCCATGCTTTTGCACGTACGTAGTCTGCCATCTGCTCAAGCTCCTGGGTGGTGAACATAATAACCTCGATGCCTGCTTCAGAAAGCTTTTTACGGTACATTTCGTCTTCGCTTTCAGCCATGAGGAATGAGTTCTGTGACTCGTCACCAAATGCAGTTGCGACTATTTTCTGATCTTCAGGGGTCATACCTTCGAAGAGTTTTTTGTTCATCACATACTGAGTGGATTCAAAGTTGACGTTGTACTGGTAGTACTGCTTAATTACATCGCGGAAGCCAAGGTAGTTAAGGTTTGGAGGGCCACCGAGCCAGCCGTCAACAACGCCGGTCTGCAATGCAGAGTAGGTGTCAGTATAAGGCAAGGAAGAAGTACGGAAGCCGAGTTCTTCTGCGCCAAATTTAAATACGTCAAGACCAGGTACACGGATCATGAAGCCTTTTTCTACGCCAGGTTTGCTAGCATTTTCAAGCGGCTTAACAGTACCTACGCCGATGAAGCCTTCACCGTAGTAACCAAGGAATTTTACACCGAGAGCGTCATGCATTTTTGCCATTTCTTTCGGCAGAAACGCGTTCTTATCGTATACCTTACGAGCCTGTTCGTAGTCTCGAGCAATATAAGGAAGGAAGCCTACACCGAGACGAGCGTCAAACTGGTCAGGTACGGTGATGTGGGCGATGTCGATGGAACCACGGATAACTTCTTCATAAAGCTGGCTTGCATCACCAAGCTGGTTAGCTGGGTAAATTTTAACTTCGATGCGGCCATCAGTTTCTTTTTCGATACGAGCTTTAATACGCTCAGCTGATTTTTGAGCCATGTGCTCTGTTGGGTGCTGGGTAGCAAACTTAAGAACAACTTTTTCGGCTTTCTTAGCCGTAGGGGCCGCCTGATCATCGCCGCCGGTACATGCGGTAAGACCAAATGCAGCTGCAAAACAAAGCATAAGTGCAGCAATACGTTTCATTACAGTAACTCCTGAAAAATTTTGATAAGACTCTGAGTTTCCTCAGGGCTCTCCTCTCAAGTGAGTGTGTCTCCTCACGGTTTCTTTCAATGCTTGGAACATGCCATATTTAAAAATCC
Source organism: uncultured Desulfovibrionaceae bacterium (assembly GCA_942492085.1). Lineage (GTDB taxonomy): Bacteria > Desulfobacterota > Desulfovibrionia > Desulfovibrionales > Desulfovibrionaceae > Halodesulfovibrio. Next base: position 88,255 of record CALODB010000007.1, on the reverse strand, counting down.
TTATGTTTCTGGTTTGTTGGTTGAGACTAAATGTGTCACTTTGCAAAAAGTAACATGAAATATCGAGCTGAATGTTCACAAAAACGGGACAGTACGTTCTTTGTGTTCACAAAAGCGGAACACTGAATGCGATTTTAAGGGATTTAGAATTTGTTATATGTGATTATTTGCGTGTTACTGTCTGCAAAACCGCTGTATGTCGGTTGATGCGGTGGTTCATTAGTTAGGCGACAGAGGAGAGTTTTTGCTTTTAACATGGCGGGAGGTAATGTTTTTGCTGGATGAAAGCATGTGCTGAGGGGTGTTTGATTGGTTAACCAAGCAAAATGTTTTGTAAAAGTGAACATGAGTGGCTGGGCTGTGTTCACTTTTTGATAGGGAGAGGTCGTAAAGTGTGGTTATTTGGAAATGTCATGTTCTTTCATCAGAACATAAAGGCGGGTACGTGATAGACCGGAAAGTTTGCACGCTTCTTTGATGGAACCATTGGCCTGACGGATAAGGTTTTCAAGGTATACTTTTTCAATCTGCGCGATGCAGGTAGTACGAAAAGCTTTGAATAAAGGAAACTCATCGCTAAAGAGGGATGAAATAACATCAGCAGGCATTGGTTCCAATATACTGGAATCATTTTTTTCTTGGAAGGGAGCTTGTTCTTTTACAGGGCGCAGCATTTTTCCTGCAGCACGCGCACGGATGTCTACAGGCAGGTGCTCTGGATAGAGTGTTGGTTCACCTTTTGCACGCATAATAGTGCGTTCAAGTGTCTGCACTAATTCGCGAACATTGCCCGGCCATTCGTAATGCATAAGTATGGCGATGAGTTCTTTAGAGAGTGTTTTTGTGGAAGTGTTGTATTTAGTGCACAGTCGCGCGGTGTGGAATTCGGCAAGTGCCGGAACATCTTCAAGACGATTCCGGAGGGGCGGAATTTCCATGGAGCAGGATTTTAGTCTGTAATAAAGGTCTGTTCTGAATGTGCCATCTTCACACATTTTTTCAAGATTACGGTTTGTAGCAGCAACAAGACGGAAATTGCTTGTTCTTTCAGAGGTAGACCCGATCGGGCGGTAGCGCTTTTCCTGCAATACGCGCAGGAATGCAGACTGCGTAGGAAGAGGCAGCTCGCCAACTTCATCTAAAAAGAGAGTTCCCCCGTCTGCCTGTTCGATAACGCCTTTCTGGGATGTTGTAGCTCCGGTGAATGACCCTTTGATGTGCCCAAACAATTCGCCTTCCACAAGATTTTCAGGAATAGATGCACAGTCGAGAACTACAAAAGGCCCCTCTGCGCGAGTACTGTTTTCGTGGACAGTACGGGCAACCACTTCCTTACCGGTGCCTGTTTCACCAGTGATAAGAACGCTTGCGTCACCGGTGGCAGCTACGGATAGGTTTTCAAGAACAGAGTGCAGTGCAGGGCTGTCGCCAATGAGCGATTTACGTTTGATAATACGCTCAGACCATTCTTTGTTGCGTTCGCGGAATTTAAGCGCCCGTTCCATAGAGAACGTGATTTGCTTTAAGCTACTTCCTTTTTCTATGTAGTCCCATGCACCGTTTTGAATCGCCAGTTCCGCGCCATCAGGATCGCCTGCACCTGTGATGATGATAACGTCCGGCTGTCCTTTAGAGGAACGAATGCGTGGCAGCGCATGTAGCCCGCTACCATCTGGCAAGCGGACATCGAGGAATACAAGGTCGAATGATTTGTTTTGTAACACCATAAGACCGTCAGTCAGGTTACTGGCGGTGGATGGTTCATACCCGCTGTCTTGTGCCAGTTGTGATATGATGTTGGAAATGTTGGGGTCATCATCAATGATCAAGATACGAAACATCACGGCTCCAGCGTTTCTCAAACTCTGTGCGATGCAAAAACATATAGAAGTACTGTAGACTCTACCTTAGCTTTTATATGGAATATACAATCTGTAAAGGCAAGCTTAAGTAAATGACAGTGCTGTATTAATCAAGCTATTCAAATATAATACGTCATATGTTGGAAATGTACAAAAATGATAACAGGGAATGTAACGTTCATTGTTACAAAAGTCGTGTAGGTGTTTAGTATGCAATACCAGCAACCTTTATACAAAATATATTGTTATGATTAGTGAACGATTCTCTTCATTGCGCAAGGCAAATCCGGCGTATCTGGTGCTCATTTTATTTTTGGCACTATGTGCGACGTTTCCGGTATATTTGTATTTATATGAAAATACACGTTTAACCGATCCGTTATCCGACATTGAACGAAACTGGCTGGCGAAACTCGACCGTCCCATAGTTCTTGCGGTGACACCGGATACGCGCCCGTTGGAGTTTGTAAATGCTCAGGGTGAATATCAGGGTATGGTTGCAGATTACATGCACCGAGTTGCTGATGATTTAGATATAGAGTTTGAAGTGGTAGAAACTGCAAATATGCAGGAACTGCTGACGCTTGCAAAAGAGCGGAAAGTTGATGTTATTGCCGCGTTTGCAGGTAATCCTGCAAATACTAATTTTATGCTGTTTACGAACCCCTATCTTGAACTTTCCACAGCTATTCTTGCGAACAGGAGCGAAAAAGATCCACTTACGCTTTCCCTTATAAGTGAAAAGAAAATGGATCTGGCACTCCCTAAAGGGTATGATGTTCTTTCCTATGTAGAAAAATTTTATCCTAATATCCATGTCCAAACCACATACAACTATCTTGCCGCATTGTTGCACGTCTCGTTTAATGAAATCGATGCAACCATCATCTCCCTGCCTCAGGCAAGTTACTTTATTGAAGATAAAGGAATCACAAATCTGCGTGTGGCGGGGTATACCGACTACCGCTTGTATTACCGTATGGGTGTGCGTTCCGATATGCCTATTCTTGCGGACATTCTTCAGAAGGCTTTGGATAGCATCACACCAGTTGAACAGCAGCGTATTTTAAAACGCTGGGTTCATTTACAACAGGACTACCTGTCCGCATTCATGTCCAACCGTTTTATCTGGTACATTATCGTCAGTGTCGCATCTTTTACCATTCTCGCCTTTGTGGGGATTATCTTTTGGAACAGAACATTGCGTCTGCGTGTGAATGAGCGAACCAAAGAGCTTAAACGGGAATTGCAAGATAGAACACGTTTTCTGGCGGCATTGGATCAGGCAGAAGATGGTATTTTTATTTTGGATACAGAAGGTATTCTGGAATATGTGAATGCATCCTTGCTGCACCTTACTAAGTACACAGAAGAGGAAATGCTTGGGCAGCATATATCTATGTTACGTGGAAAAAAACACCCACAGGAATTTTTTGAAGATTTATGGACGGTTTTGCGAAGCGGGGCTGTATGGCGTGGTGAAACCGTCTATGTAAAGAAAACCGGTGAAGAAATTGCTGCGGAAGTTACAGCCACGCCTGTTTTTGATGAGGCTGGAAAACTCATAAATATTATTGAGCTGATCCGTGACGTCACAGAAAAACGGAAGATGGAAGAGCATCTGAAGCAGAGTCAGAAGCTTGAGGAATTAGGTACTCTGGCTGGTGGTATTGCACACGACTTTAACAACATTATTGCAGCAATCTCAGGTTATGCAGAACTTGCATTACCTTCGACAGAAGAGGGAAGCCGTGCGCATATAAACCTTGAGCGTATTCAGCAGGTAGCTGAAAGAGCGCGGGCAATGGTGCATCAGATTCTTGTCTTCTCCCGTCGTCGAAAAGCGGAGCAGGTGCTTGTGAATGTCTCTGCAATGGCAGAGGAGGTTTTGCAACTTCTTCGTTCTTCATTACCTTCTACCATTGAGATAAAGAGTACACTTTCCGATGACTGTACGGTCATGGCAGATCCCAGTCAGTTACATCAGGTTGTAATGAATCTTGGAACAAATGCCGGATATGCCATGCGTAGAAACGGTGGCACTCTGAACATTACAACATCCAACATACAGCTGTTTTCCGAAAAAGCCCGGTTGATGGGGTTACCAACCGGACAGTATGTGTCCCTAACTGTGGAAGATACAGGTGAAGGCATTTCAGCGCAGAATGTTCGGCGTATTTTTGACCCGTTCTTTACCACTAAGACTAAGGGTGAGGGTACAGGCATGGGGCTTTCAATGGTGCACGGCATTATCACCAGTATGCGTGGGCATATTTCAGTGGAGAGCAACGAAGGGAGAGGAACAAGCTTTGTTATTTTACTTCCGTTCAGCAAAGGGAAGCAGGCAGAAAAAGTAACAACTACTGCACTTATTACTGACGGTGACGGAAGCATCATGCTTGTTGATGATGAGCTTGATCTGGTGAAGGTCTATTCCGCGGCGCTGAACGATTTAGGGTATGAGGTCCAATCATTCAGCGATTCATCCGCTGCCCTTGAAGCTTTCCATGCTGATCCGTATGCCTATGACCTCCTTATAACTGATCAGACAATGCCGAAACTTACGGGTGATAAGTTGGCAGCTGCAGTTCACGCGCTACGACCTGAAATGCCTATCATTTTATGTTCCGGCTATTCTGACGCAATTGATTCCATTACCGAAGGAAAGAGTGGCATTCGTAAGGTGTTATTAAAACCTTTTGAGTTAAGAGAATTGGCCAGAACTGTGCAGATTTTGTTACGAAGATAGTTTGAAATTGAGCCTTGCAATCAAAAAAACATCGCTGGCGATAGTTGGCTGTGGTATTGTGAATGCTAGTTTAGAAGATAGCTATCTGACAGGAGTAGAAATGCACACCCTTGTTTTTGATGTATATGGAACCCTTGTCGATACAACGGATATTATTACCCTGCTTGAAGTCAAATTGGGCGAGCGGGCTGCTTTTTTTGCTAAACAATGGTGGAATAAGCAGTTGGAATATTCGTACAGAATGGGGCTGATGCGATGGTATAAGCCTTTTTCGCAGTGCATGCGGTATGCTTTTGAGTATACGTGTGAAGAATTCTGCGTCTCGTTTACAGAAGAAGAAAAAGAAGCCTTGTTTCTTCGTAATTTGTCACTTCCCGCATTTGATGATGTGACAACTGCAATGCCGAAATTTGCTCTGACCGATGCAGATTGTTTTGCGTTTAGTAATGGTACGGTAGCCGATGTGAATGCCGTGCTGACGTATGCCGCTATCCGCCCTTATCTGCAGAATGTAATAAGCGTAGACCCGATTAAAATGTTCAAGCCTTCACGCATTGCGTATATGTATCTGGTCGAAAGTATTGCACACCACAAGGCTGGTTTTGAAAACTCAGACGTAGGCAGAAAACAAGAAAATAGGATGGCTGGCACTCCACAGACATTAGACTTGAATGTTCCAGAACGTGATTGTTTGCATTATGTCGAATCAGGTATTGATGACGTGGATGAATCAGATACTCATTCTCAGGGTGATTCTTCTTCCTTGTCATTGCGGGGTCTGAATACGATCTGGCTCATTTCTTCTAACCCGTTTGATGTTATCGGCGCAAAAGTTGCCGGATTACAGGCCGTGTGGATTCGTCGTTCAGCTTCAAGTGTTTTTGATCCATGGGGCGTTGAGCCGACCATTACTGTCGCTAACCTGACAGAGCTTTATGACGTATTGCGATACCGGAATGTTGTTATCCCAATGTAGTGAAACACACAGTGAAGAATGGATACAGACATGGTTGAAGGATTATCAGAGAAACTTGACACTCGAAGAGAAAAATTCACAAGGTAACGATAAATGGGAACTGCCGATTCCGGCTATCTATATTATAGATACGGATAGAACCATTTTGTACACGTTTTTAGATACGGACTACACTGTCCGGCTCGAACCATCTGAAATGTTGTCTCTTCTTGATACGCTCTAGCAGAGATGCTGTTTGAAAATCTTTCGTTAGACCAATAGCTATAGCGAACTGTAGTCATAAAGCACGACTTTGATTTAATCGTTCGGTTGGCAGACACTGGTAGTGAAGTGCATTTTTTGTCGCTTAATCGATGGTGCAGGGAATGAATCTTCTGTCCATAGGAGACAGCAAGGCGAAAACATATGTAATAAAAAACATCCCCGCTTGTACTGATGTATGAGCGGGGATGTTTCGAGTTATCGCTTTTTGCCGAACGAAATATCAAGCTTGCGCATTCGGTGGCGAAGGGTGGAGGCGTTAATTCCCAAAAGCTGGGCGGCTCCTTCAACGCCTTCAATCTTTCCATTACAGTGACGTAGTGCTTTTTCAATGTACATGCGCGTCACCTCATCCAACGTAGGGAATGTTCCTTGTGTCTCTAAAATCGTGGGCGTTGCAGCGGGAAGTGCTGTGGGCGCGATGTCGTACGTGGTGTGATACAATGGAGCTACGGTAGTTTCTGGTGAAGTCAGTGTTGAAAAGGTAAGGGGAGCTCCTTGTCCTAAAATTATCTGGCGTTCAACAACGTTATGCATTTCGCGCACGTTTCCCGGCCAATGGTAGTTAGTTAAATTTTCAATGCCTTCTGGTGTAACAGCTGGTTGCTGTATACCAAGCTTTGCTGAGCAACTGGTCAGGAAGTGGGCAAGCAATAGCGGAATATCCATTTGGCGTTCGCGAAGTGGTGGAATAACAACTGGGAATGTGCTGAGTCGGAACCATAAATCTTCGCGGAATTTCCCTTCATCCACCAGTTTTTTTAAATCTCTGTGCGTGGCGGCAACGATTCGGGCATCGATGGGAATTTCAGTGTCACCACCAACACGCTCAATTGTTTTTTCCTGCAACACTCGAAGAAGTCGAACTTGAGCGTCCGGCGGAAGTTCTCCGATTTCATCAAGAAGTAGTGTGCCGCCATTGGCTCGCTCAAAACGTCCTTTACGCTGCTGTGCTGCGCCGGTGAATGCACCTTTTTCATGTCCGAAAAGGACACTGTCTACGAGAGAGTCCGGAATGGCACCACAGTTAACTGTGATAAACGGCTTGTCGTGTCGAGGTGACATGCGATGCAGAGCATTCGCCAGTACTTCTTTACCAACGCCTGTTTCTCCTAACAGCATAACCGGCACATCTGTGCTTGCGACTTGAGAGATCATATTCATGGTCGTTTTCAAGCCTGTGCGTGCGCCGATAATGGTCTCACCAGCTTTTTTGGCGAGCTCTCGTTGCAGGAATTTGTTGTCGTCCTGAAGTTGTTCTTTAACGGCTTTTAATTCGTCAAAACGTAACGCGTTGACCATAGCAATGGTTAAGGGATCACTTAGGGAGGAGAGCGCACTTATCTCTTCTTCAGTGAACGCATAGGGTCTGGAACGCGCGAAAGATGCGACGCCAAGGAGTTCACCGTCAATACGCAAATAGCAAATCACTCCGGAAAAATTTTTATGTCCGATGCGTTTGCTGACTTGTCGTGTGATCTCTTGGTCGGAAGAGTTTGCAGTATATCCAGAAAGAATTGTTTCATCCGCAGCTTCAAGCATGAATCGGTCATGGATTTCTTTGTTGATAGTTAAATCAGCAACAAGCCGTGTTCTACCTTCATGCAGTGAAATAATGTTATGCAGAATGCGTTTTTCATCATCATAGATATCAAAGTTGATGGTGTTTACAGGTAGGATTTCTTGTAAGTAGCTGTACAGATTCGATATTGCGGTTTGTAGATTCAGCGTTGAACAAATAATATTCGTCACACTTCTAAAAAAGTCTTGTGGCGGCATAGGAGCCCCTTTTGTTTGTCGTATATGATAGTTTTTTTATGTTCTGTTAAATATAACAGGCACACTGTTAAATACAACAGTTATTGATGGTGTAAAATGTCTTTGAGAGGTAACATTCTGATTTTTCGAATTTATTTTGTTGGCACGTAGCTTGCTATTCTAGATGCGCTGCCGAACCAAATAAATTTGCACATTATCACCAAACTTGTTTCACCGTAATGACTGCTTAATGTTGGTTTTTTATCTAATGCGTCTACGAGACAATATTTTAAGAAGCTAATGGTCATTGAGGCAGAGACAAACAGTAAAAAAGACCTTCGGCAGCGTTTAATTATTACGAACCAAGATGTTATGGAATGACCAATCTATATCACTCGTTGGCTTAGCCTTATAAATTCATGACTTCAGAGTAATTCTTTCGAGGAGCATTATTCTGTATTTGCTGGGGAGCATTTCATGGAAAAGTTTAGAGTTAGAAGTTTGATATTTGTTCTTGCGGGACTAGCATTGTTGGTTCTTCAGGGCTGTAATGGCGAAGACATGGCAAAAGAAGCAGTCGTTGTAAAACCTGTAAAGGCTGTAGTTGTTAGCGGTGGAGCTGAGTTTGTTGAACGTGCTTTTCCGGGTACTGTAGTTGCTGGTGAGAAAGCTGAAATTGGCTTTCGCGTTGCAGGTCAGCTTAATGAAATTGTTGTAAAAGCCGGTGAGCGTGTAAAACGCGGACAGGTGATTGCTACTTTAGATACCAGTGATTTTCAGACTCAGTTACGTGGGTTGGATTCACAGCTGCTCGGAGCCCGTGCATCTTTACAAGAGGCAGTTCTCAATTTTAAACGCAACTCCGTGCTGCTGAAGGACGATATTGTTTCCAAGGCAACATATGACAGCGCGCATAGTGCTTTTGAAAATGCACGAGCACAGGTAAAACAGCTTGAGCAGCAGCGCGAACAGGCTCGTCTTAATTTAGAATATACAGTGCTTCGTGCGCCATTTGATGGTGTTGTTGCACAGACATACGTAAAAAACTTTGAAAACGTGCAGGCGCAGCAGCGTATCGCCCGTTTGGATGATGTTCAAAGCCTTGATGTAGAAGTTGAGGTTCCTGAGTTGGTTATTGCTATTCTTCAGGCAAATGCTTCAATGCTTAAAAAACCTTTTGTTCGTTTTGCAGCAATGCCTGACAAACTTTTCCAAGGTGAACTTAAAGAATTTGAGACGACTGCTAACGAACAAACCCGTACTTACACTGTAACAGTTTCCTTGCCTCAGCCTGATGGCGTGAGCATCTATTCCGGTATGACCGCAGAGGTTATCGGGTACTTGCCGGGTAATATAAACAGCGAAGCCGAAGGCATCCGCGTACCGGTTAATGCCGTTGCTGTAGATAAAGAAAATTCGCCGTTTGTATGGATTGTTCAGAAGGATAACACCGTAAAGCGTGTTTCTGTTGAACTTGGAGACATGTTGCAGGATCAGTATATTCTGAAATCAGGTCTTGATTTTGGCATGCAGGTTGTGACGGCAGGTGTGCACTACCTTAAAGAAGGACAACCTGTGCGAGTGCTGCAGGGCGAGATTGGAGAATAGCTGTCATGAGTCTTGGAGAATGGGCGATTAGTAAGCGCGTTACTACGCTTACTATCACTGTAGTACTTATTGTTGGGGGGCTTTTCGCATACCAGTCCATGGGGCGATTAGAAGATCCGGAATTTACTATCAAACAGGCTCTGGTAATTACCACATATCCGGGCGCTACAGCAGAAGAAGTCACCGAAGAAGTTACCGATAGACTGGAAAGTTCTATTCAGCAGCTTGGACAGCTCGATAAGGTTACATCCGTATCTATTCCGGGAAAATCCATTATTACTGTCGAAATTAAAGACAGCTATGACAAAGAAACCCTGCCTCAGGTATGGGATGAATTACGAAGAAAAGTTGGCGATACTCAAGGTCATTTGCCTCCTGGAGCTAATTCTTCTGTGGTCGTTGATGATTTCGGTGACGTGTACGGGATCCTATATTCCGTAACCGCAGACGGATACTCGTATAAAGAATTGCAGGATTACGTAACATTTTTACGTAAGGAACTGCTCCTTATTAAAGATGTCGCAAAAGTCACCGTTTGGGGCGAACAACAAGAGGCTGTGTTTATTGAGATGCCGCGCGCAAAATTGCGTCAGCTCGGTGTGTCTGCTCAGTCCATTCTTGATGCTCTTAAGCAGCGTAACCTAGTTTCCGATGCTGGTAATGTCCACGTTGGCTCTGAATATATTCGCATATCTCCATCCGGCGGAATTACTTCTGTCGAAGCACTTGGTGATATTTACGTAACGGATAAAGCCACTGGAAAATTAGTATATTTGCAGGATCTTGCGACCATTACACGTGGATATATTGAACCTTCTACAAATATTATGCGACAGGATGGTACTCGCTCCCTTGCTGTCGGTGTTTCTCTGGCTTCAGGCGGTAACATTGTTGATCTTGGTGAACGTGTTACCAAATGTATTGCCGCATTAGACAGCACAACGCCCGTTGGTTTTGAAATCAAGCCTGTTTACTTTCAGCCAGACTACGTAACTAAAGCTGTTGATGGTTTTGCAATCAGCTTGCTTGAAGCTGTGGGGATTGTAATTGCAATTCTTATGATTTTCATGGGACTGCGGAGTGGCTTGCTCATTGGTGCAGTCCTTTTGATTACTGTTTGTGGTTCATTTATTTTCATGAAAATGATGGACATTCAGCTACAGAGGATTTCGCTCGGTGCGTTGATCATTGCGCTGGGGATGCTGGTAGATAACGCCATTGTTGTCACGGAAGGCATGCTCATACGTATCCAGCAAGGGGAAGATAAGATAGCGGCAGCACGCAGTGTTGTTGCGCAGAATATGTGGCCGCTCCTTGGGGCAACCGTAGTCGCTGTTCTGGCTTTTGCTGCGATTGGTTTGTCTTCTGACGGAACAGGCGAATACTGTGGTTCTTTGTTCTGGGTATTGCTTATTTCTTTGATGCTCAGTTGGGTAACTGCACTGACCATTACGCCGCTCTTTTGTGAGATGTTTTTGCATAAGAGTAACAACGGAGCAGAGGTCGATCCATATGGCAGCTTCTTGTTCAGGGCGTACCGTAACAGCCTGAGAGCATGTTTGAGGCATCGCTGGGTAACTGTTGGCATACTGGTCGCAATGCTTTTCGCTTCCGGCTACGCCATGAAGTATGTTGATCAGATGTTCTTTCCGGCATCGACTCAGCCACAGTTCTTCATTGATATATGGAAACCGGAAGGTTCTGACATAAGTTCTGTTAGCAATGACTTGAAAGTGCTTGAGAAAAAACTGGCACAGGATGAGCGTGTAACGTTCACCACTACCTTTGTAGGCGCCGGTGCTCCTCGTTTCATGCTGGTTTACACCCCGGAGCAAAATTATCCGAATTACGGCCAGATTATTGTGACAATCAAAGATTACCACGATATTCCGGCGATGATTGAAGATTACAGAGATTATACGAGTGAGACGTTTCCTGAAGCGTTCTTTAAGTTCAAAAAAGTACGCCTAGGCCCGGGACGAGATGACCCTATTGAGGTGCGTTTCTCCGGTCCGGATCCAGAAGTTCTTCGTGCGCTTTCTCGTGAAGCTCAGAATGTATTCAGTGAAAACAGTAACGCTCGCGGCATCCGTGATAACTGGCGTCAGAAAGCAAAAGTTGTTGTTCCAGTTCTCAACGAACAGGCTGTACGTCGTGCAGGGTTAGACCGTCCTGATATCGCGACAGCGTTGAAGTCTGCCTACGTCGGGATGCCAGTCGGAATATATCGTGATGGCGACACATTACTTCCAATTGTTGTACGTCCGCCGGAAAACGAACGTTCTGATGTGGGATCTGTGAATTCAGTGCAGGTTTTCAGCAAAGTTTCAAACAGCATGGTTCCACTGGGACAGCTTGTTTCAGAATATAAAACTGAATTTAAAAATAACGCATTACATAGACGTAACAGAAAACTCACTATTACCGTTGCGTGTGAAGCTAAAGTTGGGCTTCCGACGGTGTTGTTTGAAGAAATGCGTCCGCAGATTGAATCAATCAAGCTTCCGGCCGGCTACACTATGGAGTGGGGCGGTGAGTATGAAGATTCTACCGATGCGCAGGCTGGTTTATTTGCAACCATCCCTACAACCATTGTAATGATGATCATCATCACTATTGCGCTCTTTAACTCCTTAAGAGAACCGTTAATTATTTGGCTCACAGTTCCACTGGCAATTATCGGTGTAGCCTGGGGACTGCTGGGTGCAGGCCAGCCATTCGGCTTTATGGCTCTGCTTGGTTTCCTGAGCCTCATGGGGATGCTCATTAAAAACGCAATTGTGTTGCTGGATGAAATCAACCTGCAAATCCGTGAAGGTAAAGAGCCGTTTACAGCAGTACTAGACGCCTCTGTAAGTCGTGTTCGTCCTGTAATGATGGCAGCCAGTACAACAGTGCTTGGTATGCTTCCGTTGCTTGCCGATGCATTCTTTGTATCTATGGCAGTAACCATTATGGCAGGTCTTACCTTTGCAACAGTGTTGACACTGATTGTAGTGCCGACACTGTACGTCATTCTGTTCAAGATCCGTGAACAGGTAGCGTAATATATGAAGGGCGTGCCTTTGCGGGTACGCCCTGATAAAGGCTTCCTAATTAATTTGAGCCGTAAAATTTGTTTCCTACCATGCACCCTGCAGTAATAGGGATAGTAACGCTCCCCCTAGTTGTTACGTTCTCCTCGAGCCCTATTCTGCAAATAAGCCCATGTGAATAATCACATGGGCTTTTCTTATGTTATCGAACGTGGACAACGGGGAAGCGCGGTTTGAGCGTAATGCCTGCCCGCTCTCTGATGGAGTCTGCGTGTTGCTGTGCTTCTTTTAGCAATGTTTTTTCATCAAAGGTAAGAATCTCTTTGTCTTTCATCAACCATTTACCGTCACACATGGTGTGGGTAACGTTTGTTGAATGCATGGAGTAGACAAGGCTGGATACAGGGTCGTGCACAGGAACTGAGCCAGGCATAAGTGATGGCTTGATGATAGCAAGGTCAGCTTTTTTACCAACGCTGAGTGAGCCGATCTGATCTTCCCAAAGTAGTGCCTTTGCCCCGTTGACTGTTGCCATTTCCAGAATGGTTTCTGCAGGAACAGTCGTTGGATCGAGGGTGCGACCTTTATGGATAAGTGCTGTAAGGTACAGTTCGTCCAACATGTCCATGCGGTTGTTGCACGGTGCACCGTCTGTTGCAATGGTGACGCATATTCCTTGCTCAAGCATTTCCGGCACTGGAGCAAAGCCTAATACGCGCATGGCTGCACCCGGGTTGTGGGATACTTTTACATCGTGCTTGGCAAAGAGGGCTATTTCATTTTCTGTCAGCCATACGGTATGCACTGCAAGAAAGTTAGGACCGAGTACACCGAGCTTTGCGAGATGTTCAACCGTTGTTTCGCCACGTGTTTCACGGACAAATTCTACTTCAGCTTTGATCTCAGCCACGTGCATGTGGACGCCGACATTCAGCTCATCTGCAAGTTTTTTTGTGCGTACGATAAGTTCATCGGAGTTATTGAAGATCGTGCGTAATCCGAACCAACAGCGGATACGGTCATTTTCGGCACCGTTCCAACGTTTGATGAGGTCGAGCTGAATATTGAGAGTTTCGTCTGTTGTTTCCTGTCTGTCTTCTGGGATGCCTTCGCCACAGTCCATAGTGGAACGGGCAAGGATACCGCGGATACCGGCTTTGGTGACGGCACGTCCCATTGCATCAACATGCTGTCCTCCCGGTTCTGCAAAGCAGGTGACACCGGAGCGGATAAGCTCTGCACAACAGGCAAGAGCGGAAATTTCTACGTCTTCTTCGGTCATAGCCAACTCATATGGCCAGGTGCGCTCATGCAGCCATGTGAGAAGATCAACGTCATCACCGAGCCCACGCCCTAATTGCTGACATAAATGTACGTGTGTGTTGATTAGGCCGGGAATAACGATGGAGTCTGTGCAGTCAATAACTTCTGCATCAGGAGTAAGGTCGTGCGGAGCTATTGCGCCGATGGCAGTAATGCGGTCATCAGTAATAAGAATGTCGCCGTTGACGAACATTTCTCGATTTTCGTTCATGGAAAGAATGAGCGCATTGCTCAAAAGTACTTGTGACATGTGTCCTCCGCAATGGGATCGTTCATAAAAAAATGTGCTGTTTAGAACAGGACGTTGCAGCTAACAGCATCGAAAAGTCACGAGGGCAATATGCTCGAGAGTGCATACTGTCAATTCAACACATAGTGAGACATGGTACGAGACAGCTTGATGTAGAATAAAACGAATCAAGCCTGCTCCAGCGCAAGAATAATGCGGATCAACGCGTTTTGGAGTGGACGTTAGGGAGTGAATATACTACACATATCAATCGGCAACCAAGCTGCGGGAAACAGCCGTTGCCGCCGGTGTCGGACCTAGTTCCTGTACTTATCGTAAGTGTATAATTGCAGTATACTAGGAGGGAATCCGATGTGGCTTTTATTTGGTTAACCATTGAAGAATGACTTGAAGCAGAAAGGCAGTTATGTGAAGCTTGATTTTATTTAAGTTTTACATATATGTTAAACATGTTGAAGGGAATGCCTTTGGCGTAATGCTCAAGTGTCATTTTCTCTGTAAGGAGTTAGTAGGTATGGGACGAGTACTTAAAGATCGTTATAAGCGTGAGTTCGTTGAGGTTGTATGTCCTACATGCCGTAGAACTCAAATTATCGCTGTTCCCGAAGAGCCAATGCCGAAATGCGACAAGTGCAGGCGGGAGATGGTCATTAAGGAAGTTTTGACCGAAGGGAAATACTAACTCTTAGTGGTTATAGTTTTTTATCTATTATGGGAGAATAGGGATGAAATTTGTAAAAGTACTTATGGTGCTCGCATTAACTTTAATGCTTGCTGCACCAGCTTCTGCGGCTGATATTGATATTGCTAAGCAGTCCACAATCAACAAAATTCTTAAAAGTGGCGAACTCCGCGTTGGTTTTGACGCAAGTTATGCTCCTTTTGAGATTACTGACAAAAGTGGTCGCTACATCGGTTTTGATATCGATCTCGGTAAAGAGCTCGCAAAAGCTATGGGCGTGAAATTTGTGCCGGTAAACACCGATTTTGACGGTATCATTCCTTCACTGCTCTCTAATAAATTTGATGTTATCATCTCCGGTATGACTCTTACCCAGCAGCGTAACTTGCAGATCGGTTTCTCCGATGCATACTTCCTCATGGGTCAGGGCGTTATGGTTTCCAACAAACTTCAGGGTAAAATTGCTCGTTACAAAGAGTTGAATGATCCTAAGTACGTTGTTGTTTCCCGCCTTGGTACTACCGGTGAAGAAGCTGTTAAAAAATACCTGCCAAAAGCAACCTACAAATCTTTTGAGAAAGAAGTAGACTGCGGCATGGAAGTTATTTCCGGTCGTGCTGATGCTTTTGTTTTCGACATTCCTGCTCTCGAAAACATCGCGTCTGTTCAGGGTAAAGGCAAAGTTTTCGTACTTAACGATCCTTTCACCTTTGAGCCTATGGCAATTGGTTACAAACAGGGCGATCCTGATTTCGCTAACTTCCTTAACAACTTCATTTTCCAGTTCAAAAACGATGGTCGTTACCAGCGTCTTTACGACAAATGGTTCCGCTCTGAAGCTTGGAAATCCCAGTTGAAGAAATAGTTTTTTTTGTCTACTAAGGGGTCGGTTTTGGCCGATCCCTTTTATTCCGCTGTCACGCTCTCCTGTAATACAGGGACAGTATAGATATTAAAAGACATACAAAGCTTCCTTCTGATTTCATGACCCGCTGTGGTATACACGGTGTGATATGAAGTCGGAAGGTTTACTGTTTTATGGAACTTGTTTGTAACGTGTTGAGATAAGGATACGCAGATGATGAATTATACAGGACTTGATCGTCCTAAAAAGCCGGGCTATTTCCTGTTTTGGAAAACCATGTTTGTGGCAATTTGCCTGCTTGGTGTCGGCTTTATTTACGCTGCTGCAGATTTTGTAGATTACAACTGGCGCTGGGAACAGGTGCCTCAGTATTTCTGGCTTGATAAAAGTATTGAAGTTCGTTCTGAAGCAGAAGGCGAGCTGGTTAAAGTTGATAAAACAGCCGCAGGATACACTCTTGTTGTTCAAGATGGTAACCACGACGAAGTCGTTAAGTTGCCGGCTCGTTCAAATATTATAATGGCTGAAGGTGATTACGTATATATGGGAGATACTCTGGCAGAGTATCGTGTAAGTAAACCTGGTATTTTGGTTGAAGCAACATACGTAACTCTAAAAGTCTCCATGCTTGCGATTATCCTTGGCATTATCGTGGGAATTCTTTCCGGCCTGATGCGAATTTCGGAAAACCCTTGTATGCGCTGGCTTGCAATCACGTATGTTGAACTTATCCGTGGTTCGCCATTACTTGTTCAGATTTTCCTTTGGTACTTTGTTGCCGGTTCTCTTATCAACGCTATGCTTGATAAAGTTGGTTTGAACCCCATTCCTGCTTTATGGTACGGTGTGTTTGCGTTGGCTATTTTTACCGGTGCATACGTAGCAGAAATCGTACGAGCAGGTGTTCAGTCTGTACATCGCGGTCAGAGCGAAGCTGCACGTGCACTGGGTTTAAGCGGCGCACAGGCAATGCGTAAGGTTATTCTTCCACAGGCATTCCGTCGCATTCTTCCTCCGCTTGCGGGGCAGTTTATTAGCCTTATTAAAGACTCTTCATTGCTCGGTGTAATTGCTGTGCGAGAGCTTACTAAGGCTACCCGTGAAGTTATCAGTTCATCACTAATGTCATATGAGCTGTGGATTTCCTGTACCATTATGTACCTTGTACTGACTTTTGCTCTTTCAGTGGCAATTCAGTACCTTGAAAGGAGAGCGGTACGATGATTAGCGCGAAGAACGTTAATAAATTTTTCTATACTCCAGAAGAGTTGCATGCTCTTAAAGATGTTTCACTGGATGTTTCAGCGGGCGAGGTGCTTGTTGTTATCGGTCCTTCCGGTTCCGGTAAGTCAACTTTTCTCCGCTGCTTGAACCGACTGGAATTTGCCAACAGTGGGTCTATTACCATTGAAGGCACCGAGGTTCTTGATCCTGACTGCGACATTAACCAAATTCGTGCAGAAGTTGGTATGGTGTTCCAGTCGTTCAACCTTTTCCCTCATATGAGCGTGCTTGATAATATCACAATGGCACAGATGACTGTGCGTAAGCGCTCTAAAAAAGATGCAGAGAAAAAGAGTATGGAGTTGCTTGAAAAAGTTGGTCTTGCACATAAATACAATGTGTATCCGGATCAGCTTTCCGGTGGCCAGCAGCAGCGTATTGCTATTGCCCGTGCATTAGCAATGGACCCTAAGGTCTTGCTGTTCGACGAACCTACCTCCGCGCTAGATCCGGAGATGGTTGGTGAGGTTCTTGATGTTATGAAGAACCTTGCAAAAGAAGGCATGACAATGGTTGTTGTTACTCATGAAATGGGCTTTGCCCGTGAAGTGGCAGACCGTGTTGTGTTTATGGATGCCGGTATGCTTGTTGAACAGGGTACGCCGGAGCATTTCTTTACGAATCCGGAACATGATCGCACCAAATTATTCTTAAGTCAGATTTTATAACATATCTGTAAGTTAGATAATTTTAGGTAAAGAAAAAGAACGGACTCAATTGAGTCCGTTCTTTTTTTTGCAATTTTTATGTGCTCAATTCGTAACACAAGACTTTTAGTCTCCGTACTGATTTAGTATGCAACTATGTGAGAATTATATTTTTACCGATTGAAATAAAATAATAGTTAAGTTTATTAGATTGCTACGAAGACGATGCTTTCATTTCTTTTTACTATTTTAGTAGGAAAGTAGCAAAAAGGTGTATTGTTTTTGTTGTAAATTTTCACTAGGATAGCAAACTGAATTAATGTTTATATAGTTGGTTTGGGTTGCAAACGGTGAACGCTGTTATTGTCATTCAAAAGCAGTATAATAATAAGCTGTTGAGCCTTGGTGCTTGATGGTAATATGTTTTGTCGCAAGTGTTACTGACTTAACGTATCGTAATACTGTACAGCCTTATGCGATCATTAAAAAATGTAGAAGAAAACTGACATGCAATATTTTGCAGCCGAAAATACATGAATATATATTCTCTTACAGCATTACAGGTGTTAGCATCGGGTGATATTGTTTTCATCGGTAGAACTGGTGATGACGCTGATCTCGCAGCGAGCATTAATACTTCTTTGCCTCCTGCATCGTTCCCTGTAGGCACTACATTTGTTGCCGCAGGCGATGTTGAAAAACCTTACTGCACAGTCGTTCAGAATGGATATTTTCCTTCACATAACGGTGTGCATTCTGTTGCAGGCATGTGGGTGAAGATGCTTTTCGGTTTTGATGAAGGGGCTTCCTGTTCAGTTGTTCCCACAAAAGAGGCGTTGAGTCTTGCGTGGGTAACACTTTCTGACAAGGGCGCGCGTAATGAGCGTGAAGATGCAAGTGGTCCTTTAATTGAAAAAATTGTTCGGGATAAGTACGAACTTGCATATGTTCGCGGGTACATGATTCCTGATGAAGAGTTACAGCTGCGTCAGCTACTTGTTGATTTGGCGTTGCACCAAAAATTCGATCTGATTTTAACAACAGGTGGCACTGGAGTTTCTCCACGTGATGTTACTCCTGAAGCAACTGTTAAAGTTATTGATCGTCGCCTGCGCGGAGTTGAACAAGCAATGATGGCAACGAGTTTGAAGAAAACCCCGCATGCCGTTGTATCACGAGCGATTGCAGGCACGTTAGGTACTTCTTTGATTGTAAATATGCCAGGAAGTACAAAGGCAGTTGCAGAAAATTTAGAGGCAGTTCTTCCTGCGTTTGGACACACCATTGCCAAACTTCAGGGCGATCCAGCTGATTGCGGGAACTAGGTAGGAGAAGCTGTGGTATTTCAGCATGAGTGTCAGGGGCCGGGGCTAGCTTGTAAAGAACGTAGTAATTTTAAAGTTCGGTTGTTCGATCTTGTCAGCGCATTAGCTCGTTCATTGGATATGGTTTCGCAAACCCTTGCGGGGCATCATACTAATGTCGGTTTTTATGCTTCGCGCATAGCTGAGTGCTATGGATTGAGCAGCTTTGAGAAGCGGAATGTTGTTCTTGCAGCTATGCTGCACGATATCGGCGCTGTTTCACTATATCCTGCGGTAGATTCCCTTTTATTTGAAGATGATACAATTAAACATTCTATAGCTGGATCGGTGATAATAAGTTCATCAAAAAAGTTACAGGATGTTTCTAAGCTTGTGGAGTATCACCATACCCCATGGGAAGAATTACGAGGTAGGAACAAGCACTATGAAATCAGTAATATTATTAACTTAGCTGACTTTATCGATGTTCATACCCGTCGAGATCGTCCGGCAAGACTCCAGATTCCTATTTTAATAGAGTTGTGCCGAAAGCATTCCGGCACAATGTTTAATCCTGACTATATTGAAGCACTGCGCGAAGCCGAATCGAAACGTAACTACTTCCATCGACTACACTCAGAGCGCACCGAAAAATCCCTTAATCTTTCGACACAGTTCGATTCTGATATCCTTGATGCTGAAGGCGTCTTGGACTTCACTGGTTTGTTCGCAAAGGTTATTGATTTTCGTAGCCGCTTTACCGCGACGCATTCACAAGGCGTGGCTGTAACCTCCAGTGTACTTGGACGTTGGCTTGGGTTTAATGACGTCGAACAGGTTCTGTTTCAGATTGCTGGACGCTTGCACGATATTGGAAAACTCGCAGTACCAGCAGCACTTTTAGAAAAAAACGGTCGGTTAACAACTGAAGAATTTGCTATTATTCAGCGCCACGCATCGTACACAGAGCATATCCTCTCCGGCATTCCGGGGCTGGAAGTGATTCGTGATTGGGCGTGTCAGCATCATGAGCGATTAGATGGAACCGGCTACCCAAAAGGGATTGCAGGTAAAGATATTTCTTTGGGATCTCGTATTCTGCAGGTTGCGGACGTATTTACTGCGATTACAGAAGATCGCCCGTACCGTGGCGGTATGGACTTTGTGCAGACAACAAAAGTTCTACGTCAGCTTGGTGGTTCAAATAAGCTTGATCCTATTGTTGTTGAAGTGCTCATTGAGCGATATGATGAGATCAATGAACTGCGCTGTAAAGGGCAGACCCAAGCTCTCGAGCATTTTTCTAACTATTCAAAAGTATTGTACAACAAGTACGGTATTGTCGCTAAGGATGTTTCATGAGTTCGGCTTCAACACCCCTTGAGAAGTTTGGCGCTGTGTGTCGAATGATCAAGATAGAGCACTCAGTTTTTGCGCTTCCGTTTGCGTACCTCGGACAGTTTATTGCTGCTGGCGGGTTTCCTTCGTTAAAGCCGTTTTTGCTGCTCACAGTGGCAATGGTGGCTGTGCGTTCTGTCGCAATGGCATTCAACAGGGTCATCGATTTACCGTTTGATGCAAAAAACCCGCGTACTCAGCAGCGTCCTCTCGTGACGGGTGAGATTTCACCAATGCAGACATGGGCGTTCATCGTTATTATGGCTGCAATTTTTGTGATTGCCTGTTTCTTTATAAATGACCTTAGTTTTAAACTTTCGCCAATCGCGTTGTTTGTGGCGGCCTTCTACAGCCTGCTCAAACGCTTTACATGGCTTTGTCATTTCTGGCTTGGAGCTGTACTTGCGCTCTCACCATTAGCAGGTTGGATCAGTGTTGATCCGCAGTTTTCGGTGCCTGCTGTATTGTTTGCGTGGGGGATATTGTTCTGGGTTGCAGGATTCGATATTATCTATTCCTGTCAGGATACAGAGTACGACCTTTCTGTAGGGTTGAATTCAGTTCCTGCACATTTCGGTCTTGAATCAGCTCTTGTTATCTCATCATTCTGCCATGTGGTAACATCAATGATGTTCCTGATGGGCGGCTGG
Organism: uncultured Desulfovibrionaceae bacterium; assembly: GCA_942492085.1. GTDB lineage: Bacteria > Desulfobacterota > Desulfovibrionia > Desulfovibrionales > Desulfovibrionaceae > Halodesulfovibrio. Next base: position 67,603 of record CALODB010000007.1, on the reverse strand, counting down.
GCAGCAGGGCTTGGATGGCCGTATTTTGCTGTATGGGCTGTTGTTTCCGGCATCCTTTACTGGGAGCACTCCATTATCAGCGCCGACGATATGAGCCGTGTGAACATGGCATTCTTCACAATGAACGGATTCATTTCAGTAATGCTTTTTGTAGGCGCGCTTGCAGGCATTTACATGTAATATATTTTCTCTATAGAAATGAAAAAGGGAGAAGCTGATTATCAGCTTCTCCCTTTTTTTATTCTTGTAGTGCCTGCACGTTTCTATGTGTAATTAGAACAGGTTGCGTACTATGTGGGAGCAATATTCCCCCTAGGTTAATGACCCATGGAAAGAAAACGTCATGGGAAAGTTTAGCACCTTGCTGTTTCTTTAATGCTGCAACTATATCCGGATTAAGCAAATGATAGGTATCGGAGTACCATACAAAAAATGGAACTTCTCGTTGCTCAATGATGTCGGGGTCACCATGGCCGAAACGGCCTTCCTCGCCGAGAGATTCACCGTGGTCTGAACTGTAAATAACGATTGCGTTTTTATCGCGGACAAGGTCGATAATCGATCCGATGAAAGCGTCAGTGGCAAGGATACTGTTGTCATATGCATTGTTAACCATATCTATCTGCATATCCTCGCCATAGGTATCTGGAATAAATTTTCTAAATTCTTTTGTGTATCGTGCAGCGTAATTTGCGTGACTGCCACGAGTATGGATAGTGATAGCTTGGTTAACAGAAGCGTTTTTTAGCACGCCTTTTAGGGGCTCGAGAAGCATTGCGTCATAGAAATTATTATATGTAGCTCGACCAAATTTGTTTCGGAATAATTTTTGATCAATGTCGCCGATGGCATTCGTAGTAGGGGTGTCGTTACTTGTGAAACGGTCATTTGCAGACAGCCATGTTGTTTTGAAACCATGTTTCTTAAATACTCCGAGATAGGAATCCATGGTGGTTTCAGGTTTGGCTAATGTTGCAGGGGTGATCATAGCAGGAACAGAAAGACGTGTATAGGCAGCGAAAGATGTAATGGCACCAAAATTAACAAGGTTTTTTTCATTACTAAGGCGCGGAGTCGTTTCGCGAGGGTATCCGTTAAAGTGAAATCTGTCTGCTCGTGCAGACTCGCCGATGATGACAATTAACTGCAATGGCTTTTCTTGCTTTAAGGCAAGTGAATCCATCTTTGCTGAACCGACAAGTTCATTTTGGGTAATGTTTTTTACATACTGCCCTGAAAATTCGGCGAGTCCGTTGAATACACAATATGGAAATACATACTTAGTTGCTATAACTGGACGAACAATTTCTACTTGGGGAGTTTTTTTGAATTTACCCAGAAGAACGGTTGCGGGCACAATAAATAGCAACAATAAAGCAAGAGTCTTAATCTGAAATTTGCCAGTGGAGCGCTTTAATAAGTACCCGATAACAAATGAGAATAGTAATGCTATTGTTCCAAAAATAAGGAGTCCGGACGTAACAAACTCACCAGCCTCTCCGCTGTTTGTTTCCAGCAGAAGAAAGAGAAGTTCTTTATCGATTTTAATGCGGTAAATACCGTGGAAGTAGCTAGTCAGCGCGCTTATGAAAAAAATAGGTGGAATAAGTATACTGGCAAGACTGCGCACTTGAGAGATGACATACATGACACAAAAATTGAAGGACAAGAGGTAGACTACAGACGGGATAGCATAGATGGCAGGAAGTCTCATCAAGTCTGGAAGCATCATTGCTGAAAATGCAATCGCAAGAATCGCTGCATGATGCTTTTTGTCGAATGTTAACATGTTTAGATTTCTCCGAACTGTCTGTAATATAAGTATTTATTTTGATTTTGATTTTGATTTTGAGAAACTTGCTCAGCTATGCCAGCCATAAAAAATAAAAGCAACTCCTTTTCAGCTAGGAAAAGGAGTTGCTAATCAGGGTGATCATTAAGAATAGCTGCCTAACCAGCGGCTAACAATTTTCCTTCAATAAAGTCAGTCACTACTGCCACAGGTGCATTAACAGTGATGCCTTTAACAAGGGAGATATGTTTTTCTTTTAATGCGTCGCATGCGGCCTGCGGTACGTCTTTTGCCAGAACGTATCCAGCATCAAGGCGTTCGAGGAAAGAAGCAGCTGCTTTAGGTTCGTATGCAGGTGCATCAACGGTTTCTGTCGATATAATTTTTTTAGTCTCTGCATTTGCGACTGCGATAACGTACTGTTCAGCTAAATGCATGGATGGGGACAGTGTGCCTTTGGTAACAGGCAGTGCAATTTTAATTGTACCTTTATGCGGTGGAAGAATCGGGTGCAGTTTGTTAGTTGGTTCTGCGCCATCATCAAGCATAAGGATAGGCTTAAGAATTTTCTGGAAGCACTGAGCTGTCGGGCTATCCTGCTTTACAGAAAGGAGTGAGAAACCTTCGTCACCGGAACGAACAACTTCCGGATCGAGAGGGATATCACCGAGGAAGCGTACGCCAACTTCTTTAGCAAGGTCTTTACCTCCACCTTTGCCGAAGATGTTCTCAACATTCCCGCACTGTGAACACACAATGCCACTCATGTTTTCGATGATACCAAGAACCTGATTACCAACATCACCTACAAAGGTAACGGAGCGACGCACATCATCAATGGCAACACCCTGAGGAGTTGTTACGATAACTGCCAATGCGTCGTTACCAAGGAGCTGCATAACGGAAAGTGGTTCGTCGCCGGTGCCCGGAGGGCAGTCAACAACCATATAGTCAAGGTCGCCCCAAACAACATCAGAAAGAAGCTGTTTGATAAAGCCCATTTTTACAGGGCCACGCCATACAACTGGCTGGTAGGAGTTAGGAAGCAAAAAGCCCAGAGACATAACAGAGAGATTCTTGCTCCATGCGATAGGCTCAATGAAGGACTCTTCAATATGTACTTTGGAATCTCGCATGCTTAACAGACGAGGAACACTAGGTCCGTGTACGTCTACGTCGAGCAGGCCGACTTTTTTCCCAGCAAGTGAAAGACCGATAGCGATGTTGGTCGCAACGGTACTTTTACCAACGCCACCTTTACCGGACATAACAACAATTTTATGTTTAATACGGCTGATGGTTCGTTTCATCCGGGCTTCGCCAGCATCTAATTCAGTAGGTGCTCCGCCGCAGGAACCGGAAGAACAGTCACCACTGCTGCAGTCAGTACTCATGTTGGTCTCCAAACAGTAGAATATGCCGCGTTGAAAAAACAATCTGTTCAGTGCGGCGGTTAGCTAAGGCAGATTGTCTGAAATCTAAGTATAAAGTCAGTAGTCACTAACATTGGAGTTGTCCAGAGGCTAACGTGTTTTTTATGCACTTTTGCATTATCTGGCGATGCTAGCACCACTAAGGTAAAACTTTGGTGAAAAAAAGCCCCCGTGGTACGGGGGCATATGTTTAATAACTACCTGTATAAGAAACAACAGGTGTTAGGTGCTACTTTTGTTTTCCGGCATATGCTTTGCGCAGCCAGTCATACCAAGTATCGAGACCTTCACTGGTCGTACAGGAAGTCTGGAATATTGGCATGTCTTTGTTCAACTGGGTAGCAAACTGTTTTGCACGTTCGACATCAAACTGAACGTAAGGGAGCAGGTCGCATTTGTTCAGAATCATTGCTGAAGATTTTTCAAATAAGGCCGGATATTTTTCCGGCTTATCGTCACCTTCAGGAACGCTGAGCAGGGCGACTTTAAAATCTTCGCCGCAATCAAATTCAACAGGACAAACAAGGTTACCGACGTTTTCAATGAACAGAATATCGATCTCGTTCATGTCAAAGTTAGCAAGCGCAGCAGTAATCATGTTGCTGTCAAGGTGGCAGCCACCGTCAGTGTTAATCTGAACAGCTTTAGCTCCAGTTTCTGCAACTCTGCGGGCATCATTGTCTGTCTGGCAGTCACCTTCGATAACAGCCATCTTAAATTCACCTTTAAGGTCTGTAAGGGTGCGTTCAAGAATTGAAGTCTTGCCCGCGCCAGGTGAACTGATGAGGTTAAGAACAAGAATGCCGTGTTCGGCAAAGAGTTCTTTTAAATTTACTGCGATTTTGTCATTCGCTTCAAGTATGTTGCGTACTACTGGGATTTCCATGGGGATTATTTACTCCGCTTCAAGATGATCTACGTAAAGTTCTTTTCCTGTGAGCACTGCGTGGCCGAATAAATTTTCGCACGACGGACACGGCATATAAAATAGATCCGTTCCCTCCGGTGTGAACTCTGTCGAGCATTCACCACAAGTAACAGTGACAGGAATTTCTTTAAGCTCCAGCTCAGCGTCTTCTAAAGGGCTTTGCTTGGTTTGTACTTCAAAAGCAAACGAAAGTGCGTCGGGCACAAGGTTAGTCAGTTTACCGTAACAAACTCGAACCATAAGCAATTTAGAGGCATTATGCTTTGCCATCTCTTCCTTGACGATATCAATTAGACTTGCTGCTATTGCCATTTCATGCATGTCAGAAACGTAAAGGAAAACATATTAACCGTCCACAATGTTTTTAAAATACTAGTTTGAAGACCTAACATGCTGTTTTCAAGACAAAACGGGTATGATAGGGGTTAGATACATTATAAGTGCATATATTGGGGGCAATAGATGACAGAAGGTGTTTATCGCACATCGTCTAATCTTTGGATTGGATCGGGTGCCACGAGACGAAAGAGCATTTCGAAGAGATATTGGTACGCGAGTATCGGGGCAGAAGGTAACGTAGAGGTTCAGCTTCTCACAAGTAACTTAACTCCAATTGGTGATAAACGAGTTGTAGAACTTGAAGAGTTTGAACAGGAATATGTATTTGAACCTGGGTTGTTAGCCGTTGCAGGTCAATCTACCAATGTAGGTTCAGGGCAGCAGGATCTCCAACTGCAAAACACAGCTTCCACCAATGAGACAAATGCGTTGCTGGCAAGGGTGCCCACCCATAGAGCCAAGAATACGGGCTTAAAGTTAGAAGAAGAAGAGGCTACGGAGAAATTTGATAGAGGCATGACAATGCTTCGTAGCGGATATTTAAAGCAAGGGCGCCGGATGCTGTTGGCTGTTCCAGATAAGGATGTGCCGTGGAAACCAAAGCATAAACATTTATTTAATGATTTTGGAAAACGTTTACGAAAAGAACAACAGCCGGAAATAGCATTGAAACATTACTTGAAAGCTTCGGAGCTTTCTCCTAATGATGATCATCTATGCTATAACATTGCACGTGTTTATTATGATTTGCAAAAAATGGCCGATTGTAAAAGATGGCTGCATCGTGCTCTTGTGGCAAATCCACAGCTTGAGCCTGCTCAAAAATTTTTGCAGGCAATAAAAAACAGGTAGTATCCACAGTAATTCGAACGTCATTAGGAAGTACGTTGTGTTGCAATTAGAATATAAAGGTGTGTATTCCACACTTGAATCTGAGCAGGGGACTGCGTTAACAGAACAGGAAAAACGCTACTGGCTTGTTTGGTTTACAGATAATGATACTGTAATGATCCAAGCATTATCTGCGCAGCGAACTGTTGCTGGAAAGCAGTATCGCCTTAAGGTTGAAGACTTTATTCACAGGTTTTTTAAAGAACCGGATGTTCTGTTGCAGCCGCAAGTGCTTGCACATGCGCATCTCGTGGAGCATGAAGCACGTTCTTTGCCGGATGAGCCGTATCTGTTTGTTCTTAAAGATAAGCATGGTGCAGATGTTACTCCGGAGCTTGTTTCTTCTTCAAAAGCTCTTGATATCGCCCGTGAAGAGGCTGAAGCTTTTGCCCGTGAACAAAAAACGCCGGAAAATGTAGCAAAAAATTTGAAGGCAAACTTTGAAGAAGCGCTAGTTGCTCTTGAAAATGGTGACAGGCGTAATGCATTAAAGTTACTTACAAAATTAGCAGATTCAAAAGATGGAGTTTTGCCGGAGCATAAACACGTTTTTGCTGAATTCGGTTCAGACTTGCGCAAACAGAAGTTGCCTGCCGCAGCATTGAAGCATCAGCTTCGTGTTGTTGAACTTAGCCCAAATGATGATCATGCGTTATTCAACGTCGCCCGAGTATATTATGATATGGGTGATTATGGTAATACCATTCGATACTTGAACCGTGCGATTGCACTGAATGAAAACTTGAAATCTGCACAGCGCTTTCTTGAGTATGTACGCAGTGAGGGACGAGCAGCAAAGTAGATGATGTAACCGCTGAGGGGAGGATGCATGAACCGCAATATTTCGATGTTGATTTTATTGGCACTTGTGGTCGGGACTGTTCTTATTGGCTATAATAAATGGATAATGAGAGATGCGTACACCATTGCCAGTGAGGCGTCCTCTCAACTGATAGTGAATGTTGGCGCGCAGGAAAGTAAGGCATTACAAGAAGTAGTTATCGACAAAAGCACGTCGGATACTCTTGCAGCAACCGTTTCTGATGTGAGTAGCAGAACATCATCCATTGTTAAAGGTGACCCAGTTTCTACATCGAAAGTAACATCCGTTAACTCCCCGAAGACAGATACAGCAAAAATTCTTACGCTTGTGACCAAAACGGTGACTGTAGCAGAGGTTGAACCGGACGTCGGAAAAAAATTTCCACAGCAAAAAAATGTTACGTCGCCTGAAAGTGTGAGTGCTGAGAAAAAAAGTGAAGAGCTTCAGCCTCTTGTTTCTGTTTCTTATGCGGATAGCAAACTTACAGTGTTTGCTGTAACTACATATACATACAAAATTTTTGGATTGAAAGAGCCGGATAGGTTCGTTGTAGATGTGATTGGTCGTTTTAGTGAAGAGTTACCTGCCCCGAAGGTTGTACAGGATAGTCTGGTTAAGACTGTTCGCCTTGGGCGGCATGACGATCGAGTTCGTATTGTTCTTGATTTAAAAGGTACCCTTCCGCCTAACTGGTCTGCAACTCAGACTAACGGCACATTATCTATACTTATGAAATAGGGCAGGTACGCTGAACTTTCCCTGATTATTCTAACAAGAAAAAATGTTTTGTTAAAAAAAAAGAGCCAGATTATTCCGGCTCTTTTTTTTATTGCTGGGTGTTTCAGCTATTTTTTAATTTCAAACCCGATTCCAGTAATAGCATCTTCGATAGTTTCCATTGGAACTGGGGTAGATTCTTTCCATTCAACTTTTCCAGAAAGCAAATCAATGGTAACATCGGAAATTCCATCAATAGCTTCAAGAGCTATGGTAACTGCGCCGACGCAGTGCTGGCAGGACATTCCGGTAACAGTAATTGCTGGCATTATGTAATCCTCATGCAACTGTTTAAAAAGAATTGTATTCACTCAATCTCAAGCGTAGCATACCGAATCATTTAGTATCGCTCAACTATTCAAGCTGTTTTTGTTCAGAGACTGAATAATGTTGCAGTATCTGTCAGAAAAAATGGGGTTTGTTATGACTGATAACCATATCGAGTCAATTGATCCAAAGGTGCTTCGTAAAGTCATCATGCCTGTAAAAGGTATGACGTGCGCTTCTTGTGCTGCCCGAATAGAAAAGGGGGTTTCAGAAGTGCAGGGAGTTACCACTATTGCCGTAAACTTGGCCACCGACTCTATGCAGGTAGAGTTTGATCCTTCGAAGGTCAACGTTGCTGGCATAGTACAAAAGGTTACTGATATAGGGTACGAAGCTGTGGCACCGGCAGTAAGCTCTGATAACGGTGAAACGCTGCGCTTTTCAATTTCAGGAATGCATTGTGCCGCATGTTCTGCACGTATAGAGAAAGTTACAGCACAGATGCCGGAATTTGCGACTGTTGAAGTGAACCTCGCAACAGAGTCAGCCAGAGTAACCCCTGCAGCTGATGTTGATAAGGATTCCGCAGTAGCAGCATTCTCAGAGAAAGTCGCCATGCTAGGCTTTGGCGCAACATTACAGGAAGCCGAAGACGGTGGTGCGCAAGACGTAACCGCTATGTGGGAAGATCAACAGGAATCCATGCGGGAACGCCTCGCTGAAATGAAAGCAAAACTTATTCCTGAAATTATCTTCGCTTCCCTTTTGTTGATTATTGCTATGACTGAGATGGCAGGAATCAGGTTGCCTGAGTGGTTGGCTCCTCACTCTTCACCAAGAACTTTTTCTCTTGTCCAATTGATTTTGGTTATCCCTATCATGTGGTCAGGGCGTGATTTCTATATACAAGGCTTCAAAAATCTCTTCAGGGGCGCTCCCAATATGGATTCGCTCATTGCTGTGGGAACAGGTGCTGCGTTTGCCTACAGCCTCTGGGGAACTATAGAAATTTATATTGGTATTGATGTAATGGCCCGTGTCATGGATTTATATTTTGAGGCAGCCGGTGTGCTGATTGCCCTTGTTTCGCTGGGTAAATTCCTTGAAACACGATCCCGCTCACACACGTCAGATGCCATTAAAGGGCTGATGGATTTAACGCCTGATACCGCTATCCGTATTGTAGGTGGAGAGCAGCAAGCAGTGCCTGCGACTGAAGTTGTTGCAGGTGACATTTTACTTATTCGTCCGGGTGAACGTATTCCGGTTGACGGTAGTATTATTGAGGGCTCCTCAAGTGTGGACGAATCCATGCTGACGGGTGAATCCTTGCCTGTTTCAAAAACAGTTGGAGACTCTCTAGCTGGTGGTACTGTAAACACCCATAGCGTTCTTACAATGAAAGCAGAGCATGTTGGTGCAGATACTGTTCTTTCTAGAATTATTCGTGTCGTGCAGGATGCTCAGGGGTCAAAAGCCCCAATTGCTTCCATGGCAGATACGGTAAGTTTGTATTTTGTACCGATTGTTATGGTCATTGCGCTACTCTCAGGCTTGGCGTGGCTTATCGCCGGAGCATCTTTTCCGTTTGCGTTACGAATCTTTGTTGCAGTAATGGTTATAGCTTGCCCGTGTGCCATGGGGCTTGCAACACCGACATCAATTATGGTTGCTACAGGACGCGGCGCACAGCTCGGTGTGTTGTTTAAAAACGGTACTGCACTGGAACAGACAGGACGCATTCAGACTGTTGTTTTCGATAAGACAGGCACAATTACGCATGGTAAGCCCGAGCTTGTTCATGTGGAATCATTGGCTGGTATCGATAAAAATACTGCGCTGTCATATGCTGCATCCCTTGAAAGTCTTTCAGAGCATCCACTGGCAACTGCTGTTGTGAAAGGTGCAAAAGAGCGTGGAGTAGAATTTCTCGAAACGCAGAATGTGACCGCTGAATCCGGTAAAGGTATTTATGGTACGGTGGATGGTAAAGCCATTCGTATTGGTAATGCCGCGTATGCTGGAGTTGATCAGAATGCGGAGGTTATGGAGCGGATGAGGAAGCAGGCATTACAAGGCCGTACAGCTCTTGTCATGGCCGTTGATGACAAACCTGCGTTACTCGTTGCTGTAGCAGATACTATTAAGCCGGAGGCCGCTTCTGTTGTTTCTCGACTGAAGGCTCGCGGTGTTTCCGTTGTTATGCTTACAGGTGATAACAGCATCACAGCAGCTGCAATGGCAAAGCAGGCGGGCATTGATACTGTTATTTCCGAAGTTCATCCGGAAGATAAAAGTGATACGATTATTGATCTTCAGAAGGAAGGAAAGCTCGTTGCTATGGTTGGTGACGGTATTAACGATGCACCTGCGTTAGCTACTGCTGATGTGGGGATTGCAATGGGAACAGGAATTGACGTGGCTGTTGAGGCAGGCGATGTGGTGCTTATGTCCGGTGAATTAAACGGTGTGATCACAGCTGTTGAACTAAGCCGCGCAGCCGTGAAGAATATTAAGCAGAACCTAGTGTGGGCATTCGGTTACAACACGCTGGGTATTCCTGTTGCAATGGGGCTTTTGTACGCGTTGTTTAATGGTCCGACATTATCTCCAATGATTGCTGGCGGTGCTATGGCGCTAAGTTCTGTTTCGGTTGTTTCAAACGCACTCCGTTTGCGGTGGTTTAAGCCCAAAGAGTAAGTTTAAAGTCAGTCTTTCAACGTAACTTTAACTGTTGACGATAATACGGATTTTTAACTGCTTGAAAGATTATGCGTATCCACTAAAAAAGAATTAGCCATAACCGCAGTAAAGAGGGCGTCCCTCTTGCGGGTGGAGGGCAGAGCCCCCTCGCCGAAGGCAATAAGGAAAACATACCTAACTAGAAAAGGTGGCGCTTATCGCGTCACCTTTTTTCGTGCCTAATATTGCTTGATATACTCTGAAACATTGTCGGCAGAGCAGTTTTTGCTTACCCAGAAGGCGGCAGCCCATACCATGAGTGCTGCGGCATCGGTGTTGTTGAGTCGGCGGAGCTTTGCTTTCAGAGTATCTCTGCTGATACCGTATACGTTATGTAGCTGATTGGTGTTGCAAGCGTCTTCGACGCGCAGGCGCAAGTAGTCTCCGCTGGAATTTTCCGGCTGAATTCGCAGATTTTTGTGCGCAGCGATAATGAGCGCGAGTTCACTATCGGAAAAGCTGTGCTTAATGGACGTGATTGCACGGAAAAAGGTATCCACAACCCAGGGTAGGATGAATTCTGCTCCAGCACTTTTTGTGCGGAAGTAGTCTTTCAGCCATTTTTCCTGTTCGTTTGTGATACGAGCGGCTACTTGCGGCATACAGAAGAACCTCCCATGTGTCTCTGGGGTAAATCTTCGGAGTGTACCGTGTCCGAAATGAAAATATTAATATATCACTAAGGCATAGTTAAGGATGTTGCAATTATCTATCTGGAATGGCTATTTGATATCGACCGTCCCCTGTAACGTAATATCTTCCGGCATCAGCAGTACATTGCCAGTCTGGTTGTCTATGTTGACGTCGCCTATAAGTGATATGGTAGGATTGAAGATAATATCGCCGAAGATACCAAGCTTAGTGCATGAGGCAAGAGACGGCACGCCTTCTTTGAACTTTTCGTAGATATTGTCGAAGTTACTGTAGTATCGAGGGTCTAGTTGTACCTGAAGATTTTGCGTGATGTTTGCTTCATTTAATTTGAGTGTGCCGGAGGGGTCGAGCTGGTAATAATCTGACATGACCTTGAGCAGATCGTCAGTGCGTTTAACTGGTATAAACCGGTCACGAGTAGTTACGATAGCCTGTGCGTTTACAAAATGAGAAATTGCTGCACCCATGGCACTTTCGATTTGATAAACTGGAGTAGAGGATGCGTCATGCGGGTTTACTGTTTTTGGATTTAAAATAAGTGGAAGCTTTGGAAGCCCGAACTGACGCAGGGTATTTTTCAACTCAATAAGGTTAATCCAGATATTATTGGTGTTGAAAAGGCGATGGCGTGTGATGTCCTGAAATTGTTCCAGATCGCACTCAGGACATTGACTGACTTCGCGCAAGATGAGGTGTCCGTTATTATGTTTTGCGAGGTGTCCGCCTTTGCTGTCGTTTTCGGTACGCTTGGTAACTTCCATAAGGAAAGGAACTTGTTCTTCAGCCATGTAGCCTAACATACGCATGTCTAACGTAGCGCCGAGGTTGTCTATGTTGGACACGAGTGCGTATTTACGTCCCTGACGGATAAGTGTTTCCAGCACACCGGAAAGATAGAGCGATGCGTAAATGTCGCCGTGCCCCGGAGGGTTCCATTCGTATTCACGATTATCGGGGTACTCTGCGGGCATCAAAGTGTCTTGACGTATTTTAGGAAATTTATGCTGAACAAAACAGAGCGGTAATTGAGATAATCCACTCATATGCCGTAATTCATTGAGTGTATCAGTATGCGTGCTGTAGCTGTTCATGAGGACCAGCGGAAGTGGACCGCCGTACTGTTCCTGCCATGCAATCGCTTGTTTAACTGTTATGTCCAGAAATGACATATGATCTTTTACAGGCAACAGGGATTTAGCAAACTGCATTCCCATGCTTGTACCCAGTCCGCCATTCAGTTTAATAGCAACAGCTTCGTGAGCAATGGCTTTTCCTGCCTCTTCATATTTATCCAGCACGTCAACATGCTTGAGATGTGATTGTGTTATCGGTGAGATGTGCATTTCTGGAATATGCCCAGTCGCGAGTTCAGATATATCTGATAAATAGCTTGTGAACAGCTCAATGACTTTAGCTGGAACTCCTTCTTCGCGCATTTTTTTGACGTAGGCTGCAAGGGTCGATGCGGAATCATATTGTTGTTCCGGTGTGTTGAACAACTTATCACTGCGAACAGTAGCTTTTGAATGTGTGTTGCGAGAACCGGATGTAGCCATGTTGACTCCCTTTTCACAAAACTAGTTATATCTCACACGGTACAATTGCATGAAATTACGGATGAATTTACCCACTACCACACTGAGGAGAAGCTGGAAGTATAATTTTTGGAAAGAAGGAATTGCTTGAAGGGAAGGAAGATACAAAAAAGCCTGCGGTGAATGGCAACACCGCAGACTTTTTATCTAAATGATATTATGCAGGCTGCCACCTTTGGCAGCCATTTGATCGACGGATTTTGTGATATCCGGATCTTCTTCCAGTGCCGGAGCATGGAATGATTTGAGTCTGGCATCAATAACAACAGGTCCTGAACAGCCCCAGTGTTTGCAGTGGGTGAATGACCCAGCACCATACATATCTGTGGCAGGGTCTGAACGGGTGAATGTTACCCAAAGGAAGTTGTCCCAGTTGGCAGCAGTAAAGTCTGCATCATCTGCCACCACGACAAGCGGGAATGACTCGAGCTTTCCGATGCTTTTCAGATGCTCTGCAAGACGGAACATTGCGTCGTCGTGCTCGTCACGTGCCGCGGTATGTTTAGGTCCTTTAACAACGACCACACCTGACATGAACATTTTCGCGTCACTGAAACCTTCCGGCAGCGTGAAGTGAGATGGAATGCTTGAACCAAGAGTGCGTTTTACCGGTCCACAAGCTGTCCAGATAAGTTTGGAGCCTTGGTTAAGGCTGATCCCTGTATAGTCGAGTGTATCAATTGTCGTGCGTGTTATGAAATGGAAGTCACGTGCAAAGTCGGTACGCTCAAGCATGTGCGTGAAAAACTCTTTGTAGTTGTGTGTGGTAAGTCCCTGATTATCTTCTTTTGCTGCAAGGATTACGTATTTTGAGAGTGAAGTCTGTGTTGTGCCGAGTAGTGACAGACCACAGGTGATGAGTTCCTGCGGCTGGCGTTCTTCCGCATATGGGACATATCTTTCGCTACCAATGGCAAGAAGAAGTGGATGTACTCCGGCCTGATCAACAGCGTGAACTTCGTGCACCCCGTTGAAAACTGTAGGTACGAGGTCTGCGGTTAGGTCATGAATAAATTCACCGAATACTGTGTCTTCCTGTGGAGGACGTCCGACAGTGGTGAATGGCCATACAGCGTCGTTACGGTGGTAGACGTTGTCTACACGCATGAGGGGGAAGTCGTGCGCAAGGCTGTAATAGCCCAGATGGTCACCGAATGGTCCTTCAGGCTTCTGTTCGTTTGGATATACTGTTCCGCTGATGCAGAAATCTGCTTCAGCAAGGATTGGAAGCTGACCTTCGCGGCTGATCATAGGCATACGGAACCCGCCGAGGGCACCGGCAAAAATAAGTTCTGCAATGCCTTCAGGGAGCGGCATAATTGCTGCCATTGTCATGGCAGGAGGGCCACCTACAAATACGTTTACTTTGAGTGGTTCATTACGACGGATTGCTTCTGCATGATGATAGCCAATTCCGCGATGAATCTGGTAGTGTAGACCAATTTCTTTATCTTTTTCAAACGGGGCACCAGTAAGCTGCACACGGTACATGCCGATGTTTGAATTCATGAAACCGGGCTTGTCCGGACTTTCTGTATATACCTGTGGCAGAGTAACGTAGCCGCCACCATCCATAGGCCATGAATGCAACTGCGGGAGTTGGCTTACAGTGGTAGTGTTGTCCAGTACAGGCCCTGTTTTTACCTTTTTAGGTATGGTGGAGTACCCAGCGCGTGGAACGCCGGCATACTTCCACGGGTGCTTGAAGAAATCGAACGGATCAACCTTCAGCTTGAATATGCCTTCCAGTGCGCGCAATGTGTCGCGGAAGATCCAACGGGTGCGTTCCATGGTGCCGAAGATGTTGCACACCATGGGAAATTTGGTGCCTTTTACGTTGGTGAACATGATTGCAGGTGCCTTTGCACGAAAAGCACGGCGCTGAATTTCAGCCACTTGCAGATGCGGGTCAACTTCGTCATGGATGCGGATGAGCTGCCCACTTTGTTCCAGATCAGCAATAAGCTGCTGTGTATTTCTGTATCGCAAAAGAACTTCCTTTTATATCAAGCTGGGTTGAGGGAAACACTACTGGTGTACCAAGAATAGGTGCCGCATGCAGTATAAATACTTCTGCTTATTGCGGCATCCCCTAAGGTTTTGGTTTCCTATGTTTTGGGAAACTGGCCTGTGGTTGACTGGCGCTACGTAAAACATGTTTACAGATGCCCGTTGAAGTATTGGTGCCCGTACATGTGTGCTGCACAAAGTTATTATGCCTGTAGTGGGAGGGCGTTGTCCATGTTCTGTATTCTTGGCTTGTAGTAATGGTACTACGTATGAAGATTTTGCGGAATAATAGAGTAAAGCATGTTCACTCGCAAGAAACTTGAGTGCATATGTATGGAATGATGAAAGGCTTACGTTATGGTGAACTTTTTCATAGAAAAACCCCTCTCTATCACGTTGATAAAGAGGGGCTTGCGCTCAGTTTAGGAAGAGGTGCCATTGGCAGTGACTCTTTCTACTGGTACCGGAAAAGAATCCGGTATTGATATCTATATTAGTCTACTTTGTTGTACGCAGAAGCTGCAGCACCACAAATTGGACATTTTTCAGAAGTTGGACCTTCATGGGTGTGACCACAAACGGAACAGTTGTAGTAATCTACATCTACTGGGTTCTCAATGTTCTCAAGAGCTTTTGTGTAGAGGCCAGCATGAATTGCTTCTGCTTTGTTTGCAAAGCCGAAGTAACGTGCTGCAACTTTTTCGCCTTCTGCTTCAGCGTCTTTGATCATTGCAGGGTACATGCTTTCAAACTCGTGAGTTTCACCAGCAATTGCGTCTTTAAGGTTAGCAATGGTGTCACCGATTTTGCCAGCGTTACGAAGGTGTGCATGTGCGTGGATGGTTTCAGCATCAGCAGCAGCACGGAAGAGTTTTGCAACCTGAGGATGACCTTCTTTTTCTGCTTTTTTAGCGTAAGCAAGGTATTTACGGTTAGCCTGAGATTCGCCAGCAAAAGCAGCCATGAGATTTTCAAGAGTCTTGGACATTATTCACTCCACAAGTGTGTTATTTGTTGCTTAGATCTTCCTTAACAGGAATGATTACTGTTTATATTTCTCAATCAAGTTTGTAAAGTAAAAAATAAAATTTTTATCTAGTTCTATTTTTATCCTGAAAAATTTATCTTCAGAGAATTACAAAGCATTCAGCGTAGTATGTTTTGTAAGAGTAGGGAAAAAGGTTTGCTGGAAAACCATAATTTGCCGCAGGACAGAGGTTATCCATAAGGCGTCTGGCATTAAAGGTTTCCCAGCAAACGGGTTGAAACGACGTATATTGTCTGTTGGAAAGTATTCCGCAGCAGTGTATGTGCGTTACCTACAAAAGAGCAGGAACCTGAATACAAGTGGAGTTGTACAGGTTCCTGCTTTTGTATTTAGTTATCAGCACATACTCATGTCGGCAGCGTATGAGTGCTAGTCTACTTTGTAAAACGCTGAAGGGGATGCGTTACAGATAGGGCACTTATCACCTTCAAACGGCCCTTCGTGTGTGTAGCCGCAAACAGAGCAGTTGTAATAGTCGGTTTCTACCGGATTATCTACGGTATCCATCATTTTCTGGTACAAGGTTGCGTGCACCTCTTCTGCCTTGTTGGCATAGGTGAAGAAGCGTAGCGCTGCTTTTTGCCCTTCAGCTTCAGCGTCCTTGATCATTTCAGGATACATATTTTTAAATTCATGAGTTTCGCCTGCGATGGCATCCTTGAGGTTCTCAAGGGTGGTACCTATCTTTCCTGCATTGCGAAGGTGTGCATGAGCGTGAATGGTTTCAGCATCGGCAGCTGCACGGAAAAGTTTTGCAACCTGTGTATGACCTTCTTTTTCTGCTTTTGCAGCATAGGCAAGGTATTTACGGTTGGCTTGTGATTCACCTGCAAATGCAGCCATCAAATTTTCAGCAGTTTTACTCATGGGTTACTCCGTCAGATTTGTTGTTAACCGTTTGTTAATAGGAATCATTACTGTTATAGAAAGGTAGTGTTCTTGTAAAGCGGAAAAAGAACTTTTTCTAACTTTCTCTGGTTGTTGAATGCAATACAAGGTGCATTCATAAGAGTGTAACGTACCTTTGTTGCATCTTATTGCCAGTATTTATTGAATTAATTTTTGTTTGTTGATGATTCATAAAAAAAGCCCGCAATAAATTGCGGGCTTATGTTTTTTAAAAGAGGGATGCTAATCCTGTAAAGATACGTCAGCAGGTTCCTCATTTAATAGAGGCTGGGGTGATGATTGTGGCGTTGATATTTCATCATATGCTGGAGGAGACATGAAGTCTTCTTGTCCAGGAATAGGTGATGGCGGCGGCATATCTTCGGGGTCGACACCATCGTATGGTGCAGCCTGTTGAAACTGCTGACCCTGTTGCGTGGATTGACCCGATTGAAACTGTTGATTCGAAGCATACGGGCGCTGGGAATTGTCAAATTCCAATTTAACCTGACCAAGCTCTATCTTTAAATAGGCAGAATATTCTTTGCCAGCCTTGGATATGAGATCCAGCGGTTCTGCTGTGCGCCCCTTGGTGAGCAATTCATCAACGATTGTTTTGTCGATAGCTCTGCCAAACATATTTTTCCAAATAACAAACAGGCAACCGCCGTCGTCACGCTTCCAGTTCGAGCAGGCGTATCGTTTATCCAGATCTGCGACTTCACCACCACAAAGTGGACATTTTCCGTTCGGTTCCCGTTCTCCGACTTCTTTGGCTTTCATTGCCAGCAGAATAGGCGCAAGGCTTCTATCCTTAATATTATGGATACTGCCCGCAACAAGATGGCGGATGGAATGCATGAATTCTGGATAGGTGGCAGTGCCACCCTCAATATCCTTGAGTTTCTTTTCCCATTGGCCTGTCATTTCAGGAGAAACGATATCGGGCAGCATAGCGGAGATAACTTCAACAACTTCCTGACCGGAAGTGGTTGCCTGAAGTTTTTTGCCATTTCTTGTAATATATTTGCGCGAAAGCAGGGTTTCAATAACCTGCGCACGTGTTGCCGGTGTGCCTAGCCCACGTTCTTTCATTGCGAGGCGAAGCTCTTCGTCTTCTACAAATTTACCTGCTGTTTCCATTGCACTCAGCAGCGATGCATCAGTGAAATGTGCAGGTGCTTTGGTTTGGCGTTTTACGGTATCAATCGCCTGTGTATCTACAGTGGCACCTTTACGGAGGGACGGCAGAGGATTGTCCTGCGCTGTTCTCCAAGGTTCAACCACAAGCCAGCCTTTGTCCTTAAACACTTTCCCTTTTGCTATGAACAAATGTTCACCCACAAGAACGCGAATAGTGGAGGACTGGTACACAGCTTCTTGACTGAACGCCGCGATAAATCGACGGCAAATCATTTCATAAATTTTCTGCTCATCACCGGAGAGTTGAAGAATATTTGCCTTGCGGGCTGTAGGAATGATGGCGTGGTGATCGGTAACTTTTTTATCGTTCACACACGGAAACTTTTTACCGTCTTTAATTCTGTTCACTGCCGGAACTGTTTCTTCTTTATATAAAGGATAGATTGCGCGGAAATAGGTGAGAATTTCTGCAAACAGTTCTTTAGTTAAATGGCGTGAATCCGTACGTGGGTAGGTAATGAGTTTTTTCTGCTCGTACAGTGCCTGTGCAATGCCGAGCGTGTCTTTTGCTGAAAGTCCGAAACGGGTATTTGCTTCACGCTGGAGTGTTGTGAGGTCAAACGGAAGCGGAGGCTTTGTAGTGCCTTTACGGCTCACGACGCCTTCAACTTTACCTGCTTTGTCTTTGCATTCCGTAACGATATTTTGCGCACGGGATTCAAAGTTTATGCGCGTTTCCTTTTCATCTTCAGGGAGATGATAGGTAGCGGAAAAACACTCAGGGGGGGCTTCCTGTTGTTCGTCGGATTCTGGCTTAATTTCTTTGGGCGCACTCGATTTTTCAGGACGGCAGAAGGTAGCTTCAACAGTCCAGTAGTCTTTTGGTTCAAAGTGGTCGATTTCGTTGCTGCGCTCAGTGAGCAGTTTGAGAACAGGCGTCTGCACGCGTCCCACAGAGATGAGGCGGTTAGCTTTCACTGTGAATAAGCGGGAAAAGTTCATGCCTATCAGCCAGTCAGCTTCAGCTCTGGCAAATGAGGCAAGTCCCAGATTCCGTTTTTTTGAGTCAGGCATGAGCTTGTTTAAGCTTTTTTTCAGCCCTTCTTCAGTCATGTCGTTCGCCCACAGACGCTTCACAGGCTTGTCGCAGCCTGCCATGAGGTAAATGCGGCGGAAGATAAGTTCACCTTCGCGCCCGGCATCTGTTGCGTTGACAACGTCAGACACGTTCTGATCGTTCAGTAATCGATTAAGAACTGCATATTGCCGTTGACCTTCTTTAAGGACGGCAAGTTTAAATTTAGGTGGAATGATCGGCAGTTGGCTTATGGTCCATCGTCCCTGCCATGCTTCATGCTGTTCTTCAGGTTCAGCAATGCCTACAAGGTGTCCCACTGCCCAACTGACAATATGGGTGGCACCTTCTAAATATCCTTCCTTGCGGTTGGTGGCGTTTACATGCGGGGCAATTTCGCGGGCAACCGAGGGTTTTTCTGCAATAATAAGTGTCTTTGGCATTATCTGACACAGGTAGGACGAACTGGGCTCGGCGTCAATGAGCTATTTGATACCCCGTAGTTTCTGAAACAGCTATACCGCTTTTTGTGGAACTAGTCTGTCTCTGTAGAAAGTTTTAGCTTCCTGACATGAAACGCAAGGTTTCTAAGAAGCGTGATCGTAGTTTATCGCTCATGAGACCTTTTTTAACAGAAGGTAGTTTGAGAAATCCGCCAAGAACGGCACGCATGAAGTTCTCTGCTTTGCTATTAGGATTATCGAAGAGTAAGTTTTGCAGAGTATCCCGCTCCAGTGACTGAAGAATCGCACGCTCAAAGGTGTCTTCAGGGTGGATGACGCGCTTTGTGGATTTTTCCAGAACTAAGGCTTTTGGTTTGCATTTTAATACACAGACACCACAGCCAAGACAGCGATTTTCGTCAATCATTGCTAGTTTTTTAGGGCGATGGCCGTCGATGACAGCTCCGAAGCGTTTCTGCATAGAAATGGCATCAACCGGACACGCTTTGGCGCAGATGCCGCATCCTATACAGTCTTCATCGCTACATGTGACTACAAAAGAAGATGACACCAGAATGTTGGTATAGCCGGTCTTTTTGATTCCGTTCATGAGGTTACAACAGCAACCGCAGCAGTGACAGATGAAGCCTACATCCTGCTTCACATTATCTGCAGTGAGGGTGAATCCCATGTCTTTGGAACGGTCGAGAATGTCGTACATTTCGTCTTTACTGGAACGGCGTGCGAGATTGTTTCGAATCAGAAATTCTGCACCCTCACCAATAGTCGTGCAAGTGTCCAACGGGACAGTGCATTTCTGTTCGCCTAGATGATGTTTTTCGTGTCGACACGAACATAGACCAACTGCAAAAGACGACTGGGCATCAATAAGTGCAGCCGCGCGTTCGTAATCTAGTACTTCAACATGCGAATCAGCAATGATGGTTTCTTCATGCGGCAAAGCGCGCATGACCGAAATTTCTTGACCATCAGCAAAGTTTGCATCCAGAAACTCTTTTTTTCCGAACATGTATCCCTGAAAGAGTTCTGCCCATTTTGTTTGCGGCAAATTCGAACCGGTACGCATCATCGTAAATTCAAAGAAACCGACAACAAAAGGGCTGACCATGTATTCGTACTGATTGCCGTTCCAGATGTCGCAGACAAGTCCCTTTTTACACAGGCCGTCGAGCATGAAGCGGAGCTTGGTTTCATTTATACCCGTCATTCCTGCAATGCGTTCCAGTGTTGCTGGTCTGTATGGCATTGCAACAATGAGTTCTGCTTCTGCTGGAGTGTAGAGATAGGTAACCATCTCTTTCATGGCATCATTCCAAGGCATACGTACTAGAGAGCCGTCGAGTTTTCCCCCGAGTTCTTTGTAGATATCTTTTGCAATGATGTGTCCCACGATGTTGTCCTTGTAAGCTGAAAAGGTGTCTGTGCTAAGGGCTGATTGTAAAGCCTGTGAGTTTTTTTAGGCAGTGACCTGAATTGACAAGAAATGAGTATGAGGGCTGTGTTCCGTTCGCGCCGGTTGTTGCGGTGTCTGTTTCCAGCTCAATAGCATATTGCCCGGGGAGAGGTGTTTTTCCCTCTGGAGCTCGCGAAAACCCTCTGGATTGGAGCAGGTTCTCCTGCTCCTCCACTGTCTTTTTATCAGAAGATGGCTTGTTCATTGCCGTCAATTACGCGTCTTCTCGCATTGCCTCAAGACCTTCGCCTACCATTGTTGGAATAAATTCCTGAATTTCGTAAGCAGCAAGCTTTTCTTTGTGGAACGGGTCAAGTTCGAGCACTGCTTCAAGTGCTTCACGGGATTCACAACGAGCCAAAATTACGCCGCCTGTACGTGGAACTTTTCTGCCTGATGCAACAAAGTTTCCCAATGCATACTGTTCCTTAAGGTAGGCAACGTGTGCTGCAAGGTGTGCATCAATTTGTGCCATTTCACATGTGTACGTGAGAGAAACGATGAACATATAGATATCCCTTTCAGTATGTTATGAGTTGTTTGTGAGTAAGTATTAATGGGAAATACTTTGTGCATTTTATGAAGTTGTTTTTTGAAGTCAAGAAGCGTTTTTTTAAAAATAAGCACGAAAGCAGTATGTTATGTATGTTTGAAATGTATACTGCAATATCGGCAACTGGTTGCATTTTTATTGTTGTAATACACTAAAAACAGTTATTTTTTAAAGTTTCTTTAAAAATAGTATGTAATTGCAAAGTGCTAGTCTTTTTTTTGTTATTATATACTGAAATCTAAATTATTTTTCTATGCCTATACTACCTAGTGCATATCTTTTTGTGTCATTTTAAGACAATTAAATCAGACCGTATCTATAACGGGGGAAAAAGTATGTTAAAGAAATATGTTATATTATTAGCTCTTTGTGCAGCATTGTTCATGGTTGGTTGCGGTAGCGACAAATCTGCTACAGACACAAAAGCTCCTGATACACAGCAGGAAGTGCAACAAGATACAGCTCCTGATACACAGCAGGAAGTACCACAAGATACAGCTCCTGACACAATGCAGAAAGATCAGATGGACAACAAAGATGATGGCGCAGAAAAAGCTATGCCTGAGGAAAATGTTGATAAAGGTATGTCACAGGATAAGATGATGCAGGATGATGCTGACAAAAAAGATATGGGCACTGATACGATGAAGAAAGATGATAGTTCCATGAAAGATGACATGGATAAAACTATGCCTGAGAAAAACAGCTCTGAAGAGCAGAATACCTCCGAGCAGAATGATTCAGTAACAGGTGTGCTGAACACATAGTTTATGAGGGAACAGGAGGCGGGGCTCTGCTTCCTGTTCTTCATGACGAACAGGTCCTCTATTTAGAGCATGTGAGGTTTGTTCATGAAACAGCAAGTGTTTGGTTTTCTGTTGCTCATGTTGGTCCTGTCCGGGTGCAATCTTTTTCATTCAAAGATTACGCCCAGTGAATTGGTGGGGCAGACAATAATTGTGACACTGGAGTCGGGGGCATTTCCTGATTCTACTATTACGATGCAGTTTCTTTCTTCCAAAGATATTGTGTGGAAACTTACAGGGAATTTGGGGAATTCGACTGGTGCAGCGGATTATCTGATTTCTACGGTAAATCCCAAAACCATTTTAGTGACATGGCGTAGTGACCGAGCACACGTCAGTTATGTTGTCACAATGGATTTTGATTCAGAACGATGTTTTTTGGTGCGGGTTGATAAAGGACAAAATTTATTATCCGAGGGCGTAGTTGCATTCGAGTAGTTCAGGGTTATTAATGGATAAGTACATAGTGGGTGTAGTTATGCGTAAAATTCCCATTCTACTGTTTTTTATATTTTTTGTGCAAATTACCGCATGCGGTATGGCGCAACAGGTGGATATCCAACCGGAAGATCTAGTTGGAAAGACTCTGACAGAAACATGGCGGCGAGGAAGCTTTGTAGGAGCTTCCTATAAAACAAGCATTCTGACGCCAACGTCAATGCGCTGGTATGCATTAACTGGAAATTTAAAAGGCAAAAGTGAAGAAGTAGAGTACGCGTGCACAAAAGTTGGACGTGAAATTTTGCAGGTGTCATGGCGTGAAGAAACAACGGGTTCTCAGGCAATTGTAACCTACAATTTTAAAACAATGAAAATGTTCGGTGTGATTGTGGAGAGCAAACGAGATTTTCTGTTGCAGGGCACTTTTACGATAGAGCAAAGTAAAGACAAAATGAAAGACAGAAAAGACTTACCGGAGTTGTTCAAAGAAGAAGTGACAAGTGAACAATAGGCGGGGTGGTTATGAAAAGGCTGTTAGTAGTTTTAATGCTGACGTTGGTTTTTGCAACTGCAGGTAATGCAGAAGAGGATGAAACGGTTACGGTTCAGCAGGATAATACGATAACAATGCAGGATTTAGTTGGTAGAACTATTTCTTATACTTGGCAAACCGGACCTTTTAAAGGTGCTTCCCATCTGTTGCTCATTGTTGCCCCTAATACTATGCAACTCTCTGTTGAGTCTGGCATGAAGATGGAAAATCCCAGCATCATCAAGTTTGATGTAGTGCAGGTTGACGATGAGGTGTTTTATCTTACTTGGCGAAGCGAAGAATATGCACAAACACTTGTTATAACTCTTAATTTTAAAACGAATATGATCTACGAAGTGGTTGTAACAGAGAAAACGAATTACCTTTCCGAGGGGCCGTTTGTACTAAAAAATTAGATGGTTCAATTGGTGATCTGACCTATATCTTCTAATAACTCGCTCAGTTGTTTCAGTATAGGTATAAAAAGCCCTCAATAAGAGGGCTTTTTGTTGTTCAAGGAGTTGGTACGCATCTAAGGAAAAGAAGATGTTCCCAAAAAGAATTGAGTCACGACGTGCCGTAGAATATTTTATAAGAAAAACTACGCAATTGGGAGAAAATTTTCTTACGGAATGTAAGGGCAGCGTTTGTGAGAGAGCAAGAGGCTTCTTGATAAGCATCTCGCTACTTGGCTGCCAGCAACCCTTCAGCAATCTGTGCAAAACCAGCGCCGCCACGTTTTTCAGTAATCCATGATGGCTTATGTTCGATGGTATCTTCAAAATCAAGTACGTTTGCTACGCCTACAGAATTAGGGAAGTAGCCAAACATTGGAGCATCGTTTGGCGAGTCGCCAGCATAAACTACCTGTTCACGCACGGCTTCGAGTTCAACATAAAACTCATCTTTAAGGATACGGGCAGACATGGCGAGCTTGTCGTATTGTCCAAACCATGCGTTTACATGGATTGAGCTGATTTTTGCAGTTGTACCTGCACTTGTACATATTTCTTTAATTTTATGAATAGCTTCTATAGAAAGAGCAGGAACATCTTCGCAAAAGTCGATTGCGATATCTGTTTCGCGGTATGGCTGATCTGCGGAGATGGCACAACCGGGAACTTCTTCCACAACCAGTTCGCCAAGTTCGGCGAGTTTGATTTTGTGCTGAGCGCGTAGTTCGTCTGCTGTAGCATAACGGCGAATCATTTTTTTAGATGCATCGTTGTAGCGGAAGTAGAATGCGCCGTTCTCGCCTACGACTCCATCTACAGGCCACATGCGTGCAATCTGGTCGCACCAGCCGGCAGGGCGACCGGTAATTGGAATGACAACAAAGCCATTTTCACGCAGCTTTTCTAAGGCAGTGTAGGCTTCTGCGCGCAGACGACCTTCGTCTGTGAGGGTATCATCAATATCGGTAAGAATGTAGCGGATGTTTTGTTTAACATCTGCTGGCATAGTAGAAAATGGCTTCATGAAAAATGCGTTCCCTTAGTTATTTTCGGAGTCGATAATGAGAAAAATTTTTTAAAAAAAGAGGGCAAATAATTTTGCCCTCTTTTTGTTTGTAATCTGTAAATGCATGCTGCAGTTACGACACAGTTTCGTTGTCCTAGATAATGTTTTGGCGAATCTTGGTAACAACTACTTCTGCAACAATAACGATGGAGAAGATGCATAACAAAATGAGTGCAACCTGCTGCCAGCGAAAGAGGTTAAGCGCGGTATCAAGTGCAACACCGATACCACCAGCACCTACAAGGCCGATAACAGAGGATTCTCGAACGTTAATGTCCCAACGGAAGAGTGCGAGACCCCAAAATGCTGGAGCAACCTGAGGCCAGTAACCTTTAAGGAGGATACTAACGGTTGGAGCACCGGCAGCGCGAAGCGCTTCGATAGGGCCTTGATCTACTTCTTCCAGTGCTTCCGCGAGCAACTTGCCACAGAAACCGATGGAACGGAAGCCGATAGCAAAGGTACCAGCCAGTGCACCAGGTCCAAAGATTGCTACAAACAGAATAGCCCATACAAGTGAGTTAACTGTACGTGAAGAAACAAGGATGAACTTACCACACCAGTTAAGAACTGGAGATTTGGTAATGTTGTTTGCAGAAAGTAATGCAACCGGCACTGCTAAGAACAACGCAAGGACGGTGCCAAGCGATGCAATGTTCAGTGTTTCGATGAGTGCTTCGTGAATATTTTCTTGAGTATATGACGCAAAGTCAATTGGCCACATGCGGGTAAATAAATCCTGCAACTGGTACGGCGCGTCGTAGAGAAATTCTGGAATAATTTCTACTGTACTCAGAGAAAATACTAACAGGGAAACTACGCAAAGATACACCGCAAAGCGGGCAAGGCGCTGCCCGGGAGTGAATCGTTCCCATGTCATAGTATCAGTCATTGAAAATCGCCTTTATCTTTACGGAAAGAAGTTCGCTAAGCATAATAAGTGCAACGATTGACATAAGAATCGCCGCGAGGAAATCATAATCAAAGCGCTGGAATGCAGCAAACAAGGTACCGCCGATACCACCAGCACCAACAATACCAACCATGGTAGAGTTACGCAGGTTTGCGTCGAACTGGTAGGTGGCAAAACCGATGAATCGGTTAAACACCTGAGGGAGTACTGCAAAAATAAGCACGCTCATAAAAGGCGCACCAGCAGCTCTGATTGCCTCAACAGGCTTTAGAGATATTTCTTCAATAGCCTCGGCAAACAGTTTGCCGATAAAGCCGATTGAAAGGAAGATCAGTGTAAGAATACCTGCAAGCGGGCCAAAACCAACGGCTTTAACGAAAAGAATCGCAAAGATAACCGGGTGGAATGAACGACATACTGCAATTACAGTACGTGCAGGCCATGTCACCCAGTCCGGCATAAGGTTTCGTGCAGCACACATACCGATAGGCAAAGAAAGAGCAATGCCGAAAGCAGAAGCAATTACTGCGATTTCGATAGTTTCAATCAGGTTGCCTACAAGTAGTTTCCAACGCTCAAAGTTTGGCGGGATCATTTCGCCAAGAAAGTCAGCACCGTTCCCAAGACCGTCAATGAAGCGTTCCCACGTAAAATCAAGTGCATTCAAAGCATAGAAAACGTAACAGGCTAGAAGAACCCAGCCGAGTCGTGTTGCTATGCTTGCTTTGAATGGAGATTTTCTTTGTGCATCCGTGGTCATGAGAGCCAGTCCTCACCGCCATAAATTTCAGATAAGTGGCTGTCTTTGAGTGAAGATGGTGGACCATCAAAGATGATTTTACCTTTACTCATACCGATAATACGGTCGCAGAAGCGTTTAGCAAGGTTCACATCATGGATGTTGATGAGTACAGGGATGTGCTCGGTAGAAGAAACCTTCTTGAGCAGTTCCATGATCTCAACAGAAGTTTTAGGATCAAGTGAGCTTGTTGGTTCGTCTGCCATGATAACGGCAGGGCTCTGCATCATTGCACGAGCAATACCAACACGCTGACGCTGACCGCCGGAAAGGCTGTCTGCACGTTGTGTTGCAAATTCACCAAGACCTACGTGGTCGATAAGTTTAAATGCGCGGGCAATGTCAGCTTGTTCAAACTTGCGAAGCCAAGCACGCCAAACAGGAATGTATCCGAGACGACCACATAGTACGTTTTCGATGACGGTTAAGCGTTCAACGAGGTTGTATTCCTGAAAAACCATGCCGATACGACGGCGCGCAAGGCGCAGTTCTTTACCAGAGCAGGTGGTGAGGTTGTGGCCAGCTACGGTGATGGTACCTTTTGTAGGTTCGATAAGGCGGTTGATACAGCGCAAAAGAGTAGATTTACCGGTACCGGAAGGTCCGATAATACCAACAGTTTCTTCGCCAGAAACTTCAAAAGAAAGACCTTTAAGAACAGGTTTTCCTTTTACATATTCCTTTTCCAAATTCTCGATCAAAAGGGAACGAGTTTCCTCGTTCCCTTTAATGGTATTTTCAACAGGCACGTATGACTCTTATTTCTTTTTAGCTTTTTTGGCTTTTTTAGCTGCGTCTTTTTCAGCCATTTTCTTCAGGCCTTCAGCATTGTAGCTAGTGCCAGTTGCATCAGCGATATCGCGAATAACTTTCCAGTCAGCCTTGTAGGTGATTGGGTAGAAACGATCAGCGCCGTGGAATGACTTCTGCATGGACTCAGGGAAACGGTAGGTGCTGAATGCGCCGATGATTTTCTGAGCAAGCGGAGCACAAAGCTGGCTTGAGTAACCGAAAGATGAAGTAGGGAATTTAGGGCTGCGGTATACGATGCGAAGAGCATCTGGTTTAACGCGGCCAGCGGCTACCATGCGGTCATATACGTCAGAAGCAACTGGTGCTGCATCGTAGTCACCATGTACTACGCCGAGAACAGACTGGTCGTGTTTACCGGAGTAAACAACAGTGTAATCTTTATCAGGAGTAATGCCTTCTTTAGGGAATATAGCACGCGGAGCAAGGTTACCGGAGTTAGAAGAAGCAGATGTGTGTGCTACTTTCTTACCCTTAAGGTCAGCTAAAGACTGAATAGGGCTGTCTTGTGGTACAACAACAATAAGGTTGTAGCCCTGGAAGCCTTCTGGGTAGCCTTTAACAGCCATTGGTACATAACCTGCCAGGTTAACAGCAAAACCGGTAGGGCCGGTTGAGAATCCAGCAATGTGCAGTTTGCCGGAACGCATTGCTTCAACTTCAGCAGCGTTAGACTGTACTGTGTAGTAAATTACACGCTTGCCGGTTGCTTCTTCAAGGTATTCCTGGAAATCAGCAAAAGCATCTCTGTAAACAGCAGGGTCTTCTACAGGAGTGTAGGTAAACACCAAGGTGCTAGGATCTTTACACTCGCCTGCAGGAGCGAGGTCCGCAACGAGGTCTTTGTCCTCATCACAGTAATTTGAATCTAACCCACCACGGTTTGTGCAGTCTGCAGCGAGAGCAGGAACAGACGCTAACAGAAATGCCATGGCAACAAGCAACATAATTTTTTTCATGTGTTTCTCCAGCATAGAGCTAAGCAATTCGCACGACCAGAACAGTGTGCGATACATCGTTAAACGAAAAAAACTCGAACGATCTATTCTTCGCCTCTCATAGGATATGTAACCGGTTAAGACAATAGAATCGGAAAAAGTTTTTCAAGTTGGCGGTGAAAAACATGTCAAAAATTTGTCAAAAAAACAATAAAAAGATTATGTATTGAGGTGTGTTATCGGTTTTTATTAGTGCAGGAATACAATGTGCGGAAACGTTGAAAAAATTACACGTATTGAGTGGGCAATGGCCTCTAACTTAAAAGATTTGTGAACATTGTTCCAAGAGGTCTCGTTGTAATGTTTGAAATTAGCGTTAGGAGTCTCTTAATGATAGTTTTACTCTTTTTTTGTTGCTAGAACCTTTTGTGTAGGTAAAAAACACATTGAAAAAATATGAACTTTTGCGAAGAATGCGTATATAGTCACGCAGTCCAAAGTCTGCTTTGCACGGCGTATGAAAAATCTTAGAGATAATCAGGAGAAAATTTATGCGATATATTTCCGCTGTTATTGTTTTTGTATTATTGTTGGCACCAGTCTTCACTCAGACCTCTTTGGCAGCTCAGGAGCCGACTAAACAGATTGTTTTGAATGAAACCGGCAAATCTAA
The DNA here is from genome assembly GCA_942492085.1 of uncultured Desulfovibrionaceae bacterium. GTDB lineage: Bacteria > Desulfobacterota > Desulfovibrionia > Desulfovibrionales > Desulfovibrionaceae > Halodesulfovibrio. The sequence continues at coordinate 39,295 of CALODB010000007.1, read as the reverse complement.
GGTTATGCCGACATCCGGTACTCTTTCATTTTCTCATGTGACTGTTGTGCTTCTTAAACAGGACAAGGGTAAAGCCCTGACTGCACAGGAGGCAAAAGATAAACTTGCTGTACAGGCAAGAGGCTTAACAAGCACAATTAAAAAGAATTTGGAGTTTGCTAAGTCTTTCACCAAAGATTTTGATGCAAATGCGTCCTTTTCCCCTCACTATAAGCGGGTAGACTCCCAAAATACGATTGTTGGCTATCAGGTCCGAACCAGCTATTCTATTACAGTACTTGACCTCAAAAAAGCTCAGGATGTAACTCAGGCTGTTTTGAAAAGCGGTGTTGAAGAAGTGTCACAACTTTATACCCTGATTGATGAAGCCTCCCGTCGCACATGTGAGAAGGAAGCCTTAAAACAAGCTGTTGAGCGTGGTAAAGAACGTGCTGAAGTTATGGCGATGCTGATGGATAGTAAACTTGGTGGAATCAACACCGCAGTTATCAATTCAGAAGGTGCACCGCGTATGTACATGGCAAAATCTACTATGGCAGCAGACGAGAACATGTACGAGCCGCAGGCATCTACCTGCAGCGTTCGTGTTGAGCTTGTTTTCGCCGTAGAATAGCTTTTGAAGACCACTGTTAGATAGCATTACAGGGTAACCGCAACATATGAAGAGATTACAGATTGTTTTGGTATTGGGGCTGTTGCTGCTTGCAGTGACTGCGCAGGCGCAGAAAGTTGTGGATGCTTCCCCGGCTGAGGTGCATGACTACATTAGTACGACAAAAGAGAAGTTTCTTATTCTCGATGTTCGAAGCATTCAGGAATACTCTGAAGGGCATATAGCCGGTGCGGAATTTTTCCCTATTTCTGCATCCAGCTTTAAGCGTTCTGTGTTAAGTCTGCCCAAAAATGTAACGTATGTAGTGTATTGTCGTTCCGGCAATCGCAGTCAGCGTGCAAAAAAGATTATGAAAGATGCGGGGCTTTCGCTCATACATCTTGATGGTGGAATTCGGGCTTGGAAGCGAGCCGGATTTTCAATCTAAAAATAGGTACGATAGCATGAGCGCGGTCAAATCAGACCGCGCTTTTTTTGTTACTTGATTTCTGTGTAGTCGCGTAATGTAAGGCGCGAAATGATGAAGCTATCGATAATCATCTGTGTAATGTAAAATACTAGAATCGGAAATATCGAGGTTGGATGCGTCCCTGCATACGTCACGCTCCACAAGGCTACAGAGAGTGACATGGGTTTTTCTGAGGTAATGAATATGAAGGAACGGTTGTCAGATTTGCTGAGGTGCAAAACATATTTGGCAACAAGAAGTGCGGTAATGAGTACGAAGAGGTGCAGGGATGCGCTCGGAAAAAAGGTGTGGGCAATATCCCCTAGTTTGAGTTCGTGGATGATCGTAGCTTCCCGTGAGCAGGAAATATAGACAAGTGCTGACAGGCAGAGGATTGGAATATAGTGGGAGAGCATTTTTGTCTGATCTGGAAGTTTCGGAAAGAATCGGCGTAGAAGTTGTCCGATAAAAATCGGTACAAAAACGTAGCCGATTACTTTAACGAGCACGAGGGAAGCACTCATTTCTTCAGTGCCTCCGATCCACAGATATATGTTGAGTGGAATGCTGATAATTCCCATAAGGCATAACCCTACCAGAAGTACAACCGCGGTAATACGGTTGCCGCTGGCACTCATTGTCATAGCCATCGCTGCTTCAAGTGAATTCGGAAAACAGCAGATAAGAATGAACCCTAGGGCAAAGTCGTTTGTAAGCGAAAAGATGCGCGTAAAGCCAAACGCTAATGCCGGATACGCGACAACGGCGATGATGGTTCCTGCGACAAGAATTTTTATGTATTTTTTAAGCTTGCTGGCGTGGGTGAAATCCATATTCAACCCTTGTGCAATAAAGATGAAAGCAACCAGCGGGGTTGTGAAATTAAAGGATTGCAGCATCTCTTGAGAAAGGGGAAGGCGTACGCCTAGAGCAATTGCGATGAACACGCTAAAGAGAAGTAGATTTTTGTTTCCCAGCTGTAATATTCTACTGAATTCTGTTGTCAGCATTATGTGTGTTCTCCTGTGTCATTTTTTACCGCCAACCTGCCACCACCAGTGAGGACGCTGGCGTGTTGCGGCTGAGTCATATTCGATAGAAGCATCACTGACCGTGCTTATTCGTTCTTAGTTTCATAGTTAGTTTTACTATGGTGGATGATTAATAATAAGCAACGGGCTGAGTTCTGCTGTTTCTGTGCGAGGGCTGTGGTAAAATTGTCACCAAAAAGGGGCAAAAAATGCACGACGACTATGCACGAATTAAAGGAATCGAATATAATGTGTTGCGTACTGATGTCCAGAATCCTTCTGTAAAAGAACGGAAAAAATACTGTAAGGTGGTGCGTACTGCTCTTGAAGAAACGTTTCCTAATGCTGATGTGCTGGTAACAAACACAGAAGCACCAGAACGTATCTATTTTATTACAGACGGCACAACTTCGGCGGAGACTTGGGTTCAGGAATATGGGGATACTGAAGTTAGAGCCATCAGTAGAGTCGCATGGGAACAGGCATTGGAAGATGATAAAAAAAATGCTGAAGCATGCAACCGACTGTAATCTAAGAGTTATGTTGTTATAAAGAGCCTTCCAGAATTGGGAGGCTTTTTTTGTGGACAACGAGGGGCAACCTTAACGGACTGGTAGCTTGAAGGACACAATATACAGGCCGTTCTACCGTTATTTTCGTATTATAAGGCAAGTACTTTTACCCAAGGGGGAGTGTCATGAGTACGCAACGTAAAGAGTGTCGTTTGACTGTTGGTGGTTGTATGAACTCTGTGCTGGCTCAGGCCCGGTTACGCATTCTTATTGTAGGTAGTGGCATAGCAGGTGCTACGCTGGCGGCGTTGCTGCATCAGCACGGAGAAACTCCTGTAATTGTTGAACGTGGAAGTAAGGATGATACGGGTGGGTATGCTCTCTGTTTGTATCCCTTAGGCGCGCGTGTTCTGCATGGCCTTGGTATGTACCGCAGATACCGGCAAATAAGTCAAAAAATGGAGCGATATGTTTTACACGAGGCAAATGGTGATGTGTTGAAAGAATTTCCGCTGGCAGAATTTACAGATAGGTATGGGGATATCCGCGGGGTGGACAGGGGCTTATTGCTTGCTTTGTTACGAAGCCACGTTCCACAAGGAAACGTATTCTACAATACAACGGTTCAGCATATACAAAATAACCCCCATAGTGCCGTAGTCACTTTTTCTGACGGGTCAGCGCATGAGTTTGATCTTGTTGTCGGAGCGGATGGTATGCACTCAGAAGTTCGTGGAATGATCTTTTCCCAAAATGAATTTGCTTACAAGGCAACGGGCTGGGGTGGCTGGGGCGTATGGCGTTCGCTAGAGGGTATTGATGAAGTCACCTATAGAGAATTGTGGGCTGCTGGTTGGTTTATCGGGCTTTATCCTGTTCAAAACAAACTTGCCGTTTTTTTGGGTGGAAATAAGAAAGAGCTTTCTAATGTCACAGCCGCAGAGTTTGTAGAGTTGCTGCGCAAGAAATTACCTACCGGTATTCTGCATTCTGCCTTGCATTCTTTAGAAGGGCTTGATGATGCTTCTTTTTGGGACATGGAAGACTGTCGTGCAACAAAGTGGTTTTCTAAGCGTGTTGTTCTTTTGGGGGATTCTTCGACTGCATTTTTACCGACTGCGGGTATAGGCGCGTCGATGGCGATGGATTCAGCATCTGTTCTTGCAGATGAATTATCTCGCACTGATGTAGGATATCTTTCTTTAGCATTGGAAAAGTATGTAATACGCCAAAAAGAACGGGTGGAAATGGCACAGAAGAAATCTCGTTTTCTTGCAAAACTGATGTGTCAGAACTCTTTATCTACCTCTGTAGTACGTAATCATTTAGTAAGTTTGTATTTACTTCAAGATGTTTTGAAAGGTGTGGGTAAATTAATGTGTTGAGTTAACCTTAAGTAATTAGGAGGTTAACTCTATGTGTTGGATTGTTGCAACGATATAGTGGTGTTTTTCTCGTAATGTTATCTATCTAATAGCCGATAGGAATGTGTCGGCAACTTTTGCTGACGTATGTGCTAATTATAGGGCAATATTACCAAGGGGTAATAAGTGAATAAAAACTTAGTTGCCCAAAGTTCACTCGGGCAACAGTCAGTATAGACGTATGCTGAATGTTTTGTTGACAATATTAAAGGCATAATAGGGCAGTTGATGCTTTTTATAGCACCAAGTCTGGATTATTGCGACCGGCACAATGGCAGAAACATGGGGTGGTTATTCCCTTTGCTGATCCACGTTTAACGCAAATGAACAGGTACTGGGGGCAGTAATGTTCGTATTTGTTAGAAGGGTATACTATGTTCGATCGCATGAAGTTTAGGAATAAGATTATTCTTTGTTTGTGTATTGCAATGTGTGTTGTTTTTGGCGTGTATTCATTCCAGCTTTCTGGTGAAGCACGTGATATGTCTGTTGCACAGGCAAAGGCACAAGCTAAGCTTGTGGGGGGGAAATACGGTAACGAGGTAAAACTGGAGATCGAAGAAGCTCTTAACGTTTCGCAAACATTGGTTGAAGTTGTTCGAGCAATGCGCACTCATCCTGAGACAATGGATCGAGACGTTATTGATGCCATGATGAAAGAATCTATTCGTAACGGTAAATCTTTTTACGGTATTCAGGCAGTATTTGAGCCGAACGGCCTTGATGGTCGTGATGCTGAGTATGCTGGCAAACGTGAGTGGTGGGGGGCAGATGGACGATATGGTCCATATTTCTGGAAAGCGAACGGAACATTCAAGGCTGAAGATTTAACACAGCACAGTCCTGAAACAAACAGAAGCTGGTACATGGAACCTAGAGACAAACGTTCTATCGTACTGACAGAGCCGTATTTTGCACCTGTTGCGAAAAAATACATGGCTACCATCTGTGTTCCGTTGTTTGAAGCAGGAAAATTCTTAGGTATTGTAGGTGTAGATTTTACCTTGTCCTCATTTGATGAAATGATTCAGGGTATTAAGCCGATGGGCACAGGGCGTGCTGCAATTATGTCTACAAGCGGCTACCTTGTAGCGCATCCGAATCCGGATCTTGTAGGCAAGAACATTACAGAAGCATTTTCTCCTGAAGATAGAAACAAGGTAAGTAATGCAGTAAAGAACGGAGAATTTCTTCAGTTTACGGCAGTGTCTCCTTTGGACGGCAAAGAGAACATGTACGTTTTTCAGCCGATCACTATTACAGGAACTGACAGTCCTTGGAATATTCTCGTTATTATTCCTACAGAGACTATTCTTAAGGACGCGAACGAGTTTCTTCACTTCAGTCTGATATTCTCAGTTGTAGCAATTTTGCTTATTTCATTGGTGATTTTTGGTATTGTCACGTATCTCACCAAGCCATTTGCATTGTTGATTAAAGCTACACAGGATGTTTCAGCTGGTGATTACGATGCATTGCCGGAGGACGAGCGTTTCTCTAGTGAATTCCTGACATTGCATCTTGCCATGAAAGACATGGTACTCAAGCTGGTGCAGAATATGCGCATGGCTGATGATAAAACACAGGAAGCAGAAACCAAAAGCCGCGAGGCTGAGGTTGCTTTGGAACAGGCTGAAGAAGCCCGTGCTCAGGCAGAAGTTGCAAAGCGTGAAGGTATGCTTCAGGCGGCATCACAACTCGAAGGTATTGTCATGCAGATTTCTTCTGCCTCTGATGAACTTGCAGCTCAGGTTGATGAAGCAAGCCGCGGGGCAGATGTTCAGCGCGAACGTACAGCAGAAGCTGCTACCGCAATGGAACAGATGAACGTGACCGTTCTTGAAGTTGCACAGAACGCAGGTAGAGCAGCCGAAAGTGCTGATGAAGCCCGTGTTAATGCAGAGTCCGGTGGCGAAATTGTTGAAGGCGTAGTTCAGTCTATTCAGCGTGTGAACGAAGAAGCGATTAAACTGGAATCCGGTTTAGCTGACTTGGGTGTTCAGGCTGAAGGTATTGGTAATATTATGGGCGTTATTTCTGATATTGCAGATCAGACTAACTTGCTTGCCCTTAACGCAGCTATTGAAGCTGCACGTGCAGGAGAAGCTGGAAGAGGCTTTGCTGTAGTAGCGGATGAAGTTCGTAAACTTGCCGAAAAAACTATGCAGGCGACCTCAGAGGTTGAGCGTGCGGTATCTGCAATTCAGCAGGGAACCCGCGAAAATATCGTAGGTATGCAGGATGCGGTTAAAACCGTTGGCTCCAGTACAAAACTGGCTGAACAGGCTGGTGAAGCTCTTGGTGCTATTGTCCGTATCGTAGAAGATACTTCTGATCAGGTACGTACCATTGCAACCGCTGCTGAAGAGCAGTCTGCTGCTTCTGAACAAATTAGTCAGAACACAGAAGAGGTAAACAGAATTGCTGGTGAAACTGCTGAATCTATGAGTCAGTCAGCATTGGCGATGACAGAACTTGCGCGTCTCTCCGGTGAATTATCACAGGTAATCGAGGGGTTGAAACGCGTTTAGACGGTAAACACTGCTATTGAAAGAGCCTGACACATTGGTGTCAGGCTCTTTTTTTGTCTGTGGGCAAGACTGCTGGATGTAATTTTGCGGTACGCACAATGAAGATTATAAAGGTATGTGTTTCGTAAGTATAAGTGTCATAGCTGAAGTGAAGCAACGTTTGCGAACCAGTAATAATACCAGAATTGACGCAAGGGCTGTTGATCCGACAATCATAAGCATGACGACGATCTGATAGCGCACAGCTTCCTGTGGATCAATTCCGGCAAGGATTTGACCGGTCATCATGCCGGGAATGGAAACCAGTCCGACGCTCATCATAGAGTTGATTGCCGGAATCATACCGGCTCGAAGTGATGTGCGGAAAATTTCTTCTGTGGCTTCTTTGTAGTCTGCGCCATGACATAGATACATTTCAACTTGATCTCGCTTTGAGCGTAGCTCTGAAAAGAATCGTTCCAAGGTGAGGGATAGGGCATTCATGGAGTTACCAGTCACCATTCCACCAATAGGAATAAAGTATTGCGGGCTCCACCAAGGATCTGCACCGATAATAATCTTCGTAACAAGAATTGTGATGAGTGTGTAGCTGATCATTACGGCAAGAGTTGTAGGAGCAAAGTAGGCCACTTGCTTTTCTTTCACACGCCCGTAGACAATATGCACGGAGATGAATGTCATAATGGCATAGACTGTCAGTACAAGGAATGCGTTGTTGAGACCGAACAGGATGTTCAGCAAGTATCCCATTGCCAGTAATTGGGCGAAGGTGCGGATTACGCCTACAAACAAGTCGCGCTCAAGCTTCAAATGATAATACAGTGATGCTGCTGCGGATATACTTACAAGCCCGAGAGCTATGAGAAGCTGTATCCATGATATGGAGATGAATGATGTCATGGGAGTATACTCACAGTGCCGTCTGCAACGGAAATATGCATATGCGGGCAGGCTGGATGGTAACTGGTGTGGTTCACCATTATGGTTGATGTTCCTTGTTGTACCAGTTCTTCGGCTGCATGTTCAACGCATTCTCTGCTTTCACGGTCAAGAGAGCTTGTGGGTTCGTCAAAGCAGATTACGTCCGGATTGGTCAGTACTGCACGAATGAAACAGAGTCGTTGTTGTTGCCCGACTGATAACGTTTCGGCAGGAGTATCCAGTGAAATCTTATCCAGTGCTAATTTTTTAAGCCATTGAATAAGTACTTCCTCTTCTGGCTGCACGCAGTTTTTTCTGCTGTGTAGTGCAAATGGAAAGAGTAGGTTTTGACGTACAGAGCCTGAAACGAGTGTCGGCTGCTGTTGTACGAACCCTATATGTGTACGCAAGGTGGGGGGGTAGAATGATGTAATTGGAATACCGCGTAATAGTATTTCCCCAGCACAGGCTTCTTCGAGACGGACAGCAAGCCGTAAGAGTGTTGATTTTCCTGATCCTGATGCGCCGGAAATGAGAACAAATTGTCCCTTCGGAATAGTGAATGAAACGTTGTGCAGTCCGGCTCCACCCGGCCATGTGAAGCTGACGTTCTTAAATGTTAACGCCGGCATATTGTTGTGCGTGCCGGTTTGTGTTTCTAGTAATGGGGAGTGCATAATTATCTCGCTGAGGTCTTGTTGGTTGTACCTAAAAAGTGATCAAGTTTTTGGTTGTAATGTTTGGTATGGAAATTCAGTGCCGCAGATTGTCACGCCAATTTTAACACTTGATTCAATTCGAGCTTTTCTAAGAGCTCCATTGTTGTCCAATAGTTAATTTTCTTTTTGGGGCGGTTGTTTATTAAAGCAACTGCCCTATTTATTTGTTCAGGCGTAACCGTATTTAGTGGTTTTCGTTTTGGAAAAAACTGTCTTAACAGGCCGTTAGCCTGTTCGTTTTGCCCCCGTTCATTTGGACAGTGAGGATGACAAAAGTAAATTTTCGTTTTCAGTTTCTTGCTTAACGCTTCATATCCATAAAATTCTTTTCCACGATCAAACGTGATCGTTTTAATCTGGTCGTTTGGGACGCCCTGTAATGCCTCAACAATAGACATGTTAACGACTTCAGCATGTTTACTCGCGCACGGAGCTGCCACGAGAAGTCCTGTCTTTCTTTCAACTAAAGTTGCGATGTAACCTTGCCCTTTGAAGCCCCGAATCAAATCTCCTTCCCAGTCTCCAAACCTGCTGCGTTTGTTTGCGCTGGTAGGACGCTCTTCAATACTCGGTAGTCCTTTTTTTCGTCCCCGTTGCTCTTGCCAATTCCTCTTAAAGCTTTTGCCGCCACGCTTTAGTCTGAGGTATCTCGCATATCCTTTCCAAGGATGAGGGACTGTAGAAAAAGTACCAGCCTGCAGCCATCTATAAAGCGTTTTAAAGGAAATCCGCATCGCTGGGTTATTCGGATAATCCACGCATAGGCGTCCCTCAATTTGCTCTGGAGACCAGTAGTTACACAGATTTTTGCGCACATAGCTAAGTAACTCATCCGGATAATTTTTGCCTTTTCGTCGTGCTCGCCTTCTACGTAAGACAGTCCTTCGTTGAGCCAATTCAGCACAATACCGTCCATAGCGATCCATGTTCTTGCTGCCTTTTTTGATCTCTAACGAAATGGCAGCCACAGATCGTCCAAGTGCTTTCGCACAAAAGCCCATACTCAATTTCTGAGCTCGTAATCTTTCTAGTATTTTTCGTTCATCAAATGTAATCTGTTTGTGCCCCATGCTTGCTGTCCCTCCATTGTGGAGTTTTTTTGTGTAAGGACAACATATCATGGGGCTTCTTTTTTTAAGCCTTCATTTGATCAGGGTGTTAAAATTCAAATTACAATCCGCAGCAAAAAGACATTCATAATCCGACATAGAAGCTCCATTATGTCAAGCTGGTAAGGAAAGTGTGACGTTTTATGGAAGATTGTTACCGATTGGGAATTTATAAGATTTTCTTTGTAAAGAAATTTTCTAGTTGAAAAGTACCAGAGCTATAATGTGAAGCGTGCAATAAATTTGCACGTATATATTCCTTGTTATGTCATATGTTGTTATATCAATAATATAAATTGACTGTTTACATTTTATTTTTTTATTTTAAAAACAGCGTGTTGTTTTTATTAAAGAAAGAAGTAAGAACTTATTTTTTTAGAGCTTGCAATTTGTATAGAGAGCTTCATATCTTTGCCCCTTGGACATATTGTTTCACCAACTCGCATTTTTTAAAGACGGATTGAGCATGTATCAGAAAAAAAATGGGTGTATCAGAACCATAGCAAATATATCAGATCAGGAACTGTTATGTTTTGTGGACGATTTTCAGGCATTGCTATGGAGAGTTGAGATCCCCCGTTCTCGAATTGAGATTTTGAATGAATTCGTCATCGAAGGGTTAGGTGAGGATACTTCACTTTTTATGAAGAATATATCCTTTAGGGATGAGTTGTTGTTGCCTGGTGAAAAAGGGCGGGTAGATGCTTTTTTTGATAAAATGAAAGAGCGCAAAAGCGCTTCAACGGTTTTTCGTGTTATCAATAAATCTGGTGTGCTCATGTGGCTTAAGCTTATTGGCACGCGTAGTTCTTGCGACCCCAATTATTATCACGGCACATTAAGCGATGTTACAGACACTGCCGCAGTGGTGACTAGAATAGCTGAAGAAGAGCTTGTCGAAGGTGCACAAGGTGTTTTGAAGGAAGATAAGCCGGCGGCAGTTGTGGTGCCAACCGGAACTCAATATGAAATCAATATTTCTGAGTCATTAACGGCCATGTATGAACAGCTGCATAAGCAGGAGCATATAGATGGGTTGCTGTTTTCAGATGTGCAGACTCGAAAAAACAAAGTAAGCGTGTACTATAGCGGTAAAGTTTTTGAAGGTGCTATTCAGGGAGAAATTTATCCATACAAGGGAACAATCGCTCAAGATATTGAACGGTACAATCTTAATTATCTTATTGTGGATGATACATTGGACAGCATTAAGCCCATCGACTGGGCGTTGTTTGTTCCGCGTGGTATTCGCTCCTACTATGCCAAGCCGTATTATGTACGGGGAGTGCTGCGTAGTGTGGTAATTGTCTGTTCTAAAAAGACAGCCAGATTCAAAGATAAGTTGATTGATTCGTATGATGATATTTTAGAGCCTTTCATGAAGGTTGCACGTCCTTGGCGTAGGCAGGATCGCGCCAGAATATAGTCGATCAAATATATCGGGTTTGTGATAAATGACCCACAATTAAACCACCCTAACGAGAGTTAGGGTGGTTTTTTATTATAATTGGCTCACCCAATTATCTTTTTGGGTTACAAATTGATTAGATTGGGTCAATAGTAGAATAAAAAAACACTTTTTATTGTTATTGATTTTTGACGCATGTAATTACCAACTTACTCTAACCTGTAGCAATACAGCAGAATCTTTGCTGGAGGGACTGTGAAAGGTTATCAGGAGTTATTGAAAAAGCTATCAACCATTGTGCATGAACGTAATCTTCAGCCCGGAGACCGCTTGCCACCGGAAAGAGTGCTTGCACCACTTCTGGGAGTCTCCCGAAATACGTTGAGGAATGTTTTGCACAAGCTTGAAGCATGCAGACTTGTTTCCATTCGGAAAGGTAGCGGTACCTTTTTGCATACATGTTTACTCGAATTTGAAGATGTACAGGAATCAAGCGGCCATGACTCTGAAAGGCAAATGGCAGAACGAAATGAGAGTTCGTATTTGATACTTCCCATTGTTGCGGCACAGAGTGCAGAGAATATAGGGGTGCGGTTGATTGATAAATTGCAGCAGGCAAACATTGCGATATCTCGTAGCCTGCTGTCCGGTGCTACTCCTATGATCTATGATGATGTGCTGAGTTTTTTCCGTATCTTAGCGCAAGGTACCAATAACCAATACTTGGTGACGGTTGTTGAACACCTTTTTGCTTATTCAGATTTGTTGGGGACAATGATTACCAGATTAACGCAGGAACAACGGGACAAGTTGTTCGCATCTCATGTGAAGTTAATTCATGCACTGCGCGAACGGGATGGGGGGCGCGCTGCTGAGATAATGAAAAAGTATGTTTTGTTTTTTTCACACGCTGCCGAAGGGCATTGCAACGTGAAGGCGACAGATTTGGTTTTTGCTGCAATGCAGGAGTATGGGGGGGATTGGTCATGAAGTTGACCAGAAGGGGATTCCTCTCTGCACCATTTACATTTGCATCATCCGTTGATGAGACACCGGTTGATATTGTGAATGAACATCCGGACTCTACTGAAGTCAGTACAGAGCTTTTCAGCGAGTTTCCAGCCGAGTTGCTTGCGATGGAAGCAGAACGACTGGGGCTATCGCCAGATGCTGATAGCGACGAGGTGTGTCGAGCTATTCAAGCTGCCTTGGAAAGCTGCAAAAATTCTTCATAGAGTCTTGTTGATAGAACAAATGCATTCCGCAAGGGAATAGGAGGTCGCTAATGGAACGGTACGGGACTAATTATCTAGAAGAGCGAAAGCTTGTAAAACGGTGGTCTGGACCAACCCCAGCTCTGCTTAATCTACTGTTTACGTTGATCATGTTTTACGCCACGTGGTGGTTTTTCCATGATCCACGTGGTGTTCTGCGCATGTATACTCCGTATGTTGGATACATGTACACACGCTGGTGGCTGATTGTTATGATCTGGATGGTGTACTTGTTCAACTTCTGGCCGTTTAAACGCAAATGGTTGGAATCGACTCACCCGCTCACCAAAGGGATCGTGCTCAGTGCGGTATCTGTGGGTGTGCTGTATATCCTCATTAAGGGATTTTTTGAAGGCTTGCTCGGCAACTACGGGCTTGCATACTTTAATCCGGAACAGCTGGTAAAGCTCCCCGGAATCACAGAATTTTTTGCAGTAGAATACTCTTGTCTGGCGATTCTCATGTTTGCAGCTATTGCATCATGGCTTAGTCCTGCATGGGTTGTTGCAATGGAAGAAGAGCCGTGGAGTAAACTACCGCAGCCTGCAAAAGGGTTCAGTATGCTTATCTGCACCTTCTTTCTCTCAACCATTGTGTACTTTGTAACCATGCACCCACACATGGGTATTCTCTATCATCCTTGGCAGTCTTTTACATCTATTGCACCGCCATACTGGGAAAAGTTTGCTGATACTGTTTCCGGTAACTTCCATGTTTCATGGATTATGTGTTGTACGGTTGTTGTTTGGCTGGTTGAAACCATCTGGCAGCGTTACCCGTTTAATCTTATCCGTAATCCGTGGTTACGACGCTTCGCGTTATTCTTCGGTATCATTGCTATTTCTCTTGCCATGCACTTCTTCTTGTACTTTGCACAGGAACTGACATGGGGTGAGGCTATTCGCGGTACCCGTCGTGCTTTTGCACCGGATTGGCGTTGGTTGCACGTAGGCGAAATGGCTATCTTCTTCCTTGTTCCGGCTTTGTTCCTTCATTTCTACTGCGGTAACTGGCCAAACAAATTCAGTATGCCTGTAAACGTGCTTCTGCGGACTATTATTACGTTGGTCGCAACAATTGCACTGTACATCGGCTACTACAAAGTTTCACACTTGTTCCTCGGAACTCAGAAAGGGTTCTCGCATCCGCAGCAGTTCCCTATGATTCCTATGATCTGGCTTGTTAACATTTGGCTCGTAAACCACTGGTTTATGGACAACTGGCCAGGCTGGAAAATGGTTCCGAAAACTGTGGAAGAAATTGAAGCAGATCATGCAGCGCGTCAGGCAGAAATTGATGATGTGCGCTGGTCTCCAAGTCTCGGTGCCGGATTGGGTATGGGCGCGCTCGCAGGGGTAGCATTCTATGTGTTTACCATCTACGCGCTTCCGGGCCTGTATGCAGCCGTTGATATTCTAAAGTAGTACAAGGGAGATATCTGTCATGACTACTGAAAAGAAAGAAGTAAAACGCCGTGACTTTTTAAAAGGCGCAGCAACAGGTGTTGGTGTTGGTGTATTTGCAGCCATGGGTATGTATTCATATTCTGATGCCCGTAAAGAAATGTTCCCTAAGGTGGATCGTAAGCAAAAAGACATCGGTGTATGCCGGTCTGTCCACGTTACAAACATTTCAGAAACAAGCTGGTTTGATAACGCCACATTGATTGGTGATATTAAAAAAGCTGGCGGGTTGCTTGTAAACCAGTACGACTACAACTGGCCACCGTTCGGTAATGGAAAAGGACTCGGCAAAGGTTCATATGCAGAAGGTATGGCCAAGATTAAAGAGTTCCTTCCTGACCGTCTTGATGAGGCGTGGGACGTGATTTTAGAAAATTGCATCCACCCAGAGAACCCTGGTGGGTACTCCTGCCTTGTAGAAATGGAAGAAATGGACGGCAACAAGCGTAAGTTTCTGTTGGATTCCGGCTGGTCATACAAATGGATGGACGAGTGTTTTAAGCGCGAAGGCATCGATACCATGCTGCGGAACAAAGAAATTGAAGCGCTGTTCATTTCCCACGAACACTTTGACCATTACTGGGGCTTGCCGGTTACATTGAAATATGATCCGGAAATAACCATTTATATACCTGAAGGGTTTTATGAAGAAGGGCTGCAGTACATTAAGGACTGCGGGCACAAAGGAGAGGTTCATACCGTTAAAAACGGATTATTTGAAGTCGCACCGGGATTTGCAACCTACGTATTCCCTGTTCCGATTATCTGCCGAGTGTACGGTGAACAGTCATTATACTTCAACATCGCAGATAAAGGACTTGTAAGTGTTACCGGCTGTTGCCATCAGGGCATTATCCGGTTCGCAGAAACTGCCTATCAGGAAATTGCGTATGAGAACGATAACTTCCATGGAATCTACGGTGGTCTACATATATCTCCGTTTGAGGACTGGGATCCAAAATATGACGACTTAGTTATCTCCCTAGGGAAATACGGATTTGAGCGCATTGGCTGCAACCATTGTACGGGTGTGTTGTGTGCCAAAAAGTTCATTAACGCCGGCTACCCTGTCGTAGAAGGCACCGCTCAATTCCGTTCTAAAGACACAGCCTATCTTGGCAATGGTGATACCATTACCTTTGGATAGCTCCCTAACTCCCCTGCACTCCCTACCAAGGGGATAGTAAGTCCATTTGTACCGCCTGAAGCACTACGCTCCCGAAAGGGGCTTCAGGCGGTCCTCAGGAGTTTTTATGCGCGTCATTCCACATTCCATCTGCCCTCAGGTTGCCTTACAGGTTCCAGATGTTGCGGCATCAGAAGTGCTGAAGGCAATAATTGTTCGTTCTAATTTTATTCCTGGAATCCGTTTTCAGTTAGGGTGGCGCGGTGTTAAAGACTGCTGTTTCGCTTCTGATGCATGGACGATGAAACTTGCGGGGTATTCCGGCGTATTTGGAATTCGTCGTGCAACTGTTATGGAACAGGGCGGAGTTTCGGTTGGTGTTTTTCCCGTAAGTTATTTCCCTCAGCCGGATGAGGACATAGTTGAATCATTTTCTGTTCAGGCAGGACTGATTACGCAGTTGAATGAATATAAAACGTTGCTGCGTGAGTACGTGAAGCATGAAGCCTTGTGTGATGCATTTACCATAGGTGCTGTGCATGTCGCGGTTTTACCGGATGGAACAGGCTTTACGTTAGGTTTGGAGTCTTCATCGCGTTTAGCATCTGTTGCTGTCGATGGCGTGGTAGCCGGAGAGGGTACAGAGTTGGCAGAAGTAATTGCTGCCGGAGATTTTGATCAGAATATTCCCGCTTGGGATATGGCATACGATTTTTTCCGGGTACTTGCGGCTTCAACTTCGTACTGTATGCAGCATCAACCGGGGAGGATGATGCAGCGTATCCGCGAAGGGCGTATGGTTCACTATACTGCCAAGGGTGCATGTTATGCGGTTCCGGACACGGATGAGCTCGAGAGACAACTGGTACTTGAGTACGGCACTATTCCAAATAGTGCGAACGTCGTCCTGTATGACGCGTCATGGACTGACTCGTGGCAGAATATTTGGTGCCACGATGAGCCGATTCCAGAAGAATATTCTGGAGAAGATTGGTGGCAGTCGCTGCCGGATTCACAAAGCAAGAGCCTTGATAAAAAAGTACTCGGAATTGTGGATAAGCCGCGACTTATTATTCTGACAGGCTTTTTAGGTTCAGGAAAAACAAGCTTTTTACGAGAATTCATTGAGTACCAGATTGCACGAAATCAGTTTGTAGCTGTTGTACAGAACGAAATAGGCAAGCAAGGGCTGGATGGCAAAATCCTCGGGCAGGAATATGCCGTAACAGAGGTTGATGAAGGCTGTGTATGTTGTTCGCTTGTTGGCTCATTAAAAGCAGCAGCGATTGAACTTACGCAGGTATTTCAGCCGGATTATATTGTTGTGGAAACAACAGGACTTGCAAATCCTGCTAACCTGCTTTCAGAGATTGCAGAGTTGGAAGACCTGATTGTTTTTGATTCCGTAACTACGGTCTTTGATGCTGAAGCAGGTGTGCGGTGCCTGAAGAGCTTTGAAGTCGCACGGAGTCAGGCTGCCATGGCAGATACGATTCTGTTGAATAAAGTTGATCTGGTCACACAAGAGCAGCTGATAGATCTTCATGAAGAGATCCGTAGAATGAACCCTCGGGCGTCTGTTCTGGAGACAGTTCATGGTGATGTACATCCTTCTGCATTGGAATCTGACGTCCCTCGAAATGTGAGGGAGAAAAGGATGCCATTGTTGCTGACAGATTTACGCAATCATACGCACGACAATATGTCTTCTATCTCAATTAAACTTCCGAAAGAAATTAAGCGGGAGGCTTTTGAGGCATGGATTCAGGCTCTTCCCGAAAAAGTCTATCGCGTTAAAGGCGCACTGACTTTCGCAGGTGATGAAAACCTGAGCGTTGTTCAGTATGTGGCAGGGCGATATGATATTACCCCGCATCCTTCAGATGCAATGTCCGACTTTTTGATTGCAATAGGGCAAAATATTTCTGAGAGCGAAATTCAGTTTGTTGTCTAGCGCCAACGCGAACTAGAAAGCGAACTACAAGACTGTCTGTGTAATCGTACTGATGGTTATCCATAGGTTTTCGCGTACGTTTCTTGTTTATTACAAACGCAAAATGTCCCGCATGAGTTGTTCTCGTGCGGGACATTTTTATAGAAATTCGGGCTAACCTTTAACGTCGTGGTCAACAATACAGACCCCTTGGCTCTGGATTTCCTCAAAGATGTTGTAGCTTCTGTAAAGCGCTGCACATTGCCATTTTTCAATGGGCTGCGAACTCACAAGTTGCGCCGTCTCTGGAATGGCTTCATGTCTTTTGTTCGCGGAACAAAAATACACCTTGAACGAATTGTCAGCATCTTTGAAACAATCAACGAGCATGGCTGACTCCTGAAGTTTAAGTTATAAAAAAACCGTATTATAAATATACGACTCTGGCGTAAAAAGTCCAATTAGAATTTTGGAACTTGATTCGTAGGAAATCAAGTGGTTAAGGGGGGGCGCCGTACAACTTTAGCAGGTTGAGGGAGACTCAAGAATCATATTTTTTTATAACAAATAAAAGGCTTGGTATTTTTTGAGAATGTGTTCGGGACAATCAAATGTTAGATCAGCGCAGAAAAGCAACGGGCACCTGTCTGTCAGAAGTATTTATGATTAAATGTGCTACGTAATTTTGTGTGATTAAAAAGCGTAAGGCCTTTTAGGGAAGCCGTTAGTACTGGTTGTTGGTAGTCCAGATCTTGCCAATGTATCCGTCAGTTTTTTTTACGATTGTAAAAAGACCTGACGTTTTTTTTGCCTAATTACCATGAGTTGAAAATATAAGTATCTGTTTTTAAATATTAAAAGTATGGCATGCGTTTTGCCTTTATCCCATCAAGTGGAATGACCATAAGCCCTGTAATGACTTTCTATAGTGTGGATGTGTAAATGATTGCATTAAGCCGGTTATCAAATTTTTTTGTGAAGTACTTTGTGCCCAAAGAAGAAGCCGGATTGCGGCGGTACAATCTGCTGCGGTTTAAAATGATTGGTCTGTTCGGGGTGGTCGCTCTTGTTCCATTGTGCCTTATGGCACTGATTAATTTTCATATCTACAAATCTTCGTTGGATAAAGAACAGCGTCTTTCCATGCTGAGTCTTGTAAATAAAACGAAATATTCTTTTGAATTGTATTTGAACGAACGTCTTTCTGCTGTGAGCTTTATTGCAGCAACACATAGCTTTGAAGAG
The DNA here is from genome assembly GCA_942492085.1 of uncultured Desulfovibrionaceae bacterium. Lineage (GTDB taxonomy): Bacteria > Desulfobacterota > Desulfovibrionia > Desulfovibrionales > Desulfovibrionaceae > Halodesulfovibrio. The sequence continues at coordinate 21,538 of CALODB010000007.1, read as the reverse complement.
CTTTCAGATACACAGAGCATCAGGAAGATATTTCATACGGCAAAACAGGAATTTGAAGGGCTTGTTGATTTAGGGTTGATCAATTCTGAAGGAAAACAAGTTGCCTATGCCGGACCATATAATTTGTTGGGAAATGATTATTCAGAGCATGATTGGTTCAATGAAACCAGAGTGCGTGGGACATATATAAGTAGTGTGTTTTTGGGCTACCGAAAATTGCCTCATATTGCCATCGCGGTTGAGAGTGCAACCGAAGGTGGTGAGCCGTGGGTTTTACGGGCAACCATCGAAACGGAGCCGTTTTCGAAGCTTATTTCCTTTATGAACTTAGCCCCTGGGGTGGATGCATTTCTACTCAACAAAAACAGAGTACTTCAAACGGAATCTCGATTGTTCGGCTCTGTATTAAGCTCTGTTCCGTTCCAATTGCCTCACGCAGAATACCGAGGCGGTAATGAACTCATATCGACAGATAAAGGTGATTTTTCTGCTACCTACGTAAACTTTATGCAGCCTGAATTTGTGTTGATGGCGGTACGTCCTGCTGCTCAGGCAACCGGAGCATGGTTCTCGTTACGCACTGATTTACTCGTTGTCCTCATTGGCGGCGCAATGCTCATCACCATTGTTGCCTTTGGGCTGACAAATGTACTTATTCGCCAGCTTATGCTCGCGGATGAATGTCGTGAAAATATACTGAAGGAAATTGAGCACACGCAAAAACTATCCTCAATCGGTCGTCTGGCTGCTGGCGTTGCGCATGAAATCAATAATCCGCTTGCCGTCATAAAAGAAAAATCCGGATTGATGATGGATATTCTGATGAGATCGCCTGCAGGCGAGGTCACTGGTGTGCTTGAACGGCAGATAAATGGAATTACTTCATCAGTAGAGCGGTGTAGCGCAATTACGCACAGGCTCCTTGGATTTGCCCGTAAAGTTGAAGCAAAAAATGAATGTTTAAATGTGAATGAGGTTGTGAGCGAAGTGCTTGAATTCTTGGAAAAAGAAATCACTAAACGTTCAATCTCTATAAATATGATGTTGGAAGAATCGTTGTCAGAAATTGAGTCCGATAAAGGGCAGTTGCAGCAGGTATTTCTTAATATTGTAAGCAACTCTCTGGAAGCAGTGGATGAAGGCGGAGTCATATATGTTGAAAGTAAAACCGTAGAAAACGGAGTCAAAATTATTATCGGTGATGATGGTTGCGGCATGAGCGAAGACACCATGAGCCGAATATTTGAACCATTTTTTACCACAAAAAGAAACGCCGGAAACGGACTCGGATTAGCTATTTCATACGGCATTATCCGAAAGTTAGGTGGTGATATTTCAGTAACCAGCCATGTGGGAACTGGAAGTGTTTTCACAATAACATTGCCGTTTTCAGCTGAGTCAAAGGCGTAGGATTACAAAATGTGTTGAATCGTCGCTGAAGTAGCTCGCCACATGGGGGTGGTCTCAGCAACGACAGAGCATTAAGGAGGTCGTCATGCAGAATGTTTTTATGTTTCTTGAAAATTCGTTTACAGCAGCTACGTTTGCAGAAGCAGGCTTTCATTCCATAGCACGGGATATTGCAAAACTTCCAAGCCCTGCAGAAGGGTGGTTTGAAGAGCAAATGGTGTGTGCAGCAATGACAGAAGGTGACTGGACTGCACGTGTTGGCCGCGAAAAAGAATCAACTGTTTTTGACATGATGGATAACTATTTTGTTCCGTTGACGTTTGCAGAAGCTGGACAGCCGGAAGTTGCGTTGCAGCTTATGGGTAAAGAGGTTCCGCAGGCTGAACGCGAGTACGAATTTATGTCCTTTATGGAAACAGTAGGACTTAGACCAGATCAGATACGCTATGGTCTTGTAACCATTTAACGTGGAGTTGAGTAGCGATGCGCGAAATAAAGCTATTGCTTGTGGATGATGAACAGGACTTTGTAGAAACTCTGGCAGAGCGTTTACGTCTGCGTGATTTTGGCTCAACAGTTGCGTTAGACGGTGAAACAGCGTTATCTATTGTAAAAGAAGGAGTTCCGGATGTTATGTTGCTCGACATAATGATGCCGGGCATCAATGGACTGGAAGTGCTTGAACGGGTCAAAGAAAACTACCCAAATGTTCAGGTCATTATTGTAACTGGTCATGGTGGTGAAAAAGAAAAAACGCGGGCAATGCAATTAGGCGCTTTTGCTTACATGACAAAGCCTGTAGATTTTGAAACACTTATTATTACGATCATGGCAGCGTTCGAGCAGATAAGTGTTGAACCATAGAGATGGCTCCTGTGTGGAATGCACAGAGTAGATATTGGTTATGGCATTGGCGCACTTGTATAATGGGTCTACCTGCATGATTAGGTCGGCCCGTTATCTTTTTATGGAAAGCAGTAAAAAGGTTGTAAACATGTTTTCATTACGCACTAGAATCGCGTTGTTACTATTCTGTGTTATTGTTCTAAACCTCATTGGTGCGGGCATAACATTGTGGTACACCAACCGGACGCAAAGTCTGCAAGTGCAGCTTTCTGCTAAAAATGTGGCAGCGTTGGAAGCATCACATGGTCTGTCTGCGTCATTGATGGATCAAAAGGGCAACACTACTTACTATCTACTTTCACATGATGATTCATGGTTAAAAGAGCTCGATTCTAAACGCGAATTATTTGAAGGATGGCTTACAAAAGCAAAAGAATCTGCTTTTTCTGCAGAAAGTTTGCTTGTTCTTTCTGAATTGGAATCATTGTATAAAGAATATGATACCAGCAGAAAAGAGGTTATCGAAAGCTACAAGCAGGGAAAGCCGGAGATTGGGGCTGATCTGCATTGGAAAATTCGTGATGAATTCAATACCTTGTTGCTTTTATGCAAAGAGTTTAGAGCGCTCTATGTGCAGGCTATCGAGATGAACCGTAAGGAATTTTCGGAAGAAGCAAAGATAGTCAATAAAGTCATCATGGCCGGTTTGATTTTGTCGGCAATTATCGAACTGTTCCTTATCGTCTTTTTATACAGAAAAATTTTAGATCCTATTCGAAATCTTGCTCATGCCACGGATGAGATTGGTGACAGTGCTTCTCCTTCCACCAAAAACGATGTGCTGACATTAAGTAATAAATTAGAGTCGTTAATTATACATATTGATGATACTCAGAAAGAGCTTGATGCGAATAAGGAAACCCTCCTTCAGTCGGAAAAAATGGCGCTTGTCGGCAAGCTTGCAGCGGGGGTTGCTCATTCTATTCGTAATCCGCTCACCTCTGTAAAGATGCGATTGTTTTCTTTGGAAAGGTCGTTACGGCTGGATGCACAGCAACAGGATGACTTTGATGTTGTGAGCGAGGAAATTTTGCATATCGATAATATCATGAAAAATTTTCTTGAATTTGCCCGACGTCCAGAATTGAAAGCGAAAATTCAAAGTCCGTCCGAAGTTGTTGATACAGCACTCAGGCTACTTAAACACCGGTTTGAGTCACAGGAAGTAAATGTTGCTGTTGAACGAACTGGACTTTTGCCTGCGATTCCTATTGATGGAGGGCAGTTAAAGGAAACACTTGTTAACTTGATTCTGAACGCTTGTGATGCAATGGTTCAAGGGGGCTCAATTACCATTACAGAGAAAACGGATGTAGTTGAGCCGCTTGGAACAATCGTTTTTATCAGAATCGAAGATACAGGGCCGGGGATTGCTGAGGATGTTATTGAGAAAATTTTTGAACCGTTTTTCAGTACAAAAGAAGAAGGTTCAGGGCTCGGGCTTGCCATTGCAAAACGGATTGTGGAAGAGCATGGCGGCTGGTTGCATGTAACGTCTTCTGAAAATCAGGGCACAACATTCTTACTCGCGCTTCCTGCAACAAGAGGGAACAAATGGCAAAAATTCTCTTAGTCGATGATGACGCTCAGTTACGTAAAAGTTTTCAAAATATTCTTCGTGCTGAAGGGTATGAGGTTGTGGAAGCGCATTGCGGTGAAACTGGTGTAGAGTTGGCCGAAAAAGAAAGACCGGACATTGCCGTGTTGGATGTTCGCCTTCCGGGTATGAACGGGCTTGAGACTTTTAAAGCTCTCCGTGCGTTGTATCCTGATCTCCCGGTTCTTATTATGACGGCATACGGCACCACTGACACAGCCATTGAATCTACAAAAATGGGTGCGTTTGACTATGTCATGAAACCCTTTGATGTTCCTGAGATTCTCTCTCTTATCGAAAAAGCAATTCAAGCTGCTTCTGCTCATGCCCGTACTGCCCCCATGCCGTCAAATACACCTATTCTTCTTGGAAAAAGTAGAGCGATGCAGGATGTCTGTAAAAAAATAGGAAGAGCTGCACCAACGGATGCCACCATACTTATACGTGGAGAGTCCGGTACTGGTAAGGAGCTTGTGGCACAGGCGATCCATAAGCACAGCTCACGCTCAAAAGCACCGTTTCAAGTTATTAACTGTGTTGCTATTCCAGATACGTTACTTGAGAGTGAGTTGTTCGGGTATGAAAAGGGCGCGTTCACCGGTGCGTCTCATCGTAAAGCAGGCAAGATTGAACTGGCAAACGGTGGAACAGTTTTCTTAGATGAAATCGGAGATATGCCGACTTCAATTCAAGCTAAAATTTTACGATTACTACAGGAACGGCAAGTAGAGCGACTTGGTGGCAGTCATCCTATCTCTGTAGATGTTCGAGTTCTTGCTGCTACAAATAAAGATTTGGAGCAGGCCGTTGCAAATGGGGAGTTCAGGGAAGATTTGTACTACCGTTTGAATGTCGTAAACATCCCGCTTCCTCCAATTCGAGAGCGAACAGAGGATATTCCCATGTTGGCTGAGCATTTTTTGTCCATGCATTCCAGCGCATCAGATATGCATAATCCCGGGTTGACCGATGAAGCCTTGGCGATGATGCGAAAATATTCATGGCCGGGCAATGTTCGTGAGTTAAGCAATAAAATGCATAAGGCGCTCATTTTTAGCCGTGGTCTCCCGCTGGGCAAAGACGATTTTGTGAAGCTTGTGGACGGAGTTGCTTCAACGCCTCAAACTGTCGGTGATGAGGAAGATATTCGCTCATGGGTGACACGCACGTTGCTTACAGAACATCACGAAAAGACTTTTGAAACGCTTGCAGATCGCTTTGGGGCGATTGTAATTTCTGAAGCACTTGAACTGGCTTCATGGAACAAAACCCGCGCGGCAAAATTGCTTGGAATGTCCAGACCAACCCTGCTTGGTAGAATTGAAAAGTATGGGCTTAAAGAGAACGGGCGTTAGGATTCTGGTTTTGTTTTCAAAGGCGAGTGTGGTGTCTAATAGCTCGTTGGTTCAAGTGGGCGGGAGTGCAGAGAACTGCGCTACCTGATTGGTTGGCGATTGCTTGAAGTGCAAAGCCCGTATGTATATGTATGTGTACTCAATAAGTTGGACTGTAAAAAAAAATTACATCAATTGTAAAATATTCTGACGAAAGAGTGTGCCATTTTAAGGCGCACTCTTTTTTTGTGTCCTGTGAAAAGCAAGATAAAACAGGGCATTGTTGAGTTTTTTTCAAGTTGTGAAGTTTGGCACACCGCTTGCCTAATAGAAAGCATGGTATGCAATGTAACTTTATATAACTTCTCGACAGTGCTTGTTGTCCAAGCCCGTCACTCTAGCATGTGGGATGAAAAGACCGACATCTTCTTTTCATTGTACGACGGGATTGGGAACGGCACCTGTAGAGCTATACATTCCGTAGTTAGCCAGAAAGATATGTTCATATCTTTTACTACGGTTTGCAGCTCTGTTGTGAAGGCTAGCATTGTATCTGGTTGCATTGCATACCGTTCATTTTCAACGATGCCACGCCTGCTGGGTAACGTTACTGTTCCGTACGGCCAGCAGAAACACTTGATAGCGAGCATTATGATGTTCGTAGCAAGAGTTGTAGGGGCAATTTGTTTTGTGTTGTCATGTATAGCTACGCGGAAGGGGGACGGATATGTATATTTCCTCGCATAACTCCTTCCGCTGGCTTGCAACAAGAATTTTCCTTATTGGCATTGGCCCTCTTTTTATTCTCTCTGTTGTTTTATGCAGTCGGGTTGTCCAAAACTTTCTGGATGATGCAGCGGCTCCTGCACTTCGGTATGCGCAGGCGATGGTTGAGAATAAAGATGTTCATACTCCGCAAGAGTTGCGTGAAAAGATGTCCATGATGCTCCCGAACGGGCAGTGGATTATCCAAAACGAATCTAACGAAATCACATCTTCAAATATTGAAGATACAGATGAGCAACAACGGCTGGTGGATGCTGTCCACAGTCAGAATGGTGATCATTCAAGCTCAATATATGCTCCTAAGCTACCGTTTACAAACTCCAGCGTGTGGCTGCACGTCTATATGCCGGAAGCGGGCAGTGTATTCTACGGAGTCTCCATAGAGTCTTTGTTACCTGGTGCAACCTTTTCCTTTGGTCTGTGTCTGACTCTGTTTTTTTCCCTGCTTGTTACATCCATCTTTAATTCCATTATCTTTTCAAGCTTTGTTCACGAAAAGCTCGCTCAGGAGACCCTGCTGCGGGAAAAGCTTGAGCAAAAATTAATTGAAGCCAACCGGCTCTCTGCCCAGACAAGGGTTGTCGCGGGGATCGCGCATGAAATTAATACACCACTCGCCATAATCATTCAGGAAGCCGGATGGGTAAAGGAACTGCTTGAAGATCTGCAGGAGCAAGTTGAATTGCTTAATAAAGAGCCTAGAAAAGCGTTGTGTGCAACATTTGCAGAGATGGATGCTTCACTGAATGTAATGTGCAAGCAGGGTAAGCGATGTGCGGACATAACGCATGGCTTGCTACGAATGTCTCGCAAGGGTGCTGAGAATAAAACTGAAGTGGATGTGAATGTGGTGGTTCAGGACGTGATGCACCTTTTGCAGCCGAAGGCTTTAGAGCTTGGTATCGAATTTAAATCGCAATTCAATGCTTTTGTGCCTGCGTACGCATCGTCCGGCCACGTGCAACAGATTTTGTTGAATATCGTTAACAACGCCATTGATGCAGTTGCCGCGAATAATAGAGAAGAGCGCAGGGTTACCGTGTCTACATTCAGTACAAAAGAGACGGTTCTTATCCGTGTGACAGATACAGGTGTCGGGCTCTCCTTTGAGCTTAAAAATAGAATTTTCGAACCATTTTTCACAACAAAGGCAGCGGGGCATGGCACCGGTCTTGGCTTATCTATCTCCCATTCTCTTGCAAGGCGGAACAACGGAAAGCTTTCAGTGGAATCAACCCCCGAAAAAGGAAGCAGTTTTACACTTACTCTGCCAGTGGCAGAAGTAGATTTTTTACCTGCATTGTAGACGTCCGGACTAAGGAGAAGTGATCAAATGGAAGAACTGAAAATATTATTAGTTGATGATGAGCCGGATTTCTTGTCCGTAATTGCGCGCAGGCTGGCACGGAGAAATGTTTCAGTAAGCGTTGCATCTTCCGGCTTGGAAGCATTGGAGATGTTGAAAGCAGAACCTGTAAAGGTGGTTGTTTTAGATGTGAAAATGCCGGGCATTGACGGCATTGAAACACTGCGGCGGATCAAAGAGCTCATGCCTGATGTGGAAGTAATTATGCTGACAGGTCATGCCGATCTCGATGTTGCTATCAGTGGAATGGCTCTGGGTGCCTATGACTATTTGTTAAAGCCGGCTGACATCGATGAGCTCATGTTCAAAGTTCATGATGCCGCAAACGTACATAATTCACATCGTTCTTAGCATCACGCACGGAACTTGTGGTTAGTTATCTAGGAGGAAGTTATGAGGAAATTTTATGCTGTATTGATGGCTGCTTCGCAAGCGCATGCGAGGTGGGAGTTAGAAGTTTCGCATAATATATTGCGAAGCAAAAAACGTATGTTGATACTCTTGGCGCTCGCGCTACCGGCAATTTTGGTGTCTCTGGCAGTGGCCGGTGATGTTATGCCGGAAATTTTAGGCGGAAAAAAGGCATACTCACCTGCTTTTTACACACCAGGAATTTTTGTAGTCTCAATTGTTATCGGACTCTTCGCAGGGCTTATTACCGGGTGTATCGGAGCTGGCGGCGGGTTTATCATTACTCCGGCTCTTATGAGTGCTGGTATTAAAGGTATCTTGGCAGTAGGTACCGACCTTTTCCATATTTTTGCAAAGGCAATTATGGGAACAGCAGTTCATAAAAAACTCGGCAATGTTTCGCCTAAGCTTGCCATAGCCTTTCTTGTAGGCTCGCTGGGTGGTGTAGTCGGCGGTGGTCTTGTAAACAGGGCACTATACGAAATTAACCCAGTGTTAAGTGATACCTTTATTAGCGCCATTTATGTAGTACTTCTTGGGTTCCTTGGTTTCTATTCTTTGATCGATTTTTTGAAGCTGCGCAAGCAGGATGGCGGCGGCGATGCTCATGGTTCTGGTCCGGCAGACGGGCAGGGACTTTCGTCTAAACTGCAAGGCGTAAACCTTCCACCTATGATCACCTTTGATGAAGATCTTGTTCCGGGTGGTAAGCAGATTTCCGGTGTGTTTGTTGCAATTTGTGGTGCTTTTGTAGGTTTTGTAGCGGCAATTATGGGTGTTGGCGGCGGGTTCCTTACCTTCCCGATGTTTGTATACATTCTGGGTGTTTCAAGCTTTACAACTGTTGGCACAGATATTTTACAGATTATCTTTACCGCCGGTTTTGCTTCCATCACGCAGTACGCAATTTATGGTTTTATCTTCTACACACTCGCAATGGGTATGCTCTTGGGTTCCTTGTTGGGTATCCAGCTTGGTGCACTCACAACGCGTGTAGTAAAAGGCATCTACATCCGTGGTTTTTATGCAACAGCAATTTTAGCAGGTTTTATTAACAGGCTGTTGGCATTACCTGCAAAATTGCAAGAAATGGAAGTACTGGATATTTCTCCGGAGCTTGCAAAAACAATTGCGACATGGGGCAACTACGCATTCTTTATCGTAGTAACTATTTTTGCTCTGTGGGTAATTTCTAAATTCATTACCAACATTCCAACACTGAGGAGGGATTAGTGATGCTAATACGAGATCATAAAAATTTCATGCTTGGGTTGGTTATGGCCATAAGTTTTGGATGTGTATTTGCGGGAATGTTTATGCCTTGGTACGGTAACGGCAGGTGTGCTTTCCAGGCTTCGGATGATTTGTTTAACTCTATCTCGAAAGGCTCTACACATTACATAGCATCATTGAGAGAGAGCAACCAGAAAGTCGAAAATACCCAAGTGGCAATTTCTCTAAAGTATAGTAGTCAGGAAATTGCTCAGCAGGCAGCAATGTTGCTTGAAAATACAGGTAATGTTGTCATGAAAGATGAAACAAGTCTTGAGTACTCCGGAACTCTTGGCTCCATGCTTTCGTCTGCAATTACAGATAGTGACACTGCCTTCTATAATGATGAAGCAACGCTTATGAAACGATACGGAATGCTTCCGAAAGTGGTAATGTATAGATGGTGGCAGACCCTTAAAGAAACAGAAAAAGCACTCAAACGTCAAAAAATGTTCCCAGAGGCGGCTGTGGTGAATACTGTTGTCGTGAAAGGGGTGGAAGTTGGGTATAACTATTTTGGTATTGAACCAAGAAGAGCCTCGAATAGTTATGGAATTCTTTCTTTTGCTTTGATCTTTTATGTTATCTACACATTATGGTGGGGATATGCGCTTTTCCACTTATGTGAAGGTGTCGGACTCGCTATGAAGGGTGGTTCTAAAAAGGAAGTGTAGTGAATGAAGATCCTTCATCAAGTTTTACATTGCTTGAAGGGACTTGCTGAAACGACTCAACGCCTCTTCTCTCCCGCAAATGATGGGGGGGAAGAGGTTTTGCAGCAAGATTTTACTAAAGCAGCGTCTAATTTTAAACGCTTAATAAGTGCAAACAATAAAGCTCTGGATGTGATGGCGCAGATGGAGCTGACATTGGCGGAAGGGAATGAGTTTGACGCGACGTATGTTAGAACTCAGGTTACACGTGTCAATACTGCGGTGTATCAGCTTATTTCGAGCATTGAAGGGTATTCACCGGAAAAATTTGCTCCGATAAAAAAGCGTTTTTTGGAAATTCAAAAAGCGTTGAATAACGAACTGTTGAGTATCCCCTCCAGTACAGAGAGTCCTCTTGTCATGCCTTTTTCACAGATTACCGCACGCGACGCATCTGTTGTGGGTGGTAAGGCTGCAAATCTTGGTGAATTGAAAAACAATGTCGGTGTACCGGTTCCCGATGGTGTTGCAACAACCTCTAACGCTTTTTGGGTGTTCATGCGTTATAATGAACTTCATGAAGTGTGCGACCGCAGATTACGACAGGTAACGTCTCATTCTCTTACTGAACTGTATGCGGTTTGTTCAAAGATTCGTCAGGAAATTGAAAAGGCACCTGTTCCAGAAGAAATTTCTACCGAGATTACCCGTCTGGTTAAAGATATGGGTGATCCTTCCTTATACCATTTTGCCGTTAGAAGTAGTGCCGTTGGGGAAGATGGTCGGCATCACGCGTTTGCAGGGCAGTATCTTTCCCGTTTGAATGTTGCCTATGATGAAATTCTTGATGCATGGAAAGAAGTTGTTGCGTCTAAATATTCTCCTGAAGCGGTTGCTTATCGCAAAGCAAAGGGGCTTGCAGCACGTGATCTTGCGGTGTGTGTAGCCATTATGCCAATGCAAAAAGTGATAGCAGGCGGGGTAGTTTACAGCACTGACCCGATTGATTGTTCGCAGAACATATCTACAATTCATGCTGCTCATGGACTTCCAAAGGGTGTTGTGGATGGCAGAGTTGCGGCAGACATCATTAAGATGCGCAAGGAGCAGAGCTCTGGCTCGGCTATTGTTGGACAGGATATTGCCAACAAAGAGAAGCAATATGTTGCGGTAGATGGAGGAGTGGAGCTTGTTCCTGTTCCTCAGAGTATGCAATATGTTCCGGTGCTGACGCTTGATGAGCTTAAATCTTTACAGAGTTATGCTGCGAAAATCGAAAAACATTACGGTTGTCCTCAAGATATTGAATGGGGAATGACTAAAGATAGAGAGATTCTTTTCCTTCAAAGCAGACCTTTGTTTCAGTCGCCGTGTATAGAACATTCAATTGATGTGACTGAACCGTTGCTTCTTTCCGGCGGGGATACAGTTTCAACCGGTGTTGGATATGGAGAGTTAGTTTTTGTTCAACGAGAAGTAGACGCCCTGACGTTTCCAGAAGGTGCTATTCTAGTTGTTCAGTATGCATCACCAAGGTGGGCACCTTTGTTGTCAAAGGCGAGTGGCGTTATTTCAGGAACAGGCTCCCGTGCAGGGCATTTGGCAACTGTTGCCAGAGAGTATGGAGTTCCGGGGATTTTTGGAGTGGGGACTGTTGAAAACCTTGTTTCGTACAAGGGAGATGCAACTTTAGATGCGCAATATAGAAAGGTGTATGCAGGGAAAGTGGACGCGTTGTTAGAGTTATGGAGCCAAAAAAGGCGTTCCATGAAAGGCACCCCTGTGTATGAAATGCTTGCATCTGCGGTTGAGAAAATTGTTCCGCTGCATTTAACCGATCCAACCAGTCCAGAGTTCACCGCAGAAAATTGTACAACTCTTCATGACATCACACGATTTTGCCATGAATATGCCATAGATGAAATGTTCCGAGTCGGGCGCGATATGCATATTCCCTCGGGTAAGACTAAGCAGCTTTATGATAATTGCCCCATGCAATACTGGGTGGTGGATTTAGATGATGGATTCATAACGTATCCAACGGGAAAATTCATAACATTCGATAATATTTCCTCTGTTCCGATGCATGCAATCTGGAAAGGGATGACAGCTGTCAAATGGGCAGGGCCGCCCCCAGTAAGCGCAAAAAGCTTTTTAACTATTCTTGCAGAATCTACATGCGATCCCTCTCTCGTGCCAGACGCAAGTTCTGTCTATACCATGCGTAATTACTTTCTTATAAGCAGTAAGTTCTGTTGCCTGCAATTTCGGTTTGGGTACCATTTTTGTACAGTGGAAACGCTTGGTGGGAATGTCTCCGCAGAAAATTTTATATCGATGAAGTTTTCCGGTGGTGCAGCTGATCTACAAAAAAAGAACGCAAGGGTTCGCCTCATTGCAATAATTTTGGATGAGCACGATTTCAGAGTGAGTGTGGTACGGGATAGACTTACGGCTCGATGTGAAAACATGTCAGAAGAAGATATAAAACAGAGGCTCTATGTAGTGGGGCATTTGCTTATGCATACACGTCAATTGGATATGATTCTACATTCTGAGCAAGCTTTCAAGAATGTTTTAGAGAAATTACGCAGAGAGCTTGCCCAGCTGCGAACAAGTTAAGTTTGGGAATGCATTATCGGCAGCGGCATTCAAGCAATTACTGCTATTCTTTTGCGACAGTTGAGTCTTACAATTATCTGTATAATCTCGTGACGTAACTTGGTATCCACCTTTTCGGTGTGGCGTACTGTTTATTTTTGAAATAAATCTAAGCGAGTGGACAGGTGCTACATGTTGTATTGGTATTTGACAGTGATGCTGACGGTAAACTGTTGACCGCGAATTATTTTGGGGCGTTTTGTTACTCCACTTGCCGCAACAATAGCTCGACGTGCAGCCGCATCAAGGGAGGAGTCACCGGAAGAACGAACAAGCCGGATATCTGTGAAGCTATCATCTGACCGGATATGGAACGAGTAAAGAACATTACCTATCAGCTTGGACAAATCGCCGTTTCCGGAAAGAAATTTTCGGCGTTCAATCGCTGCATGTACTTCCTTTAAGTAGTGCTTCACGGCAAGCCGCTTCAGTCGTCGCGCTGCATCTTCGCAATCTTCTGCATCAGAAGGTTCTTCAATCCCCTGTTCTAAGGCGAGAGAGTCACTAGAATTACTCTCTGCCATTTCAAAATCCATAGGTATAACAGTGTATCCGTCACTCTCAATCTGCTTAGCAGTCCAAGTTTGTTGCAACAGCCATACATGAAAAAAAAATGAGCCCACAACACACAAGGTCAACAGTTGACGCGGGGTCATAGGTTCCCCTCAGTGTCTTGTGGTACTTTTTTGTTGTTCGTAACAATTACAAGGTTGCTGAACCCATTTTTCCGCAAAATGTCTACGATGGAAATAAATTGCTGTACCCGTGCCTGCGGTGCAGATTTCAGCAAGAAATGTTCAGGCTGCATGGCAAAAGGTTTTTCAGCAATAATACGAAGTTTGTGTGAAAGGTCATTAAGTGTGATGGGCTTTGAGTCACAAAACAGGTCACCGTTTGAATGCAGTTCAATTTCCATGGACTTGCCGGAAACAGGCTTGGACGATTCTGCGGGTGGTAGTTCCATGGAGATGCCTTTCACTGTAACCACAGCTGAGATCACAAAAAAAATCAGAAGGATGAACACAACATCCAAAAGTGATGTCAAATTGGGACTAGCCGGACGAGGTGAATGCTGCTTGAACGAGATCATAGTGTTCTCTACAGCTTTTGTTCGAGAAAGATATTGCTTGCGCGCTGCATAGCAAAAGCAGTCTTTTCATGTTGTCTGCAAAACCAACCATGGGCGAGTAGGGTGGGAATGGTTACGCAAAGCCCAGCTGCTGTAGTTAGCAGTGCCTGCCAAATACCACCGGCAAGCATAGTGATGTCCACATTGTTGGAGGCAGAAAGTCGTGAAAATGCTTCAATCATACCGAACACGGTTCCCAGCAGACCAATAAGCGGCGCGGTTGCAACCACCGTGGAAAGAAAATCAAGGCGTCTACTTAGAGAAAAAAGAAGATTTTCTCCTGTAAGCTGCAACTCCTGCCCTTTTTCTTTTTCAGGACTGTCGTTGAAAAGAATTTTGAATAAAGGGAGATAGGTTGGCGCGTCGTTTTCTATTCGCTCGAGGGCGGCTTCCTTTTCACCGTTTCGGGCAAGGGTAAATAACTCTCCAAGGCTATCGGATGCAGGAAAGCGGCGTGTTGTAAAGACTACAAACCGCTCAGCTACGACTGCAAAGGATGCAATAGAGAGTATAAGAAGCGGCCACATCATGACGCCGCCTTGCTGAAGTATGTTCATGCGTGCCTCCGTTCCAACTTTTCAAGTATTGAAAGATCCATATCTCGTCCGATGGCGACGAGAAAACTCTCGTCAACGAATTCACTATCAAGATGTGAGACTTCATAACGGCCGGAAACATATTGCACCACATTGGGCAGATCATCCTCGGCTATTTTTACAATCCCTTTGAGTCGGAATATCTCTTTCGGCAATGATTGCAAAGTGTTCAGTAGGTCATCTCGTCGTAAAGATTCGTTAAAGATGAATCGATGGGAAGTAAACCCTTCCATGGCGTGCGTGTGGTTGGGAGAGGTTAATGGACTAGGTAAAAGTCCAGCTGGGAGTTGCGACAGCGGGTCGAAATCATAGAGTGTTCCCGGATTTATTGCACCATGCTTTGTTTTCACCATGAGTGCGCGCTTGTTCAATGTGTAGAGGCGCTCTGTCAGCACCTGTAGCTCATGTTCAGAGATCAGGTCGCACTTGTTGATGATGATGGTGTCTGCTGCCTTAACCTGATTGAGAGCGATGTCACTTTCCGAAAGCAACGCCGAAGCGTTTTCTGCGTCAACCAGCGTTGTGATTGAGTCTAAACGAACAAGCGGACGTAGTGTACCCAGTTCGCCCAAAATGTTGAACGGATTTGCCAGTCCAGTCGTTTCCAGTACGATAACTTTCGGATTGAATTGGCTTTTAAGCTGCTCAATCCCTTTAGAAAGATTGCCTGCCAACGTACAGCAAACACATCCCTCATCCAGTTCGATGATGGAGTCATCTCCTTCAAGCAACTTACCGTCAACGCCGGTTTTACCTATTTCGTTTTGAATAATCGCGACTAGTTCATCGCGGGCAGCATGGTATTCAAGAATCTGATTCAGGAACGTGGTTTTCCCAGCACCGAGAAATCCGCTAAGCACTATGAGGCTTGGGCGAGTATCGAATGCATACTCATGCTCACCCTTGTCAGCGATGGCGGCAAGGTCGTGAGTCTCCCAAAAAAGCGCTGAGCGGACAGGCTCGGGGAGGGTTTCCCTGTCGGGTGCGTTTCCTGAAACAGTAGACGTTGAAAGAACTGGGGATGCGAGCCTTTTAACGGTTTCTTTTTCCCCCCATCCGAGGAAATCAGTGAGAGTGAGGATTTCTCTGGAAATGGAAAATTTGTTGCCTTGTGCGTCATAGCCAAGGCCCTTGTTCGCAACTTCGCTTCTAGCAAATTGGCAAGGAGACGTTCCTAGGCTGTTAGAAACGGCAGCGGCAAGCACGAGGAGAAAATCCGTTGCTATGGCATGAGCTGGGATTTCTTCCTCAGCCTCTCCCGGTGCAATAATCCACTGACCATCCATGCTGGGAACACCATCTTGTGCAATACATAGCTTGCAGTCTTCGGCACACATCTGCAAGCTTAGCGCATCTTCTTCCGCCCCTAATGTGAAGGTTAAAGAGGCGATACGAAAAGGAGCTGCCCACTGAATACGGGAAGAAAACTGTCGGAGCATCTTCGTATAGTCGTCTTGTATTACCGCATGGTTGGCGGCAAGAGACATTGACTCAAGCAACGGTTCATCAGGGGAAGGAAAATAGTACAAACCTAGAGCAGCTTGCTGATCGGAATTACTTTCAGAATCCTGTTCAGTTAAAAATCCATACACGCCAAGGCGGGTACGAAACTTCATGGTCCATGCCTGCATACCCATAGGGCACACAGCTAGTCCTTTCCAACCGACTAACCGTTTAAATTCATCATGTTGGCAGGCTGCTAAGATACAATTAACCAGCACTTCCGGTAAGTTAAGTTTCCTGCTTTTGTTTCGCTGCGGAGGAAGAATGGTGGAAAGGTTCATGGTCGTTCTCGTTTATAGATGGCCTGCCCCGCTTTTTACAGTGGAGCAGGCCGTTATAGGTATATATATTATTTAGCAGCCGAAAGTAATCTTATCGCCGTTGCCAAGGTAATCCTTTGAGGCAGAACGGAAACGAGCTGTACCCCGAACAACAGGATAACCAGCCTCGATAAACTTCTTAGCAGTAAGGTGACCTGTGCAATGGTTGCAGCCGATGCGCTCGAAGCCCCATTGACCGAGGGAGATTACAAGGTCGTCATATTTTGGATCCCAGTCCTCGAAAGGTGAGATATGCAGACCACCATAGATGCCGTAGAACTTGTCATTATCATATTTTAAGTTGGTGTAAGCAAAGTCAGCAAACTTGAGGATGCCCTGATGACAACAACCAGATATCAGCACCAGACCGCGATCCTTAATGTTAAACGCAAGAGAAGTCTCACCGAATACGCGGTTGATGATAGGCACGTCGAACTTAAGTACTGCCATACCCGGCACAATTTCAGTAATGGGCTTGTCTACAATCGTTAGCTCGCCTTCATAGCCACAATCTTCAATGTACTGAAGACCTTCTTTGTAAAAGCCATCGTGAACGTACAACGGGATGCGGTTGTCATATTTCACGGTTGCTGGCAGACCCCAGAAGTGATCCCAATGCTCATGCGAAATAAACAGGGCTTCAATCTCCTGATCACGTAGCATCTTGTCGATACCTTCGCGCTTAAAGCTGTCTTCCATCCATTCGTAAGACCAACCGGTGTCCAGCAGGTATTTATGGATGGTTCCGTCCAGAGCTTCTACTTCGATAAGGCAGGAGTAACCCCCTGCGTTATCAGGATGCAAAGCGAGCTCTTTTTGGATTTCCCAAGCTTTCTTTAAGTCGTTTGGAAGCAGTTCCTTGATTGTGCCGATGCCTTCTTCGTAGGAACCCTGTGCAGAGCCTTTGCCGTTGGCAAAAGGTGGCCAGTTCAAGGTGTACTGGTTAACGAGCAGGCCACCAGCTTCATGAATATCGCCGATGAGGTGTGCGTTGTTAAACCAACTTGTTTCTGAAATGTTGGTTACGCGGACATTGCGGCATGCGCCGAAGTCGTGCAGTTTACGCTGTGGTTTCTCAAGATGGTCATATGCCATCGGGCTATAGGAATACATACCCATACCAGCAAAAGCGCCTGCCACAAGGCCGGTTGCGGCTCCTTTGACAAAGTCGCGTCTGCTGAGGTTCTTTTTATCGTTGCTCATTCTATCGCTCCTTATTCCTTGCGCTTACTTAATGATGGTGAAGTTTGTGCCAATCCACGGCAGAATGCTGATCACAGCGAAATAAAGCGCAAGACCGACAGCCAGACCAAAGGCCAGACCTTTTGCAATACCCGGGGACCACTTCACATCATGTGCAACAACTTCTTCCTTGATTTCTTCAAGCTCTTCTTGGGTTTTAGGTACAGCTTTCCAACCAGGCCAACCGTCCATGAACCATACGTTGATCAAGAAGATGTTGATCAGCCAGATCATAGGGATCATTGGGAACTGCTGTGGATGGGAAATACCTTTCTGAGTGCCAAGGAAGAGGTGAGAAGTTTTGTAGTAAACTACATAGACAAGCACAGCTAAAGCAGCTGTCAGCAGGGTACGAATGCACACGTTGACTGGGCGACTAAATTTGGTCGGCCAGTTGTTGCAATAGAAGGTGAGGAACAGTGTTGGAACAAGCCAGAAGATAGCCATTTCACCAACGTGCAGCCAGCGCCAGTCAGGAGCCATAATGCGACGGGTGCCACGAATGGTTTCGCCCCAAACGAGGTCCTGTGCGTAGAACAGGAAGAAGCACAGTGCAACGGCGATGATGATAATTCCAAAGAAGGAAGTTGTGCGGCGCAGCGCGTTGTTCTTAATAAGGTTGAAAGGGTAGCGTTCCCAAATAGTTTCATAAACCCAGACAACTACGGTACAACACATAATCCATGCGATATGGAAGTTTCCGGAAACTGTATTGGCAAAATCTTCCCAATAAGGCGGACAAATTGCGGTGAATTTTTGCCAAGGGTAAAAGAGAATCGCCATGTGGGAATGCATGGTTAAAAAGAATACGATCATGCTGAAGAAGAACGTAACGAGAACAATTGTAATGCCCCGAGCAGGTTGTTTCAGGTTCTGCCACGGTGCATTTTCGCACGCAACAACCCAACTTGGAGAAAGCCAAGAGGCAATTGCCGCAAACATCATAATGGCTTCAGCTGCATATTCGATAGAATAAAAATCGGTGATACCCATAGCTTCAAGCCGTGCAGGGTTGAAGTACGGAATACCGAAGTTGCCAAGAATTTCTACAAAGAAGCCTTTCATAAGAATGATCATGGCTGCGACACTGACGAGAGTAAGCACAGAACCTTTGATCAAAGGATGGGTCTTCTGAAGCCATGATCGTTTAAATGGCCAGAAGTCAAAAATATAGGCCACCCAGATGAACAGAATCAGGAGCCAACGGCAGACCATGTACCCCACATACGGGGTGTACATACGCATAATGCCGCGCGGATCTTGGAAAATCCACCAAGTTACATAAAAGAATGCAAAAATGATAATCGTATTAACCAAAGCCGGAATTGGACCATTCCAGCGTTTGACCAATTTTCGACTTTCAAGGTAGCTGAAACTACTATTGTCCATGTTACTAATCCTTTACGAGTTCGTCGCGAAGGTGATCAGTCCTCGTGTCCCAACTACGTTATTCTAGAGTTAGGTTGATGGTTTCTACTCTGAAACCAGTTTTTCTAATTGCCCGGGCGCTACTGTAGCCGGGTCAATTCCCAGTGCCATTGCGTGCAAAAAACGCTCATTTTCAGATATTGGAGGCTTTGGAAGCGGTTCCTTCTGGTGAACGGTTTCTGACACACTCTTTTTCGGGCTCTTTCCGGGAATGAAGCGGCTAAAAAATTCTCTTCGTTTCATGACAGTTTTCATTGCTTATTATTCAGGAAGAATCAGCTGATAGAACGTTTGCATACAACGTTCGGCAAGCGCTTCCGCCTGATCGGGTTGACCATTCTTCAGGGCGTTAAATAGTTCCACATGATATGCAAACAGGGAGTGTATCTGCACTTCAGAAAGACTGGTTCCCCCGTGTTCAATGTTCTGGGAACCTTTGGCTAGCTCTTTCATGAGTAAGATAAGGTAGTCGTTGCCGGAGACTTCTGCCAACGCCAGAAAAAAGCCGATGTATTCGCGACTGACTGTTGGTAGGTCGAAATTAACAATAGCCTCACCGAGTTTTGCTGTGGCTGTTTCCAGTTTTTCAATGTCATTGGCTGAGAGACGGGACGCCTCGGCTCGTGCAAGCTTTGGTGCCATGAACATGAGGGTCTCGATAGTTTGGCGATTTGCGACGAGGCTTTTGCGCCTACGAAGCATTTCCCAGCTAATGCGGCCTTCCCTGCTTTTCAGGTAGCAGCCACTTTTTTCGCGAATCTCGAGATACCCCATCGTTTCGAGATTACAGAGCACTTCCCTAATGGTGTTCCGGCTTGTGTTGAACATTTCGGCAAGACGGCGTTCTCCAGGTAACCGACCTCCAATGGAGAAAGAGCTGCTCTGAAGCATTGCTGTAATCTTTTGGCAAAGAAGTGGTCGTTGCGTTGAAGCCATATCTAGTCCAACCAGTTTTGTGTTTGTAAGTACTAACTGTCGTCTGAGTGTTCTTTTATTGAGGCGAAACTAGAAGGGCAAGAGATAGTAGGATATTTACACAGAAACTGGTTCAGCCAGTTTCTGTGTCTCATTGCCTTTGTTGGTAATAAAATCATTCTAACTGCCTGAAATATAATTGCGTATTGTTTTGATTGTGAGGGGGGTGTAGATGAGGAAGAAAAAAAAGCGCAGCAGAGTTTTTTCTGCCGCGCTTAATAATTTTTAGCAAAGTGGTTGGGCCAGTGTAATTACCTGTCGTGCAGACAGCGCTTCAGGTTATTCAAAAATTCTTCGTGAAGCGCAAGTAGCGGAGCGTTCGCGTCCGGATCATAACTCTGGCCTTTTGTGGAGCAGAATATGAGTACACTTGTCAAAATGCCTTTTTCATAAAAAGGCTGGGCGTAGTAGGAACGAATGCCGCGCGGAATGAAAAGTGCCCAGTCTATAGGTTTGATGCTTTTGGATGTTTCCGCGACTACATGACTTTGTAGGTCGAAGCGCACAATATTTTCGGCAATGGAACCCTCGTATGGATGGATATGGTTTTCCGATACCGTTTCAAAGGGATCGCCGGCTCCTATAACGACCACGGTATTCTTGTCGATGAAAATGCGAGAGAGCATAATGGCATCCGTGGGGGAGTCGGAAGGAAGCGCCTTGAGCATGGCTTCTAGCAGCCCTTTTATGGTGTTGCATTTTCGCATGGATTTTGTGACGGCCTCTAGCGGCACTGCCTCATTACCGTGAACTGGGATACCTTTGCATGTAAGACAATCATTATTGTGTGTCATGGTGACCCACAGCAAGTTTTCTTCGGCGTGGGCAATTGCCTGAATATGTGTGGAGCATTGGTGGCTTCTGCCTTGACTGTCAGTTATGTTTAGCTTGCCATTCCAGCTATCTGAGAAAATAAGGCCTTCGTACACTTGGTGCAGGGTGGTGCTGGTGTTGTGCTGCAGAAGTTCCTGAAAAGTCAAAGAAAGCAATTTGTCATCATCGTATTTCAAAAAATGTTTGGCTGCTTTGTTAGCAGCACGGACGGTACGATCCGAGAAATGGACAAGCAGCACGGGATCTTTGATGAGGTCAATTTTGGTAGAAAGCGTGGGCATGCCATCGGTAGTGAGTACAGTGTTTACCTGCGAGGATATGTCCATGAGCATGCCGATGGAGCTGGTGTGATGATTTGGATCTGGCATGGCGGCAAGTTTGAACCATCTGGCCATACCTTTCCCAAGGCGTAATCGGAAAACGCACGCGGTTTTGATACGGTTACGAATCTGCTTGTAACAGTTGTTAAATTGTTCCCTGTCTTCAGGCAGAATCATTGTTTTAGCCAGTTGAGGGTCCTGCAGGATCGCTCGAACTTTTTCCTCGTGCGCGGGAATAGTGTACGAGTTGAGAAAGGATATTTCATTCCCCACAATATCGATTCGCCAAACAATGGCGGGGATGTGTTCAAGATAATCAGCAAGATATGTTTCTGCACTTTCTGCGGAGGTCAGATTGCTGTAGGAATGCTTCAGCATTGTATTCCTTGATAAGCTGTATTGTTAACACAAGATAACTATCAGCAATACCCCCGACGTATCCCATTTGGCAAACAGTTCTTCAGAAGGGATGAGTATCGCATTTTACTATGATGTAGCATCATGCCTACCTAATGCTCGCAAGTTTATAGCAGAGGCAAATAGAAGCTACTTTAGCATTAATATGTAGAGGATTAGTTACTACTGTAGTGAGTAGGGTTTTCTGTCATTACACTACTAGCAATCGTATATTGATATTTAGTAGTGTAAAAGCAACCTGTGCGGTAGATTTCATGTATATAAATGTATGCACGTAGCTTGAAATTATTACCAGTGATAAAAGACATATACTTAATCAGTATATGTCTTTTTTTGTTTTTAATTCTATAGTTAGAAATCTGTGAAAGTATTATGCAT